>NZ_PGUW01000025.1 GCF_002863565.1 Bacillus sp. V5-8f
AAAGCAACGGGGGACTGACCCCTTCTATTTTATTATTTGATAGAAGTATAGTTTATAAGTTATGATATAGTTAAACCATCACGTGATGGTTTTTCAAGAGGAGGAGTTACCAATGGGGCTGCGAGATTAAGGATTGGCGAATTGGCTGATATGGCCAATGTCACAAAACGGACAATTGATCATTATACCCGTATGGGTTTATTAAAAGCAGAACGTTCCAGTTCCAATTACCGTTATTATGACATGGATTCAGTTTCCCGCCTACACTACATTGAAGAAATGAAAAAGAATCATATGTCATTACAGGAAATCAAATTGAAGTTAAAAGAACAAGAGATTGAGAATGTAGACGTACAGGAGCTAAAGGAAAAAATAAGGGAACTAGAGCTTGACGTTTCAGCAATTGTATCTTTATTAAAAGAAAAGGGCTTACACAATCCCGAGATGATAAAGAAGCATCTCTCCCATGAAAGCTTGTCTCTTATCCAATCTCTATTATTATTACTACTCTAGGAGGCAACAAAATAAGATGATTTTCCATCCTATGGATTTTCTTATCTTTCTGGCATTAGGCATTTCGATTTGGGCACAATTTAGGGTAAAAGGTAATTTTAATAAATGGGCACAAGTGCCAACGAGAACGGGATTATCAGGTGCTGAAACCGCGCGCAGGCTTCTTGACGAGAATGGACTTCACTCCATTCCTATCGAAGTAGTCGCCGGAACACTATCCGACCATTACGACCCAATTAATAAAGTGGTCCGCTTATCAGAAGCCGTATATTATGGTAATTCCATCGCTTCGATTTCTGTAGCCGCTCATGAAGTGGGCCATGCGATCCAACATAAGCAATCTTACGGGGCATTAGTTCTGCGTCATCGAATTTTCCCGGTTGCAAGCATTGCTTCCGGTGCTGCCCCCTTCTTATTCTTGGGGGGAATGCTTTTAAACCAGCTATCCCTGATTGGCCTGGGAATAATCATATTTTCTGCAGCGGTTGCATTCCAGCTCATCACATTGCCGGTAGAGTTCAACGCAAGCAGCAGGGCCAGAAAGTTGATGCTAGCTGAGGGCATCCTCTATAATGAAGAGGAAGTTGGAGTAAAGAAAGTATTGAACGCCGCCGCGCTTACTTACGTAGCAGCAGCATTAATGTCACTGTTTGAATTAATTAAATTTGTCATGATCTTTTTTCAAGGACAACAAGAAGAAGAATAATATTTTGCATCACTTGGAGGTGAACGCCTTACTTTTGTAAGGCAACTTTTTTGGACATATTAAACTTGATCTTGCTGGTGGTTTTAATTGCCATGACTGCATTCTTCGTGGCAACGGAATTCGCCATTATCAGGGTAAGAAGCTCAAGGATTGAACAGCTTATTGAAGAAGGCAGAGCAGGCGCTATAGCTGCCAAAAGGGTAACATCCCATCTGGATGAATACTTATCGGCGTGCCAACTGGGAATCACTGTAACGGCATTAGGAATCGGGTGGCTAGGGGAACCTACCATCGCTCATATGCTTGAACCGGTTTTTCTAAAATATAATGTCGGAGAATCAACTTCTCATATTATCGCGTTTGTTATCGCATTCTCTATTGTAACGTTCTTACACGTAGTAGTTGGTGAGTTAGCCCCTAAAACAGTTGCAATCCAGAAAGCTGAAGCTGTTACACTTGCGTTCTCTAAGCCCATTATTTTGTTTTATAAGATCATGTTTCCAATTATTTGGGCCCTTAATGGGTCTGCCCGTTTTATCACTGGTCTTTTCGGCTTGAAGCCAGCTTCAGAGCATGAACTGGCCCACTCAGAAGAAGAACTGCGTTTCCTCCTTTCCGAGAGTTACAAAAGCGGGGAAATCAATCAAAATGAATTAAAATATGTAAACAATATATTTGAGTTTGATGAACGGATTGCCAAAGAAATCATGGTTCCCCGTACGGAAATTGTCAGCTTTTCCATAGAGGATACCCTTGATGAAATCATCGCCACCATCCGCGACGAAAAATACACAAGATATCCTGTCGTAGATGGCGATAAAGACAATATCGTAGGCATGATTAATATTAAGGAAATTTTGACGGCGAAAATCTCCCGGGAAACGTTAATAGAGGGAGCCTCGTTAAAGCCATTCATTAAACCAATTATCCGTGTGATTGAAAATATACCAATCCACGACCTGCTTGTGAAAATGCAAAAGGAACGGACACATATGGCCATTCTTTTTGATGAATATGGTGGAACCTCAGGCCTTGTTACGGTAGAGGATATCCTTGAGGAAATTGTCGGGGAAATCCGCGATGAATTCGATGCGGACGAAATATCCGAAATTAGAAAGATTAAGCAGGATCATTATATATTCAATTCAAGGGTTCTGATAAGCGAAGTTAATGATATGCTTGGCATCCATCTTTCTGAAGAAGATGTCGACACGCTCGGTGGCTGGTTCCTGACCCAAAGCTTTGACGTTAAACAAGGAGACGAATTAGAGGCTGAAGGATATTTGTTCAAAATCAAAGATTTAGACGGCCATCATATTTTGTTCATTGAAGTGAAAAAATTAGCAGTAACGTGACTCAGTTTTTAGTTTAGGGTACACCCCTCGTATAAGTTATACGAGGGGATTTTTATATACGTAAACAAAACGAGGTTCCTTAAATATTCTAACCGGATTGACCATCACTTTTTTCTATATAACAGGGGAAAAACTCCTAAATTCACCACTAATTACATGTGTTGTGGTCAATAGGTAATAGCAATCGGAAGAAAGAATCGCTAATGCTTTTAGTTTATTTCATTTTTGTTCCCTTGATTCACAGGATATTATAGGTCGGCTTTGGCGGAATCATATGAATGTAACGACGGAAAAGCCTACATCGCATAGTTACGCACACAGCAGCATCGATAAATTTTAACCCCTCTGGCTCTCCCCCCCTTTCTCACAACCCTATATTATGAGCAATCGATTCGGGGGAAACCCACCAAAACGAGTCCCAGCACCTACATAGCAAAAAGCAAACTGATGAATAACGAAATCCTGAGTAGTAATTTCAAAACCATTACTAATAAAAAAGTTATCTAATGATAAGTTATTTTTCCCGCTTTTCAATCCTTGCTGATGTTTCCTTTCATAAATCGACGAAAAAAAAGGAAAGCTAACAAAGCAACGATAAACAAAGGAGTGAACAGCATGAAAAAAGGGATCATTATTTTAAGCTCTGCGTTACTTCTCTCCGGGCTGACTGGATGCAATGACAATAATGATAATAACGCAGCTGATAATAACGGCGGAGACGGACAAGTCCAAACTGCCCGGGTGGGAAATAACAATGAAGGCAATGGAAACAATAACAATCGAACCATGAGAGTTGCCGACCGCGCTGAAAGGAATATTGAGCGCATGAACCAGGTGGACGAGGCACATGTGATTTTAGCCAATAATAACGCATATGTGGCTGTTAGGCTAAATGATGATCGGAATAACAATGGCAACAATGGAAACGGCCAAAATGGCGATGGGCGAAACACTGATAACGGTACCGATGCAGGAATCGGGACAGGCTATGGGCTAGGAAATGGGACGAACACAGCGGATGATGAAGAAGACGGAAATGTAACGGATAACAATGGCGGACGAGGATTTGCAAACGCTGGCGCAACAGATGATGGCAAAGGACGGGCGCTTAATAACGGTACTACCGGAACAAAAGCAAATAATAACAACGGCGGGAATGCCAATGGAGGCAACCGTAACAACAATAACGGCGCACAAAACGATGGAAATGGTAACGGATCGAGGACCTACAGTGCGGTATCAACCGATTTTGAGCAACAAGTAGCCGATCAGGTGAGGGCGGCGGATAAAAAGGTCCATCGAGTGTACGTGTCCACAAATCCCGATTTTTTTGACAGAATGACTACTTACGCCAATGACATTCGTGATGGACAAAATGGCGGTGGCCGAAACGGTAATGATCTTTTCAATGACTTTAATAATATGGTGAACGATTTATTCGGAAGATAAACCTATACATGCTGTCGAATTCCTCGACAGCTTTTTTCCATTTCATTCGTTTTTTAGCTGAAATGCGGATTGACACACAGGACAAATATGATATATTAATATAAGAATACTTTAGTGCTTAAAAGCGTTGAATCAAAAAAGAAAAAAAGTTCATCAGTTCCTACAGATTCAGTAGGGATTTTTTATTTTAAGAAAGGATGGCTAAGTCATCATGGAAAAACATCATCAAGATTTACAAAAAGGTTTATTGCCAAGACATGTGCTGTTTATCGCCTTGGCTGGCATGATTGGAACGGGCATTTTTAAAGGCAGTGCCGCTACTTTACAAACAGCAGGGCCGAGTGTTGTATTTGCGTATTTATTTGGGGGATTACTGCTTTTCATTGTTATGGCAGCTTTAGGAGAAATGGCTTCGGCGTTCCCAAATTCTAATATTCAAAACTTAATAAATAAGGCATTCGGTTTCCGGATATCATTTATCGTTGGCTGGCTATATTGGTTTAATTGGATTATCGTAATCATCGTGGAATTATTGGCAGCAGGCAGCTTTTTGCAATTTTGGTATCCATCTGTACCATTATGGTTATTAAGCTTACTTTGTTCAGTAGTAATAATTGGAATTAACTTATTCCACGTTAAATATTATGGAGAACTCGAGTTCTGGTTCGCTGGAATCAAAATAGTGGCTATCATCGCTTTTATTGTGTTAGGTTCTCTTATCCTGTTCGGTTTTTTCCCGGGTTCTACCCCAGATGCCATTTCGAACTATACGGCACATGGCGGATTTGTTCCAAATGGAATGGAAGGGATTTTTAGCGCATTTTTAGTCGTCATGTTCTCATATGGCGGGGCTGAACTGATTGGGGTTGCTGTTACAGAGACGAAGAATGCCCAACAAGTTTTGCCAAGGGTCATTAAAGGGGCTGTATACAGGGTTATCTTTTTTTACATCTTGCCTATCCTTATCATCTGCGGAATAATGCCTTGGAATGAGGTTACAGGTGAAGACAGCCCATTCGTTCAAGTATTCAGCATATCAGGATTACCAGGTGCTGCGCATATTATGAATTTTGTACTTTTAACAGCTGTATTATCAGCTGCCAATTCGGGGGTTTTCGCTACATCACGAACATTATATTCCATGGCCCAAAGCGGCGAGGCACCGAAAGTATTGTTGAAAACATCTCAAAAAGGAATTCCCTTGAATGGGATTATGATCACTGCCTTATGCATTTTAGCCGGTGTGTTTATGGCCTATTTAACTCCGGAACAAATTATCGGCCATATGATGTCCATACCTGGCTTTACGATTATTTTATTATGGGTCTCAATTTGTTTGGCACAGTTGAAGCTACGTTCCCAATACACAAAGAAACCTGGTTTCCAGGTTAGATGGTATCCGTATACAACAGTCTTTGCCATCATAGCCCTATTAATCATCTTTATCGCATTTATTTTTAATAAATCAAATTTAATAGGTTCAGTGGTTTGTCTAGTGACTATTACGTTGCTAACCATCTTTTCTTTTATCTTTAAAAATGCAAATAGATGAATCTATTAAAAATCGGGAGATTGATAACAGCCAGAATAGCTTGGCAGTTGTTAATCTCCATTTTCTAGTTTGATTTACTTGTCTTGAATGCCAAATTGGGCATTTATCTGTCCCCTTAACATCCTTTTGCGTATCTCACGTTGATCTTCTTTGCCACTCTTCCTGATCATTTCTTGCCTGATTTCAAAAGTTTGGACACCATCCTCTATTTTGTTGGCAATGTCCATTAATGTTTCCACGTCAGAAAAAGAATACTTGCGGCTGCCCCGCGGTGTTCTTTCAGGGAAAATCAGATTCCTTTCTTCATAATAGCGGATCTGTCTTTCTGTCAAACCGGTTAATTCACTGACCACTCCGATTGAAATCACTTTCTTGTCTTTATAAGATGCTTCCTGATACGCCACTTCACTCACCCCACAAAGAATAGCCAACAGTTTTCTTTGACTTTATTATACTTTAAATTGGAAATTTTCACACAACTCGTGTTAGATTTTCTCACATAATAATGTGAATATAAGTAAACGTACCAATTTATAAACAGCTCTTGATGTAAATCCTTCTACATAACCGGAGACATGGAAGGCCAGCCGAAATATCTTCGACTGGCCTTTTAAAGCAATATTCGCTTACATTATCTTATACTTTCACTGGCATATTGTTTATAGCGAGAGACTTCTTCCAGTTCTGTCTTGCTATTAGCAATACAGAAAAACCAATGATTCCGATTATTGCATAGCAGATAAATCCAGCGGCATAAGTGCCTGTCAACTGTTTCAATGATCCAAGAAGGTTCGGTACAAAAAATCCGCCTATTCCCCCAGCAGCTCCGACCATTCCAGTAATCATCCCCATTTCCTTTTGGAATCGCTGAGGAATGACCTGGAAAACGGCCCGTTCCCCATTCCAAGGCAGGCCATTCCAACAAACAATAAAATCATCACCATATAGAAGGAAGGCAGATAACTGACGCCAAACATGGTTGCGGAAACAACGATAAACAACACACTCAGTACATTCGTGCCACCCAGCCGGTCTGCAAGGTATCCGCCAACAGGACGGAAAAAGCTGCCCGCTGCTACAACCAGCGTAACGAAATCGCCTGCGCTCACTCTTGATAAATGATATTGGTCGACAAAAAAGATGCTGAGGAAACTTGATAATCCTACAAATCCTCCGAAGGTGACACTATATAGTACACAGAAATACCATGTATCCGTGGATTTAAAAATGCGGAAATAAGCTTTCACCGGCATAGGCTCAGGCTGTGATGGAGCATCTTTTGCCATGAAAATATAGGCGATGAATACCAGGGCAAGTGGAATAAGTGCCATTCCCAACACGTTATGCCAACCGAATTCTGTGGCAAGACGAGGACCAAATAACGTAGCAAATAGAGTACCGCTATTCCCTGCTCCTGCTATGCCCATAGCAAGGCCTTGCAAATGTGGCGGATACCAACGGCTGCCATTGGAATAGCTGCCGCAAAGCTGCCACCTGCTACACCCAATAAAACAGCGATACAAAATAACTCCCCTAAGCTATGGCCGAACAACCATCCCCATAAGAGGGGAACCATCGTAATAATCATTCCGCCAATGGCTGTTTTCCGAGGGCCGATCCGATCAGTCAACACTCCAAGGATGATACGGAAAATGGAGCCCCCTAAAATCGGCAACGCTACTATCAGTCCTTTTTCCGCTGGTGAGAGACCGAAGTCTTTCGTAATGAAAGCCCCTAGGGCACCCAGGATTACCCAAATCATAAAGCTTACGTCAAAGTATAAAAACGAGGCGAGTAAAGAAGGAGCATGGCCGCTCTTTTTCAATTCAGATAATTTCATTAGATATCACTCCCTTAGATTGCTGTTACGATGGCTACTCCTCCATGAGAACATATACTTTTCCGTCTTCCACTAATGTCTTAAACGTTTTGACACATCCCGTATCCGGTTCTTGAACCTGGCCATCCTGCAAGCAGATTTTACAGTCATGCATTGGACAAAAGACAAAATCACCACTGACCATCCCTTCAGCCAGAACTCCCCCTTTGTGGGGGCAGCGATTTTCAACCGCACGTATACTCCCGTTCAATAATTTAAATACGGCGACTTCCTTATCTCCTACATATACGGTTTTGCCAATTCGTTCAGCCAATTCTCCAGCAGGACCGACCAGTACTTTCATTATGCTTTTATTCACCATGAATTTTCCCTCCTAGAATTGTCGCCCTTTTGCCTTACGATGTTACTAAACTCTTAAACAAGGTATTTGCTGTTTTTTCGTCTTCAAGAATTTGCTTCCAAGGGTCTTTATAAGTAGATAAAGCTTTATCCATGCGTTCATTCAATTCATCTCGTTTTTCCTGATCATCCAGTATGGAGCGGATGTGATCTAAACTTAAACGCTCCACCCACGCGGAGGTCCGCTCTAAATAGTTGGCTGTCTCACGATAATACTGCAGGTACGCACCCGTAATTTCCATAAGCTCTTCTTCTGTTTTCACTTTGTAGAGAAGGTCTGCTGCGCGCAAATGAGTTCCACCGTTCCCTCCGACATAAATTTCCCATCCTCCATCGATTCCAACAACTCCGAGATCCTTAATTCCGGATTCGGCACAGTTGCGAGGACAAGCAGAGACAGCCATTTTCACTTTATGAGGGGTATTAAGCCCTTCAAATTTTTTTCTAACGCAATGCCAAGCGAGATAGAATCCTGCGTCCCAAAGCGACAGAACTGTTCACCAACACATGTTTTTACCGTACGAAGGGATTTCCCATAAGCAAAACCGGACGGCATATCCAACTCTTCCCATACCTTTGGAACATCTTCTTTTTTAACACCTAATAAGTCAATACGTTGGCCGCCAGTCACTTTGACTAATGGAATTTGATATTTATCAACAACGTCTGCGATCCGGCGTAAATCCCCGGCATTTGTTACACCGCCATACATTCGGGGTACTACGGAGTATGTGCCGTCTTTTTGAATATTCGCATGCATGCGTTCATTGACATATCGGGATTCTTTTTCATCTTTATATTCAAGAGGATTTACCATTCCTAAATAGTAGTTAAGAGCCGGACGACATTTCGAACACCCTTCCTCTTTCTCCCAACCCAGCACATTCATGACTTCTTTAGTGTGTGTTAAACCTTTGGAACGAATTTCTTCTACAATTTGATCTCTGGATAATGTTGTACATCCACATATCGCTTCTTTCTGGGAACCCGCTTCAAATTCTGAACCAAGCGTGTGCTGTAATACTTCCGCTACAAGTAATTTGTCGTACTGCATTTCTCTGTATTTATCCGTAAAGATCCGTTGGTTTACCGAATCAATGTGTACTACTTTTTCTCCGGTAAAAAGACGGATCTTTCGCTCCTCATACCAGTTCTGGTCATTCAGGGTAATGCCTTCATAGGACGCATCCCCTTGCAAAACAGCCGATAATAAAATTCGGTTATAATTCATATGAGGCTCATTTCCAAATATCACAATATCAAAACGTGCAGGATCGCACTTTATAATTTCATCAATACATCGAACTCCAGCCATGCCATTCCCTATTAGCACCAGTTTTTGTTTTCGCATCCTTCCTACCCCCAAATTTTCATGGCATACGGTCCTTAAATATGCGTCCATTATTCCATAAAACTGAAGAATGGAAATTATTTGTGTAATATTTTCTTACAGTTTTTTCGGGAAATAAAAAAAGATGGCTTCGGTTTAAGTACCAAAGCCATCTACTTTAGTTATTCTGTGTGCTACTGACTATCCCTTAAAAGAACGCTTTAAAACCGGTTAATATTAATCCTATGATAAATCCGCATACCGCTCCGTTCACCCGGATCCACTGGAGGTCCTTGCCAACATTGTTCTCCACCATTTCAATAAGCGTTTCATTATCCAGCTTATCCAGGTTTTCCTGTACAAGCTTGCCTATTTTCGAATGGTTTTCGGCAATAAGGCTAGCAAGCTGCCCCTGCACCCAATTTTCGATCCTGTCCATTTTTTCATTGTCATTTTTCAAATCATCTAATAGCCGTGAAATAAACGGCAGGAAATAATCATCCATAAACTTCCCATTTTCAACAAATTCTAATACGCGTTGTTGTGCGTTTTGGAGGACGTCGGTAATTTTTCCGGAAGGCTCCCAACCCGCAATCAGACTATCCACCAGATTTTCAATTTCCGTGACCACAGGCTTGTTTTTCCCTAAATTATTCATGATTGTACGGAGTTTTATCATGATTGCCTGTCGATTTGGATCTTTCTCATAACGCAGGCTGTAAATAATATTTAGCAGTAAGGTTTGCAGGATTTTTCCGAGCTTTTCTTCATTTACGAGATTTTGAAGGGACTTTAGTGCAAACTGTAGAATCCCATCACCTTCTATGCTATTGAGCGCTTTTAAAGCAAAAGTCCCCAATTGGTCTCTCCGGTTTTTATCCATTAACCACTCTTCCGCTTTTTGCAAAGCAGCGTCAAATGCTTTTTCCTCATATTTTCTGATGAGCGCTTGATCTGCAGCCGTCTGCAAGAGGCTTCCAATACGAACGGAGGAAAGGGATTTTTTGACTTCCCTTTCAATATAAGGTACAAATCTCTCCGGCTTTATCTGCCGGATCACTTCCTCTATAAGCTGCTGCATTCCATTTTTTACGGTATCGGAATGAAGCTCTCTTTCAAGAGTTGAGATGATTTTGTCTGTTAAATGAATCTGCTTGATTTTATCCTGGATGCTCTCCTGGGAAAGCCAGTCATTTTCCAGGGTAGAAACAAGTGCATTTGTTACCCTTTTCCGATTTTTCGGGAGCAGGGCCGTATGAGGGATCGGCAGCCCCATTGGATGACGGAATAATGCTGTCACAGCGAACCAATCAGCTAATCCACCAACCAGTCCTGCTTCGAATCCGCCTTGCAATAGATCTACCGCTAAGTTTCCTTCAAAAGGAATGGTCGCAACAAACCCGGTTCCCATAATTGCCAGAGAAATCCCGGCTAAGTGCTTTGATTTATTAGCCATAGCTTTCATTCAGTCCTTTATTCAAATTAAATTTATTATACCCAATCGGATAGGGCACACTCTACTAATTTGAATTAATAGAGTAAAAGTCATTCAATATGTCGAGTCCTTTCACTGCCCTCCACTAAAGGGACGAATTTTTATCGCAATGGCCGGAGGAAACTACAGCCTCATAATCGGGACATATTATTTTCCTAATTTAAAAAGACGGCCCTTTTTGTTTTAAAAGGGCCGCCAATGAATCATATTTTTTTATACCAGATGAGCGCCACCATCGATTAGGACTGATGTTCCGGTAGTAAAGCCATTTTCTGCCAAATACACGTACGTTTGGGCGATGTCTTCCGGCTGTGCAACCCGTCCAACAGGCAATTGCTGGCCAATCTGATTGTACATTGCCTGTCTTTGGTCTTCCGGCATCCCACTGTATATTGGTGTATCGACAATTCCAGGCGAAACGACATTAACCCTTACAGGTGAAAGGTCAACTGCTAGCCCGCGAACCAGCCCATCAATTGCAGAGTTGATGGATGCAAGTGTGGAGGCGCCTTTTGGAGGTCTTAAACCATAGACACCCGAAGTCAATGTAATGGATCCTGATTTATCCAAATAGGGGAGAGCAGCATGAACCGTTATGTATTGGCCCCAAAATTTGCTGTCAAACGCGTCTCTTACTTGAGCAACTGGCAAATCACTAAAGCTTCCCATGGCTCCTTCTCCTGCGGTAACAACTAAGTGATCGAAATTGCCCACCTTGCTGAAAAACCCGGAAACATTCTCCTCACTGCGAAAATCCAGTTCATACCCTTCTACATTTTCACCTAACGCCTTTTTCGCCTCAGAAAGCTTTTCAGTTGAGCGGCTTGCGATAATCACTTGAGCCGATTTTTCAAGAAAGGCTTTAGCAGTTGCTAATCCAATGCCTGAAGTACCGCCAATAACTACTACTCGTTTACCTACTAATGACAAAATGATAACCCCCTTCTATTTATGGTTAGTTTACCCACCTTTCGTAAGGAAAACCACCATTCTAACCTGTATCATCTATTTTACTAGTTCTATTTTCTAAGTGGTAATGATGTGCTTTTTGTTCTTATGATAATTGATAAAAAAGGCTGATTGGCATCCAATCAGCCTTCAAAAATTATTGGGTTCCCTGTTTTACCCATCCTGCAACCGTTACCGTACGTTTCGCCTGATATTTCACCGCTGCCTGAACATCTTCCTTCATTCCGTTTTCTTCAACTGTAACACTTGTACCATATGGATTGCCGCCGGCTCCAAAGGTTACCGCATCTGAGTAACCAGGCGCAGCAACAATCGCACCCCAGTGATACATTGTCGTATACAGGGATAAAATGGTCGCTTCCTGGCCTCCATGTGGATTTTGCGCCGAACTCATGGCACTTACGACCTTATTCACCAGTTTGCCTTTTGCCCATATACCACCTGTTGTATCCAAGAATTGCTTCATTTGCGACGGCATATTTCCAAATCGGGTAGGCACACTGAAAATGATGGCATCTGCCCATTCTAAATCATCTGTAGTGACCTCAGGTACGTCCTTTGCCTCCTCCACATGTGCTTTCCATGCGGGATTGGATTCTATAGCTGACTGCGGTGCAAGCTCAGGAACTTTTAATAATTTTACTTCTGCACCCGATTCCTGGGCTCCTTCTTTGGCCCATTTTGCCAATTGATAGTTTGTTCCGGTGGAGCTGTAATAAATTACCGCGAGATTTACGTTTGCCATACTTTTGCCTCCTTCAATGGAAAATTCAAGAATTGGGTAACTTTAGATAGTAGTCACTTCATTTCATCCAAAAGTACCTCTTCCTTCCATGCCCCCATTTTTTTAAAGCTAAACCTTAAAATTTATTTGGGTGCTGTTTGTATTTTTATTGATGGGTGAATGGCAACCATGCTGTGTCGCTTGCAGTGGGAAGACTCAATAGTTTCAATTACTAAATCTGATAATTCTCAACAACCGATGGATTTGCGACTATATCTAGAATTTCACCGCAAACCTGAATCTTTCCGAACCAGTCCTAGAGATCACAACTAATACTGGAGTTTTGTTACAAATCTGAATAATTTGCCGCTAATTCTGTAATTTCACTACACCTTAGCCTCTTATTGAAAATAAGAAAACACTTGAACCTTCCCCCACATGTTCTAAAGATTTGCTGTACATCCCAGTTTTACATAGCTAATCGATGGTAATTCCATTAAAAACGGCAGTCCAATTATTTTTTCTTGATAGCTTCTTTAAGGTGGTCCAGACCAAGCTGGTACACCCGGCCTCACGTGTTTCCTGATTTGGGTAAATTTAATGAGGAAAGAAGTTTTGACGTTGCCGATAGGGAAGGAAGCTGTAGGAAATTCCGGGCTTGTTGATTAGTAATGGTAGTACCCATTAGGAGAGTGTAATCCATTAGGGCTTCTATATGCGCGGTTTTAGAAGAAGAATTACATAGAGGGCAAAGCCAATGTGCTTTTTTTCTTTTCATGGAAAACCAATGGCAATGGGAGCAGCGGATACCTGTAAGGATTTCATTTTCTTGAACTTCAAATCGTTTAACAATATCAGGTGTGTATGGATCATTATGTTTAATAAGAAGCCTGCAAATTCTCCGAAGTTCTTGTTGTGACAGTTTTTCTTTCTTATAATTTTTTTCAAATTGGTGTATTTTAGCCGGGAAATTTTCAATTATAATTACTCTGCTTGTATTTGCGGAAGATTTTTTTATCACTGTGTTAGGATTACTAAAAACAACAAGAGTCTCGACTGGGATATCGTAAAGCTTATGCTTTGCCAACCATGTTATGAATTGAGTTCGTTGTCGGCCAACTTGAAGGATTGGATTAGGAAATCGTTCTTCCTTGCTATGAGATATTCGCAAAAACTGATGAAATTCCGGTTCAAATACTATAGTCCCGGAGATGTTTTTGACTTCCACAATCAAGAAAAACGATGAGGAAACAAGTAATATGTCTAATTGAAAATAATGTTGTTGTTGTTCCAACCGAAGATCATGAAAAATGAAGTATTTTTGTTCGGGAAGGAAATTGATATAGTAATCTATTGACTTCTCTCCATTATGTCCTGCAATGCTTCTAGACAATGTTTCTTCGATTTCTTTCCGTTTTGGATGAGTTGGGGAAATCCGCCTCAGTAATGCCTGTAATTTTTCGATATAAATGGAAACCTTTCGTTGTTTTACAATCAAATAACCAACCTCCTATCCTTTTTTGTAAATTGGTTCGACAAATGTGTGTGAAGAACCTGCCTAGAAATGTGCCATTTTAGTCATTTCTGTTAAATTTCGAGAGAATTCGACTCCATTTTAAAATAATTTGTCCGGATTAATGATTTATTTGTCCGAAACAGCCATTAATTTGTCCGAACTGGTGATTTATTTGTCCGAAAGAGCCATTAATTTGTCCGAAATGCGGATTAATCTGTCCAAACTGAAAAACCTGCCCAATTTGGGAACCAGCCCTATCAGAGGAACCACCCCAAACGGAAAACACCACCTGGAATAAATCCAAGTGGTGTCGCAGACAACTTATTGCCGGCCGTATCTCTGATTCGTTCCCCCGTATACGAGGCTTTGCGGTGATGCAGGATTTAAGTTGGGTGTCATTACATTACCTTGATTACCAACATTTTGCCCAGCATATCCCGCGGATGTTCCTTGGTATCCAGCATTTTGCGCATTATATCCAGGATTTTGCCCGGAAATGCCCATGCTTGGGCCAGGCTGCATTCCATATTGCTGCTGCATGGAATCGCTCGCAGGCTGATATCTATGGATAAATTCTTTAGCTGTGTGGTCTTTCAGTGTAGGAACCTGGTAAATCCCCTGTTCATTCATCAATAAGAACACTTCATAGGCTTGGTTGGCACAGTTCGTGGCACTATTCAACAGCATGCGGCGGAGGTTTGGATCCGCGCATTCAAGCGTTGCCCACATTCCGTTTCTTGCTGCGTTTTTATGAGCGCACAACATGGCTGTAGCCACTTCCCAGTCTTTTAGCTGAGCGTCAATTTCAGGTGCGATCCGAGGTGGGTTGTTTAAGCCGTATTTAATTTGTTGCGGCTGAATCTCCCTAATGTTTGTATTTGGCGGAACCAGATTAACGCCTGTATAATCATGAGTATACGCGACAATTTCATTATATGACCGAATTTCTTCCTGCTGATGGCGGATGATCATGTCAATCAACTGCTGATTCTGTGTTTCAGTGGCATAGAAGTTGAAGTGGGTGATCATATTAATTTTTTCCAGTAATATTTCATGTACTTCCATCGTTTCATGAGCGCCGAATGGCATAGATATCACTCCTTTTGTTTATGTACTAACAAAGAGTAATATTTCCCAATGTCGCGCTTTTATGCATGTCAGTTACAATCAACTGTCTACTTTACTGGATAAAAAAGAAAACAGCACCCGATAAGGCACTGGCGAAAAAAGAGGTAGTTTATTTACTTACAATTTAACATTTTAAAAACTTGCATAATTCTTTTGGCTCCCATTCTTTTGCCAAGAGAATTTGGCCGATGGCATTATTGATTTTCTGTGCTCCAGCAAAATTATCTGAAAATCATTCCTCTTTATTTTTTTTAATCCTGCCATAGGCCAGTTCCATAAGTCTAGTTTGACTATCCATCTCTTCCTCATCAGGTTTTTTTCGGACATAGATATAACAACCGTATTGATCTTGTTCACGGGCTTTTACATTATCGGACAATTGAATGTCCAGTATTTGTTTGATTTGTCTCTTTAGATCCTGATTATATATTGGAAAAGCAATTTCCACCCGCTTCTGCATATTTCTGGTCATTAAATCCGCTGAGGAAAGCAATATTTTTTCTCGTCCGTTTTGATGAAAATAATAGATTCTGCTATGTTCTAAAAAACGGCCTACAATACTGCGGACCTTAATATTTTCGCTTACTCCTTCTATGCCCGGACGAAGGCAGCATATCCCTCTGACAATCAGATCAATCTTCACCCCTGCTTGTGAGGCCGCGTATAATTTTAAGATAACAGGCTTATAAGTAAGGGAATTCATTTTTGCGATGATCCGCCCGTTTCCAGACTGCTCATGGTATTTCATTTCCTCCTCAATCAGTTCAAGAAAATCATCGCAAATGTCGCCAGGAGACAGTGAAAAATGACGAAAGCGCGGCTTTTCCATTAAACCGCTAAGATAATTAAAGAAATTGGTTGCATCTTCCCCGAATTCAGGATGTGACGTAATCAACCCTAAATCCGTATACACTTTTGCCGTTTCTTCATTATAATTTCCTGTTGCAAGATGGACAAAGCGTTGAATGCTTCCGTTGATTTTGCGGACAACAAGCGAAATTTTGCTATGGGTCTTTAAAAATGTTTTTCCATAAATAACATGGCAGCCAGATTTTTCAAGCTCCTTTGCCCAATGAACATTATATTCCTCATTAAACCGGGCTCTTAGTTCTACTAGCACTAGTACTTGTTTCCCCCTCTCTGCCGCCTTTATTAAATTCTCAATGATCGGGGAATGCTCACTGACACGGTAAACGGTCTGCTTTATCGCCAAAACATTCGGATCCTCGGCAGCAGACCGCAAAAAGTCGATGACAGGCTCAAACGAATCATAAGGATGATGCAGGAAAATGTCCTTATGTGCAGCAACGTCAAATATATTTATCTTGTCTTCTCGGATATCCTGGATTAGCACTTTGGGAGGCTGGGGAATTAATTTTTCATAGGTCAACTGTTCCCGAAAAGGTGCAATATGTTGATAGAAACTAAATAAAAAGGTTAAATCCAACGGGCCGTTAATAAAATACGAATCACTCTCGTGAATTTCAAGCTCCTTCAACAAATAAAAAAATATGTCTTTGTCAATATGCTTCTTTGAAACCTCCAGCCGTACCGCTTCGCCCCAATTTCGCGTTTTAAGCTCTTCTTCAATTTCTTTAAGAAGATCTGCCCCCTCCTCGTGTATTTCCAAGTCGGCATTCCTGGTAATCCGGAATTGTGTCACAGATTCAACCTGAAATCCACAGAAAAGCTTATGTACAAAATGGCTGATGATATCCTCCAGAAGGACAAACCTTCTCTGACTTTCATTTTTGTGGCCTGATACTTCAACAAAACGCTCAAAACCTCTTGGCACTTGGACAATGGCTACTTTCTTATGTAAAGGATTCATATCCTTCTCATCCAAAAGAACAACTGCTAGATTCAGGCTCTTATTGGCCAACATCGGGAAAGGTCGATAGGCGTCAATTGCCATCGGTGTTAATACCGGAAAAATCACTTCATCAAAATGCATTTCCAGTGCCATTAATTCTTCCAGCGAAAGATCCTTGATAGATAGAAACGTAATATCCTCCCGCTCTAAAAGAGACAGTAGCGCCTTGAAGTTATCGTACTGCGTACGGACCATTTCCTGGGTCATCTGTGTTATTTTTATGATCTGTTCCTTAGGCGTTAATCCCGATTTATTATCAGGCTTTTTGAATCCAGCTTTTACCTGGTCTTTCAAGCCCGAGACCCTAACCATAAAAAATTCGTCCAGATTTGAACTGAAAATAGCCAAAAATTTAAGCCTTTCAAGCATGGGGTTCCGTGTGTCTTCTGATTCTTCTAATACTCTTTTATTAAAAGCCAACCAGCTGAGTTCCCGGTTATTATAATAAGCGGGTTGAGTTAAATCGATGGGCTTTGACATTCGATTCACACCTTTTCACACTGGAAATTGAAATAAATTTCACATTACCAAGAATTTCATTTCATTAAAATAAAGTGAAGATTAATATTTTTTCCTAAGGAATTCTCTAAATGCTTCAGGTGTTTTTCCGCTTCCTGCTGCTCGACCAGCCAACTGTTATTGCAGTACAGCGCCAAATCTAAACCAGAAAACGTTTCAGAAATTCGGACTTTTTGGATGATATCTCTTTTCGTTCTGTTCAAAACAAATGAAAGTTTTAAAATTGAACCAAGTATCTTGAGTTTTTCCCTTTCTCTTTCAGAAAACCAATCTTTAAACGGCCTAATATTCCTTTTAAAGGAGGCTTTGGAATGATAAGAGGCCAGTAGAGCAAGAATGATGCGCCCGCGATGTGAGAGTCCGTCAATATTTCGATTTAACAGAATATAAAATGTATGCTGCCCAACTGATTCACTTTCAATAAATTCTCCCAAATTATAGAGGGAACCCGCACGCATTAAACGAAATAGATCGTCTTTAGTAAAGTCCGCCTGATCTGTTTGACTAATGGAATTAAATACCATCTCTGCTGTCTTGATGGTTAGCGCCCTTTTCTCTGTATCTATATCATATTCAATAGCCATTCCCTTAAGGCTTTCATTAAGAGGATGCAATATACTTGTTTCTTTTCTAGAACCACTTAGTTCATCATATAAAACGCCGTCCCTAATGCCTTTCTGGCTTAATTGAAAAAAGGGAGCATCGACCGTCCTGTAGAGCGACAAGAATACCTCAATGGCCGGAATGATTATATCTGCGCGTTCCTTTGAAAGTCCCTCTAGACCTATAAGTTCTTGAAATGGTAAAGAAGATAATTTTTCTTTTACTGTCAGAATATCATTTTTGTACATTTCATAATTGTGGATGGAGTCCAAGGGATAGTTTTTCAACGCCTGGTTCACCGCGCCTAAATTTCTTGCATTCCCTCCTATCCCAATGATCGGCAGCTGACAATCGGAAAGCCACTCCACTTCTTGAAACTTATTCTTTAGAAAAGAAGATAATTCCCTTATTTCTTCAGATGTTGGTACTTTCTCTTTAATAAAACGCTTTTTTAATGATAGCGCCCCGAAAGAAAAGCTATGGGAGTTAACGATCCTTCGATTGACAAATTTCGTTATTTCTGTGCTTCCACCACCGATATCAATGGTTATTCCATCCTGTAGATATGTTGAATTGATGATGCCAAGGAATCCATAATAGGCTTCTTCTTCACCTGATAATACCTCTATTGAAAACCCGGTTTGTGCACTTATGGATCGCTTGATTTCTTCCTGATTTTTAGCTTGCCTGATGGCAGCTGTAGCAAAAAGTTTTACGGAAGTGACCTTGTGCAGGGATACTACCTGTTTAAATACCTTTAAGGAATCTAAAAGGATTCGCATACCCTCCGGAGTTAGAGTTAGTTCCTCATCCAAATGGTTTTGCAGCCTCGCTGTAACTTTCATATTTTCCATCTGTTTAATGACGCTTCCCTGTTTATATCGATAAATCACCAATCTAATCGTATTTGAGCCAATATCAACGATGGCTATTTTCTTTTCCATTACATCATCCCTGCTTTGTTATTTCGGCCCGATTAATTCTGCAAGACCAATTAAGTATTCTAAAATTATGTAAGATAAATATTTACTACCTTTACTATACCGAGAACAATTCCGGCCTATTACTAACATATTATGTCCTCTCAATAATTTCACGAGGTAATTTTAATGTAAATCACAAAAATTACGAAATAATAACCATATGATAATTATCTCCAGACAAGAACGGTAATTTTACCCAAATTAACCGTCAGATAGCGGAATGTTTTCATTTCTACCATGAAAGCCGTTTTCATATCACGAACAATTATATCCAATTACCCATATCAGTTCTTTACATTTCCTTAGTAAAGACTTGAAGTATAGACACACGGCAGTATTATCGGTATTGCTATTGCCTGAGGATAAAAACATAAATATATTATTTTCACTGCTATAACTCTTTTCTCCAGCAAAAAAGGACCTACCTAAATAAGCCCATTTCCCCACAAGTTTTTTAATACTTATTAAAATTTATAAATTAGCTATGTAAATGTACCTTAATTCCCTTCTAAAGAAAAGATGGACCTAGTCGTTGGAGCAAAACGAGTAATAGCGGCGATGACACATGTTTCAGCCAAAGGAGAACCGAAAATTCTTCCGGAATGCACCTATCCGTTAACAGCAAAAAACAGAGTGGACACTATCGTTACGGAATATGCCGTATTTAAGCTTCGAGAAAACCGACTTTGGTTAGTTGAATTAGTGGACGAGCTGTCATTCGCACAACTAAAGGAAATGGCGCCAGCTTCCTATGAGATTGCCGATGACATCAAGCGGGTGAAAAGAAAAGACGTTTTCGAAGACGCACTTGTTCTTAAGTAGTAGCGTTTCCATGTCAGTCAGTGGAATGGTGAGAAGAATTTGTTTTTTGTTATTCAGTAGCCGAACATAAGGGATGTTAAACTTAAGATTAGCTTTCAAGTGTGAAGAAATGTAAGGCAGGAAAATCATTACTTTTCGTAAAGGCTGGATGTGATTTATTAGAGGTTGGAATATTAATCTAGGGCCCTTTGCCTTCAAGGGCTCCATTTTTTGTCTGCAAGACATCTTAAAATGCATCTAATTCAAATTTCACGGCTGATATTGTCCCTTTTGGATTCACCGGTCGTACCTGATATAATAATTCTCAGCGGATATTGTCGAAAATTAAGACATTATTTGACTGATTTTATATTGTACAAGTACATAATCGATTATACAATAATACAGAACAAATGTTCCTTATTGTTAACAATGACGAAGGGCAAGTTACCCCTAGAAATGGAAAATACAATGTAGAAATGCTTAAAAGAAAAATTGCTTTCGAGGAGCATTTTTTTCGGATATAAAAAAAGACCAGCATCATACTGGTCTTTTGCCGTGTTATTTGATTTTTTCCACTATGTAAGTGGAGACGGTGGGAGTCGAACCCACGTCCAGACATAACGGCACTTAAGCTTCTACGAGTGTAGTCGATAAATTCGCATTTCACTGGCTCGTTTGCCTATCGACGGGCGGCGGAGCAGCTAGCCTGGTTGTTCTCTTCCTTCATCCTCAGGCGGTGGAATCCGGCGTAGCCCACTTAAAGTGAGTCCCTTACCCTACCACATGGGCAATGGAGGGAGGAACCGCAATCAACTGTTATTAAGCAGCGAAAGCGAGGTTGTTGTTTTGTTTGCCAGTTATAGGCTTTGACGTTTTAACGAGGCCGATCCCCTCGACTCGCAACCTAAGCTCGAACTATCCCTGTCGAATCCGTAACGTCCCCATATTAAAATGGAGCTATACGAGAATGAATAGTCAGCTTTACTTGCTGATATTCAATTGTCATTGATACATTATTCATTATAGCATATTCTCACGAAATTTCAATTGTAAGGTTCTGTAAAACTACATCTTCTGACGGTCGCGGAATGCCCGTTCAATATCTCGTTTTGCTTCCTTCTTCTTTAAATCTTCGCGCTTGTCATATTGTTTTTTACCCTTTCCAAGGCCGATTAACACTTTGGCAAATCCATTTTTCAAATAAACCTTCAACGGTACGATTGTATAGCCGACTTCTTTTGTTTCCCCGATTAATTTATTGATCTGCTTTCGGTGCAGAAGCAGTTTCCGTGTGCGAAGCGGCTCATGGTTATAACGATTCCCCTGTTCATAAGGGCTAACATGCATATTATGAAGAAAAACCTCTCCCCGCTCAATCTTTGCAAAGGAATCCCTCATATTGACCTTTCCTGCACGGATGGATTTAATCTCTGTTCCCTGCAGTACAACGCCAGCCTCAAATGTTTCTTCAATAAAATAATCATGATAAGCTTTTTTGTTCTGTGCGACTTGCTTGCCCTCTCCTTTTGGCATTTCTTCTCCCCCTCCCTGACATTTTATTGTATCAAAAATCCGGGTATTCTTCAAATATCGAAAGAGAGCCTTTTTCGGGCTCCCTTTTATTTAACAAGATATACGTAGGAAGTTAGTGTATTGCTATCTCTTTTTCGATTTCTTATTCCGTTTTGCAGAAGGAGCATTTTCATAGAATTTTTTCTTAGGCTTCTTTCCTGATTTTCCTTCACCGGAAGAATTTCTTCCTCGAGAACCACCTTGTTTTCCAGCATCCTTGCCACCTTTTTTTCGGACCCTCGTGCTTGGAGCCGCCTTAAATATCCGCTTTTCACCGATCTCACGGCTGCGGTTATTCTTCATTCCGATGATTTCAAAATCCACTGACCGCTCATCTTTGTTCACATCGGCGACACGGACGGAGATTTCATCACCAATCCTGAACACCTTTGCAGTTCGCTCACCAATCATGGCGAGTTGCCGTTCATCGAAACGGTAGTAATCATCATTCATTGCACTCACATGGACAAGGCCTTCAATTGTATTAGGCAATTCGACGAACATCCCGAAGTTTGTCACAGAGCTGATGATGCCATCATACTCCTGGCCGATTTTATCAAGCATGAATTCCGCTTTTTTCAGTTCATCCGTTTCTCTTTCCGCATCAACTGCACGACGTTCCCGTTTTGAAGTATGGTCCGCAATTTCCTGCATCCGGGCATTCCACTTTTCACGGGTGGTTTCATCCAGCTTCCCTTCAATCAGATAAGTCCTGATTAATCTATGGACGATTAAATCCGGATAACGGCGGATCGGGGACGTAAAATGGGTGTAAAAGTCTGTCGAGAGACCAAAGTGCCCAAGACTTTCAGGATCATATTTTGCCTGCTGCATCGACCGAAGCATAACTGTGGATATCACCATTTCTTCCGGTTTGCCTTCGACTGCTTCAATGATTTCCTGTAGTGCACGAGGATGTACTGAATTTGCCTTTCCTCTGACGATATAGCCAAAATTCGTAATGAATTCAAAGAATCGTTGCAGTTTTTCCTCTTTTGGATCTTCGTGGATCCGGTAGAGGAACGGCACATCCATCCAATGAAAATGTTGGGCAACTGTTTCGTTGGCAACCAGCATGAATTCTTCAATTAAGCGCTCAGCAACAGACCTTTCCCGCAAAACAACATCTGTCGGATGGCCTTCCTCATCGACTAAAACCTTTGCCTCTTTAAAATCAAAGTCGATGGCACCGCGGTTCATCCGTTTGTTTCGCAGGATCTGGGCGAGCTTTTCCATCTCTTCAAACATCGGAATCAACGGCTCGTACCTCTGATGAAGCTCTTCATCCTTGTCATTAAGAATCTTATTAACATCGCTATATGTCATCCGCTCCGTCGTCTTAATCACGCTGTCAAAGATTTCATGTTCGACTACTTCGCCTTTATCGTTAATCTCCATTTCACAGGAAAGCGTAAAGCGATCCACCCTTGGATTCAAGGAACAAATTCCATTCGAAAGGCGGTGCGGGATCATCGGAATCACCCGATCCACCAAATAGACACTCGTTCCACGTTCAAATGCTTCACGGTCGATTGGAGAGTTTTCAGTGACGTAATGGCTTACATCGGCAATGTGGACGCCAAGTTTGTAATTGCCGTTCTCAAGCCTTGTGACTGTAACGGCATCATCCAGATCTTTTGCATCAGCACCATCAATTGTAACGATCACTTCATTGCGAAGGTCGCGCCTGTCACCAATTTGGCTTTCTTCAATGGTATCAGGCACTTCATTCGCCTGGTCCATGACTTCATCAGGAAATTCCATCGGAAGCCCATGCTTATGGATAATCGAAAGGATGTCTACGCCCGGGTCATTTTTATGCCCGAGTATTTGGATAACCTCACCCTCAGCACTTACACGGCCCTCTGGATAGGATGTAAGCCGGACAACTACCTTATGCCCTTCCACCGCACCGGAAGAAGCACTTTTGGGAATGAAAATGTCATTCGGGATTTTTTTATCATCCGGTATGACGAAGCCAAAATTTTTGCTTTCCACATATGTACCGACAATTTCGGTAACACCGCGTTCAACGATTTTTTCAACCGTTCCTTCCCGCCTTGAGCCCGAGCTTTGCGATGAAACCCTTACTAGCACAGTATCACCATGCATGGCATTTTTTGTTTCTGTTGGCGGAATAAAAATATCATCCGCGCCTGGATCATCCTCAGGCGTAACAAACGCAAATCCTTTAGCGTGTCCTGTAAGTTTACCGCGTATTAAGTTCATTTTTTGAGGCAAGCCATAGCGATTCGCTCTTGTCCGCACAACCAGGCCTTTTTCTTCCATTTTAACAAGCGCTTTGACGAAATCCTTAAAATCAATAGAGTCTTCCACACCTAAAGCTTCCTCTAGCTCCTGGACCGTCAATGGCTTATATGCTTCCTCCTTCATATAAGAGAGGAGCTTATCCATATGGTTACGGATATTTTCATCCATGCTAAAAACCCTCCTTTGTGGGGCATATTGTAATTTTATTTGATTATGAAGGAGAAAGCCGCCAGCGTCATTCCACCCAATCCAGCTTTTCTAAAAATTGATAAACATCCTCATGAAGCTGCTCGCGTTCCTTATCAAGTGTAATGACATGGCCAGATTCCTCATACCATTTTAGATCCTTCACATCCGACTCCACTTCATTATATATGATGTTGGCGCTGTCAGTATTGATCATCTTATCATTCCTCGCTTGGGCGACAAATACTGGGGCATAAACATGATCAACATGATGACGGACATCAGCAATGAGCTCCTGTAATGCTTTCAACGTTTCCATGGGCTGGAACTGTCCCATTTCCTTTTCGATTTGCTCCGGGTCTTTTCCTTCACGCTTCTTAAATTCCCTAGCGTACTCCAAAACTCCTTGATACATTGTTTTCTCACTTTTTATATACATCGGCGCACACATTGGGACAATACCCTTTATAGGTACAGTGTAACCTAATTTCAGTGAAAATACGCCCCCTAATGAAAGGCCGGCAACAGCAATTTCATCATGCCCTCTGCTTTTCAGAAAGTCATAGGCCATCAAAACGTCCTTCCACCAATCGTTTGGCCCAGTCTTAACCAACTCTTCAGGCGGCACCCCATGCCCTTTATATTGAGGCGCGTGGCATGTATAGCCTCTTTTCTCCAGATAGCGGCCAAGCATTCTAACATCGGAAGAATTGCCGGTAAATCCATGAAGCAGCAAAACAGCTCGTTTTCCTCCTTCAAAGGTGAATGGCTGTGGCAGTTTAATCTTCATAATATAAATCCCCTTTTTTCGCTTCTTGTTGAAAATCCTGGTGCAATCCAGAAAATGCGCCAATACTGCCAGATAGCTATATTTTATCCGAGGATTGGCATTTAAAACCTTTCCAAACTAACTACTATTAAAACAAACATTTCGGATTGAAGCCATTTGTTAGCTTTAGAAGCTGACAATAAAAAAAGCCAGGCGCGTCAGCCCAGCTTTTGATGTGTATATAAGATTTATAGGCCAAAGTAAGTAACCAGCATCGTAAGAACAAAAAATAAAACGGATAGAACGACCGTAATACGGTGTAGGACCAAATCAATTCCCCGAGCCTTTTGTTTGCCGAATAACTGTTCAGCGCCACCAGCAATGGAGCCGGACAAACCCGCACTCTTCCCGGATTGCAGCAATACGCTCACGATAAGACCGATACAGACGATAACCAATAAAACGACTAGAAATGTATGCATACTGTTATTCCTCCCGAATACCGAAAAAACATTATCTTTACTGTACCACATTATTGCCATTACTACAATGCAATGTTGATCTTAGCCTTAGTGATAGTTGCAGCATACCGGTATACACTCCGCCATTTTCGGCCAAAATATTCCAATATACTGTATTATTAGGAGTTATACTATGAAAATGCCTTTAGTGAACATATTTGCAATCATAACTGCAGTCTTTCTTTTACTATTCACGTACGCCCAATTTAAGGGCTGGATTCAAGAATCTACAGATAAAACGATCCCTCTTAATATAATTGCCAAGGACAAAAAAGTCGTTGAAACTGGGGCTGGAAAACAAAATGAGAAAAAAGTGGTCGTATCCGAACCAAATGAAATCCCAGTACTTGTTAACAAAGAATTTGCATTACCCGAAAATTATAAACCAACAGATCTAATTTATCCCGATGTTCCTTTTCTCTTTGACGAAAAAACAGAAAAAAGGATGTTGCGGCGGGAAGCGGCATATGCCTTAGAAAAATTATTTGAGGCAGCCGAGAACGATGGTGTGTTTTTAGCTGGAGTTTCCGCCTACCGATCCTATGCCACTCAGAAACAGATATACCAAAACAATATTCAAAGGGACGGCCTTGAAGCAGCCAAAACATATAGTGCTTCCCCTGGAACAAGTGAGCATGAAACGGGACTGGCTATTGATGTTAGCGGCAGCAGTGGAATCTGTGCAACAGTCGACTGCTTTGGGAAAACAATAGAAGCAGAATGGCTTGCAAATCATGCGAATGAACATGGATTTATCATCCGCTATCCAGAAGGCAAGCAAAAAATTACCGGTTATAAATATGAACCTTGGCATTTACGGTATGTAGGTTTGGACATTGCAAAAAAGATTACTTTGCAAGGTATTACACTGGAGGAGTATATGAATGTAGTTCCTGTTATGAAGTAATATTCTTTTTTAAGATAGCGTTCCCTTCTGACAGCGGTGTGTCGTTTTCCGGTGGATTTTTCAACCTACGGAATCAATACATACTTTCTGCCTAATATCGAAACTCTTCTAATCAATCGAATTAACAAATTCTATAAGTCGGTATAAAGGAGTAACCTATTCCGATGTTTTTTATGCTGAAGTTCAGAAACATGGAACATTTCATATCGATGCCAACGATGATATTTTAATTAATGCATTATACCCCTCTCCTCCGTCTGCAACTTTCTTTCTCAAACAATTGTCTTGAAATAAGAAAACCTGACTCTTGTCAGAGGCAGGTAATTTGCTACATCATTTTATTCTCAGAGAACCGCCATTGTGGTAATCAGCGTTACAAGTACACTTTTCCGCTCAAGTTACATTCAATGTCATCACAAGCCCGGTTATCGAATAATCTGAAAATTGGAATGAGCGCCCAAGCTTCATGATTCTCTATAGCGTGTGCAACTGCTTCTGTATCCTCTAGTAAACGTAATTCTTCTATGTAAAATTGAGCAGTGCTCATAGCCAGGTATTCATGTTTAGTGGTTCGTTTAAAAAATAATTGAGACAACACATCTACGGCATCTGATGCAAAATTATATTTCATCTTATCACTCCTAAGGATAAATAATTTAGTAGAGCACAGCAAACAGCCTCTTAAATTTCCCTTTCACTTTTTAATTCCCTTTTTTGTTCGTAATTTCCTTTAAAAAAATGTATAAATAGGGCTTAATGCCTTATTAAGATTCGATGTATTGTATGTCCCCACAATAGTGAACGTTTTACGTAGCGTATTACACTTGATTACATTTTTAACTGTAACCAAGAAGTTTTATAAGAAAAACGGTAAAAAACTTAACCAATTCAGTTAGTCATGGTATACGCATGTATGTCCCACCGTTTTTCCGGTCTATGAGGAGAATTAAGGGGGCTCATTCCTCCCTTGATCCATTTCTTTACTACGCATTGCATTCGTATTTGCAAGTTTTGTACAGGCAAGTTCTACTCTCATAGAACAAAAAACCTCCTGTTCAGTGCTTTATACACTGAACAGGAGGTTTTTTCATACATGTTTGTGCGATTAAATTCAGTAAGATGACTACACAGCTTAGACGTCTCCAAACCGTATATTCCTATATTCGAACTTTTTGTTTATTACTTTTTAAGGTTGTAGAAAGATTTCAATCCGCCATATACCGCTAAATCGCCAAGCTCGTCCTCGATGCGGAGAAGCTGGTTGTATTTAGCAACACGGTCTGTACGGGACATTGAACCTGTTTTAATTTGGCCAGCGTTAGTAGCTACCGCAATATCAGCGATTGTAACATCTTCTGTTTCCCCTGAACGGTGGGAAACTACTGCAGTGTATCCTGCACGTTTAGCCATTTCAATTGCATCAAATGTTTCAGTTAGTGTACCGATTTGGTTGACCTTGATAAGGATAGAGTTGCCGACGCCTTTTTCGATACCTTCAGCAAGCTTCTTAGTGTTTGTAACAAATAGATCGTCACCAACTAATTGAATTTTGCCGCCAAGGCGTTCAGTTAATAGCTTGTGGCCATCCCAGTCGTTTTCATCCAATCCATCTTCAATAGAGATGATTGGGAATTCGTTAACCAATTCCTCGTAGAAGCTTACCATTTCTTCAGAGCTTAAGCCTGTGCGGCCTTCACCAGCAAGGTCATATTTGCCTGTTTCTTTGTTAAAGAATTCAGACGATGCAACATCCATGCCAAGGTAAACATCTTTGCCTGGCTCATAACCAGCCTTTTTGATAGCTTCGATGATTACTTCAAGCGCTTCACGGTTTGAACCAAGGTTTGGAGCAAATCCACCTTCGTCACCAACAGCTGTATTCAAGCCTTTAGAAGAAAGAACTGATTTCAATGCATGGAATACTTCCGCTCCCATACGGATTGCTTCCTTGAATGTAGAAGCTCCAACAGGAAGAATCATGAATTCCTGGAAGTCCACGTTGTTGTCAGCATGGGATCCGCCGTTAATGATGTTCATCATTGGTGTTGGAAGCTGCTTCGCATTGGATCCGCCAAGGTAACGGTATAATGGAAGGCCAACAGATTCAGCAGCTGCGTGAGCACAAGCCATGGAAACACCAAGAATTGCGTTAGCTCCCAGCTTTCCTTTATTCTCTGTACCGTCTAATTCAATCATCGTACGGTCAATGCCAACTTGGTCTGTAACATCCATGCCGATAATAGCTTCTGAAATAATTTCATTCACGTTATCAACCGCTTTTTGAACACCTTTTCCAAGATAACGAGATTTGTCTCCATCACGAAGCTCAACCGCTTCATATTCACCAGTTGAAGCACCAGAAGGAACGATAGCACGGCCAAAGAAACCGGACTCAGTCATTACTTCCACTTCAACAGTTGGGTTACCGCGGGAATCAAGTACTTCACGTGCATATACATATTGGATAAATGGCATAGAAAATCTCTCCTTTTATATAAGTTTTATTTATTAATTAAAGTGGTTCCTGTCATTTCAACAGGCTTTTCTACGTTCAGCAAATCGAGCATCGTTGGTGCTAAATCGCCCAGAATGCCATCTGTTCTCAATGTTACCCCATTTTTGGTAACAATTACAGGAACAGGGTTTGTCGTATGGGCAGTCATCGGATTTCCTTCTAATGTCACCACTTCATCCGCGTTCCCGTGGTCAGCGGTGATAATGGCAGTACCGCCTTTAGAAACAATTAAATCAACAATTTTTCCTAGACATTCGTCCACTGTCTCGACAGCTTTAATCGTAGGCTCCAGCATTCCTGAATGCCCGACCATATCCGGGTTGGCGAAATTCAAGATGATCGCATCAAATTTATCATTCTCAATTTGTTCGACTACTGCATCTGTGACTTCATAGGCGCTCATTTCCGGCTTCAAGTCATAAGTCGCAACCTTCGGTGAATTAATGAGAATGCGCTCTTCGCCAGGGAATTGATCTTCCCGGCCGCCACTCATAAAGAATGTGACATGCGGATATTTCTCCGTTTCCGCAATTCGGAGCTGTGACAGGTTATGTTGGGACAGAACCTCACCAAGCGTATTATCCAAATTGACCGGCTGAAAGGCTACATACCCCTTTACTGTTTCCGAAAAATGAGTCAAGCATACAAAATGAAGGTTCTGCGGATGTCCCGGCCCACGGTCGAATGCACGGAAATCTTCATTTGTAAATGTATTCGAAATCTGGATGGCCCGGTCCGGCCTGAAGTTATAGAAAATAACCGCATCGTTGTCTTTGATTGTGGCTACCGGCTTTCCATCTTCGGCAGTGATTACAGATGGAATAACGAATTCATCAAAAATACCATGGTCATATGAATCCTCTACGCACTCCATAGCGGAGGAGTATGCCGGTCCGTCTCCATAAACCATGGAACGGTAAGATTTTTCCACACGTTCCCAGCGCTTATCGCGGTCCATAGAATAGTAGCGGCCTGAAATCGTAGCAAATTTCCCTACGCCAATTTCCTTCATTTCTGCCTCTGCTTCTTCAATGAAACCTTTAGCGGTTTGCGGACCTACATCGCGTCCGTCTAGGAAGCCATGGATGTAAACATTCTTTACACCTTCTTTGGCAGCTAGTTTAAGCAGTGCGTACATATGATTAATATGGCTGTGTACGCCGCCATCAGAAAGCAGCCCCAATAGGTGTAGGTCTGTACCTTTTTCCTTAACATGCTTCATCGCATTAAGGAAGGTTTCGTTTGCTTGAAACTCGCCTTCACGAATGGCTACATTGACCCGTGTTAAACTCTGGTATACAATGCGCCCCGCACCGATGTTCAAGTGACCTACTTCGGAGTTCCCCATTTGTCCTGCTGGAAGGCCTACCGCTTCACCACTTGCGGTTAATTCTGTGTGGGGGAACGTGTTCCAAAAGCGATCGAAGTTTGGCTTCTTTGCTTGGGCTACAGCATTGCCCTTTGACTCAGAACGGCAGCCGAAGCCATCTAAGATGATTAACGCTACAGGTGCTTTACTCATTTGCTTCCCGCCTCCAGCAATTGAAGGAAAGATTGGGCTTCAAGGCTTGCTCCGCCAACCAATGCACCATCGATATCAGGCTGGTCCATATATTCTTTGATATTGGCAGGTTTCACGCTACCGCCATACTGGATGCGTACAGCGTCAGCAGCCTCTTGTGAAAATTGAGATGCTACAACAGAACGGATATGTGCACAAGTTTCATTTGCATCCTCAGCAGTAGAGGATTTTCCTGTTCCGATCGCCCAAATAGGTTCATAAGCAATGACGGTTTGCTTCACCTGGTCTTCCGTCAAACCTTCTAATGCTTTTTGAATTTGACCGCCAACAAGCTCGTTCGTTTTTCCGCTCTCACGCTGTTCTAGTGTTTCCCCGCAGCAAACAATCGGAGTAAGATTGTTTGTAAAGGCAGCACGGGTTTTTTTGTTCACTGTTTCATCGGTTTCATTGAACATTTCGCGACGTTCGGAATGTCCGATGATCACATATTTAACCCCGATATCTTGTAAAGCTGCCGGGCTGATTTCACCTGTGAAAGCACCGCTTTCTTCAAAGTGCATATTCTGAGCACCGATTTCTACTTGGCTTCCCTCAGCATTCTGGACAAGTTCATTTAGAAACAACGCTGGTGAACAAATCACGGAATCAACAGCTTCACTCGACGGGACAAGGCTTTTTACCTCTTCTAAAAAGCTCTTAGCCTCAGAAAGGTTCTTATTCATTTTCCAGTTTCCTGCAATGATAGGTTTACGCATTTCTACCATCCTTTCATGATTAGACGGTTTTTAATGTTCGATAACCGCTTGGAATTGAGAACTTTATTTATCGTTAAGGGCTACAACACCTGGCAATTGCTTGCCTTCCATGAATTCTAGGGAAGCACCGCCACCAGTTGAAATATGTGACATTTTATCAGCAAGGTTGAACTTTTCAACGGCCGCAGCTGAATCTCCGCCGCCAATTACGCTGTAAGTATCCCCTGCTTCTGCAAGCGCTTCGGCAACCCTCTTCGTTCCGTTCGCAAACTTTTCTAACTCAAATACTCCCATTGGTCCATTCCAGATCACCAATTTAGAGTTCTTAATCACGTCTGCATAGATTTCTCTTGTTTTTGGGCCGATATCAAGAGCTTCCCAATCAGATGGGATGGAGTCAATCGCTACTTCCTTGATATTCGCATCATTTGAAAAATCGTCTGCCACTACTACATCAACTGGCATATAGAACTTGACTCCTTTTTCTTCCGCCTGTTTCATAAAAGAATTAGCAAGGTCAATTTTATCTTCTTCAAGCAAGGACTTCCCGATTTCATATCCTTTTGCTTTTACGAACGTATAGCCAAGCCCGCCGCCGATAATCAAGTTATCTACTTTATCTAGCAGGTTTTCAATTACGCCGATTTTGTCCTTAACCTTTGCTCCGCCAATGATTGCCGTAAATGGACGTTCCGGATTTGATAATGCTTTGCCTAAAACATCAAGCTCTTGTTCCATAAGCAGTCCCGCAACAGCAGGCAGGTGCTTCGCGATCCCTTCTGTGGAGGCGTGAGCACGGTGGGCTGCACCAAACGCGTCATTCACATACACATCTGCAAGTTCAGCAAATGCTTTAGCCAATTCCGGATCGTTCTTTTCTTCCCCAGGATAAAAACGTACGTTTTCCAATAGAAGGACGTCGCCTTCTCCTAACTTGTCAACTTCTGACTTCGCAATCTCGCCGTATGCCTCATTGGATTTCGCCACGTTTTTATTAAGCAATTCGCTTAACCTTTTTGCAACTGGTGTAAGGCGCAATTCTTCCACCACTTGCCCCTTCGGACGTCCAAGATGGCTTGCAAGGATGACCTTCGCTCCTTCGCCGATTAAGTACTGAATAGTAGGAATAGCTGCACGGATACGTGTATCATCCGTTACATTCCCATTTTCCATTGGTACGTTAAAATCCACCCGGCAAAAAACGCGTTTTCCTCTGACATCAATGTCCTTAACCGACTTTTTATTCATGACTCTAGCGACCTCCTTTGTTTAGACGGAACCTGTTGAAATATAGTATCAGTTTAAAGGGGAGAGGGCATATATCCCATCTCCCCTTTTTCTCTTTTTTCATTATAATCTCTTTGTGCCAAATTATCCAAAATTTCCACAAAGATATCGGAATTACAATCCTTTTGATGCGATGTAATCAACAAGGTCAACTACACGGTTAGAGTAACCAGTTTCGTTATCATACCAAGAAAGAACCTTCACCATGTTGCCTTCCATTACCATTGTAGATAATGCATCAATAGTAGAAGAAGCAGGGCTACCGTTGTAATCAGTAGATACCAATGGTAGTTCAGTGTACTCAAGAATGCCTTTTAATTCGCCTTCCGCCGCTTCTTTCAACGCAGCGTTAACTTCTTCAGCTGTAACTGACTTATCAAGCTCAGCAACAAGGTCAACAACTGAAACGTTAGGTGTAGGTACACGCATTGCCATACCATTCAACTTGCCTTTAAGTTCAGGCAATACAAGCGCAACAGCTTTAGCAGCACCTGTAGTTGTTGGAATGATATTTTCCGCTGCTGCACGTGCACGGCGGTAATCGCTGTGCGGAAGGTCAAGGATTTGCTGGTCGTTTGTATAAGAGTGAACTGTAGTCATCATTCCGCGTTTAATGCCAAATTTATCATTCAACACTTTCGCGAATGGAGCTAAGCAGTTGGTTGTGCAAGAAGCGTTGGAAATCACATGGTGATTTGCTGCATCATAGCTTTCGTTGTTAACACCCATTACGATTGTGATATCTTCACCGTTTGCCGGAGCTGAAATGATTACTTTCTTCGCGCCTGCTTCAAGGTGTTTTGCTGCGTCAGCACGTTTTGTAAAGCGTCCAGTTGATTCAACAACAACTTCAACTCCAAGGTCTCCCCAGCCTAATTGGGCAGGATCGCGCTCAGCAAGTACTTTCACCTTCTGGCCTTCAACCACCAGGTAATCACCGTCAACAGAAACCTTTTCATTCAAAGTTCCGTGAACAGTATCATATTGCAACAGGTGCGCAAGCATGTTTGCATCTGTTAAGTCGTTGATTGCTACTACTTCTACATTAGGATTTTTCAACGCTGCACGGAATACATTACGTCCAATACGTCCAAATCCATTAATCCCAACTTTAACTGCCATGATTAGTTCCTCCTTTAATTAGGAAAAAAATTTATTTAAAAGGATATTACCCCTTTAATAACTCTTTTGCTGCTGCTTCATCCGTAATCAACACGGTGGATGCAGGGGCTGTCTTCATGTAAGAGCGTATCGCCTTCGCTTTGAATTTCCCGCCGGCAACCGCAATGATACTTTTCGCTTTATCAAGATCATCGAGTTGAAGGCCGACCGTCTGCACTTTATGTACAACATCGCCATCTTCGTTAAAATAATAGCCAAAGGCTTCACCAACAGCATTGCCTTCCGTTATTACTTTCATAACTTCCGGGCCAGTCTTTCTTCTCTGCGCCATAGCTAGTGCGTCCCCAATACCGTGCACAACAATGTTGGCCGATTTTATCAGCGAGATGACTTCCTTGATAGAGGGCTCTTTCATAAAGGACAAATACGCCTCTTTGCTAACCTCGTCCGGAATATACAGGACTTTATAGAAAGCGTTCGCTTTTTCCGCCATTTTTGAAACAATCATGTTGGCCTGGTTGTGAACATCTTCTCCAAGGCCGCCTCGGGCAGGGACAAACATCAAATCGTTCCCATCATGGTCAGGAGTCAGCATTTCGGCAACCTCTGCCATTGTTGAGCCTCCAGTCACAGCGATGATATTTTTCCCAATCCATTCTTGTTTCATACGGTTTGCGCACGCTTTGCCAAGCTCGCTTTTCACCCAAGGTGATTGATCACTGTCACCGGTGACGATAATGACTTCCTTTAGACTTAATTTCCGCTTTAAATCCTGCTCCATTAAGTCTATACCCATTACTTCCCGCATGATTCCCTCTAACTTGTCCAGGATATCTTTCCCTTCTTCAGAGAGCTGCATCCCGGAGCTGAAAACTTGGATAAGCTTTTGTTCCTTTAGAAACTCCACCTCGCTTCTGAGGATTCTTTCTGTCAGGTTCAAGCTTACCGCCAAGCTTCTACGGCCAACCGGCTGCATTATTTTAATATAGCGCAGGATCTCATATCGTTTTTGCATAACCGTAAGAAGATCGGGTAATAATCTCCTTTGTACGTCAAGCAATGAGCGCATCTCGACAACTCCTTGCATCTTACTATCGGGACTATTTATGTCCCGGCTATACAATTAATGTCCCACTTGTTGCAAAAAAAATATTCCTGCTACGTTTTTCATTCTAGCAGGAATAGTTTTCTACTTCAACCATTAAGCTTTATCTTTTTGAAATTGATCAATAAGGCTGATGGGATCAATCATCCCATATTGGATGACTGCACCTTGCCATTCGAGGACAGGAATCATTAAGCCAAACCGTTCTAGTAATTCATCATCAGAATAGATATCAAATTCTTTATAAGTTATCCCTGTGACCATGGCTACCTCATCAAGTATTGCTTTTGCTTTATTGCATAGGGGGCATTTTTCCCTCGTGTACAATATAAATTCGTTTCCAGTCATAGCTTCAACACCCTTTATCATCTATCATGCTGCTTCCAAGGGATGCATTTCCGTTTACTCATATCTCTTTCTTTTAGAGGAAGGCTGTATTCCCAGTTGGTCCCGGTATTTAGCCACTGTCCTTCGGGAAACGACAATTCCTTTTTTCGCTTTAAGCTGATTGGAGATTTCCTGGTCGGATAAAGGCTTCAACTTATTTTCCGCCTGTACCGTTTCTTCTATCGCACGCTTTGCCATTCTTGCCGAAATATCATCATCAGCTGTGGATTGTACCGTGCTTGTAAAAAAGGCCTTCATCTCCACTGTACCGAATGGCGCCTGGACATACTTATCCTTGACCGCACGGCTGACCGTTGATTCATGAATGCCCAATTCCTCAGAGATTTCCTTCATGGTCATTGGTTTTAGAAAAGACAACCCTTTATAAAAACAATCAGGCTGCTTTTCCACTATTTTTCCCATAACCTTCAAAATAGTCTGTTTTCTTTGTTCAATCCCGCGGGAAATCCATTGGTATTCTTGCCATTTTTCCTGGAGAAAGCTGTTTACCTGCCGATCATTGTACTGCTTCATTTGACTCAGGTACATGTCGTTACCAGAAAGCACAGGCATATTTTTATCAAAAATGCCAATCGTAAATTGGCCATTTAAAAGTCTTACCTTGACATCGGGGATGATATAAGATGGTTTTTCTTGGATGTATATGGATCCCGGCCGAGGGTTTAAGGTTTGTATATAGTCCGAAACAGATTGAATTTCCTGTAAGGTAATCTGTAAAACCTTAGCAAGCGCCTTCCACTTTTTTTCAGCGAAGAGGAGAAAGTGTTCTTCAAGAATCTTTTCCGCCAATTGATGTTTTCCTTGCCTTGCCTGGATAAGCAAGCATTCCTGCAAATTTCTTGCCCCGATTCCATACGGTTCTAGCTGGTGCAACACGCGAAGGCATTCGGCAACATCTGCTTCAGGCGTGCCAGAATATGCAGCAATTTCATTGAGGTCCGTTCTTAGATATCCGTTTTCATCGATATTCCTAATGAGAAGCAAAAAAACCTTCAGCTGTTCATCCGACATCTGGCCAGGCTTCAATTGAGATAATAGATGACTTTCGAGCGTTTGTGTTTCCTGCCCAATCCTCTCAATCCAATACGTTGCATCCTGCTGGGAGTACCGATTCCCCTTTACCTTTTCTTTCCTTTGCTGAACAGAAAGCGCCCCTGGGTATTCCAGGGAAATCAAGGGATTATCCAATGACTTGTTTTCCAGAAAAGCTGCCAGTTCCTGTGATGAATATTGCAAAAGGGCAATGGCCTGGCTCAGCTCCTGGGTCATCGCCAACTTTAATGTCTGCTGCTGAAAAAGCCCCGCTCTCATATCCATATAAATCCCCCCGTGTTTTCATTTTACAATAGACGGAGACAATTCTGAATAAAAAGCTTTATAAAACGTTTATTAAATTCCTCCTTGTTGCTTGCTTATATGAAAGAAGGAATATCTGTATTTTTTTATCGTTTGGAAAGGCTCAGGTGTTTTCGGAAGTGAATACCATACTTTTGGTGGTGATGTTATGAATAATGAATATCAATACTATCATGTGCCGGTTAATCCAATCAATCAGCAACATGATAGCCAGACAGAAACAACAGAAGATCAACTCAACAGGCAACAACAATTTGGGGGATATCCTGGGCAACAAGACGCGTATCGCCAAGGATACCGACAAGGATATCGAGATGGATATCGTGCAGGATACCGAGCTGGGTATCGTGAAGGATACCGAGCAGGGCAACAGGCTGGTTATTATCCGGGGCCGCAGCCAAGACTACAGCCGTCGTGGCCTAATGAAGTTGACATAAAAGTTGGCACACCTAGTGGCCAAGAATGGTCTGGCAGGATTGTGTTACAACTAAATGGTCCACAAGAAGAGCAATAACTAAAAGAAACTCATAAAAAAATGGTAAGCAATAACAAATCAAATGAATGATTCCCTTTTCAACTAAAAATCAAAACCCTAAAAAGGGAAAAAGCCCCAAGGGTTCACTTCAACCCGGCCCAAGGGGCTTTCACTAATGTTTCCCCAAGCCGCGAACTGGAATGCTGAATCGGTATGACCTGTTCGCTCAATTCTAGGAACAATGAGGGCATTTCTTCAGTGTTTCACCTTCTATTTACATACGTCGAATATATTAATACTACAATCAAGAAATTTTTTTACAAAGGATTGCATTCTTCGGTTTAAAAACGCTGGTTAAGATGAACATAAGCATCAGTAAAAACAAACCGGTTGTGGATAAATGTGAAAACTGTGGATAATTGGTGAATAATATGTTTATATCTTACTATGTAGTTGTGCACATCATGTGCATGATTTGTGGATATTATGTGGATAAAGGGGTCCAAGAGTAAAAAAATCTTAATTATCTCAAGATAAGGTAATACGTTTAGTTAGTCAACAAAAAAATGTTCCCTCAGTTGAATCCTCAGTAGTTGTATCTTTAGAGTTCAGTCATAATGGGTAGCTTTCCTATGATATTCGTCCAAACCTATTAGGAATCTGTCCAAATCTCTTATTTATTTGTCCGAAATTCATATTTATTTGTCCGATACCAATGGTAATTTGTCCGAATTCAGCAGGAATTTGTCCAAAATCAATTTTTTTAAGTATTGCATGTGCTTTCGGAGCTCTTAAGTCCTGCTTACTCCAAAAATAAAAAAGTGTTCCCGCGATTTTATCAAAATCACAGAAACACTTTTTTTATGACGCCCTCGTCAGGATTCGAACCCGAATTTCAAGAACCGGAATCTTGCGTGCTATCCATTGCACCACGAGGGCATATCTTAGAAGCCATTGTATTAGATGTTGTTTAGCCAACGAAACCTATTATATGATAAATTTAATTGGTTGGCAAGTAGGTTATATGTTTTATTTTAACCAATCTTGGGTATCATTGTTAAAGCTAATAATTTTCTTGGTTAGAAGTTGTCGAACAATTTATTAACCTTTCAATGGCGTTTTGTTTGACCTAAATTGACCAAACAGTGTATCATTACTTACATAAAGGATCCCTAAATTAGGACACTCGCCAATTGGCAAGCCTTGGTTAAGGCGAAGACAGAGGTGTAGTTAGGCCCGCAGGACAAGGAAAGCTTCGTCAGCGTTACATCGCACGAAACAAAGCGGCAGCTTTGTGAGCATGCGGGTCACACAGACATTGCCACAGGAAGTGGCGCACTTAGTCTGTGTTCTGATTTATGCAGGTAAGAAAGTTTCTTACCTGCCTAGGGTAAACCTATATCAATTCCCTTATTAAGGAGGAAGAAAGAATGAACTTAATTCCTACAGTCATTGAACAAACAAACCGCGGGGAACGGGCATATGATATTTACTCCCGCCTTTTGAAAGACCGCATCATCATGCTCGGCAGCGGAATAGATGATAATGTTGCAAACTCCATTGTTGCCCAGCTCTTATTCCTTGAAGCAGAAAATCCGGAAAAGGATATTACCATGTACATCAATTCTCCTGGTGGCAGCATCACAGCTGGTATGGCGATTTATGATACTATGCAGCACATTAAGCCGAAAGTTTCTACCGTGTGTATCGGAATGGCTGCTTCCATGGGTGCTTTCCTTCTTGCTGCAGGTGAAAAAGGCAAGCGATTCGCACTGCCAAATAGTGAAGTCATGATCCACCAACCGCTTGGAGGAGCCCAAGGTCAAGCTACAGAAATTGAAATCGCAGCACGCCGCATTCTCTTCCTGCGCTCAAAATTAAATGAAATCCTTGCTGAGCGTACAGGCCAGCCGCTAGAAGTGATCGAACGTGACACGGAACGCGACAACTTTATGGTCGCGGAAAAAGCAATGGAATATGGCCTAATTGACAAGGTCATTGCACCAAATCACGGCGACGACAAAAAATAATCGTTGAAATCTATGAAAGAGCCTCTGATTTCATAATAAGGAAACCCGCCAATTGGCGGGTTTTCTATTCATTATATCTCTTGTTCAACAAACGCCTGCAAGGCTTCAATGGCTTCCTCTTCATCCTTGCCCTCTACACTCAATGTAATGAAAGAACCTGAGCTTACAGCGAGGCTCATTAACCCCATAATGCTTTTAGCATTCACTTTTTTTCCATCCTTCTCAAGAAATACTTCAGAAGAGAAGCGATTTGCTTCCTGGACAAAAAGCGCGGCCGGACGGGCCTGCAATCCATTTTTCAGCCGGACTTCCACTTGTTTTTCTACCATTCTTTACTCCCCTCCCTATTATACTTTTAGCTGGTAAGCAGTTTCGCCGGATCTCAGCTTTTCTGCAATTTCATCAATTTTCCGTAGCCGATGATTAATTCCTGATTTGCTGATATTGCCGCCGGATACCATTTCTCCCAGCTCTTTCAATGTTACATCCTGAAACGCGACCCTTAACTCTGCAATTTCCCGCAGCCTATCAGGCAGTATGCCAAGACCGGCGGTTTGCTCAATATATCTGATATTTTCTACCTGCCTCAACGAAGCCCCAATTGTTTTATTCAAATTGGCCGTTTCACAGTTGACTAGACGGTTGACTGAGTTGCGCATATCGCGCACGATACGCACATCCTCAAACCGAAGCAAGGCATTATGCGCTCCGACTATACTTAAGAATTCAGCAATCTTTTCCGCTTCCTTCAAATATGTAATATAGCCTTTTTTGCGTTCAAGCGTCTTTGCCTTCAGGCCGAATTGATTCATCAATTCACATAGTGCATCATTATGCTCTTTATATAAAGAAAATACTTCCAAATGGTAAGAGGATGTTTCTGGATTATTCACGGAGCCTCCTGCAAGGAAAGCGCCTCTTAAGTAGGCGCGTTTGCAGCATTTCTTTGCGACGAGGTCTTTAGAAATGCTGTGCTGGATTGCCATTCCAACCCCCAATATTTCTAGATCGGTAAGAATTTTCTGGCCGCCGGAAGATATTCTTACGATATATACATTATTCTTTTTCAGCTTCATTTTTTTGCGGACAAGCAGCTCTACCTGGACTTCATAGCTTTTCTTTAACAAAGTATAAATTCTTCTTGCGATTGCCGCATTTTCCGTTTGTATGTCAACAATAAGCTTTCGATTGGAAAATGAGAGAGAACCGTTCATTCGAATAAGCGCGCATAATTCCGCTTTGCCGCAGCAATCTTTTTCTTCCAGAGTTGTCAGTTCTTTTTTTGTTTCCGAAGCAAAGGACATAGGGTTCCACCTCCATTTCAGAAAATATCTTTCGTTCGGCATTCGTCCTTATATTTACGTATCGGCATGGCTTTTGGTTTCATTTAAAAGCATTTTGTAAAGGAGCTCAGCAACTTTTTTTGTATCATGCCTGATTACGTTATTATCAAAGCTATAGATTTGATCTTCTACAATTTCCAGTCCGAGTTCCTTTAGACTTTCCAAATCAAACCTTACCGGCTGTGCATGCTCTTCTTTGTAACGCTCAAGTACCGCCTCGGGTATGGCTTTGTTGTTTACGAGTATGCTTGAAATAAAGGAGCAGCTCATGTGGTCGTTTATCGCCTTGACATGATCACTGGCAGTGTAGTCCAAGGTTTCACCAGCCTGGGTCATTAAGTTACAAATATATACTTTTTTTGCATCTGATTGGCATATCTCTTCCCCAAGACTCGGAACAAGCAAGTTTGGAAGAATACTTGTGTAGAGGCTTCCCGGGCCAAGCACAATTAAATCGGCCTGCTTGATTTCCTGTATGGTTTCCCTTAGGGGCATGATTTCGTCCGGGGAAAGGAACACGCGCTTTATCTTCTTACCTGAGTAGGGGATCTTCGACTCGCCCGTAACAATGCTGCCATCTTCCATTTCTGCATGGAGAATAACGCTTTGGTTCGCAGAGGGCAGCACTTTGCCCCTTACATTCAAAACCTTGCTCATTTCCTGGATGGCATGAACAAAGTCCCCTGTAATCGAAGTCATGGCAGCAATGATGAGATTTCCAAGAGAATGGCCGGTCAACTCGTTGGAGCTTCCAAAGCGATGTTGAAACATTTGTTCGATAAGCGGCTCAACGTCTGATAAAGCCGCAAGAACATTGCGTATATCCCCCGGCGCTGGTATGTCCAATTCATTCCTTAATCTGCCTGAGCTGCCTCCATCATCCGCTACCGTGACAATCGCTGTTATATCAACTGGATATTTTTTTAAACCCCTTAACAAAACCGGCAGGCCGGTACCGCCGCCAATGATGACTACTCTTGGCTGCTTAAGTTTTTTGGCCATCTACTTTCTTCCTCTTCTCTATATCACGATGGGAAACATGTGTAACATAATCTTTCTTAAAATGATTAGCGATGTGTTCAGCGAGTGCTACCGATCTATGCTGGCCCCCTGTACAGCCAATCGCAATGACCAGTTGGGCTTTTCCCTCCCGTTTATAGTGCGGAAGCATAAAGCTTAGCAAGTCAATAACTTTTTCCAGAAATTTGTTTGTTTCATTCCACTTTAGCACGTAACTTGACACTTCTTCATCAAGGCCGGTTTTGGGCCGCATATGTTCAATATAATGCGGATTGGGAAGAAAACGGACATCAAACACAAGGTCTGCGTCAATCGGCAGCCCATGCTTAAATCCGAAAGACATCACATTTACAGTAAAAATTGCTTTTTTATCATTCGAAAATTCCGTGAGGATCTTTTCCCTTAGTTCGCGCGGCTTTAACTCAGAGGTATTATAAATCGTCTGAGCCCTTCCTTTTAATTCCTCAAGAAGGCTTCTTTCCTGGAGGATTCCGTCCAATGGCCGGCCTGAAGGGGCGAGTGGATGAGTCCTTCTCGTTTCCTTATATCTACGCACCAAGGCTGCATCATCCGCATCAAGAAATAAAATCTGTGGTGTAAGCCATGACGTCTCGGCCAAATCGTCAAGCGCTTTAAACAAATGGTCAAAAAATTCCCGTCCCCTTAAGTCCATGACCAAGGCGACTTTATTCATTTTATTTCCGGATTCCTTCATTAATTCAAGGAATTTCGGCAGCAATGTGGGTGGCAAATTATCGACACAGAAAAAACCCAAATCTTCAAAGCTTTGGATAGCGACCGTTTTTCCCGCACCGGACATCCCTGTGATAATGACTAATTGTGTTTCCCCTACCGAACCAGTACTCATAATCTGTCCCCCCAATAGTTAAGCTTGTTTAGACACTTCACTTAACCTATCATCATTAGCTACCCATTTCTTATATATCAGCCTGGATCAAGCCTATATGCAATCAGTTCAAAATCCGGTGTATATGTAAACGTACCGTAAATGATCCCGTTGCCGCGAATCATGTAATCCAAAATATGGTGGTCTCCGGAGGCCATCGGCAGTTTATTTATCTCTTCGATATCATGCCAGGAAAGCTCTCCCTCTTCACTCTCATACACATTAACACCGTCAGACTCCGTCGCAAAGAACGTGAACATCATCCACTCGGATAGAACTTTATCTCCATCTTTCATAATAAAGGTAAAGATCCCCTTAATGGCAGGGTTCTTTAAATACATTCCTGTTTCTTCCCTATACTCCCGGATACAGGCATCCCGTACCGATTCTCCCGGCTCCATCTTCCCGCCAGGCGCTACCCACCACCCGCGGCGCGGTTTTTTCAAGAGCAAGACTTGACCGTCTCTTATTAACACGCAATTCGTAACACGCTGCACTTTTTTCACCTCGGGCTTTCCAGATTTGCACCAAACATTCATAAAAAAGCCTTGTTGGGCTGCATATCAGGCAAATCTTCTATCGACTTCATTTATGATTATCTATTTAAGAATTCTGTTAAAAGGAAACAAGATGAATTCTTATTATTATACTATTTTTGTAAACCGCCTACAATGAACAATGGCTGACAATTTCCATCCATTGACCGTTTCATTATCAACAAAAAAAGGACACGGAACCTAATGTCCGTGCCAAACATGGTCTATATTTTTAAAAGGGGGTCAATTTCTATTATTACTATACCCAACATACATTGCATGTATGTTACAACTTAATTAAATGCCAGTTACGAATTGTAAAATATATGAAATTTATCCCCGTGCAATAAGATCTATGGCATGAATGGAGGAGGAGGTTCGCGATTTTACACGAGCGGTTTTCCCTGAAGCTCTTTCCCCACTCTCGTGTCGGAGCAAGTTATGCCTTAAGTTTCATCTGTTCTTGAAGCTCTTCTACATAATGCTGCGCAGCTTGAGCAGCGATGCTGCCGTCCCCAGTAGCAGTCACAATTTGGCGAAGGGTTTTTTCACGGATATCCCCCGCGGCAAAAATGCCAGGTATTTTTGTTTCCATTTTCTCGTTGGTTTCAATATAGCCGTTTTCATTTGTTATACCTAGGTTCTGGAATGGCTTAGTGAGCGGAAGCATACCGATATAAATGAATACGCCATCTGCTTTAAATTCCTGTTCTTCCCCATTCACTGTATTAACCAGGGTAACACTGCCTACTTTGCCGTCTTTGTCATTGATTTCTTTTATCGTATGGTTCCAAATGAAATCAATTTTTTCGTTTTCAAAAGCACGATCCTGCAGAATCTTTTGGGCACGGAGCTCATCACGGCGGTGTACGATTGTTACCTTTGAAGCAAAACGGGTTAGGTACACACCTTCTTCAACAGCAGAGTCTCCCCCGCCGACAACGACAAGTTCCCTTTGCTTGAAGAACGCTCCATCGCAAACTGCGCAATAAGATACGCCACGTCCACCCAATTCCTTCTCGCCGGGAACGCCGATTTTTTTGTATTCAGCGCCGGCACTGATGATAATTGCACGGGCCTTATACTCTTTCGATCCTGCGATAATAGTTTTGTATTCTTGCCCATCAATGATCTCTTTTACATCTCCATACGCATATTCAGCGCCGAACTTTTTGGCATGGTCGAACATCTTGGTAGAAAGCTCAGGACCTAGAATCGTTTCGAAGCCTGGGTAGTTCTCAACTTCTTCCGTGTTGGCCATTTGGCCGCCAGGAACTCCCCGCTCAAGCATTAAAGTGGAGAGGTTGGCACGGGATGTATATACGGCGGCAGTCATACCAGCAGGACCTGCACCGATTATAACCACGTCATAAATTTTCTCTTCAGTCACTTTGTTCACTCCTTCAGTACACCAATATCATTTACATGATAAACTAACAGTTCTTCCATTGTTTAGTATTTCCTATTACTATCCTATATAACAAATATATATCAGTCCAAATATTTGCTCACTGTAAAAGAGCACTCACCATTTTTACATATTTAGACAGAGAAGAGACAGAAATCAAATGTTTTTTGGCAATTTCCAACTGGGTCTTTCTTTCATTGCGCAGCTGGTGCCAAACATATTCCAGCGCTGCTGCCCAAGCTGCTGGATTATTCAACTTATGGTATGTTGTTTCAGCCTCCATGAATACAGAAAACCACGTTAAAAATAATCCCGCCTCACTAAGCTGGATGGGTTGGTGATGGTGATACAGCAGTTCTGCGGCCCGGTCAGCAAAATCGATGGCAGGCAGTGTCTCCTTGGAATCAGGATCCATAACGGATTGTGCATAATTTTTTTCAAGCGGTGTGAATAGCGGATTATCTTGAAAGTAAGGGTGATCGATTAGAAGATCCTTTTGCGAAGAATGCTTGGTCAAAAATATCGCAAACATCCTTTCTTCAATAAATTCGCTTTCTAGCCTTTTTAATATAGAAGAAACCTGGTGTTCAAAGCCGTCGTCAGCTGGCTCTGTTTCTCCCCATGGTTCCAATCCTTTTTTGTCCGGGTTTAGCTGAAGTACTTTATTCCATGCTTGTTTTGCTGTCGCTTCATGACCCAAATGAAAAGCAGAATTAGCGAGCCAATAGTAGAAGGTGCCATCGCCTTCATAGCCGTTTTTCTGAAGCTGCTTAAGCCATTTGTATGCGAGAGCGTATTTTCCAGTTAACGCAAAAGTCGCTCCTAGCTTAAAACGGTGCTCCGTCAAAATCGGCCTGACCTTATCGAGCGCATTGACTAATTCTTCAACTTTTTCTTGGTTTTGCTGATAATGGTGAAATACGACAAGGTTGCATAGGGCATGAAGATTACCCGGGCTTTTTTCCAGAACTTCCTCTAATGTACGGAATGCTTCATCCGGCTTTCCCAAATAAAAATAAGCAAGCGCCAGATTATTATAAGCTGACCAGAACTCAGGATGCTGTTCAATCGTTTCCTGCAGCACATCAATCGCTTTTTGAAAATCCCCAGCCTCGAGGTATTCGCGTGCGTTTTCCTGCTTCTTGATCAAATCGTCCTGCTGCTCAAGGGATTCTTCCGTTTCATCCGTTTCAAACGTGATTAAATCAAGCAGGTCTTCAGCATCTTCACTGAATTCTCCGTGCTCTTCCTTATCAAGGTACGCACTTGCATGGCGGTAAGCTTCCTGAAACATGCCTAAATGGGCGTAATTGTTTGCCAGAAAATAATGGCACTCTGTCATATATGGATCCAATACATTTAGTATGTTTTCAAGTAAACCATTCGAATATTTGTACTCCCCAATTTCCGTGCATGTAATTGCCAGCTGACAGGCAATCATCGGTTCCGTTGGTTCGAGCTCAAGCGCCCGTTCGAAATATCTTTTTGCTTTATATAAATCACGTCTGTGATATGCTTTTAAACCCTTGGTGAAATAATATTCTCCTGTCGGGTGAAAGGACAAAATTTTGGCCTGCTGGCCTGCTTGAGAGTCTTTTCCCATGAAATCCTCCATCTTCAAGTTGTTTAACTACAGTAGTATACCATAGCAGCATGGGTTTGAGTAACATTTCCCCATGCCGAAAATGGCAAAAAGTAGGATTATAGGAATGATACAAACCAATAAAGATAACTCTTCTTACAGCAAGCCTGTTTTTATAAGTGAACTATTTGCCTTTCTGTATGATTAGAAAAAAGAAAATCAGGTTATTTAAGTAGAAACCGCCTTTACATGCCGTTAACAAGCAGAGGTTGGCTAATATCTGCATAAAAAAGAAGGGGTTGCCATGTTCGATAAGAAGACTAATAGAGTAAGGGATTTATTAGGCTTACTCGTGTTCCCGATACTAGGGTTGATATATGGATGGTTAAATAACAGCCATCAGGATGCGGTGACTTTATCAACCTCGTTTGATAACTCCATTCCGTTCCTCCCTGTTTTCATCATTCCATATATAAGCTGGTACGGATATATCGTTTTCTATCTGCTATATTTTTGGCAGAAGAGTACCGCTTTGTATTGGAAGACAATTTCTCTCATCACTGTTGGTGAAGTCCTATGCTTCTGCATTTACTATTTCTTTCAAACTACGGTACCGAGGCCAGAGCTTTCAGGGGATGGTCTGCTAATTCAGCTTGTATACTTTATCTATACTAACGATCAACCATTTAATTGCTTCCCAAGTATCCATGTCCTTACAACAAGTGCGATCATGCTGTCCATCCTGAATTTGGAGAATACAAGTGTTAGGCAGCAGTTTATTTGTTATTTCATAGGTGCGTTGATTATTCTGTCTACCTTATTTGTAAAGCAGCATATCATTTACGATGTAGTCGCTTCTATTATTGTTTCAATTAGTTTAAACAGTTTTTTGCCAAGCTTAAAAAAGCCAATGCTGAGAGTCGAACGGAAAACGCAGAAAGAATATCAAACCTTCTAGCAAACATTATGCAAAAAAATAGGAAGAGGCGTCAGCGCCCCTTCCTACTTTTTATCCCTTGGCTGCATGCCTTTCCTTGAGCACTGAAAGTACTTTCTCAAAAGGCAGCTCCTGCTCTTGAAGCAATACAAACAGGTGGTATAACAAATCAGCTGTTTCCCACGATAATTCCTCATGGTCACGGTTCTTCGCTGCAATAATCACCTCGGCTGCTTCTTCGCCTACTTTTTTCAGAATCTTGTCCACTCCTTTGTCAAATAGATAAGTAGTGTAAGATCCTTCCGGCATCGCTTTCTTCCGTTCAGCGATAAGCGCTTCAAGCTCCGTTAAAAAGGAAACATCAGCTTTCTCCTCCGCAGGTTCATCGGTTGTATAAACAGACTCTGTAAAACAACTGGTTGTTCCAGTATGGCACGCGGGCCCCGTTGGTTTTACCAGGACAACCAAAGAATCGCTGTCACAGTCAAACTTTATTTCAACGATTTTCTGTGTATTCCCACTGGTAGCCCCTTTATGCCACAGCTCGTTCCTGGATCGGCTAAAGAACCACGTTTCTCCTTTTTCAATGGATAGTTCAAGCGATTCCTTATTCATATACGCAAGGGTCAGGACTTCTTTCGTATCTGCATCCTGGACAATCGCAGGAATCAAACCCTTTTCATCAAATTTGGCATCATCTATATTCATCTTACAACCACTCCCTGTTGTTTAAGAAACGTTTTTACTTCCTTTACCGAGGTTTCTTTGTAATGGAAAATTGAGGCCGCCAATGCTGCATCTGCTTTCCCCGCTTTAAAAGCGTCCTCAAAATGCTGCGCGTTTCCGGCGCCCCCTGAGGCTATGACTGGAACCGTCACAGCTTCACTCACAGCTTTTGTCAAGTCGATGTTAAAGCCGCTTTTTTCACCGTCGCAATCCATGCTTGTCAGTAAGATTTCCCCGGCGCCCCGGTCTACCGCTTCTTTTGCCCATGTGATAACATCCCGCTCAGTCGGCTTTCGGCCACCATGCGTGTACACTCTCCATGTCCCGATTGTTTCATCATATTTCGCGTCGATGGCAACAACTATACATTGAGAGCCAAAATAACTGGCTCCTTCATTGATTAATTCAGGGCGAAGGACGGCAGCAGTATTCAATGAAACCTTATCAGCGCCGGCACGCAAAATCCGTTTCATATCCTCAAGCGAATTGATGCCCCCGCCCACTGTAAAAGGAATCGCAAGGCTGGAAGCTACAGCCTTCACTACTTCCACCATCGTCTGCCTGCCTTCATGGGATGCCGAAATATCAAGGAAAACCAGCTCATCTGCACCTTCCTTGTCATAAAAGGCAGCGAGTTCCACCGGATCGCCAGCATCCCTAAGCGAAACAAACTGTACGCCTTTTACGACTCGTCCCTCTTTTACATCCAAGCAAGGGATGATCCGTTTTGTTAACATTTTATCCACGCACCCTCTCTAACGCATCCTTTACCGTAAAACGGTTCGTATAAAGCGCCTTTCCAACGATCGCCCCTTCGATGCCATGTGAGTGTACAGCTTTTAATGCAGTGAGATCCTCCAGGCTGCTGATTCCACCTGAAGCAATGACATCACGTCCCGTTTCTTCCGCCATCCTGACGACTCCTTCGATATTAGGGCCGGACAGCATGCCATCAGTGGCAATATCAGTTACGATAAAGGTTTGCGCACCGGCATCGGCGACCGCTTTACCTAGTTCATAAGCATCGGTTTCCGAAGTCTGGAGCCATCCATGCGTGGCAACCTTTCCATCTTTTGCGTCGATTCCAATTACAATTTGGCTGCCGTATTTTCTAATCATTTCTTTTGTAAATGCCGGGTTGGAAACAGCCACACTCCCCAATATTACACGCGAAACTCCATTTTCAAGGTAATGGGCTATATCTGCTTCCGTACGGATGCCTCCACCAATCTGGATGTTTGCAGATAGGTCCTTTGCTGCCTTGATAACGTAGGTATCATTAACCCGTTGCCCCTCTTTTGCGCCATCCAAGTCGACCATATGAATCCACTGTGCTCCCTGGTCTGCAAAGCTTTTTGCCATGTCGAAAGGGGAGTCGCCATAGACCGTTTCCTGGTTATAATCTCCCTGAATCAGGCGCACACATTTCCCTCCGCGCATATCAATTGCCGGATAGATTGTAAACTTGCTCATCGGCTAACCTTCCCTTCCACTAACTCCAAGTAATTTTTCAACAGTGCCATGCCCATCCCACCGCTTTTTTCCGGGTGGAATTGCATGCCATATACCGAACCCCGTCCAACTACGGCGGGAACATCAACGTCATATTCCGCAGAAGCGGTGATCACACCTTTGTCTTCTGTCTCTACATAAAACGAGTGGACAAAGTACACGTAATCTTGCTCAAGACCTTGCTGCAGTTTTGATTCGTTGGTGAACTTCAGCCTGTTCCAGCCCATGTGCGGTACCTTGTAAGTATCACCATGACGGTCGGTTCCTGTAAAACGCACCACTTTTCCTGGCAGCAGGGCAAGCCCTTTGGAAAAGCCGTTTTCTTCACTTTCCTCAAAAAGAAGCTGCATGCCGAGGCAAATGCCAAGCAGCGGTTTTCCGCTTTTTACATACTCCTTAATAAAACCTGTCAACTCCTGCCGATCCAGAAGCGTCATTGCATCTTTAAAAGAACCCACACCCGGAAGGATAAGGCCCTTTGCATCTCCAAGCTTCTCCGGGTCATCGGAAATAAACCAATCCACGCCGAGGCGGTCAAGCGCACAGCTAACGCTGAACAAGTTACCCATTCCATAATCAATGATACCTATCATCTATAACATCCCTTTCGTAGAAGGAATTCCTTTCACCCTCGGATCAATGGACGTCGCTTCATCAAGCGCTCGTCCTAATGCCTTGAAAACCGCTTCAATCATATGGTGGGTATTGTGCCCGTAATGAACGATCACATGAAGATTCATCCTTGCTTCAAGGGCAAGCTTCCATAGAAACTCATGCACCAACTCCGTATCGAAGGTTCCAACCTTTTGTGATGGAAAGGAAGCCCGGAATTCCAAGTGAGGTCTGTTGCTTAAGTCGACAACCACCTGCGCTAGCGTCTCATCCATCGGCACAAAAGCATTTCCGTAGCGCTTGATTCCCTTTTTGTCGCCAAGCGCCTTTACAAGGGCTTGTCCAAGGCAGATTCCGATGTCTTCCGTTGTATGGTGATCGTCAACATCCGTATCACCCTTTGCATCCACAGTCATATTAAAATGCCCGTGCTTTGTAAACAAATCAAGCATGTGAGTCATAAAGGGCACGCCCGTTTCAATGGACGACTGCCCCTCCCCATCAATAGCAAATTCTAATGTAATATTCGTCTCTTTTGTTTCCCGTTCTATCTTTGCAACGCGTTCCATTTTCGAGAAAACCTCCTACCGACAGGGTCAGACCCATGTCAAAATCCGTATAATTACAACTTTATTGGCATTCCGTCGTATATAAACCATTTAAGGATCGACCAACGATTTGAGAGATATCACTAAATTTCTCATGTTAATCAATAATTTCTTTTAATATATCAACAAATTCTAATATTCATCAATAAACTCCCTGTTATATCGACAAATAACAGTGTTTGATTAAGACCTATCAACATTGCGGACCATACCGACACAATAGACCAACTCAATGGCTAAATCACAATGGATAAGATACGTCGAAAAATGGATAAGATACGTCGAAAAAAACACTTAACCACTTATTTTCTCGCCTCTATCGATCGAGCGTGTGCCTCCAAGCCTTCCAATCTGGCAAATGAGGCAATTTTCTCTGCATTAGCCCGGAAGGCTGATTCACTGTACATGATGATGCTTGATTTCTTTTGAAAATCATCAACGTTTAGCGGGCTTGCAAATCTTGCTGTCCCATTAGTAGGAAGCACGTGGTTCGGTCCTGCAAAATAATCGCCCACTGGTTCAGGGCTGAAACGTCCAAGAAAGATTGCGCCGGCATGCCGGACTTTTGCCATAGCTTCCATTGGGTTTTCTGCAATGATTTCAAGATGTTCCGGCGCAAGCTCATTAACTGCAAAAAATGCTTCACTCATATCTTTACAAACAACAATCCTGCCAAAATTCTTGATAGACTGCTCCGCAATGCTTTTTCGCGGCAGCTGCTCCAGCTGTTTATCCACCTCAACTGAAACTCCCTCAGCCAGTTTCATTGACGTTGTCACCAATACGCTGCATGCAAATGCATCATGCTCCGCCTGTGACAGAAGGTCTGCAGCTACTTCTTCAGCATTGGCAGTTTCATCCGCAAGGACCGCTATTTCGCTCGGACCGGCAATCATATCGATGGCAACATCACCGAATACCTCCCGTTTGGCCAAAGCGACATAAATATTTCCGGGTCCGACAATTTTATCAACCTTTTCAATGGTTGCCGTTCCATAAGCAAGTGCGGCAATTGCCTGTGCACCGCCTACCTTGTATATTTCAGTCACACCGGCGATTTTAGCTGCGGCCAGCACCACCGGGGCCAGCTTACCATCCTTTCCAGGAGGCGATACCATTACGATCCTTTTAACCCCTGCAACCAACGCAGGCATGACATTCATAAGCACTGATGAGGGATAGGCTGCCGTCCCGCCTGGTACATAGACACCTACAGCATCGAGCGGCGTAATTTTCTGTCCGAGCATTGTTCCCGTTTCATCTGTCGCCATCCAGGAATTGCGTTGCTGTTTTTCATGAAAAGAACTGATGTTTTCGGCCGCTTCCCGGATAACCGCGATATGTTCATCGCTGAGTGCAGCCAGCCCTTCCTCAAGTTCTTCTTGGGTTACCCTCAAATCGGCCAGTTTCACTCCATCGAAACGTTCTGTATATGAAAACAGGGCCGCATCTCCATCTTTTCTCACTTCTGATACGATTCCCTGAACGGTTCTTCTTTGTTCATCCGTTCCGGAATCCACAGACCGTTTTAAGGAAATTCCTTCACTATACCTTTCGATTTGCATGGTCTCATCCTTATCTAAAGCAAATTATTTACAGCGATTGAATCGATAACCGGCGTTAAACGCTCCACAATCTCTGTGATGCGTTTTTCCTTCAGGCGGTAGCTTACTGGATTTGCAATAAGCCTTGAAGTCACCTCTGCGATTTTCCCATATTCCACAAGGCCATTTTCCTTCAGTGTCTGTCCCGTCGAAACAATATCTACAATCCGATCAGCAAGGCCAATTAATGGGGCCAGCTCGATAGATCCATTCAATTTAATGATCTCAACCTGTTCTCCTTGTTCACGGAAATAACTTGAAGCAACGTTCGGATACTTGCTTGCGATCTTTGGGGCAACGTCACTCAGCTGTGTATTCGGAAGGCCGGCAACCGCCAGATAACAGGCACTTATTTTCAAATCCAGCAGCTCATATACATCCCTGTCTTCTTCAAGCATGACATCCTTCCCAGCAATTCCGATATCAGCCACACCATGCTCGACATATGTGACAACATCCATCGGTTTTGCCAGCATGAAGCGAAGGTTTTCCTCCTCTACTTCCAGAATTAATTTACGTGAATCATCGAACTCTGGAGGGAGACGAAAGTCTGCTTTCCTTAGCAGCTCAAGTGCCTCTTCAAAAATCCTTCCTTTCGGCATTGCAATGGTTAGAAAGCTATTATTCATCCCTTGCCGCTCCCCCTTTTCCTATAAAAAAGTGCACATCTGAAAAAGTAGCAGTAAACGCATCTACATCCTGGACTGAATTAATATCCTGGATTACAATCCTCTTTCCATCGGCACGTCTATCTTTGGCAAAAGCCAGTGCTTCACTTTTTTGGTCCCTGCTAAACAGAACGCATTCAATTGCTTCGGCTTTTACAGGATCCTCTAATGCTTCAGTCAATCTATCCATCCTAATGGCAAAACCTGTTGCTGGTGTGTCCCAGCCAAATTTTGAATACAGGCTGTCATATCTGCCGCCGTTACCGATCGGCGAACCGACCTGTCCAGCATAAACTTCAAATAAAGTACCGGTATAGTAGCTCATATGGCTGACAAGGGTTAAATCAAAGCTGATATACTCTTCAACGCCAAATTCCTGAAGCTGGACAAAAAGCTCTTTTAACTCGACGAGCCGTTCTTTGCCCCTTCCATTTTCAAGCAGCCCCATCGCTTTTTCAATCGCTTCTTCACCGCCGCGCAGCGATGTAAATTCAATCAATCTCTGCTTATCAATAGAAGAAAGCGGAAGAGACTTTACATGCTCCCGGTAGCCGACGTGATTTTTTTCATATAAAAACTTTCTCAATACCGCGGCTCTTTCCTCATTACCGAGGATGCTTAAAAATAATTCCTGGAGAAAGCCCACCTGCCCGATGGAAACCTTGAACTCCTTTAAACCTGCTGCCTGCAGCACTGCTACTAAAAGGGCGATAATTTCAGCATCAGCACTGATGGATTCATTGCCGATACACTCGATACCAATCTGCTCGAATTCAGCAGGCTTGCCCCCTTCCCGTTGCTGGGCACGGTACACATTTTCCGAATAAGCCAACCTAATTGGAATTTGCTGCTTTAACAACTTAGATGCAGCCACCCGGGCTATTGGGGCAGTCATATCTGGGCGCATTACCAGGGTATTTCCCTGCTGGTCGAGAAGCTTGAACAACTGGCGGTCCAAAATGGCGGAAGCCTCGCCGATCGTATCATAAAATTCCAGTGCGGGCGTTTCGATAAATTGATAGCCCCACAGTTTGATTTCGTTACTCATATTGTTTCGTATTTTATTTTTTGTTTCATATAAAAGCGGAAGAGTATCCCTCATTCCGAGCGGCTTTTCAAACATAAACGGCTTAGTCACGGCCACACTTCCTTTAAAATTAATAAGGTATATTTTTTGTAGGAACTTTTTCTATTATAATTCTTTTCAAGTAGGAAAAATATTAATTTTTCAAAAATCCTTTAGTTCGCTAATGTGCTAATAAAGTAAAGTTAAACACAGTGTACCGCTAACGCCTCCCCACGTCAAGGGAATGATACCCAGAAGCACTAGAAATCACTTAACTGCTACAACTGTTATCTTCTACCTAATATTCCCTCCTGTTTCCCCTATCCCTTTCATGCAATTTTAGCTTATACTTTAGTAGAAATATCCTTATGATGAGGGGGAAAAAGATGAAGAAAAAACAGCATTCTATGAAAAAAACTTGGCTGCTGGCGTGTGCCATTTTGCTGTTTTTCGGAGGAATTTACTTTACATCGACCAATGCTTTTACGCTGTTAAAGGGGTATGCATTATATAAATTCAATAAGCCCGAGGCTGAAGCTATGGCGAAGCCCGCGAGCGATACTATGAAACAAGATAAGAAGGGGAAGGAAGAGGAACTCTATCCCGTTAGGCCAAAAACCGGGGAGCGTATGGGTGAGCTGCATATCCCTAAGCTCGAAAAAAGTCTGCCGATTTATCACGGAACTGATGAGGATGAGCTGGAAAAAGGCGTTGGCCATTATGCTAAATCGGTACTTCCCGGAGAAAGAGATAATTCTGTTCTTTCAGGACACCGCGATACTGTTTTCCGCAGGCTAGGAGAAGTCGGGAAAGGTGACTTGTTAGTAGCAGAAACAAAGGCGGGCACGTTTACGTACAAAGTGAGGAAAGTCCGTATCGTGGATTCAGATGATCGGACGGTGATTGTCCCAAAGCCTAAAGCTACCCTTACTGTCACGACCTGTTACCCTTTTAATTTCATTGGCAGCGCACCACAACGGTATGTTTTAGTAGCTGATTTAGTAAAATGTGAAGTAAAAGTAAAATAATTAAGGGCTGCTCGAGGACGAGCAGCTTTTTGCATTGCCCATGGTCTAACTACAGCGTTGTGTGAAATCCACATGGAGTTTTTTCCATGTTTGAATCAAAATACATAGGGAAATAACCGGATATGCACTTCTGTTTGGAGGAACAAAATATGGATGACAATAAACAGGAATATTTCTTTCAACTTCTTAAGAAAACTTATGAAAAAACAAAATCTCCTAACGACCTTTCCTTAGAGGAAATCATGGAGTCATTAAAAACCGAGCTTTCGGTTTTATTTACAAGGCCATAAATAGAGGCTTCACTAACAAAA
>NZ_PGUW01000026.1 GCF_002863565.1 Bacillus sp. V5-8f
AACTCTGGTTGATCAGTTATATCAATCGTAGCAGCGGGTTCATCCAACGAGGGAAGAGGAATTTGTTCATATTCCCATTCTAAGTCATCCTCGATATCCTTTTCATCAAAGGTGAGTTCTTTATCATCCTCAAGGTTGAAATCCACCTCTTCCTTAATTAAGAATTTCATCATATGTATCCCTCACTTTTATCTCTTATTAATTATACAAAACAGCAGTGCAGAATAATGGAACCATAAATAAAAATCCTTTAAAGGGACAGTTCTTTATGACGACTGAAAAATTATAACGGATAATGAAAACAAAATGCAGGGTAGATTTGAAAATGTGTTCGGAGGCTTAGAAGACCATTCTTCATTAGGTGAGCCTGACCATTATTATGATTGGCAAAATGCACTTGAAGAACTTAGAAAAATAACTAAACAATGATGTGAACATATAAATGCTAAAAATATTTAAATCAAGAACAATTGTATTACTTGCACATGCACATTTCCTGATATGGTTGTAAATGTTAACAAATGTATTTTTATTGTTTTAAATAAAGTAAACCAATTAACCTAAGAATCAAATGGAATGTGACCTGAATCATATTTTAAGATGTTTATGAAATTCTATGATGAAAACGAAAGAACCGACAGTTAATCGGTTCTTTTTAATTAGGAGAAAACTCATTGAGATTTCGCGATTGGAAATCCACCTAAATATTTATAGAAAACGATTTCATCACCTTTTCCTTCATCTGCCCATTTAATTGAGTGGTAGAAAATGCAAGCCGCAATATTTAAATATGATTTTGCTCGGTCCACTGCTGCATTCCAAAATTTAAAAGCACATTCGTTTGGGATGTTTCACTTTATTGAGAGATTTATTTTTATCTAGCTGTTTTTCAATTTCCTTTAACACTGATTTAGTAACGGCACTGTTGTAGTAAAGTCTCTCTGCATATTTGGTTGTACTATACTTAGTTACTCCTTTAACCGAAGCAGCCTCTGTTTTGGAAGCCCCTGGTAAACAAAAAACTCCTAATGCTAATGAAAAAGCTATTAAAATACTGATTACTTTTTTCATGTTAATTCCCCCTGTTCATAGGTGGTTTTATATATAGAGTAAATATGTTCTTTAAGGCGTGTGTTACAAATAACAAGCCCTTAGTATATATTTTCACCTTTGCCTTGCTGCTTTGCAAGCGTCACCACAATACGCGTTAGAACCTTTAAGAACACTACCAATCTGTCTTTTACTAGGTTTTTCGATATATTTACGACACGTTTGACATTATATATGCATTAAATTGCTTTTTATATAGCCAAATACTTTGCCCTAAGATGTGAAAAATAGCACCTTCGTAAAAATTTTTATCTTCTTCCAAGGGATATAATAGTGTTATATTATTCAATTCGAATTCTTCTTTCCAGACTCAAGGTTTCGTTCTTCTTCATCTAAATGATTCAAAAATTCAGATATCTGTTTACCTAATTTAGCTTCATCAGTTGAATAGTAATCTAGTAAGGGGTCGTTATTGTCGTTAGAAAACAATAGAAAGTATTCTAATCCTTTTTGTAAATGCAGGAGAGGAAATTTATAAAAACAAACAAAGTCTTTTGTATCATAGAGTTGTGGATACATATCTTCTCCGAATTGATTTATTGCTTTAAGCTTATGTTCTTTGGTAAGAATATGACACTGGACATATTGGGCAAATACTAATTCTGCCGGGGCGTGAACAAACTCTGGATACGTATTTGATGCTCTTATTAAAAAATTTCTTAATTGTTTTCCTTGAAAAACTCTAAATTAACAAAGTCCAAGAACCAAAACTGACCTCTTTCCATAGGAACCGTTACCGCCCTTTATATTTTGTTTTTTTTGCGTCTTGCAGCTTTGCAATTTTCACTACAATAAGAATTTAAACTTTAATAGAATCCGAGATATGTTTCTTACTTACGTTATCTATAAATTTTTGGCACACTGCACAAATAACAAAAGCATCTAACTTTTTTATAATTAGAAATGCTCTGAGCTAAAACTGATTCTAAGCAGCTGTATAAACAAACTCATCTTCCTCGGCAGAGTCTAAAAGCATTGTGTTAAAAAGTCGGAATTGTGCTTCCATAGGTAACCCCGATTCATCTTCTGGAAAATTATTAAAAAATTGTTGATTTCTTCCACTAACGAGAAATAAGACCTTCAGCACAAAGATTCTCGCTGGTCTTTTTGTTTTGATTTTCGTTAGGAATTACAATTGGTTTTGTAAGATAATCTTTTTAATTCTGTTCATAGCATTTTTACGGTCTCTTTCTGATTTGTCCAAGAGATCTCTTGCGCTTTTTAGTAGTAGCGGTTTCGGTCTTTTTTTAAATTCAATAATATTGTTATTTTGAACTCTTCTCTCCATCGTTACAGATCCCTCTCTCTTTTTGTATTAATTAAACAATAATATTCATTCCTCTTCTAGCATTTTATTTGCTCGGTTAGTTATACCCTCATATAAATTATCACCATACTGCTCCTTCATTTGAAAAAAACAGAAGGATACGCCCACGCTAAATGTTTCTGTAGTACTTCATCCTTGTTATACCTCACAAAGTTACCGATTAGCCCTTCCTTATCCAACTTTCTATAAAAATCCACTTTATAGCGAATTCCGAATTCCTTTATAATATCGTTTTTACTCCATTAACCCCAGCTGTTTGTGAACGTTGGATTTTATGTTATGAATGGCTTTATCTATAACTGGTTCGGATTTCATGAACTCAATTAAAATGTAGATGGGCTTACCCTCTAGAGCTACTTGATATAACTTTTCCTGAAAACCAATTAGATCCTTTTCAGCTGCGATTGTACGAGCCATGAACCCCATATCATCACCCCTAAATAATAGTTCCGATAGGATAGCTGTTTAACTAGGATTTGCCTGTCGATTTTCGCTATATATACTCCACCGACTAGTTCCCTTTGTTTGGCCCTTATTCATTTTTAAATCACCTTTTTATTTTGTATGTCTGAAAACCTACGTCAGGACCTCTGTTTGCGGGTTTATCAAAAACCATTCACCTTGTGAGACTGCCATAAGAGCTACATGCTGTTCGATAGTCAAATCAACATAATTGCTTACACAGGAATTAGGATCTCTTTGAATGTCACCGTCATTTTAAAGATAACAAGGAAAGTACTTTTTATAGTGAGTGCCGAATAATAATCAGCTGTATCTACAATCGTATCAACTGGATGTTCATCTAATTCCTTATCCCATGTATACATTTCACCAAAGAAATCAATTAACCGGGTAAATCGGATATGGTTGGTCCTTTTTTATAAATCCAGAACGTTTTTACCTGTTCAAAACCTATAAATCCCCAACCTTGACCATTTTTAATCCAGATAATTGCTTCTTGTTGATCTTTTTCTGTCAACTATTCAAATGTACCTTCTGAAGTACCATTTCCCCACCAAACAAATTTAACATTCCTATTTTGTTTTAATACGGTTGGAACATGTAATAAGGTTAAATCTTGTAAAACAAGATCTCCTAGCGTTTCATAGTTGTCCAACGTAACCCATTTTCATTTGTCATGGTTTCCCATTCTCGTTTTTATTGTGTAATTTTCGGTACACGTAAGGGGTGTGCCTAACTATACTTATTCGAAAGAATAAACACAATCAGACACACCCCTTTATAAAAAAGGGAGTCGGAAACACTCCCAGCAGGAAAATTTAGTGAAAACCACCCTTCCTGTCCACCAAAATGCACCTCAAGTTGGTTGTTTATAATAAAGTAGTTAAGTATTGGTTATTTTTTATGAAAATGAAATATTTAAGAGTGCGATAATGGCTATTTTCGCACTCTTATTTATCTGGAGTATAAGAAAGGATTTTGAATCTATTTATACCTAAAAAGGATTTGTAATTCTTAAATTACTAGTTCCAATTTCAATTTCATTAGCTATATACATACTAAGATTTAACAAGTCTTCTTTATTCAATTGCAATTGTTTAAGATAATCTAATCTTAACTTAGTTAAAGAATCTATCTTTTTTTCTTTCAAAATATTTACATATTGGTCTTTAATTTCTTCTTTGATTTTTAATTGAATATCATTAATAGTTATATTTTCAATATATTTAATCTGTTTAATGACATTACGCTGAATTTCTTCCTTCAACTTTATTAATTTCCTTCTACAATACTTATTATATCTTTCTTTTAAGTGAAAGAGTTTGAAGAAATTAAGTACCTTTTCTTTATCTAAAAGTGAAATTGGTTCAAAGAATTCAATTTCAATGCAATCATTTTTATAAGTAAAATAAAAATAATCATCTAAGTTATCAAAATATGGATGCATAATAGGTAAGTACAATTTTTCTTGCTTTATTCTATCATTACAAGCAGAACACGCAACAACTAAGTTTTTGGGATAAATAGCTAGTAATGGATACCGAGATTTGGGAATAAAATGATCTACTGAGGATGAATCAAATTCCATTTCATGAATATCACAATATGGACAAGTACTTTCAAGAGTTAATTCTTCCCTTAATTCTCGTATTGCATTAGTTTCCCCAATTGTTTTATTGAAAATTTTTCCATGGATTAAATCTGAATAAAAATATTCGAATGCCTTAGTTACTTCTTTAGAGTACGAGGTAATATCCATCCAATCCTGGGAAAGAAAATTTTTATAATTAACAACAAACTCATTGTACTTTTCAAATAAATCCATACCTTCATACTTTAATTCACAAATATGGTTCTTTAAGTTAGTTCCTGTAGCTACGTCCAAAAAACTATATTTACAATCTGCATCTTTTTTCAAATCCTGCATCTTTTTAACTAAAATATCTATATCAGACTCATTTTTAGCTTCAAACCTGGGTTCTTCATTTACAAAATTTAATATCTCAGCAACAAAATCATGATATGGCCCGATTAATTCCTCGATTTTATCTGACCACTCTACTTTATACATCTCTATCACCTTTTAATTCTCTAAATGCCTTAATCTTTAAAAATAATTGATATTTAATCTCACTATCAGCTATCTGTGAATATATATTTAGTGCCTTATCAATATCTCCAATCTGCAATAACTTCTCAATTACGTCTACATATTCATTAATCATTTCACCTTTATGATCTTCTATATTAAATATATCAGAAAGAACATCTTCATAATTTAAACCCAATGTTTTGTCATTAACTTTTACTTGCTTAATTGAATATCTATCCTTTTTTAAGCCTATAAGACAGTTCTTTGTGACATCAGAAACTATCAATGGGGAATGAGTAGCAATAATTACATGACATTTTCTATCTCCTAATAAATCTATTAGTGTCTTTATATATCCCCTTATCCATTTAGGATGTAAATGTGTTTCTGGTTCATCGATTAAAACAACAGAATTTTCATTTACATGCTCATGTAGATCAAAAAATCTCATAAACATACTTAACTCCCCTGAACTTAACATCGAGATTGGAAAAGGGTCACTATTAAAATTATTCTCAAACCATACATCATTCAATAAATTAAAAGAGAAAAGATCTAAAAACTCCAAATCCCATAACAATTGTTGATTTCCACCGGGGTAATAATATATATCTGCTATGGATAATAATCTACTTTTACCATTTTTATAGGCTGATTCATAATCTTTTGTAATTTTGAATAGTATAGAAAATTTTTCCAGAATAAACAATGTTTCTAGTATATAATGTTCCCCTTTAAAACTTAAATTCCCATAATCTCTTATATTACTTGAAATCTTAGAAAATGCCCTCTCAAATTTAGTTTTGAACAAATTAGTCCTTTTACGTACGCCCATTTGACTCGATAGTTCATCTAATGTTTTTACATAATTATGTATTTTTTCTTCAACCTTTAAATCTAAATTCAAATAAGATAGGTTGTATTCTTCATCCTTCATCACCTTTAGCCTTTTTATTACTTTATCTAAGGCATAATGAGTTCTTAGTTGAAACTCTGATAGCTCAAAGTATAATTCTCTTTTTTCATACCCAATATATTTTAAGATTGAGTAGACTTCTTCAAATTTATTGGACGCAAATTTCTTTAATATACGTGTTGATAATCTTTTTATACTTTGATCATTTATATTCGTTTTTTGTAGAAAAAAGTTTTTAGAACTCCCTAATTCTTTTGTTACATCTAATTTATCTATAGGAGTATAAGAGGAAACAACAATATTTGAAGGATGTTCTAAACAATCAGTGTAAGATGTTTTAGTATATTCATTTCCCTTCAATTTGTAATTCACTTCATATTTACCCATCTCTCTAGACCTTTCAATTGGAAAAAAACTATTGATTATCAATTGAAAAATAGTTGTTTTCGCAGTTCCATTCTCACCAATTATTACTGAGAGTCTCATTTCTTTATCCTTTTCTAAGTCCATTATCTTAGATTCTGGAAATTCCAACTCGAAATTTTCTAATTTCCTGAATTTATCTACTTTTATTCTTTTAATGAACATTAATTTTCACACCTAACAATTTATTTGAATTCTCTCTCCTATATCTGATTTACAAGGAAATTATAACCTATTTAATAGTAAGTCAAAAGACAGGTTTTTTATTATTCTCGTCTATTATTATTAAGATGATTTTACTATAAAAGAATAAAACCTTTTGTAGCGAAAAATTGTAAATAGCTGTCTTATATCCATAAATTTAAAATAAAACGTAAAAATATACAATTCTTTTCAAATGAGTATATTTATAACAAGTTTCTCTCGTAATAATTCTTATCTATTAAAAGAGTGCGATGGAATTCCCGTAGAAATCACTAATTTCATATACTAAAAATATTGCATGCAAAAAAAGACACTGGGTAATTCCAGTGTCTACAACCTTTCCAATGCTCCACTTTATATTTTTCAGTATAAATATGGCATAGTCTTTAATTTATTAGTTTTATAGTAAGTTAATCCAAATCTACTAACTAAATTATCTATTACCCCCTTATCACATAACCATCTACACAATAATGGTTGTCTAAAGTAATTTTCATGAATGGCCTCTCTACTCGGAAAAACAAAGCGTTCAAATTCTAAAATGCTTTCGTTTTCTTTATTTATCCATCTTAATGGATTTTCCCTTGAAGGAGTTATATTCAATAAATCTTTTAATATAGGCGAAGGATACATCATAGTATTCCCATATACAAACACACTAGTACCTACAAGTTCATTCGTCAAGCAAACTCCTGTATTTTCCAAGAATTCTTCTTCAATAATTAGTAATTCTTCATCCCCTGAAAGATATCGTGAGACAATTCCCCCCATATTTAGAGATTTAGTTATTGATAAATCCTTTACCAATACGTTATTTTTAACTAACTTTGCAGTTTCCATATAAATTATTCCATCTCTACTACCAACCGGGTACCAAATTACCCCACCTATAACATACATATCATCAGGCACATTTTTTTCTAATATCCCCTTCAAATATGGTTTACCTTTCGACAAAGAGTTTTCTCCAAGATATTTTTTTAGTTCATTCTCTATATCCCATTCTTCTTCATAAGTAACCTTTGGTATTTTTGTAATTACCCAAGCATCATCTGTATTCAATAAAGCTTGAGCTTTTATAGATAAAGGGACACTTCTCCACCGTTTCTTTTTCTCTTCGCCATACAGAATCTTCATATCTAATTCAGTATATGACCGTGGGAAAAGCATAGAGTCTCCCGGTCTAGATGCATCCTGAAAAAAGGAATCCTGTCGTAGTGATTTCTTCTCACTTTGTAAAAAATATCTAATATCATCATTAGGATTATAAGTAAAACTTTCCATTATACTTAAAAATCTTTCCGCTGCATTACTTATCTTAGACTTATTAAATATTGAAGGATAATCGATAGGAAGCTCGTACCTTATCTCTTCAGCTTTATATTGAATCTCATCTTCATTTCTATTTTTAATAGTTGAATATAGTTGAATCTTTTTAGCTAAGTCGTTTGTCTCTTTATACTCTTTTTCAATACAAGAATATAAAATATTGAGTCCTTCAATATTTTCTTGTGACCATCTTTGTGACATTAATATTAGATATTCTCTCTGTTCATCAGTATATAATTCCCATGATTCCGAAATGAACTTAAATATTTCTGAATATCTTTCAACTAATAACTGTAAACCTTGTAAACAGATTTCAATTCTGTGAATATTCCTAGTTGAAATTTGTTCTATAAGAATATTACACGTTAATTCCAAAATATTTGTAGGTATCAGCAACCTACTAGTCGATGGTTCTATTATTTCCGAATTAAAATTTAAATGTCCACATCCAGTGATCCAAGCATAATGACATTTTAATTCTTCATCGAAAATATGTCTTACAAATTCAATAGATAGCAAGTCACCTGCATATTGTAATAAAAATTCCATATTAGAGCTACAAGTATAATAATTGTCATCATCATACAGATTGTTTATATTATACTCAGCCAAAATCCACAAAAAGTCTTTATCAAGTATCCCTATAAGTTTTTCCACAATATTTCTACATCCAGACTGTTCCCAAGCATATTTTTCTAGTCTAGTTAAAATAAATCCAGTAAATTTTTCAGCTATATTTTTAGTGTTTTCACCACGTTTTTCAATTATATCCCATGCAATATTAACAGAGGTCCACCTCATTAATGAATCCTGTTCATATTCCAAAAAATGAATTATTTCGTCTGTTTTCATTTCAATTAGATTTAATTTTAAATGTTCTTCCTCTAATTTTCTTCTTTCACTATATTCATCACGAGTTTTTATTTGATCATTACTACTTTCTTGGAAAAGAGCAATCTTTGCATGTTCTGGTGATATTTCTGCTAATAAACTATCAATTTCTTCAAAACCAAATTTTTTACCTGTGTTTACACATTTCAAATAAATATTTTTTAACCCTACCCTATCTTCTTTGTTATACCAAGATAATATTCCGCAGCTCAATATCCAGATAGAAACTATATCTTTAGCCTCAGTACAACTTTCTACCAACTCAAATAGCTGATCATATATTATACTTAGCGAAAAACGAAATTTTTCATCTTGTTGTCTTAGTTTCCAGACATCAGTAATCCCGCTTTTTACTGCAGCAGAAGCAATTTCCTTTTGTATATCATATGAAGCTCTATTATTCCCTTTTATATCTGCTATACTAGATAACTGATATAGTTTTAAACCTCTAGTTTGCCACTCAGAAGGACACTGTTTGATAATCTTCTTAAAATATTTTAGTAATGGCCATAAAGCATATTCCTTATGATCCACATAACTAACAACATCCCAGTGTAACTTCTTATCAATCTCATTCATGAAATCCGGAACTACAATTTCACCATATTTTTTAAAGCATTGATGGGTTTCTTCATAATTACTTTCTAGAAAAAGTTTTTCACCGTTTTCCCCATACAGTTCTAATAGATATCTTTTTACTATTTCTGTGTTTTCATTCCTAGTTAAAAAGTCTAATATAATAGTCTTATAATGCATTCCTAATAAATTTCTTTCAAATAAATGCGTTTTTAATAACTCGTAAAGATAGTCATTTTCAATGGATGTTAAAAGATTCCTTTGATTTAAAGATATAAATAACAGTATTTTAAATCCTTCATTAAAATTAAAAGTTCTTACACCTTTGGTCTTATATTCTAAAAAGTCTCTATAACTTGTGATAAGCAGCTTTTTAGTGTTTGTGTTTTTATTATTATTCAATTCTCTTATAGCTCTACCTATAAAAAAGCCATGGCGAGTCAGATTTTTTAGATATTGGTAATCCTTATCTTCATCTCTCTTCTTTGCGGTTTCTTTTATCAAATTATTTATAAAACTTAATCCAACTATCGTATCCTTATTAAATTCTTGGAATCCTATAATTATTGATAAAAGAATAGCTCTAAAACTAGTGTCATTTGTAATATAATTAAAATTTTCAAACCCGTTCAAATCTATTACTGGAGGAATCTGATTATTAATTATTAGGCAAACATGGGCTAATAAGACATCATTTGAAAGTTCTCTTTCCTCAGCTATTCTAGCTAAAATCTTATTGTAAATTTCAATCTGATTATCAAATAAGATATTTATTATATTTTTTTCTATACATTTATAAGAAACTCCACCATGATAAATAATTTCAAGTGCCTTATCAGTTTCGTTCATTTCAATTAGTTTTTCAAAATAAGTGTCATTAAATAATAAAGTTGACTGTATTTCAACATCTGTTTGTTTAGATTTATCTATCTTAGCATAGTCCTTGTTAAACTTTATAGCCAAATACGCCCAGTTTGTTATTATTTCATCTAATAAACTTTGATCCCAAATCACACTATTCTCTTCTGAGGTAATTGTTCTAATAAAAGATGCTGGGCTGAAATCCTTCATCCATAGATTAAAAGTACAGCTTGCTCTAAAGTAGGATATAGGATCATTATATGTTAATAAATCAATACAAAATTTCAACATGAGTTTATAGCTTCCTAGATTGTCTTGCCTTAACTCATCAGCTCTTAATTCATAGTAATTTAAAGTTTTCGTATATGACCTATCCTGTAGTTTATAATCCTTTTCATAATATTCATAGTAACGAAAATGCTGGTACATTGTGTTTATAGCAAGGTAAACGCTATTGTATTTTTTCCAATCTTTAGATTCAATAGCAGAAAGATAAGCCAAGGTTGCATATTCTTGCAATGTCCCCCTCGACATTCCATTGGCCAATGAATGTATTACATACTCTACATTAAAAACTTCTGATATTAAATCCTTCCTATCTGAACTGATTAATAGCGGTATCAAATTGTTTAAACTCTGTATACTATAATTATCTCGCATAAAATATTCAGCTAGTTGAAATGCAATACTTTTATACTTGGCACCACTACTGTTATTAGCCATCAAGAAGACTCTAAAATCATTATGAAATATTGCATATTCATTGTTATTAATTTTCTGTACTAAAGGAAAGAGCAACTCTAGCAATTCATCCCAATCATCTTTTTGTAAATTTACATTTAGGGCTTTACTTAAAATATAGGAATTTACTCTTCCATTCAATAAAATTATCGCACTTGCTACTACTTTATCTGGAAAAGGAAATCCCAAGTTCTTTTTATTTAAACAATCGGATACAAATTTCCATATATGGCTATAGTAATTTGTTATATCACCGCTCACAATTTTTTCATCTAATATCCTTTTAAAGTCTTCAATTATATTACAATATTTAGCTTCTTCAACTGCAAATGCTACTGATAAATTATTCCCTTTTGTTTTTTCAAAAATAAACTCAGATAAAACATTAATATTAATATCAAGTTTTATCTCCTTTATGTTCAACAACTCAACAATATCTTCTTTTAAAAGAGGTGGTATCTGCAAATGTTCTACGTGTTCAGTTCCAGTTTTTAACCAGAGTGGATATTGGTCGTATAATTGAGCAGGTTGTCCTACAATTACAAATACTACACCTACTGGAATTTCATCAGGGTTGAATAAGCTATGCAAAAAAGTTATCTCATTATTTGCTCTCGCTGCATGATCAATACCATCTATACAGATGATAACCTCTTCACCAGTTTTATCAGCTAAAAGTTTCGCTAAACGAATTACTTCTTTTCTCATTTGCTCAACAGAACATAACGCGTTAGTAACAGGAATATTATATTTGTTTAACTCTCCCTTGAAATATTTTCTTAATTGAATCAATAAGTCATTCCATAGGAATTCAGGTTTACTTAAACCTGAATCAACATCGTAAAATCTTTGTTCAGGTGAAATAGGTTTAAACGTGTGATATCTAGCCTTAAAAAGATTATGATTTAATTGCAAATAACTTATAAGACTTGTTTTTCCACTTCCCGGTTCACCGGATATCCATATTACTTTTTGATCCTTTTCTTTAATATTTTGAATCACACTATAAGCGAATTCTTGACGACTTTTAAAAAAAGGCATTGGATAAGGTAATTCATGCTCCCCATGCTCTTTATCATTATTTAGTGATAAAGCATCAAATACATCTTCAATTGTTACTTTTACTTTATCTTTCCTTCTAGTAGTTGTCCAAATCCTCAAATTAGAACAAAGCTTATCAAATAACCCCCTTGCTACCAGTAGATTACATTTAAAAGCATTCTGTAATGATCTTAGCATCGAATCTTCTAATTCTTCTAATGAACCCTCATTACTTCTAATTACAACTGATCTTAGAAAATCTAGTACTAAGGAATCCTCACCTATTGATGCTTTAAATTCATTCCACTGGATTCTTAAATCTCTATCATTAATTAATCTATTAATTTCTACTATAGAATTTGGTTGTTCTACATATGATTTTATTTGTTGTATAAATTCCTCTAACGATATTGCTTTATACCTTTCGCCATCAAAGGTTCTTGTTGTTCTATTTACCCCTAATTTTCTATTAGTATATAAAACTGGTGTAATAACCTTGCTCTCATTTTCTCTAGCTTCTTCCCAACCACTAGCTAATGCTTTTATTAAACTCATTTTGGTACTTCCATTTTCCCTAGTGGTTGAATCAATTAATTTTGAAAACGTAAGATTGCCCTTCCCTGCATCCCCGACTTCATGCTTAACTTGAAAGCATACTTCTTCCTTATCTCCAACTCCTACAACCACATCATCTATCGTATTATGAACTTCTGATTGAAAAATTACATATGTAATATTGCTGTCAGGATTAATCATTTCTATAATTCGTTCTAAACCAACATACCATTCGTACCAGTATGGATCTCCAATTCCCGGTGTCGACATTTTATCACCTCTAAATTTGCTTTCTCCTGAATATTATCACTTAATAAATTTCTTAATTATTAATTAATTATTTCAACCGCCAATATGTAACTTGCTAAACAATCCATCAATGTTTTCCTTCATAAAACTTCTTAGCCCCATTTTCTTGGTCTAGCAAGACAGATATAGAAATACAGTCATTTCTTTTACTTGCTTATAAGGGGAACCATCTAATAAAGGTACTGACGAATTTAATATTTGAAAATTTAAGCATAATACGTATAAACATAATTTGATTCAATCTAGTACCTTTATTTTACAGGACCAACCAATTCATGTTCAATACTTTGAAGTTTGGCCATGCAGCAATAAACAGGGATAATTATGAACCAAGAAGAACACGCATGAATCTCTGCTCAACGGAGGGTGTAAACCAATAATTGTAATAGCACCGTTTAGTGTTGGATTTGTCGTACAGAGTGGTATCTGGCAAGTAAACTATAAGTCCTATATCTATACACGCTGTGTATCCGTGTATTATTTAGGAGAGGGAGCGCGTTTATCGCATCCCATCTTTCATTCCATATTTAAAACCAAACCCTATACTAAAAGACATACCATATTTAATTAGGATTTTTAGATATTGATTATTAATTAGAATAGTAGCCTGTTATATCAAGGGTTTATGACTAAGAATAATAATTGTAAAAAAATGTATGTTACTTAATAATCCTAATATAGTAATACTGATTAAATTAAGAAATGTATTAATGGAATTTATTGCTGCGTTAATGTTATATATATATCAACTAATTTTAATATCGATAAATCTAATAATTAAAAATAAGTAATTTTTTTACATTTTCCAAACAAAAAAATTACCTCTACCTTTTTAGGTGAGGTTTTTGTGCGAACATTTGATATTAACCTGGGGATCTATGAAGGGGACTGATAATCTAATATAACGTTAAATAGACCGATAATACACTAAAATTTTAATGTATCATCAGTCACTTCAATCTACTTTCAAAATCCAGTCTGGAATTTCAACTTTTAGAGGACTCGCTTTCCTTGTACCTTTAAGCTTTTCTAGATATCCCAACTCATCAGTTTGAATGACTTGCGTAAGATTATTGTATGGATTAGGATAACGGCCAGAGATAAAAGAAACCTTGCTCTTTAGTTCATTAACAGCTTCTTGTAATTTTACTTTATTTGTTAACAAGTTCTGTTCCGCTAACTTCCTCACCATAATCTTGTGAGTATTAATATCCGATTCTCCTACAAGTGGTATAGATTGATAGATAAGTTGAATATCTTTAAACAAGACATTAAAAGGTTTTAAATGGCCCGGTAAATCCTTAATGTTTGTTTCCAATACCTCTGAATATAAAGATATGTTTTCACTATTTAAGCCTGTTAATTCTTCATCTAACTTAATCTTGTGATTAACAGAACCCTTATCATAAAAGAAACGAATCAGTTCATCTCTTTGTTCAGAAGATAATAAAGAATCCTTATTTGAACGCGACGAAACAAACGTCTCTACAATGATTTTTTTGATTTCTTCAAGAATATAGAAATCCTTCATGTAATTAGCCGCTTTCGTTTCATCTTCATCGATAATAAGGTCGTGGTATAGAACATTTTCTTGATGCTCAGCAAAATATTTAATTAGAGATTTACGATAAATTTCTAATCCTAAAAGTCCAAGACGGGCTATCAATTCTTTCTTCATTCCAATAAAATAAGGAATTGTTTCAGGTCGAAGCAGCTCCCAGCAAATTTGGTATTGTGAAGCAAAGAACTTAAATTCTTCTTCATTAGCTACATTTTTAAGAGCTTCAAAACTCTTTTCTTTCCTGGCTTTGCTGAGATCGTGATTTATTTTCAAAGAAATCGGATGTTTGCTTAAAGACTTAGTACGTACTTTTCCGTTTTCAGCATCGAATTCGCAATATTCATGGAATTTTTCTTTATAGCCTTCAGTGTCTTTGGTTAAAGTATTTTTGCCGATCCCAACGTGGATTAAATCTTTCTCAATAAGCTGAAAAAGATTTGCAGAAAATTCTTGGTAAGAATCGTGATAAAATACGCCAAATTGTTCGTCATGCAACTTGTTACTATATAGATTTTCAACAGACGTTCGCTTAGGTAAGCCAACAGTTCCCATTGCAGCAATTTTAAGTAATAAACGTTTAGCGTTTTTCTTCATAGAAAATACTTCGGACGAATTGAATTTTTTAAGATTTTTCATGTATCTTAATTGGCCTGTTTCGCCGTTTGTGGTTACATGAAAGTGAGAAACTAGAAAACCATTTTTCTCAGATAATAGCTCCTTATCCTTTAACTCTTGAATAACCCGGATTAATGTCTTTTTTTGCATATGTAATTCTCTACGGATTTTGTCCCTATCCACGTAGATCCGACCATCAGCACCATCTATGCAGTTAGCTACAAATAGGATAAAATTTATAGCATTTGAAGAGAGGTTAACATGGTTAACTCCAATTTTATGCATAATATCACGATCCAATTTTGCAGTCTTATATGTATATGCTTGTGTATTGTTTAATGCTGCCATATCAAACCCACCCTTTTAAAGTAATGTTATTATTCTTTCTTCGCTAATCATACTCTGAAGAACAGCTCTTCATTTGCTCTTATGCTTGTAAACATTCTACTTTTTTGTATAAGTGCTGCAAAATTTTTGAATGTTGACTTTAGTCCTAACAAGCCTTCCTTGTTATAAATGACACAAAAAAGGCAGTTCCCTAGCGTCTTCGCCCCTGTACTTTTCTGAGAAAAAGTCGGTGACGGAGATTAGACGCGGGGAACTCCCTTATTGTGTCTTTTGTATTTTAACTTGAACGGATATTTTATACATTAAACTCCATAGAAAATATACCACAACTTAATTCGATTTATCAATGAAAAAATATGAATTATTACGTGATAGTATTAATAAGTGTACAATGTACCCGAATTCATAGTTAATGTCAGCAATTGTTTTTGGTGATATTGAAACTTTCATAGGTACTATGCTTTCCGTTCAATTCATTAATATATCTTCCATATTGCTTTATACTCGCGTATATGGGCTTCCATCAACAAAACGTGAAAACATACGCTAAGCAAATTTCGACATGAAAAAAAAAGCTAATTTTCTCTATGCTAAGTAATCAGCTTTTTGATTTATCCTGCTATACAATCTCGCTCCTTTAATTGAATAACTAAGATATGTCTCTATCCTAAAACCACTAAAGAAACTAACACAAAGATTACTCTATATTAGCATGACGTTCTTTCATGGTTTTATTTGTTTCTCCTTTCATTTCCATTAGTTGAAGAACAATACTATCATATAGAATGAAAGAACTTTGCTCAAAAAGAGACCCCATAGGTTGAATAGATTCAGATACCTGTGTATCAATCACTGTAATACTATCAGCTAATTTCGCAATAGATGATTGGGGGTTCGTCAGTACCGCTCCCCACTTTAACTGGTGAAGCTAATTCAGGAAGTAAAATAGATTGCTCGCTCAAAGAAGTGTAACCTTTTTCGGACAGCCATTCGTTTAATTCAGCTTCAAATTGTTCTTGAGAATCAATGTCTATAGAATCTATTAATCTACTAATTAAAAGGCGCATAATAACTACGTACACATTAAAAGTTCTCTTTTTTTCTAATAACTGTTGAATATAGCAAAAAATTATAGTTGCCGAAACACCGATAGAAAGATTGCTCAGAACAAAAAGGATTACATCGACAATTTGATATACGATACTTCCATCCTAAAAAGCCTCTGGATAACCCTCAGTATTGTCCACACTTTACGAGTAAAAATAAGCAATATACAAATAAAAAAATAAACCAAAATCAATGTTATCGAGTTTGTCTACAGTCTGAACAGTATATCCTTTCGGATATACATTTTCTTTTTTTATCGATATTCACTACCACCGCCCCATATAGAGCGACCTCCGCTATGTGCGGTATGTTCGTGAGTTTCTTCATTTACTAATTGTAAAAGGCCCGGTTCTTCGTTGTGGTGCCATGTATACCCATCAGGAGTTTGTCCGTTTTCCAATGCTTGTACATCAGCATTGGAAAGTCCTAACTCTTGAGCAAGATTGGGATTCTCTTGGATAGCTTGATACAACGTTTCATTTGCTACATCGAAATGTACATGGTCACTTTCCAAATACAATTCTCCAGTAAGAATCACACTGAAATCCGATTCAAACACAGGGAATGTTCCTTCAACTACTTGTCCATTTGGTAATTCTACTGTTTTTTCAACAAAAGGTACGCCAGTGTCCGGATGTTCATATCCATTTAAACCACTGTTCATGGTATCAAGTTGTTCGGCATCAGCAACATCCGCTCCGTCTATGATATCTACGACTCCGACTGCTAAAGTGGTAACAGCAACTACCTTTCCAATGTTTTTTAACCCTTTTATTGTCTCTTCCTTATTTCCGCTCGTTATGCCTTTATAGGTGGTGCCAGCATTAACCGCTGTATATTTTACAGCTGAACCTATTCCTTTTACTGTTCGGCCAGCAGAATCTTTTACATTCTCTATTCCTTTTTGTTTGTAATACTCATCTTTTTTAATTGCACCATATGTAGTTTCAGCGATTCCTTCCGCTAACTGTCCGAAATTATCCATCGCGATCTTAGATGCGCCATGTACATTTTCTCCTACTTCTTCAAGCCATTCACCGGCATCTTTATATTTGGTTCCAACTGCTTTGCCAGTCAATTTGACCGCTCCACCTACTAATCCACCCCCGACAGTCCCGATTCCCTTGCTTAAACTCCTAAACAATCCCATGAAGAACCTCTCCTAACATCTATGAATCTTTTGTCCTATTAATTCTCATTTTACTATTTTTTGGTCAAAGATGTTTTAAGATTAATTTATTTTGTTTACAATCTTGTTTTTGAGAAACGCTTCTTCAAAGGCAAAACGATATTAAACGTCAATCTATTGTATACGAAATTCTTGTTATGATGGCTAATATACTATATGAGTTAAACTATAAGTAAAAAAATGAAAGTTTGTTTATATGAAAGGAGTCTAAGATGTATCGTTTAGGTCAATTTATCGCTCTTTTATGGATGCATAAGGAGTATACCGTCATTTACATGCCTCATAATACGTTAAAGTTCAACAAATCCCTTTCTGCATTTACTCTTAGCTATTTGCTGATAGGGATTCTACAGCATTTCTTCTCTTTTCTTGACTACAAGAAATCATATTCTTTAAGCTTTGAAAAATTAAAACAAATAGGTTGGTAAAAGCGCCACCCAACCTCAATTTTCATCACGGTATGCATAAGCCGCCATCAAGCTAAAAATACACATGATTATAAATAATATCCCGAATACATTCCTAAAGATCTTCCATGATAGGAAGTACCAGAAAAATTGCGGTGTATGTATTTCAATAGGGCCTAAGATACCTACTTCATTAATAAAGAAAATGGCAACTGATAACATGACACCAAAAAAGTATATCCCTATTGTAAAGAACACTGCTCCTACCAAACTTGCAAGAATAGCGTCAAAATAATCTCCCACAACAAATTGTCCCTCCTAATATAAATAACATTTCAACTATAGTTCTGTATATATCAACATCATTTAGCAAATGTGCTTCTTCTAACCAGCCCTTATAGAAACAAGACAAAACGGGTTGTTTTAATTATGGATATTTTTTCTTTGTTACTTTCTTCGAAGTTAATTCAGTACACCTGACATATATTGTCCCATTGCTATAATATATTACTGATTATTTTCAATGAGTAAATGAACATTACGAAAAACTCTTTCTAACTCGTCAATTGTAATTAAAGGTTTATTAACTACTTTCTTTTCACTATACAATGCTATCGGCAGCTCTATTTCGATTTATATTGAATATTCGTCAACTGTAAAGATGTATAAATTGATAAAATGTAGGCAGCAAAACTAAGAGATATTAGATGTTGGATAATTAGACAATTTAGGTGGTTTCAAGCTGTTCTATTAACTCTTCTAGCGGTCTCCCTTTACTCAGGGCCTCGCCAACATATTCTTTAGTATAAAACTTCAATGAATTCAGATTCACGATTTGCATATTTTTAATAACCTAAAAATCTGTCTATGCTTAATAATTAGATCATCGCTCTTTAATAGAAGATAATCCGCAATCTTTCCAGCCACTTCAACAAATTAGTAACATTTCTCTTTAGATACTTCTCCAAATAAAACTTAACATCATTATGAAAAACTCTAAAAAGCTTATCTTCTCCTATCACCACTGAATATAAATTTTGAAGTATTCTTTTCCACGCATTATAGTCCAAATCAGAATCCTATATATACTAGCTTTGGTATCAGGTCGTATTTTTTTGTCCAGTAGAGAGAGAACTCCAGCAAGTACATCATTTACATAGAAATATTTCTCAGGTAAATTCCCTAAAGTCGCTTTCCATATATAATCGTAGTAGGAGTTTACCCCACTAGGTAAGTTTTTACTAATTAAACAGTCTTCTAACTCCTCTACTGTATTGTACTGCAATTCTCGCCTTCAAAAATATCAAAAATTGTGGATAGTGTATTTCCTATAGCCTTTTCTTTTATAATTTTTATCGCTTGTTCTTCTTAATCTGAAGGTATTTTGACATCCTCACTTCGATAAAGCAGTCTAGTATCATCATCCTTTAATTCAGATACATTTATCTCCAAATCTAATTTACTACTAAACCAATCTTGATAAGATTTATATTCACTAATTGGCTGTCCATTAAAAAACATACTTCTTGAGGGACTGCTTCAGGTGGTATCAGTGTTTCTAAAAATGTGTTTCTTTCTCCTGTTCTAGCTGCCGCAATCTATTCCATCTATAGCTATATTGTTCTCTTGCCTAACTCATTTGCCAAAGCCACCAGTGTGAAAAGTCACCTATTAGCATCGCCTGATCTTCAAGATGAATCTTTCTTAAATAAAGGTAATTCCGGATGCCTCAAGCTTTTTTGTCTTTATAAAATTTTAAATCAATACTAGTAATTGGGTTAGAATATAAATTTTGTCCCGCTATAATATTAAAAACATTTACATTGAAATATACACATATCACTCACATACCGGCACACGATAACCCGTATGAACCATCATTCTTACTTGGCAATGTGTCCGGTAATGTGTGCGTTTTTTCTATGTATGTTTTGGGTCCTATCAAGACCATACTGTTTACTACCAAAAATACAAGAAAGGAAAATAGTAAATTGACACATGAATTTTTTTGACTGTCTCGTAAAATCTTTAAAATCCGATCCCACAACAATATACTTATTCCCAAAATTGTAGCTTCGCAATTTTCCTTTTCTGCACCAACGACGAACACTTTCTACGTGCATATGTACCATTTCTGCAATATCTTCCGCATGAAGAACAGCGTCATCTGGTACATTAAAAATACTGTGTAATGTTGGGGATGCCTGCTTTAAAATGTCCATCCTTATTACCACCTTCGCTGTTTTTTAACATTTTAGACACATTACATGACATTTATACGTTTACGGGTAATTAACCACAAACCCAAAATGACAATATAACATCATATATTTTTTTTAGTAGGAAAATACATCAGTATCTGCACAGTCAACTTCAAACCGATTAGAGACATTTTGTGGATTACAAATTATGAAACAATTTCAAGAGATGAAATACTACGCCAAGGATTAAAAACATTATCAGCACTTGTTACTAACAATATGGAAATCTCTATTGCTACAGAGAGATTGGCAATATTGTATTATTTTTTAACGCAGGAGAATCACTCTTCTTTAAAGAACTTTTACACATGTTCGCAGATTTTCATAGATATTTCATGCTAATTAAAGACAAAGCATTGAAGGACAATGTTCCCTCAGACTTAAAAGAAGAAATAAAGCTGTATACTAATTCTAATTTAGAAGTTTTTTGGAAAAAGAGGCCGTCAACATGAGGCTCAAACAATGATGTGTTACACTTGGACAGATTTAAATTATGCATAGTTGCGTTACCATATCATTCCGAATTAGACGGGTTCAAGTTTGTTGAAATGTTGGGGTAAGGTTATGGGGAAAATAAAATGGTAAAGAGTTTCTTTATGCAAGGATAATTAGGGTATGTATCTTTTTAATTCCACTTTAAGAACATACCCTTTATGTTTCTTATTTGTTTAGTTTTATTTTATCTCTATATAAATTTATTCTGTTATTATAAATTATATTTTGCTTTTCTCATTTGAAAGGCAACATTACCACCCTCCAAAGTATTAACTACAGCAGTTTTAACATTTGGATTATCAACGGATCCAATACAATTTTCCTCTATTGAACCTTGTCCGTCCACTTCTTGCATTACTACAATTAATTCGGAATCGCCGAATACAGGGATATTTGCATTATGCGTGGCAAAAATAAATTGTCTATTTAGCTTATAATCTCTTAAACCATCAACAAAATTGTTTGCTATATAAGAGTTATCTAAGTTATCTTCTGGCTGGTCGATTATCAACGGATCATGATTATCTAGCATTAAAATATTTAATATTGCTGTACACTGTTGTCCTTTAGATAGTTTATTAAGGGATTTAAAGGATTCTCCATCAGAACCTTCCCCTGAAGTGTTTAATTTTACATCTATCATATCTAGCATTGGAATTAATTCCAGTTCTAGTTTCTTTTCCAAAGGTAACTGCGCTAATATCTCTGCCCTCGTTTTTGTTATATTATATTCTTCCATAAGTTTTGTGCTTCCCTCATTTATATGTCTAATAAATAAGGGAAGTGAGAATTCATCTTGTTCTCTTATCCAGTTCAAACTTTTAGGACCTAATCCCTCAATGTTAGACAAGTATTCAATTAACTCTTCTCTATTTTTCCCTGCAGTAACTTCAACTTGCACTTTTCCTTTTAATTTACCTTTATTTATCTTTTTAATTGCCTTTCTCAATGCATCATATGACTCATCTTGATTTTTACTCAATTTCTCTAACAGAGTTCTTCTCTCTTGAACGATCCCTTTTAACTCGTCTTCTAATTTTGTTGATTCATTTATACTTGGTTTTATTCGTGCAATTTCCGATACCGTTTCTCTATATTCTAACGCAATTTCTGGTCCCGTTTTTCCGTTTAGACTATCTATAGACTTGATAGATTCTTTAATAGCGCCTTCTGAATCTCTTTTTATATCTTGCCAATCACAGTTAACTTCGTCTATTTTCCGAGCAGTTTCTTTAACAAGTTTTTCGTACATGTCTTTCAACTTGATAAGTTCCATGTTAAATTCTTTTATTATTTCTGTTATTTTTCGAAACTTATTGGCATTGGGAGTTTCTTTGATAAACTCGTTAGTAAATGGTGTATCCACTTCAACAAATTGTACAGAATGTTTCTTAATTACTTCTAAGGACTTTTTTATATACTCTTCCTCGGTTGATAAATGCTCGATAGTCCTAAGTTTATCAGCAATACCATTCTCTTTAAAAAATTTCACCTTTTCCTCAAGTTTTGGCAAAGAAGAAACCTTTTCAGAAATTTCAATCCTTTTCTGCGTTGCACCTATCAGAAATTTGGCATTTTGTTTTAAATCTTTTATAATATCTTCTCTTTCAGAAATTTTTATTGTTTGATTAGGAAGAAATCTACTTAAAATATTTAATTTGGCTTCCTCATTAGATACTAATTCAATGATCTCATTTTGTCCGAAGATTTCAACATGTGGTAGTATATCTGTAACAGTTAAATTTGAAACAGACCCATCACCATTTTCAATAACTACAGGATCCTCATATCTTTTAATTATTTTATATTTTTGTCCATAACGTTGGTTAGAGGTTATGTGTAGTTCTATTCTCCCGCTGTCTAAGCCTAAATTTGCTTTTATTAATTCTTTAAAGTATTTTTTTGAGTCTTGGCTTTTTGGTTCACAATCAAGAGCATACCGTATTAGTTCTAACAAAGTAGATTTACCTGTTCCTCTTCCACCAATAGTAGTGTTTAGGTTTCTAGATAAATCTACAGATAGTCCATCAAGATAACCCCCGAACACTTCTATTTTGTCTATACTACTATGATAACGGTCATTTTGTTCATATGAGAGTTTTACTCTAGCACTAGGGTCTTGAAAAGCCTCTTTAAAACAAGAGAAATTCAACTCTGACATTTTTACTAAACAATACGCGTTTTTCTCTAGTAAATCTTCAGGCTTACAAATATCTTTTGCATTAATGAATGCAAAAGGAGTCGTCTTTTTGTACATCGGTTCTTTATTTTTAATTATATTTATGTATTTAGGATCTATTTCGTCCAAATCAAAAGGTATTTGCGCTGCTTTTAGTCTGGAATCAGTCCAAATATGCTGCATCTGACCCATTTTTATTATTCCATTATCGCTTGTAATATGGGCAGCATACCAGAATCCATTAAACTCATCCTCAACAATTTTCGCCACTTTTAAGCATGAAATATGGCTTGGCATAACCCCATTTGTCACATCAGTTAAACCTAACCTACCCAAATACCTATTTAGTTGCTCGGGCGTAGTATTCTGAGAATAAAGACAAACTATATGAATTTTTTCTGCAGTTGCAATTTCAAATCCCGGAAATACTATAATATCGTTCTGGATTAATAAACTTCTGAGTTTTTCAGAGGTATCAATATTTCCATGGTCGGCAAGACCTACTACTTTAATGTCTTCTGATAGACAGTTTGCAAGTACTAATTGATTATACTCGTCTTCACATATTGTATGTTCCCCGCCCCTATATGTTACATAACTGTATGGATTAACTTGCAATGCACATTTGTAAAATTCTGCACACTTTTTCAATATTAGAACCCCCACCTTCCATTTTCTACATTTACAATTCCATTATATAACAAAAAAAGACAAGTAAATTACCTGTCCTTTGATTTGTATAAAAATTGTGGATTGTTAGTTACACATTGCATGTAATTTCCAAATTTGACTTCCATCTCATTCTGACATGTAGTCACGTATTCTTGTCCTCTCATTAACAACAGCTATCAAAGTATCTACACTAAAATCTTTTTTTGCCATTCGATCAATCACATCTGCTATAACTTGTTCTTCATAAATTTCCATTAGCGACTCAATAATCGTATCAATATGTATACTGTTATATGTTTCAATATGATCGCTTATTAATTGTGCCTCGTTATCAGTAAAGAGTAGTAAGTCATTTAGAGTTTCATTGGAATATCCTTGAGAAATTAGGATTTGAGATACTTTTCTATTCGTTTTAGTTTCAGCTATATAGTGTAACCAGTATAGCTGATTTTCTTTTAAGGTTGTAAGTAAGCGGAACTCTGACATAGTCCCATTATATAAACAATCGTGAATATTCTCTTTTATTGATTGTCTGTCAATTAATCCTTGTGTGGATGCAACCATATTTGCTTCCTTCAAATCTGTTCTTTGTTGTATGCTTTTTTCTTTAACATCTTTCCCTTGGTCTACAATTTTTTCTTTGTTTTCATTTCTGATTTTGTTTGCATTGGGATGTGTACATACATTCTTACCTGCTTGTTTAGGTAAATCCTCTTCAAATTTTTCCTGTATTCTCTCTACATCACTTAACGCTACATTTACCTTATCTGCTATTACTTGGATGGATTCTCCTTTTATTAATGATTTAATTACATCAATTGTTTTATTAACCATCATTGATACATTTTGGTCCAACTCTTTTTCACCCTTCATTTTTCAAACTACCAAACATTTTCCGATAACTTTAAATGTTTAAGCGGTACATCTTTACAGGGAATTTTTCAAAAATACATATTCTATTGATACACACTTATTGCTAGCTGTTTCCACTCTGAATTCCTTTTAAAACACATTGTCCTACTACATAAGAACTTGAATGTTGTATTCCAAGATTAATTGAAAGTTGCTTGTCTAAATAAATTTCAACCCTCTTAATGGGGTGATAGACATAGAAATCATCATATATCTGTAATTTTTTATTTGCCGGGCTACCGTCAGTTTTATACCCTCCGACCCAATGATGCGTGTTGAATATTTTATTTTTTCTTAGGGAAACTATTTGACCACATTTTAAACATAAAAGCATCATCTGATAAGCAATTTGAGAACTTGCTGTCGAATATTCTATTTGCTTATTTCTTTTATATCAGTCCCCTTCCAAATAAAATTGCAAGAACGGTATCAACTTTTTTGGCAAATTCATAATAAAGTCAGGAATCCGTTTATTGATTGCACCATTACCAAACAAATGCGCAAACAAGAATGCCAAATCAATCGAGTATGCTCTTAATCCAATCCCTTGAGTGCCATCCGATTTTGGATAAATTGCTGATTTCACTCCAAATTGTTCACTTAAATATTTAGCGAAATTTTTTAAAATATACTCTTCTTTTGTATGAGCGGATAATGAAATAAACCTTCCTTTATTTGATTTTAAAGAAGAAAATCCCTCTGCTAGATAAAAGCCGAGTAATGAAAGAAAGTCCCTGTTAGGTAATATTTTTCCAGGCACGTTCTTATATCTTGTATGTATATACATTCAGTATCCTCTATCAACTGAGGTACTGGCATCAAAATAAAATCCCTTGGCAATAATGATTTAATCTCAACCCACTTTGGAATCATTTCTTTTTCACGGCATGCCCATACTTTTTGATCACCGCTACAAATCAATGGCTGATTATATCTATGATAATCCAGTTTAACAGTTAAGCCACGGTGTTCTTTTTCCTTAACTTTTTCTACTTGTTGAAAAAATCCGTTTCCGCAATATACATCGTCTCCAAGGAGAACCTGATCAATTGATATCATGCCTTTTCCTTTTACATATATCAGCTGTCCTTCATGAATCATCGTTACACCTCTGAACATTATGGTTTGATCACATGCCTACCCATAAGTTCACAACTGTCTCGCTCAAATTCACAGACTTATTTTTTTTATTTTAAAAAAGCCCTCTAAATCAACGTTTTTATGCCCAAAATACGTAATTTACATTACCAACAAAGCTGGCAGAGTAAGGGTCAGTTTGGTACAAACCCTAAATAATTTATGTATCTTCAGGGCATCAATAAAAAATGCAAACCCATTTATTGGATTTGCAGACTTGTCGGTAACTATCGGAAGACAAAATTAGAAGATTTTCTTTCTACCTTTTATAAAACTGATTTGGTCACATTTTGGTCACATACTTAAAAGAATCAAAAATAACAAGACAAAACTAAAATACCATTCATTTGTACGAAACCCTTTATTATTAAGGAATTGCAATAACTTGACGTACTTAAACGATATTAGAAATAACGGTTCCCCTCTAACTTCAAAACCGCGTGAGAGGCGCGTGTCGTCTCTGGTGGGTTCGATTCCCACACGGTCCCGCCATATTAAGGTTTTCGATGTTTTTGTACATAACATGTTTGTACGGTCTTCACGGTAAAAATCGACAAAACCGATTAAATCCGATTTAAAAAACCCGAGTAGGACATTTACTCTTAGTCGCCTTTAAAATTCGTAGGGGGCTTTTTTAATGGAAAAAAAATTTCCGTAAGTACAAGCGTGGACAAAACAGTAAAAGAACAAAAACGGTTATTCAGGAATTTTCGTTTTTTGAAATGTTTGAACGGTTCATGACGGTTAAAAAGACAGAGGCACTCGCACCCAGAACTATTACTGATTACTACAATAACTTTGAGTATTTTAAAATGTATGTTGTTGAAGATTTATCCGCTAATGAGATTACTATGGACGTTTTCCGTGGGTTCATAGGTTATATGTTACACGAAAAGCAATGCCCGTTTACTTGTTGGCTGAAAAAAATAATCCAGGGTGTAGGCTATGTTTGCGTTTGGCTACCCTTACTAGTTTTTTTGTAACTTATTTGTGTAAACCCCTTCTCCGATATGGTGCGGGTGTTTTTTTTGTTATTGAGCGATTATAACATCCATAGAAAAAATAGTTACTTCTATGTTAAATTTACTGGTAGCTATAATCGATAAACTTAAAATCTTTTTTTAATCTTCTTGGGTGTCTTGGTAATTGCCAGCCACGTGAATCTGTAAAACATTTGATTTTCCCTTTATAACTAGTTAGCAGATTTAGTACGGCCTCGTTCCTTCGCATATATTTGTCATCTTTACCCCAACCAACAATTTTTAGTTCAGCATCTTTGACAGCTTTATTTATAAAATAATTATTTTCCTTTCCTACTGGTTCAGGAACCTTCTTAAGTTCTGAACTATCTGTAACCCTATAGGAAAATAAATTGACTATTTCCATTTGCCCAAAATCATTATCAACCGAAAAATTTAGACAGAAAGAAAATGTTGCATCGTTTTTTAACTGATCCGCTTTACTAGGGTTTTATAGAATAAAGGTAACTTTTGGCTTGTTTTCATCCCATATTCGTTTTAATGAATAACGGTATTGATGCGTTTCATCAAATATCGCTTCAGCTTTAATTGTAGCTACTTCTTTTTTAACTTGCATACATCCATCCCCCTTAACACAAATAGTTTTTCTATTTTGCTTTCTTATTTAATCTATAAACTTTTCCTTTATCATTTATTTATATAATTGTTAAATTTGAGAATAGTTCTCTGGCCACTTTTTTTCCGTCTGTGTTGTAGCAGAAGATCAATTTGTTCTAAATTTTTTAGAAGTACATTATTACTAACCATTTGTTCAGGTAATGTTTCAATCTATTCCGGGCAATACAATTTTCTCCCTTTCTCGGGAATGCTACACCATTCCATATCATTTCCATCGTCATCTTGCCACATTATATGGTGCTTATTATATGAAGACCAACCAGCCGGACCTAAAGTCTTGGTATATGGGGCAGTTCCTACATCTACTAAAATGAGTTTTTTATCAAGTGTTCTCTAAGTTTTTCTGTTCGTCTTTCATAAACTCCTGATTAAATAAATCTTCTTATTGGGAGAACAACATTGGACAGGCATAGTATATTTCCAAAAATTTCAAATTCTTCTCTATTTCACTCAATAAATGATGCTGTAACACCGCAGCAGTCTTACTCGGTACAGTTTTTAGTTGCGATCTAAAGTAACTCCCAGTGTAATAATGAGGTATATAGAATCTTCTTTTTTTTGCTACATAAGTCTTTTTTTCCACAACTTTAAACTGCAATCGATAAGCCAAGAATCTCGTTGATTTCGATTTACCTTCAATAAGTTTATAAAAAAATGGCAGGGCGAGGTCTTCTGATGTCCGGCTGTGACGAAGTGGTTAACGCATTCTTTGAACTTTTCGAAAAATTCTTCTGAAAAATTATCGTCCTGGTATTCTAATGATAATCAGTTGCTAACTCAAAAGTGTGATTTTCGTTCTGCTCTATAGGAGAAATCCATATAAATAATGGTGTATCTGACTTTTAATGCTGACAAGGGGCTGAATTTTTTTCAGTGCCTCTTTGTTCAGATTAATTGATTATGGCAGTGAGCCTGTACCTGTTGTTCCTTTCCTATGCTTCATCCATATTTGGTACGACTTTACGTTAGCTTTGAATCCTTATTCGGTTCCCTGCTTCTTCGTGCTTAAATTTTCATATTTACTGATTTGCTTCCAGAATATGATAAGCAATAGAAGCATGGGTAATTTTGGTTAATTCATTTCCTGTTTTTTGTCTATTTAAAGATCCCTCTACAATCAACCAGATTTGCACCTGCAACTTTTCAAACCTGACTCCCTCTGGATTTCTCCTTAATAAAAGAGCAGTTCTCCTAAGAAGACTTTCATTTGCAATGGTTGTCATGATTTCAATAAAAATAGACAGCAAGAATCGATTTATGTATATTTTGGGCCTATTACCCTCTAATGCGGGATGATTTACTACATGGTTTATGAGTTTTACATCAGCAATTCTGCCAGCCATTCCTTCATGCAGCGGACCTTCTTTTCTAATTTTAAAAAGTTCACTGATTTTAGTAGCAGTGGACCTTTTCCTCATGATATTGATAAAATTATTTTGTTTCGCCGCTGCAGCACATTTTGCTGCAACCGCATCCATATTAGAGCCGACGAGAAATTCTGTATAAAAAAGGATTTTCCTTAGTTAGATTACTCTCATTTTCATCGCATTTCTCAATGGAATCGTGAAGTTTATTTAACGACCTTAATGCTATATCATCCACTTCAGGATCTTTAGTCTCTTTATACACTTCGTATGCTCTTTTTATCAGTGTGTCGATATTTTACATTCTTGAACTTCCATCATCCTTCATTCATGTTAGGAATCACTTCATTGAGTTCCAATTTCTGTTTGACTTTTTCAAGTTTAAAGTTGATTACCTTTTCATTGTATATCTCTAAAAGTATTGCTTCATCATCCGTGTAGTTTGCATCAACCACTGTAAATGGCTCTCCATTAAAATACACAAGTGAACCATTTTGATTTCTCCTATGACAGCTTTTGAATGTACAATAACCGTTTTTGTCATAATACTGCCCGGCACTTTACAATCTGTTAGGTATACAAAAAATCACTATGAAAATTCTACCTCTAGTTCTGCTTGTGAACGTAACTCTTCAAGTTGTCTTCTGTAAATTGTGGCTCTATCCCCTGAAAAACTAGGTTCATATGCTCAATCATTGTTGCCAGCCAATTGATTTCATGAAAAAAATGATAGTCGGCGCTCCAAGGTGAATCAGCCTTTTGGCGCGATTATACCTGTTCTCCACCTGCCGCCAAACCAAACGATTTCCGGTCAAACCTGCTGTCTTCATCAGAAAAAGTAATCCTGAATAAGTAAATATTGTTCTTTATTCGGTCCATGACGGCCATTTTTTCTTCATATGATTCTTGATTTCCCGTTATTTGCAGGAGCTGAGCCACATCAGTTTGTAGGTGTATTAAATAACTAGATTGATTGTTTCGTAATAATTCTGTGTCTTATTCGCGAATTTCATTTAAAATAATTGAAAGCTGTGTCAGTAGCTCTCTATCTATTAATTGGTTAACATATCTTCTAGGAAGACTATTAAAGCCAACTTCCATTCCTTTCAGCCCGCCTGCGATAGCTGCAATTGTATCGCTGTCTTCCCCCATGTTAATAGCGCCAACGACAACTTCCTCAAACGTTTTACTGTTCATTAACCAATAAAGCACCCATTTCATGGTATGAACAACATATCCATCTGGGGGGCAATCCGGTTGCTTGTCAAAAGAAGATTCGTAAATTGTATTATTTGTTTCGGAAAGAATAGCTGTCTTTATATCCTCACCTTTAAGGATCTGTCTAGCGATATTATTATAGATGACACAAGCCACTGCAGCTGATTCATCATAATGTGTCATTTTCGAATGGAGAATAGATAGTTTTTTGATTTTCTTTTTATCTGAGTAGGCTAAGGCAATTGGCAGGCATCTCATCAAACTGCCGTTACCAGCACTTTTCCCACCCAGGAATTGATGAGTATTTTGTGCCGATTGGAACCAGTCACCTTCGTAGTTTTCCAGTACATTTCTAATTGTAATTCCGATATCCTTTGGGTTTGTTTTTGACCATTTCAAAAACTCTTTGCCGATTTCTTCAATATGATTTTGGGAATTAGCGATAATACCTTTTGCAACCGCAATGGTCATAGCGGTATCATCAGTCGTTTCACCGGGCAAGACGTCCCAGTAACCACCTCCAATAATTTCAGTTAGTGTTCCATATTTTTCTTTTACTTCATCCCTGCTCATAAACTCTGTTGTGGCTCCAAGTGCATCACCAATTGCGACTCCGAACAATCCGCCTTTTATTTTATCCAGCATTGTTTCGCCCCCTGTTTTCTCACAGTCTGCAGCATTCTGTGTTGGATTAATAATTTAACTGCCTGCTCACATTGCTTTTCTATTCACGGCTGAACTTATTTAAAAGTCTTTCCGTTACGTTTTGCTGGCTTTCTTTTATGAATTCTTGCATTATTATTTCTTTCAGATCAACCAAAAGTTTTAAAGCTAACTCGATGATTAGCCTTTTCTGTGCCAACAAGTGGATATCGTCTAGAATCACTAAATAACGTTGTAAAAGGTTCAGAAACGATTTGTTTAACCTTTTGAAGAAAGCAGCTTTTCAACCGTGGTCCAATCAAAATAGAATCGGCTGCAATCATATTCACCTTCACGATCATCAATCCAGCGGCCATGAATGAAATTAATATAGAAATGATAAGTTCCGTTAGAATCAGCAGTTTTCGGACCCACCCAATCCATTAGGTCTCGCTGATTCACAACAAGGATATGCAGCTTGGAGACAAAATCCTTCACAACAAAAAGATAAAGCTCATATTTGTTAACCAGGTCTTCATTCATCGTAATCCATCCAGAAGGATACCCTTCTTTTTCCCGAAAAGATTTGCTAGTTCGAATAAGTATTCGATTTATCGTTTGTTTCCCATTCGAAATCGTTAACTTTCCATATTCGCGGCTGCCATTCGTAAACTCTAAGAGAGGATTTATAGAAAGCAACTCATTTTTAATAAAATCACGCACTTCATTAATGGTAACTTTATCCTCCCCATGTGGGGTTGTTACCTGTCTCCCCTCAACTTGTTGTCTTAATTCTTCAATCTCTTCCCGTAAGCCTTCTACTTCATTTTTCAAAGCACCGATTAGAGATAAAAGCTTTAATTATTGGGTGAAAAGTGATGTATATTTTTCGTTTAAACGCATTAATGTTTTCTACAAAATCCAAAATTTTTTTAAAAAATTTCTGTATAACGGGTGAAATAGACACCCGAAAACCGATAAAAAATAAGAAAACCAATATACAGGAGTGTTGTTTATGAGTTCAAAACTGAAGGAAGGTTCGGTGGTGCAGAGTAACAAGTTTGTTAATGGGATTTTCGAGGACGGATGTCTTCTTGTTGGTGATTACATTGAAAATAGTATTTCAGGTTTTTCAAATGGAATTCGAGACAACAACATTTTAAGGGCAGATAAAAAATACGTGATAGTATATGCCTGGGAGGTGCACCCGCAATTTATTAATGGCAGAAAAGTAACATTTTACGAAAATAAATTTATTGCTAAAGAACTGCAAGAAGATGAAACTTTTATGGAAAACGGAGAGGAAATAACCTTTTCAACATCTGGGGTTTATAGAGGTTCAATCCGTGAATCAGATATTAACATTTTAAAAGTTATGAGAAAGGTTTTTATTTAAATAAATCAAGTAAACGTTAAGGGGGAAAAATAATATGAGAACCGGAGTTTGTCCAGAATGTGGGAGTAAAATGATAGAAGATGCATTCGAAGAGATTAAAGAGCTTGCCAATGGATCTATACAATTGGACCCCGTGTATCCAGCATGGGTTTGCAGTAGTTTTTGTGGATACTATGAGAAAATAGATGAGCATTCAGATCATGCAGGAGAATCCAAAGGGAACCGCGTTACAGAAAAATTGAAAAAATTGAATTTTGACCAGTTGCTCAAGCTTTCCAATGTGGAAGCTAGCAGTTATTCATTTGATAAGTATCGGAAAAATGGAAAGAAACATATAATAGAAGGTTTTTGTACTTCATGTGAGAAGAAAGAGTACAATTATTCAAAAAAATCTCCTGAGTTTAGGCTGTCCACCATTTCACATGGAACACATACAAACGATTTTATAGATGCGCTGAAAACAAATAAGCCTGATGTATCCTCTTGGCACGAGGAAGCGGTCATGTTTATTTTTGAATCTCCGAGCGGAGTGGATAAGAAATATACATCTATTACATATAATGATGTGGCTAAAAAGCCAACACATGAATGGTACTGGATCCATAATGATAAAGAATATGCTGAATTTCCACAGTTTTTTGAGAGAGGAAAGCACTATGGCAGATTGGTACATAGTATGATAAATACCTTTAAATTAAAAAATGCTTATGTTACTAACTTAGTTAAATGCGGGCTAAATAACGAAAAGGGTGAATTTAGAGGGATCGACCATTTTTCTTCTGAGTGCATCAATAACTGTTTCGAAAACTTTTTAAAGCAGGAAATAAATATTGTTCAGCCTAAAGTGATCTTTTCTTTTAGTAAAAGTGTAAAGAGATGGGTTGAAAAACTTGCCCCCGGCTTGCCTGTTTATTATTTACCCCATCCGGCAGGACGAGAAAAGAATAAGGTCCGTAAATTATTTTACTTTTGGGAGCTAACGCAGGGACTTTATGATACAGGGATATTAAGTGAAGAAGAAGTAAGCAATCTTGCCTTAAAATACATTAATGCTTAAAAAAGCGTTGAAACTTTTAATACATTAATATGAGATTATCCTATAACGCGATCTAACCAAAAGTACCTTACAAGCATTGCAAGGTGCTTTTGGTATCTCTCTTTTAGATAAACTTAAAATAATAGAAACACTTGCCATAATAGGTACTGATGCAACTAAAATTATTGATTCATTAGACTTTAAATATCAAAATAAAGCAAAAACAGAAATTCAACAATTAAAACACAGCACGAAACCCAATCTGCACAAATAAAATTAATTAATCTTATTTTCTTTAGTTTGTTGCATGTTGTTCCTTGCTTTTTCAACTAAAGCGCGCTGTGGTTGAACAACCCATTATATATCTAAAAATACCAGAAATAACTTACCCACTAACTTATGATTTTGAGTTAGACCTTAACATAAGAGCTTTCCGTTCCGATTTTAAAGGTCCTCTGCTTTTTCAGTATCTAACACTGGCTGGAACAAAACTGTTTTCTATAATACTAGCGGTAATTCCGCAGTTTGTTCCATTTTGCGTCTTTGCTTTGTACAAATCCCCCAATAATTGATTTTGCCGATTTGAAATTGATTCAGAAGCTAAAGCAAAAGGGTTGAATTTTATGGTTCAATTACAAGAGTTAGATTACTCTTTAAATCGAATTCAAGTAAATCAAGTCGAGCATTTCTATAAATTAAATTAATGTAACCTACTGGCTAAAAAACAAGCTGCAAAGCCATTTAGTAAATTTTTCCTATTTGACAAAAAGGGGGATTAAATATCAAATACTAGATTCAGTTTATATTGAAAATTAGTGAAGGTAATTCCAGCATTGTTCTTCAAGTTACTGGAATTATTTGGATTTCAGACTGTCTTTTGGCAGGTGCTTTACTTACCTTATTCCACTAAACACGGCTGGTAAATATAATGTGATAGTATATAAATACACCTTTGTTAAGTGAGACCTTTCTAACAGTCACATTTAACAAAGGTGTATTTTTTTATATGTTACTCTTTTAATTTTCTACATCTTCGAATTCATTCACATTCATGTTAACTAAACCTTTTTCTCCTGAAAAGAAAGTATATGTTGTATATTTAGAGACGAATTGTGGTGGTGTATTGTCTACGACAATAATTTAATTATTGGAGCTTAGTTCAATCAATATATTATATATTTCTTCGTACATCTCAGGGTCGTTTATTCGTTCTTCGCCCTGCTCTTGTTCTTGATGGTATTCAGGCTTTATAGTTCCTAAATATTTACTTAAAGAGTCTAATAACAGTAATCCAGGATGCCCAACTGCGTATCCCTTATTTCTGTTAGATAGTATTGCTGCCAAATAAGATATTTGCATACACTCTAAAAGACCACCGCTTTCATGATCAAACACACTGGCTCCATCGTGGTAAGGAATATATTTATTTTCATCAATAAACGTATCCTGAGTTACATTATATTTTAATCTTTTCATATAACTTTTATATTTCTGATTAAGAAACGAGAAAATTTTCTGCTTTTTATCATCTTTTATTTTCAACGCCTTTAATTCTTTATGTACTCTCTCTATTTCCTTATCCAATTCCTCAATTAGTTTGTTCTTCTCATCTATTTTACGATGTACTCTAATACTACATTCATTTATTATTTCCTTATCTTTATTGAAGTTATTAATGATACTATTTATACTGTCAATTTGGGAAAGAAAAGGAACTGAGGTTTGTTTGGAAAATTCAATAATTGCAGTTTTGCTTATCGTTGTACATTTCACGATATAGATACTGTTTCACACGTTCCGTATATTTCAATGGAAGTTTTTTTACGCCCCGTTCTACTTCCGAGAGAGTGGAAATACTCATACCAAGAATAGGAGCTAATTCAATTAATTTAAAGCCATCATATACCCGCTTCAAACGTAGTTGCTTATGTAGTGGTAATTCATCAGGGAATATGAGAACATCCTTGTTTTTTCCATTGCCCTAAGAAGGGAATCCATTTCTTCTTGATTAGCGGTTCCTTTCTTCTATAAAGACAAAAAAAGCTGCGAATCGGATTCATAGCTTTTTTTGTCTTTATTTAGTTATTTAGCGAATTCTTCTTTTCTCTCCAACAGCTCCTTTTCTAAATTGAGCCAAGCTTTTTCTGCTGATAACGGAACCAAAACATTATCTTTATAGGAACGCTTATTATGGTTTATAAACTCTTCCTTTATATCTTCTAGACTAAGATTTAATTCTTCACTCAACGTTTCAATATATGCCAAGATACCTGGAGCCAAAAACGCTGATTCTAACCGAAATGGAGGATATTCTTTCATTAACTCAGGGTGTGTAGTTGCGTTTGTTGCTCCGTTAATATCTAAGAAGCAAACTTCCAAATAGAACAAAAGAGAATGTTTGAGTTTTCCCTCTTGCTTTAATAAATCACCCATATCCATTCGAACATTACGATATAGACCAAATTTCATTTCACTTGCTCTTTCCATAGCCACTCGATTTAACATACCCCATGCGATGTCGTAAGGGTAAGGAGAACCAGAACCGGTTTTTGAATGCTCTTCTTCCAAAGTTGTTCCATATTTGTTGAAAAAATCTTCAATCCATTTGTCTTTGTAATATTTGGTTCTCTCTTTTTCATATTCAGGAAGCTGCTCTTCTTTTAGTATCATTTTCCTCTTAGATTCATGGTGAGTACGAACCAGCAAAGTGTTTTGGCAACTAGGACACTTTCTTTTCCTGGTCACTTCTTTTTCGAATTGATGTGCGCAGTGCGGACATAACCATTTATCGAAAGCTTCATAGTGTGCTTTATATTTATCATCTTGAATAGGCTTGCTAATAACGGCTTTATTCGGCTTTGTTGTAGTTGGTTGGTTAAACTTGTTAGGTATTTGATTTTCTGCTTGGTTATTAACTGCTTTAGGTTCCTCTGGTTGAGATTCATTATTTTTCAAAATATCTTTGAAGAACCTCAAAATTTTCACATTGATATCCCCTTTTATTTTCGATTGTTAAAACCGATTCTTCATGTTTTCTATGGCTTTCATGACATTTGCATATGTCTCAATCATTGAAAAATCGATGCCACCGTTAATAACTTGTGTTGCTAAATCAGGGCGAATGCCAGTAAAAACTACATGTATTCCTAACAAACGAAGAATATCATGAACCCTAAACAAATGGCTTGCAACGTTTGTATCGATGGTCACAATACCAGAGAAATCAATAATAAGATACTTAATATTTAATCGAGGAATATCAGGTAAAACCTTATTCAAGAAATATTCAACCCTATAAGAATCTACTTCTCCAATCAATGGGAGAATAGCAATCCCGTCTTGAATTGGAACAATTGGAGCTGATAATTCATTGATGGCTTTTTGCTGTTTGTTTATTTCTCTTTCTCTTTTATCGAGCACAGTATCTTTTTCACGTTCGAAGGCAAGTATTGTTTCTGTAACACTGATGTCAAGCATATGACTAACTGTTTTATTTAAAGTCACTGTATCTTCTACGGAAAGCTTATGTTCTATTGCAATTTTAGTCATTTGTTCTATAAAGCCTAAACGAATAGAAGGATAGCGTCCTATCATTCCTGAAATATTTCCTTTTAGAGCTGCTTGTCGCTCTCCGTTTTCTTTGCTCATTTCTATAAAACGCTGTGGCACTCTATCTTCACCTAACGTAATAGCTTCAGCCAATAGTTCTATAAATTCAATATAAACATCATAATAATACTTTTTCTCTGCTTCGGGAAAATCGACACCTAATCTTCGAAGAATATCATCAACGATTTTTTTAGCTAATGTTTCAGAGTTATCAGTTAAGTATTTTGCTACCATCAAAAGGGAATTCATTTTGCCACGTCCTTGTCTCTATGTTAATTTTCATGGTTATTTGAATGGAATTAAGCTTGTTATCTTTAATGTAACTTTTTAAGTGTAGGTAGTCTATAGTTGATTACTTAATCACATAAAAAAAGAGGCAAAAGCCTCCTTGTACATTTCTATTGTCCATTTTCTTCTTTAGAATTCATTTTTTCTAACTCTTTTTTCACAAATTCCGTCATTTCTTCTGAGGTTTCTCCTAAAATCCATAAGAAGCCCTGAGGATGCATTAACGAAATATCAGCAACAGTTTATAGAAAAGTTTTGTAACATCTATTTAAAGCATCATTATTGAAATCATTATACAAATAGTGGTAGCTCATTCTAATTTATTGCTGCTATACAACTGATATAACAAAGGTGAACAAAGCTGTTCACCTTTTTTTATTTTAATGTGGATTCTTCTTTTACTAAATTAATCCTTCCATAAACAGGCTGTACTCCCTGAATAAAGTTTCTTAGCATGAATAAATTAACAAATTTAATGCTTAGTTAAACCACTTATGAAATTAAATTACTCATCAAAATGATCCTTGGCATCTACCTTTCTTGTCATATCGTATTTGCCCAATGCTTTGATTGGGTTGGGAGAAAGTCCTACCTTTACCCCAACTTATTTCTGAATCATCTATACAATCATTGTACGTTATCCGATAAGAAAAGAAGAATAAAGTAAGGAGTCATTATAGAGTGTCAAGACGCAGGAATAGAAGTTCTTTCATATTAAACTTATTTGCATTTTTATTCGTATTCATCCTAATTGGCATGATTAACGGGTATACGTCCTTAACGGATTTTATAACTACTGAAAGGAAACATAAAAAGCTGAAAGAAAGCTTTAATGAAAATGAATTTAGGCAGAAATTAATGCCCCCCCAGCCGGTTATTGAAGCTTTAAAACAGGAATTCCCTGCAGCTTCCATAGAAACAACCAAATCGGGATTCTCACAACCGACAAGCCTAGAAGATTTTGAGATAGAAAATGGGGAGACTGGCGTTTATATTCTGGTGTCAACATATCATAAGGGAACGTATTTGGATTTTGTTCATGACTCGAATGTTGAATTCAATGAAATAGAAGGAAAATTACAATATATTTATATCAATGCTATAACAGAGGATACCGCTATTGACTCCCTAGTTATGAAAAAAATATTCAAAGCGATTTCTACAGGTTTGGGGTATGGACTGAATGATAATCAAATAGCGGATTTAACATCTGCATTAAAAGATGAGAATAGTGTTTCGCCGTATCCAAACCCCTATTTAACGTATGACCACCAAAATGGTGTAAGGGCAGGCGGAGGACGGCATTTACCTTGGAATGACGTTTTGATCCGCTCGGTTCAACTGCAACTTTTAGACGATGAAGAGGTCGAAAAAGCATTTAAAGTTATGTATAACATTACAGAATAGAATTGGTGTTCCAATGCGTCGATTGTTCGATTAATGGCGGCACATTTTTTATATGTAATGCGGATATATAAACTTTAATTTTATTATATATGAACAATTTTATAAGTTTGATAGCTATCTCAAATATGTAAAAAGCATGTTTGGAGATGAATAACCAGACATGCTTTTTTAGTTCTTATTTTTTTATGAGAGTCATCTGAAAAATAACTGGATAAATTCAAGATCTGTTATCTGACGTATTGGAACATCACGATACTTTTCTTTGTCAGTTTGTGGTCGTGGATGAGGTACATAATATACAGGTCTTTTAATAAATTTTTTATTGGTTGATTTCAACACATCATAGCAATATATTTTACTTGATACATTTTGAAAAGCATTTACTAAGTTAGAATTATAACTTTGATGTCCAAGCATACCTAATTGGCCCTTCATTCCCCAACCGAGAAAAATAACATTCGCCTCTGTCATCGCTGTTGATATAAAATTCCAATTAATCATTTCATAAGCAAAATGAGCATTATTTAAATTGTTGCTTGTTCCATCAATAATACTAGAAATGTTTACAACATGTAATGCATAACAACCTTGATTTTTTGCAAGATCTATTAATTGGTCAACAGAATCATCTGTCTCATCATGAGATGCACTGCTCGGATTCATCATAATGGCAGTAAGGACTGTGCCTTCTTCTGCCCAACGCTTTTCCAAAAAATAACGACGTGTCCTGTATGTATTGAATATGGCCTTTCCTTCAATGTCAGCATATGTACCTGATTCTAAGTCCAGTTGATTGCTATCAGCCAGTTGTTTAAACCACAAAACCAAAAACCCCTTTTTAGTTAGAACTTTTACTGAAAGTTTAAACTAACATGAAAAATTAGACAATATAGTTGCAGAATAACTTTCCAGCTATGCTATATAGCATTCTTTTTCTCGATCACGTTTTAGGCGCGGGTAATAATGGCAGACCACTAACAGGAGCCCATTGGGTTAAATTCATTTGTGTGAATGGTTACACGAAGACAATTATCTCCACATATAATCTCAGGTAGAAAATTATCTAAGCGATATCTGTAAATGTGAATATAAAAATGTACATTTTTGCTCGTATAAGGAAGTACATATTTGATTTTATTACTTTCAACAGTCGGATATGGTTAATTGCTTACAACTTGACATGGAGCCTCTACGGGCATGACTATAACTCCAAAACGCCAGCCGTATCAAGGGCTGGTTAGCCTATCAAGGCTATCATGCCCGCCACTCCAGTAAAGTTGTAATAAGCCAAGTGTCAAAAATGCAGAAAATTATGCAATCATTTTTGTACATGCTTAAATTAGCATTTGCAGGATATCCAATTAAATTAATTTAAATTAAGTCAATCTAAACAGAAAAGAAAATAATACCCTGTTGAACCCTTCAAGGATTACTTATTCACGTTATATTGAATCCAAGATGTATCTTTCCATTGATATACATTTTCAACTTCCGCAAAGATTTCTGCTCTAGACATACCTTTCTTAACCAACTCATTGAATAAAGCGTGAAACTCCATTTGTTCAAAATAAGCATCACAGCATTTTTTACCTTCCACATAACATTGGCATTTAGCTTTTTCAACAAATCCTTGCCCTGCTTTATTTGCATAGCAGAAAACAGAGTCGTTAATCGCATCCCTGATTACGTCCACGATAGCCTTTTTATTCTCCATTTTGTCACCTTCATTCCTTCAGGGTTATTCCCCATGCCCACTATGTTATTAAACTAAAATATTAATAAATTCCTCCAGTTATCTCTAAGGCATTATACCAATATTTAGGCGTTAAATACAGTTGTGTAATATCTAGATTTCTTGCCCAGTAATGACTGGGGTTTTCATTTATAGACATAAATTTTTTTTGAATAAACTGTTTGTTCATTGTCTTTAATACGGGTAAACAAAAATAAAGGAGGCAGGATCATATGGAATTCTTTAAAAACAAAGAAGACATGTGTAACCCCAGAGTAGATCGCTTTGACCTAAAACCGACAGGTATTCACAAAAAGGAAACACAGAAAAAGCATATTGGACTAAAGACTAAGCAAAAGAAAATCGAGAAAAAGCTAATAAATACAAGGGACAGGACGGCTGGTAATTGTTACTGGGTCACTGAAGTATGATCGCCCATATGTATTATTAATTCCAAAAGGCAGAAAGGAGCAGTATTCTGATGTGATGCTCCGTTTTTTTGTTTCAGTTTATAAGTATGTATTACCAAAATATCTGCCCTGTTCGATCACTTCACGTCAACTAAATTGTCTTTTGGTGATTAAAGCAATAGACCTTACCTTGAAACTTCTTATTAGATAGACCAAAAGCAGCAACCTTCTCAGACACAGGTTCATTACAGGTAGCACACTTGGGCCTGCTGTGGATACTGTTTTGCTGCTGTTCTTTATTGTTTTGAAGGGCTACATTGTGTGTTTCTCTTAGTTCAGGCTCTGTTATGTTAGCCTTTTGGATTATCGCAAAGATGGTTCAATTTCTTGTTCAGTAATGAGTGGAGTATTATTTTGTAAATTAAGAACAGAAACCTTTCTGTGAAGGAAATCGGATAACTCCACATCGTAAACAATCAACTCATTGGAAGAAATCTTTCTCATTTCTAAATCCACTTTAAAGGTACATCTTTTCGTAAAGGATACGATTGATACGAAATGCGCTAAATTTACCATCGATCAAGCTCAACAACGCTTTGATATGGCCATGATTTTGCATAAACGGATTCATCATTTTAAACTTACCGTTACCTGATCACTCTTTCCGATTCTTTGCTCCGTAAATAGTATCCTGATAATTTTTAGTTTCGATAACAAATATGCCATATGGAGTAATAACGATATGATCAATCTGTGAATATCCTGATATGCATTTTGGATTATGCACCATTTTATCCGATAAGTGACTGAACTCTTTTGGCAATTGATCCAATTGAATATCTATCTTGTATTCTCCTAATTCCCCTTTTCTTACCAAAACCCGCTCATTTTGACCTTTATTTGACAACCGTAGGGACTACATATTCTTATTACAAGAAAACGATTAAGTTAAAGATTATTCGAAAAAAATGGGGCGTTTAGTATATTTTGATTACGGCCAATAGAATTTGTACCATTATTTGAAAATAATTCGCCACATTTTTCCAATTTCTAACAAAAGACTCCACTAATTCACTATTTTGGTAGGGCTAACGTCAGGAAAATGCATATTTACAACGTGCCTAATTTCTCGGTTTCATAAGGAGGAATTAGGCTTTAGTTACTTTATAAAAGCGCCCGATTGTAGAATATCGTTTATCTATTGAATAGTAACCATGTACTACCCAGCAACCTACTTCATATTTTGGTCAATAACTTAATCCACTTATATCACCCAGCATTTATAACAGAATTTTCAGTAAGTGTAAATAAGATATAAGAGTCACTTTTTGGGCTGATCAAGTGCTTGGTAAGCTACCTGATACTTTCCTCCATCCGCAACTTCTGAATGGTACAAGGCCTTGAGGGCATTGTTTTTTTCAAGACCATGCTCAGCCTTTAGTTCTTTAAAGCGTGTATGCAGTTCTTTATTCTCCTTAATTAGTTGTTGCATTTGCGATTTTAAATACTTCAAAATATTTATCTCCTTTCTAAATCTCTGAGTTTAGCCTAATTTTTAACAGAAATAACCTGTTTAAAAAGATCCCTAAATTGCTCCCGGTCTTCTGCTGTAAAAGGCTTTGGTCCCTTTGTTCGCTGTCCGCCTTTTCTAGCCATTGCACTTAAATAACGTGTTTGTAATAATTGGTCAATATTTTCATTTGTATATCTAAATCCTTTATGGTGGAGGACGATAATTCCTTTTGCTAAACCTAGTGACGCAAGACCATAATCTTGCGTAACGATAATATCTCCTTTTTCCACTAACTTCACAATCCGATAATCTGCAGCATCTGCTCCAGAATCAACATAAATGGTTTTCACTCCTAATGGCTGTTCTGCATTAGAAAAATGAGAAAAGCTTGTAACAAGGATAACCTGAATTTCAAAATCGCTTGCTTCAGAAATAATAATATCTTTCACCGGACAAGCATCTGCATCCACATAAATTTTCATCTTTCCCCTCCTGTTAAGAAGTTCGACTTACTATTTAACTTGATCTTTTTCAACTATAAAAGGGACTGGTGACTTTTGTTTAAAAATAATAAAGAGTTCTTCCTTTTGCTGTATTTTTCTATCCTCATATTATACTTTATAGAATTTTGTTGGCAAATGGTCGTTCAATTGCCAACAAAAGATATCTTAGAACTAAATACTTGATTAGAATGTCACACATTTTATAGGTGTAAAAGAAAAAGGATAAATGTACAGGATGATCACCTGTATACATCTATCCTTTTTATACAACAAAAGACCTAATTTACCACAATAACAATATTGTTTGTTGTTCAACTCTCGCTCCCGTTTGTATAAGTACAATAGTTCACAAATTTACTTTGCTAAAGCGGTAACACTTTTAATCATTTCATAGTATCCTTGTACTGTGCAGTAAACTTTTACTTTTTAGAAATAAACGCTATGGCGACCGTCACCCTTCAAAAAACGGTATAATTGTTATTATACGAATAGTTGGGGAATATTAGAAGGTAACACAAACGTCCCATGTAAAAACTGTGATGGAAAAGGGACAATTCCTACAGCAGAAGGGCAACAACTTCTAGACTTTATAAACAAATACTCGAAATAAACACATGCGCCTCCGAGCAACTTAGGTGGGGCGCATAAAAATAACTATTTTAATTAATTACTGGTTGCAAAGTAATTATTCCGGAGATTTCTTTTAATAAATCAGGATTTTTGTTCATTACCTTTTCGATAAATTCGTTATAACCAATATGATCGTTGATTATCACATTGGCTACTCTTATATCAAATTCAAAGTCCCCTTTACATCTCCATTCTCGTTCATGTGTCCAATCTTTTATATTATCTAAGTCACTAAGATCCAAACTGACAATGCGCCAATGTTCTCCCTCCGGTAATATCTCCTTACCCTTTTCTTTAGTTTCATATAACACAGGCCTTACACCTTTCGTAAAAGCGTAGGGTTTATGGAACGCTATACCAACTGGTCTATATCTTATTTTATGTGCTCACCTATTGAATAATGGTGCACCACTGGAAGTCATCCAAAGTTTACTAGGCCATGAGAAAAGTGAGACTACTAGGATATACACACAGTTAAGCGGCAGCCTAAGACAGGAACTTTATAGAAAGTACTTTTAACACGCTGAAAAGCAGTGCAGCAAAATGCATTACTTTTCTTTAATTCTTGCACTTGTTAGTTCAATATTAACCTTGAGAGCAGCAGGTCACTAAAATTTAACGAATGTGGTAACGCTTTGTTTTGATGCAATAGTTCGTCTGGAAAGCTCTTCTTTCCATTTCTTTGAGTCTAATTGATATTCACCGTATTGATCTTTGTAAGTTTTTTTTAAGAGATTAATTGTTCTGGCCTCTTCTGGATAATTATGTGATAAGGGATAACCCAGTCGTCCTTCCTCAAATATATATTGTTCTACAACATCCCCCATTTCCATAAATGAATCTAAGAATGTAATAAATTCAATATCTTCACCTCCAAGTTCATAAACATAAGGGAGGGTAAACGGCAAACTTTCCTTATACGCTTCACCATTTAGAAATGGATAATTATTTTCACTTGTGTGATATTCAGGAATTGGTTTTAATGTAGCGATAAAATAATGAGCTGTCATTGAAAAATCCCTTTCAAAAATACAATATTCTTATTAAAGCAACCCATCATAAGTATAACCTTGAATAATATCAATGTTAATGGTTCACCTAACGTCTTCTTTCACTAAACTGCAACATTAGTGACATAAGAAATCATCCAACGCACCGGTTTGTTTAAGTACATTTCTTCACAAACCTAGTTTCATTACAGGAATGCTGCTCCGTTAGCTATGCTCTTTTAAATAAAGGCGGGTAGTTCTATATCTTTCGCATCGACACCTGCGGCCCCTTTATTCCTTTTCACCTTTAGAAAAGCTTGGTTGAGATTTTCTCGACTCACGATTCTTCGAATTAATTCCGTATTTGATTCCATATTGTTTCCATGTAATCGAGTTTGCACAATTAGAACTCCACACTTCAAAAGAGGTCCTAGGATTCCGTCCATGCTCCCCAATTGAAGTCCTAACAGTTGGCTGTGTCTTCGTTCCGTTGTAAAAAGCTCTAACATGGTCGCTCCTTTCGTTCTGACCTTCTTAACTGTAAGGTTAATACTATGACGTCGGCTGACTTCTCTACGCTCAGCTGCCTATCCGCTAGACAGGTTCCCTTTTTAGGGAAGCATAGAGACCTCCCAGGGTAAGTTCATTCACTTTCACCTCGTATATCTGCCACATTTATCCCTAGTTTGTGCGGGGATATTTCGGACTTAGTTTTGTTTTGCAAACCCGTCCCAAGCTAGGAACCTCAAATGTGATTCGTATACCTCAGACCGAGGATTTGCCTTGGACTTCCTTCAGATTCCGAGTCATCACGGACACCCTTGCCTTCCGCTAATGGTTCGCATATCCCAACGCCCATAGCGGACTTGCACCGCCTAGTTAATGAACATGCCTGGCACACAAAAAGACTGTAGGCAAACTCGATTTTCATCGAGTTTGTCTACAGTCTGCAACCGCACAACAAGTGCGGTTTTTTTGGTTAAATCTAAATTTTCGTCAAAAGCACAATCATGTCCAAGATTAAACCATAAAATAGGACTATAAATAAGTTACAGGAGGAAGGTAACAAAATGAATACAGACAGTTTCCCATTAATTCCCGAGAACGAGTTATTTGAGGATTTACTTGAAACAGAAATCTTGCTAGTAACAGACCGGGATCAATTAAATCTTTTAGGACAAACATTTCGTCCCATTTTTACAGGTAGGGTAGCAAAGGTGACAAATGGCTTTCTTACTTTAGATCCAGTGATCATCAAAATGCATAATGCCCCATTTTATAAGTTTCCGACTCCCCTTAGCTTTCCATTTGAAAGAATCGCCTGGTTTACTCCATTTGATCCACAAAGACGTCTCCCATTAGTCTAACCTTAATGATAGAGGTGAAAATATGACAAAGAACAGTGAAGCAAGAGAAAAATTTCTTCAAGAAATGGGGCTCTCGCACGAATGCGGTGTTAATGCAATTCGCCAAGCAGCGGTGAGCTATGAGTATAAAAGAAACAAAGAACGACGAGCTTTTATTCTTATGGGACCTTATCCATTTATGGTTATTGGAGTGATCAAAGAGGTAACTAGTGATTTTGTCATAATTAAAGTAGAGGCAACCAATATATCCGAATTAGATGAGGAAGTGTTTCGAATTCATCTAGATCAAATAGAAGTATTTTTCATTGAAGATGGGAAACATAAAATTCCAAATCTAAAGGAAGGCTTTTGCTAAAGGAGGAGGAGATTGATGTTAAGAAAGTTTCATATTGTAGCAATCCCCATCAGGATTGTTTTTAATAAATTCGGAGATCACGACCCTGATGGTATGATGTATGTACTAAAAGAAAACGAAGATTATGTGAAAGCTCAAGTAGCCGCCAATCCTTTCATGCCGGTAGACCTTGTTCAACCACTCGTTATCCGTGCAAACTTCGGCGATGATATTGAAATACTATATGAAAATCAGTTGCCCTTTAATACGTCTATGCATATCCAAAATGCAGAATATAGTGTTTATACGTCAGATGGTGCCTTTGTCGGTGTAAACCCAGATACAACAGTTCCTTCCGGTGGACAAATTATTTATCGTTGGGGTGCTACTGAACTAGGGATAAACTTCTTTTCAGACCTAGGAAACACCTTATCAAGCGAATTAGGGAGTAATGTCCATGGTTTATATGGGGCTTTGTTTGTCCAGCCAAGAGGCTCCTGGTGGACAGATCCTATTACAGGGAAACCGATCAATAGTGGTGTGTTTGCTGATGTTCATAATCCTATCCTCCCCTCCTTCCGTGAGTTTGGCTGGTTTTTTGCAGATGAACCCGAAGTCAAGGATTTAACAGGGCTAAATCCCCTAAGTCCCCACACATTGCAGCCCGAATCGACGTTCCCAATCAATTATCGATCCGAACCTATGCGTAATCGGCTTAGATTACTTCAGGAAGGAGTAGTATGTCCAGATTGCGAAAGTGAGGAGGTCCACCATGATTCATGGGTATTTGGCGATCCCGATACCCCGATACTTCGCGCCTATCTGGGGGATCCTATCAAGATTCGACTTGTTCACGGCGGGGTAAAAGAAACTCACACCTTTCACTATCATGTACATCAATGGCTCCAGGAGCCTACTGACCAAGATTCCGAACTTATCGACGTACAAGCCATTTCGCCTCAAAACAATTACACGATTACACCACTTTATGGTGCTGGTAGTTTACACAGAGCTGCCGGAGATGCCATCATTCACTGCCATCTGTACCCTCACTTTGGTGAAGGGATGTGGGGAATCCAACGGAATTTTGATACCTTACAGGATGGAAGTCAGTGCTATCCAAATGGAGTTCCAATTGCCGCACTACAGCCATTGCCCACCCAGCCGCTCCCTCCAAAACCAACTCCGGAAAAACCAGGGTTTCCAAACTTTATTCCTGGGATTGTAGGGTGCAAAGCTCCAAGACCTCCACTTGTTGGAGACCGAGAAGTAACGGTGTTAGAGAAAAATGCCTTTCACCCTAATGCTGTACCGGGGGCGGTATTTACCAATCCATGTCCGCCAGATGCACCCGTTCGTGAGTTTGATATTTCCTTGATACAGATGCCGATTGTCTATAATAAAGAAGGCTGGCACGATCCGGAAGGACGGCTGTATGTATTAGCAAAAGACGAAGAAGATATATTGGCAGGAAGAAAACCGCCGGAACCGCTGGTGATTCGTGTGAATGCCGGAGAATGTGTTCGTCTTCATTTCACCAATAAGCTCCCTGAAGTTTTAGGTGGGAATGCCTTCCAACTCGCCACTCGTACCTATGAGGCCGGAATGCACGTACATTTTGTTAAATTTGATCCACTTGTTGCGGATGGTGCTAATGTTGGCTGGAATTATAACTCAGGAATATTACCTGGAGAAACCATCACTTATCAGTGGTTCGCTGACGTAGAATTAAAGGCAACCTTCTGGCACGACCATTTATTTGCAAATCAACATCAAGAACATGGGGTATTTGCTGCTATTAATGTACAAGCAAGATTTTCAAAATTCTTAGACCCGCACACAGGGCAAGAAGTAGAATCAGGAACCCAAGCGATGATTATCAACCCACTAATCCCTGATTTCCGAGAATTCCACTTGTTTGTCCATGATTTTGCCATGCTGTTTGATGCAAACGGGGTACCGCTAAATCCACCACCATTTCCAGGTTCACCTGACGACCCGGGGGTCTTTGGAATTAATTATCGCAATGAACCCTTGCAATTCCGGCTAGCAAAACCTGATTACGACCCTGCCTATGTATTCAGCTCTTGGGTACATGGAGATCCAGTCACCCCTCTACTCGAAACATATAATGGCGATCCAGTTAGAATTCGTTTAATTCAAGGCGCCCATGAGGAATCCCATAGTTTTAACCTTCACCGCCAACGTTGGCATCGTGAAAGAGGGGACCTGGATTCAGAATTAACGCAGCAACAGCATATCGGGATAGCCGAATCGTTTACGTTTGAAACCTTTATTGATGGCGAAGGCGACTTTGATATGCTTTACCATTTTGGAACCCTCGATGATATATGGATTGGAAACTGGGGATTAATTCGAACATTTAAAGAAAAGGTGCCCCATCTTCTACCGTTGCCTGACCAGCCATGCCCACCGCCTAGAACAAAACCATTACCTTGTAAAACAGGCTCACCTCCTCCCATGGCACCATTCCCAGGGGAACCAAGTCCGCCAGGGGCACCAATCCGTCATTATGATGTGGTTGCCCTGCAAACTCCCATTATTTATAACGATTATGGTGATCATGACCCGTTCGGTATTGTCTTTGCACTAGCGGATGATGTGCCAAAAATCTTATGTGGTGAACTTAATCCACAACCACTCATAATACGAGGAAATGTTGGCGAATGTATTGAAGTACGTCTTCATAATCAACTATTTGGTCCTTTTTATAATGAAGTGATTCATGGGTATCCAAGTGTCCCGGTGGAAGCTCCTTTCCCTCCATCACGCAGGATATCTATGCATGCCCAGCTCGTTGAATATGACGTTCGTTTTTCCGATGGTGCAACAGTCGGTTATAATTTCGATCAAACTATAGGTCCTGGTGAATGTATCACCTACCGTTGGTATATTGACCAACCATTCGGTTCGGCAAACCTTTGGGATATGGCTGATATTCGCAATCACCGCCACCACGGTGCGTTTGGAATGCTAATATCAGAATTTCGGGGTTCAAGATATCTGGATCAATGGACGAGAGAATATGCGACATCTGGAGATCAAGTAATTATTTCCCACCCTTTTGGGGAATTTCGTGAATTTGCCTTAATCATGCATGATGGTATACGACTAGTTGATAAACAAGGAAATCTAATTATTGATCCCGAGCCATTATTAGTAAATCCAGGAGATCTTAGAGTTGAGGATTTTGAGGACCAAGGTTCAAGAGCTTTTAACTACCGTGCAGAACGGTTTAAGCATCGCTTGGCTGAAGTTCTAGACATATCCAAGGTATTTAGTTCTTATTGCCATGGAGATCCATCAACTCCTCTATTTTTATCCTATGCTGGCGACCCAATCGTTGTACGATTTACATTCCCTGCAGATAAACCACGTGGCCATTCCTTCACGATCCATGGCCACAAGTGGCTCGATGATGACGACGATGTTAATTCAAGGGTTACGGCCATAGATGGTCAGATAATTGCCGGTTACGCAGATGATTTTGCTTTAAAGTATGGTGCAGGGGGCTATTGCAGCCTACCGGGGGACTATATGTACAGGTCCGGTCTTATCCGTTGGGACATTGAACTTGGTGTATGGGGGATTATGCGCGTGTTCGGTGAGCCTAATGAATTCCTGGCACCTTTGAATTCAAAATTCTTCATCAAGCCGTTGGAATAGGAAAGGAGGTGTACCACCCTAATGGAAATGAACCAATGTAATTGCCCGTGTCATCATTCAATGGAAAATTCATGTCCCCAGAGAGGCTTTTGCTGTCCTGGGCGGATACCAGCCCACGTTCCCAACGATCGTTTCTGTTCTCCTTTTGTCTGTCCTGAACCAATTCCAACACCTCGATTTAACTCTCCCAACAGCCCTCTTCCTCCAGATGAGTTAAATCAATTACAGGTCTGCCTAGAAGAAATCAATGATACTCTTCGGACAATTGGCAACCCGAATGAACCCGAAGAACCCGATCAGAGACAGAGGCAAAGACAATTACAACAACACTTCCGGGCACTTCGATGTTCTCTTGTAAAAGTTGTAGTAGATTGTCAAGATAAGGAAATAGAAATCCTAGGGATACTAGAGGAAGCGGGAGCTAATTTTATCCAGGTTAACACGCTTGGCCATAAAAAATTCATTCCTTTCGAAAAAATTTGCACTTTAAAGCATGAAAATTTTCAAGCTGAAACATTTGAGCATGAGCAGGAACTTCTTAGCATCGACACTTGCATTCGTCGAGAAATCACCTTCAATTTTGGAGAAATTGTTGGCCGAAGTCCGGAGTTAATCAATATCTTCTTTGGCATTCCGCTTCACTTGTTCCTTCTTTCTTTTCTTGGCTGTGAAATACAAGTAAAAACTGAAAGCGACGAACAATTAATATCCGGTATCCTCTGTTTAATTGATGAGAATCAGTTTAGACTTCAATTGGACCAAGAGGAAAAACAAGTGGAAGAAAACAATCCTTACAATGGAGAGGGAGCTCGGACAATTAATTTTAATGCAGTCTGCTACATTTCGATAGATTCATAGAAAATTAATAAATAAGAGATGCTGTCCAAGACAGCATCTCTTATTTGTATTTAATTATTTGATAGAGAATTTAACTATCTATTACTTATTCCAAATACGGCTGAAGCTCTCTTTTAACCAGCGTATAAATATTGGTAATAGCTGCAACGGTGTACTTCGCTTGATTAGATGTATTTCATCCATAGGGATGGTATGGTTCCCTTTTCGACCTTTTACTGTTAAGCGACCTGAAGTTATCTTCACCAACTTCCCCTTATACACTTCTCCCTTTGTATAAATCCTTATCTTTATCCCTTTCCAAGATTGTAAATGAACCTCCAGTGTCTCTTCATAAAACTGCCGCCTTATAACGTCATTTTTTAGTAAAGTTGTTGAAAATTCTGTAAGCAGCTTCCTCCTTAGGGATTCATCATAAATAACCTGTTGATGACTATTTGGCATATCGGATATTCCGTAAGGTACGCCGGCCGACTCGATAGCAGCGTAAGGAATCCAAAATCGTTCCGTTACCGTCGTAAGTGCAGTAAAATCCCTTCCCACCTCACTAACCCTTCCTAAGATTTCAATTACATTATCTCGAACCTTTGTGTGAACATTGACCTGCTGATTTCGTCTGCCTTTTAAAAATCTTACTAACAACATATTCTTCTTATTATTTGGCAGGCTTTCACCAAGCTGCTTTAAATTAATTCCATGCATATATTCCCTCAGTAGTTTTAACTCATGGGCGGGCATACTGCTTGGCGGTGATGTATAGCCATTTTCCTTTTGTAGAACATAATAATCATTTTTTAAAAACTTGGTTTTATCTGAAAATTTTTGATAATAGGCTTTAATTTGCTCGTTTTGCTTCTCGTCCAAATGTTATCACCTCTTTTCCACTTCTTTTTATAGACTATGTTAGGAGAGGAAAAGAAGCACGGAGACAAGTATAGACTCTAGCACATTTTAGTGTATTTTCCCTCGTTTATAGAGCAGTCCAACAATTGGCTTCATACATATATGGATAAGGGGGTAGGATGTGGTGGTGCCTTTTATTTGGGTAATTTTTGTCAGCTATTTTGTCACAGCAATCGTTTCCTATTTTTATTTGCGTAAATCAAGAAATCTGATTAGTTACCATTTTGGTATGAATATAGCGATGACATCGAGCGGGGTAATGGGGATCTCCTGCGGTATTATACTTGGGAGTCAATTCCCTCTACTTTATACAGAAGTTACTATTCTTACATTATTGATTTCCATTTGTGTTGGCGCCATATTTGGCGCGCTGGTAGACTATCAGACAATGGTGACAGGGGTGTCGAGCGGGATAATGGCGGGAGTGATGGGGCCGATGCTCGGAGTGTCAGCAACTGTTCCAATGATTATTATCGGAACTCTGCTTGTATTCTTAAGTTTTGGACTTTTATGTTTTTCACTACGATCTTTATAGAGGAGCGATAAAATGATAAAAAACGGGATAGTAATGATGGGGTCCGCTATTTTTTGCTTGACCTTATTATTCGGTTGCACTAATGCATCAAACGGAACAAGCAATCCTAAAACGGAAACAGATGCCCATCAGGAAGAAGGTCTTAGCTTTGAAATCCACTCGCCTAACACCGAAGAAGCCGGATTAGAAACAGATTTTGATGTTGTCATTTTGAAAGACGGGCACCCTCTCACAAATGCAGATGTAGGTTTTGAGTTTTGGAAAGAAGGTGGTGTCACCCATCATTTCGTGGCTGCGAAGGAAAGTCAACAGGGACACTACAAAGCATTACTTAACTTTCAAACGGCTGGAAAATTTACTGTTAAAATCCATGTTGAAAAAGGAAAGCTTCATGGACACAAAGAAGATTACTTTACGGTTAAATAATCTTTAAGTAGATTCAATTTTCACCGTTTCAAATATTCTAAAACTCTTTTGTAAAATAAACTCCTCTCCTTTATTGTCAATGACTCGCACTTCTGCCAGCCACTCACCTGGAAAAGGGAGGTAGTACCCCTCAGCCAAAAAGCTCCTATTTCTTGTAGTTGATTTTAATGGGACCTGGATGGGAGCAATTTCTTCGTTTTCTTTGTAAAATAACCAGAGCTCCACTGTTTTGACAGTATTTTTCTTAAAGTTGATTGAAAATTGATTTTTCCCTGGTGCTCTTGGTGTAATCGTCAAGGTCATGGCTCCCTTGGCAACATTGGCGGTCCATTCCAGTGGTGTATTAGCAGGAATCGGACTAATATAGCTTAGACCGCCAACAATTAGTGTTATCATCAACATCATTGAAAAATCAATTTTAAGCCAATGCCAGGCATCCGTAAATGACTTATTTTTTATAGTCCCTCGGATTTTAAAAGCAGTTGCTATAACCATTAGAATTAGTATTATTTTTGCTAATAGAAGTTTTCCCCATGGGGTTATCCACAAGTAATTAACTTGCGGCAAAAAGAAAAAGGTAGTAAATGCGCCTGAGATAAACAGGATAATCATACCTTTAAAAGCTACTGTTGAAAAAAGTGATAAATACTCCTTTACGTGAAGCCGATGCTTTCGCCAAAATACAATAATATAAAGCAGTCCCCCTACCCAAATCGATGCGAACAGTAAATGAAGAAAGGTCAGGGGAATTGATACCCATTCCGGTCCATAGGATATGGCATGCCCATTAAAGCTTTTGGCAGTTAACATCAGAATAACCCAGACTGAATCCAGCCATTTTGATCGAAATAAAATGATAAATCCCAGAAGAGATAAAACCAATGATATTAGCCACGAAACGCCAAAGACTGTGTTTATTGGGATGTCTGCCGTTTTTGAAGCCATCAGCCATTGAGTAGTTATTAAAATTAGCAGGCTAAGCAGCTGCATTTGCTGTAATATCAACACAGTGAAACGATACTTCTTCTGAAGTTGTACTGAGTGGCCATCCGTTTGAAATAAACCCCAGAAAACCCACCCTGTTAGACCTAATAAAGAGAGGTAATACACCGCTCTAGTTAAATAAACTTCTAGTTGGAATGTTATATTTTCTGACTGGTCCCAATCAGAATTTTGTGGGTATTGGGCCTCACCTACCAAGAAGACATAAGAACCGTTGACTGGGTGTCCATCTGCCGATACGATTTTATACGTTACTAAATAAGCTCCATCATACAGTTTTGGAATCATGATTTGGATTTTGCGTTGATCCTTACTTAGACGAGGATTGCCCTTAGAAATGATTTCCTGATTTTGATTTACTACTTTTAAACTAAACAGGCCTTTCTTAATTTTCTCATTAAAGGAGAGGGTCACAGAATTTGGACTTTCTTCTAATCTGCTATCTGCAGAAGGACTCCCTTCTATAAGGACAGTATGTGCAAAAATATGCCTTGGAAATAGAAATAGACAAATCATAATTATTAATAAAATTAATGGCCTCTGCACTGAAACCACCCCTTAACAATGGTATTATGACTATCCTATTCAAATGCAAAGTAAATGACATTATAAATAATTAAGGTTAAAAGCCTAGGGTAACCCCAATTCTTGGAAGAGGTTGCTTCTTGGTTAATGGATGGTTTGAGGAAGTACTAGTCTTCTTAGTTATTTTCTTTTTGCTTATCGGCTTTTATTTTTATCTAGCTTTTCTACCTCTTCTTCCTCATCATTTTCATCATCATCTTCTCACATATCGTCACAATGCGAACAAATACGTTTTCCAAATGCCTATGATGGCAGCAAACAGGACAAGGATTACAGTGCTTGTCTAGCCAAACGATTCTACAAATTTTTTCTTTTCTTACTGTTACTACCTTTTTATTTTCCTTTAGGATACTAACAAAATCGATTCCGACATTACAAATAATACCGACAATTTCTTCTGTACTTCCTGAACATTCTAATACGAGTTTGACTTTACATCCTTTGAAACGAAATAATTGAAAAGCTAAATTACCATTAAGACCATTGAAATTTAGGCGGAAGTTATTTAGACAGAAGTTAAACGGTGAGACCTTAAATGGAACACCACGTCTATTTCCAATAAAATGTCCATCAAAATGGTGGTTGTGAGGGTGAAGAAAATTACATATGCTACGATTATTTCCATGACGAAACCCATGGAATGATCTATGATGGCTTTGTTCACATCCGCAATTAGAATGGGAAAAATGTTTTTGTGGGTTGAAGTGGTGTTGGTTGAAGTTAAAATAGTGCTGGCTTGCATCATGATAGTGGTCGTGGTCGTAGGAATGTTGATTTCTACTGTAGTATTGATGGTTATAATTGTAGGAATGTTTGTTTTTACCGTAATCTTGATGGTTATAATCGTAAGAATGTTTGTTTCCATCGTAATGGTGGTGGTTATAATCGTAAGGATGTTTGTTTCCATTGTAATGGTGGTGGTTATAATCATCGGAATGTTCATGAGTATCATATTTGTTAGTTGATTCACAATTGCTGCTGGATTCATCGCTATAATCGTGATGGGACTTATGATCATCACTTGATTCACAGCTAAAATGGTTATGTGATTGATGATTGTTATCACTAGATTCACAATGACTGAATTGCTCTTTAAATGATTCCATTTCCTCCATTAAACGTTCAACCTCACATTTCAATTTTTAAATATCGTCATTTTGGAACAGTTCATTAACAGAATCGATTTCCTTAAATAGATCCTTAATCATATATCTAAATTTTGAAATATCATCTTGGTGGATCTCCTGTTTAATAGAATCTAATTCCTTAAATAAATATTCTACAAGACACTTAAATTTCTCTACGTCATCTTTTCTTGGGGATTCGTCCATACATTAACTCCTTTCATAATTTTTTCAAAATATTATACGTAACAGCTTATCCAATGGATTGTACAAGTGTTTAATCCCTATAAGAAAAAACGCTTGTCCTCGTTTTGGATTAAGTTTTGGAGGGGGCGTTTATAACGTTAGGCAATGAGTGAATTGATTTGAGAGAGAGAATTATGCTTGGAAAGGGGATAATAAGCTAACTAGCAGTTAATCATCAAAGACATAAAGAGCTGGTGTTTTTTGAGGTGGGATTCGGGAATGACTTATTTGGGCTTCTGTAAAGTGCCACCATTTGTGAGTGTGAGCCCCCTCCCCTAGAGTTAAAATGAATTTTACCTTTAATTATTATCCGTAGCCTAAATAGGTTATCTTCTAGCAATGTAAATCTTAGCAGTAAATTAAGTAGATCATTCCAGCCATTCAATGTCTGTTCGGTTAATAGGTATTATCCATTCAACAATTACTTTCATAAAAAAGCCCTCTTTGGCGGGTAATCAAAGAAGGCTAAATTTTTATATTTGGCATACTATCACATCTCAAAATTTTACTGTTTCCTATACAACGAGTACAGTTTATCACATCAAATCACTGGTCACCCACTGGTAACATTTTGGCCACACACTATAGACAACTACCGAAAATTACAGTTCATTTCAAAGCTTACTAACCCCACAAAAGCCTTGATATAAAGCCATTTCCGGGCACTTTAGGACATTATAGGAAAATGCACCGACTACTCTGGCAGAGTCGAAGTCACATTATAAATAAATAATATCTATCTAGGGGTCTTCAATAAAAAATGCAAACCATTTATTCTGGATTTGCAAAAATTGTCGGTAACTATAAATTTTGGGAAAGATTTTATCATTTCCTATATAAATTTTTTTGATCACATTTTGGTAACACACTTCAGATAATCAAAGATAACAAGAAAAAACTATATCTCAATCGTTTCGAATGAAAACCCATTGAAACCAACGCCATTTAATAACTTGACGTACTTAAAAGAAACCAGAAATAATGCATTTCCTCTTACTTCAAAACCGCGTGAGAGGCGCGTGTCGTCTCTGGTGGGTTCGATTCCCACACGGTCCCGCCAAAAATGAAAAGTAATCGAATATTTATAAAATAAAACAATAAGAGTAATTTCAAAGAAGTCCCGCCTACTGGTGATAAAGAATCCTAAGAGTAACAAGGATAACCGCTGCTAATTTTAAACGCAGCGGTTTTATTGATTTCCTTAGCACTATTAAAGCGATTCTGTTACATATTTCACCGACAACAAAAGACTCATGTTTAGTAAGGAATCTTATTGAACTAAACCAGCTAATAGGAGTGTATTGATTCTCTTCGAGACATTGAATAATTGGAGTGTGATAATGTCCCGTAGATTCAAGTATGACCGCTGGCCTGACTGCTGTTTTTCTCTCCATCTCTTTTAGGAACAAAACGAAAGAATCCAAATCCTCCCTAGTATGTTTTACTTTGAAGCTCTTCCCAAAAGACTGATCTTTGTCTAAAAAGGCTTGAGCTTCACTTTCTCACTTGGCTACATTCAGACCAACTACTGGATTCATTTAGGTATCTCTCCCTCACTTGTACTCACCAGTAACCCCTATTCCTTCCTGTAGTTCCATAGCTTCGCTTGTTATACGAGATCTTTAGTCCCAACCAGCCTCAAACATCTTTCTACAAGTAGGGGGCGAACAGTTTAGTTGACGAGATCTAAGTCCTACGCAGCCGTACGTTCTACCCTGGCTACTGAAATAATAGGTCCTATAAAAAAAGAGCAACCAGTAAAAACTGGTTACCCCTATAATACGAAGCACCCTTTAGTTATGTACGTTTTTTCACAACTTGCTTTTTTTGTGCTTGATTAACATTATATCTTAACGAAAAAACCCTATCTGATTACATAAAATATCAGGTAGGGGTAAATATCATTTTCTCCTAAATGATATGACTAGTGCAAGAATGGAAACAACCAATGCTATTATGGATATAGGGAGGACTATAGTATTAAACCCAGATTCTTCTGAATCTGTCTTTGTTTCTGTCCTCTTGTCTGTATTGGCCTGGTCACCATGGGTTTGACCTTCAGGTTGGTTGTCAGTAGATGCTGTGATCTTGGTAATGGAATGAGGTGCATCCGAACCTTCTTCGCCCGTCCATTCTACAATGGAGCCGTCTTTATAATATTGAAAAGCATCCCATGCTGCTTCTGTTTCCTTATCAGGGTTTTTTCCTACGAAAGAAAATTGCTGAAATTGTCCTGCGGCAATTCCTGCTCCGTTTGCAGTCCAGGTGATGGTCGTGGTCTTGCCCGAACCATCTTTTGTCTGGGTAACATCCCATCCGGGAACCGGTTGGTATGACATGACTTCAACACCCTCCGGAACCTTCAAGGCAACCTTGACTGTATTCGCATTTTTTTCAACCGGTACTTTCATGGTATACGTTTCCCAGGCTCCGGGTGTTGATTCACCGGGAATGACCGTAACGTGTGCACTCGCCGTTCCTGTATAGATAAATAACGCGGCAGCTATCGCTATTAGGCAGAAGCACCATTTCTTCCATAATGTTCTCATCTTTTTTAAACTCCTCTTATCGATTATTTTCTACCCACGTTGGGGTGGAATTCCACATCATAACTATCTAATGAGCTGGTCAACACATGGACAGAGAGCTTCCATTTCCCATTCATGTTCAAATACATGCCTGCTGTTTGAAATTGGCCAGGTAATTGTTTGGACAGAATGATGGTGTTTTCCTCCATCTTCATCTCCGTATGACTCAAGGTTAGGCTAACCTGTTCTATGTTTGTCACTGGGTCCCCTTTCGGGTTCTTCACATCGATTTGAATGGTATTTTGGCCTTCCACATTTGGACTTATTTCCAACGTTACAGTAGTTCCTTCATCTGCTTGCTGCGTGTCTTTAAAAGGACTGGGTGAAGAATCGGCTGTCGGTAAATTGGTAAGGATGGCCACAAGAATCAAAACGACTACCCCCATAATCAACTCGATCCATGCGGTACCGCTGATTCCTTTTTTCCCTCTTTTCCTGCCTCTCCAAAAATGAAAGGCTCCCAATATAATCATGATGAAAAATAATAGGATTTTTCCAAGGAGAATTTTCCCATAAGGGGAATGGAACAAGGAATGCCATGTCGGCACATACAGCAGACTTCCGTACATTCCAGTTAAAAGAATGATCGCGACAGCTATTATCGCCCATAATGAGAAGCGATGGATAGACTTCCAATACATCTGCTGCTCATGTTCTGAATCTAATCGAGCTTTTGGTAGCAGGAACACCACTGTGAACAATCCGCCTACCCAAACGGAACTAGCCAATAAGTGCAAGAAATCCATCATAACCGCTAGTATAGGGTTTTCCGTTCCTGCCGCGTGGCTTATGATGGATTTACTAACGAGAAGCCCTATGGACACCAGAAGTGGGAGTAGCCAATTTCTCACCGAGTATACGGAGCCATTCAATGTGGCCATGCAGGTAAAAAGAAACAAGATAACTAACAATAGTAACTGAAAAATCCACACCGTTCCCGCGGTGGTTTGCTCCAGTGTCTCCTGTAGCAAAGAAGGCCTCAAAGCCTCTAACCACGATACATCCGCATAAAAGGTGGTTTGCAAGGGTAAGTTCAGCAGCAAAGCAATGCTAAATACGATTAAAGCTGCCCAAATGACCCGGACGCTTGTTGGCTGGTGTGCCCCTTCCTCAATGATAAACACGTTACAAACGATAACACCGATAAATAAGGAAAAACCTATGTAGAGTAGCCAACGGAGGACGATTATATCCAATATAGGATAGTCTTTGTCAGAGGATGCTGAAACTATATCTGTTTCTTTTTGTCCGGCTCCTACACTGAATGAGATCGTTCCGTGTATCGGATGACCATCTGCCGAGACCACTTTCCATTGGATGGAATATGTGCCAGGGACGATTTCATCTTTTAATTTTGCTTCTAGAATGGACCGGTCATCCCCTATGGCATCATTCAACTTAATCTGCTCTCCAGAATGGTCTAGCAATACGAGAGAGTGAAAACCGGATTGAATATGTTCACTGAATTGCAGGCTGATCTTGGATGGTGACTGGCTCAATATTTCATTTTCCGCAGGGGTCGAGCTGACCAGATAGGCATGGGCAAATGTTTCTTTTGGAAATAATATGAATATATAGATCAATAGTAGAAAAATGCTGCATTTCTTAAGATTTCTCATAACTTTCTCTTTTTAATCATGAAGAACAGGAGCAGCCGCCGTCCTAATGTCTCCACCGAAACCTTTCTATAATTAATCGCTTGGTCATCTAGGGTAAAGCAATGACCTTTGGATGGCAGCAATTCATGATAAAGGTCGCTTTTTTAGTATTCATGAGTTTCTGCCTTTCAATTTGAAACAATTCTTCCCTGTTCCACCTTTGACTATTCTACTCCTCAAAAAAAGCAAAATCAAAAACACTTATGTCACAATAAATCTAAATTAATACATATAAGAGTAAATCTACCGTTCCAACGTGTAAATAGCCCGAACTAGCTATCAGTACACATACGTTTAGGGTTATTATATTTATAAAAATTAAGAAAGTAATAAGGAGAGGTCCTAATTGTCTTACCGGGTTTTGCATGTACTTACTGTTATTCTACCAACTTTATTAATCGGAGGATTTGAGTATATACGCCATGACTTCCTTCTGGGACATTTATCGATGGAAACAGGAAATTTATATATAACGATTCTTACGTTTATTCTCTCTCTTTTGTTTTCTTCTTGGGTGTTTCGGATTATTAAATCTTCGAATGCCCTGCTGGTTCAAGAACAGGCGAAACGGGCTGTCTATGAAGAGAGGGAAAGACTTGCTCGGGAGCTTCATGACGGAATTGCACAATCCCTTTTTTTCCTAAATATTAAACTTAAGCAAGGCGACACTGAGGCAGCTTCCCGTGCTGTGTCAATCATTGATAATCATGTTCGTCAATCTATATTTAATCTCCGATCTATCCCAGAAGTACACGGTTCATTGAAATCCAGAATAACTAGCTGGCTATCCAATTGGAATTCGATGACAGGTATTCATGTACAAGAAGAAATCGAAATTGACAATCATTTATTTACCGTAAAAGATGAAGTTCAGGCCTTTGCTATCATACAAGAGGCTTTTGCTAACATTAGAAAACATTCTGGAGCTTCTAAATCATGGATTCAATTTAAAGGAATCCATGGTCAATGGCAATTGAAGATCAGCGACAACGGGTGTGGAATTGATACAGCGAAGATATCAGAAAAGAAATATGGAATTTCCATGATGCAGGAACGTGCAAACCAATTAGGAGCAGAGTTACAAATAAGGAAACGTGACATGGGCGGAACAGAAATAATCGTAATCAAGGAGGACAAACAATGAAGCCGTATACTGTTATTATTGCGGATGATCATCCATTGGCACGAGAGGGTATTCGAAGTGTGTTAGAAGAAGATGCATCCTTTGTTATTGTAGGGGAAGCTACAGACGGCCATCAAGCCTTTGATCTTTGCAGAGAATTACAGCCCCATTTACTTCTTTTAGATATTAATATGCCCAGTTTAAATGGATTGGAAGCAGTTCGTAAAATCAGGATGGCCTATCCTCGGATCCACGTTGTCATGCTAACCGTTTCAGATGATGTAAAAGACCTTTTTACAGCCATTCAATTCGGCGCTCAAGGATATTTACTGAAAAATATGGAACCGGATGATTGGATAGAATACCTTCATGCTTTGTTGGGGGATCACGCGGAAGTCTCACGCGAAATAGCCAGCCGGTTATTATATTCTTTTCGTACAGGGAATGTTTCTAACGAACCTAGTCCGAATTCGTTGACACCTAGGGAATGCGAGATCCTTTCTCGAGTAGCAGTCGGTGAAACAAATAAGCAAATAGCTCAGCATTTAATAATTGCAGAGAATACTGTAAAAAATCATGTAAAAAACCTCTTGGAAAAACTTCAACTTAATAACCGGGTACAGCTTGCTGCTTATGCTGTTAGACATGGTTTGGCAGCAGAATAGATTCTTATTTATTAACAACCCAACATACTAAGTAAGTATAAGATGACCCGTTTGAGCCATTCTCCAAAGTTTATTGGCGATTTAAAATAAAAGGGTAGATGATTATATAATAAATTTGTTGGGGGAAGTCATGAAACAGAACAAAATTACTCTATATGCTCTAAGCATGGTAACCGGACTTTTACTATTAACCGCCTGCAATTCGGAGCAAACTAGTAAAGCAGAGGCCAAAAAAGAGGAAAATGAGAACGTAGGAATGGGTTGGACTCATGAACATCCTGTTACACCAACAGCAGGCAGCTGGAAAGCACTAGAATTTAAGGATGGAAGTTCGTATAAAGTAAAAGCACCTCCTGCAAATGGTTCGGAAGAGACAAAAAAAGAATTGAAGGATTTAAAACATCTGACTGAGAATCGCACACAGGAAGATGTAGAATTCATTAAGCACTGGCAAAATACTGCTAGTCCAAATACGCTTTGGCTTAACACCACTGAAGAGTTGATACATAAATATGGTCTAATGGGACCGGAATCTGCCCGAGTTCATGCTGTCGTCTCAGGAGCGACATATACATCTCTGACAGCGATATATCAAGCAAAATATAAGTATTTACGCCCAAGACCCACTGATTTAGACCCGAGTATTAAATTACCTGAAGGAATGATGGTGCCTCCGCACCCTTCTTATCCTTCAGGACATACAGCAACAGCTTGGACGGCTGCTTACATCTTGTCCTATTACTTTCCGAATGAAAAAGCTCATCTAGAAGAAACAGCAGAAAAAGTAGCACTATCGCGAGAACAAATGGGTATTCATTTTAGAAGCGATAACGATGCAGCTAAGAAATTAGCACAAGCCGTTACAAAAGATATAATCGAAAGTTTAAAAGATGACAACGCTCCAACGAAATACACGGAAGTTAAAAATACAGGTTCTAGTCATGGGGCTGGACATTAAAACAATTAAGAAGCCGACCTCTAATGGGCGGCTTCTGGTTTTGACGATGACATTATTCTTGAAGCCAATTATGTCAGAAGAGGATAATCTGGTATATAAATTCAACAAGTTTGATGCTAATTATGAAGTAAACTTGTCTGTTTACAAAAAAAGCCACCCACAAAGATCAGCTCCGAATTTTGCTAAATAAACAACAACAGACTAAGAGCCATCACGGCCTTCCCGCCAATTAATCCATAGATGGATACGTGTCCTTCATCATATTTTTTTGTAGCGGGAATTAACCCGTCGAGGGATATAAATACAATGATACCCGCTACACCATACCAAACATTATATCGTTAAGGAACGGCATTAAAATCAGGTAGGCAATAATCGCACCCACAGGCTCAGATAACCCGGATAAAAATGACAGCTTAAAGGCTTTCTTCTTGTTTCCCGTCGCAAAGTAGATAGGCACGGCCACTGCTATCCCCTCCGGTATGTTATGAAGTGCAATTGCAATTGCAATGGCCATTCCCAGACCCGGATCTTGCAGAGCCGAAGTGAATGTAGCAATTCCCTCGGGAAAATTGTGAATAGCAATGGCTAAAGTAGTAAATGTACCCATTTTCAATAATGCAGACTCTTCAATGGAGGAATTCATATCCTCTATCTGTTGGTGTTCATGAGGATTTCCTTGTGATGGTATAAATTTATCAATCAATGCTATAAGAAGCATCCCTGCAAAGAATCCACCAACGGTCAGCCAGTTTCCTAACTGTATTCCTACACTGTCTATGAGGGCATTCTTGGCCTTCACAAAAATTTCCACCAACGAGACATAAATGATGACACCCGCGGAAAAACCGAGCGACAATGATAGAAATTTTTTGTTCGTCTTTTTTGTAAGAAAGGCTATAATACTGCCTATTCCAGTAGCCAGTCCGGCTAACAATGTGAGGCTAAAAGCCAGAACAACGTTTTCACCCATCTGTCTATCTCCCCCTACCATAAAACGGCTGTTGCCATACCCGTCTTGCTACATACTTCACTGAAAACATGGACTGTCTGCCAGAATATTTCCTTTGAGAAACATTTGATACGTAAGCAATACATTGCTCCTATAGACTTCATGAGATTAATGAAAGGTTTCAAAAAGAAGAAAAGTATTCAATAAAATGACAACCCCTGATATGATCCAGCCTAATACTGTTGTCATTCGATGATTGGTCAGTCCGCCCATGATTTTTTTGTTACTTGTAAATTCATCCAGATTAGTCAGTTCGGCGTAAGGAATCAAAAATTGACTAAATTCTTTTCCTTGCTGAATCTTTTCGTATACATACATTTTATCTCCGATTGAACGGCTGGTAACCGGAATTCTTTCGTACAAATAGTCTGCAATTTCTTCACCTTTTTCAGTTATAGGATAACTTGCATTGTAAATCACATCTGGAAATGGGAAATCCTTTTCAATCCATTCTCCACCCTCATAAACCTTCCCTAAAATTGTGTGATTATTAATATCTACTTTCCCTGTGGTGAAGTAAAAGAAATCTATCCCATCGGCCTTTGCTACAACAGCATAAGTATAGGCCTTCTTCACCTTCTCTGGATTCGCCCTGTGATGCAGCATTCCAACTAAGGTCATAAAAGTGTCTCTCCTCTTTTTTGACCAAACTGTGTCTTAGTTGAAGATTAGGGAGGCAATCACCGTGTGGTTTGGGGAAACCGAGAAGTAAATTTGGGAAGTTTTTAGATCAGCACGAAATATCTCAGCAGTATCTTGTTGTGGAAAGCAAAGTAAATAAGGAAACTATAAGTCGTATTTGCTAAGGGGATGTGTTCCAGCCATCGATGAACAATGCGGGTAAGATTATAAAGTCTCTCCGGAAAATGACTGGGAAGAACGTTGATTATGATGATTTCTGGAGTATGTAAAACTAAATCACTGGCAAGACTGCTGCTTAATCAAAAACACGCTGGAGGGTTATGTGTTGGTCGGAGCGGCAGTCTTCTTTTTATTGATTTTCACAGCATTTTTCTTTCATTTTCTGGCTAAAAAACAATTTGTACATGAAGAGCAGGTAATTGGCGATGTAGAACGCGCGTAATTGGAATCACCAATCGAAAGGCGTTTATATGATGCATTAGTTGTCAGGGGTGAATATGTGAAATCACAGGTACCATGCGGTTACTATCGTATTGTCTAACGCTTCATGCATACAGAATTGCTATCGAATGTGATGGAAAGGCATATTACTCTAGTCCTGCTCAAAAAGCATATGACAAGCGTAAAAATGCTTACTTGAGGAAAAGTGGCTGGAAAGTTTTGAGATTTTCCGGAAGTGCTATAACCTCCAGACTGGGGAAAGTGTTAGCACGGATTGAAAACGAAAAGACCAAATAAAAATGGCAAAGAAAAAAGCCCAATAATCAGGCATTCCCAATTATCAGGCCTCTTTCTTAGCCATTTTCGGGAGAGAAAATGACGGATAGGGCTGTAGGGTTGGTTTGGTTAATTTATAATACGCCTAAGCTATCAAAATGACAGCCCTTCTTCAAATGAAAAAGCCTAACAATAGGCTTGTACCACAATGGGCTTGACCAATTATTAGGCTTGTCTTAGATTAACCCCAGTAATAACCTGCTCCTAAAATGATAACCAGCAGAACGAAAATAACAAGAACAAATGCAGCATCTTTGCCACGTCCGTATTCACCCATAGTATTCACTCCTTTTCCTTTTCCTCGGTCTATATACAAGCCATCAAATTGACAGTGTTTTTAAATAGTATTTATTGAATTGATGAAAAGGCACATTTTCATTAGGACAAACGCTCTACCATGACCTTTTCAATTAGTTATACATACAATAAAAACCACCACATATTCTCATTCGTGGATGTTCTTTAACTCAATCAAAAAGGGGAGGGAAATAAATGTACGGTTATGGCGGTTATGGCGGCTACGGCTACGGCGGCGGCTACGGCTACGGCGGCGGCACTTTTGCTTTTATCCTTGTAATCTTCATATTATTGGTGATCATTGGCTGCGCTGGTTTTTGCGGCGGTTATTAATCTTTTAGACATTTAAAAGGACTCTCCAATGGAGGGTCCTTAATTTCTTCTTTAAACCTTGATAATACAATCAAAGATGCGTTCCCCATACCCATATTTTGAACTTGAACTAATTGCCTTTAGTACCGCAGCATCTCCAGATCCTTCTCCGAGAACGCTCTCCGGTTATTGTCTGTTCTTGGGAAAAGATAACCGTGATTCTCTAATGAATGACACTTTCGAAGAGTACTATCTCCAATGCCTAATTTTATACTGACATCCTTGGGAGTTATGTAATTCCCTGTTCCCCCCATCGTTCTCACTTATTTTAACCTTCTATTGTTTAATTTATCATAAAGGTATTTGGCTCTTAATTTAAAATAAATTTTGATTTAACATGTACTTTTATGAAGGACTTGAATCAAATTAATATCCAGGATTGAAAGAAAACAGTGATTCTATCCTGGGTTTTAAATTGATTTAAGATTTTCATGTTCTATACTTTTCTTTGGAAAAAACTTCTGGTTTAAATTTGGAATACAAATAGCTAAAAATACAGAACGTCCAAGACTAAATAAAATGAAAGCTAACCATAAACCATGATTATGATATGAAGGCACAAAAAAGAATTGAGAAAGCAGATAAAGCACTAAAGCCAAAATCATCGAGTTTCGAATAGAGGCTGTTTCCGTTGCTCCTATAAACACACCATAGAGAATAAGACCAAGACCTGCTGAAAATGGAAATAGAATGAGCCATATCTGGTAAGTATGAGCTAATTCAATGACACTTGGTCTAGGAGTGAATAACAGCAATATATAATTACTCCATAAATAGTAACACCCCGCTATAAACAGAGCCGATAGAAACGCCCACTGACACGATAGCATAAGAGTCTTCTTATACAACGGGTCATCTCTTGATGCGATCGCTTTCCCAACCAAAATACTGGAAGAATTCGAAAATCCATCGAAGAAGTAAGCCATAATAAAATGAATTTGAAGAAGAATAGCATTTGCGGCTAAAACTTCTGTTCCAAAAGAAGCCCCTTTTGCTGTAAATGAATTAAACACTGTTAATAAGCAAAGCGTCCTGATGAACAAATCCCGATTGACCATCATCATTTTCTTTAATGAAGCAGGATCAGCGATTCTTTTTAAAGGAGGCATCTTCCGTTTAAAAGGAGACACTTTCCAGACTATGATCAGTCCAGCAGCACAGGCTATTACTTCCGACAGCAAGGTTGCTACAGCTATTCCAGCTGTTCCCCAATCGAATACGTTAAATTATTACGATTTGAACAACTACTGTCTATTCCATATAAAGCGGGATTGATTATAATTCCTTTATGATTCCAATGCAGCCTCTATAAGTTCCTTCGTATATGAATGGCGATCTTCTGAAAAAAGATCTTTTGTTGAAAATAAATCAATCAGCCTTCCTTCTTTTAAAACCGCTATTCGTTCACACATATACTGCACGGTGGCTATATCATGTGAAATGAACAAATAAGACATATTGATTTCCCTTTTCAAATCCTTTAGCAAATTTAAAATTTGTGCTTGGATGGATACATCTAAACTGGAGGTTGGCTCGTCCAAAATAAGCAAGCTTGGCTGAAGGCTTATTCCCCTTGCAATAGCAACTCTCTGCCGCTGACCCCCACTGAGCTGGTGGGGATACCGATCAAGTAAGCCAGAATGAAGACCTGTCTTTTCAAAGAGAATTTCGGCCATCTCACGTTTGTCTTTTCTTACTCCTTTTAAAAAAGATGGCGTCACTTCTGGATAATTTTCAAGAGGTTCTATAACCGATTTCCAAACAGGCCGCTTGGGGTTTAACGACGCAGACGGATCCTGAAACACCACCTGTACATGGCGTCTTGCTTTTCTGAGCTTACGGCCCTTTAACTGTGTAAAATCAACGTTATGTAACATGATTTGGCCGGAATCAGATCGATCCATTGCTAAAATCAGCTTCGCAATCGTACTTTTTCCGCTCCCGCTCTCTCCAATCAACCCAAGGCATTCCCCTTGCTCCATATAAAAAGAAACATCTGTCAACACGGTATTTGACTGATACGATTTAGAAACGTTTTTCACTTCAAGCATCTGGATCCTCCATCTCCCTTTGTGCAGCGTGACAAGCCGTCCAATGAAAACTACTTCCTTCAGGCAGCATCGCAGGGATGATACAGCATTGTTCAAAGGACTGCGGGCATCTAAGGGCAAATGAACATCCCTCTTTGGCAATAAGACCCGGCTCTCCTGGTATGGTAGTAAATTTCTCTGGGGCTGTATGATGTAAAATAGGCCGTGCTTTCAGCAGCAGCTTTGTATAAGGGTGCCTTGGACTTTCCTTGAGGCTCTTTGTTAACCCTTTTTCGACGATTTGTCCTCCATACATAACAGCCATCGAATCCGTTCTTTTTAATACATGCTTTAAATCATGGGAAATAAGGAGAACGGCACAATTAAGATCTTTCTGAAGTTCGGCAAGAAGATCCAACACCTTTTCACCTGTCAAAACATCAAGAGCAGTGGTTGGTTCATCTGCAACAATCAAAGCTGGTTCAAACATTAAAGCAGCTGCAAGCGAGGCTCTTTGAAGCTGACCTCCGCTAAGCTGGTGAGGATAGCTTGAGAAAATCCGTTCCGCTGGCAGCTTTACACGTTCAAGCCATATAAGGGCTTGTTTCTTCGCTTCCGGCTTGCTGATTTTGTTATGACTGCGAAGCGCTTCCACGAGCTGTTTTCCAACCTTCATAAAGGGAGTAAAGCTGCCCTGATAATTTTGAAAAATATAAGCTATCTCTTTTCCACGCAGGCGTCCTATTTCCTTTTCAGAAAGACTGATGAGCTCCCTGCCACAGAACTCTATTTGACCTTCTGAAACCTTTAAAGACTTAGGAAGCAAGCCTAAAATAGCGGAAGCTGTCAAGCTTTTTCCGCTGCCGCTCTCACCGGCAAGACCCACCATTTCGCCTGGCCGAATGCTGAGATTCAACTTGTTAACCAGCTTGTTTTCTTCACTCCCTCTGCCCTTATAAAAAGAAACGGAGAGATTTTTTATTTTTAGCACAGGATCAATTTGAGAAAAAGCATCTCTCAGGTTTTCTTTTTCTATCGTTATTTCTTCAGTAAGCATCATAATGGCAGCCATCCTATACCTCCTGTTTCTTTTTTAACTGCTTTTTACATCAAGCTTATCCCGCAGGCCCTCTCCAATTAAATTGCAGGATAATACAACAAGGAAGATCGCCATTCCTGGGTAAATCATCAATTCAGGAACCGTTTGAAAATAAGCTCTTCCGTCATTTAACATCGCTCCCCATTCCGGTGCAGGAGGCTGAGCACCTAAGCCTAGGTAAGATAAAGAAGAAATGATTAAAATGACTTTGCCAACATCCAGCGCGGCAAGTACAAGAACTGGGGAAATGATTTGCGGAAGCAAATGCCTCGTGATAACCTTCCAGGTTGGACACCCTCCAACTTTGGCAGCCAATACATATTCTTTTTCTCGTTCTGATAAAACGATGCCCCTGACAACCCGGGTGTAGCTGACCCATTTAACCAGCACGACAGAAATCATTAAGTTCGTTAAACTTGGACCTAGAAATCCCGCAATGGCAATCGCTAAAATAAATTCAGGCAATGCAATGAGACCGTCTGCCACTCGCATCACAAATGAATCAAAACGACCGCCAATATAGCCTGATAGTAAGCCGATGGGAATGCCGATTAAAATGACGGTCGCAATCACCAATGCTGTAATGCCAAGCGTAGCCTGAGAACCAATAACAAGCCTTGAAAAAATGCATCTTCCCATATGGTCTGTCCCAAAAGGATAGGTTAAACTCGGGGGAGTCAGCCGCTCCGCCATATTTGCTGATAAAGGATCGTTCGGTATAAGAAACGGCCCAATAATGGTCATCATTAAAATAATTGTAAGAAGAAATATGCCCAAAAGAATCATCGGTCTACTGCTTTTTAAATGCCAGCGTACAGAAAAAGGATTTTTTTGCAGAGCAGAAGAGATTTTCAAACGCTTTTCTCCTTTCCTTGTTGCATGCGTGGATCAATGAGATAGTAGGACAAATCCACGAGCAGGTTCAGTACTACAACAAGTACACCTGTCAGCAGGACATAACCTTGAATAACAGGATAATCCCGGCTAAAAATAGCTTCAACCGCCATGCTCCCCAGTCCCGGCCATGAAAACAAAATTTCAATCACCACTGCTCCCCCCAGTAAGCTCCCCAAGCTTAAACCGAAAACTGTAATTACAGGAAGCATGGCCGCTCTGAATGCATGTAACCAAAGAAGCCTCCACTCCTTTATACCTCTTGCTCTTCCCGCCTGGATATAATCCTGAGAGAGGCTTTCAATCAGCCCTGCACGAAGAAGCCTGGAATATACAGCTGCCATTGAGAATCCCAGTGTAATGGAAGGCAGAATCATGTGAGAGTAAGAGTCCATTCCTGTTGAAGGAAGGAGCTGAAATTTAAAAGCAAAAACGTAAATGAGCATCAATCCAAGCCAAAAACTTGGAAAAGATGCTCCTATAAGGGCAAAGATCCGGCCAATTTGATCCGGCCATTTCCCTGGATAACGGGCAGAGAGAATGCCTAGAGGAACGGATATGCTCACCATGACCAGGAGCGCACCGACTGTAAGCTGAATTGTGATTGGAAAGCGTTCTACTATTTCATTCCATACAGGCTTTCCGCTCATATAAGACGTGCCGAGATCCAGCTGCACTATTCCTGTAATCCACTGGAAGTACTGGACATAGATAGGCTGGTCAAACCCTAGGCTGCTGCGTAGCCTAGCTTGATCAGCATCTGTAACGGTCATCTCATCCGCATTTAAAATGGCGAGCACCGGGTCACCGGGAGCCATTTTCATTAACCCAAAAGTAAAGATGGATAAGAAAAGAACGACCAACACCAATTGTAAAAGCCTTCTTCTAATCAAGGACAACACTTATTTCACATCCAGGGTGTAGGTTAGAATGTAATACTCTTCCGCTGTAGGCTTCCAGTTTGTGACCCGGTTGTTTACACCGACAATAATGTTGGGGTAAACAGCATAGCTGTGGGCAACATGTTCATTGATAATATCGGCGGCGCTCTTTGTTAACTTGGTTCTTTTCTCGGCATCGGTGGTCCTATTTAATTCTTGAATAATGTCATTTAATGTTGGGATATTAATTTTCCCTACATTCAGTGCCCCCGTGTCTGTGAACGCTGTATTCAAGAAATAGCTTCCGTCTCCACGTGGAGACGTATTATTGCTATAAGTGGCTAGATCCCAGTCGGTGTTTTCTGCAAGGTGTGTATCCGCATTTTCAACGTTTTTGATTTCAACGGTTACGCCTGCTTTTAGAGCATCGGATTGAAACAGTTGGGCAATGAGCGGAAGCTCCGGCCGCGCTTTGTACGTGATCATTTCAAGTGTAAGTGGCTTCCCGTCTTTTTCCATCAATCCCTTTGCATTTTCTGTATATCCTGCCTCGCCAAGCAATTCCTTTGCTTTTTTAACATTCAGCTCTTGAATTTTATCCTCGAGGCCAAAAGGAAGAGCGCTGTTAAACGGGCCGTTTGCCGGTTCTGCATGCCCAAGCATAATATCATCCGCAATGCTTTTCCGATCAATTAACAAATTAAGCGCTTGTCTGACTTTCACATCTGAAACATTGGTACTTTGCTGATTATATAAAATAAAATGCGATCTAAGGCCTGCCACTGATTCCACCGTAAGTTCCTTATCCTGCCCAATCGCTTCTATGCCTTCAGCCGGAAGATTATACACGATATCGGCTTCTTTAGACTGTAAAGCAAGCGCCCGTACATTTGCATCTTCATTAAATCGGATGGTTGCTCCGTCTATTTTCGGCTCTCCTGCCCAATAGCTGTCATTTTTGCTCACCTGAACTTCCTGATTAGGGATAAAGTTTTTCACTTTAAATGGACCCGTACCTACCGGGGCATTTTGAAACACTTCTACACCCACCTTTTTTTCCGCTTTCGTGTTTACAATAGATGTGTACGGATTTACCAGCTCAGAAGGAAGAGAAGGATATGATTCTGTTGTCGTGATGGTAAGCGTTTGACCCTCTGCTTCCATCGATTTAATTTTTAAAGAACTACTAAGAGATTCATTCACATCCATACTTCTTTCCAAGGATGCTTTAACCCCTTCGGCATTCAGTTTTGTCCCATCATGAAACGTAATATCGTCACGAATAGCAAATTCCCACGTGATATTATCTTTTGTTGACCAATTTTCAGCCAGCCATCCTTCAAGATTTGAATCCTTATCAAGCTTAAGCAGGGTCTCTGTAACCCCTGTACGAATGGGTGTAAACCCTGTATGGGGATCCATGTTTGGGGATTTAAAACTGAAAATCATCGTTACGTTTTTTTCTTCTTCATTTGTTGTTTCCCCTTCTTTTCCTGAACTGCTGTTGCCAGATGAGCAGCCTGCTACGAAAAGAACAAACAAACTCGTTAACCAAACAAGCAAGTTTTTTGTGCTAAAAAAGATTTTGTCCATTTTTTATCATCCTTTGCTTTTTATACGTAATGATTACGATTTAAACTATGTGTTTTAAATCGTAATCATTCTGTTTTATATATTAGAAGTTATTACGTATTGTACAATTAGTCAATGAAAAGTTAAATAGCTTATTCAGCCTGTGAGCTTTTCAATTGTTTGGCAGGCATTGCAGCGGGTTTTTTCTTCTTCCTTGATAGAAAAAAGCATGAGGCAATAATAAGCAGGCCTCCTATAACTGTATAAACATCAGGAACTTCCGTCCAAAATAAAAATCCCCACATAGCGTTAAATACAATTCCTATATAGCGGGTAATTTCAACAACCACAACGCTCTCATGCGTAAATGCTTTTGTAAGAAAAATCTGTCCAAAAAGAGAAACAATGCCTATGCATAACAAATAAAAAAGCTCGAGTGGAGATGGAATGACAAAATTCCCCCACATTAATGGAATGGAAACGACCACTCCTGTAGCTAAAAAATAAAAAACAATTTCATAAGAATGGTGCAGTTTGCTCAAATACCGAATAGAAGTAGCTGCTCCCGCAGCAAAGAATGCACTTAAAACTCCAGCCAGCGCATAAATAGAATAAGACGAATAGTTGAACGGCTTGACTAGAAGAATTGCGCCTAAAAAAACAAGGGGCAGTACGTAAAACGTCTTTTTTGATACCTTTTCCTTTAAAAAGAGAGCAGATAAAATCAGGGCGAAAACCGTTGATAAATGAGCTAAAATACTGGCATCTGCAAGCGGAATTTTAGCAATTGTATAGAAATAGGCTAGCAGATACAAGGCACCAAGCATCCCCCTTACCAAAAGCATCGGAACACCTTTTGTGGAAAAAGCCACTTTGCTGTTGCGCATCATTAAATAAATAAAAACTGTTCCAATAAGGCTTCTAAAAAAGACAACCTCAGCTGTCGGGATGGTCAGGCTAACCGCTTTGACCAGCGCATTCATCACACTGAACACCAGGGAAGAAATAATGGCCATGATTACACCGTTTTTCATTGGGTTCCTACCCTTTCCTGGGCAAGATCAGCCTTCTCTAATGTATCAAACGCTGGATAAAAATTAGAGAAATCCACCTTGTTTTCCGTGCTAAACTTAACCGCTTCTCTCTCAAATGTCTGCAAGAGTGATAATGCTTGAGGCATTTGAATGCCTGCTGGCTGGGCAAGTTCATAAATGAGCTTTAGTTTTTGATAATCCTCCAGAGGAATTCTTGGAATAATCCACTTTCCGTTGCTGTCTATCTCAGCTTGCTTAAAAGGGACAGCAGAAAAGTCAAAGTATTTTCCTTTCTCGTCTGGGATAGCAAATGGATCAATAAGTATGGCTGAATATCTTATGTATAACAGGTACTCTTGTTTTTCTTCACTGAAGGAATAAAACATGTCAATATCTTCACGCGAAAGAGTCTCTTCATGAACCGGGTAATTATCATCATTTAAGAATTGCAGCAGATTAATAGGTTGTGCACCAAAATATTCAACCACAGCAGAAATTTCTTTCCAGAGACGGACCATTGCCCGTATTACGTGCTGAGTAATGGGGCCTTCCGGATAAATTTTATACATAAATGTTACTGACTGTTCTTTTCTCAAAATTTGATTCATGGAAAAAGCATTCATGAATAAAGGAGGATGAACATACGTTGTGATGCTTTTGCTTTCCGCTTCGATAGGAGACCCAACAACTTGACATTGGACACCTAAGCTTTCAATAAATTTGACGACAGGCTCTAAGCACAAGCTATCCTTCTTGGATGAAGCTAGGTAGATTCGCTTTTTCAATGCTTTTGTCAGTACGGCGGTACTTTCTTCTTCACTTCTTTCATATTTGGTTGCTGCATAATAAGATGAGAAACTAATCACATCGATTTTTTCTATTTCTTCTTTAAAATGACGCTCAATCAGGAGATTCGATCCTATGCCGGGAGAGAGGAGAATTAATGTTTTTGCTTTTTTTAATCTTTTGAGTGACAGGCTTTTTATGACTTCAAGATAGCTGTCACTGGGAGTACAAATAATAAGTGTCTTCCAACGGTCTTCTATTTCTTGAAAATCACCGTAAAAACAATCAAGCTTTGCCTCTCCACTGAGTTGGCGGCTTTGGCTTTGATACGTTGCTTTAAGCACTTGGCCATGCTTTTTAAAACTTTCTTTCAACCAGCTTGTATGAGCTCCTGCCCGGTTGACAAGCCCAAGCTTATCGCTCCACCCCCTTGATAGATTCACAGCGATATTCACTGCTGCAGGCCCCGCGCCTATTATTAATGTGCTTCCAAAAGGCTTTCTGTTAGATGTACTAAAATTCATGTTTATCCCAGCTCCTTTCTTGCACAGTGGGCCTTTCCCTTCTTCAAGACAACAGTATCGTAGAAGCGATCCTTTTGCTCAACGCTCGAATAGTTCCATTCATTTGATAAATCTTGATCGAGGGGATAATTAAACATCGATTTAAGGCCGTTTCCATACCGGATAATCACTTTTGCTTCTTCAGAGAGCACAGACTTTAAGTCTTCAAGAACTTCAAGCTTGTTTTTGACAAGTGAAGCGATCATGACATGCGTCGCTCTTTTAATATAGGATAATTCACTTACAGCTTGATTTGTAAAGGCAACATTGGATTCGAGGCCCGTTAGCTCCGCTATATTTTTGCCCATCTCAACCGCCTCCGCATCAATGTCGAGACACATAATTTCAGCACCTGTCTGCTTCGCAATGGTTAGAGCTGAAATAGGGAATGCGCCTGAACCTATAAAAACGATTTTTGAATTCCTATTGATCCCAAATGATTCTAGTTCGTTTTTTACCGATTCACATAAGGCAGACATGTATGTAGAGATATCTGCCTGAGCATTAACTGTACAAGATGATTGGTATTTTTCCACCATACATATTGCTTTTGAAGAGGCTTCCCGAAGCTCTGCCGAATATTTTTTGATTTCCGCATCCTCCCCCCATAGCTCCCACTGTTCGCCATTCTCTTCACTGACAACAAACTTTGAAAGGTCATCAAGCTTGTTTGTAAGCAAATCATAACAATACTTGCTTTCTTTTATGTAAGCTGAAAGCTCGTTTAATTCATGGTGTAGCATTTTAATGGAAACTAAAAATTGATACTTGTCAGACATTTTTTCATCCTCCCACTCTACAAATCGTAATAGTTACGATTTGTAGAGTAACATTCCCACCCTTTTCACGTCAATCAAGTTATTGCAAATTAGTTAAATATACCCTAAAAACAAAAATATTTCTGGTGGCCAGTTTTCGCTTTTTAATCTGCCAATAAGATGTTTGGCTCTTATAATGAATTTCGCGTAAAAGTGTACTATCTACAAGATATGCGAAGAGAAAATACACCAAAAAAGAAAAGACAAATTAAGTAAAAGGGCATTCACTTTTATTCACCGAACTTAACACATAAGTGAAAAACATACTTGGAAACCTTATTGAAACCCGTAGCACACCTTTAGAAAAGTGCTGCATTAAGCTTTTTATCGGGCACATATGCTGAAACTTATCTTGAACGGATGAGGAAAATCATGACTCAAACGGAGAATCAACGTGTTGAAAACCTATACTGTATAAAGGATGCTCTGTTCCTAACTACTGTCGAACAATAATTGAATAAGTAAGAAAGAGACTCATGATTACCACCGAGATAATCATGAGCCTCTTAAGTTTCTATGGCGCAAATTAATGCGTAAAAACTGCGCAGTTCATTTGACGAGATGAAAAACGATATTGAGGAATACATAAAATTTTATAATCATGAAAGATTACAAAAAAGACTAAGCGGCCTTAGCCCCTTGGAATACAGGGCGAAAGTGCTTAGTAAGTTTTATTTATTTCCACTGTCTACTTGGCAGGGGGCAGTTCATAATTACCGTGCCTTTTAGTTATACCATTTAATGTTAAAACTTATCCTTGTTAAATTATGACCCTAAACGGATTAAGTTATTTATCTATTTTATAAGTCTAAATATTTACCCTAAGAAATAAGTTTTAATAAAAAAAGATAAAGGTAATATTCCCTTATTTAACATTAAAAAGAGGGAGGTTTTTAAAATAGATAAGAGAAACTTAATCGAGATAAGACCTTATATTTTTTTAGATAAAACTGATCCTAATTTCAAGTTTAAGTATCTAAAATACTTTCCCAGTGATTCAGAGATGTTATATGAATATGGTCTAGAACTTCTTGCTAAATGCAAGACTGAGGAAGGATGGAAATATATTATAAAAGCGGCTTCGCTAAATCATTATGCGGCTAAAAAGAAGTGGGAAACCTATCAAGGTAATCTACTCAAAGATATCTCACAAAAGAAACCTAATACTCCACCAAGCAAAGTTCCTTGGGTTATTCTATTGTTAATATTATTAATGATTGCTATTGGATTTATTCTCTTCTTGTTATTCAGTCATTTCTTTAAGGATTTTTACAAAAGCTCCACAGAATACTCCACTACATATGAACGTTATTATCAAGAAACTAGTAAAGACATTATTGAAAAACCATCGGTGTTTTTAAAAACAAAAGGAGAAACGCTGCCTGTTTTAGTGGTTCAAAATGCGGTTGAAAGATATAAAGAGTACTTCGGTTCTTTTCCTGAAAGTTCTTCTTCTTTAACAAATCCGAATCCAGATAATTTTTTATCTTTTATTCCGAAAGATGTTGTTTATACAAAAAGAAATACTGGTTACTATTTACATTCCAAAATAGATGGTGAGGATTTGTATGTAAACAAGCTATTAAGCCTTCATTTATACCCAGATACGAATCAGTTAGCATTGCAAAGAGACGATGAAATATTGGCTTTATTTTCGGTTGCAACCGGACGTAATAAACTTCCTCCAACCACTAGTTCTGTAACAGAAAGGGTGGTTGAACCACAAGGAAGAAATGGAGCTTTTGGTTCAAAGGGATTAGCTTTGACAGATAATTTTGCTATCCATGGGACTAATGATGAGACCAGTATCGGTAAAAAACTATCTGAAGGATGTGTCCGAATGCGCAATGAAGACATAGACCTTTTATTTCCTTATATTTCTTTAGGCACTCCTTTTATTGTTGAACATGGAGCACCTGGAGAACCAACTTTTGCAACGTTACCACCTCTTTCAGAAGACATTCCATCCCTCAAAGAATCTTCTAGCACCCTGTACAATTGGAAAGATTGATAAAAAATAAATTAGAGAGAAGGTTGATAGGAATGTAATTATTCGATAGCAGTTTTTGCATTGGGGCCGCAGGAGCCTTTTTTATATGTTTGCTAAATGTTCAAATGTTAATAGGGTAATTAGCGTATGTATTTTATCTGGAGGTGGTTCGTTTGGTATATAAAAATATAGAAAAGTCTATAGAAATGGGTAATTTCGTAGTATACAAGCTGGAAACTACCGTAGTATTTTTCAATCCAACAATGGGTCAAAACAAAGTCATACAATTTGAGAATCGGCACGACAATAATGATTGGAAATGAACGATGGCAAACCTTCGAAATGAGCTCTTAATCATACGGAATCCAGCTCGCATGGATTCCTTTCCGCTCAAGCAACGGTAGATCTGTCACGCACTCCCCCCTTCCCTCTGCCATACATCGAATGTAATCGCTGCCTCAAAATCCAGCTTGCCCTCGTGATCTACTAAAATAAATTCACCATCAAGAATTCTGCCAGGCGGTATGTCTAATTGCGGGATCTTTACCGTTACCTCCTTTTCACAGTCTACCGTTGATGAGAGGAATAGCTTGGCGTTTATTAGTCCGCTGAAGTGCCGCGTTAAATATTGTAATTCCATTAATCTCCTAGTTAATAAATAAAGAGTTCTTCAACCTAGGCGTGTCGCCCTTACCAGGTAAATAAAAAAGGGAGAACTTAATAGTGATCGTTTAACCATAAGGTTGCCACAGCTATAAATTTTTCTGCTGCCGGGGGCAGATGTTTCAAGGTTAAACTGCCAATACCAATCGACACAGATTCTTCATCAACAGCCAGAGGTATAATTTTGACTCCTTCCGGAATGCTATGCAGGGCTATCTCAGGAAGGATCGCCACTCCCATTTGATTTTTTGCCATCGATATAATGGCCTGTTCGTCTTCTAACTGGAAGGCTACATCAGGTGTCAATTTCTTCCCTTTAAAAAGTTTATACATGATCTCACGTGTTGAATTTTGCAGTAGGAGCTTCTCTTCCTTTAACAGCTCAATATATATACTATCTTCTTCACTTAGTGGATGAGATTCAGCCATCACACAGAAAAATAGCTCCCTTTTTAAATGAAGAACTTGGAAGCTTTCGGCAGCAGGCAATAACATAAAACTAAAGTCCACTGTGCCCTGTATAATCCACTGTGCCAGTTCTTCCTGCTTTCCTTCCATAATTTCAACTTTAATATGTGGATACTGCTCCATGAATTTCTTTACTATACCTGGTAGCCAAACAACTGATACTGAAGAAAAACTGCCTAGCCTTACTTTGCCAATTTCCAGCCCTTTGATTTCCCCGGCTTCCTGCCGCATTTTTTCATTTAGGTATAAAATATCTTTTATGTATAAAAGCATTCTTTCTCCGTTAACCGTTAGCTTGATTCCTGCTTTGTTACGTGATAATAAAGAAAAGCCCATTTCTTTTTCCAGACTGGAAATGGCATGGCTGACACCGGATTGAGATATATTTAGAGCGGCACTTGCTTTTGTCAGGCTCCCAAGCTCCACCACTTTAAAGAAAATTTCGTATTTACCAATCGACAAACTCATCCCTCTTCACATTACATTTTTTCATAATATAACATAAAACATGAAATATTTTCATTAGTGGACACCTATTTCACAAAGTGTTGTTAATCTTGTCAGTCGGCTTCGGCTCCATGCACACGCTATCCGGGTAAGTCTGGAAAAAAAGGGTTTCAAAGGGGTTAGTAGAAGGAAGAATTACGAAATCTTTGGATATCAAGGGTTGGAGGTACCGTGTGGTGACTAGAAACTATACGAGCCTCTGTCTTTTAATGGAAAAATCCAGAAATTATGTAAACTCTTATTCATCCAAACACATTGGAATATACACTTGGTTTGGCAGTTTCTTTAACCGATTGATTTTTATGAATATAAGAATTTACTGTCTCAAATAATTCATCCTGGTCAAAAGGGACTGATACAAATATCAGTCCCTGCAAAGTGCTCTTTTATTGAACGGAAGCTTCTTTTTTGACGTTCAGCAGCTTGAAGAATTCTTTCATAAATCCAGGGAGATCGGGCCAAGCATGGCCTGAAACAATATTTCCATCCACATGAAGAAGTTCTTCAATATAGGTCGCTCCAGCTGCCTCTATTTCAGGTCTACAAGCTGTATAGGCAGTCATTTCCCTTCCTTTTACATACTCTCTCACCGTTGTTAATACTAATTGACCATGGCAGATGACTCCCAGTGGCTTATCTTCCTGCAGAAAATGTGCAGCAATTTCCTGGACTTTTGGATTCATTCGAATATATTCCGGAGCACGTCCCCCAGGAATGATTAATCCGTCATAGTCTGCAGGATTTATATCATCAACGGAAGCATGGGACTCAATTTTATATCCCCACTTCTCCGTAAACGTTTCCATTTCTGGTAAAAAATCATGGACGACGGTTTGAAGTTTCTTTTTAACAGGAGAGGCAATTGTGCAATTAATTTCCTCTTCAATACAGCGATAGTATGGATAAAACACTTCCAACGCCTCTACAGCATCACCTGTTACGATAAGTACATTCTTGCTCATCAAAATCACCATTCCTTTACATAAAATTTATATCAAAAATGCTGTGTGCATTTTCGAATGCTTATCCCTTTGCCTCAGCAGCCGAACTGTGCTTTAACACATTTCTTTTTATATAAATACAATTAAACTAACAATTTCCCTTCAAAATTTTAAATGTTTATAAAATCTCTTTGAAATTTTTTAAGATTAGTTGGATGACATTTGCCCAGGAGTTATGAATCAGATTAATAAAGTGAAGCCTGTGTTAAATGAAAAACTTCTATTAAAACTGCTCCCTGAATACGAGACTTTACATGATGTACAAGTATTATGTAACAACAATCTCCTTTGTTAATAGTTAGTGCATTTTTCAACTACTTTAACAATTAAGCTTCTCATGGGATTCCTACTTGATTGGTTTAGGGGGCAATTACCTAACTAGATACGAGGGCATTTTTCCACCGCTTTCTGCTTTTTTCTTGCGCTAAAATTCTTCTTTCAAATTACGTAGAAACCAACAAAAAAGGATTAGCTCGGCACACTGCTACCAAGCTAATCCTTTTTTTATCAAGAATAAACCAAATACTTTTTTTCTTCAGCTAAATTAAGAGGTGATAACAGCAGCAAGAAGCGCTCAAACGGTAATTCACACGCTTCGTACTTTTCTAACAGGTCCAGCATCGTTATTCTTTTCATTAATACCTGCTCTTCATAGGTCGTCTGATCTAACAATGCTTCCAGCTCTCGCTTATGTGGCGGACAAACCGTAAAGTCCGCAAGTTCACGAATATGTTCAGGCGTTGCTGCACTCTGTAAATCCAAACCGTAACGTAGAAGCTCATAAATACTCATTGGACGATTCAAAGGTAAGTAGGACGAAGAGTCTCCACCATTTGTTAAAAACACTAGCTTATTCCCATTCAATCTGTATCGGCGTATTACTCTGTTAATATCCTCTTCGTCATTCCTTGGAACAACACCGATGGTTTCATCTGGTCCATTAAGGTACTGAATTGCAACTGTATCTTTCACATTATCACTTTCACCTATTTTTAAACCAAACACTCTCCTAGCGTCAGAAAACATCGAGCTTGCCCAGTCATGGAATTGCTGCTCAAAATCGATGCTCACATCAGCCTCGCCACGTTCTGAGAACCGGATAGCTCCTTTAGAGGCTAGTTGTTCGTCAATAAATATAGGTACATGTTGATACGTTGTTGCCCAGTTGCGATCTCCGCATCCAAACACTGTATATTGAACTCCTTTCAATCTTTCGGTTTGAACGTTTTCCAACCAGCGCACAAACTTCCTGGCATTCTTCGGTGGTTTTCCATTATATGATGAAGTAATGATAATTACCGCTCCTTTTGTTGGAAAACTCTCAATTCGATCGTCAAGAGCTGAAACTTCATTTTTAATGCCGTGTGCAGTTGCCATGTCAGAAATCTCGCGAGCAACCCCCTCTGCAGTCCCTAGATTCGAACCATAAAGGATAAGAAGCGGTTGATTGTTAATTTCCATTAATGAAGAATCCTTTGCATGTCTTCCCTCTTTAAAATTGTCAGAAACCTTTTCTTCTCTAGATACAGTAGTTGGATTCAATATTTTTTTGTCTCTTAATTGAACACGTATCTTAAAGTTGTCCGGTTTAAGTGTCATTGTTTGTTTAATTTTCAGCTGATAGTTTGTATGATCGATTAGTTCAAAATGTTGAAGAATCATGCCTATTAATAAAGCAGATTCGTGCAAGGCAAACTGCATCCCTATACAGGCTCTTTGACCATTGCCAAATGGTTTATAGGCATTATGAGGAATTTTCTTTGGATTTTCAAACCGTTCAGGACGAAACTTGTCTGCATCCTCTCCCCACGCTTCTTTGTCTCTGTGCAGCTGAGGCAAAAGGATTGCAACATTTTGGTTCTTTTTAATGGGGTATTTTCCACCGAGAATTAAATTTTCTTTTGCATAGAGGGTAAACTGTGGTGCTGTTGGATATAAACGTAAGGATTCATTTAAAATCATTCGTATATATTTAAGTTGAGTAACTTGAGTGTAGGTTGGAATATCACTTGTTAAGACTTGGTCTACTTCTTCGTATGCCTTTTTTAGCACATCCGGATTTTTCAAAAGGAGGTAGAGAGTAAAGGACAATAGTCCACTTGTTGTTTCATGACCGGCTATTAAAAAAGTAATAATTTGATGCCGAATGTTTTCATCATCGAGCTTTTCGCCTGTTTCCGGATCCTTGGCTTGTAACATTCGGGCAAGCAAATCGGTTTCCCCTTGGTCTCCACTTTTCTTGCGTACAGCAATAATTTTATCTACTAAAGAATTGATCTCTAAGATGTCTTTCTGGAATTGCTGTTTCCGTTTAAACATTAATTTATTTTGTATTGGGAGGCGTGTGCCTTTTTGCATGGCTTCTTCTAGCGTATTAACCATATGGATAATAAAAGGGTCATGGGATTCCCGATAAAAACTGTTAAAGCGATAGTTAAAACCACATAAACCAATCGTATCCAGTGTCAGTCTAGTCATATTATCTGGCATATCAATATCCTGATCCTCATTCAAACGAGCCCACTTTTGTACAAGCTGCGAGGCAATGTCAACCATCATAGAATGATAGCCTTTCATAGCCTGTTGACTAAAGGAAGGCATTAGGATGTTATGCGCCTTTTGCCAATTGGGTTCTGTAGTCTTACCTGTAAACAACCCGTCCTTGGCTAAAGGTCGTAATGGATACAAACCACCTAAAAAAGGCTTTTGTCAAACTTTGAGTCATCACATACTTCTTCTACAAATTTGTGACCAGAGAGATATATGATGGAAAAATCACCAAAGAACTCCATTTTAAATATGGGACCATACTGTTCTGCTAATTTGCAAAATGATAAGACTGGGCTCTCTTTGTCAATTAAGGGTAAATTTCCAAGTGGACCATACGTTTTAGGCTGCGGAATTGTAACCAGTTCTTTCATAAACATTCACCTCTAATCAATTTCCATTGTGATTGTAATTTTTGTCCAACACTAAAATGAATGAATATTCACTCATTTTCGGTTAGTGGAATAAAATTGGTAATAACATAAGTAGATAATATCATATTTGCTTATGTAAAAGTACCTAACTTTGTAAGTTTAACTAAAATTACACTTATGAATTGATTAACTAATTAACAGAGTTTAAGAAAACAATTGACTCTTCAGCACATAAACAAAAAAAGCCTACACCCCTACCTCTAAGGAGTCAAGGCTATTTGCTATAAATCACCTGAACTTTCGAACGGCTTTTATGTTCCTCAAGCCTTCACCTCAGCACTATCCTCATACACCTCAACAGCTTCCTTTACACTACACCCCTCATGCACTATCGAGTGAATCGCTTTGATCATCGCTACCGGATATTCCGATTGCCATATATTTCGTCCCATATCTACTCCAGCAGCACCTTGCTCCATTGCATTATAGGTTATTTCCAGAGCTTCTTTAACCGTATCGAATTTTGGTCCGCCTGCGATGACAATCGGGACCGGACACTTGCTTGTTACTTGTTCAAAGTTCTCGCAGTAATAGGTTTTGACAATGTCTGCTCCCATTTCGGCTACCACTCTTGAGGCCAGGGCCAGATATCTTGCGTCTCTTTTTTCAAGTTCTTTTCCGACAGCGGTAATTCCTAATACAGGCAAGCCATAATCATGGGCGTCTGTCACTGTTTGAGCGAGGTTGGTGACCGTTTGGGTTTCATTTTTTGACCCGATAAATACGGATACACCTAACCCGATGACATTGTGGCGAATGGCTTCCTTTACAGAAGTAACAATGGTTTCATTGGAAAGGTCATTCAAAACAGATGGTCCCCCTGAGACCCTTAAGACCATTGGTTTTTTGGTATCTTCTGGTATACAGGCAGCCAGTACTCCTCTTGTTAAGTATAGTGAGTCTGTATATGGAAGCAGGTCTTTTACCGTTTCTCCCGGCTTCTCAAGACCATGAATAGGGCCGAGAAAGTAGCCATGATCAATTGCTAGCATGACAGCTCTTCTGTTTGGCAAGATTTTGTTTAAGCGGTTTTGGAATCCCCAGTTCATTCAACAAACACTCCTTTAATCAATCTTTGGATTATCGATGATGACAGAATCCTTCTCCGGAATATGCGGTGACTTCACGAAAAGGGCTTTAAAATTTCTCGTGGATTTATTGATAAGATAGTGGGAATCTTTCGGTCTGCACTGAATCATGTCACCGGGCTTAACCGGAACACGGTCATTATTTATATAAAAATCAATTTCACCTTCCAAGATGTAAAAGATTTCTTCACATGTTGTGTGATAGTGATTGGGAAAGTCCTGACCTGGTTTGAGTACAACAACACCCATATCTACATTGGGACCTTTGGTTAAGTATTTTGGACCATTGTCTCCAAATCGATATTCAAAGTCTGACTCGTTCACTTTTTTCATCCTTTCACCTCCTTTCAGTTGGACTGAAATCCAGGTGCTTTCCACATATGGGAGGTGACACCTTCGTCAGCGAGCTGAAGCTGACGTTCATAAACTACCCTCCATTTATCATAGATTTTCAAGTACGTTTGATGATTGGATTGGTCAGGTTCATGGACCCGGTCCCATTTTACGACATTATTCACCGCTTCTTTGATATTCGTATATAAGCCGGCTCCCACTCCCGCGTAAAGCGCTGTACCGAGAGCTGCCGATTCCTTAACTGTGGGTACTTTCACTGTCACTCCCAATACATCTGACAGTGTTTGACTCCAGAGCTTTCCTTTTGAAGCACCGCCAACAAAAATGACTTCCTTCGGATAGGATGAGGTTACTTCTTCAATCAGCTTCAAGTTGCCCAGTGTGATAAGAGCAGCATTCTCCTGCAAAGATCTAAACATTTCTTTCTTCCCTGTTATATGCGGGTCCAGGGTTAGATTAATGAAGGAAGGTGCGGCATGTCTCCAGGCATAGTAGTTCATAATGTCTGAAAAGACTGGGAATATCCCATTAGAACCGACAGGAACATCCTTCGCTAATTCTTCCAATAAATCATAAGGATCACGTCCGCTTTCCCTGCCTTTGGCTACTTCCGCCTGGCAAAAAGCATCTCGGAACCACCTCATGACCAGACCTGGAAAAAAGGCAATAGTCTCAATCTGCCACAGTCCCGGGACTGCATGGCAATTTACACGAATTCTGCCTTTCACATCCACAAAAGGCTGGTTCGTGTTCACTTCCTGCTGCCAAAAAGATCCCCCCGAGACTACTGTCTGATGCTCTTCAATTGCGCCTGCCCCTACGGTTGCCATTTGAGCGTCTCCTCCACCGGCAACCACTTTCGTTCCTTTAGCAAGTCCGGTTAAGGATGCAACCTCTCCGCCAATTTCTCCAATCACGGTTCCCGCTTCGTTTACCGGGGTGAACAAAGTATCCTTCAATCCGCATTTTTGTAAATAGCCTCTTGCCCAATCTCTACTCTTTAAATCGAATATCCCTGTTGTACAGCCATTGGATGGATCAACTTGCAGCACTCCTGACAGTTTATAAAGAATCCAATCATTCAACATGGTCATGGATGCAGTTTGTTCGTAAACATCCGGCATATTATTTTTCAACCACAAGAGGCGCGGAACAGCACCGAGTGCAAACGTCTGTCCGGATAATTGGTAAAGCTTTTCTTCAAGCATCTGATAGGTTTGCTTTAAATAGGAGACTTCCTCCGAAGCCCTTGAGTCCACATTCGCACAGGCCCATATTTCGTCACCGCTGGAGTTATAGAGGACGATTCCTTCTCGCATGCTTGTGGCGCTGATTGCCTTAATATCCTCAGGATTTACACTTGTCTTTCTGATCACATCCCTGGTGCATTTGATAAGCAATTGCCAATTGTTCTCATAATCAAATCCCATTGAACCCGGATATCGTTTATCTGAAACATGAATCCACTCATGCTGGGAGAAGCCAATTTGATTCCCATCTGTATCAAATAAAACCGCCCGGATACTGCCGGTACCTGCATCATATGCCAAAATATACTTCATTTTGACTGTACCTCCATTTCCAATAGAGATTTGGCCGTGTCTTCATCCGTGGACATAATGTGGACATAATCTCCTTTTAAGGCGCCATAAATTTCTTTTACTTTTTTCTTTCTGCCGGCAACAGCAATGACATTTTTAAATCGCTTCAAATTTGATAAAGGTGTTCCTATTAATCTTAAATGGTGAGGGAAATTCAAAACTCTGCCATTCTTGTCAAAAAAACTGGCCGAGTATATCGCCTACTGCCTGCTGCTGTTTAATGTAAGTTTGTTCATTAATGGATATTTTTCTTCCTGAATCATCGTTGCATCAGGGTATACTCCTCCAATGCCTGCCACGTTGTATTTAGATAGATGGACAAGCTCGAGAATATCTTTAATGGAAGGCTCCATTAGACTTTGCTCTGGATATATCTAAAAGGTTGGCAATCTCATTCTGGATCAAGTTTTCCTTGTAGTAATACCAAGCGACCCTGATCATCATGTTTTCTGCATACATATCAACGCTCATGGGTCACATCACCCTTTGGACAATTGTTCGTTTCGGTTCTTTTGTTCAGTCTTAGGCAGAGTATATTGGTCCCTTCTCCAATTCAGAACGATAAAAATAAAAGTTCCCGTAAGGTGCGAAGTACTTGTAATATAAGACAAAGGTGCTGTGTAAATAATTAAAAAGCACTACACACGGTGTGAACACTTTCTCGGTTCTTTTATTTTTTATTAGAAAGCGCTTTCTAAATATATTAGGTGGTGAGAGCCATTGAAAAAAACAGCCGCACCTCTCTTCCGCGCCAACAATATTCATAAATCCTTCTCAGGCAATCCAGTGCTGAAGGGCGTTTCACTAGAGTTGCATAAGGGAGAAATCCATGCCCTTGTAGGCGGAAACGGAGCAGGGAAATCAACGCTGATGAAAATCATAACAGGATTATATAAAGCGGATGCCGGGACCATAGAGATTTCAGAACAAGAGGTTTCATTTGGATCACCTTCAGATGCACATCTAAAGGGTATCTACCTGGTTCCTCAAGAACCGCTTGTGTTTCCTAATATGACTGTCCAGGAAAACATAGTGATTGGAATCCCTGGGAAAAAACAAGGATTGATTGCCAAAATTCGACGGTTTATCAAGCTGCTGGGTTGGAAGATTGATCTGCAAAGAAGCGCAACGACCTTATCGATTGCGGAACAGCAGTTAGTGGAAATTTTACGGGGGCTCACAAGGGAAGCAAGGATATTGATACTTGATGAGCCTACTTCTACCTTAACCTTTGGTGAAATTGATTCATTGTTTTGTACAATCAAGCAATTGACTAAGGATGGGTTAGGAGTGTTTTTCATTACCCACCGATTTCCTGAAATTTTTGCCCTTGCAGATACCGTAACAATTTTACGGGATGGATTAGTGTCTGCACAGGGACCTACCTCTATGTTTACTTACGAAAAATTGCTCCAGGGATTGGTACCTGTTCGTACAAAATATAGGGATCCTGAAATATCTGATCCAGCCATTAATTCCATTGAAACAGACTATCACACCCCTCCCGTCTTATCCGTGAAAAACCTTTCCGGCAGCCGGTTTCATGATATCACCTTCGATTTATGGAAAGGAGAGATCCTTGGGGTTGCAGGAGTTGTGGGAGCAGGCAGAACAGAATTGGCAGAGGCTCTCTTCGGGATAACAAAGGCCGTGAGCGGAACCATCCGTTTATACCAAGAACCGATAAATAAATTAACGGTCAGGCAGCGAATCCATCGAGGACTGGTCTATATTCCCGAGGACCGACAGCAGCATGGCGTCTTTTCCATTACCTCTATTCAAAGCAATATCTCCTCCACCTTACTCCACCTCTGGAAGGGCACCTTTATCCCCTTTCAAAAAGAACATAGCACCGCATTGACTTACATGAAACACCTGAAGATTGAAGCAACGACTGCCAAACAACAGCTGAGCGACTTATCCGGGGGAAATCAGCAGAAAGTGGTTTTATCAAAATATCTGGCTTCAGAGCCACAAGTTCTGATTCTGGATGAACCTACCCGCGGGATTGATGCAAGTGCAAGAAATGACATCTACCGGATCATCAGGGATCTTAAAACAACCGGACTTGCCGTCATCTTAATCTCATCTGATATAGAGGAGATTGAAGAGCTGAGTGATCGTGTACTTGTCATGTACCAAGGAAAAACAATTACGGTTTTGCACAAGGAGGAGATTACGAAAGACAGCATTATGTCATCTGCTTTTGGCGCGAAGAATGGGGTGAGCAGTTAAATGAGGAACCTTGCATTATGGCTCCTAAAAGCTCGTGAGTTGTCCATTGCACTATTAATGGTCGCCTATATTTTAGTAGTAGGAGCTATTAATCATGATTTTATTGTAGGTAATTCTCTTTCGCTCCTTGTCAAAGCAAGCGTAATATTGATTGTGTTGGCGATTGGCCAGTCCTTTGTTCTTTTTACTTCTAATATCGATGTATCAGTCGGATCAATAATGGGCCTTTCTGCTGCCGTATGCGGTGTTTTATTGACTGACGGTCACTCACTGCTTGTTATCGTCCCAATTGTAATTCTCCTTGGTGCGGGAATAGGCCTACTCAATGGATTAGGAGTAACGATTTACCGGATTCCTTCTATTATAATGACCCTTGGCATGCTCGGCGTAGTGAGAGGCTCCATGCTTCTTTATACGAAAGGAATGTGGATAGAAGATATACCCAATTACTACAAGAAGCTTTCTTCCCTAAAATTTATCGGTATCACGTTGCCGGTTTGGATTACGATTTTCCTTCTTGTTCTGGCTACTCTGCTGTTAAAGAAGACAAGGGCTGGACAGTATTTTTATGCTGTAGGAGACAACATTGAAGGAGCAAGGCTTGTTGGTATTCCGGTTATAAAAATTACAGTAGCTGGCTTTATTCTCTCGGGAGCTTCCGCTTCCATCGCAGGATTGTTCTTTGTAATGAATATCGGATTTGTTCCTAACCAAACAGGAAACGGTATGGAGCTGCAGGTAATTGCAGCAGCCGTTCTTGGTGGCGTCAGTTTGTCAGGAGGTCTTGGAAGCATATTTGGTGCAGCCATAGGTGCGATCTTTTTCACGACTATTAATAACTCGTTAATTTTCTTAAAAATTCCTTCTTACTATAACTCTGCCATTTCTGGTTTACTATTGCTGATTATAGTGGTCGGTGATTCGAAATTGCAAAAATACTTGAGAGATAAATCGCTTAAGCAGCGGGAAATCGAACTGATGAAGCTCCAGACAGCACAAGGAGGTGTCGAAGGTGCTACAAAGGATTAAGCCTCTTCTAGTATGGGAGACATTCCTCATCTTATTTCTAATCTTTATTGTGCTGTTATTCGGACTGATCACTCCCGGGTTTATGGATCTGAATAATCTCCTCTACAGCACGAATGATTTTGCTTATATTGTATTGGCCGCCATTCCAATGACCTTTGTCATTATTACTGGAGGAATTGATGTATCAGTGGGCTCCATAATGGGGCTGTCCTCCATTACCACCGGAGTGTTGTGGATCAATGGCGTGAATATATGGCTCGCTCTCATCATTGCACTGCTTGTATCTTTACTTGCCGGTTTTCTTAATGGAATGATTGTCTCCCATACCACCGTCCAGCCGCTTGTCGTCACTTTGGGAGGAATGTTTTTGTTCTCGGGAATTGCCCTCGTTTTATCAGGAGGATCGAGTGCTTCAGGCTATGAAGGAATCAGTGGTTTTCCTTCCTCCTTCGTAGAAGTGGCAAACGGCCAGGTATTCGGCATTCCCAATTCGATTTGGTTTCTGTTAGTAAGCATCATTATTTTTGGCACCCATCTTCATCTAACACGTTACGGCCGTAACGTCTTCTTAGTTGGGATTAACATAAAAACAGCAAGATTCAGCGGGATCTCAACAAAATGGACCCTTATAAGCGCCTATATGCTTTCAGGACTTGGAGCTGGTATAAGCGGCATCATCCTCACTTCATACTTTAGTTCGGCTCGTTCTGACTTAGGTGCCGATGCTGTATTGCCAGTTATTACAGCAGTTGTTTTAGGCGGAACCAGTATATTCGGTGGAAAGGGTAGCATTCTGGGGACTGCCATTGCAAGCCTGATCATTGGTATTATGCAATACGGCCTGCAAATGGCAAGCATGACAAGCCAGGAAACTAGTGTGGTGATTGGATGTATGCTTATTTTCTCTGTTTTGCTTAGAAACACAAGATGGCAACGAATCTATCAGCATGTCTCTAATTTAAGTGATAAAAAGGGAGGAATTTAAAGTGAAATGCTTAAAGCCAATGGCGTTGTTTCTATGTATCCTGCTAATTGTTGGATCATTATTTGCTTGCAGCTCCGGGGAAAAGGCTTCAAAGGACGAGGACGGGAAAAAAGACGCTAAACTGGCGTTTATTCCGAAATTGACAGGAGTCGGTTTTTTCACTTCCGGAGGTGAAGGGGCAAAAGAAATGGCAGACTCATTAGGTGTTGAGCTAAAATACGACGGCCCATCCGAAGCATCGGTATCCGGCCAGGTAAAATATATCAATAACTTTGTCAATCAAGGGTATGATGCATTAATGATCTCGTCTGTATCAGTAGATGGATTAAGCCAGGCCCTAAAGCGTGCGAAAGACAAAGGCGTTAAAATCCTGACCTGGGATTCTGATGTAAAACCTGAAGACCGTTCCTTTTATATTAACCAGGGCACCCCGGAACAACTGGCAGAACTACTGATCCAAATGACTTCTGACCAAATTGGCGATTCCGGCAAAGTCGCCTTCTTCTACTCTAGCCCAACGGTAACGGATCAAAACCAATGGGTAACAAAAGCAAAAGAAATCATTGCAGAGAAATATCCAAAATGGGAAATCGTCACCACTCAATTTGGCGAAAATGATGCTCAAAAATCTTTAACTGTAGGAGAAAGTATCCTAAAAACATATCCTGATATAGACGCCGTTATCTGTCCGGATGCCACTGCCCTCCCTGCTATGGCACAAGCAGCAGAAAACCTAGAAAAAGCAGGAGAAGTAGTCATAACAGGCTTCTCTACACCAAACGTTATGCGTGATTATGTAAAACGCGATACCGTAAAACAATTTGGCCTTTGGGATGTGAAAAAACAAGGTGCACTGGCTGCCTATGTAGCCTATCTCATGACAGTGGAAGGCAAAGATTTAAAGGTTGGAGACGAATTTGAAGTACCGGAGATCGGAAAAGTAAAAATTGAACCTAATAGCATTCAAGGGTACGATTATGAAGTGGCAGACAGCGGGATCATCTTACTGCCTGAACGTGTGGTATTTACAAAGGATAATATTGATAATTATGATTTTTAACTAATACAAAAAGGTATAATGGATGCCTTTGGCTGCCTATTATGCCTTTTTTATATTTTGCAGCAATTCAGTGCCGCTCTTGCCATTGAATTCTTATTAGGCGGTCCAGCCGGTTTAGGTAAGTTTGTCAAAACCATATGAAGCCTCTTTCAATATGTTACAGGTCCCTTTTAAATCTTGGATGTAATATAAATGATTAATGATAAATCTTATAGTTATAGTTCCCCGAACATAAACAGCACAAAAAGTTTGTCTGAGTGAATGGAGTTCCCTATTCCAACAATAACTGATAAACTATCCCTTTAGAAGTTTTGAGCTGGTGATACAGCTAAATGTGGCTTAAAACAACCCCATAGTGAAAAAGAATTAGCTTATAAAGGATGAGAATCGATTGGACAATCTTAGCCAGACACGTGAGTTTATATATACATATGTATGCAGTGAAGAGGAACGATCCCTGTGTCTTTTGGAAATGCGCTCTTTTTTTGGTCATGACAGTTCGAATAACATAATAAAAAGCTCGGTGAAGATTGACCCAAGCAGAAGCCCGTTTATCAAGGAACGTATTGAAGTAATGTTTGAAGGAGGAGACCTGGCAGAAATACTGGAACAGGTTGATCAAATACACCTGAACGCATTAACGTTCAAGGTCGTCTTCGTTAAAATTAATGATCTTGAAAAGTCGGATAAAATAGAGTATCAGGAACGGTTGAAAATAGAACGGGATATTGGCTGGCGGATTCACGGTGAAGCAGACCTTCATAATCCGGATCAGGTATTTGGTGTGGTTACGTTGGGCGGCAGATGGTATTTTGGGAAGTACTTGAAAGGAGAAGCAGTTTGGCTCCGCCATTTGAAAAAGCCGCGGGAATATTCTACGGCTCTTAGTACCCGCATAGCCCGGGCAGTGGCCAATATCGCCGTTCCGAATCCTGAGGGTATAAAAGCAATTGACCCTTGCTGTGGCATTGGGACAGTTTTAGTGGAAGCATTATCTATGGGAATACATATTGTTGGGCGCGACATTAATTATTTAGTAACAAATGGTTCGAGGGAGAATATTGCTTACTTCGGACTACATGGAGAGGTAGTAACAGGATCCATCTCGGAAGTTACACAAAACTATGATGTGGCAATTATCGATATGCCGTACAATCTTTATACTCATGCTACACCAGAAGATCAGCTCTCGATTTTAAAACATGCCCGCCGTTTTTCCAAAAAGACTGTCGTTGTAACCATTGATACAATCGATGATATGGTGGCAGAGGCTCGTTTTCAAATTACAGACCGCTGTGTTGTAAGGAAAGGTAAAAGTGCATTTGAAAGACAAATACTGGTTTGTGAATAAAGGTTCAGCCAACTTGTAGCTGGGATTATATTTAGTAGCCATCTGAAAAGGGTTAAACCTTTGAAAAACATGATTCATTTGGTGTCTTGGTTTGCATAATCAGTTGCTCCACTACCGAAATATGACCACCTTCAACCTAGCAAGACGCCATATTCACCTATATAATTACCCTGAAAAGTTATTGCTCCAATAACTTTTCAGGTCCATTTCTACATGGAGTCCAGTTCTAATTCTATAGAACACAGAATCCCAGAATAAAGAATTTTTCCAAATCCCATGATTTTCTTTAACTATGGCCCCACCTTACGAAAAAATGGAGTCCCCTCACACTAAATTCAAATATAATAAGTTATAATATTATATGTAGTTCAACGTCTGTTGATTTTCAACCAATGTGGTTGAATCTACTGCCATATCAGTGCCCTATTGTACTCTTTATTTTATTGCCTTGCTAACTTTCAGTTTCTTCCCTTTGATCGTTGTATTCTCCATGGCTTGTAAGACTAGTGATCCTTTTCCATTAAGAATATCCACATAGGACAAGTTGTCCTGGATGGTTATAATTCCAATATCCTCTACTGATACTCCAGGAATTTTTGAAATAGTTCCAACAAAATCGACAGCTCGAATCTTCTTCTTTTTCCCCCCGCTAAAATGGAGTTTCATGATATCTTTGTTTATTCGCGCAGTTTTATTATTTTTCACTACTCGACGGCCGCTGATTTTTTCTTCGAAAGCAGCTTGTCCGCTAGCAACTTCCTCATGTCTCGGCGCTTCTATTGTAGTTATCTCAAATCCAATGTACTTTTCAATTGCTTTAAGGAATTTCCCTTCATAAGGTGTCGAAAACGTGATGGCTTTTCCTGTATTGCCAGCACGCCCTGTTCTTCCGGTTCGGTGGACATAGCTCTCTTTTTCCATTGGAACGTCATAGTTGATGACAAGTGTCACGTTATCAATATCAATTCCTCGCGCAGCTACATCGGTGGCAACAAGGTAACGGAAGTTTCCCATTTTGAAACCATCCATAACTGCAAACCGATCTTCTTGTTCTAATCCTCCATGAAGTCTTTCACAAGAATAATTAGATTCCTCCAATTCAGTAAACACATTATCAACATGTTCTTTTGTGTTGCAAAAAATGATGCAACTCTCCGGGTTTTCAACGACCGTAACATTTTTAAGCAGTGAAATCTTTTCTGCTTCTTTCACTTCGATTAAAAAATGCTCAATTGTATTGGTCGTTATGCCGGTAGAAGCAATCTCGATATTAACAGGGTTTTTCATGTATTTATGGCAAAGATTTTCAACATCTTTAGGCAATGTTGCAGAAAAGACCATCGTGACTCTGCTTGAAGGAAGTTCTTTAATGATCGCTTCCACTTCGTTGATAAAACCCATATTAAGCATTTCATCAGCTTCATCTATGATAAGATACTTTATTTGGTTCAAAACTAAGGTACCTCTTTCGATATGGTCCATGACACGTCCAGGTGTACCAACAACTACATGTGTTTTTTGTTTCAATTCTTCTTTTTGTTTCACAAAAGGTTCTTTTCCATAGACGGCCATTGCTTTGATCCGTTTAAATCTTCCGATATTCGTTATATCTTCCCGAACTTGAACAGCCAGCTCTCTTGTTGGTGTAAGAATTAACGCCTGTGGCTTTTTTTCCTCCCATTCAATCATTTCACAAATAGGTATACCAAAGGATGCAGTCTTGCCACTTCCTGTTTGTGATTTTACTACAATATCCTGATTTTCCATTGCAATTGGGATTACTTCACTCTGAACCTCTGTAGGTGTACTATATTTTAATAAATCAAGTGCTCTTCTTATTTCATCACTTAAATTATAATCCGTAAAACTTCTTTCACTCATAAATTAACCTCTTTTTTTGTATTATCCGACTTATATATAGGCTTCTCTCAAAGAACTATCATATGCTAAATCTGATTATGATTGATTATACTTGAAATACCAGAAAAATCGTCATAAATTTTCGAAATACATAACTAGCTGGATTCTGCAGCAGTCGTTTTTTTGTAATGGGACGAATATGCGCAGTATACCGGATTCCTACAAACTTCGCCAGATTAAAAGACGAGTTGCACCTAACCTTCACAGATTGACCTAAATTCATTATTCAAAGGATATTGCTGTTTTTTTATTCTGACTGTGTACGAATGTTGTATTATCGGTAAGAAAATTGAGTCGAGACTATCTTCAATAAGGTGTTACATGAACTTGAATTCTTTCTTTTTCCATCGGACTATGATAAGGTAATATAAAAGCGAGGTGTCACTTTGACCCATTACAAAGCAAAAAAAAGTAATCTTGAAACACTTTTATTAGAAAACAACACAAAGCTTGATGTATTAGCTGCTAACACAGGCATATCAAAATCGACACTAAATGACTATTTAAGTAAAAAGGTTATGAGTTTAAATAATGCTATGACCATATCTAAAGAATTAAATTGCACAATTGAAGATCTTTATGTATGGAATGTGACTAAAGGGTGATTTAAGCACCCTTTTTTCTTTACTAAAAATCTGTCACATTTGTGAAACAGCGTCAATTTCCAAGCAGCTATTTTAGTAATTTTTGAATTTCCAACAGATTGCTATCACGCTAATCCAGGAAGGCCTGATGGCAACCCCTCCATTGTGTTATGGACGTTGCAAAAAAACATTAAGACTTTACTGCGAACTCAGCAAACCTCAAACATTATCCTATTTTTTCACCATCCTGGCTTTATATACTGTGTATTTAACATTTCCGAAGAAATCCATCAAGAAGAATAATTTAAATGTAAGCTATTTTTTATATTTTTTTAAGGTAGCATTATTAAAAACAAATTAATAATCCACGCCTAAAAATAACCAAAAACTATTGACATTTATTTACCCTTAATGATATTATAAATAATTTGATAAAAATCCTGACAAATGTTATCATGGAAATATGATACGTGGAGGTGGATTATTTGTTTCAAATTGGCGATAACATTATATATCCAATGCATGGAGCAGGTGTGATAGAGGGAATTGAAGAAAAAGAAATACAAGGACAAACCCAAAAATATTATGTAATAAAAATGCTGATGAATAATATGCAAGTTCTCATCCCAATCAAGAATGTTACCAATTTACGCATACGTTCGGTTTCAAATAAGATTTCCATGAAAAATATATTAGACATTGTCCATCAAGGAGAATCCGATAGGTCATTATCCTGGAAACAAAGATACCAGATCAACTCAGAAAAAATGAGATCGGGTAAATTACAAGAAGGTGCTGAAGTAGTACGTGATTTAACGCGCATCAAAAATGAAAAAACTCTTAATTCCAGCGAAAAACAAATGTTGGAGAACGCCAAGAAGATTTTAGTTGGCGAATTAGGGTTAATCAGAGGAATAACTGAGGTGCAAGCAACTGATTTGTTGAAAACCATCATCAACGGCTAGAACAAACGGTGCATTTATAACTCCGATAGGCGTAATTGCTGTTTCTTGTTTTTTGATACTTCTCCGGCTCACATTCGCAACATACAACCTCCTTTGTCATTTCGATAAGCTTGAACCACACCATTTATTATTATGTTCATCCCGCTTCTCCTTTGGTAAGACAATAGCCTCGCCAAATAACTGCATTATTTCTCCAAGAGATTTATCCTTAAATTCCACTAATGGTTTTATTTCTTAAATTGCACATCAACAATCTTCATTAACTAAATTTTTACAACTAATCCATATTTTCAGTGTAATTGTAGGCCTCTTCCGTCCACAGTAAAAAAGCTGAAAAACCTGATAAACAAGGCTTCCAGCTTTTAATGACCTGCGAACGGATCGAACCCCCTCCCCCCACCTTGGGCAGGGCCTACACTTGCTAGTAACAACTTTAACAGTTAAGCTTTATATAGCCAGCATTTTGTTAAACAATGGAGAATTAGGCACTATTTTTTAAAGTAATCCTGAATTTTAATCATTTTTTCGAGCAGAACTAAAATGCTTTTCTAATTTACGAACAATTTCACCATTGTCCGCCTCGACAACTTCCAGGTATTGCGGTTTATCAAACAATTGATTAATTTGTTCAGGGAAAATCTGTTCAATATCACAACGTTCAATGGATTCATTGAATTTTGCTGGATGAGCTGTTGCCAGTGTGACACATACTTCACTAGGATCAATAATTGTTTCATATGCAGCGACTCCACAAGATGTATGCGGATCAAGTAAATAATTCGTTTCAGCATAGTACTTGCTGATCGTTTGCAGGCATTCTTCTCCCTCTACTGCATACGCCGCGAAATCAACTTTTACCTGACGAAGCTGCTCCTCATTGACCACAATTTTTCCTTTTAATTTGAATTGATCCATTAAGGCGGTTACTGATTCTGGATTTTCATCAAGCAAGTAGTACAGATAACGCTCAAAGTTGCTGGCTACTTGAATATCCATGGAAGGGCTAAATGTACTGCGGAACTCACCAGGCTGATACACTCCATCCTTGATAAAACGCTCTAAAATATTATTCTCATTCGTTGCAACAATGAGCTTACCAACTGGCAGACCCATTCTTTTCGCCAAATAACCAGCAAAGATGTCCCCGAAATTTCCTGTCGGTACACTGAAGTTAAGCGTCTTAATGTCTTTCTCTTTTGCCACTTGGAAATATGCATAAAAATAATAAACGGTTTGCGCTAAAATACGAGCAAAGTTAATGGAATTAATGGCACGCAGATGATATTTGTTTTTAAATTCCAAATCTGCAAATAATTCCTTGATAATTCTCTGGCCGTCATCAAACGTTCCATTTATCGCTAAATTCAAAACACTCTCGTCATCAACAGTCGTCATTTGCAATTCTTGTACCTTACTTACTTTTCCATGAGGGTGCAAAATACAGATACGAATACCTGCTTTTCCCCTTACACCTTCAATAGCCGATGCACCTGTATCCCCTGAAGTAGCACCAAGAATATTGATTGTGACACCTGTCTTCTTTGCTATATAAGAATACAAATTTCCTAAAAGTTGTAGAGCTACATCTTTAAAAGCAAAGGTTGGACCATGGAACAGTTCTAGCACATACATGTTATCCTTTACCTTTTGAACAGGAGTTACTTCAGAATGGCGGAAGGTTCCATAGCTTTTCTCGATTATTTCCTTCAGTTCGTTTTCTGGAATTTCCCCCTCAACATAATAGGAAATGATTTCATATGCTAATTCTTGATAAGTCAACTGGGACATTGCCTGCAGCTTTTCTGTAGGAATTTGCGGGATTTTTTCCGGAACTAAAAGTCCACCATCCGTGGCCAGCCCCATCAAGACTGCGTCAATAAAACCAATATTACTTACATTCCCGCGTGTACTAATATATTTCATAATATCCTCCAAAAAAAAATATAATCTATACAATCGTTACCCAGAATCAGCTGTGAGTCAATATAAAATTAAAGAATATTTATTACTTTTTCTACTAATCTGACAACTTTTAATAAAATCAAATAGTATTTTAGTCTTAAAATTATAACTCGCAGTACTTATAGGTAATTTCTTAGTAGAATCGCACACCAACAGTACATATGGTTTAAGTACTAACGGTAGTATAAAATAAGGTGTAGTGGTGTATCAAGCCCCCAGTGTAACCATCTCAACTTTATTCCGATTACTCACCAACCATTTTGTTAACATATCGCACTTATTATAAAAAGCCTGCGGCTAAGACCCCAAATGCAGGGACTTTGTCTACAGGCTTAAGCAGGCTAATCCCCTGCTTTCCTATTAAAATTTAGATTGATAGTTCTCGATTTCCCATGCGTGAACAGCTGTGCGATAGCTATCCCATTCTGCTTTTTTCACAGCAACATATTCGCTATATACGTGTTCGCCTAATGCTTTATAAGCAAAATCGCTTGATTCTAGTTCATTGATTGCTTCTGTTAAGCTTCCAGGCAGGTTATCGATCCCAAGCACCGCTCTTTGTTCTTCTGTCATATGGAAGATATCTTCATTGATCGGAGCCGGAGCCTCTAATCCTTTTTCGATTCCATCTAAACCTGCAGCAGCAATAACTGCAAAGGTTAAGTAAGGATTTGATGATGGATCTGGACAGCGTAATTCTACACGAGTCGCCAGACCTTTTTTCGCTGGAATACGAATAAGTGCTGAACGGTTAGACGCTGACCACGCGATATAGCAAGGCGCTTCGTAGCCAGGGACTAAACGTTTATAAGAGTTTACTAGCGGGTTTGTTACTGCTGCAAAACTCTTCACGTTTTCAAGTACTCCTGCAAGGAATTGATAAGCTTTTGTAGATAATTGCAGCTCATCTGAAGGATCAAAGAATGCATTTTCGCTTCCTTCAAAGAATGACATATTCACGTGCATACCAGAACCGTTGATTCCAAATACCGGTTTTGGCATAAACGTAGCATGTAAACCAAACTTTTGCGCGATCGTTTTTACAACCCATTTATATGTAGTGGATAGATCTGCTGCCGTTAGTGCATCAGAATATTTAAAGTTAATTTCATGTTGTCCTTCTGCTACCTCATGGTGAGATGCTTCAATGGTAAAGCCCATTGCTTTTAAGGCACGATAGATTTCCAAACGAACGCGCTCCCCAAGATCATGGGGTGACGGCTCGAAATAGCCGGCTCTATCGCTGATTTCTTGAGTTGCATAGCCCTTTTCATCCGTTTTGAAAAGGAAGAATTCTAACTCAGGCCCTACTGAAATGGTATAGCCTTTATCAGCTGCACGTTCAACCGTTTTCTTTAGTACATTCCTTGTGTCTCCCTCAAATAGCATTCCATCCGGGTTCACTACAGAGCAAAGGAATCGTGCCTCCGCATAACCTTCTTCTTGAGTCCAAGGAAGAACAGAAAATGTAGCTAAATCTGGCTGCAGATAAAGGTCTGAATTATTAATAGGTGAAAATCCTTTAATAGAGGATCCATCAAACATCTGTTTACCATCTACTACATCTTCTAATTGTTCAGTTGTTACAGTGACATGCTTTAAAATCCCTTCAAGATCTACAAATTGTAAGTGCAGCAATTCAACATTTTTTTCTTTAATTGTTTCTTTAATTTGTTCTAAAGTTGTCGTTTTCGATATTGTATCTGGAGTAATTGTTTTAGTCATGTTATGTTACCTCTCGGTTTTATGTGATAATTCCTTACAATAAGATTATATTTTAATTTAAATGGTTTGACAACGTTTTTTTCGAATATTTACGCTATTTATTTTACAAGTAATTTTCCTTAACTTAATCGCGACCTAAGTGAATCTATTCTTTTTATAAACGAATAATTTACTAATACATTCTTCACTTGAAACAACAAGACTGATTACTAATTAGAATAACCTCCTGTGAAAGCACAAAAAAACACATAAGAACCTTGATACATTTATGTCCTATGTGTTCTCATTTAATGATCTATAAATAATGTTAACTTGTTGGTAATTCTGTTTTCCAGGGGGAGAAAGGGAAACAGAGAGAAGACCATGTCTTCAAGGAGTTTAAAACAGAAGGTAGGACTAGTCCATTTACTAAAACCATCCTTACCTTCCGTAAAATAATTTTAAGAAACTCAGATCTTTTTATGAGAGACAGGCACTCTACTTTATTCCTTCTCTGATCTTCTCCCCTTCGACAAACGAAGGAGTTTCCAATCCTAAGATACTATATACGGTAGGTGCAATATCAAGGTTCGAAATGGGGTCAATCGTTTTATTTTTATCAAATTGTTCTCCCATGGCTAGAAATACAGGTTTCAGTTTGTCACGGTCCGGATCTCCACCATGGCATCCTAGTTCTTGCGCAGGTGAAACAGCTTGCTCGTGGTCTTTTCCCATGACAAACCCCGATCCGGCCAGCAAGAGGATATCTCCGGAATGCTTGTTGTCAAGGCTGTCTATTTTTTTTGTAACGATTACTTTATCATAAGGATGGACTTTGTCTAGGATCAAATAATTATATAGATTAACTGCATTCTCTTTGTAAAGCGGGAAATTGAAGCCTTGACCTGGTATACTTTCAGCAGTTTCCCTGATCGTATGCTTCAAATAACTGACTTTTCCAGTCGGCTTGACTTGATAAGATCTAAATAATTTTATAATTTTCTTTTCTACTTCATTGTAATCATTTCTAGGGACTGCACCTCCCTTTTCCCTTTCTTCTACATTAATATACACATGAGCAGCTCCGCTGGAGGTAACTGCATACGCTTTGGATTTTTTCATATCTATTTTGCCATTTTGATCAAGTTTCAATAGGCCTGCTTTCTTCAAGAGATGATTGGGATGAATAGTTGAATGGGCGGGTTCCATTCCATGATCAGATACAATGAATAAATGATCCCTGCTGTTAAGGGACTCGAGGGTCCTGCCTACCACATGATCGGCAAGTTTGTAGGACCACTTAATATAGCCCATATATTCCTGAGATTTTTCCTTTGTATAGCCCGGTTGCCGCGGATCGGTAAGTAAAAACTGATGCTCCTCATGATCGATTTGGGGCGCGTAAAACATTAACAAATCAGGCTTGTATGTTTCCTTAATATAAAGTGATACATCGGTGACCCAATTGACGAACCTCGTACTGATTTGTTCATATTCTTTTCGCGTGATCCAGCCTTTGTTAAACGCTTCCGAATCATCCTGAACGGGGAAAAAACCGAAAGAATCCGTAATATTCTTTGCAAAACTACCGGGACCTGCAATCACGCCCGAGGTAACGGCAGTTCGGTACATCGTGACGCCATTTAAATCGTCCGATAATTGCTTAAATTTAAACCAAAATCCCGCCGGCACACCGTCTTTGACGGGTAAAGGAAGGGACGCCCATTTACCGCCAACTACCACTGCATCATGGTCATCAATTCTTTTATCGCGGGACAAGATGAACTCCTTATAGTTCCTTTTGCCGTCATTAGTAGAATCAACAGCTAAAACGTAAATCGTTTGATTTTTTGCTTTTTCCATCTGTACCTCAAAGCTTGCTTCAAATAATGGGCCAAAATGAGTCCCCGGATTTTTCCAGCCATCGGTTTCCTTAAATGAGAGCTTCTCCAATTTGCTTGGGGACCACGTTTCGCCATAATAGACGGAATAATCCCCCTGCTGGCCGGCCTTTGGGTTGGCACCAGCAAAAGCGACTGTCGCTGTCGTCTTGCCTTGTTTTTTTGCTTCCACCCATAAGGGATTGACCTGCAGCCTTTTCTGGAAAGCATCATCGGTATTGAGAAGCTTCGTTTCAGGTTCATGCCATTCGTTGCTGACAAAGCCGGTTTTGGAAGGAGTTGCTCCGGTTGCGATTGCAGCATGGGAAGGAGCTGTTAAAGACGGGGTAATGGTCCTTGAGGATTCGGCGATGATTCCGTTGTCCATCACTTTTTTTATGGAAGGAAGTGATCCTTCTTCAACATATTTCCTCGTTAAATCATTTCGCATTCCGTCAAACGAGATCAACACAACCTTATCGCTAGATGTTGTGTTTTTTGGCGCAGCGGAAACTAAGCCACTGCATAAAAAGAATCCAATAAAGAGTAAAAATGAAAGTTTGCATAGTTTGCTGTACATTTAAATCCTCCTGAGATGTTACTTTCACAGGACTTTACCCATTTTAAGCAGGCAAGTAAACTAGTTAGGTCGCCCAACACTAGAAGTATATGGTGAATTGAATTCCTACACCGCCCCACCCATACAAGGATTGTTGTTTTCATACCTCTCGTAGTCTAATGGTTAGTTTTTTCTTTTTCTCTTCCCTAACAGATAAGACATTAGCCTCTTTTCCGTATTCTATTCGAATAGTTTTTCTAGCTTCCACGGGCGATCTCGCGGTTACTGGCTTGCTTTGCTGTTCTCCGTTCATTTCCATTTCAACTAGAAAACATTTTGATCCGCATCTCATTTTGAACTCTCCTTTGCTTGTTTATTACCCTTTTATCCTTATATTATAATAGTTGCTTGAAACATGTTTCGCTTTACCTCTAATGCAGAAAAAAACCTTTAAATGTAGTTTTAGAACCAAGGTGCTCTATGATAATTTTAATGTTTATATATTTGTTCAATTAAATCGTTAAGTTTGACCATTCTTTTCAGTTACGAATGTCTTTGAAAATGCTATAATTGAAATGTTATTTATCTTATTACCTTCTGAAAATAATAATGATCAAGTACATATGTTTACCTTGTCTTCGGGCAAGGCTTTTTTTATATATCAGTTTGTCAATCTAAGTGCGACACCTACTCCTGAAGCGCTTCGTATAGAGTTTTCGAGCTGAGACATTTTCTAGCTCGATTGTTAATGAGGCATAGTGATTCCAGTAATTCTTCTGTTGAAGCCTCGGCCAAATCAGTTGCTTTGGGAAAGAACTCTTTACGTAGATCTTTGGGATTCTCGTAGACCAAGTTGCCATGATGAATAACGATTGGCAATATAAATCTTAACCTTAAGATTTTTTTCAATCGTTGAATATGTTTAAAATATTGTGGGTTAATAAAACAGAATGAAGTTAAAGTCTTTCCAGTGCTTGTTTAACAGTACCGAATGAGTTAATAGACGACATATCGATGCCACTATTAACTGCCGTTTGTGCCAGTTCAGCCCGGATTCCTGTTGATACTGTGTTTATCCCAAGTAGCCGAAGCATTTGCCCCATGGCATATAAACTCCTGGCTGTTTCCATATCAAGATTTGATAACCCTGAATAGTCCACTATTAGTTTATTTAGATTTAGCTGTGAAATCCTAGGAATTACTTTATCCAAAAGATATTTGGCTCTATACGAATCTATAGTCCCGATCAAAGGAAGGACCGCTATCCCGTCCTTAACGGGCACAATGGGTGCTGATAATTCAGCCATTTCCTTTTGGTTATTTTCCAATATTTCTTCTGTGAGCCGTTCATATGCGAAAACAGCCTCATTTAAACTTATATCAAGCAATGTGTTTACCCGTTTTATTAAAAAGCTGTTTTCCTCTATGGAAAGTCCTAATTGCAAACTAATTCTCGTCACAATATCAGTCAGGATTTCCCTTGTCGGTTGGTAACGAATCATTTCGTTAGATATTTTACCTCCTGAAGAAGCTATTCTTTCTCCATTCTCTTTACTCCATTTAATTAGGCCTTCAGGTATTTCCTGGTTATTGTCAGTAAAATCTTTCCCTAAAAAGCCTAGGAATTCAATATACATGCAGAATGCTCGTTGTTTTTCCTCTTCAGAAATTTGTAGATTTAATTTTTCAATAACACTACCAACTATTTCCACAACTAAAAATTCTGCATGATCAATAAAGTAACTAGAGACATTTTTAACCGTATTCATTTGTTTCGTCCACACCTTCTCAATATTTTTATTTAAAAGTAATAAATGGAAGATTTACTAAGAATTTTTAAGTAGAATTATACTATACAAACCAAAAAAGTGTATGCTTAAAAGGCCGCTTAAGACCCCTAAGAAAATAAGTGGAATTTTTCTAAGAGTTTTTACGATAAGAAATAATAAAATAAGGCGGATTATATAATTACTTGTTTGAAACCTTTCGTAAAGGTTTTACACTTGCAGTGGTATCTGCAAAGTTTATAGGGTGAAAAAGAGGGATTTACAAAAAAACAATAAGTTCTACTTCATGAATGAAGTTTACGGATTGTAAAAAAACATAATGGTATGAAAATGAAAAAGCAGGCAAATTAATTGCCTACCCTAATTTTACTGGACTGTAGTTATTAGCGCTGGACTTAAGATTTCTTCTGGCACAAATTCTTTTAACGGCTCATTATTTTTCACTTTATTCCCCAATCACCGTTTGCATGTGCGCCTCGTTCTATTGTTACGATATCGGCCTCTCCCTTTTCAATTAAGGACTTGTCTCCTAGCCCTTCTTTCTACAGAATTGGGAGAATTTATGTATGAAACTAAACTATGAACTGTAGATTTACCCTGTTTCCGTAATTCAGTTTCCTCTGCTTGCTCGTTGGACATATACAAGATCCCCATTACGGCTAAAATGAAGAGTAACCTCTTTTCCTTCCAAACGCTCCGCTTCATTCTCCCTAAAGTCCTCAAGCTTTCTACCATCCAATACTCTAGCACCAAATATGTCCCCTATACAATCATAAACTTTACCATTTACTTCAAATGAATCACCGTGATATATTTGCGTGATCTTTCCGGTTACGGAACGATTGTATATTTCGCCCACACCCCTTTTACCGATGACATTCTTGGCGTCTTCATTAAAATACAATATATCACCAACTTGAAAATCTGAAACAGAGATTGGTTTTGTGTTTTTTAAAATTATGTAACTGCTTATATCCAGCTTTTCCCCACCAAGCCCGTATACAATATTATCTTTTACTTTCTCTATAATAATGGGTTCTGTGGCCCATGTGTAAGCATAAACAAACGCTGCGTCTCCATCTTCATTCAAGACTAATTTGGCATAAGGAAATTCCTGACCATTATAAGCAGAAAATTCCGTCTCTTTTCCGTTCACATATAGCGTTGTATCAGCTGTTACTTTGTATTTCTTGCCCGAGGTTACTAATTTAATCTTACTTCCTACTTCCATTCCATCATAGAGTACGGGATCCTCGGTCATTACCATCCTTCTAAGAATGTCACTAGAATCATACCATGCACGAATACGTTGTCCCACCATCTGTTGGAAATCAACAAGAAGATCTTCGGAGACATTTAATGTTCCGACACCACTTAGTTTAATTTTACGATTGTTAGCATTGGCGCTCGTTACATATCCGTCTTCATAATAATTATAATGTTCAAATTTAATTTGCTGCACCTGGCCGTTATGTTCAAAGGACAATGTATAAGGTTTTCCTGTTTCTAATGTATTTCCCTTATACAGAATGATCACAGCGCTTGTTTGACTTTTATTCAATCGAACTTCCTCTGTACCCATCACATCGTTTGAATTATTTTCAATTACTTTAAATTGAAATCTCTCTAACTGGTAAACCGGCTTATTAAATGTTACTTGTAAATATCGACTATTAGGCGTTAATAATTCAACCTCTTGGACGGTTAATTCGATATTCCTAGGTTGTTTGATCAATGAATTTGCATTAATAGTCACTCCGTGGATGGAATTTACATGATTGTCTTTGGCAGACGCGGCACTTGCACTTAGAATGAGGCCACTTGCTGCCACAGCTACAGATATAGTTCCCATTAAAATCCTATTTTTTTTTACCACTATTGAGACCCCCTAAAATCGATAATTTATCCCTCTTCCTTGATAAGGCACTTTAAATGAACTAAGATGCCCAAAAAACATAATTGATAATGATAATCTTTATCAATTATGTCACAAAGAATATCATTATCAATTAAGAATGTCTATATTTATTTTTTATTAGTAACCTTCAACTATAGCCTAAAAGACAAAACCTCCGATCAAAATGAAAAAGCCCTAATTACACTAACAGCGGGTGGAAAAGTAACAGCATATGGGCCTGCTTCAAGATTTAGCCTTATTCATGCATGTAATTGCTGTAAAACCTGCAGCAGAAATCCTAGAAGCAGATCCAATACACGGGCAAGTCATTTCTTTTGAATACATCCTTAGCACAATCCTGACATCATTTACGTTGTTGACAGGGTTGCGGCAGTTGGTAAGGGGAATAATGCCAAAAAGGTAATGGAAAACAGTTTAGTAAAGAAAACTAATGCTTTTAAAAAACGGAAGATTGTTTATTTAGACCCCGGTTTTTGGTATTTATCCGGAGGTGGCTTAATCTCAGTTGGTGAAATGATAAAAGAGGTAGAAAAAGGGTTCGATTTGATCATGTTGAACAATACTCCAAGTTTCGTTAAATCATAATTTTTTTCTTTGCTCTATAAACTTAATTTTATCTCCGCCCTGTAATTCGAAGGAAAGATTCATATACCATTTCCCATCACCTTCAATCACTTCTTTAAATAAATGTTGCCGCCAGTGTTGATAGTAGCGATGATATTCACCTTTTCTTTGAGTGCCCTTATATAGTAACTTCTTACCCGTGGAATATCTTTCTCCCAAATAAGTATTCCAATTTTTATCTTTTTGTTTTGGTTTGTAGTTTAAATCATTGGAATTACTAAAAAGGCTGCCAAAGCACCCCACCTTTTTCAATTAACGCACCCGTTCGTTTAAGTACGATGCTACACATACTTGCTTAAAGTGAAACTAATCTTAGTCATTTCTGAAAATATATGATTTCTGTCCAATCAAAATCCTCCTATAACTAGCCAAGGCGCTTAAAACAAAAAAATAGCAAAATCCAATTGTAAGGATTTCACTATCTGTAGAGAAATCAAGTCACTCTTAATACACCTAAAGTCTGAAGGGAATTGCGATAACCCCGTGAGGTCTCCACCCTACCAAACAGGCAGGGTTCTCGTCTATAAGGACAATCCAAGTGATGAAGAACGGGTGGAGAAGTCAGACGTTCTCATAGTACGGAAGTAGCTTGTTGACCATAACAACGAGTGAACGGAAGAGGAATGACCTATGGCTATATGCCATCAACAAGATGTAATGCCAACAATGACGTTACTGCCGTAAAACCATTTACGTGTTTACCATGAAGCAAATTGCTATATTACCAATGCACCCTTTGCGACTGCCCGTCGCACAAGGAGCTGCCACATCAGCCAAGTCTTATAAATTAATGCACCTATTAGTTGAATATGAAATTAAAGCCTTTCTCCAGGTAATCCATTCTCCAAATTCAAATTTAGCTGTTTGTGCATAATTTACACCCTTAGCAAGCCACGGAACCCCCTTGCAGCATAGTAGGATTCCGCTCCATTGTGGTACACAAATACAGTGTCGTAGCGACAATCACAAAAAATGGCCCCGCCAAGTTTTCTAATATTAGCAGGAGTTTGCACCCAACTCGATGTTTTCATATCGAAATTCTCAAGTTTCTGTAGCTCCCGGTATTGTTCTTCTGTTAAAAGTTCAATTCCCATGGTAGTTGCCATATCAATAGCGTTATTTTCTGGTTTGTGTTTTTTTCTTGACTCCAGTGCTTTACGGTCGTAACAAACACTTCTGCGACCTTTTGGACTTTCCGGTGAACAATCATAAAAAATGTATTCGCCCGTCTTTTTATCATGGCCAACAACATCCGGTTCACCGCCAGTTCCCTCCATTTCATTGAGCGACCACAGTTTTTCAGTATTAGCTTCGATCCTAGCTTGTACTTGAGCCCATTCGAGACCTTTATGTCGGTGCATGTTTTTCTCAAAACGGGCTTCCAAAGTTCTTAGTAGTTCTTCACGTTGTTCTAGTGACAACTCCTTATTTCTCTTTGTCATATTTAAAGCTCCTTATCTTTGTATATTATCTTGTTGAGAAGTATTTTCCAGATGCTTAATAATTAATCCTTGTCGTTCCATAGGATGATTTTGACTTAGTTTAGCTTTTGCTTCAATTTTTGTAATTTTTATTCTGAACGCTACAATTCCTTTACTCATTCCTTCGATAAAAGTAGGTTCAACATCATTTAAATTGTATGGACTACCAAGGCTTTCATATTTATTTACCAAGTCGTTTAAAGAATCAAATATTACTTTTCTATCTTCGACAATCTCCAGCTTTCCATATAAATGGATAGACACATAATTCCAAGTGGGTACTGCTTTAGTTGTTTCGTACCAAGAAGGTGAAATATAACAGTGAGGACCTTGGAAAACCACAAGAATTTGTTGGTTTTCAGCATCCTTTCATTGTTCGTTCGGATGTGCAAAATGACCGTATGAAGCTTTTTCAGATTTATTTAATATCAGTGGAAGATGAGTGGCGTAGGTTTCTCCATTATGCTGAGAAAATAAGGTTGAAAATCCATAGTTTTCTATAAAATCATAGATTACTTCTTCATCATGGATTTTAAATGTTTAGGTATACACACAATAATCCACCTTTCAAAAAGTTATATGAATGTTTTGGTCATAATAAAGTCCATTTGTTCTTCATCACCCATATAAAAAGAGTGGGCTCCAGTTTGAACGAACCCCATTTTCTTATAAAAAGCAATAGCATTTTTATTTTTTTCCCATACGCCTAGCCAGATTTTCTTTTTATTACGTTCCATCGCAATTACCATAGCTCTATTTAGCAAATATTTACCAAGCCCATGTTTTTGAAATTTGTTTTTTATATAAATCCTCTCGATTTCAAGTGATTCATCACCCATTTCTTCAGACTGAGCATCATTGGTATTGACCTTTAAATATCCAGCGACTTCATCATTAAAATAAACAAAAAAGAATTGCGAAGAAATGTTGGATAATTCTTTTTCTAATTGTTTTAAGTTAAATGCCCTTTCCAAATAGGCATTCATATTTTCAGGTGAATTCTGATCTTTAAATGTATCGTTGAATGTTTCATAACTAATTTCTTGAAGTTTGTGTGAATCTTCGAGGGTACACTTTTTTATATGTATAGTCATCTAAATATGTCGCTCCTTGGTATAGTCAATAATTTCTCTTGTTCCCCTTTTTTACAAATTCCCAGTCTTTTTCTATATTTTTTCTTACCCTTTGAAGAAGATTGGAAATGGTTTCTACTTCTATTTCGGAAAATCCCTCTAATGCAACGATATTGGAATAATGATTTTCTCTTTTTATAAAAGGATAAACATTTTTCCCTTTCTCTGTTGGAAAGAGTTTTTTAATTTTTTTGTTATGTTTATCTTCTTTCTTTTCAATAAAGCTATTAATTTCAAGTTTTTTTATAGCACGAGCTGCTGTTGTTCGATCTACTTTTATCATCTCGGCTACCTTTTCTTGAATGATTCCTGGGTTTTCACATATTCGCACAAGGTACAAATACTGCCCTTTTGTAAGGTCATATTCTTTAAATTCTATATTACTTATAGAATCTAATGCCCTTGCTATCATTCCAACTTCACGAAGAATTTCCTTCATAATTAACTCCTTAGTACATATATTTGTTGCAAATGCAATAAAATGGCATATATTAAATTTAATCTCATTTCGTTGCAATTGCAACAAAAAATTATGATAAAGAGGTCGAGTCAAGTGAAATATGTTTTTTATGTATTAGGAATTTTAATATTAACCCTTGGTATTTCTTTCACTATACAATCAGACCTTGTAACTTCACCTTTTGATGTTTGGCATTGCCCTTTTTAGAGAATATCGGAAGTTAATTTTCATGGTAGTTTAAGTGCAATCATTCACAATCAACATCTTCAATATTTACTATCCATTAAAAGGTTCTTTTGAAAAAAGGGCTGTCACTTCGAGAGCTTGTACATATTATAAATTAAGCCATCGCCAACCAGCATATTCGCCATTTACCTCCTTTGAATAGCAAAAAAGAAGCCCGCTAATTAGTGCCAGCCTAATCATTGGGCTTCTTTGAATTCGTGATTTGAACCTCTTTCGGTTCGCTAATACCTAAATGATCTATCCGATTTGTTGTTTAAGATATCGTAAGGCCATTTTGTCAAACTCTCTTACGGCATCCCTGTATCATTCGAAGGCAATGTCTGTAAAAATCATATTTCTTTTATGTATGAAATCCAAAGCCACCATAATGTTGTTGAAGTATAAATAAGGGTTGGTCAATTCATATAAAAACAGGAATTCACTCGGATCGAACAAATCTGTACAGGATTCCTCACAAGCCAAGATTATATCAATTACTGTATTTCCTTCTTGTTGTAAGACAAAGACAATCTCTTCCGGGTTATCAACCACATCTTTCCTACAGACAGAACGGCTTTTCATCCCCAAAAACTGGTCAACAGCATCAATATCATTCCCCCTTTAGGAAAAATACGATTTATGGAGTGTTTTTACCTCTTGGCAATAATGTGAATACTCACCCATTTTTTACACCATTTTACGATGCCCCCTTTCTGCCTACTTTATTCGATGGGAAGAGGGTATTTCCTGTGTCGATAAATTAACTGAGACTCCATTTTGGTGTTTTACCGAGTAATTTCCGAGTAAATACATGCTTGTGATTCAGGTGTTGGGCAGGATAATGGATACAGAAACAGTTATTAGAAGAAGCAGGTTGCAGACGCTTTTTTACGAGAAGTTACAGGAAGGAATACAACAAACCGAAACGAACTGAAGTTGGCATTGTAATTTCTTGATGGTGGGGTTACGCTGGTAGTCACAAAGATTGACCGTTGGCCATGTTCCACGTTCTTAAATTACGCGAGATAAAAAGAAAAAATAATAGGAGGATTTATATGCTTATTAAATCTAATAAGTCACCCAAGGAAATCGTGGGAGTTTGGCACCTTACAACCGCTGTGTTTAAGAAACGTAATATACCGTTGGTTGATGAACCATTAGAAAAGTTAGTAAATGCTGATATGCTTCCATTTGTGCTTAGAGATTTAAATAAAGTAGCAAGAATTCAAAAGACGCGGTCGAATAACGTAGCTTTATTTATAGGTATTGCCCGCTTTTTTTCGGAGATTAATATCGTTTATTGCCTTGAAACGGTTGTTTAGTCATCATTTTAGTACCGTATTTCTCACGTATGATCAGGTATTTTGGTTTTCGTAAAACCATGAATAAAGAGAACACAAAGGCAATACTTAATATTGCTGAAATTGCCCAACCTATAAATTCTACTGATTCCACACTTAGCTACCTCCCTTCTAAGATGCAATTTGGTATTAGGCACCGCCTTCACCCAATACCCTGATAGCCACTGTTGCCATCCAACCTAAATAGTTCAAAGTTCGCTAAACAGGGTAATATTTCCCTGTAGAAGTATATATTTAAACTGGAAATAATTATGTCTTATTTGCCATACGTAACCCTTTAATCTTATCCATTTAACAAAAATAGGCCAAGAACGATCTTCCGCGTAAATCTGCAACCTAAACTTATCGTGGCATTTGGGTCGGTTCGTAGAACGTTAACCCCTCTTGTAACGATGTCGATAAAACACAAACGGACACAAAAGAAAAAGCCCATCCGAAGAATAGGCATATATACAATATTACTCATCAAGTCTCTGCATATCCCAAGCCATTTGTATCACTATGTCATTATAAACACACTGCCGCTTGCAATCCGCTTATTTGAGCAATGTTCATACCGGGAATAAAACTGTTCCACGCCAATATCCAGTAAATTTTTTGGGTCTTCGGATTATATGGTGGAATGATGTATGAAAATATTTTAGTAATAAAGTATTTTCAAACATCACCCCCTGTATACATTTGGTGAACTAACGCACCCGGTAGTTAAAGAAGAGATGTTTTAAAAAAAGGACAACGCTTGCACGTTGCCCTTTTTACTAACCCTTTATATGGCCTGTAAACTGGAATCAATCAAGATTTCATTGTAATCTTACATACTCTGTTACTAAAGGATAGAGCCTCATATAAACTTGTTAGATTCATCCAATTGCATTAATTTAATATAAATTACCTCAACTAACCAATAAATAAAAAATAGAATTGGAACAAGGTAAAAAGGAGTTTCCAAGATCAAACTCAATACTACTCCTATCATTATTAAGCCAAACAATTTCATTACTGGCTTTATTTTAAAGAAATGAGTAATTAGCTCCAAAATTAAAGAAATAGGAATAAGAATTGGAAATCCAAAATATATTGCTGTAAAAACTGCGTCAATAGATAAGGGGAGCGAACCCTCCCCTCTAAAAATTATCGCTACATAATAAGAGAACACCCAAACCGTTATCATATTAAATATTACTAGTTTTATTATAGTACGCACATAATTATCCCCTTGAAAATCAGAATAATTCCAATACCAGTTAAGCGCAGGTTGAAATCTTTCACAAAGTCCTTTTCCAACCCTGACGATTACACAATGAAGTAATATGTGCAAGATGATGTCGACCGTGCCAAGCGTAGATTCCTATATTTTTACCTACTGAAACTTTACCTGAATCTGGGTGAATAAATATCTTTTCCATATCCGAAGGACTTAGACTTCGTAAAAGGTTTGTCCAGCGTTTGTGCAAGGCTTCGAGCAGAGATAGTGAAATATCAATTGGTAATTTATAATCAGAAAGCTCAGCCCATTTCGCTTCGGCATAAGGCTTAATTACAGGTTTTTCTTCCGTAAGAGCCAATTTAAAGCGAACATAGGCATTCATATGACTATCCGTAAGATGATGTATTACTTGTCGAACAGTCCACCCTCCTGAACGATATGGTGTATCAAGCTGTTTATTGTCTAAGTCTTTTACAGCATCTCTTAATAATCTTGGTAAATCTTCAATCTCATTTATCCAATCATTTGTAACAGTAAAAGTAATCTCACCATCATATCGAAATTTTCCAATTGGATACTTCATATCCATCTACTATTCCTCCTCTAAAATCTCTTATATTATGTTATTCAGCTATAATGCCCCATTAGCTTAATAAGCGGCCTGAAAGTGGCGGCTTATTAAAAATCACTCTTTTTCTTTATTCCACATAGGCTATGTTATTGTCTTTACACCAATTTATCACAGTCTCTTTGTATCGTTCGTAACGAAATGAATACCATGTTTCTTCAATACCAATATCGATGATATGATCCTTAAATCTTCTAAAGGCACTCGTTCCCTTAATTGCTCCCAACAACTTGTTTCGAATAATTAGATCATTAACACCAAAGCATTCGTTAATCAATTAAAAAGTAATAATTTAATTTGGTACTATCATAATTATTAGTTCATTATTTAAATCATTATGGATAATATCTATTTCCATTACAATATCTATAGGAAAAATTTAAGGTTTAACCCCATCTCTTCTCATTCCCTTGAGCCATTTAACCATCAAATCGTAAAAGTCAATTCGTTTTGCTTTAAACCACTCTTTGACAGCACGATATTCCGCGAATTCTTTTTTCGGAAAAAATGGTGTGAGATATTCCCATTGTTATCTTGTTCTGTCGCACATCCATCAATGAATGGGCCCCAAATCTCAACAAAGTCTACCACTTTTTCACACAGCAACTAGAGCTATCATCATGGAATCATGGTATTCACCACGCTGCAACCGTTTCGCACTGCCTTAAGATGTAACCCGATGATGATGATAGGAGGCAGAAGCAAGGTGTTTATGAATTTCAGCGTAGCTTTCAAATTTTTAGTGACAGGAATGTTTATTCAAAAAAATCAACCTAAAGTAAGCAGATTTTGCTGGCTTTGTAGCACTTTGCTACTATTATGCTTGTGCTTTCCATATAACTTTTCCCGCCAAGTTAATTAGAGTTTTATATGAGGGTTCCAATTATCCCCTTCCATATAAAATGCATTGCTGGTCTACCGCACTAAACGATTGTTGGATCGACTAGAATAATCAATCATTATTTTATTGGTTCCTTTGTTCTTTATTTTATATGTTTCGATGGGTTGGTTTTTCGACTCGCTCGGTGCGGTGTTTTTGCCGCAAAGGGAACAGGAACCCACGGAATGTTGGCCCCTAGCCGTACAGACCGTGGTTATCGGGCCATTTAGTACCAAAGCGACACGTATGGAATGACAGAAAAGCTCTTTCTTTCTGATCAGTCCGTAGTGCTGCCGTTAAAAAATGCCCCTACTAAGGAACTTAAGCTAAAGAATTCACTCAATAATCCTTACCATTCTTATTTCAATACGAGGACGTAATTTATAGATATATAAATTTCAAATCACTATCATACTCAAGATTTTCAGAAGTTACCGTTAATACAGAATATCGACTATGCCGCCAACTAAAACAGTAGGATAGTAGCCACTTTCAAGTATTCGTTAAGCCATCCCTTCCAGCAATGCAAAATGTGTCGAACTGTTAATGTATACTATCGGAAAATGTTGAAGTAAAATTGCTTTAATTCTATTTCCTCTCATGGTTAACTCACTTCAAAGGAGGATTAATCACTATACTATTTTTTAGGGGGAAGTAGATTGGCAAATATAGGGCAACTTTTATATCAACTGATATTTGTACTTTTTCCCATTTTCTGTTTTTACTTTTTTTTAAATGAGCGCTTTAAAAAACACCGAAAAGTAAATTTCACTATATTAATAAACAGTATTTTATTACTGATCATGTCTTTTCCTGTGGAATATACGGAAGGCTATCGATATGACTTCAGGTTGATTCCGGTCGTCCTGTCATTTCTGTACAGCGGATTGGCTCCGGGGATCATAACGGTGTTAACTTTACTTTTATACAGGTTCTATCATGGCGGGTCGGGGTTCGAATTGACACTCATCCATTATTTCATTGCAACGATTCTCCTTTCCATTAATACTTCTAAACTTAAAAATCTCCAACAAACAAAACGTAAACTGATCGACGTTTCTTTAATATTCTGGATCATTGTCTTAGCAAAAATCGTAACGTTAGTGGTTATTGATCAAATAAATCAATTATCATTCGCGCTCATCTTCTATTTCTTCACTTGGTTATTGCTGATGGCTCTTTTATACTTTATTGAGAGCATCAATCATATTCTATCTATTCGTAAAAAATTGCAGCAAGCAGAAAAAATGAATGTGGTCAGCCAATTGGCTGCTTCTGTTGCACATGAAGTAAGGAACCCGATGACGACTGTCAGGGGATTCCTTCAGCTTATGCATAGTGACGGGAAGTTAGATCAATCGCATTCCAATTATATTGATATTGCTTTGAAAGAATTAGACCATGCCCAGGCTATCATCAATGAATATCTCTCCTTGGCAAGGCCGCACACTCAGGAATTGTCTACCATCAATATATCGGAGGAAGTAAAGAAGACTGTTGAACTTATGTTCTCCTATTCCAATATACAGAACATCAGCATCCTCACAAGCATACATGATTCCCACTATATTAAAGGGAGAAAAGACGAAATAAAGCAGGTATTGGTAAATCTTATTAAGAACGGAATCGAATCGATGGACAATGGTGGAACCCTGAAAATAAATGTATTTGAGAACTGCGGTATCGTGACGATTGAAATCATAGATAATGGTAAGGGAATGACAAGGAAGGAAATGAATCAGTTAGGAACTCCTTTTTATTCGACAAAGGAAAAGGGTACTGGAGTGGGTCTTACCCTCTGTTGTTTTCAAATTATTCAGTCCATGAAAGGAACGATAGCGGTGGAAAGTGAGCTGGGACAAGGCTCCAAATTCACCATTCAGTTACCTGAGTATCATACGTATTCGGAATAATTAAAATGCCAACTCGCGGGTGTGTACTGACAACGAAATTACTTAATTTTTTTAAGAACATAACAGGTGGAATAGTTACCGGTTTAGGCTTCCCTCTTCTCAATAAGGGTAAACGGAGGAACGCCTACTGCATGTAATGGTCTATCCTTCCTATAAATACGATAATTAATACATACCAGATACGCCATCCTGTAAGAGGGTAAAAGAATTCCGCATATTACTGAAAAGCACCTAAACTATGCACTAATGCAGGAAAGCGTTCAACTCAATTTCAATCTATCCATGAGAAGAAAACTTGCCTTCAGGGGGAAGTTCAAAAGAATCACTGCTATAAATGCATAGTGTATTACAGCAATAGCATGATTCCCTTTGCTGATTTTATCGATGAATTTCATGTTAATAAATCCTATTTATGTTAATCAAGCCCAGAAAAAAGACGCTCATTCTTTTGAGCGCCTAAATAGACCCCCTGATGGTAGGTGTCAGGCAATATCATCTTATGTCCAACCAAACAACGTGACACAAATCAGGCAACATTTATTAAAGAAAATACTCAGTAAAAATTGTCTGAGTTAAGCCCATTCGATCATATTTCTCGTAATCTAAAAACGCCGTTAATTTAGTCGCAGCAGCGTATTGACGGCTGTTTCTAAATACGAACGGAATACTTCGGCAATATCTTGTTTTTTCACTAGAGCGTTAACAATATCTGTTGTAAACTGATTCATAGGGAAGACCTCTTTTCTGTAAATTGTCTTGTGGAGATTCAATTCTACAAGAAAAGGTCTTCCTTTTTCTATTTATTCATTTACACTCTCTTTTTGAACTAACACTTCACCGGTCTTAATCATACCCATAGTGTCGTCTAGAAACTGGGCTCTTTCTTCATAACGTTACTTCTTCTCTATCATCTGAATAAGGTTTCCGCATGTATCGTCGAAGACAGCTATTGTGACTTCGCCCATTTCTGTTGGCTCCATAGTAAACTTTACTGCATTTTCTACTAATCGTTTGTACTCTTTGCGAATATCTGCAACCCCAAACATTGTTACTGGAATGCCATCAGCAAATAGCTTCTGTTGAAACTCTTTGGCAGCAGGGTGGTCATTAGGTTCGAGTAAAAGCTCGGTACCGTCTTGTTCATCAGGAGAAACAAGCGTTATCCACCTATATGCTCCGCTGGGAATGTCATGTTTTTTTACAAAGCCCAGCGTTTTTGTATAAAACTCTAATGCTTTGTCTTGATCTTGAACGAATATACTAGTAATAATGATTTTCATCATGTTTTGGCCTCCTTTGATAAATGCGAGGTACGGTTCTTTTCTAACAATCTGGCTACAAATAGAAAAACTCATACATTCGTCGTTAGTTATAAAATTAATCTACCCATGCTTTCAGCAAATTTTTAAGTGGTTCTTTGTTAAACATAAGTACTCGATATTTTCCCTTTCGTTTTGATTTTACGAGCCCTGCATCTTCCAATATATTTAGATGTTTAGCGATTGCCTGTCTCGAAATGGAAAGGTTGTGTTTCATAACGAGACGTGCCGTTAGTTCATACAACGTCAGCTCGTTACGTTCGGAAAGTTCATCTAATATAACCCGCCGAGTCGAGTCGCCAAGTGCTTTGAATACAGCGTCTTTGTCACAATCCATATGTCGATTGTATGCAACTATACGGTTGCTTGTCAAACATAAGCAACCGTATAGTTGCGTGATAAAGGAACCATATCATACACCCCTTAAAATCACATAAAAGTAGTTTGAACCATTAGTAAATATAACCCGTCTTATATTTACTGATCATTTTGAGAATAGCAGATATTTAATTTTCATGGTAGTTTAAGTGCAATCATTCACAATCAACATCTTCAATATTTACTATCCATTAAAAGGGCTTCCCTATATGGGAAGCCTTATTATTACTATTCCTGTACCCTTAATAAACGTAGACTGTTTAACGTAACAATTAAAGTTGCTCCCATATCCGCAAATATTGCAATCCATAGTGTTAGCCAACCTGGAACGACTAGAAGTAGTGCCAAAGCTTTGATAGCTAATGAGAAAGTAATGTTTTGCTTAATAATTGCTAATGCCTTCCGGCTTAGCTTGATGGTGTATGGTAATTTACTTAAATCATCCGACATTAAAGCAATATCAGCCGTTTCCAGGGCTGTATCTGTTCCTGCTCCACCCATAGCAACACCAACCGTTGAAGCTGCAAGAGCTGGTGCATCATTTACTCCATCTCCTACCATAGCTACACTTTTATGTTGTTCCCGGAGTTTTTTGATATAAGATAATTTATCTTCAGGTAACAAGTCAGATTTGATATCTGACACGCCAACTTCATTACCAATCGCTTCAGCTGTTCGTTGATTGTCTCCAGTAAGCATTACTGTTTTTTCGATACCGATTTGATGCAGCTTACGAATAACTCCTTTTGAAGATTTTCTCATTTCATCAGCAACAGCAATCAAACCGATATTTTCTTTTTCAGTTCCAAGGATCATCACTGTTTTTCCTTGTTTTTGAAGGGTTGTAATCTGCTCTTTAGTATCCGCCTCAATGTTATTTGGCAGAATCTCTTCAAACAGATTCGGACTTCCGACAAAGTACATTTCATTATTTACTTTTGCCTTTATACCTTTACCGGTAATGGATTGAAAATCTTCTACGATTACATTGTTAAAGTCCAATCCATACTGTTCAGCTTTTCTCATAATTGCAGAAGCCAATGGATGCTGTGAACCCTTTTCAATAGCAGACGTTATCTGGAGCAATTTTCGTTCATTACCTTTCAAAGTAATCATATCGGTAACAGCTGGAACACCTTTTGTCAAAGTCCCGGTCTTATCAAAAGCAATGACTTTCAAAGAACCTGTTGCCTCTAAGTGAACGCCACCTTTTATCAAAACACCGTTTTTAGCTGCGTTCCCAATTGCTGTTACCACGGCTACAGGAGTTGAAACAACTAGGGCACAAGGGCAACCGACAACCAAGACAGCCAATCCTTGATAGATCCATTCGCTCCAATCTCCTCCAAGAAAAGGAGGAACTACAGCGATCATTAAAGCCAAAAGAATGATAAACGGAGTGTAGTATTTTGCAAATTTATCAACAAATGCTTGTGAAGGGGCCCGTTCTGCTTGAGCTTCTTCTACAAGGTGAATGATTTTGGAAAGAGTGGTATCTTTCACTCGTTTTGTTACCTTAACCTCTAACAAACCTTCTTCATTCAATGTACCTGCGAAAACTTCATCATCGATGGTTTTCGCAACGGGCACAGACTCACCGGTTATAGCAGCCTGATTTAATGTGGATGTACCTTTCACAACCACACCATCCATCGCTAACTTTTGTCCTGGTTTCACGATCATAATATCGCCTACTTGGATATCATCAACGTGAACCATCAATTCCCGATTGTCCCGGCGAATTAATGCTTCCTTCGGAGCAATTTCCATTAAGGATTCGATGGATTGCCTTGCTTTATCCATTGAGTAACGTTCTAGAGCTTCACTAATAGCAAAGAGGATGACTACCGTTGCTCCTTCGCCCCATTCACCAATCAGGGCCGCACCAATGACAGCGACTGTCATAAGTGTATTCATATCGAATTTTAACCGGCTTAAATTCTTTAGACCTTTCAGGAACAAAGAATATCCGCCTATTAGGATAGATGCTGCGTATCCAATTGTCGGAAGAATGTGTTCTTCGCCATATTGCTCTCCTAAAAACCAAGCAATAATCAACAATACAGCCGAAATATATACCTTAATGTTTTCTTTTTGCTTCCAAAACGGTTCACGTTCAACCCTTTGTTCTTTTTCATCCCGAACTTTTAGGTTTTCGAATGCTCCTGCCTTTTCTATGTCTTTAATGGTTGTATCACCATAAACCGTAAGCTTTGCTGCACCAAAATTAACTACCGCATCAGAAACACCATCCAGGTGTTTCACGTTTGTTTCGAACGTTTTAGCACAGTCAGCTCAGGTGAATCCCTGAATGCGGTATGTTTTTGCTTCTTTTTCATTTACCTTTATTTGTTGCTCAGACATTTGCTTTCAACTCCTTGTTATGAGCTAGTGCGATTACAATCAATTGTTTGATGTGATCATCGTCTAAGGAATAGAAAACAAGCTTTCCTTCTTTTCTGTGCTTAACAAGCCCTTGTTTAAGAAGAGTACGCAAATGGTGGGAAGCAGTAGCAATGGTAGAACCAATAATATTAGCGATGTCACACACGCATAACTCATCATCTTGGCAAAGAGAATAGGCGATTTTAGCCCTATTTTCATCTGCTAGTGCCTTAAATAATTGGGCCACACTAGAGATATCCTCTTTTTGTAATTCTCCTTGTATTCGGTTAACTTTTTCTTCGTCATAACAATAAATTTCACAAGTATCTTTATTAATCATTAACATTCACCTAATATTCAAATATTCATTTGATTATATTATAACCATTTCTTTTTATTATTCAAACTTTTATTTGAATGAGTAAACCAAAACTTTATTTAAAGACACAAATAAGGCAGCTATTATACTGCCTCGTCCTTTATCCTATTCTATTTTTTGTATTCTTGCCAAAAATGAACCAATTGGAATACTGCATACCTTAATGTTTCCAGGATGCAACGCCATCTTCAAAACTGCTGTTGATAAGAAGGTTGGACGCAGAACCAAGGTTGTCGCTGGACTCGATTAAATTTCCATTCCCGCTTTCATCATATTTCGCAACGGAAGATACCTTTCCGTTGTGATCCGTTTCAGATACAGCATTTAGCCCATCATAGGCTATCGATGTAACACCGTCTTCCGTATCTGTAATCGATGTAACATCATTATTTTGATTGTATTGATAAGATTCAGTACCATAGCTGTCACTTTCCGTCAATATGTTCGCATTTGGCATCATAGGTGTATAATTCTGTCGGGCTTGAACGCCAATTGGGATGCTTCTGTCGCTAGGCGGTCATTCATTTGCTCATATTATCCGTGCCCACGAAGGCGGTGGTGCACGTTCCGACCGGGACGCAATCGATATCAGGTTGATCAATTTAAAATGGAATCTTGGAGGTGTAAGCATGCGCGGAAAAAAATTACATAATATTCAGACACTGTTCTCAAAAAAAATGTGGGTTTGCAGGTGCCGTGATCGTGAGTTAGTGTCAGCACGGAAAAATTATAAGAAGACCGGCAACCTGCAAGGGCTGCTCCCCACATTTAAATAATTATTCATTTTTAAAGCATGGCGGGCATTCAACATAAATGGAGCAGGAACCTAATAGTAGATACCCTAAAATCACGTGTTCCACTAAAACGAAGTGAACGTTTTGTCACTATTCAAATTTATTTTATGGAATAAAATTCAAAAGAACTATCTTGCCCAAAAATGATTATATTGTTATTAAAGCTCAATGAAGAAGGTACAAACGAATTGTTGATAACAAAAGCTCTGACTATTAAGAGTACACCATACTATTGGAAAATTACTTTAGTTGTGCATTTGTTTGTTTGAATGACCAAGTCTTCGTTCCCCTTTTGATGGTTGCTGTAACGGTTGCACCCACTCGACTATAAGGGGATCCCAGCAGTACGGGTTTCCAAGTTTTTGGCGGATAAATTGTGTAAGATAAAGTTTTGCCACTAATTGTATAATCCTTTATTTGACCAGTTAGATTTCCGGATTTAGATGGACCAGGCCCTACTTGTCCAAGCCTTATTTTTGGTTTTAATACTTGAAGTGATCCTGAAAGTACCTGTATTTTCCCTTTAACTTTAGTAATTTTGTAGAGTTCGTTTCCATCACGATAAGGTACCGTTGTAAAATATACGGTAGTAGTAGACTTAACACCATATGTTTTATCATATTGTGTTCGGGTAATTTGATCAGCTTGTGCCGCCGTACCGGTGAAACCAACAGCAAATAATAGGAATGCAAATAAAAACGTACATCGAATCAGTTGTTTTCTCATCATTTTCTCCTTTTTATCACGTATTATTTTTATGAAACGGTAGGGTTAATACCTGATTCTTTTGTGTATCAACCCATAAAGGAACCCTTCCATTTTATGACATGATATCTTGGATTAAATCTAGATTCGAGGTATTTCCAATGTACACCCTGTCCAACCTACATAGGGACATTGAAGTGCTTCACCAAGTAAAAGGATAAAATTCTGGTGCTCCTCTTTGTGTTTTATTGTTGACTCTTGTATCTACCATCTGGCTATAGCATTTTACAATCTATCAACCCTCACATTTGCTTTTTTCATAGGTGGCACGACGGTGGCCACATTCCAATACCACTTTGAGGAAATATACAGGAATTAAGTGTTCACGATGTTTAGGCTAGCCAATTGCCTATAAGGGATAGTGAGGTTTAACGTATCATATGTAAAAACCGCTGACATGATAGTCTTTTTTTCAATGGAATAAAGGAAAGCCTGATAGAAGGTTCGAAACCCATTATCAGGCTTTGAGTGCAAATTAATTAGCGTAACCGCCATAGCAAGCGCAGCCAGTAATTACAAGAAGAATGAAAATAACAAGGAGAAAAGCAAAGCCGCTATTCCAGCATCCGTCTCCAGTATATTTGCCCATATAGTCTCCTCCTTTGTGTGCTAGTGGAAAAGCTATTTTACACTTTACATACTATGTACAACCCATTGGGACATGGTAGAGAGTTTGTCCTACTTAAAAATGTACCTTTTCATCAATTCAATAAATGCTTTTTAAAAAGGCTGTCACTTTAATAGCTTGTACATATTATAAATTAAGCCGAAGCCAGCCAGCATATTCGCCATTATCCTCCTTTACGAAATGGCAAAAAAGAAGCCAGATAATTAGGAGTGCCTGATTATTGGGCTTCTTTCAATTTGTGATTTGAATCTCTTTCGATTTGCATATTACGCAAATCATCTACCCGATTTTTTCTTTAAGATATCGTAAGACCATTTTGTTGTACTCTTTTACCGCGTTTTTCTTTGTCTCCACCAAATCCCGATAAATAAATCGGAATATCATTTGTATCATAAATGTTTTAGCCTTCCCCCTTACCCATGCTAATTCTAAGTGATCATATTCCTTTAAAGTTTTGTATCCCATTCAGTTTCAGTCACATAAAACACACCCTTATCAGGCTAAGAATAATAGCCTTTATATCTTTTATAGTCATACAGGCATTCATTTGTGTGGGCCAAAGCTCAGAGCGTTTCTTTTGTGCCTCTAACATTTGATTTATTTTCATATAGTTCCGAGTGCCTTCCACAATTTATCAATGAAAATAAAAACAGAAAACAAATACGAATTACGACTTTGTATAGTTCGTACTAGGATGACAGGTGAAAGGAGTGAGAACGATGGAGGGAACGGAGAAGTACATAACTCCCAACGATGCCAGTATAAAGTTAGGCATTGGTGACAGTACACTTTGCAAGTGGTGTCTTTTGTTAGAAAGTCATGGTTTCTTTTTTCGAGAACAGACAATAAACGGAAATCGTTCTCGGAGAAGAATCTGGAAATGCTGCGGCACTACTGGCAATTAGTTCAAGTTCAAAATATGGGCATGGAGAACACATCTTTGATTGTATTATCAAGTTTAAAGAGGAAAACGAGCTAACCGTCCAGTCAGAGCACAGTGTTCCTGCTTTGCTGATTGTAACGAGTTAGTTGAAAACCTTTTAAAGCACATAGAACAAAAAGAAGCCTTTAACTAGCTTTTGTTGCAACGGTTAGACGAACAGCAAAAATACATAGATGAACGGCTTAACAAGCGTGATGAAATGTTAATGGAGTCCATAAGGGAGACTCAAGAAACAAAAAAACTTCTTCTTTGCAGCAAAGGAAGATGAGGAAGAGAAGAAAAACGTAATATTTAGATTATTCAGTAAATATCATAGACCCTCCATCGGGAGAGTCCATTAAATGTCTAAAAGATTAATAACCGCCGCAAAAGCCAGCACAGCCAATGATCACCAATAATATGAAGATTACAAGGATAAAAGCAAAACCGCTGCCCCATCCACCGCCGTAGCCGTAGCCGCCATAACCGTACATTTATTTCCCTCCCCTTTTAGATTAAGTTAGAGAAAATGAACGAATGAAAATATGTGGTGGTTTTTATTGTATGTATAACTAATTGAAAGGGGCATGGTAGAGAGTTTGTCTTAAAGAAAAATGTGTCTTTTTATCAATTATAATAAATATATTTCTCTTGATTTAAAAGGGGCTGTCACGTTCAAGCTTGTACATATTAAAGAATCCAACGCTGACCTTCCAGTATGTGGCGTTTCAAAAGCCTTGAATAAACGAGTTTTCCCAATCTATGAACCTCATATTCACATAAATTAGTGTATTGTTATCTTTATCTACAAAAAAGAGTACCGGCTCCGCCTCCGCCTGATACCATGATAGCCACCATTGCTACCCAACCTATATCAAATTATAATTGAAAACGCTTACAAAATCAATTTAATGTTACTACGAACATCCGGTCAGATTTCCGATGAACTCTACATTATCAATCTTCCAACCTTGTTTTTTCCACAAATAAAACGGTAGTTTTGACGATCACATTTCGGTATTTGCAATATTGTTAAATTGTGTTGTCTGCTTGAATTCATTAAAAAATTCAGCTTCATTTCTCGATGAGCGATACTCAAAGGCTATAAGTCCAACCATGGATGATTTCACAGTTTCATCCGACATTGGAAGTTCCATCCCGGAAGGATAGGTTGCCTGGTAACCCTGGTCGGTCATCAGCGGCATGATTTTCTGGTATCTTTCAGCTGTTTCTTCATATGTGAAGAATTTCTCAAGGAATTCTCGATTGACTTTTGATGTCTCACTTTCCTGTATGGTTGATAAGGATTTAATCTGTTCTTCGTAGTTACCCTGATTGGCCCGTACTTCCTGAAGCTGTGAACGCAAACTGCATATATACATGATGACCATAGCCCCGTCGATCCCAATGATTAATAACACAAAGCTTTTCTTGGGGATTGGCTCCAAATTAACAGCTCCTTTCTATATCCTTCTAAAACCTAAGAAGGGATAACGGTTTTTCCAATCCTCAACTGAAGAATACGAAATGCCTCCGCTATTGTTTGCATTAATGAACTGGCCGTTCCCGATAGACATGCCAACATGGGAAGCCCCCGGCTTGTAGTTGGTGAAGAAGACCAAATCCCCCAGCTTTATTTTGTTTTCGGGAATCGGTTTCGTTTTGTTAAATTGTGACTGTACTGTCCCGTACATATCAATGCCAATCTGGGCAAATGCATATTCATGCAGGCCGGAACAGGCAAAACCTCCTGCTGCAGGCGTGCTGCCTCCCCAAACCTATGGCCTTCCTAGATATTTTTTCATGATGTTATGAACCTCCTCCACATTGAACGTTTGTGTTCCATCACTACATTAGTATTGCTGCCGGTTCCACCGTCATAGTACGCATAACGTGTTCGACATAATTGACATCACCGTAACGTCCCCACCCGGACCTTGCCGCCATCATCCTATTTAACTCTATAGCTAGTTCCTTGGTATAACCTCTGCGCTCCCAGGCATACCCTATGAATCCATTTCCGAAGTTATAGCTTTGCAAAGCAAGTTTGATATTGCCTTTTGCCTGTTTCAGCACATCCGCAAAGTATTTGACGACGATTTGGATGGAATACTCCGGGTCTGTAATGGCTCCGGGCGCAAGACTGAAGATTGTATGACACCCAGGTGTCGTCCCCCTGATTCCTGTTGGATGAGGGCAAGGAGTAGTCCCACATGTTCCTCGATTCCGTTTTGTTCAGTATTCATATCTCAAAACATTGCTTGATACGTGCGCCGGTCCAGTGTTTCCTTCACTGGAACTTTCGGATTCAAACTGGTTTTCGCCTCCCATGTGGTGGAAATGGACAGGGCAAGTCCAAAAACGGCCGTCAGTAGCAAGAGGATCCCTGCAATAGTCAAAAGCAAGGGGTTCTTATATACATCAGTGGCTTTTGTGATTTTGCTGCCTTTCTTCCAAATTCCCTGCATGAGTAAGTCCTCTTTCAATGAACATTCAGCATTACGCGACAAATGGAGCGTTATGTTACATGCGGCATTCAATTCCGTTCCTTCTCTGTATGTCTGAATTTTGCATTTCTTCTCTTCGACTTTTTGACAACCGTTTCAGTAGATAGTTTCGCTTGTCTTTTTTTGCTCTTTCGCTCACTCCTGGCGTTCGGAAGGTTATTGACTGATTTGCTCAATTCTGCTCCTTGTTCCCTTTTCCCACTGTGAATTCGTTACCGACTGCTTCACGGACAGCTTTAGATACCTCAACTAATAATCGAACTCTGTTTTCCGTAGAGCCTCCATATTCATCCGTTCTTTGATTCGTATAATCGGATAAGAATTGATGATAAATGGACCAAGAACAAAAATGATCCTTCTTTAATCTCGTACGAAACAGATACTTGTACCTAAATTAATTTTCGTTGTTTTCCAGCCAGCCAAAATCCATGCTTTTGCATGTGAATGTGTACCACTTGTTTCATTTGCCCACCAAGCTCCATATTTATAAGCAGAATTTGGTAAGTTAAATTGCAGGATTTCTTCAATTTCCGAAAATGTTAAGGATAGTTCCGAAAAGCAATTTCTCCTTTGAAACAAGAAATCAAAGAGTTTCGTATATTTCCCTTCATATTTCTTATCATATTCTTCAACTTTCCCGTGTTCATTAACTACTGATGTTGCACCTCTAAAAGTTAAGTTATTACTTTCTACAAAGCCCATAAATTTATGCAAGAATTGCTCGTGATCGATGTCATCTTTAGTTGAAAAAATACTTCCTTGAATAAGGATACTCTTGGAATTATTCATGTTGTTTGTTCTCCTAAAAAATAGATATTGTTATTTTTATCGTCAAATGAACAAACATATTTAGGTCTATGTAAAAAAGACCCAATTCTTTTTTCCACAACGAACAAGAAAGGGTCCTTTTTGCAAAATGCACAAATGTTTATTTAGTTAAGGTTCTTCTATGCTTCCACATAATATAACGGTATCGAATGAAACAGCCAACGCAAAAACCCATCAATGCAATACCCGCAGCTAACAAGACCATAATACTAAAAACATATGCTAATGTATTCCAACTGAGTTGAAAGAACACTAGTGATAATCCAAGGCAAACCGTTGCTATCCATTGATTAAAAATCTGCTGTTCTTTGTCTTCCATAATATACTCGGATAACGGCTTCTTGAGAAAGCCTTTCCCTGTTGCTATTATAGGATTCTTCTTTGTTACTAATGTGTAGACACCTATAACAAATGGAAGTAAAAGTATGAATTTATACGATACCATCGCGATAAGAACACTCAACACAATAAATGATTGATTAAGTTGAACCAACGGTTTTGGAATACCCATGCGAAAAACCCTCCAGTTGAAAAAATATGCCAGAACAATAACATAGTATATTACTATGAATTATTTATTGACAATACCACACTTTTAGTATGCTGTACATATTTTCAACCTAATGATGTCCTTAGCAAAACCTCAGCTTGCTGCATTCAGCTTTGAATTTTTGGGTACCTAAATCTATCGGTGAATTCAGTGAACATCGAGACAGACTCCCTAAACGAATGATTTTCGGGGGCTAGAATTGTTCGCCGTTCCAAGAATCTTCCCTACAAAGATTAAACAACCTTAAAAATCACGAATAGTCATTGTCTTTCTTTTCTTTTGCTTTCAGAATCATGTCGTTTTCTAGAACGATATAAATCGCTGGTAACTTAGGAGAAAGAGTAATAATTTCTCTTCCGCTTAGCCAAATGTACTCCTCTTCGTTACCTTCATTCGTCGGGTCAATACAAAATATTGCTTCGTCCATCTCCTGGCCATTCATTTTTGTTATTGCTTGACAATCTGGTTCAACCTTTTTCATAAAATGCTGGAAAGCCTGGTCCTCATTTCTAGCCCCAATCCAAGCGGTATTTTTTTCTCCGTAAACAACAAACAATCCCGCTGTCAACACAATTTCGATGTTTGCCATTCCTGAAGGACTTACGATAAATCCCTTACAGTGATCACATCTTATAGAAGTTTTGAACATAGACACATCTCTTTGGTTATGCGCTCTATTGCACCTATGGCAATAATGAGTGATCTTATAATTGTAACGCATCTAATTCCCCCTCTATATTCATTGCACTTGACTACTTTCCAGGTTAAATTTTTCCGTACTAAAGTGTTACTTATTTTTAAGTTGATTGGCCCAAAATTATTACCAAAACTAAAAATAATTTGTCCTGCAAGAATCATCTAAAAATCAAAGCTCGGGAGCTGTATATAAGGAATGTAACATTTAAAATGAAAAAACTCGCCGTTATGAGCGAGTTTTAAACTTACTTATACCTATAATAAGAAAGCACTTTAATCTAAATCAAATGTGCATCTAGAGTAGCAAAACGTTCTGTAGCAAAACAATAGCTGCAAAATGTCATTCTTTCTTATTTATTAAATACAACCTATAATATAAAACCATTCTTATTTTCTCCTAACAGAAAGTAATGAGCGTAAATGATTAATTGGCTTTCTCCCCTCAGTCAGGCAGCCTTTTTGAATAAGTAAAAACATACAAAAAATAGTACTGAGTAATACGTAAAAAAGGGAGGACATTTAACAGTCCATCCCTTATGTTGGAACATCCCATCTCTCAATAGCTGGCAAATTGATCAACCACTTTATTCACGGTGCCCTCCATATCCATGGTGATATGGATATCCGCCATAGCCCATTCCGTGGCCTGGGTAGCCCCCATATCCCATGCCGTGGCCTGGATAGCCTCCATAGCCCATTCCGTAGCCCGGGTAACCTCCATAGCCCATCCCGTAGCCCGGGTAACCTCCATAGCCCATCCCGTAGCCCGGGTAGCCTCCATAGCCCATTCCGTAGCCCGGGTAACCTCCATAGCCCATCCCGTAGCCCGGGTAACCTCCACCCATTCCATATCCCATACCGTAGCCTGGCTGGCCTGCGAAACTTCCCATTTGTCTTTCCATTTTTCTCCTCCTTCGCTAGTTACAACATAAGGTATGTGTCCATATTGAAGGGAGAATAGACTCTTGCCCATTTACAGAAAGAAAAAATTTTCTTTTGTTGGATTTCTACGATATGGCTATTTCAGGATCATCTACCATATATCTAACCTTTTCATTCATCCGTAACCATAACATAAATCATCCAGGCGAATATAATATCACAGATGCTCTGTAAGGGAGTGATGATTTTGAATGAAAAGCAACTTCAACAGAATCTCGAGATTGTCAGCACCATCCATAGGAAAATTAATATCATCACTGCATCCCTAATAATTACAGGCCAAATAACCATTTTAAGGATGTATATTGAACCAGGCGGTTTTGGATTTACATTAGGCGGACCGTTGACAGGCAGAATTCGTTTAGAGGGAAAACACGGGAATGAAGCTTTATCACTTATATTAGATATCGTTGACATTATTTTGGCTATTCTTTTATTAATTGATGAAATAGAGGTTAACGGCGTATTCCTTTCATCTGGAGGTGGCTTTAGTTTTAATGTAACCGGGCCTATATTCGGGGGTCCAAAAATCGATCCCACCCTCCCGGATATAAGCAAAGTAAAAGAAACATTCCATTGGATTGTCTCAGAGCACTTCAATATAAACCCCGAGTTAATAAAACAACTACAAAGGAATGATATCTATGGCATTAACAGATCTCCCCACTTTCAGACCATCTAAAGGAAGCAGATTCCTGGTTGCGCTTCCGATTGTTCTTTTTATTTTTTTCTTTACGCAGCCTAAACGGGTCGATCAGATATAGCTATGTAATTTGATCCCCCTAAAAACCGAAATTCAAATTAAACCTCCCCTGTTTTTTGTAAGTAAACAACTAGCAGCTACGGCACTGCTTTAAAATTTTTTTATGATTGAGTGAATAAAACCAGTCATCAGCAAATACTATCACGGCATCTGAATCATAAAAAATATAGCCTGCTTTATGGGACGTTAATCGAAAATTAATAGGGACCACAACTCCGCCTGCTTTCAAGATCCCATAATAAATAAAAGTTACATGATATTTTACATTGATTTTTTTATGATTGTCTTTACCTTATGAACCTGCTATTCACACACAAAAAAAGCACCCGGTTTCACTCCGGACGCCCATTTTTCCAATATTCATAGATAGCTTCCCTAAAGAATCTGTTTAAATCAGCTTGTTTTTGATTTTTAACCCATTCCGCCTGATCGATTGGCAATGTTACTTTTAAACGGACCTGTTCATTAGGCATTTCAATTTTCCTGATGTCCTCAATGGTTATTCCCTTTTCAATTTCAGGAAAGGATATGTCGTTTTCACTGAATACTTGTAAGTTCCCGAATTCTTCTATATCATTTAGTTCGCAATATAAATTAAGCTTTGGCAGTCCACCAGATAATCGTTGTACATGCATAATAGTATTGATCATATGTCCATCGTTTAACTCTATTTCTAATATTAAATTCTCTTCATTTCCATATTTTCTTTCCACAATTTCGCTCACGATCATATCCAATTCCAAAGTAAAACGCGAACTTGACTCTACTATATATATAGCACTATTAAACACATAAATACTATCCCCATCAATTTTGACAGATTTTATATCAACCATTAACCGTCTTCCCTTCACCAAGCCCTTCGGCACAGGAACTCATTATCCCTGCATACTATTCTCCATTTCTCCTCAACAAAAATTATAGAGGGTTTTTTCACTACAAACAATACTGATAGTCCTTTCTCAAGTTTTTTAGCCAATATGCTTGGGTATATGTGAATAAACGATCAGACTGGCGAGGTGAAGCCCATGGACCATGCATTGCAGAATGTTATTGCTTGTCTTGAACAAGAGAAAGAGAGAGTAATCGAAAAAATATTGGAAAAGGCAGAAGAGAATCTTCAATTTGATATCACAGAAGAGGATCTGGATCATCATAGATCCCTTTTGGTATCTTTAATCGGATTAGTTTCCAATAGCTTAATGAAAAGAATTGATCATATAAAAAGTAATTTTGTATATGATGTAGACAATTACTTTCATAATAAAGGCGTTTTTCTTACAGACATAATTGACCTGCTTTGTGACTATCGTTTATCTATGCTGAAAGAAATACGGGAAAGATGTATTTCAGAGGAAATGGACACAGAGGGTATTTATGAGGTCTACGATAAGGTGGTAACTATTTTCGACGTAGTAATGCGGAATACGACTGACCGGTTTAACGAGAACCTCCGGACATCCATCAAAGCACGTGAAATGGAGATATTAGAACTGACAGCGCCGATAGTTCCAATAAAAAAAGGGGTTGCTGTTTTGCCTCTCATCGGCGATTTCAGTGAAACCCGCGCCACTTACATCACAAATACAGTAATCCCTAAAATATCCCAAATGGATATCGATTTGCTGATCATCGACTTTTCTGGCATTCACGTTTTTGATACGTTTGTCGCCCAGCATTTTTTCCAGATTCGCGACATTTTAAAACTCCTGGGAATCATCCCAGTGATCACTGGCATAAGACCGGCTCTTGCCCAAACAGCCATCCAATTAGGAATTAAAATAGATGATTTGCGCACCTACACAAATGTTCAACAGGTCCTTGAACAATTGCAGTAACCCAGACTTCTATAAAAATAATTAGGTAGTCAACTTGATAATATTTCTATGTCTGTGCATCATGCACAGACATTTTTTATTCTCTTTCTGTTCCTTTTCTTAAGCACCTTTCATTCTATTTTCCTGTATAGCCTGTAAATAATAGCAAAAGATAATAGTGGAATTTTGCTTTAGGAAACACAACAACTATGGAGGAGAAAAATGGACATATTGATCGGAATTATCAGCATAGTTGTATTATTGGCTATCTGCTACCTTTTTTCAAAAAATCGCAAGAACATTAATATAAGAGCCATCGTGATTATGCTGATCTTACAATTTGCTTTAACATGGTTTATGTTTAACACAAAAATCGGACAAACAATTTTGAACAAAGTATCAGGTGTTTTTAACAAATTATTAGATTTCGCCAGGGTCGGGGTGGAGTTTGTATTTGGTGGCATTCAGACGAACGCACCATTCGTTTTTTTCTTTAATGTATCCTTGGTAATTATTTTCTTCTCTACGCTGCTTTCTATTTTAACTTTTTTAAAAGTCCTTCCTTTCATCATTCGATATCTAGGCGGGGCTTTGTCTACCGTTACAGGTCTGCCAAAAGTAGAATCCTTCAATGCAATAAATTCTATTTTCTTTGGACAATCTGAGGCCCTTTTAACCATAAAGTCACAATTTTCTCGCTTAAGTAAAGATCGGCTGTACATGGTTTGTGCTTCCGCCATGGGTTCGGTTTCAGCGTCAACAAGCGGGTCATACATGCAGTTGCTCCCTCCTAGGTATGTGTTGGCTGCCATGGTCTTAAATGCTTTTTCTGCATTAATCGTTGCTTCCATTTTGATGCCTGTTAAAGTGCCTAAGGAAGAAGATATTATTGAAATCAATAAAACCGAGCAGGCTGATAGTTTTTTTGAAGCGATGAGTGAAGGGGCAATCGATGGCTTGAAAATTGCTGGAATTGTTGCAGGAATGTTAATAGCATTTATTGCTACAATGGAATTGGTGAACTTCATTATCGCCAATATTACAGGAGCATTCGGTTATAAAACAAGCCTTCAGGAAATTTTTGGTTTCATCCTCTATCCATTAGTCTTCTTAAGCGGCGTACCGGCTAACGAGGCCATTCAAGCGGGCGGAATAATGGGGACCAAAATTGTATTGAATGAATTTGTTGCTATGCTCAGCTTTAAACCGATGATTCCTGACCTTACTGAAAAGACCGTCGCAATCGTGTCAACCTTCTTAATTTCCTTTGCGAACTTTAGTTCTATTGGAATCATTGCCGGGTCAGTCAAAGCCATCGATCCTGAACGAGGAAGATGGGTTTCCGGTTTCGGTTTTAAATTACTATTTGGCGCGACAATAGCATCGTTTTTGTCAGCAACGATTGTAGGGATTTTTATATAAAACAAAAGCTAGGAGATAACCTCCTAGCTCCTTGCTTCCTGACTAATTTTAAATATGGCGAAGCCCTTATATATTCCCTAGGCTTTTTCGATGGCGTAAGTTTCTTACAATAATCAAACCAACGTAAATGGCCACAGGTACTCCCACACTTATTAGGAACATCATAATAGTACTAACATGAGCTGCGCCCTGCTCTTGCTTGTTTTCATTTTTGCTGGCTTCTTTTATTTCTTTTTTTACTGGTATAATGATATCTTTATTCGATTTGAGCGGAATCTGTTTGATAACCCTTCCTTGGTAAATCACATTTACATTCCCGACAATGTCCCCTGCTTTAAATCCATTAGGATGGTTAAACGTTTGAATTTGGGTTTTATATCCCGGCTTTTCTCCCTTTTTAAAGGTCACAGAATAATCCTGTGATGACAACAAGGATACTTCTACATCTTTGAATTTCAATGAATCTACAGCTTGATTCTTTTTTACGATGTTTTTTACATTCAATTGATTAAACGCAAAATTCCCCATGATGGCAATATCTTTGTACTCCTGGGCTAACGTTGTCTTCATGACGACTGCAATTACTGTCTTGCCATCTTTCTGCAGGATTTCGACAAGTGTATTTTGCGCTTTGCGGGTATATCCAGTTTTCCCGCCTAATGCAAGCGGATTATCATGAATCTTGCTTTTGTTCACTATCCTTACTTGCCTTTTATTTGTATGGATTACAGCTTCCTTTGCACCCATTGCTTTCATTACAGTTGGAAATTTTAACGCTTCTTTGGCAATGAGTGCCATATCATAAGGCGTTGTAATATGACGATCATCATGCAGTCCATTTGGAGTTACGAAATTACTATTGACTGCTCCAATCTCTTTTGCTTTTTTGTTCATAAGTTGTGCAAACGCCTTGGTATTTCCGGCTATTTTTTCGGCAACCGCGTAAGTGACATCATTTGAGCTCTTGATCATCATTGCGTTTAGGGCATCTTCCTTTGATAATTGTTCTCCGCTTTGCATCAGAAATGCCTGGTTGCTGGGATCTTGTTTAACAGCCTGAGACGATGCCGTAACGATTTCTCCATCTTTTAGTTTCTCGGCTAAAATGATGGCGGATAACACTTTTGTCATGCTAGCCGGGTAACCTTGCTTGGTTGCGTTTTTGTTGTAAAGAATTTTTCCAGTAACAGCGTCGATCGCAACGCCAAATTCTCCTGTTATAGCCGGCTGTGGAGCATCAGCCTTTGCTTTAACAGGAGAAACGGCTACGCCTACCAATAAGCACATACCCAACAAGATTTTTCCTAACCACAACATAAATGTACCCCCATAAACCAATAAAAAATGAATAGGTAACTAATAACTGGCTACTAACAAAATATTCATATCTATAATGCCTTAATTGTAAATGTGGAATAATAGTAATTTAGTCCTATTACAGTTTACCATATATTTGGCATTACAGAAATAAGAATTATTTACCTACAAGCCAACACACAACATAAAAACGCCTATCGACGGATAGACGTTTCAAAAGGATTTTTTTAATTATGGTTCTGCTTTCACTTACCCTGTCACTTTAATCGTGTTTATACCTGCACCTTGCCTCATGTTAAGAGCATGCTCCAGCCCCTCAGTAACTTTGCCAAATACAGTATGAACTCCGTTAAGGTGCGGCTGTGGTTCATGGACAATAAAAAATTGGCTGCCACCTGTATCTTTGCCAGCATGAGCCATTGATAAAGACCCGGCTTCGTGCTTGTGCGGATTACCTTCTGTTTCACATTTGATGGTGTAACCAGGTCCACCTGTTCCGTTTTTGTTTGGGCAGCCGCCTTGGCTTACAAATCCAGGAATTACCCTATGAAAATTCAACCCATCATAGAAGCCCTCATTCGCCAATTTTTCAAAATTTGCCACCGTGCCAGGAGCTTCCTCTGGGAATAATTCAAAGCTGATTTTATTCCCATCTGTCAATTCTATGTATCCAGTTTTAGCCATCATTATCTCTCCTTTATTTCTAAATCAGTTACATTCTATCATATAAGTAAAAATCATAGAAATGTAACCATCATGTTTTTCATTTTTTTCTTCTGACAGCTCTTGCATCCTGCAAAATCTTCATCTTTGATTTAAAGCAATGCAGTAAGCCCTCAGATTGATGCACTTTCATAAACTCCCCAGAAACAGTGCAATATAATAATCGGAGGTGTCACATATGACTAAAGATAAACAGCCAGTTACCTATCAACAAACATTAGGAACAGAAATAAAGAGAGCCCAATTTAACCACGGAAAAGATCCATCAGTATTTGTTGAAGGCGGCGACCCGTCACTTTCCACCGATTCTGCAAATCCAGGCCAAGATGTAGAAGTTCCTGACAATAATCCGAATTTGTAAAACAAGGGCGACCTGTTTGGTTGTCCTTTTAAGAAAACTTTTGGGTTCGCAAAGTCTCCATGTATGAATCCTTTTTCTTTTTGAAAATCTTGCTTGCGAATCTCCATGTCGAAATGATAAAATTAATGTTTATATCTACATAAGGAAGTGATTGGCATGATCAAAATCGAAATACCTGCACCAGATCTATCCATAACACAACGTGAACAGGCAATAAACAGAAACGAACCAAAAATCCCCAGTATTAACGGATTCATTGATTTTCACTTGATTCCCCGTGACAAAGGAGGAATCTTTATGTTTTATAATATTAATGATGAACTTTTGTTCGTCGGCAAGGCAAGAAAGTTAAGGCAAAGAATCAAAAAACATTTTGAAGACAATGTGTCGCCTATTAAATCACATAGGGACGAGGTTTACACCATTGATATCATCTATGTTGACGATCCTGTTGACAGGGAGATTTATGAGACCTACATCATTAATGTCCTTAAGTCAAAATACAATGTTGATAAAGTCTTCTATAAATAAGTTATCAGGGAGGGTTCTTCTCCCTTTTTATCTTCATATATGCAACTGTTCCGTGTGCTTTGCCTTTACTATCCACCAAACGTTAATCTTTTAACATTGTCCACCCTCTGTTTGTTAACCAAAAATCTATTAGCATAAGAATAAAAACCACCTGAACCCGCAAAAAATGATTAATTAATGTTTGGCAGTTATCGTGGAAGCTTAACAAATGATGCGCTTCCACTGTTAATGCTACCGGAATATCGGCAGCCGCTCGATATCAGATCCCAAGAAGACATATTTATCTATACTTTTGTGAAAAATAGTACATACCAAAATAAAAAAACCTCCAAAAACCGGAGATTTTAACATGGCACCTATTTAAGTCCATTATTGAAACTCTGTTTAAGTTTCTGGTATTGAAGGAACATGGAAACCCGCCAAGGAACGATCATGGCAAATGCCAATAGGAAAAACATGCCACTTAATTCACCAACGTCGATGGTTGTGCTTAAAATCAATTTTGCAATAATCCTTATGATCAATAGCCCAATCAAAATTATAACAAATGCCCTTGAACGCTTGAGGAATATTTGATCGTCCTTAATTTCAAAATTAGAGGTTTTGATAAGGAGGATTGAAAAGAGCAAACCAACCGTTACAGCTTCCAGCACCTCCATCGCAGTTAGCCGGAAGACGGGAAATAAAAACATCAAGGCTCCTGTACTCATAAAAACAGGGGGCAAAATGATTTTTTTTGCATTCACAGGCCGTTTAGCAGCTTTCATCCTTATAAAAAGCGCGAAAATTGCCATTAAAATCGCTAATGCTGAAGAAAGATAAACCACGATTGATCATCCCTTTAACAAAAGAAGGTAACGTACTAACTTATTATATAATATTGCCCAATTATATAAAATGTCCTTTTCAAATTTAAAACCGTTTAGATCTCTAAACGGTTACATCCAACACCCTATTTATCGCTTCTATTACACGGTTTTCCTCAAATGGCTTTACTATAAAATCCTTAGCCCCAGCTTCAATCGCTTCTACGACCATTTTTTGTTGGCCCATTGCAGAACACATCACTACTTTAGCATCGGGGAACTCTTGCTTGATTTCTTTAACTGCATCCAAACCGCTCATTACAGGCATTGTTATATCCATCGTGACTAAGTCGGGATGTAATTCACGGAACATTTCAACCGCTTCTTTTCCGTTTGCCCCTTCTCCAACCACATCATGCCGAGCATTTGTTAATATGTTTGAAAGGGTTAATCTCATAAATTTTGCATCATCGACTATTAGTATTCTGGCCATCTGAAGAATCCTCCTCGCATCACTAACAGAAAAACAATCTTTCTACAAAATGCCTTTTTTCTATGTATAAAAAAATGATCGCAACTTTAAATATATAGGATATTGACAGTAAATTCAAATGATTTATCAACACAAAGAGTCTTCCCAATGCTTATTGGCGTTTCATAAACAGTTAAAAACCAGTAAATCCACCAAATAGGTTAGAAAACACAATAATGATCTTGGTCATCCAGTCAAAAAATAAAACAATCCCCATAACAATCATTAAATAACCACCAATTTTCACTATGGAATTACTGTATTTCTTGATCCACTTTAATCTGCCTATAAAAAAGGAAAGAATGAAAAAAGGGATGGAGAAACCTAAAATATAAGCGACCATGTAGGCAATGGAGGATCCGGGATTTGTACCTGCCATAACAAAAACTGCAGAAAGAATCGGTCCCGTGCATGGTGTCCAACCGGCTGCAAATGCCAAGCCGATTAAGACTGAGCCAAAATATCCGCCCGGCCGGTTTTTAAATTCAAAGCGGGTATCCTTCATTAAAAATTTGGGCTGGAACACACCAACGACGATTAAACCGAAGAATATAATCATAATAGCACCCAGCTGCCTAATTAAATCCTGGTACTCATCAAAAAAACGTCCCAAAAGTGAGGCGCTGAAACCGAGTGCTATGAAAATGATTGAAAAACCGAGAAGAAAAAACAAAGTATGAAATAAACTCCTTCTCTGAAGCATGGCATTTTCAGATTTTATCTCTCCTACGCTCATACCGGTTATATAAGAAAGGAACGCCGGATAGAGCGGTAAACAGCATGGGGAAATAAAACTTAAAAAACCTGCCCCAAAAGCAAGCAACACGTTAACATCATTCAAGTACGACAACTCCCCGCTTTGCAATCTACCATCATTCTAACAAATTGAAATCCAAAAAGATATGCAAGGAATTGTGACTTTTACGATTCTTTTTCTTTGTGGTGCCAATTTTATAAGAGTCCAAAATTCGAAAATTTGATTAGGACCTTCTGTTTGAAATAACTTCCATAACCACTTATAATAACTACATTCGCGCACTCTGTATCTATCTCAAATATAAATATGTACTTCAGTTCATCTGTAGAAAGGACCATAATCGTGACAAAGACTGAATTTTTGGCACTAATTGAAAAAAAGAGGATCGAATTGTTCCAGATTGTGTCCAAGAATGGATTGAATTCCAATGTGACATTGAAACATAGTCAAGAATTAGATCGGCTGCTCAATCAGTACAATAAAGCAATTTTTGAATCGTGATATCCTCCTCGATAAGCAAATCCTTCTCCTTTAAAAATAACGGATTCCTTCCTTAGGACAAATACATCCGTTTACTGGCGGACAATTATTCCGTTTCTACTATTATCCGTATTCATAACACTTTTTCCAACAAATAAAAAAAGATAGGTACAGTAATATGCCTATCTTATACTCCAAATTATTTAGCAGCCACTTCATGCCTTAATCGAATGAAACTCACCGTATTTCGGCAAAGAAATGGTGACCGCTGTTCCTCGGTTTGGTTTACTTTCGACTTCAATTGTTCCATGGTGGTTTTCTATAATTCGCTTGCAAATCATCAACCCAAGTCCAGTACCTTTTTCTTTTGTAGTGTAAAAAGGTTCAAAGAGTGTCTTTTGCCTCTCTTCTGAAATTCCAGAACCATTATCAATGATTTGGATAACATAATTATTCTCCGAGCCTGCTTTTAGTATAAGGTCGATATTTTTATTGGTTTCCAACGTAGCTTCCAAGGCATTTTGAATCACATTAATAAGGACTTGTTTTATCTGATTCGGATCGCATAAAGCTGTTATGGAGGATTCTAGTACGGTATTCACTTTGACACTTTTTATGTTGGATTGCGGCTCCATAAATTTTACTACATTCACTATTAATTCTTTTATATCTGTTTCTTTAAATTCTATCGTATCACGCGGTTTTGCCAGAAACATAAATTCATTTACTATTTTATTGATCCGGTCTAACTCACTTAGCATGATATCTAGATATTCTTTCGTCGGTACGTCATTCATTGTTTCTTTCAAAATTTGGGCAAACCCTGTAATAGAAGTCAAGGGATTTCTAATTTCATGTGCAATCCCTGCTGCCAGTTCCCCAACCATTGAAAGCTTTTCCATTTCGTGAACCTTCATGTCATTCTTCTTTTCTATTGTGATGTCAATCGCTGTGCCGTTTACTTCAATTGTAGAAGAATTAATTATTATGGGACTCAAACAGGCCACATAGTAAGAGCCATTTAAGCTCCCTTCGTAATTCACAGTTTCCCCATTCCATGCCATATCGTAATACATGTGTTTTTGATTCGCACTGTCTTCAGGCAAAAAATCATATAACGTATGGCCCACTACATCAGTTGCACATATCCCAACCTTATCAAGGAAATCCCCTTCAATGAATGTATGGATAAAATGATGGCCCTTTTTAAGAAATTTAAAAACAAAACCATTTTTTCGGGGTACCAGGTTTTTGTAGTTAATGCTCCTCTTTATTCCTGCCATGTTTTTCCCCCTTTAGACATTATTATTCTACTTAATTCGTCATATTACACTAAAATCCTTTTAACTTTTCCCATGAATTCGTTTCAATATCGCTGTGCAAGGGAAATCATAAAGCAATTGCAAAAGGGGAGGACAGTTCAATGCTACTATTTTGCCGAGTCAAGACATATCACCATTGCCATCGAGTTTGATGGAAAGGCAACAAAAGAAGATGCGATGATTTTGGACAACTACGTCAGAAGTAATTTTCAAGAAAATGAAAAGTTTAACATCCTAGCCATTATGCATGGTCTGGATGGGATGACAGTAAGAGGAATAGTGGATGGGGTAAAATTTGACGCAAAACGGTGGATGCAATTTAATAAATTCGCCGTCATTAGCGATACTTTTATTTAGATTGTTTAGTTACAAAATTGCGACCCCTATTGCCAGCCTTTACTAACAATTGGGGTGCAGTTCAACTCATATTGTGGGTTTTGTCTTTCTTTAACGATTGTTCCCAGGTGTGCCGTTCATTAAATCGTCACCTGAACGATTTGTTTCTAAAGTCGTGCGATCATCCAAACCAGCTAAATCAGATGCTGATATTACTACTTTTTCTCCGCCTATTGTTTCAGGTGTGAAATTGGAATCCTTTTGGTTTTGTTTTGACATAATGCGATCCCTCCTTCCTTATCATCTCCAAAGCCTTTATTGTCCGTGGTTGGATTAATTATAACTCCCATGATGGATATAAGGACTAATACAGCATCAACGAAAGCAATGATTTCTGTTTTGACTTCCTAAGTAATGTTGTAATTAAAAAATAAAGCCGCCCCTAATTGAGCGACCAATAACGCTTGAGATACAATGGACATCCATAGAGCGTAACTTTTGAACCTCAAGTTATCCCCCACCTTTCATTAACAGTCCAAGCAACCCCATAGCAATAGCACCTATAATAATTCCAATATCCAAGTCGTATTGCTTTTTATAGATGATAAGTCTTCTTTGATGTCTGTGATATTAGATTCAGCTACTGCTACACGAGTCTCCAGATTTGTCACCCTGTCTTCTAGTTTTGTTACCCTTACTTCTGGGTTCATCGTTAAACCTCCAATCAAAAAAGGCGAGCATTAATCCCACCTTAATTTAGACACATAAAATAGAGGACTGAAAAACAGTCCTCCACAATACATCATGCTTATGTATGTTTATATCTTACTTTTAATTATATCCTCGATAATTTTATTAATATCTAAAAATCCTTGCTCATGTAATCTTGGAACAGCATTATTTTGTAAGTATTCCCAATCTAAATCAATCGTGTATTGGTCATTTGCGTTAGCAATTTCCTTACTGTTTTCCCTCATTAGGATTCTGTATTTATAAGGCCATAAACCTGTCTTATGCTTTTGCATAATAAAATTAGAATCCTGCTTAATGTTAGTCCAAAAAGTAAGTCCACCTTGTGTAGAAACTGGCTTTCTAAATGGCATTTTTTTATCCCCCTTGTTATATCTACATGTAAATATTAACTTTTTCTACCATCAAGCTACAATACTTTTGTCCTAGAGTTTTTTTAAATCATAAAAAATACACCTACTTTTCAGTGGTGTTCTGTGTCACATAATGATCCTACTTTCCTCTATAACTACGTGTTACATAACGCAAAAGACGATTCTAATAAGTGAATAATATCGTCCATGTGTTTCCTTGTATTCAATTTATGCTAGAAAAGGACTCATTAAAGGTTTATCTTTAGCAGATTTATTTGGCTTAAGAATAATAACGTAAGATTCTGACTCTTCCTCATATACAAATAACGCTTCATAAAGAACAAAAATAATTTCTTTTCCTTGTTTTTCGTATATCTCAATTAGTTTGTTTAAATCCTTTTCAGCGTAGATTTCAAACAATTCTGGTACGAGTACCGCAAACTCAAAAATGCGCTGGAGAACATCTTTTCCATTCGAACAATTAGAAATCTTCTTGAGTAGTTTTGATTCTTCGCTAAGTTTTACATTATTAAATGTAATTTTTATAGGTCTGGTTCTTTCAACTTCTTGATCTAGCGCTAAGTAAAACAGTTCGTCTTCTTGATAAATTAAAGTAATCTCATCATTAGATTGTTTATCATTCCTCGTTAAATTTCCTAGTTGCTTCATAAATTTCCCATGCAGTAACATATTAAAAGTTCCCCTTTTCTCATAAAAACAAATATCAGATACTATATTTTATAATGATATTGTAATTGAATGAATTAGTTTATCAAGGGATTTTAATTTTTTATTACGTCAATTCGTCCTACTCTGACATTAAGCCGGAGTTTTCAACGCCATTGTTTTATCATATTCCGTCTGTGTATCCGGTGAAATCAGCCGGATTGTTGATTGGTAGTGTCACTATTTTTTTATTTGCATCGTTTGCTAATACTTAATTCCTTTGAGTGGAATGATATTAAATCTTTCATTCTACTATCTCCCCTAAACAAAATAAAAAAAACCACTGAACCGTTTTTAGCTCAGTAGCTCTAAATCAAAATTACTTATATATAGACTGTGCTACCTTAATTACTGGCATTTCAGATGATGCCCAAGCTGTGTACTCTTGAAAATTTAAGATAATTCCACCCTTTGTATACACAAATTCACTGGATGTTTTTAAATCTTGGTAATTATATGCCTCAGGGAAAATATCATGTTTTTTACTTAAGTTATTAATGTAATTTACGAGTTTTTGTTTCTTTGCATTTGTTGTCATAAGATTATCTAACTTTATTTCAGTACCAGAACTCATATTAAAATTATAAGATTTTACGTAAATGTGGTTTCTTGCTCCCCCACCATATGTATCCGTAAAGAACAAAACACTAAGTGTTTTACCGTCATTATATTTGATAGAATATTTAGTTGTATGATACCAGTCGCCTGTATAATCAGGTTCTTCTTGTTTGAATTTTTCCAACTCATAATATTCCTTGTAGGACTTTTTTATTTCATTTAACAAGATATTATTGATTTTCTTTTCCATTGTTTTATTCTGAAGTCCATTGACTTGCGGATATTTAAGATCTTCGATTTTATTGTACTTATATGGTACAACCTTAAATCCTGAAGCAGCGTCGGTTTGTGTAGAAAAAGTAAAACTCAAAATGATTGCAAAGAACAGCGTTGTTAAAAATAGTTTCTTCAAAATTATTCCCCCTATTTGTCTGTACTCTAATGTATTATCGGAATAATTTTCCTATAATTAACCTATTAACATAATATTATGATGCTAAGCCTCGCCTACATTTGTCTGCAAACAAACAAGAACGGTTCGGCCAGAACGTCCCATTACTAATAAATTTCACAAACACAAAAACACACTCCATATTGGATGTTATTAGGCTTGCAAAAGGCCGTAGAGAACAAGCCTTTTTAAGAAAGGAATTATTTAACAATAAACACACAGACATGTGTTGTATATGCGGAAAAGAATATCTAATTGAATTTTTAGTAGCAGCTCACATCAAAAAGAGGGCCGATTGTTCCCAGGATGAAAAACTAGATAATAAAAATATTGTTATGCCCATGTGTGCCTTTGGATGTGACGAACTTTATAAAAAAGGGTTTCTTTCTATGATCGACGGTACCGTTCGCGCGTTACAAGATACACGACTATTACCTAGTGCTTTGCAAGAATACATTACAAAAATAGAAGGTCGCGAGTGTGTTCATTATAACAGAGCAACAGAAAAATATTTTAAATGGCACCATAACCACCACAGTAAATAACAATCAAATTACTGGGCTATTGGTTTTATTTCTATCCTCAACCTCCCGATCAATATAAGGCTGCGTTAAATTACATAAGGGTATAAAAACCTTGTCCACAACTTATGGAGGTGGAATCATTATCTTATGGGCTCTTTTGAATTTAAAGCGAGTGTTATGATTTCCAAAGTATTGCATATCTTCGTGTCAGTGACAAACTTCAGAACCTAGATAGGGAGCGGGTTCAATTGTAGCCACTCGGAATACCCAAGAAAATAACTAGCTTGATACAGGCAACACCTTTATTTCTTTAAATACTAAAAAGGAGCCAAAATTACGGCTCCGACTTTTTATATTTATTCACATGCATAACATCCAGTAGTAATTGACACTAATTAGATTGTCGCTGAGCAGGTATTCTTAGAATATGGTTGTAGATGGGGTTCAATATCAACTTGGACTTTTGTATGTGTTCCGTATCCACCTATATAGTCACTTTTAGAAGAATTATTTATACTCGTAGAACCCTCTTCCAGTCTTTTTGCCAAGATGACCAGCTTCCACCATTCTTTTTAATAAAGGACACGGACGATATTTGGAATCATTGTATCCTTGGTATAAACTTTCCAATGTATGCAATACAACATCAACTCCCACCATATCAGATAGTTTTAACGGTCCAATAGGATGGTTAGCACCGAGCATCATGCCCTTATCTATTTCTAATGGTTCATTTCCTTCCATAACGAGAAAAGCAGCTTCATTTAGCATCGGTACCAGTACTCTATTTACAGTGAATCCTGGATAATCTTTTGCTATAATAGTCTTTTTTCCCAATTGCTCTCCAAAAGCCTTTGCCCACTCTACAATATGTTTAGATGTATTAATCGACACTACAATTTCCAGCAGATTCATAATCGGAACAGGGCTGAAAAAGTGTAATCCTATCACCCGCTCTGGTCTCTTCGTAACCGAACTCATGGCTGCAATAGATAAGGAAGAAGTATTGCTTGCTATAATAGCTTCCGGCTTTAAAAGTTTATCTAATTTAACAAACAATTCTTTTTTTAAATCTAGTTTTTCAGGAATTGCTTCAATTACCAAATTGGCATTTTTCCCATCATTTAATTGAGTAGAGAAGGTAATTCGTTTTTTTATTTCCTCGACTTCTGTAACACCTTGCTTTTTTAAAGATTTCTCAATCCGTTTTTTTCCCTTTATGAGATCTTCTTCCGTCCTATCGACAACAACAACCTTAATCCCTGCCTGTGCAACTACTTGAGTTATACCAGCACCCATTAATCCACAACCTACAACTAAAACTTCCTTACACTGCTCTAATAATAATTGAGACACCGTGTCCCCTCCATATTAAATAGTTAGTCCAAACGGTTTTTTATGGTTAATAGCTCTTTTGTACATACAAAATAATTACCTTGTTAGAACTTAAGTAAGCGCTTAAAATAAAGAATACTAGCATGTTTGTAAATTTTACCTTGATGAATTTTCGGGCATAAAGGAGGGCATGATATGCATTTTGAACAACTAGAGTACATTCTAGAAGTTGCAAAAAAAGGAACTATTTCTAAAGCTGCTGAAACTTTACACGTATCACACTCTGCTATCAGCCAGGCGATTTCAAATCTTGAGTCTGAGCTAGGAATACCTATTTTTAAAAGATCGCGTTCAGGAAGTATTTGCACAGAGGAGGGAAAGAATGTTCTTAAATTATCCTACGATATCATGAATAAAGTCACAGAGCTTAAAGAATTAGGCCAGAAATCAAGTCTGATGAAGGGTAATTTATCAATATCCTCATCCCCAATTTTCTTCTCGACGGTGCTTCCTGAAGCTTTATATGCATTTAAACATGATAACCCCAATATACAAATTGAAATTAACGAAGACAGCACGGAAAATATTATTACATCGGTTAAAGACTATCAACTAGATTTAGGTTTCATTTTTGGGTCAGATGAAACGTTTAAAACTGTCTCTAAAGACTTGACATCCCGTTCGCTTTATCAACCAAAATTCAGGGTTTCTGTCAGTAAACATTCCCCTTTAGCTAATAAAGAAGTAATATATCCTGAAGAAATGCTCCAATATCCCTTAGTTATGCGAAACGAAAAATTCGCAAAGGAGATTTGGAAAAAAATATTCTCAACATATGGCAAAGGGAAAGTTCTTTTTTACTCTAACAATGATGATGTAATTAAAAACGTAATAGCAAATAACTTAGCAATCGGTTTTTCAACGGATATAATGAAACACGACCCTCTTGTTAAAAATGGAGAGATCATCATGATTCCCTATGTTGATAATAAGAATAACCCTATCCTTCACTTGATTTGCATACATGCAAAAAATAAATACCTGTCTACTATAGAAAAGGAATTTCTTAAATGTATAACCATGAAAATTAATACATATTAACGAATCATTAAGATATAGTCTAAATAAATACTTTTCATTTTTGAGGGCCAGCTCTACATTTGTTTTTGCAGGGAATGCGTGAAACAATTGTCATTTTTTAGAGATTAGTTAAAAATCTTATTTCTGATGTGACATCCCACGATGAAGAGCTACTATCTGTGAAACCGAAAGTTTAAGGTTCCTAAAATCGAAATTTTACTTTACTGTTCATAAAAAGCTAAACACTAAAAAAGAACGATCTAACTCTATCTTTCTCACTGTTCTCCTTTTTTGATAGTTAACAGTTACATATAAAAATTATTAGATCCTTTATATTTTAAAAGCAAACAAGAAATTTTTTAAAAATCAAGTCTTTACTGATTTCTCTTAGGTAGAGCAATAACAACTTGTCCAGGGCCTACTGAAATACCCTTTGAATTTTCAGACCATATCTCTAATTCTACAAAGGACTCATTATTTTCATGCCATTTCTTTTTGACAATACCTTTAGTCACAACCGTCTCTCCTACAGTATTAAAGACTTTCATACGGAATTCCTTTACACTTTTAATAGTACCCGAGAGACCGATAAACTCCCGGACCGTCCTTTCCCACATTCCGTAAAGGAAAATAATATTTGCGTACATATCAGGAGCACCCGTCTCTCTTGCATACTCTGAATTATGATGAATGGAATTAAAATCACGATTTGCACCGGCTGCCATAACCAGCCGGGAAACACTAAGCGGAAAATGTAATGATGGGATTTCTTCTCCTATATGAACGTCTTCCCAATAACGTTGCAGCTTGTTTTCCATATATATTGATTCCTTCCATTTTTGTATAATTTAATTTATTCATGTGGAAAATAATGATATGTCTCTAAACGGATTTTTGCGACGAGCTGTCCTTTTTGGTTTTGTATTTTTGTTTCCCAAATTTGAAATGCTCCTCGTCCGACTTTTGTTTCTTTCGGAACACAAGAAAGCAACACATCTCCGGCACGGCAAAGTCGATCTCCGATTATTACGGGTTTTATATAGTCAACCTCAACATTTGTTGCAAAGTAAAAAGGGGTTGGAGGTGCTAAATCAGTTTTTACTACCAATAACGGAAGTTCGGTAGCTGGAGCGTTTCTTTCGGCACTGGTGAATACATCCATTCCCGGTTTCCAGTAAGGGGGAATAATCCATGTAAATAGGCTGCTGTAAGGGGAAACAATATCGCTATAACCGTTTTCATTTGCAACAGCTTTATCATAGTGAAGAGCACAATCGAACTCAAGTGGTTCGAGAAATTGACGAATAGAACCGCGTTCAACATGGTCTGCGCCCCATAACTTCGTGTCCTCATTAAAATTTGTACCTACTGCTTGAATCAATGGTTTCCACTCTTCTTTCCAATCTTTCATCTGCTATATTCCTTTCTGTCTTTTCTTTCACGCTCATCCGTTCCACTTGCAGTACTATTTAACAAAATTAGCTTTGATTAGAAAGCCTGGTTTGGTTGACAATTTCCCTTAACAATTTTTTGTTGTATTTACCGTTTGCGTTCTTTGGAATTTCTTCTACGAACATAAATTGATCAGGTAACCACCATTTAGGAAACTTTGGAGTGAGCCATTCAATTAGTGCTTCTTCTACACGATGTGTTCCCTTTTGATTACTTTTTAACAGGATGCAAGCAATCGGTCGCTCTAACCACTTTTCATCGTTAACTGCAACGACACAAGCCTCTAAAACATCTGGATGAGCCATTAGTTCATTCTCCAATTGGACTGACGATATCCATTCTCCTCCACTCTTAATGACGTCTTTATCCCTGTCAACTATACGTATCGATCCATGTTTGTTTATAGTTGCAATATCCCCACTCTTCCACCATCCATCAGCAAAACCGGAGTCTGATCGTTTGTCATTATAATATTCACTTGCAATCCATGGACCGCGGACCAAAATTTCCCCCATATGTTCATCATCCCACGGGACTTCTTTTCCCAATTCGTCTACAATCTTCATTTCTAATCCAGGCAATAGCATTCCTTGTCTTGATCGAATTTCATTCTTTTGGTCATTACTTAGTCTCATTTGGTCTCGTCTAATATGAAAAAAGGTTACAATCGGAGAAGTTTCCGTCGCACCAAATCCTTGTACAACAGGGACTCCATGTCGTTGGTAATACTTATCAATTAAAACTTGTGGTATCGCTTGTCCTCCCAGCATAAGCTGACGCAAACTTGACAAGTTATATTTTTTTTCTTCTAGAATCGTCAACATATCAATTCCTAGTGTCACAGCACCAGCTGAAAATGTAACTTTCTCAGACTCAATTAATTTCAAAAGGTCTTCTGCTTTTGGTCGTGTACCAGGTAGTATTAACTTTGCCCCTGTAGCTATAGCAGCATAGGGTATGCCCCAAGCACATACATGAAACATAGGTACGATCGGTAAAATATGATCATGTTCGGAAATTCCCATTACATCTTTAAAGCATAGAGCGGATGCATGAAGATATATACTTCTGTGACTATAAACAACCCCCTTTGGAAGTCCAGTTGTAGCAGAGGTATAGCACATTGAGGCTGGTGAATTCTCATCAATTTCTTCAAAAGAGTAATTAGAATCCGCGATAGATAGAAGGTTTTCATAGCTAAAGACCGGAGAAAGACTAGTCTCAGGTAAAGTATAGTCCAATATTACATACGCTTTAATTTTAGGGAGTTGGTGAGCTATTGCTTCCATTATCGGTACTAAATCTTTATCTAAAAAGACAACCTGATCTTCAGCATGATTGATTGCATGAACAATTTCATTTTCACCATACCGAATATTTACTGTGTGCAATATCGCTCCATAACACGGAACTCCAAAATATAATTCGAGATGTCTATGATTATTCCATGCAAATGAAGCAATTTTGTCTCCTTTTTTTATACCTAACGATTTTAATACATTTCCTAGTTTCTGAACTCGTTCATTAAACTGTGCATAATTATATCGAAATAACGAATTATCCGGTTCTCTTGAGATAATTTCGTTTTCTGGAAAATACCGTGCAGATCTTTCTAAAAATGTTTTTAAATTCAATTGAAATGAATTCATTTTCTTCCTCCGTTTCTGCTAGGTACACATAATATTCCTAGCTTCCCTACCAAAACGAGGAAAGCTAGTCATATATTAATTTTCGTCTATAGTTGAATTTCAAATTCTATCGAATGTTCATCTTCAGTTCGCTTTACTTCTGTAGCTATCCTTGTTCCGCAGTTCGGACAAAAATATTGATAGAAAGACATGGCTTGGTCAATATACCTTTCTACATCAACAAAATGTTTGCCCGCTTCCTGAATTGTCCCTTTATAAATTAAGCAGCTTGCTTTAAAATCTTGAGTTCCGGTGGAAATCACTCCTCCGCAGCAACTACAGTTTACATTGATAGCTTCACTACCGTTTTTATTAACAAACATATAATCTCCTACTTGTATCGCATCCTTAGGAATATCCACATTTTTAGATAAGAGATCCTCCAAATTATGTGGGGCACTCTTTTGACATTGTTTAAATCGGCTCTTTCTCATTTCAAGACGTTTGTTTTTAGTAGCTTGCTCATCTATATATCCTGTTGATGTAAATTTAACACCATATGTCTGTTCCGCTGCTTCTTGAGAAATTATCCTGTTTTCCACATCTATACGGACCAATTCTGGGTCACGATCAAGTTCGTCTCCATACCCCGGACTCGATCCCCAATTCCATTCCACTATATCGGTCTCAGATAAATCGATAGGCATACCTTTTCCATTTGTTAACATTTCTTGCCCTTGAATTTCCTCTGTTGATGCTGGCATTTTCCCTTCACTGAATAATCTGCTAATATTGGAATTTTTAATAATTCGAGTCTCTCCACGGCTGCCCGGTAATCCTCCCTGTAAACCTACAGTTTTCGGAATTCCTTCAGATGAGTGCGTACCCAAAGTTACTTGCCCCTTGTAGGGAATATATGCTAATATCCCTCCATTACCTCCCCGAAAACGACCTGATCCTGCCGAATCTTGGTGTTCATTTCTATAAAGGTATAGTATAGGCCAATCTCTTTCACATGCTTCTATATTCGGTCCTTTTCCTTCTGGGACCCACCAAAGCCCGTTTGCAAATGAACCATCTCTATTAAGAGTTGCACCTGTTGTACCTATCATATGCTCTAGCATTGGTCCAACATAATAGTCCCCTCGTTGATTAATGCCATAATGTATATTTATATGCCATTGAGCTGGAGTAGGACTTAGTGCCATCTTTCTCACTTTAGGGTCTACGGAAGACATAATCATTTTACTGATAACTGAATTGGCCATCGATATCGCCAATTCATTTGAATAAATGCCCGCAGGGCTAACAGCGGCTCCATAATCTGGACACGTAAGTGTTCCAGGAGTAGGATCAAATTGCAAGTGAGGAATCGCTCCACCAATTGCACCCATTTGATCTGGAAGCAAAATAACATTTAGTGCTGATAAAATTGTACCTCTCCAACCGCAGAACGGAGCGTTGATTGCACCTACCTGAGGATCTGTTCCCTCGTTTTTAAAAATCAGCTTGTCTCCTTTTTTTGTGACAGAAAGCTCAACTTTATAAACCCCTCTGTCCCCTGTAAGTGCAACCTCCTGATAAACTCTTTCACTCCAAGTTCCATCAGGAATAGATTTCATAAAATCCATAAAAGCAGATTTACTGGCATTCATCATTTTTCTCATTGCGCCTTTTACTTTCTCCGGACCATATTTCTTTAACATTTCTAAGATACGGGCCTGAGAGGCGTGGCACCCTGCAATAGCTGCTCTCAAATCAAGTGCAAGATTATTTGGCGTTCTTGAAGCTCTTAAATAAATCGCTTCTAATTCAGGGTCAATTTTCCCCTCTTTAACAATCTTCATAGGGGGAAAGCTAGGGGGATCCGAAAAAACATCTGGAGCATTCTGACAAAAACTCCCTGGCATTATTCCTCCAATATCGTTTTGATGCATAACATTTGACACCCAACAAAAGACCTTACCCTCCCATACAACAGGTGCACATATCCCTACATCAGGCTGGTGGGGAGCACCAATCCATGGATCATTTTGCAAAAACATGTCGCCTTCATTGATACCTTTTTCTCCACGGTGCTCCAATACATACTGAATCATTAAATCCATTGCACCAGAAAAGTACTGGAGGTAAGGACCGAACAGAATAATGTCTCCTTCTTCTGTATGCAGGCTAGTTTGAAAATCCCTTGTTTCTAAGGTTATGGGGGAAACTGCCAAGTTTTCAATTACTTTTCCATGTTCTTGGTTTATGCCCCATAAGCTATGTCTAATAACTTCCAAAGTAATCGGATCAATTTCTTCTTCATACTCTTTGTGAAGCTTCACATTTGGAGAAATATTAAGAGGTTTAAACGGTATATAGGCATGTTCTTTGCCATTCCAGAATTCCTTTAATTGAGCAAGAGTTTTTTCCATACTTCAGTTCCCCTTTCTACTATTTGTACTTAAACAGATTCTTCAATGGCAGAAACAAGTTCATTGGCATGATTCTTTTTTTCTTTTTCTCCTAAGCTTAATATAAAATCGCCACGTTCTGTTTTTTGTACTTGTTGACCGTTATCGATAACAATTGATGTGCCGGGCAGATCGATAACAGCTGGCCCATCAACTATATTTCCACCTAACAACTTTGATCCATTATAAATTTGTGCTTTAACTGGAGATGTTCCTCCTAAATAGACCAATCTTTCTGGCTTCTTTGCTTCTTCTGAAGGAGTTGTTATTGAAACCGCTTCCATTTTTCGCTTTGGCTTCCACACACGCACTACAGGTTCAGACCGAATGGATTCTATTTCCAACTGAGCCCCCGGAAGAATAGATGCAGAGCCATATCGCTCTTTGTACATAGACGTAAAATCGTTTATAACCTTTTTCATTGTTTCTTCATTGAAAGTTTGAGCATATATTGGAACTTCTAACGAATGCTTTTGCCAATTAAACCGCATCCGAACATACCGTTTAAACTCAATTTTTGTATCTTCTCCTACTTCTTTGTAGACTAAATCTTTAGAACTGTTCTCTACATCAACAAATAGGGTTTCCAATTCTTCGGCATTAAAAGGCGAAAGGAGTACGACCTCTTTTTCAGTCTCATAACGAATGTCACTAATTGATATACCGAATGCCGACCACACCGAAGATATTTCACCCGGGATAATAACCGTGCTAATACCGAGATCTTCTGCATAGGAAGCCGCATGTACTGGACCTGCTCCCCCGTATGAAACAACAACAAAGTCTCGTGGATCTAATCCATGCCCTATTACTTCGTTTTCAATCAGATTTGCCATTTTTGCATTTGCTACGTCTACAATTCCTTTTGCGGCTTCCATGGTACTTATTCCAAGTGTTGCAGCAAGTTTCGAAATAGCTTTCTCAGCTAACTCTTTGTTTAGACGAAGTCCCCGTCCTGCACCGGTGCCGAATACTGTCTCAGGGTCGATATATCCTAGTAGTAAATCAGCATCTGTTACTGTCGGTTCTTCGCCGCCCAACCCATAACAAGCCGGACCAGGATTAGCTTTAGCACTCTGGGGTCCAACGCGAAGCCCGCCACTATAAGAATCAACCCATGCGATACTTCCTCCACCAGCACCAATGGATTGAATTTGTACATTAGGAGCATTATAGAAGAATTTATCCACTATAGCCTGGTCAGAAGTCAATGGATCTCCGTTTACAATCAAGCCCACATCAAAAGTTGTTCCACCCATATCAGTACCAATAATGTTTTTATACCCTAATTCATCTGCTAAACTTTCGCATCCCATAATCCCCCCGACAGGGCCAGACCCAATGGTTAATACTGGGGCTAGACGGCTGCGGATAGCGGGGAACATGCCGCCATGACACTGCATGATAAGAAAAGATGCATCAGACCCCCTTGAATGAATCCCCTTTTGGATCTTTTCAAGATATTTGCTCGTTGTTGGGCCTACATAGGCATTAATTACTGCTGCAACTGTTCTTTCATATTCTCCAAGTGTTTGAGAGACTTCATGTCCGCAAGTCACAAATAAATCAGGAGCCATTTCTTGAATAATTTCTTTTGCTCTTAATTCATGTGAAGGATTTTTAATACTCCAAAGAAATGATATTGAAACCGCTTCCACTTTTGAATTTATTAAATCTTGTACAGCTTCCCGAATCTCTTGTTCATTGAGTTCTACTACAACATCGCCATTACTATCCATTCGTTCTGAAATACCTTTTATTTGCTGACGACTTACTAGTGGGTCTGGCTTTGGTATCTCAACAACTTTTAGAATATTTTCAGGTGATTCCCCAGCTACACGACCTAAGCCCCGCATCATAATAATCGTATCTTCATGTCCCTTCGTGGTGATTAGTCCCACTCGCGAACCATTTCTTTCTGCAACAATATTAGTTGCTATCGTAGAACCATGTGAAATCCTCGACAGCCTTTCAAATACCTCTTGTGTAGAAAGCCCCATTTGTTCCCCAGCAGCTTCTATACTATTAAAAAAACCCGATTCAAATCCATCTTTATATGATGTAAGTGCTTTACCATAAACTACATTTCCGTCTATATCCAATAAAACACAATCAGTAAATGTACCCCCAATATCTACACCACAAACGAGTTCAGTTCTTGTCATGTTTTCTACTCCCTTCATTAATTGAATTCATCTTTAATTTTTCAACTTTAATGACAACATTCAATCAATGTGTTTTTTGTGCGCAAAAAAAATGGTTAATGCAATTATTTCTTTACCCTCCTTAAATATCTAAAATTTCAGAATTTTTAAATTGCAATTTAAGTATATTTAACCATTTTATAAAGGTAAAGTTAACAGTTTCAACATTTGTGTAAATGATACTTACATTAAATAATTACACGAAACAGTAATCGAACAATAGAATAGATAATCTTGTTACTGTCTTGATGCGCTCCATTCCTGGTCCTATCAGTTGATGGCCATGTCTAAATCCTACTTCCATCCTGGTATTCTAATTTTTCTATTTATGAATGCATTATATTTATTCTGCTGAACCCCATTAAAAAAATTGAGCTGACTACCATATTTTCAAAAACACTTAAAATTCATATTATTGGCAATAATCTTAATAATTTAATAGTATTAATGTATACAGTGAATAATATTAGAATTGAAATGACCGTCTCGCCCCACCTCCTCTTAATGCTCAGTAATTTTGGCGTTATTGTTTCGTAATACGCCTAAAAGACTGTAATGCCTATCTCTATCAAACTAGTCAACCTCTAGACCTTTACTAATTGGAGCCTGGTCAATATAAACTTTGAATATTTATATTTTCAAATAAACAAAAACAATTTTCTTAGAAAGGGGTATCCTCCAGGTTCCTATATCCCTTATTTGCTACATATTGGTCATACAAACCCCTAAAAATATGATCATTACCAACTTTACTCAAAAGAAAGAGAGGCGGATACCATGCCAGAGAATGTATCAGAGCAAGTAGGAAATTTGCTCAATGAATATGACCGAGCAGTACCTTCAGTTGCTTATTTACTCTGTGATCGTCATGACCAGGACAAAGTAGCACTGCGTTATGAAAATGTGACGGGTGAAAAGAGAGCGTATACATATAGGCAGTTACATGAACTTTCCAGGAAATTCGCCAGCGTGCTTCAGGACCTTGGGGTTGAGAAAGGCCATCGAGTGGCAATTCTGTTGCCAAAAGGGCCTGAGATTCTGATTTCAGTTCTTGCTGTCTGGAGACTCGGAGCGGTTCATGTACCACTGTTTACCGCATTTGGCCCAAAGGCTATCTCCCATCGAGTCGAAAACAGTGGTGCATGTGTCGTAATTACCGATTCGGTCAATCGTAAAAAATTAAATGGAACGACAAAGGAGACTGAAGCGGTTGACACATCCAAGATTCGTGTAATTACGATCCCGTCATTGTCTAATGAACGGATAGATTCTTCTGACATCGAATTTTGGAGTGCGATCGAACAAGCAATGCCCATTTTGGAAAACACAGAGGTTACGGGAGAAGATTTGTTTATCTTGCTCTATACTTCTGGTACGACTGGCTATCCCAAAGGTGTGGAAGTTCCAATCCGTGCATTGGCGGCGTTTGAAGGGTATATGCGATTTGGGCTCGATCTCAGAAAAGAGGATATATATTGGAACATTGCAGATCCCGGATGGGCCTATGGCCTATATTATGGTGTCGTTGGTCCCCTACTTCTTGGTCAGACATTTATTATGGTTAATGCACCCTTTAGCGTTGAAGAAGCTTATCGCTTTCTCGAAGAATATCAGGTCACAAACTTCGCAGCTGCTCCAACCGTCTACCGATCGATGCGGGCAAATGGTGTACCGCATGGACTTAAGGATAAATTGGGATTGCGCATTCTTTCCAGTGCTGGAGAGCCTTTGAATCCAGATGTCAGCACCTGGGCAGAAGTGCAGTTAGGTGTGCCGGTTTACGACCACTATGGACAAACCGAACAAGGCATGGTTGTCAACAACCATCACTTCCCTGCGCTGCAGCGTCCTCTGAAAGCTGGATCTATGGGTCAATCCATGCCAGGCTTCCGAGTTGTGGTTGTGAACGAAGAGGGTACTGAATTGCCTCCTGGTGTTGAAGGTCAGTTAGTCATCGATACGGAGAGTTCTCCTTTGTTTTGGTTCCGCGGCTACTATCATGATAAGGAACGGACTGAAGAGCGTTTTGTGACCGGATCGCGCTATTACATGACCGGTGACGCAGGGAGCCGAGACGAGGATAACTTTCTTTACTTTTCCGGCCGATCGGACGATATTATTTCCAGTTCAGGATACCGGATTGGACCTTTTGAGGTGGAGAGTGCCTTGATGGGCCATGACGCTGTTGCGGAAGCCGCGGTTATCGGGGTTCCTGATGAAAGACGTGGAGAAATCGTGAAAGCGTTTGTCGTCCTTCGGCCAGGTTTCGTACCAAGTGAAGAATTGAGCATGGAATTAAGTCAGTTTGTCAAAGGAAATCTGTCTGCACATACGTATCCGCGTGAAATCGAGTTCATCGATGCGCTCCCAAAAACGCCGAGCGGTAAGATACAGCGTTTTCTGCTACGGAGCCCTTAAGCAACTTTTATGGTTATGATGTTGACACTAGGAATACTCTTTCGAAAATGATATTAGCGGTCATTATATACCGGAAATAGGAATATAGGATGCAAGAGGCATCCCTACAAGGGTGGACACTCCCGTCAACTGGAAACATACCTGGGGCACTCCACCCCAACCTATTCCACCATCTTGCAACGTAGAGTAGAAAACAGGAATTAGATATTGCCTTCTTGTCTTCGGGTTTCAGGGTGTTCCACCTATAAGCCGGACAGGAGGGCAGTTCGTTTTCCTGTTTCCCCTCATCAAACCGTCCATTATTTCTGCCTCATACGGCTTTCCGACATATGTAATGATCTCTTTGACTTCGTCATATAATTTCTGATAGTTATATTGAGTCTTCGTAAGGTTGCACCAATAAAATTTTCAAGACTACAACTCCTCTATTGTAATATGCTCCACGTTTTGCATACCTAAATGGGACTTATATGTCTCTATATATGATACCATTGCTTTTGAGGCTACCATCCAACCAAAATGTTTGAACTTCGTTAAATTCAACTCCTTGACTTGTTTATCCCTAATATAAGAGCGGAAAATGGATAGCATCACTTTTTAAACGTACCGACATTTCGATTAAGAAACCGATAAAGCCTCCTCCTATATAAAAACCAGCAGGCATATCAATTTCGGTTTGTAATAATATTGACTGTCTTTTTGCACTTCTTTTTGCTGAAATGTTACAGCTTCATATGTGAAATGCTTTGAAGGCATATATATTCCATCTAAATGGAAGGCCCATTTAAAGTAATCAGGCGTGCGATCATTATCAATTTGTAGTTTTGTTTGAGCCAGAACATTAAATAATTTCTCAGCTACATCAATGGAGCCTTTCTCCCCGCCATAGCCTTTTATTCGAACCTTTTTGTCCGAACTTATACTCAAAACCATTTGATCAAAAGTCGGAATTCCTACTAACATGCATGCATCAAAAAGAAAGAGTGGTCGTTCCCCCATAATACGTTGATGGTTCTCACAATTTCCATGGCACGTCTATATGTATCATTTTCTTTTGCTGCAGATGCATTATTAACTACTATAAAATTATAATAACAAGGTGAAAGTTTAAGATTCCGGATACTGCCTAATTGATTTTTTTAAGTGGTTGTTGATCCTTTGATTGCGAATGCTGCAAAGGGATCATACTTATGGTCAACCAACGGAATATTTAAGACCTTTTGCACATCAAGTCCCGATACATTTAATAACCAAATTACATCATATCTTGGTGTATACAAACCTTTTAGTTGTTCAAATTTATATTCTTCCTTTACTTCAAAACCAAGCCACTTCCCTATTCTTAGTAATTTTGATTGAATTATATCAGTAGAAAATTTTTCATTTTAACCCTCCAATGGTAGTTACTATATATCAATTTCTGCATAAGTGAAAAATTTTACATTAAAATAGGTGTGAATGTTTTCATTATAAATTTACGTTACATACTTCTAACCCACAACATAGGAAAACAATATATGAAAAAGCGGTAAACCGAAGTCAAGGGTTTACTGTAAGAAGTAAAGAATTTGCATACTAATTACAATCAGGGGTATAAGTACTTAGGGTTAAACGCTTAAAATATCCGCTGAATATAGTCTAATCAGTAACTTCTATCTGCAAGAATTTATTTTCCAGCTGATTGGATCGTAGGTAGTTTTCTAAGTTCATTAAAAATTTCACTCTGTATTGTCTCGGATGAGGTTACACGTAATAATGCTACACATTTTCCAACCGCATGCTTTATTTCCCAATATTTCCTCATGGATTTTCCAAATGAATGGCTTGTCCACATTCGTTCGTATTTAATTAGGATCTTCTTTAGTGCTGGGCTAATAAATACAATTCGTTCTTTATTCCCTTTTCCATTAACAAAGATTTTTTCCGCTGTTAAGTTTTAAATTTCCATAGCCCTTAAGCCATAATCAGCAAGTTCTGCAATAATAGCCATATTCCTTAGTTCCATGTAATTCTTACTCGAGAAGGAATGAATCATTTCACATACTTGTTCATTGGTAAATCCTTTTAAAACCTTATTAGGCGCCTTTGATGTTTCCACTTTTTTGCTATATTTTCCTTTATATATTCTTTCTTTTCGCACCAACTGAAAAATGCAGCGATAATTTTCCACATTGAAACAATACCTTCAAGTTTTAATCCAGATTTTTGTTTAAGCCTTATGTAAGCTTTTAAATCATGAACCGAAATACTCTCTAATTCACGAATACCTCTTTTTTCCTGAAGAAATTCTTTTATCTGTTTTATTTCCTGTCGTTTATTTTTCATGATTTTGGGTGTGAAACCTTTGTCCATACAGTGATAAAAATATTCTTCAATTGTTTCTTCTAATTGCATAAAAAAACCACCCTCCTGTTAATCTTTCAACAGTAAGAGTGGTAAAGTTGATGACAAAAGAAAACTTAAGCAAAATTGACGAAAATAATGAGAAAGGATTAACCCCAGGTAGTTGTTTTCGTTAACTATCTTCACCAATTACGCACCAAACAAACGCTGGAACCCTCGCCCTGTCTGGCTTCAAGGGTTGTCCTACTTCATACCCTGTTTGTTCATTGCACTCATCATTTGGTTAATTTTCTTTTGCGAAGGCTTCATGCCCATTTGCATCATCATCATTTTTAACATTTGCTCATTAATTGGCGGATTTTTCTTTAGGTAGCTCATCATATAGCGGCGAGCAATGAAAAATCCTAGTGCTATTCCGGCTAATAACGCCAAAATACCGACTAGAATATAACCCCACATATAATTTCCTCCTATCATGTTGTCTATCATACAGTGTACTAGACCAAGGGTTATTATACAATAACAAGGCTTAAAATATCGCCTTTTTAGACAAATTTTCTTTCTTTTACAGGCTTAAGCCACCCATACCGATGATTTTCAAGATCAATGGCCAGAAAACCTGATTCATATTTCCGGATACACTCAAAAAAGGATGTTTCAGCTTCGAAGTTACCGTCAGCCTGCAATGCAAGAAATTCGTTGCCTAATTTAAGTACTGCTTTGCTCTTTCCAGTCCTCTTTTCTAAATAATATATCCCATCCTTATATAAAAATTCCTTATTTCGAATTGATAATTTTTCTAATATATTTTTTAAAGCAGCTACAGGAATGGACCTAGTGATATATTCGATTTGTTTGTGCAGAATACTCTTTTGTCTGCCGGATGAATTAGTATACTCCAAAAACAAATTGAAAAATAAACGCTCTCTTCCATAAAAATGGTGAGCAAATTCATCCTCAATCAGATAGATTCGGTAATTCCTCATTCCAACCGCCTCCAAACACTCCTTTTTGCTATTATATATGTCAAAAATAAAAAGATATGTTGTTTGATGGTGAAAATTAAATCTTCTTTTGTCGAATGAATAGTTTTCTGAAAATACTGTATGTTTTTACTATATTCTATTTGTTGTTGTATGTAAAATAATAACTATTGATGGAAAACTGATAAATTTTTAAAGGAAATAAAAAGAAACCTGTCCGAGCATAGACAGGTCCCTAGTGATATTATTTTCCAAGCATTGTTTTAACACGAGCAACAACATTTTCAACTGTAAAGCCGAATTCCTGCATGATCCTTCCTCCCGGTGCTGAAGCTCCGAAATGGTTGATCGCTAGAATTTCACCTTCATCTCCTGTATAACGATCCCAACCAAGCGGTGCTGCCATTTCAATGGCAAGACGCTTTTTGACAGCAGGACTGATAACGCTCTGCTTGTATTCTTTAGTCTGCTCTTCAAATCGGTCCCATGAAGGCATACTAACAACGGCTACATCAATCCCTTCTGATGCCAACGCCTTTTGTGCATCTACTGCGAGATTTACTTCTGAACCGCTCGCAAGAAGTAAGGCATCAGCCTGCTCCTTGCCAGCTGGCGACACAACGTATGCCCCTTTTGAAATACCATCATATGCCAGCTTTGCCGTATTTGGAAGTGTAGGCAGATTTTGGCGTGTTAACACAAGCGTAGTTGGTTTGTTCTTTGATTCAAGCGCGACCTTCCAAGCAGCGGCAACTTCATTTCCATCAGCCGGACGTATGACGCCAAGCTTCGGCATAGCACGCAATGCTGGCAATTGTTCAATTGGCTCATGAGTTGGCCCGTCTTCTCCAACCGCTATACTGTCATGTGTAAAAACATATGTGACTGGAAGGCCCATTAATGCGGCCAAACGGATCGCGGGGCGAAGGTAATCCGAGAATACAAAGAATGTTCCTCCGAATACTTGGATACCGCCATGTAGAGCCATACCGTTTAATGCCGCACCCATTGCGAACTCACGTACCCCAAACCAAATATTTCTGCCTTCGTATTCACCAGGCATATAATCCGCCTGGCCTTTGATCATCGTATTATTGGAGCCCGCCAGGTCAGCAGATCCGCCAATAAAGGTAGGAAGGTTCTTAGCGATCGCGTTTAATACCTCACCGCTGGAAGCACGTGAAGCAAGGCTCTTTCCTTCTTCATATACTGGGATATCTTTGTCCCATCCTGAAGGAAGTTCCCCCTTCATTGCACTTTCAAGCTGAGCCCCTAGCTCCGGATAGGCTTTCTTGTACTGAGCAAACAAGTTGTTCCAGTCTTCTTCTTTGCTTAATCCCGCTTGAACACAAGACTCTTCAAAATGCTTGTACACCTCATCAGGTACATGGAAATCCTTTTCAAACGTCCACTTGTAAGCATCCTTTGTTAGCTTTAATTCATCTTCACCCAGCGGTGCACCATGTACGGAAGAAGTTCCTGCCCTATTCGGAGAACCGTAGCCAATGATTGTCTTTACCTCAATCAAAGTAGGCCGTGTTTCATCGCTTTTCGCTTCTTTAATTGCATTCGCAATTTCCTGCAAATCATTTCCGTCATTTACACGGATGTATTGCCAGCCGTAAGCTTTAAAACGATTTTCAACACTTTCACTGAAAGACTTATCAAGGTCGCCATCCAATGAAATATCATTCGAGTCATATAAAACAACCAATCTGCCAAGCTTAAGATGGCCCGCTAAAGAAGCTGCCTCAGCAGAAACACCCTCCATTAAATCCCCATCTCCGCAAACACTGTATGTATAGTGGTCTACAACATTAAAAGATTCACGATTATAAGTCGCTGCCAAATGCCTTTCGGCCATTGCCATTCCGACTGCCATCGCAATACCTTGGCCAAGTGGACCCGTAGTTGCATCTACGCCAGCTGTATGGCCGTATTCCGGGTGGCCAGGCGTTTTGCTGCCCCATTGGCGGAAATTCTTTATATCATCCATGGATAAATCATACCCGGATAAATGAAGTAAGCTGTAAAGAAGCATAGAACCATGTCCGGCAGAAAGAACAAAACGGTCCCTGTTAAACCATTCAGGATTTTTTGGGTTATGGTTCATAAATTGTGTCCATAATGTATAAGCCATCGGAGCAGCACCCATCGGCATGCCTGGATGACCTGATTTTGCTTTCTCAATCGCGTCGATGGACAAAGTACGAATGGTACTGATCGATAGCGCATCAATCTTTTCTAACATGAAAAAACATCCCTTCTTTGATAATCACTCTTATATATTATAGTTACCTCTTTATAAAGACAACTAAAATTCTTCAGTTAAGACCATGAGTTTACATAGTTTTCCCACAATTATTGTTTTATCAATATTAGTGCCCTCTTATTATCATTCGCAAAAAAAGAGAATACATACGAATCGATGTATTCCCTGTGAAAGCCTCCTTAGTGGAGCTTTTTCTTTTTTTCCCTTATATCCTTTATCTTTTGCGGAGTGACATCGTTACCCTCCGGGTCAATTATCGTTACACCTTCCAATGTATTGGCCATCGAATTCCTAAAAGATTGTAGATATTCGCTTCTAAGTTTTGTTTGTTCCTTTGCCTCTTCTTCTGACAATCCGGTTTCTCTGGATTTTTTAGATAACTCGTTAATACGAGCGATTTTTTCTTTGGACAGCATCTTTCGGCTCCTTTTTTAGTGATGGTGATACTGCCCATCTTATAAAAAATATTGCTAAAAGACAAGTTACAAGGTTAGACGTCTTCCTGCCCATTTTGGTATTCCAAATATCTTCTGTGAACAGTAGCCTTGGAAATTTTATATCCAAATCCTCTTAAGGTGGCAGCTACCTCTTCAAATGTAAGCCCATTTTCCCTTAGTCTAACAATTTCCGCAACCGGTACTTCCTTTCGTTCCCGTCCACCAATATTTCCACGGTTAGCCAGATTTTTTTGAGGCTTGTACCCGTTTTCCACAGCACGCAGCATGCCTCTCTTGATTTTCAAGTTATGCAGCTTTCTTTGGTATTCTTCTACGATGCTGATGATGTTTAGTACCATACTGTCTGAGTCAGATAACTCGATTTCTCCGGAATGTGAAAGAGAATAGATCCTGACTCCTTCTTTAAGGATCACATGAAAGAGGGCAATCTTGGCATTTCCCCTGCCAAGCCTGGTTTCATCCTGGACTAAAAGAGCGGTTGCTTGTTTATTTCTTACCAGTTCAAGCATTCTAAAAATGCCGTCCCTATCCAATTCATAACCGCTTGCTTGTTCCTTTATAACTTCGACTACTTCAAAATCCAGCCTCGCAGCAAGTTCCCTCAGCTCCTCCTCCTGCCTTAAGAGTGAAGTTTCCTGAGAGGCTTTTTCTGTGCTTACTCGGCAGTAAATAATTGCTTTCATTGATTTTTCAAATCCTTTTTTATTCAATTGCAAGATTATGTATGGTGGAATTTTTCTCAACAGGAATAAAAATCTCATCTCCAGGCTGAAGAGATTCAGCGCTTATTCCATTTTGTTCTTCTATCCAGGAAATAAATTGTGTTCTTGAAAGTTTTTCAGTTTCGTAACGATCAGCGAGCTGCCAGAGAGTTTCCCCTGTAGCAACCTTTATCGATAGGTAGTTATCCATGTTTTCCTGTTCAGATTTTAATGATAGCAATAATGAAAAAATAAATACTACGCCCAGTAACAAAATAGTATAAGAATTTTTTTTAATTAATTTTTTCATGTAAATACCTCCAAAAATCGAATACTTGTTCGTTTTCTGACTCGAGTATAAACCGAACGTTTGTTTTGTGTCAATAAATAAATTCGAACTTATGTTTGTATACCACATGTGGACATGATATAATGAACCCAAGGATTTTGAGATGGGGTGCGTGAGATGACAAAACTATCGAAAAGGCAAAACGATATTTTAGAATTTATAAAGGAAGAAGTACGCAAAAAAGGTTATCCTCCTTCCGTTCGGGAGATTGGAGAAGCTGTAGGCCTGGCATCTAGCTCAACAGTACATGGCCATCTTTCGAGACTAGAAAGCAAAGGGCTTATCAGGAGGGATCCAACGAAACCAAGGGCAATTGAGGTTCTCGATTTGGAGGAAGGCAGCACTATCCCTCAAAGCGGAGTCATTAATGTACCTTTGCTTGGTAAAGTCACAGCCGGCCTGCCAATTACCGCAGTGGAGAACATTGAAGAGTATTTTCCTCTTCCGGAAAATATGGCTCCACATGATGAACAGGTATTCATGCTTGAGATTATGGGGGAAAGTATGATTGAAGCAGGGATATTGGATGGGGATTTTGTAATCGTTAAGCAGCAAAAAACGGCGAACAATGGTGATATTGTAGTGGCAATGACCGAAGACGATGAAGCCACTGTTAAAAGATTTTTTAAAGAAAAAGATTTTATACGGCTTCAGCCGGAAAATTCAAATATGGATCCAATCATTTTAAGAAACGTCTCCATTCTTGGAAAAGTAATTGGTTTGTATCGTCAATTCCATTAAAAAGCGCATATGCGCTTTTTTTAATTTCATATTGTCTAAGTCCGGCATAATACTAGGAATTTTTTACCCACTCCGCCTCATATATAGGTAAAAGGGGGTGGATATTATGGGTATTTCATTTATTAAATCATCGGTTGTCTACTTTTTGATCGGAATTGGAATGGGGATGTTCATGTCCATTACACACAAGTTCCAATATGCACCGGCACATGCCCACATCAATTTGCTGGGTTGGGCCTCTCTCGCATTAATGGGGCTTATTTATCATTTCTTTCCTTCAACTGGTGAAAACTCTTTGGCCAAAGTACATTATTGGCTCTATAACATAGGCCTGCCAATTATGATGATTGGTTTACTATTAATTGAATCCGGAAAAACAGCATTTGAGCCTGTAATCGCAATTGGTGCTAGTATTTTAAGCATAGGAGTTATCTTTTTTGTAGTAAACGTGCTGATTAATCTGAAAAACAACGCCGGGAATAACTGATTAAATTTTGTGCAGGTTTTAATAATCTATAAATTGCAAAAGCCTGGGCAGGGGCCAGGGCTTTTTTTTATTCTTTATTCAATTCTTTATAAGCAATAACTTTTAATGCCAGTATTTCCTCCTCGGTGAGCTTGCTTTGAACTTCAGCCATTAGTTCTTCTTTTGTAATTGTTCCATTCTGGACTTGTGTTTGTATATCTTTTAAATTTCCGATGCCAAACTTACTGACCAAAGTCTTTGTGGCTTCTTCTTTTGTTGTGAACGGCAATGTACCTTCATCCACATTTTTACCTTCTTCAACAAACTTCTTAAGTTCCGGGTCATTTTCAATAGCTGTCCTAATTTCTTCGGCTTCCCCACTGCTTTCAAGCTGATCTGAAACAGCCGATACCAATTGGTCAGATGCGATTTTTGTTCCGAAATGGTAGATTCCAACTCCAATTATGGCCAGAATTACTACTATTACTGAAAGTATTTTTACGGCTTTCATAAATTCCATCCCCTTTCAACTTATAATCTAATGAAAATTTCTTTAATGTCGTGTACCGCTTAATCGCCTTCTTCTTGTTAACATAATATAATTATAGAATATCACGTCGTGGAGTTTGAAGATCCAATACCTACTTATAGTTTTTCATCACTACTTCTCATTCTAGCACTAAGTTTCCTTTTATATACGTAAAGAATTTCGATTGAACTAATGATACCTTGTAGTTTGAAAACCGTGTTTTCGTTTAGTAGGTTACCTTTATATTCAAAGACGTTCCTCCCGATTCAAGTATAACTCATTTAAAAGCCAAGGCGAAGGCTTTAAGGTTGTTTCCGGCCGGCTAGTATTGTTCTTCGAAAGCTATAGATTATTGATTTCATTTTTAGTAGTTATTATTAGGAGAAAGCATTTTAACCTGCAATTTCTCAAACCACAGAGGTGTGTTTTCATAAATATAAGCTGAGTTTACAGTTTGCCTATGTTAAGACTTTTTTATATTTTCACGTTCAAATCCTATGAGCCCTATTCAAGAACTTACTTTAAGTAACATACACTTTGAGTAACCAGAATTCATTACAGTTCATAAACATAATCAAAAAGAGGAGTGAAATCATGTATTATCAAAAACCTTATTCTCATCTCCCAATATATCGGCAATATCCTCCTGTCGACACCTCAACATTTGAACAATCTGTTGCCGCCTTTCAAAAAACTGTTGTCGAAGCCGGCTCTATCCTTAAAAAGTTTGCTGAACCACAATTCGCCAACAGGTTAATGTCAGCTGCACAACAAGGAAATCAGCAGGAAGTGGATCGTTTAATTAAATCGATAGGCACAAGCACACCTGTTACAACTCAATACACTCCAAGTGGGGTTTTACTGACCATTCATGCCCAAGCCCTTGGTTCACAATGTTGTACATTAACGATGTTTCTTAAATGGGGTAAATAGTTTCATTGCTTTTATAAGGTATTTCGGACATTCCAACAGCAAAATGTCCCTCTCAAAACGTTGTCTTAATCCACCTGTAGGAAAAGGATTCAACAGAAAACCGCACCCTCGAAAGGATGCACTTCACCGTTATTATTTTAATGTTTATGTCCAACCTCAGTTCCCCCAGGTGCAAACTAAACTTTAAATGTACTTCATGGGTAACAACATATTGAAGAATATCAAAATGTGGACTTCAAATCCTGGATGGCTATTTGGAACTAATTCGAAATCAGAATGCACAATTGAAGGCGAAGGTAACCCTTTCATTCCCGGAATATTAACATGGTTTTTACCCTTCACAAAGTCATCCTGGCTAATCATCTGCTTAATAAAGACTAACTTTACCTTTCTCCACGCCATATATAGGACCAAGAGGAAATTCAGTTGGAAGTCCCCAATGTTGCCCCATTCCTAGAACACCCGGATCCATGACATCTTTCGAACCCTCTAATGAAATAGCACCCTCAGGCAAATCTAATACGTATGCTTCCCATATCTTCTTACTTTGGTCCCATAATACGTTGTCCCCTCCTGTCGCGTCACAAATTTCTCTAACATCAACAGCTGGTCTTCCATTATAGATCTTTACAGGTAGAGTCTTTCCGCTAATTGTAAATTGATTCTTTTTTCTCATTGTAAGTATATTTCCGTTCCAACAAATCCGCGTATCCCTTAGCGTCTACCCAAATCTTCCCGAGTGTCCAATGAGTTGCGTCTCCTTGTACTTTTACTCCATTAATTAGGACAGAAACGTCGTCTTCACTTTCTCTAATTTTACATTGGCAGCGGTTGCAGGAATTAAGAATACGACAGACAGGGCAAACGACATTACCTTCCCCCTTAGATGACCGATTAGTGGTACCAAATTAGTCCAACAACCAAAGCCAATAGAGTAAATAAAAAACGTTCACTATAAAGTACAACGATGCATTATGTAACAACAAAAACAGATGTCTTTCACCTAGATATATATACGATGACAAATTTCTTCCATAGATTCTGCGTACCTAAGGTTAATCCTACAAATCCCATAAAAAAGACGCTATATCCACAAATTCAAACCATTTAAAGAACGGTTTTCATAAGCAAACATTGCGTCTATCTTTGTTAGCGTCCCAGATAGGAATCGAACCTACGACCTACAGCTTAGGAGGCTGTCGCTCTATCCTGCTGAGCTACTGGGACAAGAAATTATTGGTTATACTCATAAATCTTCTTCTGAAGAACTAACTTTTATATAATAACAAAACATAAGGAGATTTATCAATAGGTAAAATAAATTTTTTTAAAAATATTTAGCTGTCATTGTAGGAACACTAATTTGCAACACCAATATGAAGCGTGTCTTATCGTTTTTAGGAACAATGCCAGGATGAAGGAGTGAAACTATATGGCTATGTGTCCGTTATGTAATGGATTTGAGGAATTGGAAATGTATTGCACTGAATGCGGTACAATGCTGAATGATTCTGGAAAGGTATCTGACTTTATGGACCCATATGGTCATTATAATGATGAAGATACTGTAAAAATGGGTGATGGGTATCAAAACACAACAAAAGACAATATTTGCCCTCATTTAATGTCCTGTGCATCTTGTAACCATGATCAGGTTGTGTTTATCAAAGAAAATTAAAGGAGCCGGTCGGAAGACTGGCTCGATTCAGGTGTATTTTGTAGTCTTTATTGTCCTCTACTGTCTCCGCCACGAATGCCTGCAGGATCGTTAGGTCTATCAACCGAATGTTCTGCAGGAATAGGAGACTTTTCGTGTTGTTCTCCTCTTTTCTTATCTTTTGAAACACTTTTTGAAAACTCATTAATACCCATACCCATTTTGATTCTCCTTATCTTTAGAATCATGACAAATTGCACCAAATAAGATTAAGTAGCAGCACATTACGTTATTCAGGAAAATTGGCTTTGTTCAAAGCATTCTCGGTCGAACTAGCATTGTCTAAGCCTGCTTTGCTAAATGCATTATCGGTATCTAATTGGCTGTTTAGAGAACCTCCACTCGTGTCAACATCGCCTTCTAGCCGGGGAGTGGTGTCTTTTTTATTTCCATTTATTAGCTTATCGTTTGTCATTATTTTGCCTCCTAACGCGTTAAGTCGTATTTATTATCCACAAATCTCCCGGTCCACAACCATTTATTTTTTTGAAGGATTCTATGATGTTGGAGAATAACTTTTCATCTGAAATAATAAGGTTTTTGGTTGGGAAGAATAAAATTGGAGGTGATGATCGTGGTGGAAAAGGACAATTTTAAAGAGAAAAGCTATAAGGAAAATTTTCTGCAATTTAGAGGAAAGACTGAAGCAAACCAACCGGTATTACAGGAAAACGAACTAACATCAAACCTCTCGATATTCCCTGAAGATAATGGTATTGATACAACAACAGCAGATACTCAATAACGTAGGTGTAAATTAAAAATTATACTGGAGTGGGAATCAAGTGGATGATTCCCTCTCATTTCATAAATTCACATTATAAAGATTTACTTTTCCCATAGTAGGTAACGCATACTATCATCCGGTCGAAAACATTAAAAATACAGTTAAAGGAGTGTTTAGAATGCGACACTTCCGTGCAATATCTTTTAAGTTTATTTCCACATTGGCACTTATGTACATTGTTCTTGGGGTTGCTTTGGGATTAGCTTTCCCCCTTGTTCTCCTTTTCACTATGACGCTGATTGCAGTTGAATATATAATTGGAGATTTAGTAATCTTACGAAGAACAAATAATACTGTTGCTACAATCGCTGATTTTGGAATGGCATTGGTTTTAATTTGGCTTATGACAGCTAATTTGGAGGCCTTCAGAAATCCGTTTTATGCCGCACTTGTTGCCTCTCTTGCGCTGGCTATGTTCGAGTATTTCTTCCATAGATATGTAGCAAATCATATCCTATCGCCAGATTTAAGTTCCAGGTCCCATCCTACCACCCAATTTCAAACGGAAGCATCGAACGAGTTCCACCTTAATACCACTGATGACCGTTACACTAAGGATCATGAGAAGAAAAAGAAGCCTACAATATAATAAATTGAAGTCACATGCTGAAATCCGGAACTTCCATGTTAAACTGATATAAGAATTTAATTAACATAAATAAAGCTGCACTTGCTGCGCAGCTTTGATTTAGTTCTGGTTTCTTTCATACTGAAGCCAATCAGAACCCTCGATTTGATTAGATACATCTATGATTTTTTCCTTGACCCGTTCTGCTTCCTTCCCTGTCAACTTCATTGGCTGGTAATTATTCCGGGAAGTAATAGAAGAAATAGAGAAGGGCACCACATTGATTTCTTTTTGTTGAGACAGTTCACCATCATTGATATGAAACGTCTGCTGGAATACAAAAGTATCCTTATCGTTTGTACGACTGTTTCCGCCAAACATAAAATTCCCAAGGCTATACACAATAAATTTTCCATTGTATTCCTCTATTCCCTGCACCACATGCGGGTGATGCCCTAGAACGAGGTCAGCCCCGCTATCAATTGTATAATGGGCAAGGGACTTCTGGGATTCATTTGGTACATAACTCTTTTCTATACCCCAATGGAAGTGGACAAGGATGATTTTAACACCTTGATCCCTTAACTTTTTAATATCGTTAGAAACTGTATCTCGTATTTCAGGTGTATCCCTCCAGCCCTCATACCCCAGGGCGCCTATTTTAACCCCTTTTATGGCTGTAACATAATGGTTTTCATAACCGAAATACCCAATCCCCTGCTCTTTCAAATGATTCATCGTATCTTGGTATCCCTGTTCCAAATAATCATGGATATGATTATTTGCAAGATTCACCGACTCAATTCCGCCCATGGTTAATATCTTCGCATACGAAGGATCTCCTTTAAAACGAAAAGTTTTCTCAGCTTTTCGTGTGGCGTGTGTGAGTGTTGTTTCTAAATTCACAGTAGATAGGTCATCTTGTTTAAAAATATTATCCAGTTTCGCTACGAAGTATGACAGTCCATTGTTTGCCGCCTCTTGCGGAAATGAGCCATCATAGGGAAAGCTTTCATCCGTACCGAGAGTAAAATCGCCGGCAGCACTTATGGTAACCGTGGTATTAATTTTACTTTCTGCTGTTTCTTTTTTACTAGATGGAGGAGTTTGATCCGATTTATCTTCCTCCACATTTTCATTTCTATCGTCCTGAGTTGTTACAGCAGGTTCTGGCTTAGTACTAAAATAATTATATATCAGCAGCACAACTATAAGAATAATTCCTAGTAGGAGGACCCGTTTAACCGACCTTTTCAACCGCCTTCGTTTCTTTTGCCTGTTCTCTATCCTATTCATAAATTGAGAGTAGACCCCTTTGCCCCATTTTTCCTAGTACAAAAATCATACTACAAAAGCCGCCAATACTCTACCATTTATTTACTAGTTTGACATTTTTATTAACGTAAAGAAATTCTAAGCACTTTTAAAGGGAATTAAACCAAAAATGAAAATTTGTACCCTAGCCGAAGAAACTATGAATGATAATATCTGCAGTCATATGAGCGATGATTGCGTATTCAAGTCCTTTTTTCCAAAACAGAAGTCCTGTTACTACACCGAAAAGTGTATTTAGGACGATTGTACGGAATATAAGCATTGCGGGAGGATCGGCTCCAAGCGCACCGACATGCCCAATGCCAAAATATATAGAAAGCAGTAAAATCGCTGTAATATATATCCATGCTGGTTTCTTTTTAAACACTAAAGATAAAAGCCAAACGACAAGGGTTACACCGCCAAAACGCATTAATACCTCCTCAGTATAACCCCCTTGAAAAACAGTCGATATTCCAATCAGAAAGTTCACATTTCCGGCAGAAGGCAATTCTGCAATTTCGGGAACTAACGGGAGAAATATAAACTTATCAATCAGTATTGTAAAAAATGTAACCATTGCGCCTAATGCTATAGCTAAAAGAACTGAATGCTTATTGAATGTGACACCAGTATCCTTATACACCCAATTTCTTAAAATTTCCGCTTTTAATCCGACTTTGGGTCCCAAACATACTCCAATTAAAGAGGCAAATAATGAGCCTACTGTCAAATTAACCATCATCAACCCAAGGAGCATTGTTTGGGACATTTCGATTCCAGCTGGTACTTTGAGGGCAATTGTAGTATAAGGCAAGGCAATGATACAGCTTAAGAATGCGAAAATTGTCATAAACAGCACTAGCTTCACATTCTTTCTCTTGACCGTCATTAGTACCGCCTCACTTTCCTATTCATTGGATCTGGAATCCTCGGTTTTATAGTTTGATAGCAGCCATGCGGAGACTTTCGTCAACGCTTCTGCGTTAAGAGGCTGTTTTAATGCTTCTTTGAAAAGTTTTTTATGCTGTAATATGCTTTTTGGTTTTGTTTGATACCTTAATCCGTGCTCCATATTTTGAATAATATGAAACTCGCTTTCTCCTTCGACCAAACGGGGGAGATCATGTAATACCTCGTTATCTACCAAGGGATCCTTATCCCCATGTAAAGCAAATACAGGACAAGAAACGTTTTTCAAAGCCTCTCTGGTGTTGTAGGAACTATGTTCACGAAACCATTTAGCAGGTTGCTTAAAAAAGAATTGCACTCTCACGATATCCGTTTCAGATTTAATAATTTTTCTCATCAGCTTGTCGTATTTCTTTTCGTTTTTTTCATCGATCTTTAATTTGCGGTTTATCCAGCCCTTGAAACCTGGCAATGTGAACAATTCTTGATATGCAAGCTGACGCTGTTTTTTTAGGGCTTCCATTAAGTTATCGACGCCCCCTGATAAAAGCATGATTCCCGCAGGATTGGTTCTTTCAGCAAGTGCAGTTGCTATGATCGTCCCTTCACTGTGTCCACATACAATTATATTTTCTTGGTCCACATTAGGGTGCGACCTAAGGAATTCAAAAGACCTGTATGCATCCCCCACTAAATCTGACAGTCCAGTAACCAACATTTCACCTTCACTTTTGCCTGTTCCCCGTTTGTCAAAACGGAAGGCGACGAAGCCCAGCCCTTTGAAGTAATCAGCTAAGTCCTTATATAAATTCGTCATATATTTTCCTTTTCGATCATTGCCATCCCGGTCTATTGGCCCCGAACCCGGTATGATTAAAATTGCTGGATATTTCCCTCCGCCTTCAGGAATAGCAATCGTACCGTAGATAGGCATTGGCCCATTAACACTTACTTCTTTTTCCACTATGAAACCCTCCAATAAAAATTATTTTTTCCGGGATTCCGGTATTACTATCGAGGCAAAATTTCTTGCTTTTCGCTGAGGTGTTGGATCATTTAATGCTGCCTCCTGTATAAGTCCGCCGATTTTTTGAACTAAATCGAGAAATTCTGTATCCGACAAATATAGATTGGCCACCCTGTAGCTGACACCATCCCTGACTAAATCGATATCTTCCTGATTTAAGTAATTTTCGTACAGCCCTGCTAGTTGGGCGGCAAATGTTAAAAACAGCTCCAAATGTTCTTCCTTGGACAAGTTAAAAAATTCCTCCTGTGATGTTACGGTCTGTTCCTTTAAAGCATATACTTTTTCCACTGTTCCTCGAATCTGGTTTTCCTGTACCACTTTAATCAGATCCGCTTCAAGCAGTTTGCCAAGGTGTCGATATAATGTCGCTTGTGGGACATCTTTTATTCTGGCTGCCAATTGTTGAACGGTTAATTCGCGTCCAATAAGGGACTGGATGATTTTCATACGTACAGGATGCAGGATTAATTTAGTCTTGGAAAGCGCCATACACACTTACCTCCTATATTTTATTATTATCATTATCAATAATGATAATAATATTATAAAAATTTTTACATATCGGCTCCTTTTAATTTATCTTGGAGACATTGTTATCAATTTTGATAATAATATAAATTATGGAAATAATCAACAGTAAAAAAATATCCAAAGTTTTTTTTGTGAACCTGTTGCTTTCATAAATTACTGAGGTTCTTTATCTAAAGGGGAAACAATATTGTCATTATACGTATCCATATAAATTTTCCCATTTGGGGCTAGCACAGCATAAGTAAGTGGTCGACGCCTAGAAATTTATTAAAACATTATAATATTCATTTTTCTTTAGTTACATTCATATAGTTTCTATAACGCTTTCTTAAACTGTTTAGAAAGTATTATAAATTAAAATAATAAAGCTTGATAATTTAATAAAATTGTATATGATTAAAACAATAGCTAAAAAGGGGCTTTTAACTTTGAGAAGACACTATTCCCTTTCCTTTATATTTGTCATATTACTTTTTTCTTACTATCTCGTTAACAATCAAACACACGACACTCATGCGTCTGTTTTCCAGGGTCAATACATGATGGATTCTTCCAATACTCTAAGTCCAGACCCAATGGATGGTCCTGATGAGCAATATCCGGCTACTGTTACTTTAATTCTTCCCTTAGTTGTCCAAGCGCTAGGAATCTTAGTTTTCTTTTATTTAACAATCCGAATGCTTAGGACTAGGATTTTACTTACACCTGTTCTTTATGGGTCGAATTATGTGAAATCATCTCTTTTGAATCGATTAGTATAATCAATATTTACATTCAAAGGAGGAAAATTAAAATGTGGATTCGATTTATTGCAATTGCTATGTTTTCCATAACAGCTTTATCTTTATTTTCTTTTCAAGGATATGAAATGTTTCAGGCCTTTATGGATTTTTTTAGAGAAAAGTAACGATTAAAAACGCAATTTACGATTACAGATTAGGAATTACTTTTGTTGATAGTCGGAGAAGCCCACTTATATAGCGGGCTTCTTTTTATATCTGATATTTAAACAGTGTTAATTCTCATCATTTTTTATGCAGAAACCATGTGTTTTGTTAAAACTTAACCTCTATTAAAATATACCCTTCGGTGTAGAAAATTTTTCTACTTTAGCATCATCAACGGTAATAAACTTATAGAACAGTATGGATGTTTTGCTGCTTTTCATTGTTTTGATTTTTTTCCTTTAAAAATCTAAGGATTTTTACCTCTTGGATTATATTTAGGTTAGTTCCCCAAGATTCATTCATTTCGGAAGCCTGTGCTAAGCTGGAACCTTTTAAAGCCACTGAACGACAGATCAGAACTCACACAGATTCTTATATGCAAATAAATCTAGATAGTTTTTTATCCCCTCTACCGATTGATTAATTGGATAAAGAAAAGAGTCAACATAAACGCTGACTCTAAGATGTATAATTTTTAAAAAGTTGACTGGCGCCTTTTCCATGGGTCACCAGTCAAAAATGAACAAAAAGAAAGCAATCAACTTTCAAGATAATAATAAAAAAAATGTCGATATTTGTCGATACGTAATATATCCTAAAACTCAAAAATTTTTAATAGTACTATATAACGAGATATTATTGGTCGTAGAAATTATTAGTTCTTTCACAAGAAGTTATTACATTCATTAACAGGTCTACATCGCAACAACAATGTTAAAATTCAAACCCGTGATATCAATTCCATTCACCATAATTTGAGTTCTCTCCTATATGATTGAAAAAATCCTATTACAATTATTCTAGTGGTTTTTGTAATTAGACTTTTTTTGTACGGTTTCACCTGAATTTTGCAAGCTCTGGTGGTCCGTTACGATTACTTAAAGTATTCTTCTGGTTTTGCTTTGAGCCCATAAAACCTCACTAAACCATCACTCGTAACTTCTTTAGCTTCTACTTTTATTGTATTTCTGTTGAGAGTAATGAAATCTGAATTCATCATAAGTTGAACGGTGTTAAAATCTACATTCGAAGTAAAAGTAATTGTATCGTTCATAATCATTTCCACTCTAACCATAAGATCCCCTCCCTTCTATCCAACTTCCTTCGACAAAAAAAAAAACATTTCCTTCTATTTCTTTACTTCAACCCTCGCTATGTCCTCAAATTTAATTTTATTATGTAATAATCGGGCTGCTTTTCTAAATAAATCATCTTATGTATTGGATCATCTGTATTTCAAGTTGGCATGACGATCAAAAATCATCAAACTACTTTTTCCTTTTAAATACCCTACAAATGAGGAAACGCTTAATTTTGGTGGAATACTTACAAGCATATGTACATGATCTTTACACGCTGTTGCTTCAATAATCTCTATACCTTTTCTCTCACAGAGAGTTCGCAATATTTCACCGATATCCTTTTTAATCTTTCCGTAAATTACTTGTCTTCTGTACTTCGGTGCAAATACGATGTGATACTTACAATTTCAAGTTGTGTGTGCTTAACTATTAGTGTCTTTTAACATAAAACTCCTCCGTGAAATGCTTATATTTTGGTTGGCGAACCAAAAATATTGTAGCACCATAGGAGAGTTTTTTAATACTAGGCTGAAAGCTTTTTGGAACCCTAGGCCTAGCCTAGGGTTTTCCTTTTCTATAATGAAAAAAATGTTATTATTACTGTGAAAGCAAATAGTTATGTTTATAAAATACTACAAATGACTAAATTTACTCCCCATGATCTATCAACAATCAAGCTACTGCAACCATACGTGAAGAATAAGATTGATCAGATTGTCGAAAATTCTACTCGAATTTATCCTATAAGTCTAGCTTAATGAAGATAATTCAAGGCAACAGTACGGTAGATTGTCTAAAAAAGACACTGAGCAGATGGATACAATGAAAAAGATTGAAATACGAATGAATGAGGTTAATGAACAGATTGAAACACTCAAAGGAACATCTGCGAAAATCCTAGATGTAACTGTAATCGTTTCGTCCATAGCCGATCAAACTAATCTTTTGGCCTTAAATGCCATCATTGAAGCGGCAAGAGCTGGAGAACAAGGTAAGGGTTTTGCTGTTGTGGCCGATGAAGTAAGCAAACTTCAGAACAAACGAAAAAATAACTTAGATAATATAAGTACATTGATTTCTTAAACAAATACAGGAATCCAAGGCGTGAATCTTTCCGTAGCAGAAGCTAATACGTTGGTTACTAATGGAATGGAAGGAATCAATTAATTAGATCAATTTTTTAATCAGGTTATCCACTCTATGGGGCAAATTAAGAATGGAAGTATACGAATCGAAAAAGAGTTGCAATCACTTGTCAATGAAATTGGAGAAATAACGGAGGGTGTTAAATACGGTTGCTGCCTCTACTGATAATCCCACCACAATTGCAAAACAATGTAGTGTGTGGAATTTTTATTTTTCCCCTTGGTGTCATCAGGCGTATCAACAAAGGTATTAACATGTCGCCGAGTGGAAAACTCATCAAAAATGATACTGTTCCAGTAAGATTTTAAAATATATCAAAACAGCAGGATGAACATTGTTCAACCTGCTGTTAGGCTGTCGAGAAACATCCATTTTTTAGAATGAAATGTATGAAAATGTATAAAGCTCCTTTTTTATTGGCGTGGTGCAAACAACATCACCGAAACACCCACTAAGCATATAGCTGCACCAATCCAATCGTAATAATCAGGCGTTTTTTTATCAATACCCCATCCCATAATACTGAAAGGACGATAAAAACCGCTGCATAAGCAGCATAAATTCTACCGAATGATGAGAAGGTTTGAAATATGACAATTACGCCTTATAAAGCTAAACTCTACACCTCCAAACATACCCAAAAAAAGGTTCCCCTCTCTAAGCCATAGCCAAATAAGATAACCACCACCAATTTCAGCTATTCCAGCAAGTAAGAATAAGACAATTCATATAAAAATTATAATCACTTCCAACATCATCTTTATTAAGTAATTTTAACGTACCGTTTATGATAATTTATTTCTCTGCATAAATATTACATCCAATTACTTTCTCCACAATCTGCTGTTTCATTAATTTCACTATTTTCTTTAATTTGTTCTTTAATGTTATTTTTGTCATTCACCTGTTGGTCGTTGTTCCTTCAAACGAAAGTATCATCCAACACTAGCTCTCCAATTACCTTATTTGCTGAGTGTTCCCGCACCGCCCTGATATTCCCACGGTACAAAGATTGCCTTAGCAACCTGCGGATTATCATAAAGAGCATAACCTACAAAGCTTAAATTCAGTAACTCAGATGGCTCTTTTCCAAATTTAATTCTTTGGAGTCCATCATAAAACGCCTCGGCAGTACCCGTAATCTCAGCCGTTGATATTCCTTCATTCATAAGATGAGAAGTTTTAGACACGCTGATTACATTAAAATGGTATTTAAGTTTATTAGCCTCTCTACTCTCTCTGGATCATTTTAGCATAATAACTCATTTCTTCCAGTGAGCTATCCCCTTGGTACCTTTTTACAGTTATTCCTCAAATCCTTTTATCTTAGCGTCTGGACTTAAAATTTCTTCGGCAACAAATTCTTTCAGCGGCCCATTATTTTTCACTTTATTGGCCCAGTCGCCGTTTGCTAGCGCACCTCGTCCTATTGTAACTATATCTGCTTCTCCCTTTTCAATTATTTCAGTTGCTCTTTGAGGGTCATGCAGATACCCGTTTGCGATTACCGGTAATTTCCCATACTTTTTAGCCAATGCAGCAAGGGTTGCACCATTATCATCAAATGCAGAATCCAACGCTGTTGTCCCCTCTCCTTCAGGGAACGCAGGTTGCCATGCTTCATATTCAGTTACATGGATAAAATCAAGGCCTGCATTTCCTAATTGCCCAAAAATAACCTCTGCATCCTTTGCTTTTCCTGCCCATTTATGATGGTGGTCATTAACTTTGCCTTGGGATATACGAATTCCGACTGTCATTTCATTACCAACTGCTTCGCGGACAGCTTTGGATACCTCAACTAATAAGCGAACACGATTTCCCGTGGAACCTCCGTACTCGTCTGTTCTTTGATTTGTATAATCGGTCAAAAATTGATCCAAGATATAACCATTTGCCCCATGTATTTCAATGCCATCAAACCCTGCTTGCTTGGAGCGAACTGCTGCACTTGCAAAGCCTTCAATGATATCTGCTATATCTTCTTTTGTTGCCTCTTTAGGCATCGGAAAAGCTCCTTCCCCGCCATAAATGCCTAATTGTTCACCCTTTGGTTGAACAGCAGATGGACCAAGAGTATCCTTATTGAATCGATTGCCTTGTGACAAAGCTCCAGCGTGCATGAGCTGAATAAAAATCTTTCCGCCTTCCCTTTGGACAGAATCTATCACTTTTTTCCACGCTTCTACCTGTTCATCATTAATAATTCCGGGTTGATTCAAATAACCTTGGCCATACTTGCCATCAGGGTAAACACCTTCCGTGATAATCAGGCCAAACCCGCCACGGGCAAATTTTGTATAATAGGATACCATTTGATCTGTGGCTAAACCTTCAGGCGAGGCACTTGTACGTGTCATCGGAGCCACACCCACGCGGTTTTTTAAGCTTGTCTTACCCACCGTTATTGTTTCAAACAAAACTTTTGTGTCAGTCATAGTAAAAATACATCTCCTTCTTAAACTTTACATGCCAGAATCATACGTTATATTTTTCATCTTTTAATGAATGAGTATTCCTTTAATCTCAATCAAAGGTGAAAGATGGTATAAACCTTTCAATGATTCTAATACCCAACTATCCTTGAGTTTTCTAAATACCCAAGGTTTATGAAATATATCCACATTCTTGGCTATTCGTAATTATTGTAATTTAATCGCTATTATTAGTAAAATTGAAAAATGAATAATTAGTTCATTTTTTTGAACACAGGAGAAGATATACTATGGAGCTACGGCACCTTACAACTTTTAAAACAAGGGGAAGGTGACCTTGGAGCAAATGTAACTTCATGTTCCAGGGAAATTAGTTACAAAATAAAACTCAATTTGGATTGAAATAAGCAAACTAAGCCCATCCGCACGGAAGGGCTTTTTATCTGGACTTAATAAATTCGATAAAGTACCGGAACTTCAGCTATCATTGTGCTAGTTTATATCGGCAAACAATGAATTTGGGACAACAATTTGTAATACAATTATCCTCTAATATTGGTATAATATACCAAAAACTTTAAGGTGACATCATTGGATTTATACAAAAAGGAAAAAAGACGTATTAAAATTTGGCTAATTGTAGGAATATTAATTGATTTATTTTATATTTTTAAAATGTTAGAAGAAGGAACACCTGTGTCAGAAGTTTTTGCTGGAGAGAGATTTATCAACTACTTGATGTTTGCGTTATATCCATTAGGCATAGTATATGGTTGGAAATTATTCTTTAATACGGACTTTGAATATGATAAAGTCTTCTCTGTTTAGTTTTAAAGAACAAAGAGATAGTAATGCGCTGTTTTTTGGTATTTGTATCTTCATATTTCTTTTCGTCGGATGGATTTTAGCCCCCTTCTTGGCATATATTCGCTTGAGACAGGTTAAAAAGTATGAAGAAATTAAACTATCCAAAGAAAAAAGGATGAGAAGTATATAATTTCAAAAAATTTTTCTATTGTGAGAGCTAATTCATCGGACGATTTGCTATAAAGCGCCTCTCATTGTGAAGTGACCCCACAAAGTTAGACAGGTAATTTTCTTAGGCAGCTTGTTGGGCATGATTCCGGTATTGTACTGGACTCATGCCCTTTAGTTTTGCCTTAATTCGTTTATTATTATAGTAATCTATATATTTCGCTAGTTCTGTCTTAAAATGATCCATATTTTTAAATTCCTTTAGATAAAGAAATTCAGACTTCATGATTCCGAAAAAGTTTTCAATAACTGCATTATCGTAACAGTTGCCTTTACGAGACATACTTTGTGTCATCCCTCGTTTTTCAAGGGCATTCCTATATTGCTTCATTTGATAATGCCAGCCTTGATCTGAATGAAGAAGGGGGGCATCCTCTTCTGTTAATTTGTCAAAAGCTTGTTCTAACATTTTTGATACTAGGGAATAGGTTGCTCTCGAACCAGTTGTATATGTAATGATTTCTCCATTATTCAAATCTAATACAGGTGATAAATATAGTTTTTCACCAAAAAATTTAAACTCCGTAATATCTGTAACCCATTTCTGATTTGGTTTGTCTGCCTGAAAGTTCCGGTCTAAAATGTTAGGCGCAATCTTTCCTACAGTTCCTTTGTAAGATTTATATTTTTTCATACGAACTATACATTTTAACCCTAATTCATTTGTAATACGTTGTACCTTCTTGTGGTTTACTTTGTAGCCGCGATTCCTAAGTTCATCACGTATACGGCGGTATCCATAACGACCTTCATGTTCATCATAAATAGATAGAATCAACTTCTTTAGTTCTGCGTCTGGGTCTGGTCGACCAAGGTTTTTTACCCAGTAGTAATACGTACTGCGTGGAATAGCTGCTAGGTTGATTAGTGCTTTCACCGGAAATTCATGCCTTAGTTCATAGACTACTTGTGCTTTGTCCTGTTTGGTGATTTTCCCTTGTTTTGAACTAAGGCATTCAACTTTTTTAAATAGGCATTTTCCATACGTAAACGTTCTACTTCCGCTTGTAAAGATTCGACTGATTCTTTGTCTAAGTCTTGTTTTTGAACTTGCTTATGATTTTCCTTTTTCATGTTAGGGCGCCCCTTTTTCTTTGGAATTAGCGCATCTACTCCACCCGTTTCTAAAAGCTGTCTCCAGCTTCGTATGATTTGGGTAGTAGGAAGGTTGAAAATGGCAGAAGTTTCTCGGATAGACGTCCCATGCTCGTTCATATATTTTAGTACGTCTAGTTTATACTCTGCAGTATAGTTTGTATAGCTCTTAGTAAATGCTTCTTTCCCATGGTATTCATAGCGCTTAACCCAAAGTCGTAAATCCCCATTATCAACTCCAAGAGAACTTGAAATTTCCTTATATGACTCTTTGCCATCTAAATAACGAAGAACAGCACACAGTTTATTTGCATCTGATATTTTTACCATATAAAAAGCACCTCCAAATGTTAGATGTGTGTCTAACATTTGGGGTGCAGTTCATTGACCCGGGGGGTAAATTATTTTTTGGGTTAACTTCTACGATATTAATATAGTTAGCAAAGAAAAAGACCAAGTTCTAAATCCTGGTCTTTTACAATTGTATTATCTGTTGGCCATTGTCACTTACCATACCTTATTGTTTACACCATTTACTACCTTCATGAACCGCAATACATTCTTCTTCATCATCGTCACAATATGTAAATTTTTTTAAAGTCGCAATTATTTCATCATTTATTATTTGGTTATAGTTCTCCCTGACTAGTGAATCAAAGTTTTCCCTTTTCCCTTTTAAGCATATTGAGCTGTCGTCTACATCTTCAGTATGATCAAAAAAACTGTATGAGGCAATTGGGAATCTTGGTGTAAAACCACCAGTACCAATATAAAGAATTTGAGCATTTGGAAAATAGCTGTTTAGTTCTTTAGCTGCTTCATAAGCAGAAGTATCATCAGGAGGAAACCCCATAACTAGGAGACTTATTTGTTTTTTCTTCAAAGAGAATCGTTTAATTGTCCCAGTGGCATCCTCAGGTTTCTCATATACATTGGCTTTCGCGGATTGAATCCAATTCTGATTTGTACTTTGTGTAGCTCCTGTCCAAGAATGATCGTCTGTAATATTTTCTTTAGGAAGGCGAAGTGCTTTTCCTAATTTACCATCTCCCGCAAACACTTCGACTATTTCTGTCCTTTTTAAATTCTTAGCATCAATCCAATCGTTTAAACCCTGTACGAACTTTGGGTCAAGTTTAACATAGCCCATATAAATCTACTCCTTCTAATACCAATACTAATATAATTTTACTTGTAATTAGCACATACTAAAAGATTGAATTTGTAGAAAGTATTTATTATTTTAATATTTGGGACACGACAATATAAAGCAATATACTTATTTACCACTTTCCATCATCCCATTTGTTTTCCTTCTTCTTACCGAAGTCTCTGCCGTGTTCTTTGTTATGGCAATCTACACAAATCGTCTCCAGGTTATCTTCATTCAGTGCTAAGTTCGGATGTTGCTCAAGCTCCCTGATATGATGGACTACCAACTGGATTTTCTTACGCTTAGCACTCTCACTGTACTCATTGGTATCGATTGATACTCTGCCTTGCCTTTTACATTCCTGGCATTCGTAATTGTCTCGCTGCTTTACTTCCTTGCGTAGCTGCTTCCATGCTCCACTGTCATAGAATTTACGCTTTTGTTCTTTGGTTTTATATTCATCCATAGCGTCGCCCCAACAAATAACACCTACCTTTTAGATAGAATGCTTGGTATGATATATAAATTAAATACAACATGCAGATGAAGAATACAGAATACAGAATGCAAAGCCTTTGATACAACAGTTGTTCATAACTACAAGGATCTACCGGATATCCAGAGTGGTAGTTGGATAACTGCGGAAATGCTCAGTTTAAAAGTTCAGTAAAGAAGTTTATCTTTGTCAAGGAATGTAGGCAATGCGGTATGAAGAAGAGTATTTGGCCCTTGATATGGGTCCTTTTATTTTTCCAAGAAAAAAGCACCCAATATGGATGCTAGAGCACTTATTAATTCTCCTATAGTTTTATAGCTATTATAAGTTTTCTACTCTTTCCATAACTCGGAAAACATACTTATGTGATTTAGAACAGAAAAAAATCTTTTCTTCTTCTATATAATCAAATGCGATTTTTTCAAGTTGGTCATGAACAGACATATGTTCCGATTGATTTTTATAAATAAAAAGGTTGTTAGGATGATTGTTCATCTTATCACCATCTAAGTGATGGACTCCTTCTCCATTTTTTAATTTTTGATTTAGTTTATCCTCCGCTATCACTCTATGAAGGCATATTGTTTGGCCATTTTCTTGCCGTGTAAAATAATTTTTATTGTAACTGGTAGTGCAGTAATATTTCTTACCATTATAAAAAACGGAATTTATACCGCTTGTTACTGTTGGTTTACCCTCAAGCCCCATTTCTCTACTGATTCGCCCTATCCAATGTGGATCGATACCGCGGAATATAGATTGTTCTGCAATTTCGTGATTATGCAAAATATTATTATTATCTCGGATGAGTAACAATTGTTCTCTAGTCCAAACGAAAGCATTATATGTCTTTCCGTTCACAAAACTGAACCCCATAATATATAGGTGCCTTAGTAAGGTTGAAGAGGTGTTAATGTAATCTCGGAATCTTTCTTTGTACATTTTTTCGGCCAGTTCAGTCCCATCCAATCTCCTATTAGCTTGAGGAGACCCATTTCTCCTAGGAGCTGTTAGTTTTTGTTCATTTGATTTTACTTGTTCGATAATATATTCAATGTCATCAATAGTATATTTATATCTTGTAATTAAAATAATTGAAGGGATGTCGTTTTCCTTCATTATCTTTTCAACGTTATCAGCTGCACGATTTACGTACATTCCTATAACTGCGGGCAACATTTTCTTAGAGTTTCGCCTAATAAAATTTAATTCTTTTTCGCTGCATGGTCCAATATTCAACGTAGTGTTATTGGGAATATATAACAAATTGTCAACTTGTTTAGAAAGGTAATTATCTATCCATTCTGTAGCTTTCGTCCTCTTTTCAAAGAGGCTCTCCCTCAAACAGGGAATAGGTGGCAATATACAATTAAAGTCCTGGTGAACTGCAAGGCAATTAACTCTCTTTTGATCAAATTCAGAATCTAAACGGATGTATTGGCGTTTTGTCACATCAAATCCGATTAGTCCCCTGCGATATAATTCGTACATTAATTTTTGTATCTGATTATGGATTTCTGTATGGTGTTGTTGATTTCTACATACAAAAAGGTTCTCAATTCTATTATCCCAGTTATTTCCGTTGATATGATGGACTACTTCCTCTGCATTAAGTTTTCTCCCCAAATGTTCTTGCATAACTTCCCTATGCAGATATATTCTATTACCATTCCGCTCTCTAAAAAACCCTTCTCTCTTTTTATATGTGTAAACATTACCTTCCCATACTTTGGTTTCAGAGTGAGCTTTGTAAGGACTTATTGCTGGAATATTTAACTCTTTACGCTTTTTACCAATCCAAGCTACCGGAATGTGTGACATGTATTTATTATGTATTTCAGAATCTGAAAGCTTCCCACCGTATTCCATAATATGTTTAAGGTCCCGATCATCCCATTCATGCACTGAATACGACAGATTGCGGTTATGTTTAGGATCTATTTTTAAATTTAATTTCCCTAATCGAAATTTAACTGATCCAATTTTTCTATTTAGACTTTTACATAATCCGTCATAACCCATTTCATTATAATTTTCTCTTAAAAAATCCTCTTCAGCTGGTGTCCAATTACGACGTACCATCCTAGTCTACCCTCCTTCATCTGTTACAATTTTGCTACATTTATGCTGTTATTATTCATATTTTCGTCAGAATTCTTTTTCCATTCCCATGTCATCCAAACTGTTTCTCTTGCAGTAAGGACATGGCATCTTATGTAATTGCATAGACGTTTTGCTGGGCAATGAGTCACTTTCTCTTAACCGCCCCATTCACACGCTTGTATGTATCACGGTTCATCCCCATGATGTCCACCCAGTTTACCTTTTCTTCCTTCTTCTTTTTATCAGGCGGCTTCCCTCGATAAGGCTTACCCTTCCTCTTCTTCATCTGTCCTGTCAGCTGATTAAGCTTCTGTCTGTCTGATTCCTTTATGTGATCACTTAGTTTCATTCCCTTCACCTCATTTTATGGAATTAAAAAAACACCCTTTTTCGGATGCTTCTAAGAAAATGATTTATTCGTAACCAGTAGGATTTTTTATCCTTACTAAAACAGAATCGTTATACCAATCGTAGTTTTCTATATTATTGATAACAAGCTTAAGATCAATACTAATCGGGACAACATTATCTCCCTTATAAAAGAAAACATCTCCTAATTTTTGAATAGGAGCTTTATAAAATCTTTTTAACGCTAAATATAATTTCGGCTCAATAAGTGCTATAAAGTAACTAATATCATTTTCTACAGCAACTTTTATCATATGTGTTAACATTTCCGATAATACTTTACCACCTCTATAGGAAGGTAATATAGACAGTTTATCTAGTTCCAAAGTCTTCTCGATATTATCTTTAATAAAAGCGAAAGAGGTAAAGGGAAATTCTTCATCAATCAATGAGTGGGTTAGTTTTTTAAACTCAAACACTCCAATGTGCTCTCCAGCGCTATTACTGACAAGGTAACGCCCAAATACATGCTCTGAAAACTCCGCCTCATACCCTTTCTCCTCCCAACATTGAAGCCAGATGCTGTTAAAAACATTTAATTCTACAGTACTATTTACTTTTTTAATCAAAGATACAACCCCATTTAGTAATATGATAACTCACGTATTTTACTATATTACGGGATTGAAATCCTAGTTATACGATTGTTTTTATGTCACTTATATCTTATGTTTTTCCTCCCTCCATTCCCTTCACATCTTTGTGCAAAATAAAAAGCACCCCGAAGGATGCTTTTTTAATCATTTTTATTATTTTATAATGACATTTGCAAAATTCATTACACCGTTATCTATTTGTCCACTGAAGACAACTTCCAGTTTTGTTATATTTTCAATTTGTAAATCAACATTTGCTGGTAAGTCAGCAACTTTTAGATCATATGTTGCAATCAATTCCCCATCTCCATAAATCTCGAAATGATGCCCTCCCCAATTAGTACCATCCTC
>NZ_PGUW01000027.1 GCF_002863565.1 Bacillus sp. V5-8f
GACGAACTTAGTCGATGATTCCTTGTTTTAAAGTGTTTGCTCACTATTAAAAAAACGTTGGCGCTTTGTTTTGTTCAGTTTTCAAAGAGCAATTTCGTTCGTTTACTTCTCTCGGAAGCGACTTAATTAATATATCATCTTTCTTAGTTCAGGTCAACGACTTTTTTCATTAATTTTAATTTTATTTCTATATCGATGACCTGCCGTTTTGACGACAAGAGATATAATAACATCCTTTTATACGAAGGTCAATAACCATTTGAATATTTATATTTCTAAAGAAATATAAATAAAAAAACCCGAGCTAAAAAGGCCCGAGTTCCACAGTTTATTACTGATTTCTTTACATTTCAAACTAGCCAGTAACCAATAGCAGCTAATGCTGCGACACCCGGTATTCCCAGAAAACCGGAAACAGAGGCTGTTATCAGGTTGATCGGAACATGTACACCAAATTGATTTCCTAATGCGTTTAGGAAAAACAAGAATACCGCTCCAATGATGATTTTAATCAACCCCTGTCCCAGCAACCGGATTGGTTTTACTGGTGTCCCCAACAGGAGCAACAATAAGATTAAGCCTGCAATAATAGCAACGATGATAAATGGCTCCACACCATACCTCCTCACCAACAGCTTGTACTCCCAATTTATGATAGAAGTACTAAATTAAGAACTCTGGCTAAAAGGGGGGAATCGATTATCTTTTTACCTTTACCTGTCTCGTTTTCGCTTCTTTAAATAAATAAAAATACTTAATTTCCGCCAACTTTGTCTGAATGATGGCGTCATCTGAAGGATCAAGGCTTTTCTCAAGCAATGACTTTTGGCTAAGCCAGTTATCTTTTTGCCGCTCAAGCTGTTGCATTAGTTTCTGGTCATACTCATTTCGAAGCCATCCTTTTCTACGAAAGAACATGTAAAGTCCTCCCTGACTGCCTTAAATTTCCCGTCTGCCTTCCAGTGCTTTGGATAGTGTCACTTCATCTGCATATTCAAGGTCGCCGCCGACAGGTAATCCATGGGCGATTCTAGTAATCTTGATTCCCGAAGGTTTTAACAGGCGAGAAATATACATAGCTGTGGCTTCCCCCTCAATGTTAGGGTTGGTTGCCAGAATCACTTCCTGTACAGTTTCGTCCTGGAGCCGCTTTAGGAGATCAGGGATATTGATATCCTCTGGGCCAATTCCGTCCATTGGGGAAATACTCCCGTGAAGAACATGATATAACCCATTGAATTCTCTCATTTTTTCCATTGCGATTACATCTTTCGGATCCTGGACGACACAGATTACGCTGCGGTCCCTGCGCACATCCTCGCATATATAACAGGGATCCTGGTCAGTTATATGGCCGCATACAGAACAATAAGTGAGATTTCGCTTTGCATTGACAAGCGCCTTTGCAAAATCAAGCACACTATCTTCTTTCATGCTTAACACAAAAAAAGCAAGCCGGGCAGCCGTTTTAGGGCCGACACCCGGCAATTTCATGAAGCTGTCTATAAGCTTGGAAATTGGTTCAGGATAATGCATACAATCCCCCCGAGATTAGAACATTCCAGGAAGGTTTAATCCTTTTGTGAATTGCCCCATAGTTTGATTAGTCAGTTCGTCCGCTTTTTTCAACGCGTCATTGGTAGCCGCTAACACTAAATCTTGGAGCATTTCGATATCATCCGGATCGACAACCTCTGGTTTGATGTTTACTTCTACAATTTCTTTGTGTCCGGTAACAATCACTGTTACCATACCGCCGCCTGCTGTCCCTTCAATTTTCTTTTCACCCAGCTGTTCCTGGGCCTCAGCCATTTTTTTTTGCATTTTTTGCATTTGTTTCATCATGTTTTGCATATTTCCCATGCCGCCACGCATTCCCATGTTCTACCTCCAATTATTCTTTGATTTCGAGCAATTCGTCGCCAACCAGCTTCCTGGCTTCCTCTATAAAAGGATCTGATCCCTGCTTCATGTCTGTATCAGGTGAATCAAGCTGCTGGGTGGCAAGGAATTCTTCCCTTATTTGCTGCCATTGGTTTTCTGGCACTCCCGCCATTTCAAGACGCTGGCCGGTAATCTGCTGCATGATCGCAGCCATAGCCTCAATAAAACGGGAATTTTCCATAGCCATCTGGCAGTGAATCTCATATTTGAATTTTAACACAAAAGCAGATGAAGAAGCAGCTACTGGTTCAGCCCCGTTTAATAGTGCAGCTAAAGATTTTAGATTTTGGTGGCCAAGCTGCTCTAAAACTTCACCCCATCGGCTTTTGACAGTGTTAAGATCTTGCTTGGTTGCCTGCCGAAGCACCTGAGTGATTTTTCCTACCGGTGCTTTGTATGTCTTAGCCGAAACACGTTGGGCTTTCGGCTGTGCAGGAGCTGTTTCTTGAGCAGTAACAGCTACGCCTTTTTCCTTAATTTCGCGGAGCTGCCCTTCCAGATCGGATATCCTTCGCTGCAACTCTTCCACCAGGCCAGATGCAATATCCGAGGAACGTTCCTGGTGGCACAGCTTAACTAAGGCGACTTCAAGAAAGATTCGCGGTGTATTAGTCCATTTCATTTCCTGCTGCGTTTTATTAAAGCTATCGATGATTCCATAAATGTAATCTGCAGGAATGCCTTCTGCCAATTCCTTAAACCCAGGGTCAGCCGATACCCGTTCAAGTGAGCCGGACAGGCCAGGGGCTGTCTTGTACAGAAGCATATCCCTGAAATAAAAAATTATATCCTCAATGAACCTGGAAGGATCTTTTCCCAACGACAGCAATTCCTCTAATATTTCCAAAGAATGAGTGACGTTTTTTTCATAAATCGCTTTCGCCAACCGGCCTAAAAACGCTTGGGACACCGATCCGGTAACTGTGAGGGCATCCTCTACTGTAACTTCCTCCCCGCCGAACGATATGGCCTGGTCAAGAAAACTTAATGCGTCACGCATTCCTCCCTCCGCAGCCCGAGCGATGATATGCATGGCTTGGTCATTGCAGGCTATGCCTGTTTCCGATGCGATTTGCGACATACGACCGACTATATCCTGCGGCTGGATTCGTTTAAAATCAAACCGCTGGCAACGAGATATAATCGTAAGGGGAATCTTATGAGGCTCTGTTGTTGCCAAAATAAAAATAACATGCTTCGGAGGCTCTTCCAGTGTCTTTAATAATGCATTGAATGCTCCCTGTGAAAGCATGTGCACTTCATCCACGATATATACCTTAAATTTCACGGCATTTGGTGCGTATTTTACCTTATCGCGGATATCACGAATTTCCTCAACACCGTTGTTGGACGCCGCATCGATTTCAATTACGTCCGGAATCGAGCCATCGGTAATTCCTATACACGCTGCGCACTCATTGCACGGCTCACTGACAGGGGCTTTTTCACAATTCACAGCCTTTGAAAGGATCTTTGCCGCACTCGTTTTCCCGGTACCGCGCGGACCAGAAAATAAGTAGGCGTGGGAAACCTTCTCTTGCATCAGAGCATTTTGCAGGGTTTTAGTCACATGTTCCTGGCCGACAACATCCAAGAACAGCTGTGGCCTCCATACCCGATATAACGCTTGATATCCCACAGTAATACCTCCTTAATTTCCATTCCTTCTATATTATTATAACGTATAAAATTTCCCGTTTTCAAAAATCTAAAAGGGACTGAAACACAAATTTTTTTCCCTAGATAAACAAAAAACCCACCCTAACGGATGAGTTGTCCTACTATGTAATAACTGCCGTGCACCTTCTGTCGATTAGCACCCATAAGCGTTACTCAAGCAGTTAGCTCAGTCCAGGCAACCCTGCGGCACATGAGAGCTTCCACTTAATGCTGCTTCCTTCCGGACCTGACATGGTTCATGGATTCCCATTGCGCAGGACCCGGACGTCAACGCCACTTACTTAAGGCAGACCCTACAGCATACTAACCTCGAAAAGGAATTCAACCTCGCTAGAGCGGATTGCGAGTACAGGGCACCGCTACCTCCCCGTCTAGCACGGCAAATTTGCTACCATATTTATATAGCGCCATATCCGACGCTTAGTTAAGTATACTAAGGATTAGTCAAAAATGCAATGGCTTATTCCCTGTCAATTCCTTCAAGTTCATCCAATTGAACTGCTTTCCGTTTTATTTTTTCTACTTTTTTCCGTTCCCGCAAACCTCTGAAAAAATCAGTAAGAATAGCTCCGCATTCATCCCCAAGCACTCCGCTTGTAACCTCACTTTGATGATTGAAGCGATTGTCCTGCAGAAGATTCATAAATGTACCTGCACAACCGGCCTTCGGGTCATGAGCCCCAAAAACAACCCTTTTAATCCGGGATTGAATAATCGCCCCGGCACACATGGGACATGGTTCTAGTGTAACATAAAGTGTAGCTTCCTCAAGTCTCCAGGTACCGAGTTTCTCACAGGCCTCCTTAATTGCGAGGAGCTCTGCGTGGCATATGGCGTTTTGTTCCGTCTCCCTCAAATTATGCCCTCTTGAAATGATTTCCCCATTTATTTCTAAGACGGCGCCAATAGGAACCTCATCCAGTTCTCTTGCCTGTTTTGCCTCTTCCAGTGCTTTTCCCATAAAAAAAGAATCAATGTCCATATTGGAAACCCCTTCTTCGGATACATCTAAACATGAATGTTATCGGAAAATACATATAATCGCAACTGTCGAAACATGGAATCCATTTTCCCTTAAATTTTAAAAAAGCATCAATAGGAATTGCTATTTTTTACTGATAAGAATGTGGCACCTAAAATCCAGGGGGTGTGATACAATAGCCTTTGGACTAAAAACGGCCAGGAATGGATCAACTGAACCTGTATTATGAAAGAATGCCGTTTTGAAGGAGGAAGAAATCCATGAACAACACACCATTTATCACAATTGAAGGTCCGATTGGTGTGGGAAAAACATCACTGGCAAAAGCAATCTCCGAACATTTCCATTTTACATTATTAAAGGAAATTGTAGATGAAAACCCATTTCTCGGAAAATTTTATGAAAACATAGATGAATGGAGCTTTCAAACTGAAATGTTTTTCCTTTGCAACCGCTATAAACAGTTAGAAGATATCGAGACGCACATTCTTTCAAATCATAAAGCGGTTGTGGCAGATTACCATATATTTAAAAATTTAATTTTTGCAAAACGTACATTAAAAGACCGCCAATATGATAAATATCTCGAAATATTTAATATTTTAACAAATGATATGCCAAAACCAAATATGGTTGTTTATTTAAATGCCAGTCTGGATACATTGTTGCAACGGATCAGCAAAAGGGGCAGGGAGTTTGAAAAGAATATAAGTCCATTATACCTTGAGCAATTATCAATAGACTATGCAGCATTTATGCAGACTTTTGAAGAACAGCATCCTGATATACCAGTTCTGCGCTTCGATGGGGACTTGCTTGACTTTGTCGAAAGAGGGCAGGATTTAAGCATTATTCTGTCACAGGTAGAGATAGAACTGCAAAAAGGAGTTTTTACGAATGAACCTACGAAAAAAATATGACATCCCAGGGAATGCTGTTATCACAATTGCAGGAACAGTAGGGGTCGGCAAATCGACCATGACAAATGCGTTAGCGAAAGCATTGAATTTCCGTACATCCTTTGAGAAGGTAGATGCAAATCCGTATCTGGATAAATTTTACGATGATTTTGACCGCTGGAGCTTCCACCTTCAAATTTACTTCCTGGCTGAACGGTTTAAAGAACAAAAACGCATATTCGAATACGGCGGCGGTTTTATCCAGGACCGTTCCATTTATGAGGATACTGGTATTTTTGCAAAGATGCATTATGAAAAAGGGACAATGAACCAAGTGGATTACGAAACCTATACAAGCCTGTTTGAAGCAATGGTCATGACACCTTACTTCCCGCATCCTGACCTCCTGATTTATCTGGAAGGTTCCATTGATGACATACTAGAGCGGATTAAAGAACGTGGCCGTCCAATGGAACAGCAAACTCCTGTGGAATATTGGAAAGAGATGCATCAGCGTTATGAAGAGTGGATCAACCATTTTAATGCATGTCCGGTGTTACGATTGAATATTAACGACTATGATTTGTTTCAGAATAAAGAGTCCATCGAACCTATTATCGAGCGGATCGCTACGTTTATGGAACAGAGCCAAAAACTACGCAAAATCTAAAAAAATCACCCATTGAGGTGATTTTTTTTTTAGTGTTTTTATATAGAAAAATATAGAAAAAAAATCCGTTACGATTGGTAACGGATTTTTGTCTCATACGATCTCTTTTATATGCGCTGTGGTTAATCAATAAGTATGGAGGAGGTAGAGGGATTCGAACCCCCGCGGGCTTTTACACCCCTGTCGGTTTTCAAGACCGATCCCTTCAGCCAGCCTTGGGTATACCTCCGCGTCAACATTTAATAGTATATCTTCTGGTAAATTAAATGTCAACTTTTTTTATGTTCTCTTTTAAATTCAAAGAGATACTATGGTTTAATTACCTCTGCTCCACGCATATATGGCCTCAGCACTTCTGGAATTATGACACTTCCGTCAGCCTGCTGGCAGTTTTCCAATATTGCAGCCACCGTACGGCCTATTGCCAAACCAGACCCATTCAACGTATGGACGTGCTCCGGCTTAGCACCTGGCTCACGGCGGAAACGAATATTGGCACGTCTTGCCTGAAATGCTTCAAAATTACTGCAAGAAGAAATTTCACGGTATGTCCCGTAGCTCGGGATCCACACCTCAATATCGTATTTTTTTGCAGCCGTGAATCCGAGATCACCCGTACACATGCTTAGAACACGATAAGGAAGCCCTAATAGCTGGAGTACCTTTTCAGCGTGGCCCGTTAATTTCTCAAGTTCATCATAAGAATCTTCAGGTTTCACAAACTTGACCAGCTCTACCTTGTTAAATTGATGCAAACGAATAAGGCCACGGGTATCCCTGCCTGCAGAGCCTGCTTCAGAGCGGAAAGATGCACTGTATGCTGCGTAACTGATTGGCAACTGATCCCCATTCAAGATTTCATCACGATGATAGTTTGTGACCGGAACCTCTGCAGTTGGTACAAGGAAATAATCTTCACTTTCAATACGGAAAGCATCTTCTTCGAATTTAGGGAGTTGGCCTGTCCCTGTCATGCTCCTACGATTCACAATAAACGGTGGCAGCATTTCTTCATAACCATGCTCCTCTACATGAAGATCGAGCATGAATGAAATCAATGCGCGCTCCAACCGGGCCCCTAACCCTTTAGAAAATACAAAACGGCTGCCTGTAACCTTTCCGGCCCTTTCAAAATCAAGAATACCAAGCGCATCTGCTACGTCCCAATGGGGTTTTGGTTTAAAATCAAATTGCGGTATATCCCCCCATTTTCGGATTTCGACATTATCATCTTCTGTCTCTCCAATTGGAACGCTTTCGTGCGGGATATTCGGAATGGATAACAAAAGCTGTTCCAATGTTACTTCCACTTCACGAAGCTCATCATCGAGTACCTTAATTTTATCTCCTACTTCACGCATTTCTGCAATCAAATGGTCTGCGTCTTTTTTTTCCCTCTTTAAAACTGCTACCTGCTGGGACACTTCATTGCGGCGGCTTTTCAACTGTTCCGTTTCTGTAATTAGAGAACGACGTTTCACATCCAACTCTTCAAACTTACCTAGGTCAGTCAAATCTTCCCCACGATACTGCAGGACACGTTTCACTTCCTCAAAGTTATTACGTAAATATTTCAAGTCCAACATACATGATTCCTCCTTTATAAAAAAACCGGTAAAAAGTATAGAACGCAAAAAACTCCCGTCCCCAAAGAAGGGACGAGAGTTAACCCGCGTTGCCACCCTAGTTGAAAGCATATATAGCCTTCCACTTATAAAGATAACGGCTTTAGCCGAAAGTAATTACTTACCTGATAAGGTGTTCCATACTTTACTCCAGGATGGATTCACAATCTGCCAACACCGATTTCCACCAACCACCGGCTCTCTTTTGAAAGCAAGACTGCTACTGTTTCCTGTCATGGTTTTATCATAATAAAATTTGTTTTTCATAATGTACTATAGTTCTTTACGATATGCAACTATTTTATACAGTTTTTGTTTGAAGGGATTCCTTCACCATTTCGATGAAATAATTGGTTAACCTATGGTCATCCGTCAGCTCCGGATGGAACGAACATCCCAAAAATTGCCCCTGGCGTGCGGCAACAATACGTCCGTTATGCTCGGCTAAGATCTCGACATTTTCTCCAGCTTCCCTAATGTGGGGAGCACGGATAAATACCGCTGTAAATGGATCTTCCATCCCTTTTATTGCTAAATTGGCTTCAAAGCTATCCACCTGTCGCCCAAAGGAATTCCTTTCAACCAGTACATCCAATACACCCAAATGCGCTTCTTTATATCCTTCTATGCGTTTAGCCAATAAAATGAGTCCGGCACATGTTCCAAACATTGGCTTGCCCTGTTTCGCAAACTCCCGTAATGGTTCCATGAACCCGTACTTATCAATTAACCGTCGCATTGTGGTACTTTCTCCGCCAGGGATGATCAATCCATCAATATCGTTAAGCTGTTCAGCTTTCTTTACTATAACAGCAGAGGCGCCTGATGCTTCAATAGAGCGCACATGCTCCCTTACAGCACCTTGCAGCCCTAAAACACCGATTGTTACCATGTTAGCCTCCTAATATTATCATTTTTGTGTCTTGATTCTGTTTACCAGCCGCGTTCCTGCATTCTCTGTCCAGGTACGATATCAGAAATTTCAATGCCTTTCATGGCCGTTCCTAGTCCTTTAGACAGGGACGCGATTAGTTCGTAGTCCTGGTAATGTGTTGTTGCTTCTACGATCGCTTTCGCAAACTTCTCTGGATTATCGGATTTAAAGATACCAGAACCAACAAATACACCATCTGCACCTAGTTCCATCATTAAGGCCGCATCAGAAGGGGTTGCCACACCGCCGGCCGCGAAGTTTACGAGAGGCAAACGGCCGTTTTCCTTAATTTGAAGAAGTACTTCATATGGCGCACCTAATAATTTTGCTTCCGTCATGATCTCATCTTCATTCATGGAAACTAATTTGCGTACCTGTGCATTTACCATACGCATATGGCGGACAGCTTCCACGATATTTCCTGTTCCCGGTTCACCCTTCGTTCTTAACATAGAAGCCCCTTCACCAATACGGCGCGCCGCTTCGCCTAAGTCCCGACAGCCGCAAACAAAAGGTACTGTGTACATCTTCTTATTTAAATGGAATTCTTCATCAGCCGGTGTGAGAACTTCACTTTCATCAATGTAATCAACGCCAAGAGACTCAAGGACTCTTGCTTCAACGATATGGCCAATTCGGACTTTTGCCATAACTGGAATTGAAACAGCTTCCATTACTTCCTGAACGATTGAAATATCAGCCATTCTTGCGACTCCGCCAGCTGCACGGATATCAGAAGGAACACGCTCGAGTGCCATGACGGCAACCGCACCTGCTTCCTCGGCTATCTTTGCTTGTTCAGCGTTGACAACATCCATGATGACGCCGCCTTTTTGCATTTCGGCCATTCCGCGTTTAACTCTGTCTGTACCAGTGATCATTCTTTTGCCCCCTAGATATAATATCTACTAATTTATTCCAACTATAAACATAGGAATTACAAGCCTATTATATGAATTATCTCTAAAAAAAAACTCCTGTCAAGCCAGGAGCCTAAAAAATTTGACGAATTATGGGTTTTTATGGTTATTAAAACCAACCCTTAACCGTAGAAGCGGCACCGTTCCAAACGTCCCCAAAGAAACCGCCGACAGCCCTCATTGAAAGTACAAACCAGTTTGCCTTTTCCACACTTTCAGCAGCCACTAAATCTACCTTAATCGAGTTATTCCCCTCACTTGTGATAAAGCCATATTCCTCGCCTTCCTTCGGTTTAACGGTCACATACCCAACTTTTTCACCTTTTTCAATAGGAGCGGTAAGCTCACCATCTTTATTAAGCTTTTTCTTATCTAACACCACTTGCGGTTGGTAATTTCCTTTTTCGTCCTGTTCGGTAACAAGCTCAATAGCATCTTTGGTCTCAATTTCAACCGCGTCTTCCTTTCCTTTCACAACAGGAAGGCTTTTCTTATCCCTTGGCTGATAACCTGCAGAAAGAACCTTTTCTGTATCGAAGGTCGCAAACGCGTAATCCATCAGTTTCTTTGTATCACCGAAACGTTCATCCTTGGAAGTCGATTTCATAACAATTGTAATATAACGCTGCCCATCTCTTTCTACTGTACCCGTATGAGCATAGCCGGCAAAATCGGTTGAACCGGTTTTTAATCCGTCCACACCGGGATATCCATGGATCAAACCTGGAAGCATCCAGTTAAAGTTAGGATATTCTTTCCCATCACGGAATTTAAGCTTCGGAATCTTCGCAGTTTCAAGAACTTCAGGATACTTCTTTAGAATATGAAAAGCCAATAATCCCATATCATGTGCAGTCATAATATTTTCTTCGTTTGCCGAACCTGCAGGATAATTCCCCATGAGGTCTTTGTTATTAAGGCCGCTTGAGTTTACAAATTTAAAATTCTTTAATCCTAATTCTTTTGCTTTCTTTGTCATCAACGTCACATAGTTCTTTTCACTGCCCCCGAGCAGTTCAGCCAATGCCACTGTAGCTGCATTTCCTGAGTGGACAGCCATCGCTTCATACAATTCTTTAACCGTGTAATCTTCCCCTTCAGTAAGGCCAACATTTGAAAGGTTCGGCGCTTTAGAAAGTTTATGTACATAGTTATTAATTTTCACTTTCTGGTCCCAGTTAATTTTTCCTTTATCAATTGCTTCCAAAACCATATATTCAGTCATCATTTTTGACATGGATGCAATTCCTAGCACTTTGTCCGCATTTTTTTCGAACAAGATCTTTCCGGATTTAGCATCAATTATCATTGCTGCTTCCGCCTTCAATCCGAGCGTATCTTCTTCCGCCTTTACATCACCGGGATTATAAGCTAATTGGGAAGTGACCAATCCAAAAACCATCGTAGAAATCAGTGTAAACCTTCTGATTTGTTTCACTTTCAAATACCTCCAACTTTCATGTGCTTGTATATTTGCGAAGATTTCTTCGTTATTCGTCCTTTTAAAGCCGGCGATAATGCTAATCTATGATTATCTTAATTACACCTGCCGAGGTACCTTGTTTAGTTTATCACAATCATAGTAAAAAAAACAGACAGAGAAAAGTCCCTCTCTGTCCATTTTTTATATAAATATTATTTCCAAAACAGGAATTATTTTGAAAGTTACATCGAATAATTTGGTGCTTCTTTGGTAATATGCACATCATGCGGGTGGCTTTCCCTCAACCCTGCTCCTGTCATCCTTACAAACTGGCTGCCTTCCCTAAGAGCATGCAGGTCTTTTGAGCCACAATATCCCATGCCGGAGCGAAGACCACCGACTAATTGATAGATAGTATCTGCCAAAGGTCCTTTATAAGGAAGGCGTCCTTCAATTCCTTCAGGGACAAACTTCTTGTTATCCTCTTGGAAATATCGATCCTTAGAGCCTTTTTCCATGGCTGCAACAGAACCCATTCCGCGGTAAACCTTAAACCGGCGACCCTGGAATATTTCCGTTTCTCCCGGGCTTTCGGATACGCCAGCCAGCATGCTTCCCAACATTACAGCATGTCCTCCAGCCGCTAAAGCTTTTACAACATCACCAGAGTATTTAATTCCTCCATCAGCAATGATCGTTTTTCCATGCTTGCGTGCTTCTGTTGCGCAATCATATACTGCTGTTATTTGGGGTACCCCTACACCGGCAACAACGCGAGTCGTACAAATTGAGCCAGGCCCGATTCCAACCTTCACTACATCTGCACCTGCTTCAATTAAATCTCTGGTCGCTTCGGCTGTAGCAACATTTCCTGCAATAATTGTAAGCTCCGGATAGGCTGCACGAATCTGTTTTACAGTTTCAAGCACTCCTTTTGAATGTCCGTGTGCAGTATCCACCACTATCGCGTCAACATTTGCTTTTACCAGCATTTCAACGCGTTTCATCGTATCTTTCGTAACTCCTACTGCGGCTCCGGCAAGCAGCCTTCCTTGTTTATCCTTAGCCGAATTAGGGAACTCAATGACCTTTTCAATGTCCTTAATAGTAATTAATCCTTTTAAAACACCGTTCTCATCTACGAGGGGAAGTTTTTCAATTTTATATTGCTGAAGAATTTTTTCCGCTTGCTCCAAATTTGTGCCGACAGGAGCAGTCACAAGGTTTTCCTTTGTCATTACCTCGGAAATACTCATGGAGAAATCCTGAATAAAGCGTAAATCACGGTTAGTGATAATTCCTACTAATTTTTGTTGTTCTTCGTTATTCACGATCGGCACTCCAGAAATACGGTATTTTCCCATTAAATGTTCAGCGTCAAAAACCTGATGTTCGGGAGTTAGAAAAAAAGGATCGGTAATAACACCGCTTTCGGAACGTTTTACTTTATCTACCATATCTGCTTGCTGTTCAATAGACATGTTTTTATGGATGATGCCCAGCCCACCCTGGCGAGCCATGGCAATTGCCATTTCAGCTTCTGTTACAGTGTCCATGCCGGCACTGATGATCGGTATGTTAAGCCTCAGATTCTCTGACAGTGTAACCTTTAAGCTTACGTCTTTCGGAAGCACCTCGGACCTGCCTGGTACTAGTAACACATCATCGAACGTCAATCCTTCTTTAGCAAATTTATTCTCCCACATCTTTTTACCCCTCCAGCTAGAAAATATTATTAGTAGGTTATCAATTGGATAAAATACTGTCAAGGTAGTTAAAAGATGTTTGATTTTTCTATTAATTTGGAGGTTTCTCCTTGGATATAAAAAATGATATTTGGGATTCTTATATTTATTTTTTTTCTGCTTCCTCTACACAGGCTTTTTTAAAGAGGTGCTATGAGGGCGAAAACTTAAGTAACAGTGAAATAAAGAGCTTTGAGAACTGTTATCCTTTTATATATTATATTGAACACGCCAAGACTTACTATCAACAAGCGGTATCTGCCCCTCTGTCCATTCAGCCTATATTATGTTTCTATGGGTTTATACAGTTACTGAAAGCGTGCCTTTTGACCATTGACCCTAACTATCCGGAATCAACATCTGTTCTTGCTCATGGTGTTACAACCCGTAAACGCAAAAAACAGCAATATGAATTTATCCATGATGAAGTGAAAGTACAAAAAAATGGACTGTTCACATACATGGCTGAGAAAATGTTTCAGCTTCAGCATCTTGATGGGGATAAATACTCAATGAAAGAACTTATGAATGAACTTCCGGAGCTTGAGAAATGTTTTCAACATGTTCATTCTATTTATAATTTCAGAATACTGACTCCCCTCGAAAAAGGGTACGCCCTTCCCGTGGAAACACTAAATGCTTTTTATATGACAAGCAACCGGTTTAGGGACTTTCTCAGCACAAGGGTCCAAATGGAGTTAACAGTCGAAGAGAGCAATTCCATACTACATCTTGAACCAGGCAGAGAGTGGTCTTTGAATTCAGATTCTCCTGTTCGATATGATCTTGTTGAAAAGAATTTTGTCCTATCAACAAATAAAGATTCACCATGTTACCATTTTCCGGAGCTTATGATTCATTACCTGCTGCTTTATAATTTAAGTATGATCGCGCGTTACGAAACAGAATGGTGGACGGAACTCCTAAAAACAATGCCAAACGATGATTATCCATTTATCGTACAATTTCTCAACATCACAATGGTGAAAGGACCCTATCTCGTTTATGAATGGTTATCAAGGGAACGGTTTATCTAAGTGGGTACAGATAGTTATCAAGAAGGGCTATTACGGAATCCTTGTAAGATCCAGTGTTAAGTATTGACGATCGGAGCCTATATGGTTTGAAACTAATTTAAAAAAACATATAAAAAAACCAGCCTGCACGGCTGGTCTT
>NZ_PGUW01000028.1 GCF_002863565.1 Bacillus sp. V5-8f
GGAAGCAAGCTTCCGAAAATCCGCTCGACTTGCATGTATTAGGCACGCCGCCAGCGTTCGTCCTGAGCCAGGATCAAACTCTCCGAAGAAATGTTTGAATAGCTCACTTGCACATGGATGTGCTGGCATCGACGTTGTCACAGGACGTGACGAACTTAGTCGATGATTCTATGTTTTAAAGTGTTTGCTCACTATTAAAAAACGTTGGCGCTTTGTTTTGTTCAGTTTTCAAAGAGCAATCTGCCGCTGTTTCATAAGCGACTTTGTTAATATACCACTTTCACAGCTATGATGTCAACTCTTTTTATTGTTTTTTACATTAAATTACGTTGACCTGCTGTGTGTTTACGATAATATCATCATTTACACAAGGAAGTCAACAAATGTTTATAACTTTATACTGTTATTTTTTGGAATAAAGAAAAAGAGCAGCAAACCTAAACGGTTTAGCTGCCCTGATCTCTGGTGCTTCCTTATTGAATAGTAATAATATTCTCCTCTTTACTATCTACCTTGCCCGTTTTCTCAAGCTTCACTTGCTCTCCCTCTTTGAGGTTCGTGAAAACAATTGGCGTCATAATGGAAGGTGCGTTATTTTTCACGTAGTCCAAGTCAACCTTTAATAATGGTTGTCCTTTTACTACCTTATCGCCCTGTGCAACAAGCGCTTCAAATCCTTTTCCTTCTAATTTCACGGTATCAATACCGACATGGATGAGGATTTCACGGCCTGCTTGAGATTCGATACCAAGGGCATGCTTCGTTGGGAAAAGATTTACGATTGTCCCATCTACAGGGGAAACAATTAGTCCATCCTCTGGCTCAATCGCAAAACCATCACCCATCATCTTTTGAGAAAATACAGGATCCGGAACTTCCGTTATCGGCTTGATTTCACCTTTAATCGGCGACACAATCGTTTCATCTTTTTTCTCAACTGTTTGTGCAGCTTCCGGAACAACGTCTTCAATTTGTTGTTCTACTTTTTTCTCTTGAGAAGGTTTAACAGCTCTTGGCTTTTTACCGGACATAATATCTTTCATTTGTCCTTTTATCGTCTCGGAGCGCGGACCGAAAATTGCTTGAATGTTGTTCCCCACTTCAAGCACCCCTGCCGCACCAAGTTTCTTCAATCTATCTTTATCCACGTCTTTTACATCATTTACTGATACGCGAAGACGTGTAATACAAGCGTCAAGGTGAGCAATATTTTCTTGTCCGCCCATTGCATCAAGAATATCGCCAGCTAGACTTCCAGCTTGTGGAGCTTGTCCTTCGTCTTCAGCCTCTTCGGATTCCAGCTCGCGTCCAGGTGTTCTTAGGTTGAATTTGCGAATCGCAAAACGGAAGCCAAAATAATAAATGACAGCTAATACAAGACCAACAGGTATAACTAACCATGCATTTGTCTGCGGGTTAATAAGACCGAAGAGAATATAGTCGATCAAACCGCCCGAGAATGTCATACCGATTTTTACATCTAGTAAGTGCATAGTCATAAAGGATAATCCCGCAAATACCGCGTGGATTGCAAATAAAACTGGAGCGACAAACAAGAATGAAAACTCTAATGGTTCAGTGATACCAGTTAAGAATGAAGTTAATGCAGCTGATGCCATAAGACCGCCGACAACCTTCTTTTTTTCCGGACGGGCTTCATGATAAATGGCAAGGGCCGCTGCTGGAAGACCAAACATCATGAACGGGAATTTACCTGTCATAAATGTTCCAGCAGTTAAATTTTGAACACCATCTTTAATTTGGTTCATAAAGATTGCCTGGTCACCTTTTACGATTTGTCCAGCTTCATTTGTATAGCTGCCGAATTCAAACCAGAACGGTGAGTAGAAAATATGGTGAAGACCAAATGGAATTAATGATCTTTCAATCAATCCAAAGATAAACGCGGAAAGCGTAAGGTTCGCCCCTAACATATTTTCCGAGAAAGTATTAAGACCATGCTGGATTGGCGGCCAAATTACAATCATAATCAATCCTAATAACACTGCACTTGCAGCCGTAACGATCGGAACAAAACGTTTACCTGCAAAAAACCCTAAATATGATGGTAGTTCAATTTCAAAAAATCTGTTATACATATACGCCGCAATTATACCGACGATAATACCGCCAAAAACACCTGTAGAAAGGGTTGGGACACCAAGTACACTTGAATATTCCGTACTGTTCTTTACAGCATCTGCATCAATCCCCAGTACTGTACCCATTGTAACATTCATGATTAGATAACCGATAATGGCTGCTAATCCGGCCACGCCATCTCCACCAGCTAGGCCAATCGCAACCCCAACCGCAAATAATAAGGCAAGGTTACCAAAGATAATATTTCCCGCATTCTCCATTACAGAAGCAACCATTTCAACACCGCCATTATTTAAAAACGGAGCGATATCAAGTAGGGTTGGATTTTGTAGAGCATTACCAAATGCAAGCAGGATACCTGCTGCAGGCAAAATGGCTACCGGCAGCATCAGGGCTTTACCGACTTTTTGCAAAACGCCAAATAGTTTCTTAAACAAGGTCAACAACCTCCTAAATTTATTTTCAGAAAACCGATAAAGCGGTTACATCGCAACCAATATAAAAGGCATAAGCAAAGAAGGCGATGAATGGCATATGGGTATACTATACCCTTGGTAAGCCAAATCAATTACCTTTCTTCACTTATGCCTGATCGAATCAGTAACACGTAAAGTAAACGGTTAAAAAATTATTTAATTTTCTTTTGCAAGCGTTGAAGATGCATGGTCAGGTATACAGCTTCTGCATCATATACTGGCCTTTTCAGAGCCTGCTGCATAATCTTTATCAGTTTCCATGCCAAAGTATAACACACAGGGTAGGTTTGTTTCAATAGCAAAGTTATATTTTCCGGTTCCTCGACTTTTTCTCCTGATATAATTCGTTCAATTGTAAAGCGCAAATGGCGGATTAGCCTCATATAATCGACGCTCTCTTTATCTATTGAGGTTTGGAATTGCTCTTCAATTACATTAATAAGATGTGTCACTAATTGGGAATGTTGATTTACATCTGATAGCTCTTTATTGGTAATGGCACTATGGATATGTAACGTAATAAACCCAATTTCACCTTTAGGCAAGTCAATACCGGTTTTTTCTTTTATAATTTCGACAACTTCACGAGCGACCCCGTATTCGAATGGATACAGATTGATGGTTTCCACCAGGAAGGGATTTTTGATTTCCATTCCTTTCAGCAAACGGTTCATAGCAAAGACTAAGTGGTCTGTCAGCCCCACATGTATATGTTCGTTAAGTGCTTCCGACACTTTGCCGCTAATATGCTGAATCCCTTCAATAATAGCGGAATGAACCTTTTCATCTAATTCCGGAATTAGTTTTTTATAATTCTCCTGTTCCTTTTCACTCTTCAACACGAACATCTTTTCGGCAAGCTCTTTTGGAATTTCGTCGTCTTTTTTTCGATTAAACCCGATTCCTTTGCCGATGAGTATCACTTCTCCGTGAGAAGGATGATCGGTAATGACCACATTATTATTTAAGATTTTCTTTATAGTAAAGGGCGCCATATTTAATACCTCTTTGCATATTAACATTTACAATAATCTTTAGCTTCCCTTTAATGTTAGTAAAGTAAACAGGCCAAAGCAAATAATAAGAAACGATAAAAAATCTCTCGCCTGGGTTGTTGAGAAGTAAAAACTGGGCAGCAACAGTTGATTTCTTTTTTTCCTAGCTTGTTTAACCGGACATTAAAGAGGTTATCAACAACTTTTTACTCTTATCGAGAATTAATAGATTATATCAGCATATTTCAGTTTTTATCAATATATCATGGAGTCCTATCAACAAATTAGCGCCGCTATCCAGAATTCAGCTGCTTACGACCAAGGTACTGCGTTGGCTTCAGTGTAAAAAATGGATGAACAACCCCTGTACTTACAGTAGGAATAGAAAGAAGAAGTTGATCGCAAAGAGACAAAAGCTACCCTCCCAGTTAACAACAAAAAGGGATCCCTAGAAAGAGATCCCAATTTTTAACTGCTATTCCACTAAGAAAATGAAGTAACAAAGGAATACTACAAACAAGAAATACATAAGCGGATGAACTTCTTTTGCTTTTCCTTTCACTATCATAGTGATCGGATAGAAAACGAATCCAATAGCAATACCTGTCGCAATACTGTATGTCAGAGGCATGGCAATAACGGTAAAAAATGCAGGAACAGCAATTTCAAAACGGTCCCATTCGATATTTTTCAAGGATGCAACCATCAATACACCAACTACGATTAAAGCAGGTGCAGTAACCGCAGCAGTTACAACGGATAATAACGGGAAGAAAAATAATGATAATATAAACATTACTGCAACAACAATTGCTGAAAATCCTGTTCGGGCACCCGCCGCAACACCAGCTGATGACTCAACATACGAGGTAGTCGGCGATGTACCAAGAATCGCTCCAACAACAATGGACATGGAATCTGCAAAAAGTCCTTTTCCGGCGCGAGGAAGTACGTCCCCCTTCATCAGACCAGCCTGATTGGCTACCGAAATCAATGTTCCAGCTGTATCAAAGAATGCCACAAACAGGAATGTGAGAACGACAACCAGCATTTGAAGGTTAAAGATATCTGCAGGGTTCGAGAACGCCTCAAACGCAACACCAAAAGTAGGATCAAGGCTTGGAACGGCGCCCACTATTTTTGTTGGCGGATCTATTAAACCGAATATCATTCCTACTACTGCTGTGGCCAGCATACCAATAAATACAGCAGCATTTACGCCTCTAGTTAAAAGCAAAACAGTTATTAATATTCCAAAAATCGCAAGAAGCGTAGTGCCCTTTGTTAAATCTCCAAGACCTACTAAAGTAGCATCGTTATTTACGATAATTCCGGCACTTTGGAATCCTATGAACGCTATAAATAAACCAATACCTGCACCAACCGCGTGTTTGAGCTGGACAGGAATTGCATTAATAATTTTTTCACGGAAGCCGGATAACGATAGCAATACAAAAATGACACCAGCTATTAGAACACCGGTCAATGCAGTTTGCCAAGGGATGCCATAAGTCAAAACTACAGTGAAGGCAAAAAATGCATTAAGCCCCATTCCCGGCGCAAGCGCAATTGGAAATTTTGCTATCAAGCCCATCATGAGTGACCCAATTGCAGCAGCCAATGCCGTAGCGACAAAAACTGCGCCATAATCCATCCGAAGTTCATCAGGAAAATCCTGAACGCTATTTAATGTCAAAGTCAGCGGATTGACGACCAAAATGTAGGCCATAGATAAAAAGGTTGTTAATCCACCTATGAATTCACGGCGGTAGTTCGTGCCGAGTTCATCAAACTGAAAATATTTCTTCATACTCCTATTCTCCTCCAAATGTTCGACGAATATAAGAAAAGGCCCCGTACCAACCGGAACGGGGCCTGACTATAGTATGCATGAAGGAGAGGCAACATATACAACTGGCCTCCCCTTACTTGCATCGTAGTCAAGCTGTTCACGGCAGCCTGGTAGAAACTTTTGGGCCATATCCCCAATATTATACGAAGAATCATTTTATAGATATTATTTAAGAACATCATTAGTCTAACATTGGAGAAAAATGTCGTCAAGATAAAACACGAATGTTTTCTTAAAAAACAAAGAAATTATTCGTAAATAAAATTGAATTACCTTATTCCCATTCAATCGTTGCAGGTGGTTTGCTTGTTATATCATAAACAACACGGTTAATATGATTTACCTCGTTCACGATTCGTGTCGAAATGACTTCCAACACATCCCAAGGAATTCGTGCCCAGTCGGAAGTCATGCCATCTATGGATGTAACAGCACGGATACCGATTGTATAATCATACGTTCTCGCATCCCCCATCACTCCGACACTGCGGATGTCAGGAAGAACAGTGAAATACTGCCAAATATCGCGGTCTAGTCCCGCCTTTTTAATTTCTTCACGAAGAATCGCATCAGATTCCCGTACGATTTCTAGCTTATCCTCTGTTATAGCACCTAACACACGAATGCCTAGTCCTGGACCCGGGAATGGCTGTCTCCAGACAATTTCATCCGGAATGCCCAGTTCAGTTCCTAACGCTCGGACTTCATCTTTAAAAAGGGTGTTTAACGGTTCAATTAGCTTAAATTGCATATCTTCCGGAAGCCCGCCGACATTATGGTGTGATTTAATGGTTTGTGCCGTTGCAGTTCCACTTTCAATGATATCGGTGTAAAGAGTGCCCTGAGCAAGGAACTCGATGCCTTCAAGCTTTGTCGCTTCATCATCAAATACGTAAATGAACTCGTTGCCGATAATTTTGCGTTTTTTCTCAGGATCCGAAACGCCTTCCAGCTTAGAAAGGAACCGTTCCTTCGCGTCCACTTTAATAACGTTCATATGGAAGCCTTCGCTGAACGTTTTCATAACGCTGTCCGCTTCCCCTTTACGGAGCAATCCGTGATCGACAAAGATACAGGTTAGTTGGTCTCCAATTGCCTTATGAATTAGCACGGCGACTACGGAAGAGTCAACACCGCCGCTTAATGCACATAGAACTTTCTTGTTACCAACTGACTGACGGATTTTTTCCATTTCAATTTCAATAAAGTTTTCCATCGACCAGTCGCCTGTGCATCCGCATACCTCAAATACGAAGTTCTTTAACAATTCATTTCCATATACAGAATGGCGCACTTCAGGATGGAATTGGACGGCATATAATTTTCTTGCCTCATCGCTCATGGCTGAAATTGGGCAAGATGGGTTCGTTCCATCCACAGTGAAGCCGGGAGGAGTTTCAACCACAAGATCGCCATGGCTCATCCAGACAACCTGTTCCTTCGGCAGCTCATGAAAAAGCTTTGAGTCGTTCTGGACCGTCAAAGTAGCTTTCCCATATTCCCGGTTTTTAGCAGGTTCTACCTCACCGCCAAAATGCTTGGCCATCAGTTGCATGCCATAACAAATCCCTAAAATCGGCAGACCCAATTCAAAGATCCTCTCATCACAGCCAAAAGCAGATGTATCGTAGACGCTGTTTGGACCACCGGAAAAAATAATACCAGCTGGATTCATTTCTTTAATTTCTTCAGCTGTTAACGTATGAGGATGAAGCTCGCTATAGACTCCAAATTCACGAATCCGGCGCGTTATTAATTGATTGTATTGGCTACCGAAATCAAGCACTACGATCATTTCCTGGTTTTGCAATTCTGTTTTCCCCGGCACTGTTGACACCTCTCCCTTAATAAAACGAATATAACTATTGATAGTATGCGAAATAAAATACAAAAAAAGCCAGAAATCCACCTTCCAAAAAATAAAAGCAGAATTCTAGCATACGCATTGAATTAATTCTGCCTTCATAGTCAAATCATTTACGGTGATTCGGTAGAAACTTTCGATCCATATTATCGAGGATATATGAAGGTAATGCAGGAAGGCAAAAACGCCACCCCACTGTAATTTTTAAAATAACAAGAATGAACCAATTGTACCAACAGACTAAAAACCTGGTCAAGAGATTGTCTTTTTAATTAAATTTTCCCACAATTTACGATTTTGTTCCCATTCTCCAGAACTTAGGTCTCCACGGTAAATGTGCTTCTCATAGCTTCGGGTTATTTTGCCCATTTCACCAGAATGGAAATAGGAGTCAACGTGTTCAGCATATTCCCGTAATGTCTGCCCCTCCGGACGCTTTAACCCGATCCTGTTCAACTGTCTCAATAATATCAGATAAGCCTTGGTAAAACTCTGTTCATCCGCTTTTCTTTTGTATACCATAATCAAAAGATTAGGGAGCCACCTCCCCCTGAACTTGTAGATAAGCAGGCACACAAGGAGCATAGCCCCGGTGAAAATCCACAAGGTTTTCCAGTGACTGGTGAACCAATTGGACTGGTGGTTTGATTCAGGCTGTGTTGCATTCTCTTTTGAGGCTTCCTCTTCTTTAGTAGGAGCAGGCTTTGTAGCAGCCTGAGGCGTTTGATTGTTTTGCTGTTGTTGAGTAAGTGCAGCAGCTGCCTCAGTTGAACCATCGTAAAAGTTCGTCATATTGGTAAATCCTTTTGTCGGCTCAAAAGGAACCCAACCGACATTCGGGAAAAACACCTCTACCCATGAATGGGCGTTATTATTTGTGACTTCATAAACAGTATTGCCGTCATAGCTGACTTGCGTCCCTTCTGTATACCCCTTCGTCCACCTCGCGGGTATATCAATGGAGCGCAGCAGCATAACCATAGCTGTAGAAAAGTTATCGCAATAGCCCGTTTGTGTTTCAAACAGAAACTGGTCGACATAGTCCTGTGTTTCTTCTGGATAAGGGATGTCATTCTGGTCATATACAAAATCCCCGCTGTCGAAATAATCCTCAATTGCTTTTGCTTGGTCATACCAATTTTCTTTACCCGCCGTGATCTCTTCTGCAAGCTGTTTCACACGATCAGGAAAAGCGGTTGGGATTTGTGTATATTGGTTCATGAATTCAGGGCCCATATTGATTCCGTCTCTCATATTCATCTTTCTCATTTCATTAATATCAAACCTGGGCATTGAGTACGTCAGCTCTACCCTCCTAAGCTTTAACGCTCCTCCTGCTTCATTGAAGGATGTAATACGCTCCGTGTTAAAATAGTAACGGTATACCTCTCCTGTAGGTGAATCTATTAGATTCACGCTTGAAGATTCAGGATACGGCACATGAGTGTATGGAAGATCCACAGAAATATCCGCCTGTAAATCTACTTTATTAACCCCCGGAGGTAATACCGTTCCACCTGAAAACTCCTCTCCATTTGCAAATTGAGTGTAATGATCATCCTCTTGTGATAATACCCAACCCTTACCAGTATAGAAATCTTTGGATTCAACCTTCCAATAATGGGAGGTAGATGCATTAGCACGAAAAACAACGGTATCATCGTTCCTAAATCCACCGCCAAGCTTCGTATCATCCACTCCATATCCAATCCTGTTTGTTTCCCCGCTTCCTCCAGCCTGTTCCGAATAAGAAGTGATAAATGGCACGGGATCAGGCCACTGCGGACTCAATTTCGGGGCCGCCAACCCGACATAGGAGCTCAATCCAACCATAATAACGAGGGGAATGATCCATTTTCTCAGGGAGGGAACCGAAATGGTCAGCTTTTCCTGAGAAGATAGCCTGAAAAGGGTCAAAAAACCGATTGCGCTAAATCCTATGCCAATAAGGCGCACAATGGCAAAAGAAGCATCGTACTCCGTAAAAGTGTCCAATACTGAAATAACGACCACAGTAACAATAAAGAATAGAAAGATGTTTTTTTTGACCGTAATCCAGTAATGCAGCAAATAGGTGATAAGCCAGAGGAGAATAAACACAAGCAGAGTTTGGAATTCAAAAGAAATCTCCAGGAACCGGGCCTTAAATAACAACGACACATCACTTGCAAATTCTCCAAAGAGATCAGTAAGCCACGTAGCATTATAAATAGAGGTTTCATAATATAGCTGATGCAACGAAAACCCAAGAAATACTAACAATACAATATAACGCAGCCATATCTTGACCTGGAAATAATGAAGGACCATTGAGAGCGCCATAAAAATGATAAACGGTTTAATATTGTTCGTTTCAGTCAACTCTTTGACGGGCCTGATCCATTCCCAAAGCATGAAAAAACCAAACGCATAGAGTACAAGCTGAACCAAGGAATCATATTTTCTTGATTCAATCATTGGGCCACCACCTCTGATATACCACCCTCGAGTATTCCTTCTTCAATATATTTCACAATGATTCCACTTGCTTTTGCAAATTCCCGAGCGGTTTTTTCCTCCTTCGATAACGAATTGTTCTTCACAAATAAAATGGTGATAGACTGTCCGGTTTTTGAGCGTCCGGCTGCCTCAACTGTTTTTCTTGACAAATTGCTAGTAATGATCACCAAAGAAGCATTGGGGGCAACAGCACCCAAAACATTTCTCTCAAAAAAACTGTTTACTGGGACAGACGCAGTTGGCTCCGCCTTCGCCAAACTATAAAATATTTTCTTTTTTTGAAGCTCACCGCCACGAACGGGCAGAACTTCCCCGCTCAAACTCGTTCTATAAAAACCGAACTGGATTCCCTTTTTATGAATGGAATGGACAAAAGAAGCAGCATAGCTAACCATGGCTTCAAATTGTTTGGAAGGGGACTCATCTAAAACAAGGAAAATGTCATGGCTTTTCGCTTCCTCAAATTCTTTTGTCATGATGTCATTTTTTTTCGCGGTCGCCTTCCAATTGATCCAGGAAAGCTGGTCACCGGGCTGATAGTCCCTTACTCCAGAAACAATAGATTGTTCCCGCTGCAAACGATTTGTTATTCCCGCCTGTCCCTGACCAAACAAATGGTCCAACTGTTTATAGGAAAGCTCGGAGTACACCGGGTATACAAGCAGCCGTTCAGGGAGGTCAAACATGACTTCCTTTTCGAATAATCCAAGAAAGTCGCCTGTTTTCACCCGAATCCCTTCAAAGAAGTGTTCGCCACGAGGAAGATTTTCAAGCGTGTAATGGAGCGAAAAACTCTTTTTCAACCAAGGAAACACCAATGTTTTGTTTTTTCCTGGCATCGTTCGTTCCAGCTGAGCCGGCAGCTTTTCTTCAACGAGCAGGAAAAATAGTGGAAACCTGTTTTTTCGGCTGATCAAGATGGTAACCTCGACTCGATCACCTGCTCTGGTTTCCCTCTTTTTAAGAGTTCTTTCGATATCAAACTGATTAACAGGATAAATAAACAGGATGGTTGAATAAATGGCAAAAGGGAGAAAACTGTAGAAAAGGAACCAGCTCACAAATCCGCCCTGAAACATGGCAAAAACAAATGAAAGGGCAACGAGAGTCAGCAGACCGGCCAATTTTAAGCTTGTCTTCAGTTTTACCGGAGGGTTAACCATTAACTTTTTCATTATCCGTTCACAAGCCTTTTCACGGGTACCGGAATGTTTGTAATGATTTCGTTCACAACTCCTTCTGCCGTAATTCCTTCATACTTTGCCTCTGACTTTAAGATAATGCGATGGGCAAAAACACTTGGCGCAAGATACTGGACATCATCCGGAAGAATGTAATCTCTCCCCTTCAGGAAGGCGTACGCCTGTGCAGCTTTCATTAACGAGATCGACCCTCTTGGGCTTGCTCCTAAATAAACACTTTTATGTGAGCGTGTCCTGGAAGAAAGCTCAACTATATACCGTTTAAGTGTATCGTCCACATGCACAGTCTTCACTTCCTGTTGGAGTTGCCTGAGGTCTTCAAGGGTGATTACAGACTCAAGCTCTTCAATCGGCGCGACATATTGGGTACGGCGCAAAACTTCCATTTCTTCTTCAATATCCGGATATCCCATTTTCATTTTTAATAGAAAGCGGTCCAGTTGAGCCTCCGGAAGTGGGTACGTACCCTCATATTCAATTGGATTCTGGGTGGCCATGACAAAAAAAGGCTTGTCCAGCTGTGTTGTGACACCATCAACTGTTACACTTGCTTCCTCCATGCCTTCAAGCAAGGCAGCCTGTGTTTTGGGCGAGGTCCTGTTAATCTCATCAGCGAGAATGATATTTCCCATGATTGGCCCTGGCCTAAATATAAATTCCTGCTCTTTCGGGTTATAGATAGAAACGCCAGTGACATCAGAAGGCAAGAGGTCTGGAGTGAATTGAATCCTTTTAAATGAAGCACTGATCGATTTGGCCAGCGCGCGTACCATCATCGTTTTACCGACGCCAGGAACGTCTTCCAGTAGAACATGTCCTTCAGCAAGAAGAGCAACCAGGCTTAGCTCAGCAATTTCTCTTTTACCAATCATAACTTTTTCAATATTTTCCAAAATCTTTTCTAATCTTGGATGCTTGTCTTCCTGTATCATCTTGATCCTCCTGTTTAAAGGGCATATTTATAAAAATGCATGGTATTCATATTATTCGCTATAAAACTTACAATTTCCTCCAATATTCGATAGGTTACTAGATTACAAAAAGCCGAAACAGCTTAACTCATAGAGAATTTTTGACGGCTTGTAAAACTACTTCCCTACATAAATTTTACCTGACACTAAGCATAACGCAAAAGAAAAGACACTCCCAAAAATACCAAATTTTAATCTGGTGCATTCGGGAGTGCCACACTCTTTATTTTGTTTTTATCCCTGCCGATTTGGTGCCTTGGTATCCCCCTTGCCCATTTGGGGAACAAGGAACAGGAACAAACAAACGGCTGCGATCACAGCTATAATCCCTAACACAATGGTCAGGTTCAGAATAAACCCATTGTCCTCTTCCGTTTTATTTGAACTGGAGAGCATTTTACTTTGTGAGCTGAATAATTCGAGTTGCTCCGCTTTTGCCTTAATTGTGTTGTTATCTGCAGAGGAAGATTGGAAAAGCCCATGACGGGCAGATTCAAAGAATAAATTTTCCCCTTTAATAAACGTAAGAGATTTTTGTTCCTCCGGTAAAGATTGCTTCTTTTCAAGCAGTGATTCTTCATGGAAATAGTCGGTTTGCAGGTCAATCTCTTTTTCTTTATATTGATTTGGTTTTACGGTAGATTTTTCTTCTGCACTTCCTATTCCTGGAAGGGCCATGATACATAGCGGCAGTAAATAGTATGCTATGCTTCTTTTACCCTTCATGTGCTGCCTCTCTTTTTATAATCGCCCGGTTCCTTATATACGGTATAGAAGCTGCAATTATTGCTGTTATGGCAAGGACCGCTATAGCCGGTACAAAGGAGGCCGAATCGCCGTATTGAATCGACATGTATACGTCTGTAACGGGATGCTGGACATTAAAATTCGGCATAATTAAATCCAAAAGCGGCGTCGTAAAGAATAAAATCAGCGCAATTGCAAGTATACTTCCGACAAACGGTCCAATGTAGAATGACATTCGGACAATCGCCGAACAGACAAATAACAGAAGCACGGTGAATGCGGTCCATTTCAAAGCCTCCATATCTTCCAGAGGATAGATCCTCAGGCCATAAATACTGATGATTAAGCCCACGATAAAATTCAGCAGAGTAAATAATGCCGCATGCACAAGAGGTGAAACATTTGAATAAAGATGAAGGAAAAACCCATTCAACAATCCACTGATCAAAATGATAACAAGCATGATGATCGGTGGTGTATAGTCTGTCTTTTCCTCTAGTACATCCCCGTTAATTTGAACTGGATTGGCAAGATAATCATATACATATCCATTTTGTTGGTCATCCACCAAGGTATTGTTCAGGACATTATATACATCCTCTTTTATTTTTTTCGTGGACTCTACATTCATTGCCCAGTTTGTGTTAAGGTCGTCTGCCCGCTTCTGTACCGAGCCCACCTTTGCTTGCAGATCATTTGTATATTCCGTCACCTGGGTCTGGCGTTCGCCAAGTGAGTTGACAAGGCCTGTTATACTCTTTAGGTTGCCAGCTGTACTGTCCTGCACGGCAACCAGAATTTCACCATTGAGATCATCCACGGGAGACTGTTCGATTTCAGCAACCTGAGTATTTTCCACTAGATTAGCCGTTACCAAACCGGCATTTTCCTGGATTGATTCAAGCTCAGCCAGGATCTCCTGCTGTTCTAAGATGACGTTTTCGTCGTATTGGGCGATAAAATCAGATACTGTTCCTGCAAAAGTGCTGAAGTCATCCTGGACACCCAAAATCTTGCTTGAATTTGTTTTAAGCCCTTCTACTGTTGTTTCCAGTGTTTTGTTAAAATTTTCTTCAATTTCTCCAAGCTGTTCCTGATTCTGAACAATATCATCAATTAGTTTATCTTCAGGATTCGAAGACTTTTGGATAGCATCCTGGTAAGAGGTGAGCACGCCGTGATAAAGCATAAGTTTTTCAATATCGGTACTTGGAATATCTACATGAAAGAACTGAGCTAATGTACTTTTCCTGCGTTCCGATAAATGTGGCGATGCAAGAATGTCTTTTTCCGTTGTAAGGATTTCCCTCATTATGTCCTCTGCAGGATTTACAGGATTTAAATTTTTCAGCTTGTCCTCCAACATTTTAAGCAATTCTTTATAGTCGATAATCAGTTGTTCTTGCGTAGCGGCTTGTTGTACTACTTGCCCTTCCACTGTCTTAATGCTGGCTTCAAGGTTAGCGATTGTTTTATTGATCTCGGCCCAATTCTCTGGCTGTTGTTCAGGGTTTATATTCGCTACATTTTTTTGAAGCAAGGATACCTGTTCTTTTAAGCCATCTAACGTGACCTTGCTGGCTTTTGCGGCATGAGATACCTCGATATCAGGCGTTGAACTGGTTGGGTTTGAATTCTCGGAAGCGTTTTGTAAACTTTTCCTTGCTTCAATAAGCTCTAGTTGAAGGTCATCCAATAGAGCAATATCTGATTGTTCCTTAAACTTCTTCATTAATTCTTTTTGAATTTGTAACACTTCATCAAATTGTTCGCCGACCTTTGTTTCTTCAATTTCCTTGGTTAAGGCATCTAGCGAAGCATTGCTTTCGCTAATTTTTTCCGACAGAACGTCTACACTTTGCTCCAAATTGTTTCCATGGAGAGTAAACTCCGGTTTTGGATCATCCTGTTTTAGTACAACTGATTGTACCCCTTCGGATAACGTCGATTCATAGTTATTGATGCCATCTTGAACTAGTTGTTGATTTTCCGTGGAGGTTTTTTGAAACAATTCCACTTGTGTTTCCTGATACTCCTTATATAGGTTCACATCTTCTAAGAAGGAATTCACTTCAGCTTTTGCCGCTTCGATTTCTCCCACTGTTTCATTGGAAGTCCTTCCGGCGTCTTTTGTAGAAGCAAATACGCTTTCGAGCATTTTTTTGTGCTGCTCGATTTCTCCTGCAAGCTTTTCAGAACTCGGAGTGTAAAAATTGTACATGGTTGTCTGGAAAGCAATTTCTTTTTCCAATATGTTGTCAAACTTCTTACGGATATCATCAACTGACTGAGAAACATAACTCCAATATAACGTGGAGATTTTTTTGTTCATTTTATTTTTGGCGATTTCAAGTTCCTTTTGCACTCTTTCCAAGTTTTCTGCATTTAGATTCGTTTGAATTTTGTAATGAACTCCTGCCTTCACTGGCTCCGTTTCATTAAACGTCAAAATACTTTTCGAAAAGTCTGAAGGAAAATAAATGACGGCATCATATTGGTTATTCTCCAAACCCTTTTCTGCCGTATTACGGTTTACGACGAACCAGTCATAACCTGACTCTTCATCAAGTATTGCGGCTACTTCCTTCCCAAAGGCTTGCGGTTTTTTTGCATAGGCTGTTTGCACATCTTCGTTCACAATCGCAATGTTTCTAGTTGCCGTTTCCTGCTTTTTCATTGGATCATGTCCAACATACGTAAAGAAAAGAATGGGAAGCAGTATAATGACAATCATTTTTCCAATGATCGATATTGGTTTCATTTTTTCCAGCATTGCCTTCACCTCTTTCTTTAGTGATTTTGCGGGATTTGAATCTTACTTTCCCTTCCATTTAGGACGTAGTATCCATACCCCGGCTGAATCTCTTCTTCTTTTCTTGTGTAAGGAAGAGTAAACAAGCTTTGTTCTGATTTTTTCATAAGAAGCACAGCCTGCCTGATTTGTTTAATTTCATTAGTAAACGAATCGAAGCCCTTCATGTACTCGTTGGCATTTCCGCTGACAATCAGACTGAAGCCTAAATGGCTGTACTGCTTAATTAGAGCCGTCATCTTATCCTGAATCTTAGCGTCTACGTTTTGCTGGAACCTTGAAATACTATCAATTACAAAAACGACAGATTCATATGGATCCTGTTTGGTTTGGCCCAGGCGGGTGGTTTCTAAATAATCCTTTTCCCTTTCCTCAAAAATGGAAGAAATGTAATTCAGCCAATCCGTTATTTGTTCCTTCGTATCCATATAATTTACTTTTTCATTTGCAGCGTAAGATGAAAGTCCCCGATCGACCGCGTCAAACACTCCAATTTCCACTGTCTCATTTGCCAATAAAGAATCGATGATTACCCTGAGTACATTGGTTTTACCTTTTCGGGATTGTCCAACAACAATACAGTGTGGATTGGACTTAATATCGATTTGTACAGGGCTGACACTCTCCTCATCCAACCCGATTGGTATAAGGCCTGACCCATAACCAGGTGTGAGGTACTGCCGGTAACCCGCCATATCAAGCCGCGCCGGTAGCATGCGAATGGCAGGCGGCGCCGGGATTCCCTGATACTTCTTTTTCAAACCAGACACTTCTTTTTTCACATTTTCTAACACATCTAAATCGTCGTCTCCATCTGCAGGAAGGTAAACCTGAGCAAAATAGGTCTCATCTTTTTTTATCATAGCCCTGCCCGGAACCGGTTCATGTTCAAAAGGAGATCTTCCAAGGATCGAATACCCTTCCGAGCTATCCATTAAGTAATGGACAATTTTCGTCTTCAGGTTATTCATAAGCGGCTGGCGCATCGAGTTGATCCTTGTCGCCGTAAAAATCATGAAAATCCCGAGCGACTGTCCATCACGTGCGAATTGGGTGAACTGGGGTTCTAGATCCGGCATTTCTTCTTTTGCAAGGTCAAAATTATCAACAGTGAGAAAAATAATTGGGAGCTTGTTCGGACTTAGGGAATTGTACATTTTAATGGTGCTTACCTCTTTATCCGTGAAAAGCTGTTTTCGCCTATCTATTTCCGCCTTAAGGAAGATCATGAATTTCTCAATTTTTCGCTGATCATCAATCCTGAAATAATCCCCGGTCTGCGGAAGATTCTTTAGCGGAAGCAATGATCCGTTCCCAAAATCAAACAGGTAATAGTGAAGCACCGCTGGACTGTACCTGCATGCAAAATGTAATAGCAGAGTCATCGCTGTCGAGGATTTTCCGTACCCGGATGAGCCGAAAATTCCGATATTTCCATCTTCAAGCCAATGGTATATATAATGGGACTGACTCTGCTTTTCAGGTTCATCCTTCAAGCCCAGATAAAATTGATCCATCACATCGCTGATTGCCTCCATTCTGGAAATCCGTTCACACAGAGGCGGAAGCCATGGGCTGGCGAGCTTCGTAATATTCATTTCTTTCTGGACGTTAATGATCTGTTGGACGACTGCATCAATCTCTGTCAGCTTTTCTTTTTTCGGTCCTATCGTCTTGGCGGCAATATCGGATACCCTGACAAGGCCGAGGTCGGTTACAAGTGCTACTTCATCTTCTGCCCCCTGGCTATCCTCCAGATAAGGGGCTCCGCTCCAGGCTGACTGGAACAACTCATACACCTCATTGTTGCCTACCTGCAAATAGCCTCTTCCTGTTACGGTAATGTTGGCCGCATCGCTATTTTTCAAAATTTCCTTGCTATCATTAGTATCCTGGACTTTTAGCGAAATCCTGAATTTCGCATTGCTCCAAATTTGATTATCAATTACACCGCCCGGTTTCTGCGTCGCCAGTATTAGATGGACACCGAGGCTTCTGCCGATGCGAGCGGCACTTACAAGCTCTCTGATGAACTCCGGCTCTTCATTCTTAAGCTCGGCAAATTCATCTGAAATTAAGAATAAATGCGGCAGGGGATCCTCTGCTTTGCCTTCTTTATACAGGTCCGTATAATCGTGAATATGATTCACACCGTGCCGGTCAAACAGACGCTGGCGTTTTTTTAGTTCACTATTTATGGAAGCCAGTGCGCGGGTACTGAAGTTTTTGCTCCCTTCAATGTTGGTTATTGTACCGAGCAGATGGGGCATGTTCTTAAATGGCTGGGCCATCCCGCCGCCTTTATAGTCAATCAGCAAAAATGACACTTCATGCGGATGAAAATGCACGGCCAGAGACAGAATATAAGTCTGCAGCAGCTCACTTTTACCCGAACCCGTCGTTCCGGCAAGCAAACCGTGCGGACCATGAGCCTTCTCATGAAGGTTAAGCTCTACTACATCCGTTTTCCCCTTCAGGCCGATTGGGACTGCAAGAGATTGGGACGATTGATTGGTCAGCCAATTCTGTTCTATGGCGAGGTCCTCCACAGCTTGTGCATGATTAAGCTGTAAGAAGGAAACCATCTCCGGTATGGAGTTATTGATCCCTTTTTGATGTTCTAAAGACCTTAGTAGACGAGAGTAACGCTCATTGCCCTCCTTCGAATGCTCATCCAAAGAGAAAGGAATATGGACAGCCTTTCGTTCCTGAATCAGGATCTCGCCCTCGTGTTCATTGATGTACCTCACAATTGTATGGATATTTTCCGTTAAACTCTCTTTTGTCTCAGTCGCAAAAATCGAGGAAATGCCAACTTGGTCTTCTTTTCCTTCTAAGTATTCCATGATCACATGTTCTGAGATCAAGCTTTGGTCAGCGATGATAAACACAAAATGCGGCGTGAATCCGGCTTTTCCTTTTTCCTCATCCAGGTTCCGGTCGCGTAATGTTTGGTAAATCGACGACAACAATTGGTCACGGGTTTGTTCATTGTAAATGAACCCTTTCGCGAATGAATGCGGCAGCTGGAAGTGCGGGAGCCATTTCATCCATTCCCATTCTTTATAATCCTTTTCATGAAATATCGCGACAAATCGGACATCATGGTAGCTGTGGAAAAAGGCAAGCTGGCCAATGATCTGCTGCAGCTCATCTTTTACAATCGACTCCTTCCCGACAAGTCCGATCGCCCCGGTAGATAGCCCGATTGTCAGCGGAACATTGCCCACTTTACGATAGAGCCTTACTAGTTCCTGAGATTGTTCCAGCAAATCATCAATTTCACGATTTGCCATATCACTGCTGCTTACTGCTACTTCATAGTGAGCCGGAACATCCGCCATCCCAATGCGAAGCTGGAGAAAATCCTCGCTTTCGATTGTTCGTTCCCATATCCTGTCGCTGATATGGGAAGCCAGATCTTTCATCCGTTCGAATGCAGGAAAATGATAATGAAGCACTTGCTTTTGTTTATCCGCAAGCTTATGGAGCTCTTCCCGCTTTTGTTCGAGATAGGCAGTGTATACCTGGTGCCTTCTTTCCCGCCGATGTTTTCTATTTTTCTTATCTCTAATATATTGCACGGTCGATGTCACAATACTGGTCAGGAACATGACTAGTGATATCAGGATAAAAATGCCCCGCGGCTGTATAAGGGCGATGATTCCCATGACAATAAGCATGACGAGCGGTGGCAGAATAATCAGCCACAGTCCCCTTTGATAGTGGTCGGATTCCTGGCTGGGAAAAGAAATTGTCACCTTATCATCCGGAAGTTCGTAAATCATTCTTGGCGTCCTTCTGTACACTGGATAATTTTTCTTCATTTCTGAAACGGGAGGCATTATTTGTTGCAGGGAGGTTTCAAAAGGTTTAGCACTTTTAACGACAAGTAAATCGTCTTCTGCAAAGGAAAGCATGATGAAAGGAGAAAAGATGAGATCTCCGTTCTGCAGGACAGCGTGCTTTTTTACTTTTTCCCCATTCAGATAGAGCGGGCCGTTGCCCTTGGTTATCGACCATTTTCCACATAGCCTGCCCAGGGAGAAGTTGCCAGTCCAATTTAATGGTTCGGAAATGGCTTCCTTGCGGATGACTGCTCCAATCTCTCCTGATACGGTGATTTCCTTGTGGTTGCCTACATAATAAGTTTTCTCCTCAGGTGCAGCTGGCAAAAAGATAAGGGTGATATTTTCACCGCCTGTCTTGAAAGAAAACGGTTGATTTGCCTGAAGGAAGCCCAATTGAATATCTCCTTCAAAGATTAGGAATTGATCTTCCTCCCTTGTCCTCTTCAACTCTATAAAACCATGTCTAAATGGGACTGATTGAATCCTAATGGATTCGTTTTGAGAATTCCCAATCGTGATGGAGGATGCCTGGTTCTCTCTTATTGTGTACTGTTGATAGGTTTCTTTATAAAATATCCATAATAGACTCATAAACTCATCTCCTACAAACCGCCCTCGCTTGCCTGCTACTGGGTTCCCTTTGCATTTTCTTGTGCCCTCTCATCTTTAGAAGGCTGACCCTTTTGCTGTTCCGCAGGTACTGGGGCAGATGCTGGTAGTTGCGGTTCAATGTTAGTGGACGGATTCCGATCTTGAATGATTTCCCCGGTACTTTTTCCGCTAGTGGAATCACTATCCTGCTGATCCAGCACTTCCTGTGTTTCAGCCTGCTCTCTTTTATACTCTTTTATCTCATCTTCAGCCTTTTTTAATTCCTGTTCTTTTTCTTCCCCGGAAAGAGTATCGTCCGCTTTCATTGCTTCGACGTGCTTAAGCAAACCGTATACAATCAAATCCCGGTACTCTAGTGATCGAGCAATGTCAATGGCCTCCTCGTTAATTCCGCGCCCAATATAAATCCAGTAAAGGAGATATTGGCTGTCCGTTTGAAGCGTCAGTTCATTTTCGATATTTTTTCTTTGGTAATCATCGAGGTCTTCATTTGTCATGTAGGAATAAGCCAGCTCATATTGAACAACATACGGCATATCTTCAGGATCGTAGTTTTCCAGCAGGTCGATTACCTCGCTGTATTTGTTTTCCATAAAAGATTGCCCGCTATTTACATAGGCATCTTGCTTCGGCTGCAAAAATAAGAGGGAGTAAAGCGAATAAATAAGGGCTGGAAGCAGCAAAACCACCGCGCCAATCAAGGCATAACGCCCAAAGTTCCATTTGTTCAGCGGGATATGTACAAAATCCTTTTCCTGCTTTTCAAGCACTTTTAAATGTGTTTGTATAACCTCCGAAAGATGTTCAATAGAGTTTGCCGCAAAAATTTCCTGAACAGGGTTTGATAGTTTGAGAGTTTGATAATATTGAAAATATTGGTCAAAGCTATGTTGCCCCTCTACGATTACCGAAATGGCAGCTTTGGCCTCCTTAAGAAGCCGTTCCTCATCCTTACTATAAGGCGGGATACTTTCCTTCACTCCATAATGAAGAAAATAAGGTGTGAAGCTCGGGTCAAAAACGATATTTTCCGGACAAATTACCACATTCAGTCTTTCCAATGAATGATTCTTTATCTTCTTAATAAGCTGGTGGGCAAAAATCCATCTCTCAAGCTTGTTCTTCTTTCGTATGTCACGAAATGCAGAAAACGATGCTGGGGGTTGAATCGTAATCTTCACCTCATCATCGGTCACAACTATCTCTTTTTGAAGAATGCCATCAATTTCCCGCACAAGCTGCAGTTCCAACGGATCCTGCATTTTCAGCCGGGCCCTCTGAAAAATAAAGGCATATCCCCCATCTTTCATAATGGTTGCCTCTAGCTGTTTTTCCAAATAAGACCTTTTGTTCTCTTCCATTCCTTTATACTCCTTTGGTCTGGTATACGGGATGCGCCAAAATGCAGTCAGTCGATCGCGTTATAAGATTTCCAGCCTGTCCCCCGTTGTGATTCCTGTATCGATTAACGAATCGTATCCCGGGCAAACCAATTGTTTATTTTGGACCCTTATCCAATAGCCTTCCTTCGGATGCTGTTCAATCTTCTTCACTTGCCATACGATTTCTACCACTTTTTTTATAGAAAGGTAGTTTGATATTTGCAAATCAAATACCTCTCCTGTGTAATTCTGTAAATCCACCGTTACTTGAATATACATGCCTATCACCCCACTAAAAGAAGAAGCGCCAGCATCTAGTAGACTGCAGCGCTTCTATCTTCCACTTGCATTCGATTTTGCTCTATTATCCGCGGATTTGGCTTGCAATCTGTTGGTCTGTCTCTTCCAGGATATCGGCAGACTTGCTCAATTGTTGGGAAACTTCTTCAAGCAATGTAGACATCTGAACAAAAGATGGCTTTAGCTCTTCGTATTGCTGCGCAAACGCATCACTGGAAGCACCTTCCCAAATATTGCGCAAATGATCCCTCATATTGTCCAACCGGCTTACCAACTCAGCTACATTGCCGCTCTCTGTGCTGTATTGACCTGCTACAGTGCGAAGTTCACCTGGTGTTACGCGAATATTACCAGACATGTTCTTATTCCTCCTTGGGGCTATGTTACTTTTAATTGTAAAGTAGCTATACATTTTTTGCCAACAGAGAAGGAGCAAAAAGCCAAAAACAGGTAAATTATACTAAAACTATTTTCATAATTCTAATTAATAAAAGACTAATTTCCTGCTTATCTGCTATTTTTCACTTCAAAAAGGAGGCTTTAATTCCATAAACTCAGTTGTTTATTAGTCTTTTTTTGCTAGTTTTTGAGCTTTAAGATCTTATTCTTTTAATTACAATTGGTAACAGGTAATTATTTCGCTAGTTGTATAATTTTCCATGTATTACTTTTACAATAAAGTGTCGAAACCTTTAAACGGTATGATTAAACAATCGTTTGATTAAACACAAGGATCTTGATGATATCGAAAATTCAGCTCTTAATCAAACGTTTGATTAAACATATTTAATATTAAGAATTTTTTCAAAAAAAACAAAAAAACCTTGGCATGAAACTGGTTTCATACTTTACCCTATAAATAAAGCATCGGCTGGCGTTACATCTTTGGTGGCGTGACGGTCGATGTCTTGAAATAAAAAAGGAGGACTTTATAGCCCTCCAGTGCATCCTGTATAATTAATGGAATGTAACGATTTTTTCTAAGTCAAAACGATGATGCGGATATCCTTCAGAATCTGCTTTACCAATGGGTAGAATGCCCGCAAATTTGACATGCCCGGGAAGATTCAGGAGCTCTCTTACTTTTTCCTGATCAAAGCCCAGCATAGGGTTGCTTGAATATCCATATCCTTGAACGGCAAGCATTAAGAACCCGAAAGCTATATTTGTTTGGGTTAATCCCCATTGAGCACGATCTTCCACCGTCATACCATTGAAAAATCCTGACAGATTGGCCACTTCTTCTTCCTTGCGCTCTGGAGGAAGTCCTGGATGTACAGTGTCAGCAATATTTGCAAGTACATCCTCCATATCACTTGTAACCACAATAACCGCAGGTGCTGAAGTCACTTGTTTTTGACCATAAGCTGCTTCTTCCAACTTTTCCTTTAGATCGTTATCTGTCACTACATGGAAACGCCATGGTTGAAGGTTCCATGCACTTGGGGATAAGCGGACCAACTCAAAAATCTTATTTAGGTCTTGCTGAGGAATAGGCTCCTGCTTATATTTGCGAATGCTATGGCGTTTTTCAATTGCCTGTTGTACCGATAGAGATTGTTCTGTTGTGTTCATAGCCATGGTGATCATCCTTTCTAGAAAAAGTCTTAATTATGTTACCCTACCTAAAAACACAATAACCTTTTTTGCTAGTTAAAATTTACACTATGTGGAGCATCAGCCTTGTATTTTTACGGGGCATGTAATTCTTCAAAAAATCAATCACACATGGAATCGGGGCTTTGTTAAAACGGATACTCTCTAGGATTTGTTTGGACAGATATCCATTTCGTTGTGGTAAATTCATGGAGTGCCCATTCGCCGCCATAACGACCTAAACCGGAAGCTTTTTCTCCTCCAAACGCCACAATCGGTTCATCATTTACCCCTTGGTCATTTACATGAATCATTCCTGTGACGATTTGTTTTGCCACCTCTACACCATGTTCAATAGAGCCAGCATGAACCGCCCCGCTCAGTCCATATTCACTGTCGTTTGCTACTCGTATAGCCTCTATCTCATCCTCTACAACAATGACCCCTACAGCAGGCCCAAATATTTCTTCCTGTGCAATCGGCATGTCATTGGTGACGTCTGTGAGGATTGTAGGAGCAAACACATTCCCTTCAATTTCCCCCTTCAAGGCGTAACTGGCACCCATTTCTAAGCTTTTGTCGATTAATTCTTGAATCCGGCCAACTTGCTTGTTATTGATAAGTGGACCCACGACAACATCTTTATCCGCTGGGTTGCCATATTTAATTTGAGATGCTTTGTCCACAAGAGCTCTTAAAAACTCTTCATATACGGGACGCTCCACAATAATACGGTTCAACGACATACATATTTGCCCCGCATTAAGGAACTTACCAAATGTTGCAGAACCGGCGGCTCTTTCTATATCTGCATCCTTAAGTACAATCATGGCATTATTTCCCCCTAGCTCCAAAGCCACGCGTTTAAGATGCCTTCCACACAATTCTCCTATATGTCTCCCCACAGGCGTAGATCCAGTAAAAGAAATAATTTGAGGAATTGGATGTTCAACAAAAGCGTCTTTGATTTCAGACGAACTGCAAACCGTTATATTTAATAACCCTTTCGGAATACCCGCATCTTCAAATAATTTCCCCATAAACAGTCCGCCAGAAATCATCGTTTGCAAATCTGGCTTGATGACTACGCCATTTCCTGCCGCTAATGCAGGTGCAAGGGAGCGCATAGTTAGATGAAATGGAAAATTAAAGGGGCTAATGATTCCCACCACTCCAGCCGGGTTATGGTAAATTCGATTTTCCTTGCCTGGTACAACGGAAGGCATAATTTTCCCATGCATCCTAAGCGGAAACGTCGCCGCTTCTTTCATGATGCCAATTGCCCCGTCAACTTCAATGTTTGCTTTCGTATGAGAAGCACCATTCTCATCGATCAGAATTTTAACGATTTCTTCCCTGCGTTCTTTCAGTAATTCAACAGCCTTTTCCATAATAGCTACCCTATCATAAGCATTGATCTCTTCCCATTCCTTCTGTGCCTCCCGGGCAGAACGATAGGCTTCATCGATATCCTCAGTATTGGCTAAGCGAATCTGTACAAGGGTTTCTTCACTATAAGGATTTTTATCCTCATACACTCTTTCTCCGTTTCCCTCCCTCCATTCTCCTCCAATAAATTGCTTATTCCACTTTTCGTACATTTGGGATCATCCTTTCTTTTGCTCTAATCTTAAGTTTTTGCCTGGGTGAATTTATAACCAATAAGAATGACTGCAACAAAAAAATCGTTGCCGAAAACATTTGAGAAATACCATTGTTTCTATTTTGAACTGTTTTGCAGTTTTTATTTTTAGACTTGCTACCCTGAGACTGGGTGCTATTTGAAGTCCTAATTGTTATTGCTTTAAAGCAAAAAAATACACCAACAATTGTTAAGTGCGTCTAACAATTAAGGGTGCAGTAGTTAACATAGAAGGGTTTGTTGCGAACATTTAGGTGTTTATTGCGAAATATCCGTTTTTGTTTACCGATATCTAGGATTTTGTTCCATATGTTTATTGATTCACATTCCTCCAGTTTTACTCATGTTCATTTTAAATTATTAAGCTCTCCAAAAAATATTATTCCTCCCCGAGCATTGCAACCGGACGAAAAACCTCGTAATGCATATTTTCTTTCGGAACGTTCCATTCATTTAACGCCTTAATCATCGCTTCCATAAAAGGAATGGAACCGCAGAAATAAAATTGGTATTCTTTTGTCGGGATGATAGATTGCAGAAAGTCCAAACCAATATATCCTTCCTTATCATAATTTTTCGCTTTTTTATCCTCTTCGGTAGGTGATGTGTAACAAATATATGATTTTACATATGCCTTGCTTTCTTCTAATCGCATCACATGTTCTTTAAATGGATGTGTTTGGCTGTTGCTTGTCGCATGAATGAAGATAACTTTCCTAGGATCTTTTTCTTCGACAACAGAATTTAGCATGCTTAATAAAGGCGTAATTCCAATTCCCCCGCTAATCAGAACAATTGGCAAATTATCATCAGTGAGAGTAAAATCACCGGCAGGTGCTGAAAACTCAAGTGTATCACCAGATTGGATATGATCATGCAGATAGTTTGATACGATTCCATCTGGCGCCTGGTCATGCTCATCTTCACGCTTCACACTAATTCGGTAGTAATCTTTATCAGGTGCTTCTGATAGGCTGTAATGGCGAATGTTCGTATATTTTTCTCCTGGTATTGCTGCCTTGATTGTTAGATATTGACCAGCTTTATATGAAGCGATCGCTTTTCCGTCTTTAGGTTTTAAATAAAATGAAGTAACCTCTTCACTTTCTTTTTCTTTCCTATCAACATAAAAAGTCCGATAACCTTCCCAGCCTCCTGGTTGTTGTTTTGTTTCTTCATAAAGTTTTTCCTCAAGACTAATAAAAGCATCTGATATATATCCATATGCTTTACCCCACGCTTCAATTATCTCATTAGTGGCAGTATCTCCAAGGACATCTTTCACTGCCTGGAGCAGCGTCTCACCTACAATTGGATATTGTTCGGCTTTAATTCCGATGGCACGGTGCTTTTGGGAAATCCGTTCAATAACAGGTTTTAGAGCATGCAGATTTGTAATATGTTCTCCGGCTGCATAAACGGCATATCCTAAGGCTTCCTGCTGAAGACCCCTTTTTTGATTCGTTTGATTGAAGATGTTCAGTAGGTCAGGAACTTTTTCGAATAATAATTGATAAAACCTTTTCCCTATTTCTTTACTATGCTCTTTTAGCACAGGAGCTGTAGATTGTACGATATGAATGGTTTTTTCATCAAGCATGTAATGGACCTCCGTGTTTTATCAGTTAACTATTGTCGTTGTCGTTACTAACATGCCCAACTTCATACCAATAAAAAACAATTCTTGATATTTTAGGCAATAAAATAAGCAGCTAAACTTCCATTTGGAAGTTTAGCTGCTTATAAGTAAAGATGTTATTCCCTATTGCTTAAAACGTAAAAAATTGATATGTCACAAAGAGTCTACTTTAGTAAGGTGATAAACTCCCTCATGAATGTTGGTAAATCCGGCCATGCCTGACCTGAAACAAGATTTTGATGAGTATGGACGTTCTTGTTGATATACGTAGCCCCACAAGCTTTTACATCCGGCTCGACAGAAGGATAAGCTGTATATTCTCGGCCTTTCATCAAATCTGGAATTACGGTCAACAACTGTGCCGCATGGCAAATCGCTCCAACCGGCTTATTCGCTTCAAAGAAATGGCCCACAATCCTTGGCACTTCATCAAACATTCGGATGTATTCTGGCGCACGCCCTCCCGGAATGATCAATCCGTCGTATTCTTCAGGATTGACATCCTTGAATGCAACATGTGATTCGAGGCGATACGCAGGTTTTTCCTCAAATGTCTCCATTCCCTCTATAAAATCATGACTGACGGTGCGCAGCTTTTTAACAGAAGGGGAGGCGATGGTAACATCATAACCTTCTTCGAGACAGCGATAGTAGGGATAAAATACCTCAAGTGCCTCTACCGCATCACCCGTAACAATTAATACTTTTTTACTCATAAACATACCTCACATTCATCATTTATAAGACTAGATTGACCAGGAATAAAAACATTTATCCTGATTTTCGCGCCCCCTTATAAAAGAGTATCAATCATCACAAACGAAATATTACAAACTCTTCAAGTCCTCATTATTAGAAGTTGATTTGATCCCCGTTGTAAGCAGCAATGTAGATTTTTTTCATATCCTCTACTGATACTTGTCTAGGATTGGATGGAGTACACGGGTCTTCAACGGCTCCCTCGGCCATCTGGTCTAGGTGTTTGTGAAATTCTGCCTCATCCACACCAAATTCCTTTAAAGTGAGCGGAAGACTTAAAGATTTGTTTAAGCGGCGTATCAGTTCTGTTAATGAATCAATTAATTCATCGTCTGTGCTACCATCCAAACCAAGCATCCTTGCGATGTCAGCATACCTTGAACTTTCAGCCTTTCTATTATAATCAATCACATACGGGAGATAGAGTGCATTAGCTGTGCCATGCGGAATTTTAAAAATCGCCCCGCTCTTATGGGAGAGGCTGTGGACAATTCCCAGGAATCCATTTGAAAAGGCCATGCCTGCAATGGCTTGTGCATAATGCATTTCTGCTCTTGCAGCTTTATCACCAGCTGCGGATTTTTCAATATTTTCTACCACCTGCCTGATCGACTGCATTGCCAACGGATCAGTAAAAGAGTTATGCGCAGTGGACACATAAGCTTCTATACCATGTGTTAAGGCATCCATTCCCGTATAAGCTACAATGGAAGCCGGCATGGAATACGTCAACTCAGGATCAATAATTGCAATATCAGGCGTGATCTCATATCCGAATACCGGATACTTAACTCCCTTATCATAGTCTGTAATAACAGAGAATGGTGATACATCGCTGCCTGTTCCACTAGTTGTTGAAATCGCGATGAAACGCGCCTTCTTACGCAATGTCGGCAGTACATTTGGAGCCTTGATTTGATCAAATGGCAGCTCAGGGTTTTCGTAAAAAATCCACATTAACTTTGCCGCATCAAGTGGCGATCCACCACCAGCGGCAATGATCCAATCCGGCTGGAATTCTTCCATCTTCTTGCCCCCGTTTTGGGCGGTTTTTATTGATGGATCGTTTTCAACGCCTTCAATTAGTTGGGTTTCTATGCCAGCCTCACGCAAATGGGATTCGATTTTATCCAAATAACCGGACTTTTTAATCGATTGACCTCCAATAACGATGGTCGCTCTTTTCCCTTCAAGGCTTTTCAATACTTCCAGGGACCCTTCCCCAAAGTAAACATCTCTCGGAATAGTAAAACGGTACATATGTGCTCTCTCCTTTTCTTTAGTAATCGGAACTGTAACAGTTTTCCCCTATAGTTATGTCAAAAAACAAAAATCAACGAATTGTTAAACTTAAGGTCCTCCCTAACTAATTTCTGAACAGACTAAGATCTCACGCTCATATTACATATAACTAAACTGCCCGTTTTTTGATTATTTATCGCCGCAACACGCTACCAAGTTGGTTGGTTGCTCCGCTGCGAATGAGATGGGAGGAAAGGTGTTCCAGCGAAATCATTACTTTTTTCTTAACCAGAACATCGAACAACCTCAGGCGATAAAAGAGGGAAACCAGCACTCCCCCGAATGGAGTATCATTCCAAAAAACAAAGGCAAAACAGAACCCAGGCACAGAGGTTAGTATAATACCTACTTTAAAATGTGAATAGTACGCACTTTTTTATATATAGTATATTTTTATATACCAATTGCTGTTGATGATGTTTTTCAAAGTTCTACTAAAAAAGACCCCCGTCAGTTAACGAGGATCTGTAAGTTTGAACTGGTTTTTTGATAATAGCGATTCAAATATACATTTTTATAGGAGCTTCCTATTTTTCTGAAACAATTAGCTATATGTTCATTCTTCCTATCTACCGAGTCTTGTTAGGTACAAAAAAAGACCACAAGTCTTGACTGATTTATAGTCTTCTTGTGGTCGTATATTAGAATACATTGTTACTTCATAGACGCAGTTTTATCTTCTGGAGTGTTAATCACATTCTCCATATAGTTTTTTCCCCATTCGTACATTGAATCAAGAATTGGCAACAACGTCTTTCCCTCTTTAGTCAGTGAATACTCCACTTTTGGGGGCACAACAGGGTATACTACACGTTTTACAATTAAATCATCTTCCAGCTCTCGAAGCTGATTCACTAGCATTCTTTGTGTAATCCCCGGCATAAGTGATTTCAATTCACCAAACCGCTTGGTCCCTTCTTTGCCTAAATGCCATAAAATAAGCATTTTCCACTTCCCGCCAATAACAGAAAGGGTCAATTCTTTTTCACAGTTAAACGTTTTGTCTTGCATACGTGCCATTTGTTTCACCTCCGATTCTACCAAGTATAGCACTTAGTATACTTTTTGACACTATGTAAAAATAATGTGCGTACTTCCATGCGTTTAACATACAAAGTATACTAGCATCTGTACGATTATTAGAACGTAAAAGTACTATTGAAACCAAATAATGATGTGGGAGTGAAATATTGTGGAATTACAATTAGCATTAGACTTAGTTAACATTCCAGAAGCTATTGAATTGGTAAAAGAAGTAGAAGAGCACATTGATATCGTAGAAATCGGAACACCGGTTGTTATAAATGAAGGTCTTCGAGCTGTAAAAGAAGTAAAAGCTGCGTTTCCTAATTTGAAGGTATTAGCAGACCTTAAAATCATGGATGCGGCTGGCTACGAGGTTATGAAAGCATCTGAAGCTGGCGCTGATATTGTTACTATTCTTGGCGCTGCCGAAGATCAATCCATTAAGGGTGCAGTAGAGGAAGCCAAAAAACAAGGCAAGAAAATTCTTGTTGATATGATTGCTGTTAAAGATCTTGAAGGCCGTGCGAAAGAATTGGATGAATTCGGCGTAGATTACATTTGTGTTCACACAGGTTATGACCTTCAAGCAGTTGGACAAAACTCCTTTGAAGACCTAAAAACAATCAAGCGTGTCGTAAAAAATGCAAAAACTGCAATTGCTGGAGGCATCAAGTTAGAAACACTGCCTGAAGTAATAAAGGCACAGCCTGATCTAGTTATTGTAGGTGGCGGAATTACCGGAAAAGAAGACAAAAAAGCAGCCGCAGCCGAAATGCAGAAATTAGTTAAACAAGGCTAATTAACTGCTCAAAACAAATGGCACCCTTCTTGTAGCAGGGTGCCAAATTGTTGCTTACCTCTAATAACTTTCCTAATTTATACAGTTTATAACTTACACTAGGACAGTTTCAACCCTGTTGAAAGTCATTTTCCTTCCCTGACCCACGGATTTTTTCCTTCATGGTCTTAATGAAAGACATTTTACTTACAAATCCAAGTATCTAGCCACAAACTATATTAAGATGTTCAACCTAGATATCTGCAGTTGTAAATATCATTGGTATAGTGATTTGACAATGTAGTTGATAAAGATTATCATTATCAATATAACTCCCATCTTAAATAGCATAAAAGCCTCTTCCTCTTTGATCTGACCCAATAAAGTTAG
>NZ_PGUW01000004.1 GCF_002863565.1 Bacillus sp. V5-8f
TTGAGTCCTTGCCCGAACAACAGCCATATAGTCCAGGGAGCCAGCCAATGCCAGGAAAGCAGCAGTTCAATCCAGGGTTTCCGCCGATGCACGGCGACCAATCATTTGGTCCGAGATTTGAGTCCTTGCCCGCGCAACAGCCATTTAGTCCAGGAAGCCAGCCAATGCCAGGCCAGCAGCAGTTCAATCCAGGGTTTCCGCCGATGCCGAGACAACATCAATGGACACCAGACTGGCAAAGAGTCCAGCAACTTAATCATGAATACGGGAAATCATTAAATCAGCAGCCGTTTATCGAACCGTTCAATCAGCCATTTACAGCAGAGGATCACCAGAAAAGGTATGGAGGCAACTTCGATCAGCGGGAAATTCCGTCTCAATACAATACCCCATTTGGTGAGCAAATCCATAATTTCCCTCAAGGCGGGCAACCTTTGTTCTTTTCCGGTGCACCATCGCCATACCAGGCAAACCACATCCAGCAGCCATTCGATATTCCAGAATATGCCGATGAAAGCAGTGACATATAAATACAAAGGGGACAGCGATTTTTTCGATTGTCTCCTCTCTTATTTAAAAAGCCACCATTTAAATGTAAAAAATATAGATAGAATCCATAAACAGGTTTTGTTGCTTCATCTCAATAGCGGCCAAAAATTGATTGTAAAAAATTTTTCCTCCCTGAAGAAATGGCTCTTCCAGAAAAAACTCACTTCTCTTTTAAAGCAGTCAGGTTTTTCGTCAACCTATGAATTTTGTGATGGAATACCTCCGTTTGAATATGATGGATCTTTCTATCCCTTGATTGAGTATATAAAACCACACCCTCAAAAATTTAATTTTCACAGTTATGAAAATCGAAAACAAGGGCTTCGGCTGCTATCCAAATTTCATCAGGCTACAAAAGGGATCGTTCACGATCCTTCCTTAGAAGTTCCAATTTTCAACCAACTAAAAAAGTGGGAAGAAAGATTACTGGTATTCAAGAGTTTTGTACCACAAATCAGTGTGATTGTTTCCGAGGATCTTTTAAGGGAGTGGATTTCTTGGGCTTCATGGTCCTTAAATGGAATGGGGAAATTTGAACATTTGCTGCAGGAGAAAGATATCGCAATTATTCATGGTGATGTCGCCCATCATAATTTCCTCCGACGAAATGACGGAGAGCTATGCCTGCTCGATTTTGACTTGGCCGCATTAGCTCCAGCAGCCATAGACTATTTACAATATTCCAATAGAATTTTGCCTTCGATTAACTACAACTTAGACGGATTGAGGGAATATGATGAATTGAAGCCATTCTTGAAAAATTTAGCTTTTTTATATGCTCTTGCATTTCCAACTGATATTTTCAGGGAATGGAACCGGCTCTTTAGAGAAAACAGAACCGGGAGCCACCCAAATTTCCATACTGTATGGAAAATGACGGTTGAAAGCTTTCCTGAACGGATGGCTTTTAATCGTTCGTTAGCCTGGTTGGTGACCAAGTATACCGGATAAATTCGACCATATCTTACAGGTGATGCTGCCTCGGGATTGATTGCCTTTCCCTCGCTCCCCGTGAAAATCGAATCTGGTAAGGATGGACGAACACCATTGTTGGATCGAGGACGTGAAAGATTTGTCCGTCACTTGTCGTGCTTGGAGAAACTCCTGTGTGCTTGTTGAAGCAGTAAGTTTATTATAAAAAAACACCTGCCGCTGCTGAACTATACCCCGAATAATGGATACTTTAAAAAAAGTCCCTTATTCGGGGTTTTTCTATGTCTATATAGTAGAATCCCGTTTATAATCAATGCAGAGAATTTGAGCGGAGGAAGTCAACAATTCTAGACATATCAATGGAGCCAAAATAAAATGACTCCGGAACAACAATACCGGAGCCATCTATTAGTAGCCTAACACAAAAGGTCTTTTTTTTGACTGTCCATTTTATAGGGCACAATTCATGGTTCAACGGCAGGTGTTTTTATTAGGAGAGTATTGTTATTTATTGGTTCTGGTTGTTGCCCATCATGTTTTTGGCCCCTTTTGTAGCACGGTCAACTACATTTGCCGTTGTGTCAACCGCAGTCATAGCTACGTCCTCGGTCGCTTTTAGCGCGTTTTGGGCAGCGTCAAATGCCACGTCTGCACCACTTTTAATTGTGTTTGCCACATTTTTTGCTGCACTCTTCTGATTGTTATTTTGATTTTGCATATCATTCACCTCCTCTTTAAAGCTTGTGTAAACGAAAAGGATTTATCCTGAATTTCTATCTATGTAATTTGCTAATCTGAATATGGTTAAAATCCCAAATAACGTCCAAACTATAGAAAAGTATCCTTCTTGAGTAAGAGGTGATGGGAATGAAAGGCCGGATAGCTGTTATTGCAATATTTATGAGTTTGGCTTTGTTAGGGATTTTCTGCACATCTATAGCCGAAGCTGGAAAAAGTGAAAATCCAGGGCAGATTGCCGGACCACTGGAACGAAAGGTCATTCTCCAGAGGTTGTACATGGACGGCGAGATGAGTGAAGAAACGGTTACGGTGAAAATAGTGTCAATGGAGGATTTTTGGGCAAGCTATCAAGACTGGCAGCTAATTGACCAAAATGAGGAGCGAATCATCTTTCAAAAGAAGGAACATGACATTTCTCCCCTTCTTAAAGCAAATGGTTTTTTTGGAATAACGGAAGACGGAACACTGTCCATTTTCAATGGGAAGCCAGAGCATTCACAAATCATTCAATCATTCTTCCAGATAGATGTCGGAAAGCTAGAGACATATAAACAGAAGGAATTACTGAAGGGTATTCCGATCCTAAACAAAAGCAGATATGAACAAGTCATAGAGGCGTATAAACCTTACTCACTTCCGGAAAGTGAAAAATAGCAACGGGACACTATGCTGTTCCGTTTTTTATATTCCTTTTTATTCCTCTACACGAGAAATAGGATAATTACGCCTCTGAACCAATGTTTTCATTCTACTATCGTCGTTTTGTATGCTACAATGAGTGGTACAGCAAAATCAGGGAGCGAAGAAACTTGTTTGATTATATAAAAGGGGCCATTGAATACGTGGGGCCTGAATACATAGTTATTGAAAATAGTGGAATCGGGTACCAGGTGATGACGCCCAATCCGTTTATTTATTCTGCAAAGCTTAAGAGCGAGGTTCAAATTTTTACCTATCACCATGTACGTGAAGATATTTTTGCCTTATATGGCTTTGGAACCCGGGAAGAAAAGGCGTTATTTACAAAGCTGCTTAATGTAACAGGAATTGGACCAAAAGGGGCACTTGCCATCCTAGCTTCCGGCAAGGTCGACCAGGTGGTGCAGGCGATTGAAAATGAGGATGAGTCATTCTTGGTTAAATTCCCCGGTGTGGGCAAAAAGACGGCTCGACAAATGATCCTTGATTTGAAAGGAAAACTTGAGAATATCGTTCCTGACTACTTCCCTAACCTATTCAACGACGGCCAAGCCCAATCAGGTACGGGCAGTTATCCAGAAGGATTGGATGAAGCCATTCAGGCATTGAAGGCACTCGGATATTCTGATAAAGAGGTCCAGAAAATGGCCAAGACACTGCAAAATGAGGAGCTTACGACAGAACAATATATTAAAAAAGCTTTACAATTGATGTTAAGATAGGGGTGGCAAGATGGAGGAGAGAATTTTCAACCAGGAAGCCGACCTGACCGAACTATCGTTTGAGCAAAGCCTAAGACCGCAATACCTGGACCAATATATTGGCCAGGAGCAAGTAAAGACAAACTTAAAAGTATTTATTGAAGCCGCTAAAATGCGCGAAGAAACACTTGATCATGTACTGTTATATGGCCCTCCAGGTCTGGGGAAAACTACACTTGCGGTCATCATAGCAAATGAAATGGGTGTCAATGTGCGTACTACTTCGGGGCCTGCCATTGAACGTCCGGGCGACCTTGCTGCAATACTTAGCGCATTGGAGCCAGGCGATGTCCTTTTTATAGATGAAATCCACAGGCTGCCCCGAACGGTTGAGGAAGTACTGTATCCTGCTATGGAAGATTTCTGCCTTGATATCGTAATTGGCAAAGGGCCTTCCGCGCGCTCAGTGAGAATCGACTTGCCCCCATTTACACTTGTCGGAGCTACGACGAGGGCAGGTGCCTTGTCCGCACCGCTCAGGGACCGATTTGGCGTGCTTAGCCGTCTTGAATATTATGCTGAAGATGAATTAAAGCAGATCGTAATCCGTACTGCGGAAATCATGGCCACCGAAATGGACGCCCGGGCGGCTGGGGAGATTGCGAGAAGATCCAGGGGTACACCCCGAATTGCCAACCGCCTGCTGCGAAGGGTCAGAGATTTCGCCCAGGTACGGGGAGATGGCACGATTACATTGGAGCTCGCAGACTATGCATTGGAATTAATGCAGGTTGACCGTTTAGGACTTGACCATATTGACCATAAATTACTTAGGGGCATTATTGAAAAATTCCGCGGCGGCCCGGTTGGGTTGGAAACTATAGCAGCAACTATCGGCGAGGAAGCACATACGATTGAGGATGTATACGAGCCGTATTTGCTTCAAATTGGCTTTTTACAGCGTACACCCAGGGGTAGAACCGTAACGGACCAGGTTTACCGCCATTTCAATTTGGAGGTGCCTAAACCATGACAGGTATGCCAAAACTGTTAATGACAATTGGAATTATCATTTTTCTAATCGGATTTGCGATGAAATTTATAAATTTGGGCAGGCTGCCAGGAGATATTTTTATAAAAAAAGGGAATGCGACTTTTTATTTCCCAATCGTCACATCCATTATCATTAGTATCGTTTTATCGGCCGTTCTTTATTTCATCAGCCGATTTCGTTAATACAGCAAGTTAGGAAGTGGAAGATCATGAAGGTGGACTTGTTTGATTTCCATCTGCCTGAGGAATTGATTGCCCAGGTACCATTGGAAAATAGAGAAGAAAGCAGGCTGATGGTTCTTGATAAGGAAACCGGAGCCATTCAGCATGAAATCTTTAAAAATATCACCAATTATTTAAATCCCGGAGATTGTCTGGTGCTGAACGATACAAGGGTGCTTCCAGCGCGACTTTACGGCAGCAAGGAGGATACCGGAGCGAATGTGGAAGTTCTTCTCCTGAAGCAGGAAGAAGGAGATAAGTGGGAGACCCTAGTGAAACCTGCCAAAAGAATTAAAGAAGGCACCAAAATTTTGTTTGGTGACGGACAATTGTCGGCAGTGTGCACAGGTGTCCTGGATCATGGTGGCAGAATCCTTGAATTCTCGTATGAAGGCATCTTTTATGAGGTATTGGAAGAACTGGGCAGCATGCCGCTTCCGCCTTATATAAAAGAACAGCTGGAGGACAAAAATCGTTATCAAACGGTATATGCCAGAGAGCGCGGGTCGGCGGCAGCTCCCACAGCCGGGCTTCATTTTACAGAGCCATTGCTGGAAGCTATCAGGGAAATGGGTGTCCACATTGCTTTTATTACATTGCATGTCGGCTTGGGAACCTTTCGTCCGGTGAGTGCAGAAGATGTGGATGAGCATGAAATGCACTCGGAATTTTACCAAATGACAGAAGGAACAGCCAGGTTATTAAATGAAGTAAAAGCAAACGGCGGCAGAATCATAACCGTTGGAACAACTTCAACAAGGACGCTTGAAACAATAGCGTCCAAACATGATGGCGTTTTTCAGGAAGAAAGTGGCTGGACAGATATTTTTATTTTCCCTGGCTATGAGTTTAAAGGAATAAATGCCATGATCACCAATTTCCATCTTCCAAAATCGACTCTGATCATGCTTGTCAGCGCGTTAGCTGGACGGGAAAACGTGCTCCATGCTTATGAAACGGCTGTAAAGGAACAATACCGTTTTTTCAGTTTTGGAGATGCGATGCTTATTAAATAAAACCCTATTACAACGGGCTCTCTCTTGAAAGGAGTTACAACTTTGACAGCAATCCGTTATGAACATATTAAAACTTGCAAACAGACAGGAGCGAGGCTCGGTATTGTACATACACCGCATGGTTCATTTGAAACGCCTGCGTTTATGCCGGTCGGAACGCTTGCCACTGTGAAAACCATGTCCCCGGAAGAGCTTACATCCATGGGAGCCGGGATTATTTTAAGTAACACATACCACCTTTGGTTGAGACCGGGGCATGACATTATAAGGGAAGCAGGCGGCCTCCATAAATTTATGAACTGGGATGGTGCCATTTTAACAGATTCTGGTGGGTTCCAGGTTTTCTCATTAAGCGAATTCAGAAAAATCGAGGAAGAGGGAGTTCATTTCAGGAACCATCTAAATGGAGATAAGTTATTTTTATCGCCGGAGAAGGCAATGGAAATCCAAAATGCCCTTGGGTCTGATATCATGATGGCTTTCGATGAATGCCCGCCGTTTCCGGCCACATTCGAATACATGAAAAAATCTGTTGAACGGACATCCCGCTGGGCTGAAAGATGTTTAACCGCCCATGCGCGCCCTGAAGACCAGGGTCTTTTTGGGATTGTCCAGGGTGGTGAATTTGAGGAACTAAGAAAGCAAAGTGCAAAAGACCTTGTCTCCCTTGATTTTCCTGGATATGCAGTAGGAGGCTTATCAGTAGGGGAACCTAAAGACGTGATGAACAGGGTCCTGGAATTTACTACACCGCTGCTGCCTTCTGACAAACCCCGTTATTTGATGGGCGTCGGTTCACCAGATTCATTGATTGATGGAGCGATGCGCGGGATTGATATGTTTGACTGCGTTCTTCCTACCAGAATTGCCCGAAATGGTACATTGATGACGTCAAACGGCCGGTTAGTGGTGAAAAATGCGAAGTACGCCAGGGATTTCGGACCATTGGATGAAAATTGCAGCTGCCATGTTTGCCAAAATTACAGCCGGGCGTATATTCGCCATTTAATCCGCGCTGAAGAAACTTTTGGAATTAGACTTACGACTTACCATAACCTGCATTTTCTGTTAAACTTAATGGAGCAAGTCAGACAAGCTATCCGCGAGGACCGGCTTGGTGACTTTAGAGAAGAATTCTTTGAGCAATATGGCTTCAACAAGCCGGATGCAAAGAACTTCTAATTGACAATAAAGAAAGGAGAGATATAGATGGGTGGTAACTACGGTGGTATTATTTCGCTGGTATTGATGTTCGTGTTGTTTTATTTCCTATTGATCCGTCCTCAGCAAAAGCGCCAAAAGCAAGTCCAGGCGATGCAGGGTGGATTGAAGAAAGGGGATAAAATCGTAACGATCGGAGGCCTTCATGGAACGATTGATTCACTGGATGAATCCAAAATCGTCATCCGCTGCGGTGACGGAAGCAGGCTTACATTCGATAAGTCAGCAATCCGTGAAGTAACGGAAAGCGTTCCTGAACAAGCGTAAAACTAAGAAAAAAACGGTATTCCGACAGGATACCGTTTTTTTTCTTAGTTTTAATTGGAATTTCACGTATCTCGTGACCCGGAACTCAGGTTGACCCCAAGGACCCCTCCCATCATTGCTGTGATAACAAAGCAGCCTTGGTAAATCCATTCCCTTAATGAAAATAAAGAATCGTTCCCGAGATATTGATAGGATAGAACAATCAACATATAAAGAAGTCCCGTTCCGCCCCCCAGCATCCAGCCTTGTTTTTTTCCTTTCCCGCCTGAAATGAAGCCTCCAATAAACATCGTGATGAAGGATCCTGCCATAATAACATATGCAAGCGATGATTCGGTGATGTTCGTAAACCGCAGCAATGTCGCGAAAATTAAACTGGTGATAATAAACAGAATAAATATGGTACTTACTCCATATAAAATAGCCGTACCCATTTTTTTTGATTCGATGGCCACTCTCTCCCTTCCTTGGCTTCCTGGCAGGAATAGATTTTTATCTTTGTACAAGCATATTCGGCCATTGAGCTTTTAGACCATCGAACCACTAATTTTTTCGGATGTTGGCAAGGATAAGAAGATGGACTGTCGTTATAACATTATTTCTCCGAAAAGGGAGGGTATCTAGTGAATGATTATGTGGTTATCATTTTCCGTGCTTTTATTTTATACTTTGCACTTTTGCTGATCTTTAGGTTCATGGGGAAACGGGAAATTGGTCAGTTAAGCATCTTGGACTTGGTCGTTGTGTTCATGATAGGGGATATGGCGGTAATGGCCATTGATAGCCCGGATAAACCGCTTCTTTTTTCCCTTTACCCGATTCTTGTGTTGGCTATTATTCAAATCGTTCTTGCGTATTTTTCTATGAAAAGCCAAAGATTTAGGGAGGTGATGGATGGAAGAGCAGCTATTATCATCTCACAGGGAAAAATCGATGAAAAAGAGATGAAAAGGCAGCGGTATAATTTTGATGACCTGCTAATTCAGCTTAGGGAAAAGAACATTGTTAATATAGAGAATGTTGAATACGCCATTTTAGAGCCTACAGGAAAGCTCTCTGTAATTGAAAAAAAGAATGTGAAAAACCCAAAAGATAATACGCCGTTCCCTTTGGTTATAGATGGCGTTATCCAGGAGGAAAGTTTGGCATCAATCAATAAAAGTGATACTTGGCTTCGCGCACAGTTGCAAAAAAGAGGTTATCCAGATATAAAATGGATTTCCATTTGTACGTATGATGACGGCACTTTTTATATTGATGAAAGGAACCAGCCTTAGTTCCCAAGTTCCCGCGGCTAGTGGTCCGGATAATCAAGTTATGGAAACAACCAGCCGATTATCCGGAAACGCTTCAGCTCTTCCCTTCTGATTATTCCTGTTAGGATCGATAAAAAAGTAAAGGAAGCTAGTATAAATAAAATGGAAAGCGATAGGCGTACAATCAGGACCTGTCCAGTAAGAACACTAAAAAAGGAAAAATGTCCCAAGAAACCTGACATAATGGCGATAACTATCGGCAAAAGGTATGTCTTAATTTTAAAAGTAAAAGGCACGATTTTTAAAATGGTCGTAAAATGAAGAAAGGTAACTAGGATTGTCCCGGCGGCTATTCCGATAGCTGCCCCCATGATTCCAAAGCTCTCTTTAGTAGCTAGTAGCCAGATAATGGCTATTTTAATGACAGCGCCGATAAAACTGTTAACCATTGCCGCCCTTGCCAGGTTAAGTGCCTGAAGAACCGATTGCAGTGGCATCTGGCAGTAAAATAAAATGAAAAATGGGGCAAGGAACTTAATGAATATAGCTGCATTGGCAGAACCATACATAATTTGTAATACAGGCTCGGCAAATAAAAATAATATAACCATCGCAAGAGAGCCCGTTATAATTGTAATTCGTAATGTCTGCTCCAGCCTATGCTGTATCAGTCTGTAATTTCCTAAAGATTTTGCCTCACTTATGGCCGGGACCAGAGAAGTGGAGAGTGATGTTGTTACAAAAGAAGGCAGCATAAGCAGCGGGAGTGCATACCCCGTTAACTCTCCGTATTGCTTTGTAGCTACAGTAGCTGATACACCTGCAATGGCCAAGCTTTGGGCGACCACGATTGGTTCCAGGAACCAGGATAGATTCCCGATCAGTCTGCTTCCGGTTGTCGGCACTGCTATTTTCATGAGTTCCTGCAACGTTCCTTTTCCTTGTCTCGCCATTTTAAAGAAGTTTTTCCTTAGCTTGAAGTGCTTTTTTAGCTTAAAAGAAGCCACCAAATACGTGAGAGAAACTAGTTCACCAATAATGGAGGCAAACATCGCTCCTGCAGCCGCGTATTCAATGCCATATGGCAAAAATGCTTTAGTCAGCACCGCGATGAAGGTAATTCTAGCTATTTGCTCGATGACCTGCGAGAGTGCGAACGGCTTCATATTTTGCTTGCCTTGAAAATACCCCCTCAATACGGAAGATATAGCCACAATAGGCACAATAGGGGCGATGGCCATCAATGGCCACACAGTTCGGGAATCAGTAAACAATAATTCAGAAAGCATTGGAGCGAAGATTAGCAATGCAGGTGTAAAGATAAGAGACAATCCAAACGTACAACTGAGCGCAACGACAAGAATCCGCTTTACTTTCTTCTCATCCCCCAAAGCATCCGCCTCAGCGACAGATTTTGAAATAGCAACAGGCAGCCCTAGTTGTGTAATGGTAATGACGAGAAACAGGGTAGGCAAAGCCATCATATATAACCCTACGCCTTCTTCTCCGATAAAGCGGGCGATAACAATTCGATTTATAAATCCTAAAATCCGTGTGATTAAACTTGCAATTAAAAGAATGAAAGTTCCTTTCAAAAATTTGGACATCCCCGTCAATCCCTGCCTTCTCAAAAGTGCTCAAATCATATACAATTATCTATATGCACTGAGTTGGACAAAGCATGACAGGCATTTGAAAAGAGCTATCCAGACTGGAAAAACTTTTGGCAAAAGGTTCGTTATTTTCAAATAATATGGGGGAGTTTCTATGGTTGAACATCCTTATGAAAATTATCACCTGAAAGTGCAGCCTGCTTTGTTAAGCAAGGCGGAGGAATTAAGTCTGCTTGGGCTGGGGGCTGTGACAGAAGATGATATATGGAATTATCTAGTACAGAAGAAATGGAAGCGTATTAAACCTGAAATGCACCTGCATCAATTGGTGAGCGATATCTTATCGATTAGTGGCAGCCAGTTTATGACATTTGTGACTGTCGAGGCTTTTAAGGGTCCGAATTTGCTTGGCAAAATATCGGAGGAGGAAATGAAAGAACTATTAAATAGCTGATGCCCTTCTTTTAAGTAATATATGGTTTTGCAGGTTTGAATTCAAAGAAATCTTAAATTGACAGCCATATATGTTTCACTCATAATAGTGATGTTGCTTTTGCCTTACGACAAAATACGTATATTTTCTGCGTATAGATACAATGAACAACAAGACAAGGCGTGTCAGGAAGAAAGGGGCCTATTGCATAATGGTAAAAAGAAGCAGGATCGTTGCGTTCTTTATCATCTTAATTGCCATATTCGCAACGATTGGCACAACCTCAAAGGGCATACTGGGAAATATCAAGCTTGGGCTTGATTTACAGGGCGGCTTTGAAGTTTTGTATGAAGTGAAGCCGGAAGATGGCGGAAAAGTTACACAGAAGATGTTAAACAGCACTGCTCAGGCGCTCACCAAGCGGATTGACGTTCTTGGTGTCAGCGAGCCGAATATCCAAATTGAAGGAAATGACAGAATCCGCGTCCAGCTTGCAGGCGTTACGGATCAAAATGAGGCCCGGAAGATCCTTTCCACCCAGGCGAAACTGAGTTTCCATGATTTTAATGACAAAGAAATGATGACTGGTGCAGACCTGAAAGAAGGCGGTGCACAGCAAACCTTTGACGAAAACAACAGTCCTGTTGTCGAAGTAACCTTGAAGGATCCGCAAAAGTTCAAGAAAATAACCGAACAGATTTCAGCCATGCCACAACCAACAAACGTGCTTGCGATCTGGCTTGACTTTGAAAAGGGAAAAGACAGTATTAAAAAATCGGAAACCCAAGATAACATGATTTCCAGCCCGACGGTGAGCCAGGTATTCGATACAGATAAAGTATTGATAACCGGCCAATTTACGATAGAAGAAGCAAAAGAGCTTGCTAATTTATTAAATGCCGGTGCACTTCCGGTACAGCTGGATGAAATTTATTCCACATCTGTGGGTGCAAAATTTGGGGAACAGGCTTTGAATGAAACCATTTATGCAGGAATCATCGGAATTGGACTAGTTTTTGCATTCATGATTTTCTACTACCGATTCCCTGGACTCATCGCAGTGATTACTCTGTCCATTTATATTTATCTCACTTTATTAGTGTTTGACTGGATGAATGCGGTATTGACACTGCCTGGTGTAGCCGCCTTAATACTTGGTGTCGGCATGGCCGTTGACGCGAATATCATCACTTATGAACGGATAAAAGATGAGCTGAAGCTTGGCCGTTCTGTTCCATCCGCTTATGCTGCGGGAAATAAGAACTCACTGGCAACGATTACCGATGCCAACTTAACAACGCTTCTGGCAGCCTCGGTATTATTCTTTTACGGAACAAGTTCTGTCAAAGGCTTTGCTACAACATTAATCATTAGTATTCTAATGAGTTTTATCACAGCTGTTTACGGAACCCGTTTATTCATGAGCCTATGGATTAACAGCAGATTCTTTAATAAACGGCCGTCATGGCTTGGCGTCAACAAAAAGGATATACATGAACTTTCTGAAAATCGGGATGTTACCGAGCTCCCGACACGTTTTGATAAATTGGATTTCGTTAAGAATAGGAAAATATTCTACGGCATTTCAACAGCGATCACCATCATTGGGATCATTGTCCTGTTTATCTTCAAGATGAATCTTGGAATCGATTTTACTAGCGGAACAAGAATTGAATTTACATCCGACCAGCCGTTGACTCAACATAAAGTAAATGAGCACCTGGCTAATTTGGACCTGAAGAGTGAGGACATCGTGATTTCAGGGGATAATAATCAAAACGGTGTTGTCCGTTTTAAAGGTGTCCTAAACAAGGATGAAATAGCTAAAGTGAAGGATTATTTCAATACCGAAGTAGGGGACGGGACCAATATCAGTACGGTTTCTCCTACAATCGGAAAAGAGCTGGCTAAGAATGCCCTCATTGCTGTCTTGATTTCATCTCTAGGCATCATCTTGTATGCGACGATCCGCTTTGAATGGAGAATGGCGCTGCCTGCTGTTATATCTTTGTTGCATGATGCCTTCTTCATTATTACAATCTTTAGCGTGCTAAGGCTTGAAGTGGATTTGACTTTTATCGCCGCGATTTTGACAATTATCGGTTATTCCATTAACGATACGATCGTTACCTTTGACCGAATCCGTGAAAATATGCGCAAGAAACGGAAAATTAAGCAGTTAAAAGAACTAGAAGAAATTGTGAATATAAGTATCAGGCAGACATTGACTCGTTCAATCAATACCGTTTTGATGGTAATTATTACCGTTGCAGCTTTGATGATCTTTGGAAGCCCATCGATCGGAAACTTCTCCATCGCGTTATTGATCGGCCTTGTTGTCGGTGTGTACTCTTCCCTTTATATTGCCTCCCAGTTGTGGCTTGACCTCAAGGGCCGGGAATTAAAGAAAAAGGGTGTACTTATCACATACAAAGAGAAAAAGCCGAGCCAGGAAGCTCAGGTGTAATTGGACCAAGACCAATCCGCTATTGTGGATTGGTCTTTTACTTAAGTAAAATTAAATTGAAACCCTTTCTCTCCTTTTGTATAATTAGTGAGTTAAGGGGTGAAATCATGTTAAAGTCAAAGACCCGGTGGATCATAGACTCTGCCGATGAAAAACTCGTGCAAGAATTTGTAAATGTACTTCAAATAACACCTCTGGTAGCACGTCTTTTAGTTAATCGCGGGATAAAAACAACCGAAGAGGCACGGTCCTTTATATATATAAATGAACAAAGCTTTCATGATCCATTTTTATTGAAGGATATGGATAAAGCTGTAGCAAGAATCAGGCAAGCTGTTGATGCAGGTGAGAAAATCAGGATTTTTGGTGACTACGATGCTGATGGAGTCAGCAGCACGACAGTCATGATGACAATATTAGAGAAAATGGGAGCCAATGTGGACTTCTATATTCCCAATCGTTTTACGGAAGGCTATGGCCCGAACGAGACAGCATTCCGGCTTGCCGCCGATGCAGGTGTCAAGCTGTTGATTACCGTCGATACAGGGATCTCTGCCATTAATGAGGCTAACCTCGCTAGCGAGCTGGGCATGGACTATATAATTACTGACCATCACGAGCCTGGCCCCGAATTACCTGAGGCGCTTGCGATCATTCATCCTAAGCTGGCGGATAATACATACCCATTTAAAGAACTTGCCGGGGTCGGAGTGGCCTTTAAAGTCGCACATGCATTGCTAGGTGAATTGCCGGAGGATTTGCTGGAAATTACGGCAATAGGTACAATTGCAGACCTTGTGCCTTTGTTTGGGGAAAATCGCTTAATAGCAGCAAGGGGAATAGAAAAGCTTCGCCATACGTCCCGCCCAGGCCTCCTTTCATTGATTCAAAAAGCGGGTATCCAAAAAGAAACCTTAAATGAAGAGTCTATTGGATTTGGACTGGCGCCTAGAATCAATGCAGCAGGTAGGCTTGGATCGGCAAACCCTGCTGTGGCCCTGTTAATGGAAGGGGATGCAGTCGTAGCCGAAGAGCTAGCTTCTGAAATTGACTTAATGAATAAGGAACGACAGGCTCTTGTGGCTGAAATTACAGAAGAAGCAATTCGTGAAGTCGAGGAAAATTTCCCTCCGCAACAAAACGGTGTCCTTGTTGTCGGCAAAGAGGGGTGGAATTCAGGCATAATCGGAATTGTTGCCTCAAAACTTGTCGATCGTTTTTACAGGCCGGCGATTGTTTTAAGTTTTGACATGGAAAAGGGCCTTGCCAAGGGATCAGCCCGCAGCATTGAAGGATACGACCTTTTTAAGAATCTTTCAGAGTGCAGGGATATTTTGCCTCATTTTGGAGGGCATCCTATGGCTGCAGGCATGACATTGAAAATTGAGGATGTCGATGAACTTCGAAGTCGGTTGAACAGGCTGGCAACCGAACAGCTCTCAGAAGAAGACTTCCAGCCTGTCACGAGGCTGGATGGGGTAACGGACCTTGAGGATGTCACGCTTCAGTCTATCGAGGAAATGGGATTACTTGCTCCATTTGGAATGAATAACCCGAAGCCGAAAATCCTGATTCAATCCATGCCGATTTCTGAAATAAGGAAAATAGGTGCAAACCAAAATCACTTGAAGCTTCAGCTTGGTAAGGAAGGCAATTATCTTGATGGTGTTGGCTTTGGGCTTGGATATTTGTTTGCCGACATTTCTCCTCTTTCAAACCTCTCGGTGATCGGAGAATTGGCGGTCAATGAATGGAACAATAACAGAAAGCCACAAATTTTCCTGCAGGATATCTCAATAGAAAGCTGGCAGCTGTTTGATTTCCGCGGCATGAACCGGGTCGAAAAGTGGCTTGCGGATATCCCGAAGGAAAACCGTCAAGTGATTGTTTTTTCGGAAGAAACGATGAAACAATTTCCTTTCCTTGGACAAAATGAAAAAATAGCGCATATTAATAATGAAGAGAATGCAAGAAACGTAAACTTGTCCGGTAGCAATGTGATTTTGCTCGACATGCCCCCATCGAAACAACTATTGGAATATACGTTGAGAAATAAAGGGCCATCCCGTGTGTACGTGCACTTCCACCAGCACCAGGACCATTTTTTCTCCACGATGCCAACGCGGGAACACTTTAAATGGTTTTATGCCTACCTTTCAAAAAAAGGGCCGCTCGATGTGAAGAGATATGGAGAACAATTGGCAAAATATCGTGGATGGTCTCGTGATACTATCGATTTTATCTCGCAGGTGTTTTTTGAATTGGAATTTGTTACAATAGAAAACGGATTAATTACGCTCAACAAAAATGCTAATAAAAGGGATCTGAGCGATGCGCCATCATATAAGAAAAAGAAAGAGCAAATAGAGCTAGAACATGAGCTCCTTTATTCCTCTTATCAGCAATTATTTGATTGGTTTGATACATTAGTACAAGAGGCAGAACGCCTCGAGGAGGAAACAAAGCAATGGATTTAAAGCAGTTTATCACAATTGTGCCTGATTGGCCGAAACCCGGCATCAAATTTAAAGATATATCTCCGCTTATGAATGACGGAAAGGCATACCGTTATGCCACCGATCAAATCGTGGCATTTGCTCGCGAAAAACAAATTGATCTTATCGTGGGACCGGAAGCCCGTGGGTTTATTATCGGCTGTCCTGTCGCATACTCTTTGGGCGTCGGCTTTGCTCCTGTAAGGAAAGAAGGAAAGCTTCCGCGTGAAACGATCAAAGTGGGTTACGGCCTAGAATATGGAAAAGACGTACTAACCATCCATAAGGACGCTATCAAGCCTGGACAGCGGGTCCTAATCACGGACGATCTTTTGGCTACAGGCGGCACTATTGAAGCGACCATCAAGCTTGTGGAAGAGCTTGGTGGAGTGGTTGCCGGAATTGCTTTCCTAGTTGAGCTTTCGTATTTGGATGGCAAGGATAAGCTTGACGGATATGATGTTTTAACATTACTGACATATTGATAAGTAAAAGGTTCCAGGAGCACTCTTTTAAGGGGTGCTCTTTTTGCGAGCATATAGCAGATAGACCTTTACTTTTACAAAAAAACATATATCCAATTTTTGGTAAAATCAGATAAATAATCCATGGAAACAACAAATGAACCCTTAACTCTTTACATCTCTTACTTTTTTCTCGATAATAGAAACAATAATGTTTTTTGAGACGTTCAACCTATAGACAGAAATAATAGGTAAATGGGGATAAAAAGGTGATTGCATGGCTAATGAGCAAATATTGACTGCCGACCAGGTCGTCGAAAGGACAAGGAAATACCTTCAGCAGGAAGATGCTGATTTTATATATCAAGCGTATAAGTTTGCAGAGAATGCCCATCGGGAGCAGTTCCGAAAATCTGGCGAACCATATATCATCCACCCAATCCAGGTGGCGGGGATTCTCGCAGACCTTGAAATGGACCCTTCCACTGTGGCTGCAGGCTTCCTCCATGATGTGGTAGAGGATACAGAGGTGACCCTGGCAGATATTGATGAACATTTTGGCCCAGAAGTTGCCATGCTTGTAGATGGCGTAACAAAGCTCGGGAAAATCAAATACAAATCACAGGAAGAACAGCAGGCTGAAAATCACCGGAAAATGTTTGTCGCGATGGCGCAAGATATCCGGGTGATTTTGATAAAGCTTGCTGACAGGCTTCATAACATGAGGACCCTGAAGCATCTGCCCCACGAGAAGCAGAGAAGAATCTCCAATGAAACGTTGGAAATCTTCGCTCCGCTTGCACACCGCCTAGGTATTAGCAAAATTAAGTGGGAGCTTGAGGACACTGCTCTTCGCTATTTGAACCCGCAGCAGTATTACCGTATTGTAAACCTCATGAAGAAAAAGCGTGCCGAGCGTGAGGAATACCTTGATGGGGTTATTGAATCGGTGAAGAAGAGTGTAGCGGACGTGAACATCAAAGCGGAAATCTCCGGACGGCCAAAGCACATCTATAGCATTTACCGTAAAATGGCTCTCCAGAACAAACAATTCAGCGAAATTTATGATTTGCTGGCAGTGCGGATTGTCGTAAACAGCATTAAGGATTGCTACGCTGTTTTAGGAATCATTCATACATGCTGGAAGCCGATGCCCGGCCGTTTCAAGGACTACATTGCCATGCCGAAGCCGAATATGTATCAATCACTCCATACTACGGTTATTGGACCAAAAGGAGACCCCCTTGAAGTCCAAATTCGGACCACAGAAATGCACCGGATTGCAGAATTCGGGATTGCCGCGCATTGGGCATACAAAGAAGGAACAGAGGTCAATCAAAATTCCTCTTTAGAAGATAAGTTAACATGGTTTAGGGAGATCCTTGAATTCCAGGATGATGCTACAAATGCGGAAGAATTTATGGAATCTCTTAAAATTGATTTATTTTCTGACATGGTGTTCATCTTTACCCCGAAGGGTGATGTCATAGAACTTCCGTCAGGTTCAAACCCAATCGATTTTGCCTACCGGATCCACTCCGAAATTGGTAACAAGACAATTGGTGCCAAGGTTAATGGGAAAATGGTACCGCTCGATTATAAGCTGAAAACAGGCGATATCATCGAAATCATGACGTCAAAGCATTCCTACGGCCCAAGTCCTGACTGGCTAAAGATGACCCAGACATCGCAGGCCAAAAATAAAATACGCCAGTTCTTCAAGAAACAGAGGCGTGAGGAAAATGTAGAAAAAGGCAAGGAACTAGTTGAAAAAGAGATTAAAAATATGGATTTCGACTTGAAAGAAATCCTGACTGTTGAAAATCTGAAACGAGTGAGCGAGAAATTCAATTTTTCGAATGAAGAGGATATGTATGCAGCTGTGGGCTATAATGGCATCACTGCTGCCCAAATCGCCAATCGTTTGACCGAAAAACAGCGAAAACAGAAAGAACTGGAGCAGGAACCGGATATTAAAGGTGCTGTTTCCGAACTCAAATCTTTCCACTCTATGAAGAAAAGGGAATCCGGAGTTCGTGTTCAAGGGATTGATAACTTGTTGATCCGTTTATCTAGATGCTGTAACCCTGTGCCTGGAGATGAAATCGTCGGTTTCATCACGAAAGGCAGGGGGGTTTCCGTCCACCGTACGGATTGTCCAAATGTAGAAGGGGATGAAACGGAAAACCGGTTGATTCCTGTTGAATGGGAAAGCAGCCTGAATGATCGCAAGGAATATAACGTGGATATTGAAATTAACGGTTACGACCGCAGAGGATTACTAAACGAGGTCTTGCAGGCCGTCAATGAAACAAAGACAAATATATCCGCCGTGTCAGGCAAATCAGATCGGAATAAAATGGCGACTATCAATATGTCCATATCCATCCATAATATTAGCCATCTACAAAAGGTCGTGGATAGGATCAAGCAAATCCCGGACATCTATTCAGTAAGACGGATTATGAACTAAGGAGCGTAACCATGCGGGTCGTAGTACAACGTTCAAAAGAAGCTAGGGTACTTGTAAACCAGGAAACGGTCGGGGAAATCGAACACGGATTAGTGCTGCTCGTTGGCATTACCCATGGGGATAATGCCGCTGATGCTGCCTACTTGGCCGACAAGATTGCCAACCTTCGCATCTTTGAGGATGGCGAAGGAAAGATGAATTTATCTCTGCTTGATAAAGGCGGGCAAATCCTGTCGATTTCCCAGTTTACTTTATATGGAGATACCCGGAAAGGGAGAAGGCCCAACTTCATGGAAGCGGCCAGGCCAGAAGAGGCGAACCCTATTTATGAGCTACTGAATGAAGAATTCCGAAAAAAAGGCATTATTGTAGAAACCGGAATCTTCGGTGCCATGATGGACGTACAACTCACTAATGATGGCCCTGTGACCCTCATTGTCGAAAGCAAAGAAAAGAAATGAATTGATAATCCTTGCCTACTCATTTTAAGGCAGGGATTTTTTGTTGCTACGGTTTAATCCAAAACTCTATTTAAAATAATCCAGAAGCCCCTCATATATGGTTGTCGATACATTTATAAGATACTGTCTTGATTTAAGTTTTGATTCTTCCGCTTCGTTGCTCAAATATCCCAATTCCAGTAACACCGCTGCCTTTTCATTTTCCCTGACAACATGGTAATCCCCATATCGGTATCCGCGGTTTATTACCTGCAGCGAAGAACCGAGTGACCTGCTGATACTCGCAGCCAATGATTTTTGATAGTCATGATAGTAATAGGTTGTAACGCCGCTGACCATATGATTTTTTGCATGATCATAGTGGAGGCTAATGAAAGCATCTGCGTTATGAAAGTGGGAAACCTTCACGCGGGCAGGCAGGGATACATAGTAATCGGAACTGCGGGTAAGAACCACAGCAGCACCCGCTGCTTCCAACTTGTCCTTTAGCAACAAAGCCGTCTTTAATGTAAGGTTCTTTTCTTGAGTCCCCTGCACGCCTTTAGTTCCCTGGTCCTTGCCGCCATGCCCAGGATCGATGACGATCATTTTATCAGAAAGATACTGTTTAGCACCTTCCCTTTTCACACGCGGGACATTCCCGGAAACCGAAACCACCCAGCTGGCCACATATCCTGTAGCGCCGCTTTCGAGCCGGATTTTATACCAATTATTTTCGGAACCAATAATCTGGAATCTGTCCCCGATAAAGGTCCTGGTCACAATCAGTGCGCGGACGTCGGGTCTCGTTCGTATATTGGTACCATTTTGTTTAATCACGGCTTCGCCCTTCACAGGTAATTGGTTAACGGCACTCCGGGGAGACAGGTCCTCGTCGATCGAATTTTCCTTCCCAGCAGCAATGGGCTTCTTGTTTGAAGATTTTCTTTGAGGTGGCTCGCTTACTTCTTCATTCCCGTTTTTTGATTTAATGGGGCTTCCGGATAAAGTAATGTAATCTTTATGGATCCACCCATATGCAGTATGGTAGATAATTTTAGCCCAATTGCCTTCAGAAGCAACAATCTTTACTTTGCTTCCTTTTGTAATCTTTCCTAGCACATTCCCTTGAAGTGAAGCATGAGTACGTACATTAATTGTTGCCGTTACAATGGCTTCAGCGGTTGTTAGCCACTTTGCTACCCACCCTTCGTTTCCAGCGGCAGTTCGTATTTTCACCCATTCCTTTTTTTGATCCACAATAATAAATTCCATTTCCAAAGGCAATGTATCTATAACCGCGTAACTGATATCGGGACCTTCGCGGACATTTATGTAATTCTGGTTGACTGCCCCTTCGCCATTTCCCGCCGATTCCGCTTGCCCTATAGGATAAAGCACGGTGGTGGCAAGCAGCAAAGAATAGAGAGGCGCTTTTCCTTTTTGAAAAATTGCCATTACGATCTCCCCCCGAGCGTAAACAATAAGTCGGTGAGAGATACGAATTCTATTTTTCTTAAAAAAACCCTTCCACAGAATGAAAAAAATTCAGCTGTCAGGAAAGAATAGGAATTATGATTCATGTTTACGCTAATTACTGACAAAAATATTTTTTTAATGTGGGGGTGCTAATGTGAAATTTAGTGAAAAGGGGCAGACATGCCTGAATGGGGAAAACCAGGTTTTTGGAGTGGATTTTCACGATTTTATTCAAAAACAGCAAGGATCCGATTTAATGGAATTAGCTTCAGAATTCGGTCTTACAATGCGGGATGCCAGGAATCTAAAGAGGAAGCTCGGCAGATCATAGAAACCGGGAAAACATGGACGGTGCAATTTGCTCTGATTATCTTGACATTTGTTGTATCCGTTATTATCATTAAATAAATAAAAATACATAATTTATTTACAACCAATGATGGAGAAAAGTAATTAAGATACACATGAAAAGAGAGGAAATGCCCCGGGCTGAAAGCATTTCCGCATGATGGCTTAAGGAAAGAACACTCCGAAGGCTTCGCTCTGAAAAAGGCATTCTTTAGTAGGAGATGAACGTACACAGGCGTTAACTGTTTTTGAGCGGAAGCATGCATGAGCGTGCTTCAATAAGGGTGGCACCACGGGAATCAACTCTCGTCCCTTGTAACGGAGTAGTTACAGGGGTCGAGGGTTTTTTGTTTTGTTGAGAATTTACTAAAACAAATGGCTCTTCGCTCAATTACCGGGAACGCGATCAAGCTATTTTTCGTTAATCATCGTGTTCGTGCTATTCAGACGAACTATTTTCAGATAGCAAGAGGGAGGAAACACAATGTCAATACAAATGCCCCGCGGGACTCAGGATATCCTTCCTGGTCAATCGGAAATCTGGCAGTACATTGAAAATGCTGCCCGAGATTTATGCAGAAGATATCAATATAAGGAAATCCGTACGCCAATCTTCGAGCATACAGAATTATTCCTTCGCAGTGTCGGTGATACAACCGATATCGTTCAAAAGGAAATGTATTCCTTCGAGGATCGAGGCGGCCGGGATATCACTCTTCGCCCTGAAGGAACAGCCGCAGTAGTCAGGTCGTACATTGAGCATAAAATGTTCGGCTTGGCAAACCAGCCGGTAAAGCTGTACTATATCGGGCCGATGTTCCGTTATGAACGCCCGCAGGCAGGCCGATTCCGCCAATTTGTACAATTTGGAATTGAAGCAATTGGCAGTGCGGATCCAGCCATTGATGCGGAAGTCCTATCACTGGCCATGAGCTTATACCGGGAGCTTGGCCTAAAAAAGCTAAGGCTTGTGATTAACAGCCTTGGAGATAAGGTAAGCAGGACAAATCATAGGAACGCCCTGGTTGATCACTTTGAACCAAGAATCGGAGAGTTCTGCAGCGACTGCCAAAACCGGTTGCAGACAAACCCGCTTCGGATCCTTGATTGTAAAAAAGACCGCGATCATGAGCTAATGAAAACTGCTCCATCCATTCTTGATTACCTAAATGATGAATCAAAAGTTTACTTTGAAAAAGTGCAAAAACATTTATCAAATTTGGGCATCGAGTTTGTAGTAGACCCGACCCTTGTCCGAGGGCTGGATTATTATAACCACACTGCTTTTGAGATCATGAGTGAGGCGGAAGGCTTTGGAGCGATCACAACCCTTTGCGGTGGAGGCCGCTACAATGGGCTTGCCGAGGAAATAGGCGGACCTGAGTCTCCGGGAATCGGATTTGCGTTAAGCATTGAAAGGCTCATTGCTGCACTGGAAGCAGAAAATGTGGATCTCCCAATTGATCCGGGTATCGACTGTTACCTCGTGTCGTTAGGAGATGCCGCAAATGAGTATACGGTTAAGCTTGCATATGAGTTAAGAAATGCAGGATTTACAGTGGAAAAAGACTATTTGGACAGAAAAGCGAAAGCCCAGTTTAAATCAGCGGATAGGCTTCAAGCAAAATATGTGGCTGTTCTAGGTGATGATGAGCTTTCAAGTAATAAAATCAATCTAAAAGATATGGAGACAGGCATCCAGACAGAAATGGATCTTGCTTCCTTTGTCGAAGAATTTAAAAAGTTAAAGGGTTAAGGAGGAAAAAGAATGTTTGGCAGATCATACTTCTGTGGCGAAATTACAGAATCAGCTATCGGGGAAAAGGTGACATTAAAAGGATGGGTCCAAAAACGCAGGGACCTTGGTGGTTTGATTTTCATAGACTTGCGGGACAGGACAGGAATTGTTCAGGTTGTTTTCAACCCGGATGTTTCAAAGGAAGCCCTCGAAATAGCGGATAAAATCCGGTCCGAATATGTGATCGATATCCAGGGAACGGTTATTGCCCGTGATGAAGCAACTGTGAACAAGAATATCAGCACTGGGAAAATTGAAGTTCAAGCTGAATCAGTTAAAATTGTGAATGAAGCAAAAACACCTCCATTTGCCATTGCGGACAAAACTGAGGTTTCAGAAGACATCCGTTTGAAGTATCGTTATTTAGATTTACGGCGCCCTGTTATGTTCAACTCGTTAAAAATGCGTCATCAAACGACAAAATCAGTGCGCGAATTCCTCGACGGAGAAGGCTTCTTGGATATTGAAACGCCGATCCTGACAAAAAGCACACCGGAAGGCGCCCGCGACTATTTGGTGCCTAGCCGTGTCCATGAAGGTGAATTTTATGCTCTGCCTCAATCGCCGCAAATATTTAAGCAGCTGTTGATGGTGTCGGGGGTAGAACGTTATTACCAGATCGCCCGTTGCTTCCGGGATGAAGATTTGCGTGCAGACAGACAGCCGGAATTCACTCAAATCGATATTGAAACAAGCTTTATGAGCCAGGATGACATCATTTCAATGGCGGAAAGAATGATGGCTAAAGTCATGAGAGAAGTGAAAGGTCTAGATATCAGCCTTCCTTTTCCAAGAATGACATACGATGATGCGATGAGCCGTTTCGGTTCGGATAAGCCGGATACACGCTTCGGCATGGAGCTAATCAATGTTTCTGAACTCGTCGCAGATAGCGGCTTCAAGGTCTTCTCAGGTGCCGTTGCAAATGGCGGGGAAGTAAAGTCTCTGAACGTGAAAAACGGAGCTGCAGATTACTCCAGAAAAGATATTGATGCATTAGGTGAATTTGCTGCTGTTTATGGAGCAAAGGGCTTGGCTTGGTTAAAAGTTGAGGCGGACGGCTTAAAAGGACCGATTGCTAAATTCTTTAACGAAGAACACCAGAAACAGCTAGTGCAAGCCACTGAAGCTTCAGAGGGGGATTTGCTCCTGTTTGTTGCTGATAAGAAAGCTGTTGTGGCGGATTCCCTTGGCGCACTTCGCTTAAAGCTTGGAAAAGAACGGGGACTTATCGATCAAAGCGTATTCAACTTTTTGTGGGTCGTGGACTGGCCATTATTGGAATATGATGAAGAGGCCGGCCGTTATTTCGCCGCCCACCACCCATTTACGATGCCTGAGAGAGAAGACCTCGAAAAGCTTGATGCGGACCCTGCAAGTGTTCGTGCCCAGGCCTACGATCTTGTCTTAAACGGATATGAGCTTGGCGGCGGATCCCTGCGTATTTTTGAACGGGATATCCAGGAAAAAATGTTTAAGGTGCTTGGCTTTACTCCGGAAGAAGCGAATGAACAGTTTGGCTTCTTGATGGAAGCGTTCGAATACGGAACCCCTCCACACGGTGGAATTGCGCTTGGATTGGACCGTCTCGTGATGCTTCTTGCTGGACGCACGAACCTTCGGGATACCATTGCCTTCCCGAAAACAGCCAGTGCGAGCGACTTGCTAACCGATGCACCGGGAACAGTCAGTGAAGCACAGCTTGAAGAGCTTCATCTGAGACTTGCTGTAAAGCCTGAGAAGGTGCCATCCGGGGAAGCAAAATAAACAATGAAAATGTGAAAAAATTCCTATTTCTGTTCGCTTGAAACGAAAACAACAAGTATGATATGATACCTTCAAGTTAGTAAGAGTCCTGATGTGTACGTTCTTTAACCTATAAGTTTTGACCGAACACTTATAGTTACGGGAGCCCCAAGTTTCCGGGCTGCGTAAAAGCCTCCTCTGAGAGGACTTACAAAAGCGCGGAACCGAGCACCCACCTGCGGAGAGCGGGTTCAAAACAAAGGCATAAACGGCACGATTGGGACTCTTACACCCTTAAAAAACCCAAATGTAAATTACTTTACACAAAGTGAATTACATTTGGGTTTTTATAGCTAATGGAAAAAAGGCATTCATTCTGATCGAATGGATGCCTTTTCAACTTCATTAAAAATCATTATCCTCACGGGTAGTAGGGTCGCTGATTCGATTTGCCGCTTCCGGAATATCATCATAAATTTTTGTATCAACACTATGAATGGAGCCGTCTGCCAAGCCTTTAAATACTTCATAAAGAGGCGCTTTGACTGTCTCCTTCAACATACCGCTTTGTTTCTGTCCAAGGGTTTGACTTTGCCCTTTTATTTCGATCAACATAATTGCTGCATCATTTAACGCGAAAGCACCTAGTGCGGTACCCGGCAGGTTAACATCCGGATACTTTTGGATGGCTCCATAGTGGGAATTGCCCCTTTGCAGGGTAAGATAGGAAAGGGCGTTTACCTGTTTTCCAAGTTTTAAGGCGTCTGAATCTACTTCAAACGTTTTCCCGCTGAAAGGATCGGTATACGAGTCAGTGGCTACCACTGCTGCAAGCTGTACCGGTACTGAACGGTTATCTTCATCGGATACTGTGTTGAACCCTCGGTGGTGGACATCAACAAAAACATCAGGCTGGAACTCTTTAAACACACTTGTAACGGTTCTTGATTCAGCTGTGACGTAAAACCCGCCATAGTTGCTATTGTTTGTTGCTTGATTGTTCAGGAATACTGCTACATCAGCGGGAATTTGGTTTTCAATTCGGAAGTCCAGATTAGGGTTGTAATCACGGTTCTGGTCATAACCAGGTATGCCATACACGACACGTCCGTTCTTATTTTGTCCACGCTCACTTCCGTCAGCGTTGTAGTACCACGGATTGGCAGTGCCTGCTGGCAGGCCGATTTTAACCGGTTCCCAGGTTTGATGGGTATATCTGGTCGGGTACCATTTTCCTTCATATTGATTGTCCGATCCCTCCGGATTAATGCGCGGCATAATCCAAATGGAAACTTTATTCAGAATTTCATCTACTTCCTGTCCCCCGGAAGAAAGTTTTTGGATGATATCAATTGCCGCTTCAGTACCGATTTGCTCATTTCCATGTATTTGGGTTGTGATGAGAATCCGTTTTTTATTAGGGTCAGCATCCCCGAACTTTGCCACATACAGGGGATGGCCCATATCTGTTTCTGTAGCGTATCCATCAGGTGACAGGTTCGAATAACCTGCAATATCCAACTTCATTTTTCCTTTTGAAGAGGCTTCTAATTTGTTAAGAATGTCATACAGCTCTTCATTGCTTTTATAGCTTGCAAGGGACACGTTCTGTTCGTTTTCGATGTAAGGCCCGTTTGGTCGTGACTGCGGGTCTGCAAATGCTGTAGATGATGCTGTGGCAGATAGTGCCAATACAGCCGGAATGATGAGCTTGGACATTTTCTTCATAGAGTTGTTCCTCCGATTAATGTTTAATTTGTTTGGCAATCTTAAAACGCAGCGGTCTTAAATTTATTCTGTTTCCTCAGCTGAACGTGTAGTTTGCTCCGCCAATGTATCCCAGAAACTGATATCCGCTTTTTCAATCGAACCGTCAGCAATGGCTCTCACAGTAGAATCAAGCGTTAGGATGGTTTGTTTGATCAAATAGCCATTGCTTTTTTGGCCAAGAACGTAAGGCTCATAAAAATGATCAGACATTCCCCGCATTTCAAATAAAAGAGTGGAGATGCCATATTGGACTGCAGCGCCGTTTCGGCCGATTCTTTCCTCGCTTCCGCCTACATATTTCCCGAGGTGGCCCCAGCCAGTCGCATCAACAGCATTAAACACAACTGCCCCAAGTTTTTTCGACCTTTCCAGCACGGCGGGATCTACATTGGCATTAGTAGGGTAAAGAATTGAACCTGATACCAGCTCCCCGTCCCTTTCACTTTGCGTACCTTGATGATGAAGGTCGATCATGTAGTCAATGTTATACTTTTGGAAAACATTGTTGTGCAATGCTTGTGTTTCAGGCTGGGCTTTGGCTACATGGTCACGGTTCAAGTCGGTTTGATTGGCATTATACCGTGTCAAATGCCTGCCTCCGTCAGCTGCATAATCCTCAAGTGAGAAATTCACATCTCCCATAGCTCCATCTGCATTAAGCATGGGAACTACAAGGATATTCACATTTTCGAGCACGCCTTTCATCTTTTGGCTTCCTAAATGCTTAATAAAATCAAGGGCTCCTTCAGTTGTTAACTGTTCATTTCCATGCTGCTGGGTTAAGAAAAGGATGGTAGGGTTTTTAGGGTTAGTGATATATTTTGCAAGATACATATCGCGTCCCTTAACGGTTTGGCCGATGACCTCCAATTTTAGATGCTCCTGCTTGGCTTCCTGTGTTTTTAGGAAATCTACCATTTCCGTATATGTATGCAGGACCGAAGTTTGCGTAGATTCGTTTCCGCCATAGTTTGGACCTTCACCTACAGCACTGGCAGGCAAAGCAACAGACGTTAAAGCTCCCATTGACATTAAACCAGTTAAAGACCACACCATTAGTTTTTTCTTTTTCAAATAATCACTTCCTCATTTTTGTTTAGAATATTCAACAAAAACCCTTGCAACAAAAATCCTACACAGAAAAGGGGAGAGCGTATATAGACTATTTCTACCAATATTACCTAAAAAAGGAATGAAGAGGCAGGACAAATAACCTAATTATCCATCATCGTTCCTGATATGGGGTACTGCTTGTTTTTATTGATGTTTATGTTATATTTTTGAATGGGAACGATATTGGTAAAGAGATTTCATTTGGAGTTGATTATAAATGCTGCACCAATTTTCGCGGAATGAGTTAGCGATTGGCAAAGAAGGAATTGAAAATTTAAAAAATACAACGGTAGCAATCCTGGGTGTAGGAGGTGTAGGATCATTTGCTGTGGAAGCCCTGGCACGTTCTGGAGTTGGACGCCTTATACTAGTGGATAAAGATGACATTGATATTACGAATATAAACAGGCAGCTTCCTGCCTTGTTATCCACTGTCGGGCAGCCGAAAGCCGATTTAATGAAGGAACGGATAAAAGACATCAATCCTGATTGTGAAGTAATATCTCTAAAGATGTTTTATACAGAAGAAACATATGAAGAGTTCTTTAGCTACGGGCTTGATTATGTGGTGGACGCATCCGATACCATCATATATAAAATCCACTTAATGAAAGAATGTCTGATGCGGAATATTCCGATGATTTCCAGCATGGGGGCGGCCAACAAAATGGATCCTACGCGATTCCAGATTGCCGATATTTCCAAAACGCATACTGATCCGCTTGCGAAGGTGATACGCACGAAGCTTCGAAAAGAAGGCATTAAGAAAGGGATTCCGGTGATTTTCTCGGATGAAAGCCCGATCGTTATAAGGGAAGAGGTCCGCAAAGAGGTTGGAAATGATGAGGCAAAAATTAGAAAAGCACAAATGCCGCCGTCCTCCAATGCATTTGTTCCATCTGTCGCCGGTTTGATTGCCGCTAGCTGGGTTGTCCGCGATATCCTCAAAGAGATCCGGATTGAGCGGGTAAGTGACGAAAAATAATTGAATAATGATTAAAGTTTAACCCAGGCAAAAGAAAGGCTTGGGTTTTTTAAATTTCAATAATAATCACTATTCGTAAATACTATATAAAAATAATTAATTTGCAACCGCTTTATTGTATTAAAGAGGAAAAATTGATTTTACTATAATAAAAGAGGTTTTGTCGAAATAATAATTTTTAAAAAATTATATGGACGAATGACCTAGAATAGAGTAAAATATTTTCAGAATATTAAGCTTATTCGTAAGGTTAATTATTTTTAGGTTTTGCATAATTCAGCTCGCAGAATTAAACCCTCTAGAGAATATGCAAATCAAAAACTAGGAAAATGGGGGAGAATTGAATGAGAAAAAGAAAGATTGGCGGTTTAATGTTATCACTATCATTAAGTGCCACACTTCTTCTGGCGGGCTGCGGAGGCGCTGAAAAGAGCGGCGGGTCTAGCGGAAGTGGTGGTGGAGACACAATTAAGATTGGTGCTAACATGGAACTATCCGGAGGCGTTGCTTCTTACGGCCAATCCGGAGTACAGGGCTTAGAGCTTGCATTTGAAGAAATCAACAAAGAAGGTATCGACGGCAAGAAACTGGAATTAGTCAAAGTCGACAATAAATCAGACGCAGCCGAGTCTACCAATGGGGCCTTAAAGCTTGCAACCCAGGATAAAGTTGTTGCAATCGTAGGTTCTGCTACGAGTACAAACACTTTGGCCCAGGTTCAAATTGCAACAGACAATAAGATCCCTTTAATCACTCCAACAGGAACAAACCCTGATATAACAAACAAGGGCGGAAAGGTTAATGATTGGGTGTTCAGGACTTGCTTTATCGATCCGTTCCAGGGAACAGTTGCTGCTAACTATGCGACAGACAAATTCCAATCAAAAAATGCAGCTATATTTATTGATACCGCAAGTGATTATTCGAAAGGGCTGGCAAAAGCCTTTAAGGAATCATATACAAAAAATGGCGGCAAAATCGTAGCGGAAGAAGCATATGTTGCCAAGGATACAGATTTCCGCGCAACGCTTACACGAATTAAATCCGCTAAGCCGGACTTCATCTTTCTGCCTGGCTATTATGAAGAAGTAGGCTTGATTGTGAAACAAGCTCGTGAAGCTGGAATAGATGTTCCAATCATGGGTGGTGACGGCTGGGATTCTCCAAAGCTTATTGAAATTGCAGGTGGAGACGCATTGAACAATACGTTTATCACAAACCATTATTCTGCTGCCGACAAAGACCCGAAGGTTCAGGCGTTTGTTAAAGCATACGAAGCTAAATACAACCAAACGCCGGATGGATTTGCAGCACTAGGTTACGATACTGCCTATTTACTGGCGGATGCCATCAAGCGTGCAGGTGATGCAAGCCCAGAAAAAATTAAAGATGCAATAGCAGAAACAAAGGACCTGGCATTGGTTTCAGGTTCAGTGACGTTAAATGAGAACCATGATCCGATTAAACCCGCATCTATTCTTAAATATGTAGATGGAAAGCAAACATTTGATTCAAAGGTTAATCCTTAATATGGAATTTCGGCTCCCTGGAAAGGCAGGAGTCCCGAGTTTTCAATAGGCAGGACAGGATTCTGAAAAACAGGGGCCTGTCCCCCTATTATTTTAAGAAGTTTAAAAAAAGCGTTTTATCCAAGGAGAGACGAAAATGGAATTAATACAACAGCTTATTAACGGAATATCTCTCGGCAGCATATATGCCCTTATCGCTCTCGGTTACACGATGGTATATGGAATTGTTAAGCTGATTAACTTTGCGCACGGCGATGTCTTTATGGTAGGGGCTTTTGTTGGCTTTTATTCTATAACAATTCTAGATTTATCTTTTTTTCCAGCGTTGCTGTTAACAATGGCTGTGACCGCCCTCTTCGGTGTAATTATTGAGCGGATTGCGTACAAGCCATTGCGTAACGCCACCAGGATTGCCGCTTTGATCACGGCAATCGGGGTATCATTGCTTATCGAATATGGATTTATTTATTTTCGCGGTGCACAACCAGAGGCTTATCCGGCAGATGTGCTTCCAACTGAAAAAATTTCGATCCTTGGCGTATCCATCAACAGCCAGTCCATCTTTATCCTGCTTATATCCGTCGTTTTAATGATCATTTTACAATTCGTCGTGCATAAAACGAAAATTGGAAAAGCGATGCGTGCGGTTTCCTACGATGCGGAAGCAGCCAAGCTGATGGGCATTAACGTGAATAATACAATCTCTGCTACCTTCGCCATTGGTTCAGCGCTGGCAGGGGCTGCTGGTGTAATTTTTGGAATCTACTACAGCAAGATCGAGCCTTTGATGGGCATTATCCCGGGATTAAAAGCGTTCGTTGCCGCGGTGCTAGGCGGTATTGGCATTATTCCTGGGGCAATGGTTGGAGGATTGTTATTGGGGGTAGTGGAATCGCTCGTAAGTGCCGCCGGTTACTCTTTATGGCGGGACGCAGTTGCATTTATTGTACTAATTTTAATCCTTATCTTCCTTCCATCAGGATTGTTCGGAAAGAATAGAAAAGAAAAAGTATAGGGGAGACAAAGCGATGACTATTATAAAACACGCAAAAGGTTTTTGGCTCTCAATCTCATTGTCTATTATCCTGTTTGCAGTCATACAATTTTTGATTAATGGTGCATTTTTAAATGGTTTTTACGTTAATACGATCTTTTTTATGGGAATCAACATTATCCTTGCGGTCAGCCTTCATTTAATCATTGGGATAACTGGCCAGTTTTCTATCGGACATGCGGGATTCCTTGCTGTAGGGGCGTATGCCTCCGCAATCATGACAATGAAAATGGAACAGCCATTCATTGTTTCTCTAATTGTTGGGGGGATTGTGGCCGCAATCGCCGGGCTTATTATCGGTATTCCAAGTTTAAGGCTTAAGGGAGACTATTTAGCGATTGCGACACTTGGTTTCGGTGAAATTGTCCGCATAACGCTTTTAAACATTGATTATGTAGGTGGAGCAAGCGGTTTGCAGGTGACGCATTTAACTACATGGCCCTGGGTGTTTGGCTGTGTTTTGGTCACAATATTGGTTATTAGGAATTTCACGAACTCAACGCATGGACGGGCCTGTATCTCTATCCGTGAAGATGAAACAGCAGCGGACGCAATGGGCATCAATACTACCTACTATAAAGTTATTGCCTTTGTGATCGGTTCCTTCTTTGCGGGCGTTGCAGGTGTACTGTATGCTCACAACTTCTATATAATCCAGCCTTCGAATTTTGGATTCTTGAAGTCATTTGATATTTTAATCTATGTTGTATTGGGCGGCCTGGGCAGTATGTCAGGTGCTGTGGTTGCAGCGGTATTGCTGACTATTATTTCAACATTCCTTCAGGACTACCCTGAAACGAGGATGGTCATCTATAGTATCATATTGATCGTAATGATGATTTACCGTCCGCAAGGCTTGATGGGTACGAGGGAATTTACTTCATTCTTCAAGAAAAAGAAAGACATCGGAGGAGGTCCTGGGGATGGCAAACAACACACCATTGCTTAAGGTAGACAATGTCGGCATTCAGTTTGGAGGTTTAAAGGCTGTATCCGGCGTCAACGCAGAATTGTTCCCAGGGGAACTTGTCGGCCTTATCGGACCGAACGGCGCAGGTAAAACAACTTTCTTCAACTTGCTTACAGGTGTTTATGTACCAACAGAAGGAAGCATCTCACTTAATGGGGAAAGATTGAACAAGCTGCCTCCCTTCAAGATTACTAGAAAGGGAATCAGCCGGACCTTCCAGAATATTCGTTTGTTTAGTGAGCTTTCGGTTATCGATAACGTAAAAGTAGCCTATCACTCCCTGGCAAAGCATTCGATTGCAAGTTCTATTTTACGTATACCGGGACATTTCCAGGGTGAGCAGGAAATGCATGAACAAGCGGTTGAGTTTTTAAAAATTTTCAATCTGGAACGTTTTAAGGATGAAAAGGCAAAGAACCTTCCGTATGGGCAACAGCGCCGCCTAGAAATTGCACGGGCGTTGGCGGCAAATCCAAAGCTATTGCTTCTGGATGAACCGGCCGCCGGGATGAACCCTCAAGAAACTCAGGAACTGATGAAGCTAATCGGGTTCATTAGGGAGAAGTTTAATTTGACCGTTTTATTAATAGAACATGATATGCCGCTTGTTATGGGTGTTTGTGAAAGAATTTATGTGTTGGACCATGGCCAGCTGATCGCACAGGGTACGCCTGCAGAAATCAGAAATAATCCAAAAGTTATCGAAGCGTATCTCGGCGAGGAGGTTTCCTAATGTTAAAGGTAGAAGGAATCGATGTATTTTATGGTAACATCCAGGCGATAAGAGGTGTAACGCTGGAAATAAATGAAGGGGAAATCGTAACGCTAATTGGGGCAAATGGTGCTGGTAAAAGTACATTGCTAAAAACGATTTCAGGCCTTTTAAAGCCAAAGCATGGGCAAATCCTGTATGAAGGCAAATCGATCGCAGGAAAGGCTGCCCAGACTATAGTGAAGCAAGGCATTTCCCATGTTCCGGAAGGCAGACGAATATTTGCGAACATGACAGTGGAAGAGAATCTTCAGTTAGGTGCTTTCCTAAGAAGTGATAAAGAAGGAATAAAGCAGGATCTGGAAAAGGTGTACGAACTGTTTCCACGATTGCTGGAACGATTGAAGCAGCAGGCAGGAACGCTTTCAGGTGGAGAACAGCAAATGCTTGCGATGGGTCGCGCGCTAATGGCTAGACCTCGTCTTTTGCTGCTAGACGAACCATCCATGGGACTTGCTCCTTTGCTTGTAAAAACAATTTTTCGAATCATTGAAGAAATAAACCAAGCGGGCACGACGATTTTGTTGGTGGAACAAAATGCAAACCTCGCTCTTTCCATTGCCGACAGGGCTTATGTAGTGGAAACAGGACGAATCGTTCTGTCCGGAGATGCGGAAGATTTAACAGCAAGCGAACAGATTAAAAGTGCCTATTTGGGTGGACATTAAAGAAAAGCGGCATCTCTTTTCAGGGATGCTGCTTTTGCACGTTTATGCTTGTTTAAGAGAGTTTTTCCTCAGCAAAAATAAATATAGAATGATTGATAACAGCACTGATATCGCAGCTGAGATATATATACTTCCATAACCGAACATATGGCCGATCTGGCCAAATGCCATGGCCCCGATACCAACTCCAAGGTCGAAGAATGAAAAGAAGGTGGCATTTGCCATGCCTTTGCGATGTATGGGTGCTTTTTCAACGGACCATGCCTGCAATGCAGGTTGAATTGATCCAAATCCAAAACCGTAAAGCACTGCTGCTGTAAAAAGAATGCCGCTATTTGGCAGCCAGGCTAAAAGGAGCATTGCTACTAAAATGAAAGCAGCCCCAGGGAGGAACACGGCACGATGGCCCTTCATATCGTATAGCCTTCCTGCGAAGGTTCGGGATAGCATCAATGCAAGGGCAAAGTAAAGAAAATACCATTGGATGCCTGATACATCCTTTTGGGCGGCATACAACGGAAGAAAAGACGCTATACCCCCAAAAGTAACAGTGATGAAGAATAGTAGAATAGAAGGCTGTAAGGCGCTTTTTTCGTAAAGGTCCCAACCGGCTTTAACTGTTTCGGGAGCCTTATCTTCTACTTTTTTATATGTAATCCTTGAAGACATTAAAAGGGACGCCACGCCCATGGCTGCGCAAATAAGGAATAATTGGATGAAACTAATTTCTTTGGCCAATGTCAAACCAAGCGAGGGCCCAAAAGCAAGTGCAATATTTGCCGATAATCCATAATACCCCATGCCTTCCCCGCGCCTCCTAGGCGGGATAATGTCTGTCGCGATCGTACCCGAAGCAGTAGTGGAAAATCCCCATCCAATCCCCTGGATAATCCGAAGTGCAAACAGAAATAGGATACCGGGAGCCAGCCCGAAAGATCCTACGGAAAGGACAAAAATCACAAGGCCTGCCAAATATACAAATTTTCTCCCTTTTGTTTCTAATAACCGGCCCGCAAACGGTCTTATGAGCAGGGCGGAAAAAGTAAAAATCCCAACCACAAACCCAATTAATTGATCATTCCCCCCTAGATGCTCAACGAATAAGGGAATGGTTGGCAATGTCATCTGAAAGCCAAGAAAAATAAAAAAATTGGCCAAACAGACCAAGATAAAATCTCGCGTCCATATCTTATCCGATGAGTCTAGAATCCCTTTAGCTACTGGCTCACTCATGCAAGGCCTCCCCAAAAAGTTATTTACTTCCATTTTACAGGAAAATATTTCGGGAAGCTATTATATGGCTTGATAACTAGTATTCTCTTTCTGTTATTACGTTACCACAAAGTACCTCTATTCATATATGTTTAATCAGTAGTAAACTAGGAAGTTGAAATTATATTTTGAGGAGCGTTTAAGCGGAATGAATAAGGTGTTTTGTAGTTTTTTAATGTTATTCTTGCTCTTCATCAGCTTTTTGCCGGTGAAGGCAGGTGCTGCAGGTGACACCCTTTCCATAGGATCGATTAAGAATGAGAAGGCAATTGTTTATTCATTGCCAAAACAAAGCTCTTCCGTTATATCGGTCTTGAAAAAGGGAGAACAATATCCGATAATTTCCACCATAGCCGGGGACTCTGCTTCTCCAATTATTCATACGGTTGTATCAAGCAATACATTATGGAGCATTGCTAACCAGTATGGAGTTACGGTTGGTGAGCTTCAGAAAGCCAATCATTTAACAACTACAAGAATAAAGATTGGACAAAAATTAAAAATTCCTCAACCATATAAAGTCCATATGGTGGTTGCAGGTGATTCTTTACACAAACTATCAGCGAAGTATGGTGTTATAGTAAGTGATCTAACCAAACTAAACAACTTAAAAACAACCAAGCTTACTATTGGGAAAAATATAAAGATTCCGGATTATTTTTGCCAAATTCAGATGTTAGGCGGTAAGACGGGCTGGATCAAAAAATCCCTCCTTCAAGAATCTACTCAGAAGCGCATTGTGATGGGGTGGAAATATAATGGGGATTCCGACACCTACATAATTCAAATGAAACAACCGAATTTGAATGTTGTGTCTCCTCGATGGTATTCATTAACGGATACTGACAAATTGTTATCAGCGTCAGTTGATTCTAAATATGTTCAAGCTGCCCATTCGCAAGGGAAACAAGTTTGGCCGCTTATTGGCAATCAATTTGATCCTCTACTAACTGACTCAGTACTTGGCGACCCGCAAAAACGTAAAAAACTGGTTTCAGCTCTTCGTAATTCTCTTGTTCAAACAGATAGTGACGGGATAAATGTGGACTTTGAAAACATTGATATCAAAAATAAGCAAGATTTTGTGCGTTTCATTGGCGAGCTTAAAAAAGCATTAGGACCACATGGTATATTAGTATCTGTCGATGTTACCCGGGAAAATGGGGACCCGTTCTGGTCAGGAAGTTTGGACAGAAAGGAGTTAGGTAAAATTGCCGATTATATCATAATGATGGGCTATGACGAACATTGGGGAGGAAGCCCGGTAGTAGGTTCTGTTGCCTCCTTGCCATGGATTGAAAAAGGAATAAAGCTTTTGATGAATGATGTACCATCCCATAAGATTATTCTGGCTGTACCCTTCTACACAAGAGAATGGGTAACGGATTTATCCACAAATAAGGTGAAAAGCTATGACAGGACGATGCAAGAGGTTGAGAAGATCATTTTCTCGAAAGGCCTCAAAAAGCTCTGGGATGAAAAAAACCAACAAAACTATGTAGAATACACAGCGAATGGGGAAAAACATCAAATTTGGGTGGAAGACAAAAAATCCATTGAGCTTCGCCTTGGTATAGTAAGGAAAAATTATTTAGGGGGAGCAGCTGCATGGTATATTGGCTCTGAAACACAGGATATTTGGAAAATTTATCACTTCAATAAATAAACCAATTTTTAGGGTGCCAGACCATCTTTTTAATATGATGGAAAAATGGCACCTTTTGTTTTGTAGATAGAATTTGTATTTAAGTAATTTTATTTCTCCATATGACATAATACCAGCACAACGTTTGAACAAACTAAGATTAACAGTAGGTAGATAATTATTGTTGCCTATAATGCTTTTCCCTCACTTAATAGGGTTTCTACAACGAACCGTAAGGATTTATGGGGAGCTTTTTTTTACCTTCAATTATAAAGGATATAAAGGGGGGCGGGGACTTGAGGAACCTTTCCCTATCTAAGTTGTTAAGGAGATTCACAAAGGATTGGGGATTATATTAAGAACCAGCGACTCGTTTCCTGTGCAAATATACGGCTCGTTAATTTAAACCACAAGACACGCAAACTTTATCACCATACATGTAATTTTCTGTGCACAATGTTGACAAATTTTTTCACGAAAAAAAGTTAGCTTGTTAGTAAAAAAGGGAAATGTAAATACTGTGGGATTATCATTAATAAAATACATCAACCCGCTGCCTGCTTCCAAAATAATCTTTTTATACGTATCAGCGTGCTTATTTTTTATGACTACAATTAGCATTTAAATAAAATCAATCATAACAACGCATTTCCTGCAGAAACAAAATTGAATAATAGGCAGCGAGTGGGATATAAAAGCATTCTGTAGCTGAGCAAATTTAAGTACTGCTTACTATATTACGAGCTTTTTCTTAATTGAGAGCGATAGCTTATTGCCTGTAAGATAAACAATTTTTCTTGTTTAGATAGCATTCTCCAGCTTCCGGCAGTAATCCTCATATTAACCACTCCTTTGAATGATATAGTTTTTATATCAATAGGCTATTGGCATTAAATCTATTCCAAATCAATGGTTATTTCATATATAGTTATACCGCGATTCTGTGTGAATGAAACAATAAACCGTTCAACAAATTCTGCTTCATGGATTTTGCTATTTCGACAGAAAGGAAGCTGTCCAGCCATAAAAGGGTTGCGCTATTTTCGTATTCTTTGTTTTCCTTTTAGGCACTATTTCCAAATAACAGCTATTTATTTTGTTCGGGTATCCTCGTTTGTCTGTTGATCGCCTTTTTTGCCGGCCCTTGTAAAATTTTTTGGGTTTTTTACAATATAGAAAATTAAATTCGTTTCTTCCTAGATAAAAGATGAAAGCCCACAGCCTATTTCCCCCGCGATCTTGGCTCTGGGCTTTCAATTTTTTCATATACGGCGGCCAATGCCTGTTCGAATTTGCCGGTCTTTTTTGGCTGGTAGTATTTTTTATTCTTCAGCTTATCTGGGAGGTACTGCTGTCTTACCCATCCATTTTCATAGTCATGAGGGTAGAGGTAATTAATGCCGCGGCCAAGCTCTTTTGCTCCTTTGTAATGGGCATCCTTGAGGTGATCAGGGATATCGCCGCTTTTGCCTGTACGGATATCTTCAATCGCTTCATCGAGCGCCTTATAAGCGGAGTTTGATTTTGGCGACAGGCACAGTTCTACAACTACGCTTGCGAGCGGGATTCTTGCTTCAGGAAAACCAAGCCGTTCAGCGGCTTCCACAGCGGCAAGTGCACGAGGACCCGCCTGTGGGTTTGCAAGCCCGATATCTTCGTAAGCAATTACAATGAGCCTTCGTCCGATGCTAACGAGATCGCCAGCTTCAATCAATCTGCCGAGATAGTGGAGCGCGGCATTCACGTCACTTCCGCGGATTGATTTCTGAAAAGCTGACAGTACATCATAATGAGCGTCGCCGTCTTTATCATGTGAAAAACTCTTTTTTTGGATGCATTCTTCTGCAGTGGCCAAATCTATTTTAATCATGCCTTCTTCGTCTGCTTCCGTAGAAACTACGGCGAGCTCAAGGGCGTTTAAGGAACTTCTCACATCTCCGTTTGCAGCTGTTGCTAAATGCTTCAGCGCCTCCTGTGAAACAGTTGTGTGATATTTCCCCAGGCCACGATCTTCATCATGAAGAGCCCTTTCGAGTGCCTTAACCATATCTTCAGGCTCTAAAGGCTTCAATTCAAATATTTGGCATCGGCTTCGGATCGCCGGATTGATCGCATGGTATGGATTGCTGGTGGTTGCACCAATTAACGTGATCATTCCGTTTTCAAGGTAAGGCAGCAGGAAATCCTGTTTTGCCTTATCGAGCCGGTGCACCTCATCCAGAAGCAGGATCACCTTCCCAGACATCTTTGCTTCCTGTGCAACAATTTCCATATCTTTTTTATTGTTTGTCACAGCGTTCAGCGTCCGGAATGCGAATCGAGTGCTCCCTGCGATTGCGCTGGCAATGGAGGTTTTACCGATGCCCGGAGGCCCGTATAAAATCATCGACGAAAGCTGCTTTGCTTTTACCATGCGGTTAATAATTTTTCCTTCTCCGACAAGATGCTCCTGCCCGATAATTTCTTCAATTGTACGGGGCCGCATTCGGAAGGCCAGCGGTTTTATGGACATAAACATCTCTCCAAAGTGTGTTATTCTATATTAAAAGTAAACTATTTTTCCGGAAAAAGCGAGGAAACAATACGGTATTTGGGAAGACGGCTAATGCATTGAACGAGAGTATATGCTATAATTTAAAAGTTTATAATAACATAGTTAATTTATAGGTGAAGCTGGAAAATTCGAGGTGTATGAAAATGAAAATTTCGACCAAAGGACGTTACGGTTTAACGATTATGATCGAGCTTGCCAAAAAGCATGGTGAAGGGCCTACCTCCTTGAAAACAATTGCCCAGACCCACGATTTATCCGAGCATTATTTGGAGCAATTGATTGCCCCGCTCCGGAACGCAGGACTAGTAAAGAGCATTCGCGGTGCATATGGAGGATATATTCTCGCAAAGGAACCAGAAAAAATTACATCCGGAGATATTATCCGGGTTTTGGAGGGGCCTATTTCTCCCGTCGAAGGGATAGAAGATGAAGAGCCTGTAAAACGCCAGCTGTGGATCAGGATACGTGATGCAGTTAAAGACGTACTTGATAATACAACGCTAGAAGACTTGGCTAACTATAAAGATACAGGCGTTACAGAAGACTATATGTACTATATTTAATTGGAATGTTTTTAGGGAATATTATAGAAGACTCAATATTTAGCTCCCATAGCAGGGTAGCATGAGCATATTATATAAGTAACAAGAAGTTTTAAAAAAAATTAAAAAACAACAATTTTTCAACATGTTTTAATGTCTAGCTCCAGCGCCCAGCCCCGACGCCCAGGAACTAACCGCAAAATTCAAAGATATTTTTGGTTGCGAAGTGATTCTTGGAAGAATTCCTTATGCTGACGTCTACCTTTGCCACAGGACGTGGCAGAAGTTAGTCGACGTTCGTTCAGGAGGGCGCTTGCGCTTTTCTTATTGGAGGCGAAATTGTGGAACGTATTTATTTAGACCATGCTGCGACATCACCGATGCATCCCGAAGTGATCGAAAAGATGATGAATGTGATGCAGCAGAATTTCGGAAATCCGTCGAGCATCCATTCATTCGGCCGGGAGGCAAGGCATATCCTTGATGAATCCCGTTTGTTAATAGCAAAAAGCATCAATGCGCAGCGTAACGAAATCATCTTCACAAGCGGCGGAACAGAAGCGGATAACACTGCCCTTATTGGCATTACCCATGCTTATAAGGATCGGGGAAAACATATTATCACTACTAACATTGAACATCATGCGATCCTTCATACTTGCCATTTTCTCGAGAAGTCAGGCTTTGAGGTGACTTATTTACCCGTGGATGAACAGGGGATGGTTTCCATCGAGGAATTGAAGTCTGCACTTAGGGAAGATACGATCCTGGTTTCGATCATGTATGGCAATAATGAGGTCGGCACAATTCAGCCAATCCGGGAAATCGGGGAAATGCTAAAGGACCATCAGGCTTTTTTCCATACTGATGCGGTTCAGGCATACGGTTTGGTCAAAATTGATGTAAAAGAACTTGCCATCGATCTTTTATCCGTATCAGCGCATAAAATCAATGGGCCAAAAGGAATCGGTTTTTTATTTATTAAAGAAGGAATTAAGCATCAACCCCATCTTCATGGGGGAGAGCAGGAACGTAAACGCAGGGCAGGTACGGAAAGTGTTCCAGCAATCGCCGGATTTGCCGAAGCTGTAAAACTTGCACAAAACTCCATGGAAGAAAAAGTGGAGCAATACCGCAGCTTTAAACGAATCCTGCTATCTGTTTTTAAAGAGGCAGGAATCGCATTCGAAGTAAATGGGTCTCTTGATGCTTCGCTTCCCCATGTCATCAACGTTAGTTTTCCTGGTACGAATGTAGAACAGATGCTTGTTAATTTAGATTTAGCTGGGATAAATGTGTCAAGCGGCTCGGCATGCACGGCTGGTTCCATTGATCCGTCCCACGTGCTGGTGGCGATGTTTGGCAAGGATTCACACCGTACGAAAAATTCCATCCGTTTTAGCTTTGGACTAAATAACAATGAGCAGGAAATAAGACAAGCAGGGGAAGAAACGGTTAAAATCGTAAACAGACTTGTAAAATCATAGTCAAAAAAAAAGACTTAAATAAATAGATTGAAGGGGTTTAACGATGAATAAAGCACCCAAAGATACCCGTGTCGTAGTCGGCATGTCCGGTGGCGTGGATTCTTCTGTTGCAGCCCTGCTACTGAAAAAACAGGGATATGACGTAGTAGGAATTTTCATGAAAAACTGGGATGATACCGATGAAAATGGAGTTTGTACCGCGACGGAAGATTACAATGATGTAATCGCGGTTTGCAACCAAATTGGAATTCCTTATTATGCCGTTAATTTTGAAAAACAATATTGGGACAAGGTATTCACCTACTTTTTGGATGAATACAAAGCTGGCAGAACGCCAAATCCTGATGTAATGTGTAATAAGGAAATTAAGTTTAAAGCGTTCCTGGAACACGCGCTAAGCCTAGGTGCGGATTATCTTGCCACAGGGCATTATGCCCAAGTTGAATACCGCGACGGTGATTATAAAATGCTTCGGGGGATCGATGAAAACAAGGATCAAACCTATTTCCTAAACCAGCTTAACCAAAGTCAGCTTGAAAAAGTCATGTTCCCGCTTGGAGGCATCGACAAAAAAGAGGTTCGTGAAATCGCTAGAGAAGCAGGACTTACTACGGCGGCCAAGAAAGATTCAACAGGTATCTGTTTTATCGGAGAACGAAACTTTAAAGAGTTTTTGAGCAATTACCTGCCTGCACAGCCGGGGGAAATGCAAACGCTGGACGGCGAAGTAATGGGCAAGCACGATGGATTGATGTACTATACGATCGGACAGCGCCATGGTCTAGGAATCGGAGGCAGCGGCGACCCGTGGTTTGTAGTGGGTAAGGATTTAGAAAAAAATATCCTATATGTCGGACAAGGATTCGAAAACGAAAAGCTTTATTCAACATCGATTAATGCCGTGAATATTAGTTGGGTTGCGGACCATGCCCCATCTGAAGAATTCACCTGCACGGCCAAATTCCGTTATCGCCAGGCCGATAATAAAGTAACGGTTCGGGTGAAAGATGGCGGAAATGCAGAAGTGATTTTTGACGAACCAATCCGCGCGGTGACTCCGGGACAGGCAGTCGTTTTTTATGATGGGGAAGTATGCCTTGGAGGCGGTACGATCGATGATATTTTCTACAATGGCAATAAGCTGACGTATGTAGGGTAAATGATATCCCCAGCTGCAATGGTTGGGGATTTTCCTTTGCGTAAATTTTATCGCAGGAAAACATATGTTATACTTTTCTATAGAAATCATGGAGCGTGAGTTTAATGGATAAAAACCAACAAGGAATCCAATATATGCAAGAAGGAAAATACGAAGAAGCAGTGAAAGTATTTTCCGAGGCAATTGAAGAAAATCCAATGGAACCGGTAGCATATATTAATTTTGGAAATGTGTTAACAGCTGTCGGAGAGCTCGATCGGGCAGTGAACTTTTTTAAAAAAGCGATAGAACTGGATGACAAAGCCGCCGCCGCCTATTATTCGCTCGGCAACCTTTACTTTGATGCAGAAAAATTGATCGAAGCTAAGGATATGTTTGAAAAAGCGGTGCGGTATGGCCTTGATAATAGTGATGCGTATTTCATGCTGGGAATGACGTTGATGCAGCTCGACCAAGCCAAATTTGCGATGCCCTATCTGCAAAGGAGTGTCGAATTAAATCCTGACGATGTGGATGCAAGGTTTCAATATGCCCTTTGCCTCGCGAATGCGGAGCTGTATGATGAACTGATCAATGAATTAATGATTGTGGTACAAAAGGATCCAGGCCATTCGGATGCTTATTATAATCTTGGAGTTGCTTATGCGGGCCATCGTGAAGACCCTCAGACTGCCCTTGAATTTTTTGAAAAAGCCCTCCAGGCACAGCCAGACCATATGCTTGCAGCAAACGGCAAAAGGTTGATGGAGGATATGTTAGCGCAGGAATAGAGTTATTATAACAAGCGGTTAAATTCTCAAGAAATCAGGATCGGGCGAATAAATAAAGGAATAAGCGAAAAAGTTGATAATTAAGTGACAAATTTATTATTAAGCGAAAAAATGATAATCAAGCGAAACCAGTTTTGACCAAGAAAATTCGAAAGGAGGGGAGAGTTTTGGTACAGCAGGATTCCATGGATTTGTTTTCGGAAGAGAAATTATATATGAAAGGCAGACATTTGGTCACTATTTTTCATAATGAGCAAAATATGTACTCGGTCGTAAGGATCCGACTTGATGAAACCAATGTGGAATATCATGAAAATGAAGCGGTTGTAACAGGCTACTTCCCTCGAATTCATGAACATGAGACCTATGTCTTTTTTGGTCAGATGAAGGATCACCCTCGTTTTGGGCTTCAATTCCATGTAGAACATTTTCGTAGGGACATGCCTCAGTCAAAGGACGGTATTGCGAGCTACTTATCGAGCGACCTTTTTAAAGGAATCGGTAAGAAAACCGCTGAGGTAATTGTTGAGACGCTTGGCGAAAATGCCATTTCAAAAATTCTTGAACAGCCCTCACTTTTGGACAATATTCCAAAACTGTCTTCCGAGAAAGCAAAAATGTTATACGATACGCTCGTTGAACATCAGGGCCTTGAGCAGGTTATGATTGCACTGAATCAATATGGCTTTGGACCTCAGCTATCCATGAAGATTTATCAGGTATACAAACAAGATACTATTTCCGTCATCCAGTCAAATCCATATAAACTGGTTGAGGATATTGAAGGTATTGGGTTCGGCCGGGCTGATGAACTTGGTTACCAGCTCGGAATAAGTGGAAGCCATCCAGACCGGATAAAGGCCGCATGCCTGTATACCCTCGAAACGCAATCGCTTCAAGAAGGAAACGTATACATGGAGGCAGACCAGCTGCTTGAAAGCGTGAAGAAGCTTCTTGAGGAAAATAAACGGGACGACATAGAATACGGGGAAATTTCGGAAGAAGTGATTAAGCTAGGCGAAGAAGGTAAGGTGATAGTGGAAGAAAGAAGGGTGTATCTTCCGTCACTTTATTTTTCCGAAAAAGGAATTGTCACAAATATTAATCGGATTCTTTCTCAGACCGAATATGAAAATCAATTCCCTGAATCGGAATTTCTGCTTGCTCTAGGTGAACTCGAAGAGCGGCTTGGTGTAGAATATGCACCGGCACAAAAAGAGGCGATCCAAACTGCGCTCCAGAGTCCAATGCTAATCCTTACTGGAGGACCCGGGACTGGCAAAACGACCGTCATTAAAGGAATCGTAGAGCTTTTTAGTGAATTGCATGGTGTTTCGATGGATATCAATGATTATAAAAATGAGGACGATCCTTTCCCATTTATTTTGGCTGCCCCTACGGGCCGAGCTGCAAAACGAATGGCTGAATCCACCGGGCTCCCTGCTGTTACGATCCATAGGCTTCTAGGGTGGAATGGCAGTGAAGGGTTTTCGCATGATGAAGACAATCCAATTAACGGAAAAATCGTTATAATCGATGAGATGTCAATGGTTGATACATGGCTTGCCCACCAATTGTTTAAGGCGCTTCCGGAACATATCCAGGTCATCCTTGTCGGTGATGAGGACCAGCTTCCATCCGTTGGGCCGGGACAGGTATTGAAGGACTTGCTGGCTTCCGGGTGTGTACCGACTGTTGCTTTAGAGCATATTTATCGGCAGGCGGACGGATCATCGATTATTGAACTGGCTCATGAAATCAAGCGTGGCAGCCTGCCCGCTGACGTTGAAAAACAACAGGCTGACCGTTCCTTTATTCGCTGCAGTACCGCTCAAATCTCACAGGTCGTCGAAAAGGTTGTCCAAAATGCCCGAAAGAAAGGCTATACGGCGAAGGACATCCAGGTGCTTGCCCCGATGTATAAGGGTCCTGCGGGAATTGATAATTTAAACAGAATGCTGCAGGAAGTATTCAACGGCAATCATGATGAAAAAAGGCGCGAACTTAAATTTGGAGACATTAATTATCGAACGGGCGATAAGGTGCTTCAGCTGGTGAACCAGCCTGAAAGCAACGTTTATAACGGAGACATCGGTGAAGTGGTCTCGATCCTGTTTGCTAAGGAAAACACGGATAATGTCGACAAACTGATCGTTTCCTTTGAGGGAATCGAAGTTACTTATACACGGCAGGAGTTGACTCAGATTACCCATGCTTATTGCTGCTCGATACACAAATCGCAGGGAAGTGAGTTCCCTATTGTGATCTTGCCAGTTGTTAAAAGCTACTACAGGATGTTACGCAGAAACCTGCTTTACACAGCTATCACCCGAAGCAAGGAATTTTTAATTTTGTGTGGAGAAGAAGAAGCACTCCGCATGGGTGTCGAGAGAAATAATGAACAAAGGCGGAAGACCACTCTGCTACAAAAGCTGAGCGACACAATGGACGGTGTAAGTGTCCAAGCAGAAATTGTGAAGGATGACGAGGTTACGGATTACCTTGGCCAATTGCTTAAAGCTGACCCAATGATTGGGATGGAAAATGTTACGCCTTATGATTATATGGAGAAATAAAGACGGCAGCAATTTTTTATGGCTGCCGTCTGTTTTATGTACACTAATCTTGCTATGGCAATAACTTTCGTCACTGTTGAAGTGTCATATTTTCCATAATGGAAATCGTTACTCAACATGAATATATACTTTTTCACTTATACTATAAATGTTCGGAAAGGGGGATCGCTTTGCGGACATTTTCCATGTTAAAAGGGTTGCCAGTGTATACCAATCGGGGAGAATGCATAGGGACGGTCAATGATATTTGCCTTTCCGACATAGGGAAGATTGAAGGAATAATGGTTCATCGGAAGGCAATTGTCAAGAAACGTCGATTTGTTTCTTTGAATGATGTCCACTCATTCGGCCCAGAGGGAATTGTTCTGAAGCAGTGGGAGGATTCTCAACACGGATACAAGCCAAAGGTACACTACCATTTATTCCATGCCGACTGTTTGTTTGGGAAAATGCTATTCTCAAGGGCCGGTGAAGAGCTAGGGATGCTCCAGGATGTATATTTTTTGGAAAATTTGGGCACAATCGTAGCATATGAAACAACGGATGGATTTTTCTCGGAACTAACCGAGGGCACACGCCTGATCAAATCAAAGCAGCCACCAGTGCTTGGGAAAGATGCCATCCTGATTTCTGTCTATGATCAGTGAGGTGTCCGTTAAATGGATATGAAATGCCCGAATTGCAACAGTAAAGATATCGGGAAGATCGGTGTGAATCAATACTATTGTTGGAATTGCTTTATTGAAATGTCTCTTAACAACGGTGTGATATATACCCATCAGGTTGAAGAGGATGGAACCTTAAGTTCCCTTGATGATTTGTTCGACGAGAACGAACGCCGATATAGCGTATAAAAACATTTCGGATTTTGACTCTGCCATGTAGGCAGGGTTTTTTAGGACGTTTATGTTTCTGGTGAATCTGAACCGTTTCTGCATGAAAACGTCTCCCGCCACGAAAAATAGGAAGGGAGGCGATAGAATGGAAATCCGAATGAAGTGGTTTTACATGCTCGGTTTACTGCTGTTATTATTTATTCTTATCTTTATATTTCTGAAATTAAAGCCGGTATGGCAACCCTTTATCCATGTTTTTTTTACTGTTTTGCTCCCTTTTTTCATTGCGGCGTTTATCAGTTATTTGCTTCATCCAATTATAGAGACCCTGCATGAAAAAGGGATGAACCGGGGTCTTGCAATCCTCATCATTTACATCCTATTCTTTGGGGGAGTCGGGTTTGGGATTTACAAGGGGATACCTGCTGTAATCGAACAAATCAGGGAGTTGTCAGAGAGCGCTCCAAAAGTGGCTGAACAATACAGACATTGGGTTACTATATTTGAAAAAAAGACGTCAAACTGGCCGTTTGGAGTACATGAACGTCTGGAGGATGCCATAACCCAAATGGAGGGTAAGCTAGAAAATCTTATGGGTAGTGTTATGCAATACATAGCGAATATTTTAGATTTCATTCTTTTGTTTGCTTTAATCCCTTTTATAGCATTCTATATGTTAAAAGACTTTCATCTAATAAAGAAAATGGTTTGGTATTTAACGCCTAAAACATGGCGGAAGCAGGGAATTGCTTTTTTCGGTGATATCAATGAATCCCTGGGAGGTTACATTCGCGGCCAAATCATTGTATGTGCCGTGATCGGTTCCGTTTCTGCTTTCCTGTTTTGGATTGTTGGTATGGATTATCCTTTGGTTCTCGGAATGATTATTGGCGTAACGAATATCATCCCGTACTTTGGGCCGATCATTGGTGCCACTCCCGCAGTTATTATTGCTGTGACAATTTCGTTTAAATTGGTTATAATCACTTTAGTAATTGTGTTCGTGCTGCAATTTTTGGAGAGCAACATTTTATCGCCGTTGATTGTCGGTAAAACCCTGCATTTGCATCCTTTGTTTATCATTCTGGCGTTGTTGGCTGGTGGAGAAGTCGGCGGGGTTATCGGCTTGATCCTTGCTGTTCCAATATTGGCCGTGATCAAGGTTTGCTTGATCCATTCCAGAAATCATTTTGCAAAAAAAAAGAGCATGGTTGCTGAATAGGCCAGTTGTTGACAAATTTTTTGCTTGTGAATATAATCCATTACATAAGAGTGAATCATATATTGCAAAATCGTAGAAGGATCCAGTATGCTGAAGCCCATTTAGTGCATAGCACGCCAGAGAGGAATTTCCTTGGCTGTAAGAAATTCCAGATGAAGAACAGCAGAATGCTAATCTGGAGTGTAGCTAATTCCTATCGTTTGCCGCGTTAAGGCTTGATGAAGGTGATGGGTACGGTTGTTGCGTGCTCATAATCAGGGTGGTACCGCGAGCTAACTCTCGTCCCTGTATGGGGATGGGAGTTTTTTTGTTGCCTAAAAATCATTACATAGGAGGAAAAAATATGAAGAAGTTGACTGGCGCACAAATTCGCCAAATGTATTTAGATTTCTTTAAAGAAAAAGGACACAGCATAGAGCCGAGTGCATCATTGGTACCTCACGATGATCCATCGCTTCTTTGGATTAATTCGGGGGTAGCGACCTTAAAGAAATACTTTGATGGCCGTGTAATCCCGGAAAATCCACGTATAACAAACGCACAAAAGTCCATTCGTACCAATGATATCGAAAATGTCGGAAAAACGGCGCGACATCATACATTCTTTGAAATGCTCGGCAATTTTTCAATCGGTGATTATTTCAAAGAAGAAGCAATAACTTGGGCTTGGGAGTTTTTGACCGATGAAAAGTGGATTGGTTTTGAACCAGAAAAGTTATCAGTGACGATTCACCCTGAAGATGAAGAAGCCTTTGAGTTATGGAACAAAAAGGTGGGCATTCCGGCTGATCGGATCATCCGCCTAGAGGAAAATTTCTGGGATATCGGGGAAGGCCCAAGCGGACCGAATACTGAAATCTTTTATGACCGTGGTCCGGAATATGGCGATGACCCGAACGATCCGGAACTATTCCCTGGCGGTGAAAACGAACGCTATTTAGAGGTTTGGAATTTAGTGTTTTCCCAATTCAATCATAATCCGGATGGTTCTTATACACCACTTCCGAAGAAAAATATAGATACAGGCATGGGTCTTGAACGTATGGCTTCTGTGGTTCAAGAGGTTCCTACTAACTTTGATACAGATTTGTTTATGCCAATCATCCTCGCAACAGAAGAAATCGCAGGCGTTAAATACCGCACAGATAAAGAGAAGGATGTTGCCTTTAAAGTGATTGCCGACCATATCCGTACTGTCACTTTCGCAGTAGGAGATGGTGCGCTCCCTTCAAATGAAGGCCGTGGTTATGTATTGCGCCGTCTACTTCGCCGCGCTGTTCGTTATGCGAAGCAAATTAACATCAACCGCCCGTTCATGTTTGAATTGGTTCCGGTTGTCGGTGAGATCATGAATGATTTTTATCCTGAGGTCCAAAAGAAAGCAGAATTCATAGCGAAGGTCGTCAAAAATGAAGAAGAACGCTTCCACGAAACACTGCACGACGGTCTAGCGATTCTTTTTGAAGTAATTAAGAAGGAAAAAGAAAAAGGCAGTACTGTGATTCAGGGCTCAGATGTATTTCGTTTGTACGATACGTACGGTTTCCCTGTTGAATTAACAGAGGAATATGCGGAAGAAGAAAATATGGGTGTTGATCATGAAGGCTTTGAGCGCGAAATGGAGGCCCAGCGTGAGCGTGCAAGGTCAGCTCGCCAGGATGTAGATTCCATGCAAATCCAGGGTGGTGTACTTGGAGATATTAAAGTTGAAAGCAGCTTCACCGGTTATGATAGATTGGAAGGACAGGGTACGGTTGCTGCAATCGTGAAGAATGGCGAGCTTGCCGACGAAGCGCATGAGGGTGAAGAAGTGCAGGTCATCCTGAGTGAAACACCGTTTTATGCAGAGAGCGGCGGCCAAATTGCCGATAAAGGTTATATTGTCAGCGAAGATGTAAAAGCCGCGGTTTTAGATGTCCAAAAGGCCCCAAATGGACAAAATCTGCATCGGGTTATGATTAAATCAGGAACGCTTAAGAGGGATGCTTCAGTTGTTTCTGAAGTAAATGCCGAAAACCGCAGCAGGATTATTAAAAATCACACCGCCACACATCTCTTGCACCAGGCGCTAAAGGATGTACTAGGAGGGCATGTAAACCAGGCAGGCTCCCTGGTTGAGCCGGACCGCCTGCGTTTTGACTTTTCTCATTTCGGCCAGATTCAGCCGGAAGAATTGGAAAGAATCGAGCAAATCGTCAATGAAAAAATTTGGCTGAGCCTTGAGGTAAATATTAATTATAAAGATATTGAAGAAGCAAAAGCTATGGGTGCAATGGCTTTGTTTGGCGAAAAATATGGGAAAATTGTGCGTGTCGTGCAGGTCGGCGATTACAGCCTGGAGCTTTGTGGAGGATGCCATGTACCGAATACTGCGGTCATCGGGTTATTTAAAATCGTTTCAGAGAGCGGTATAGGAGCCGGGACGCGCCGTATTGAAGCTGTAACGGGAGCTGGGGCCTACCAGGCGATGGCTGATCAAATCACTGTCCTGAAAGAAGCTGCTGGGAAATTAAAAGCGAATCCGAAGGACTTGCCTTCTAGAATTGAAGGGGTACTAGCAGAAATGAAAGAGCTTCAAAAAGAAAATGAAAGCCTTTCTGCAAAGCTTGGCAATATTGAAGCTTCTAATCTCGTTTCCAGAGTGAAAGAGGTTAATGGAGTGAACGTGCTGGCAGCGAAAGTGCAGGCAGCCGACATGAATAATCTTAGGACAATGGCAGATGACTTGAAACAAAAGCTTGGTTCTGCCATTATAGTACTGGGTTCTGCCCAGGATGACAAAGTGAACCTTATCGCAGGCGTAACGAAAGATTATATCGCCCAAGGCTACCACGCCGGTAAACTAGTCAAGGAAGTAGCTTCACGCTGCGGCGGCAGCGGTGGCGGACGCCCGGATATGGCTCAGGCAGGCGGAAAAGATCCGCAGAAATTGGATTCAGCGCTTAATTTTGTTGAAGAATGGGTAAAATCCATTTCATAATCACTTTGAAGTGTTGTACAATAAAGAAAATTGTCTATCAGCGGTACGCTTCGCGATCCGCTGATGTAAACTTTAGGGAATGAGTGCGGAGGAAAGGCAGCGGTAACAGCGTAATTGTTTCCCCTTCGAAACGCGAAAAGAGGTGCAATAAATGAGTTCCTTTGATAAGACAATGCAATTCAATTTTCCGGAAGAACCATTTGAAAGAGATGTAAAAGATGTACTTTTTCAAGTTTACGAAGCTCTTCAGGAAAAGGGCTACAACCCGATCAACCAGATCGTCGGGTACCTGCTTTCCGGTGATCCTGCGTATATTCCACGCCATCAGGATGCGAGAAATATTATCCGGCGACTTGAGCGGGATGAAATCATTGAGGAATTGGTCAAAGCATATTTAAAGCACCAACGAGAGGGATATTAATGCGTACAATGGGATTAGACCTTGGAACTAAGACCCTTGGTGTAGCAGTTAGCGATGCTTTGGGATGGACGGCACAAGGTTTGGAAACAATTAAAATTAATGAGGAAAAAAAAGAATTTGGTTTGGCGCGTCTTAGTGAAATCATTAAAGAGCATGAAGTATCCAAAATCGTGCTCGGCTTGCCGAAAAATATGAATGCTACCATAGGGCCAAGAGGCGAAGCTAGCCAGGCGTTTGCCAAAGTACTTGAAGAAAGGTTCGGCCTCCCGGTGCATTTATGGGATGAGCGATTGACAACGATGGCAGCTGAGCGAGTGTTGCTGGAAGCGGATGTCAGCAGGGCCAAGCGCAAGAAGGTTATTGATAAAATGGCAGCTGTCATGATCTTGCAAGGATATCTGGACAGCCAATCAAAATTTTAATGAGGTGACAGAAATGGAACATGGAGAAAACCATATTACAATCGTAGATGAAAATGGCAACGAGCAGCTGTGTGAGGTATTGTTCACATTTGATTCCGATAAATTCAATAAATCCTATGTCCTCTACTATCCAATATCGTCAGATAATGAAGATGAGGAAATTGAAATTCACGCATCCTCCTTCACGCCAAGTGAAGATAACCAGGATGGCGAGCTTCAGCCTATCGAAACAGAAGAAGAATGGGACATGATCGAAGAAATGCTCAACACATACCTTGACGAAGAAGAGGACGAACAATAATTTGTTCGATGCCCCCGGTGATTAACCGGGGGTTTTTACGTTCTATTTGGCCCGGCAACTTGTTCTTTTCTGGCATAAAATCCAAGGGTGGCAGTTGATCTGATGAAATGAATGAAAAAAATCAAATATTCTAGTATAATAAGCGAAGATTATATTAATGTGTTTGATCCCATGTGAGTGCTGTTGCCTTACATGAAGGAGGTTTTAATTTTGGCTGAAAAAGGCACAAAAGTAGAAGGAAAAAAGGATTACATAAGGAATGCCATGCTTGAAAGACAGGGGGAAGCGAGAATAGTAAGGAAAGTCATTCTTGTAACTTCCCTGACCATCCTACTGCTCGCAGCAGTGACCGGGTTGGGAGGGTATCTTTATATTAAATCCGCACTGAAGCCACTGAATCCCGAGAATAAGTCGCTTAAAAACATTGAAATCCCGATCGGGTCCTCTGTAAGCGACATTTCGTCAATTCTTGAGGATCAAGGAATTATTAAGGATGCCAGGGTTTTCAAGTATTACATTAAATTCAAGAATGAGGCGGGCTTTCAAGCAGGGGAATATAAACTTGCCGCGTCCATGCCGCTTCAGGAAATTGTCGAGAGCTTAAAACAAGGGAAAGTCATGCAGAAGGCTGCTTTGACGATCAGGGTTCCTGAAGGAAAACAGCTTGTCCAAATCGCCGACATCATTGCCGAACATACTGATGAAAAACCTGAGGACGTACTGGCAGAATTAAACGACAAAGAATTCGTCAGGAAAATGCAGAACAACTATCCTCAATTGCTGACAAATGAAATCTTCAATAAAAATGTAATCTATCCACTTGAAGGTTATTTATATCCGGCAACCTATGAATTTTCCGAGAAAAAACCAGAGTTGGAAAAGATCGTTTCTGAGATGTTGAAGAAAACGGAATCTAGCCTTTCCGCGTATCGGGATGTTATGGCCGAGAAGAAATATTCCGCGCACAGGCTATTGACCATTTCTTCCTTAATTGAAGAAGAGGCTGCGGAAAAGGTTGACCGTACCAAGATTGCATCCGTTTTTTATAACCGCCTAAAGGCTGGCATGCCGCTTCAAACCGACCCGACTGTCCTTTATGCAAAGGGAAAGCACCAAAAGAGGGTGTACTACAAAGATCTGGAAGTGGTATCGCCATATAATACTTACAAAAACAAAGGACTACCACCTGGGCCGATTGCCAATTCCGGAAAATCATCCATAGAAGCCGCGTTAAACCCGGCAAACACCAACTTCCTCTACTTCCTGGCCACACCTGCTGGCGAGGTATTGTATTCTGTATCACTGAATGAGCATAACAAGAAAAAAGCGGAGCACATAACAAGTAAAAATTGACTGTGTTTTCAAGGGGGGAAGATATTCACTTTCCCCTGTTAGTTGTGCTAAAATATTCAAAGTGAATTTTAATGCAGGTTTTACTGATTTTCTCTCGGCATGTGCCGAGTTTTTTCATGACGTTAGAGACTTATAGGTTGATCCTTTTGGAGGAAATAAACGTGAAACAGGAATTAGAAATATATCTTCAATCACTGATCCCTGAACGTGAGGGAGTATTCACAGAAATGGAACGGTATGCAAAGGAGCATAACGTGCCGATCATGGAGCCGGAAGGAATGGAGGCTCTTTTACAAATATTACGCTTAAGCCAACCGTCAGCGATACTTGAGGTAGGGACGGCTATTGGTTACTCGGCTTTGCGAATGGCAGACGCCATGCCAGGCACAAAAATTGTGACATTGGAAAGAGATGAAGCTCGGATTGTAAAGGCAAAAGAATTTATTCAAAAAGCGGGAAAAGAAGGGCAGATCATCCTGCTTGAAGGTGATGCGTTGGAGGCTGGTCCACTTGTGAAGGAACATGGCCCGTTCAATGCGATTTTTATCGATGCAGCGAAAGGACAGTATCGCCGCTTTTTTGAACAGTTTGAGGAAGTTCTGGAACCTGGCGGAATCATCGTTACTGATAATGTTTTGTTTAAGGGCTTGGTTGCCGAAGCAGACGAAGCAATAGAACCCAAACGAATCCGGAACCTTGTCAGGAAGATAAGGGATTTCAATGCCTGGCTCATGGGCCATACTGCTTATACTACTGTTATTCTCCCAATTGGCGATGGTGTCGCCATTAGTAAACATCGAGGTGAAAATAAATGAAAAAGCCAGAGCTGCTCGTGACGCCGACTAGTGTTGGCGATATTCCGCGACTAATAGAAGCTGGCGCCGATGCGTTTGTAGTTGGCGAGCAAAAATTCGGACTTCGGCTGGCCGGTGAATTCACAAGAGAAGATGTACAAAGAACTATACAGGTTGCGCACAAAGCTAATAAAAAGGTCTATGTTGCCATGAACGCAATTTTTCATAATGATAAAGTAGACGAGCTTGAAGACTATGTCTCCTTTCTTAACGAAGCGGGGGCCGATGCCATTATTTTCGGAGACCCAGCTGTTTTGATGGCAGTACGGGCTGTAGCCCCGGACATGCCTCTGCACTGGAATACAGAAACAACGGTAACAAACTGGTACACAGCGAACTATTGGGGCCGGCGAGGTTCGGTCCGTGCGGTTGCTGCCCGTGAACTGAGCATGGATGAGCTGATTGAAATGAAGGAAAACGCCGAGGTTGAGATTGAGGTCCAGGTACAGGGTATGACCTGTATGTTCCAGTCCAAACGTACGCTCCTTGGTAACTACTTCGAATACCAGGGGAAGGCTCTTGAAATTGAAAACAGGAAACAGCAAAAGAACATGTTTCTCCATGATAAGGATCGTAATAATAAATATCCGATCTTTGAAGATGAAAATGGGACACATATCATGAGCCCGAACGATATCTGTATTATCGATGAGCTTCAGGAGATGGTCGAAGCAGGCATCGATTCCTTTAAAATTGATGGGGTTCTTAAGACGCCTGAATATATGGTAGAAGCCACAAAGCTTTACCGTAAAGCAATCGATCTTTGCGTGGAAGATACGGAAAAATATGAAGACGAAAAAGACGAGCTTTTGGCAAGCATTGAAGCAATCCAGCCTAAGGACAGGAAAGTGGACACAGGATTCTTCTTTAAGGAGACAGTTTATTAAGTTTTACCATATATAGATTTCTAGCAGCAGCGCCTAGCCCCGACGGACAAAACCTCACCACAAAAATCAGATTTTTGTGGCTGCGAAGTATTTCGGAGAAGCATTCCTTATGCTGGCGTCGACATTTGCCACAGGACGTGGCAGCAGTTAGTCGATGGTCCATTGTTAGGCGCTTGGCGCATTTCAAAGGAGGAATAGCCTTGGAAGCTATTGCTGATAAAATTTCACAAATCGTGGATGGAAAACGAGTGATTGTTAAAAAACCAGAGTTGTTGGCTCCTGCAGGCAATCTTGAAAAATTAAAGATTGCTGTGCATTATGGTGCGGATGCTGTGTATATTGGGGGACAGGAATTTGGCCTCCGTTCAAATGCAGGTAATTTCACGCTTGAAGAAATGAAGGAAGGCGTAGATTTTGCAAAAAGATATGGCTCTAAAATTTATGTAACAACGAATATTTATGCCCACAATGAAAATATGGCCGGGCTAGAAGAATATCTATTGGGACTGCAGGATGCAGGCATTACAGGAATCATCGTGGCAGATCCACTCATTATTGAAACCTGCCGTCGTGTGGCTCCAAAGGTCGAGGTTCATTTAAGCACTCAGCAGTCGCTATCCAACTGGAAAGCGGTTCAATACTGGAAAGATGAAGGCCTCGACAGGGTGGTACTCTCACGTGAGACCGGAGCTGAAGAAATCCGTGAAATAAAGGAAAAGGTCGACATTGAAATTGAAACGTTTGTCCATGGAGCGATGTGCATTGCTTATTCCGGGCGTTGTACATTGTCCAACCATATGACAGCAAGGGATTCAAATCGCGGCGGATGCTGCCAGTCATGCCGTTGGGATTATGATTTATATGAATTGGGCAAAGAAGGGGAAAACGCCCTGTTCTCTGAAGCGGATGAACCTTTTGCGATGAGTCCGAAAGATTTGAAATTAATTGAATCAATTCCAAGAATGATTGAACTTGGAATTGATAGCTTGAAAATTGAAGGAAGAATGAAGTCTATCCATTACGTAGCCACTGTTGTCAGCGTATACCGCAAAGTAATTGATGCGTACTGTACTGATCCTGAAAACTTTGAGATTAAGCAGGAATGGTTAGATGAGCTTGAAAAATGCGCGAATCGTGAAGCTGCACCAGCATTCTTTGAAGGCACTCCCGGGTATAAGGAGCAAATGTTTGGGAACCATAGCAAACAAACTAAATACGACTTTGCCGGATTGGTCCTTCATTATGACGAAGAGACAGGAATGGTTACGATGCAGCAGCGAAACTTCTTTAAACCAGGGGATGAGGTAGAGTTCTTTGGCCCTGATATTGATAACTTCACGCAAATCGTCGATAAAATTTGGGATGAAAAAGGAAATGAACTGGATGCTGCCCGCCATCCGTTGCAAATCATCCGCTTTAAGACGGACAAGCCTGTATTTGCAAACAACATGATGCGAAGGGAGAACTAGTAAATGGATAAGAAGCCTGTAGTCATCGGTGTAGCCGGCGGTTCCGGATCGGGGAAAACGAGTGTTACGAGATCTATTTTCGAGAGTTTTAAAGGCCATTCCATCCTAATGCTGGAGCAGGATTATTATTATAAGGATCAAAGCAGCCTCCCGTTTGAGGAACGGTTAAAAACAAATTACGATCACCCGCTTGCATTCGATAATGATTTATTGATTGAACATATCCACGCACTTTTGGACTATAAACCGATTAAGAAACCTGTCTATGATTATTCCATACACACACGTTCTGAAGAAGTTATCCATGTCGACCCTAAGGACGTAATCATTCTTGAGGGCATTTTGGTGCTGGAAGATGAGCGCTTACGTGAATTGATGGATATTAAATTATTTGTAGATACGGATGCAGACCTTAGGATTATCAGAAGATTGCTGCGTGATATTAAGGAGCGCGGCCGTTCCATAGATTCCGTGATTGACCAGTATGTGAATGTCGTCCGCCCAATGCATAACCAATTCATTGAGCCGACAAAGCGTTATGCGGATATCATTATCCCAGAAGGTGGTCACAACCATGTCGCCATCGATCTGATGGTCACAAAAGTTCAAACAATTCTTGAACAAAAGTCATTTTTATAATAATATGTCATAAAGTGACTAGTATCACTCGGGAATTTTCCTTGCTGGTAGTCGGAGTTTACAGGATGTAAGTTACACACATTGCCACAGACTGTGGCTTTCTTAGTCTGTGAACATTCAATGGTTTTTACGGGCAAGTATCCCCCCTTAGGCATGATTAAGTGGTGTCGCAGTGTCCGTTAAAACGGGATAAATAAAGGATAAGGCAGACCTTTTGCAATTCTGAAATTTTCCAGGCAATTTATCAGGAAAGTCTGGACAAAAGAGGAAAAAGGTCATACTCTATCTAAAGGTATATATCATAAGCAAAGTTTTCCTTAAGTAAGATGCGCGCCCTAATCCAGGACGCGCACTTATGTATGACCTCTTTGGCAAGCAACAGAGTTAGTGTGTGTTGGCTACTACAAAGTAAGCGAATACACTGCATTATACTTAAAGCAGGCACCAGTCCCGCTGTAAAGAATAGAAGGAGTGAAGGGTTTGGCTATAGAAAAAGTATTCCCAATGACAAAAGAGGGAAAAGAAAAACTAGAACAAGAACTTGAACAGTTAAAAACGGTAAAAAGAAAAGAAGTTGTAGAAAGAATTAAAATCGCGCGCAGCTTCGGGGACTTATCTGAGAACTCTGAATATGATTCTGCCAAAGAAGAGCAGGCATTTGTGGAAGGTCGGATCACGACCCTTGAGAATATGATCCGTAATGCTAAAATCATCGAAGATGACCAAGTGGATACTGACATGGTTTCTCTTGGGAAATCTGTGACATTTGTTGAGCTTCCTAATGGAGATGAAGAAACATATACAATTGTGGGAAGTGCGGAAGCTGATCCGTTTGAAGGGAAAATCTCAAACGACTCCCCAATCGCTAAAAGCCTGCTGGGGAAAAAAGTCGGCGACGAGGTAACGGTCCAGACTCCAGGCGGGGAAATGGCGGTAAGAATCGTAACAATTAAATAATCACGATATTTAGCCAGCGGTCCATACAATAGGACCGCTGCTTTTTAATTTGTCAAGATAATTTTTAAAACGTAGCAGAGTAAATTTTACTTGCTTAACATCCTTTGTTGTTTTAAAACACCACCCTGCGTCAAGACTGTGTATGAGGTGGGAAACATGATGAGAAAAAGGATGATGGGGATGGCCTATTTTCTGCTCTTGTTATTGACGGTTTTGGTGGGTAGGCTGGCTCAAATACAACTGGTTGAAACAGAATCCTTCACAAAACATCATATTAATTTAATCGAAGCGAGCGTCAATCAGCGGTCACAGGTACTGAAGTTAGATGATGGCAGAGGGAAATTTTACGACTACAAGGGCATTCCGTTAGTCCATGAAGATATTACGGCCCTCGTCCTTTTTCCTTTCCTAAAAAAAATGGTGTGGCCAGCGGGAAAAGTGGCGGGGATAATCGGGATACCAGAGCAGGAGCTCTTAGCCACAGTGAATTCGGCTGACAAACCGTTTGCATTTGGTGGTAAAGAGCCCTTGGATTTAACAGATACACAAACAGATGCCATAAATAAACTACAAATCCCCGGCGTGTTTGCAGTTAAACAAAAAATATATGATACTGACTTACCGGCCTCACAATTAATCGGTACTACAACGAAATCGGAGCCTGTAAAAAAACGGCTTTATCCTGATAGGGAGTTATCCCCTGAAGTACGCGTCGGCAGTTATGGCCTTCAGAGAACATTTGATGATTTCCTGCTTTCTGAGGGGGATTCGAAACTCGTTTTTCACGTTGATGGCACAGGCGGCCCTCTATTTGGTGTTGACGTAAAGTATGTAGAGCCGGCTAATCCAATGTATCCAGTAAAGATTTACACAACATTGGATAAAAATATACAGGAAGCTGCAGAAAAAATAGTAGATCAGCATCAAATCAAAAAAGGCGGTATTGTGTTAATCGACATCGAAACCAATGAAGTAAGAGCGCTTGTATCGAGGCCGAAAACAAATAGGAATAATCCGAAAGATATCGGCAATAAAAATTTAATGTTGATAAGGGATACACCCGGTTCAATTTTTAAAACGGTCATTGCTGCTGCAGCTATCGACGCAAAAATTGTAAACCGGTCGAGAATGTTCAATTGTAATCTAAAAATAGATGGAAAATCGGATACAGAGCATAATTTTGGTTTTCTGAGTTTCGAGGAAAGTTTTTCAAGAAGCTGTAACCGCACCTTCTCTGAGCTGGCGCAGGAACTATCTACAACCAACCCTGAAATCCTAAATAATTATGCAGCTAAATTAGGGATCAAAGATACATCAGGATGGAGCGGCCAGGTATACCATATTAATCCAATGAACCAATTTGACAGTGAAGAACCCGGAATCGTTTGGCATCCCGAGCATAATTTTAAACATGATAAAAAAATGATTGCTAAAACAGCGATTGGACAGCAGGATGTACAAGTAACACCGTTGGCGGTTGCCAATATGATGGCTACGATCGCACGAGGTGGAGAAAAGAAAATGGTGAAGGCTGTGAGCAGGGTTGAGTTTAATAACGGCACCACTGTCTACGACTTTCCCGATAAAAAACTGCCTGGAGATACGATTTCCCCCTTCACCGCCATGAAGCTTCAGCAGCTATTGCGTGGTGTTGTTGCAATGCCGGGAGGAACCGGGGCCTATTTAAGTAATTTGCCTTATGAAGTAGCTGGGAAATCCGGTACTGCTCAGACTGATACTGACAAAAATCAGTTGAACAAATGGTTTGCAGGTTATTTTCCATACAAGGCTCCGAAGTATGCACTTGTCGCCGTCAGTTTAGATACCGATGACTCCACGCCTGGAATGACTCGGATTTTTGCCGAAATGGTAAAAGAGGTATATGAGATGGAGAAACCTGACACCCAGTATAGGAATATAGAATGAGTTTTATGGACCACTGACAATAGGAGGGATATCGCTTCTATCATCTGATATAACATGGTAGAATGGAAGCTGAAAAGCTATTGATAGGGGGAGAACATATCCATGGCAGCTTCGCGTCTAAACAGAAAAGATAAACAAAGAAAAGTAAATAAATTTTATAATTTTTCCATTGCCGTAGTCTCGCTGCTGATTGTCATTGTCGCGGTGACGATCTTCTTTGGCAACAATAAAGCTCCTAAGTCGGAAACAGCAGCTTCAAACAGCGGATCGGAAAAACAACAAACAGAGCAATCCGGCCAAGAGGAAGCACAAGGCGAAGAAGGCGTACAAGAAGCTTCTAATACTGAAGATGATCAGTCGGTTTCAGCACAGGATGCCGAAGAGGAAGAAAATGTGGGACAGGAGGCCGCCGATTCAGAAGAGGCTGAAGAAGAGGAAGGACCTGCTGAACCGAAGGTTGGAGAGCCTGTTGGCACCACACAAACCGGAGAGCATGTCGCTTCTTTTGAAAAAGGTTCGGCTGATTGGAATGAAATGACACAGGCCATGGCGGCCGGAACTGGACTTGATCCTGCCAATATGACAATTTGGTGGCTGGGGAATGGCGGGGCGCCAAATAAGGCAGTGGGCACGGTCTCGGCAAAAAATGACCCAAAGAAATACAAGGTTTACATGGAATGGGTTGATGGAGAAGGCTGGAAGCCAGTGAGTGTTGAATAAACCGTAGAAGCGAAAAGAGCAAGCCCCTTTTTCAGGCGCTTGCTCTTTCTATCATTTAGCCTTAAAGTGCACCATAGCACTGTAAAACCGTCTCCCTTCTTCTGTCACGTGCATTTGATGGGAAACATGATAGACTTCTAGTAGAATTGCTTTATTTACCTCTATTTGCGACTGGATTTTATCTTCAAGTGCTTTAATGGAATCAGCTTCAAAAAATTCCACTTTATCCTGTATTAGATCTAATTGAAAATTCATCGGTATTCCTCCCAGATAGGTGATACATCTATTTTAGCTTACGTTCCCATGTGTGCAACACAGGATCAGTTATTTCCTGAATGTATACCATCAATTATTTTCGGCATATATGGAAAGTTTGTAAAAACTGGTGGTAAAATAATGTAGCAATAACGGTGCATGCATGTAAGCATAGAAAATATACGAAGAGGTGTATTTGGAATGAAATTAGCGATAATTGGAGCCATGGAAGAAGAAGTGGCCATTCTACGGGGTAAGATAGAAAACATGGGGCAGAGTACGATTGCAGGATGTGAATTCAACACCGGGCGGTTGAACGGAGTGGACGTTATCCTGTTAAAATCAGGAATCGGGAAAGTCAATGCTGCGATGTCTACCACGATTCTTTTGGAAAAATTTAAACCAGATGCGGTCATTAACACAGGTTCAGCCGGCGGTTATCTTCCTTCCTTAAATGTCGGGGATGTCGTGATCTCAACTGAAGTTCGCCATCATGATGTGGATGTTACGGCATTTGGATACGAGTATGGGCAAGTTCCGCAAATGCCGCCAGCATTTTTATCGGATGAGAAACTTCTTAGTGAGGCGCTTAAAGCTGCCAAGGAAATTAATGATATTCAAGTGGTGAAAGGTTTGATTGTTACCGGTGATTCATTCATGAATGATCCCGACAGAGTCGAATTCGTACGAGGGAAGTTCAAGGATTTATACGCGGTAGAGATGGAGGCCGCTGCGATTGCTCAGGTTGCCTATCAATTCAATGTGCCGTTTGTAATTATCCGATCGCTGTCCGATATTGCTGGAAAAGAATCGAATATATCCTTTGATAAATTCCTTGAAACAGCAGCGGAAAATTCCTCTCTGCTCATTTTAAAATTGGTAGAACGTTTAAAATAATTTTTCATGGGTCAGTTTTTCGTCTTTAATGTGCATTAGGGATGGGAAACTGCCCCTTTCCCATTATTTTCAGAGCCTATTCTACAGTCTTCCATGTTAAAATAGTTTGGAAGTTTAGTAGAGGGAGCAGGTGGTTTTTGTGAAGAATGAACAGGCAAGTACGTCACAAATCCATGGTAAAATGGTGGATTTTCAACGCTTTGCAGTGACCCTGCTTTGTGTCAGCGTTTTTTTCTATCTAGGCACTGTCATACCTTCTGAAGGAAAAACTGTGTTTACCACTTATATAATGATGGGAGTTACGGTTCTTTTTTTGGTTGGATCAATCACCTTCTTTATGTTGTCTAGAAAATATAAAAAGATTCTCTTAGATCAAGATGAAGCCCTATAAATATAATTCAGAGCCTGATACCGATTGGTATACAGGCTCTTTTTTGTTCGTTGAATTAATTTCAGATTAGTGAATTCTTGGGAACACTATATGTATTGTAAAATAGGTAAAATAAGGGTTTACAAACTTATTGGCATTGGATATACTTACCAATGTAAGATGAAACTGCAAATGGAGGTCGAGGAAAATGTTGAACACGCTAGTTAAATGTAAACCCGCCTGTAAGAGTGACACAACATTATATCCTTTTCAACACAAATTCGACCTGAACGGTGCAGATTTCATTTGATTGTTTTTTTATTTTAAATGATTATGCAAACCATACTGGCCGCAGGAAGAAATGTGTTCCTGCGGCCTTTTGTGCCCATAGCTGCAGGGGAGCTTTTCTCTTCTGCGGCTTTTTTCTATCCATGAAATGGCTCAAGGTTTGCTTCATTTATTAGGAGGTGAGAAAAATGACTCTAAACTTGCTTTTTTTTACGATTACGTTTAAAAAATTGAAAATGACAGCCGAAGAGTGCATCCATCAGGAGACAATCCAAAAGCTACATGACGAGTATATTGACCGACGACTAGAGCACCGCAATTTCTAAATCGGAATGGGGTGATAAAATGACTTTTAATATGCTATTTTTCACAATCACAATCAAAAAAAGAACCGTGACTGCCGAGGAATATCTGCATCAGGAAAGAATGGAAAAGATTCGTGACGAATATATCGACAAAAGCATGATGTACCGAAATTTCTAATTTATTAGAATGGGGAAAATAACCGAAAGGATGGAGATGTATATGTTAATTTTAATAAAAGGATCAAAGGGCTGCTTATGGGACCAAAAGGATACCGGCTAACTATAGGGTTCTATTGTCAAGCCAGGCTGTGTGAAGTAGCTAATATCCAATGAAAAGTTCACATGTTTGTCAGAGTTTATTAAAGGAATGTTCAAATACTATTCTGATTGAATCACCGAAAACATGATAGATTTAAGCTATAGAAGCGAAAAGGAGTGTTTTCGATGTTTTCGATCGTTATGGTGCTCATTGTCACTACTGTTATCGGTGTTGTTATTGCTACAGAGGTAACAGTTGAAGCGGAATAACTTGAGTATAAATTAGCATGAACCAAACATAGCTTATGCCTGTAAAAAGGTATAGGCTTTTTTCTTACTATTTCCTTATAGTACAGACACAGACATGCCCACGTCCGCATAGGTTGTAAATAGGCAAACGTTCAGAGAAAATAGCGGAGGTGGAGTCATGCCGGACTTATTGACAGCGATCGGATATTTGGCAAAGGAGTTCTACCTATTAGTATCGTTCGTAAAGAATAATGCGTTTCCCCAACCATTGTCCGCAAAAGAAGAACGGAAATACTTACAGCTCATGGCCCAGGGGGATAGCGATGCAAGGAATATGCTGATCGAGCATAACCTGAGGCTGGTCGCCCATATTGTTAAAAAATTCGAAAATACTGGAGAAGACACGGAAGATTTAATATCAATCGGGACGATCGGTTTGATTAAGGCGATCGAAAGCTACTCCGAAGGAAAGGGAACAAAATTGGCCACATACGCAGCACGCTGTATCGAGAATGAAATTCTCATGCATCTCCGCGCTACCAAAAAAACAAAAAAAGATGTTTCCCTCCATGATCCGATCGGACAGGATAAGGAAGGAAATGAAATCTCTTTGATCGATGTGCTTAAATCTGAATCGGAGGACGTTGTTGATACCATTCAATTAAACATGGAAATTGAAAAAGTTAAGGAATTTATCGATATCCTTGATGAAAGGGAAAAGGAAGTAATTATTGGGCGGTTCGGCCTTGATTTAAAAAAGGAAAAAACACAACGTGAGATTGCGAAGCAGCTTGGAATTTCGCGGAGCTATGTATCAAGAATTGAAAAGCGGGCCCTGATGAAGATGTTCCATGAATTCTACCGCGCTGAAAAAGAAAAAAGAAGAGGATAATCGTCAAGCAGCAGCTTTCTATCTAAGGAAGGCTGTTTTTTTTAGGGTAAATAGAATTATAATGATAAAGGGATTATAATGAACCTATTTAACAGGAAAGATCCTAAAACAGTTTACTAAATTCAGTACATAGCTTGAACAGTTTACTAAAAAAGGCTTTTTCCTAAGGACAAAAATCCAGCGCCTATCACTATATTGCTAAATATATATGTGCGTGGTAAAGGATATAGAGGAGTTATTTACATACTGATTTATTAATACAGTCTGCCTAAATATAGAAATGCCCTCTGCAAAAGAAGAGGGCATTTCAGGTGATAAAAGACTAGATTAAAAATTAAACTTTTTTTAGTTTAAATGGACTCACCATTAGGAATGATAATATAATCATGAATGATAAGAAAAAGACTGGGTGCCAATATTCAATTGCCAAAAAGCTTAATGTTGCAAGGCAGCCGGCTACAGTTATTGGCAATCCGGTAAAGTATCCATTATTCTCTGAAATATTGAATTTCGCCAAGCGGAAAGCGCCGCATCCAATATAGAATACAGTGAAGAAGGTTCCTGGTGCTCCGAATTCGTGAAGTATTCCCTGGTAGATTAATAGAGCTGGAGCTACGCCAAATGAAATAATATCACACATGGAATCGAGCTGTTTCCCAAGTTCAGATTCACAGTTAAACTTGCGGGCAACCATGCCGTCAAAACGGTCGGCAAGGGCAGCCAAAAAAATAAGTAATAAGCTCAAATTTAATTCGCTGTTAATGCCGGCGATTATCGCAAATCCCCCAAGGGATAGATTCGAAAGCGTTATAATATTGGCTGTTTGGGATTTCAGCTTTTTTATGGTATGATCCAGCACGTCTAAAAACATCATACTATTTTACCCTCCTCTCGCAGGCTGGATAGCACTGACGGAAGTATTGCTTTATTATATAATAATATTTTATTCGATACATCATATGCAAGGGCTTTAGGAATTATTTTATTTATGGTGGTGAAATGTGTTTGCTTCAGACTTTTTATCGACTCCTTATTGAATTAACGAATGGGCGGATTTCGTCGGCTGCCTTGAAGAAGCTTACCCGCTCTAAGTGGAGCAGGCGTTTAATATCAGGTTATGCAAAAGTGTATAAAATTGATAAAGAAGAAATGGCGGATGACATTCAAAGCTTTAAAACACTCCATGATTTATTTACGCGCAGGCTTAAATCTGGTGCCAGGATGATACATGATGATGAATCAGCGGTTGTAAGCCCGGTAGATGGAGTCCTTGAGGATTATGGTGATATTACTGCTGAAAAAAATATTATTGTAAAAGGGAAGGAATACTCCATTGCAGAAATGTTGGGTGGGGACCATTGTGTAGAGAGGTATACCCTAGGAAAATACTTGGTCTTGTATCTAAGCCCGAGCCATTATCATCGCATCCATGCCCCAGTTACAGGGAAAGTCATCTCCCGCCGGGTGTTGGGGAACAAGTCTTATCCTGTTAATAGGTTGGGCATGAAATATGGCCGCTCCACGCTGTCTAAAAATTACCGGAATATCACGGAGGTCGAGCATGGAGGCATTCATTTGGCGATTGTAAAAGTAGGTGCAATGTTTGTAAATTCCATTATTATTACGGACGAATCGGATGTTCTTTCAAAGGGCCAAGAATTTGCGTACTTCAGTTTTGGTTCCACCGTTGTCCTTTTATTCGAAAAGAGTTCTTTCCAACTTGCCGAGAACAAGCCGATCCCTCATGAGGTGCGTGTCGGTGAAAAAATTGGATATGTAAGAAAAAAATAAAGAAAAGGAGGCTGGCATATGCCAGCCCCACATATAAGCACTAAACGAAGACTTTGATTTTATGAGTCAGGGAACGACGGTGTATTTCAGTCTCTATGAGGCGAATAAAATCGCTGCTTAAATTTAATTTGCATGCTTTAAAATATGACTCAATTAATAGATCATCAGATAATTTATTCAAAACCGCCTCCACCTCCATTTTTTTTACAAAGGGAATACTTGCAAAACTCCGGCATATTTTATGTAAGTTACCTATGATGTAGTACCCTTACTTTACCAAATAAAAACACCTAGAACAATCGTTCTGATATCCACAAGGATTGGTGGATAACTTGTGGTTAACCTGTTTATAACAGGTAGGTATATATATAAATCAGCCTGCATATTGTGCATAAACTTATCCACAAAAAGAAATGTAACTGAATTTGTCGAAAAATTTATTTTTTCTGCCACGCCGGTTTGTACGGTAATATATACAAATAATCTTGTAATTGATATACTTTTTATCTTCCTTTCTTTGAAACAAGACCAAAAGTTCGGTATGATGTAAACGGAATAATGTATGGAAAATATTGAGGTGTAGACATGCTTAAAAAATTCTTGCCGAGCGAACATGTAAAAAGCATTTTTGACATAACGCCGGAGAACCTGAAGAAAAAAGGAATCAAGGGTATTATAACCGATCTTGATAATACACTAGTCGAGTGGGACCGCCCAAATGCAACGCCCCAGCTGATCAAGTGGTTTGATAATATGCGTGATCATGGGATTTTAGTGACGATCGTGTCCAATAATAATGAACAAAGGGTTACAATCTTTTCCGATCCATTGAAAATTCCTTTTATATTCCAGGCGCGTAAGCCTATGGGGAAAGCTTTTAGAAAAGCTATAAGAAACATGGGATTAAAAAGGGAAGAAACTGTCGTCATTGGGGACCAGCTTCTGACTGATGTATTTGGAGGGAACCGAAACGGTTTTCATACCATTTTAGTTGTACCGGTAGCCCGTACAGATGGCTTCATAACCAAGTTCAACAGAATGGTTGAAAGAAGGATTTTAACTTTTTTTAAACAAAAAGGGATGCTTGAATGGGAGGACCCGAATAAATGAGCAGTGAAGAAATCGTATGTGTCGGTTGCGGTGTAAAGGTGCAAACGGAAAATCCCGCCCAATTAGGTTATGCGCCTCCATCAGCGATTGAAAAGGATAGCATCATTTGCCAGCGCTGTTTTAAATTAAAGCATTATAATGAAGTGCAGGATGTATCGCTGACAGATGATGACTTTTTGAAGATATTAAATGAAGTAGGCCAGACCGATTCCCTTATTGTAAAGATCGTCGATATCTTTGATTTTAATGGGAGTTGGCTTCCGGGTCTTCACCGGTTTGTAGGCAACAATGACGTACTTCTAATTGGCAATAAGGCTGATCTGTTACCGAAATCCGTGAAACACCATAAAGTAATTAATTGGATGAAAGAAGCTTCGAGAGAATTAGGGCTCAACCCGATTGACGTTCATTTGGTCAGTGCAGGTAAAGGATATCATGTCCGTGAAGTTGCCGAAGCAATTGATGAATACCGCCAAGGAAAGGATGTCTATGTGGTTGGTTGTACAAATGTTGGAAAATCCACCTTTATCAATCGTCTGATCAAGGAGGTAACGGGAGAGGGAGACATTATTACCACCTCCCATTTTCCGGGAACCACTTTGGACACGATTGAAGTCCCGCTCGATGACGGAAAAGCTTTAATCGATACGCCTGGAATCATCAATCATCACCAGATGGCACACTTTGTGGATAAGCGAGATTTAAAAGTCATCACTCCTAAAAAGGAAATAAAGCCAAAAATTTACCAATTAAATGAACAGCAGACATTGTTTTTTGGTGGACTTGCCAGGTTTGACTATCTTTCAGGTGGAAGAAGATCTTTCACTTGCTATATTTCAAATGAGTTGAATATCCATCGAACGAAGCTTGAGAATGCGGATGAACTATACCAAAACCACGTTGGTGAAATGCTGACGCCGCCGCGGATGGAGCAGCTAGATGAGTTTCCTGAACTGGTTAAACGGGAATTTACAATAAAAGAAGCGAAAACTGACATTGTCTTCTCGGGTCTTGGCTGGGTTACAGTCAATGAAGCAGGGGCTAAGATTGCAGCCCATGTTCCAAAAGGCGTAAATGTCATGATTAGAAAATCGTTAATTTAATGGCAGGGTGAGGAAATGAAAAAGATATACGGGGTAATGGGGGATCCAATAGAACACTCAATGTCACCTGAGATTCATAATGATGCGTTTATCAATCACAACATAAATGCTTGTTATCACCACTTTCATGTGCGGCAAGCTGAGCTGGCTGATGCTGTCAGGGGAATGAAAGCAATCGGAGTGTCAGGTTTCAACGTCACGATCCCCCATAAAGAGGCTATCATCCCACTGCTCGATGAAGTGGATGAGCTTGCGCTAGCAATAGGGGCCGTAAATACAGTTGTGAAAAGAGATGGGAAACTGATTGGATATAATACCGATGGGAATGGTTTTTTACAAGCCTTGAGAGAGCAATATACAGTTTCTATGGCCGGTAAAAAAATCCTCATTGTCGGGGCGGGAGGCGCAGCTAGAGGAATTTATTTTACCCTTGTAAAAGAAGGCGCTGATTCGGTTGATATAGCGAACCGGACCCTGGAAAAAGCAGAAAAGCTGGTAGCTGAATGCCCTTATCCTACAAATTCAAGGACACTTTCCATAACAGAAGCTGAAGAAGGCCTAGGAGATTATGATGTCATCATTCAAACAACAGCGGCTGGTATGAGCCCTCATATCGACGCATCTCCGATAGAAATTACAAACATAAAAAAAGGGGCTTTTGTAAGCGACATTATTTATAACCCGCTGCAAACGAAGTTATTAAAGGAAGCGGAGCGGCACGGTGCTGGCATTCAAAACGGCCTGGGGATGTTTGCCTATCAGGCTGCACTGGCTTTTGAAATTTGGACAGGGATTTTCCCTGATACGAACAGAATGAAAGAGATCGTGCTGAGCAAACTAGGAGGTAACACATGTTAACTGGAAAACAGAAAAGATTTTTACGTTCAAAAGCACACCATCTGAACCCGATCTTTCAGGTCGGCAAAGGTGGGGTCAATGACAACTTGATAAAACAGGTTAACGATGCGCTTGAGGCACGAGAATTGTTAAAGGTAAGCGTCCTGCAGAATTGTGATGAAGACCGGGATACGGTTGCCGATTCACTTTCGAAAGGGGCCAGGGCAGAGTTGGTCCAAATTATTGGAAATACAATTGTTTTATATAAAGAGTCAAGGGAAAATAAACAAATACAGCTCCCATAAGGGGGAAAACACGATGAAACGAATAGGGATTGTCGGAGGTACCTTTGACCCTCCTCATATTGGCCATCTAATTGTGGCCAATGAGGTGCTCGATGCCCTGGAATTAGATGAAATCAGGTTTATGCCAAACCATGTTCCTCCTCACAAGGAAAAAACACTTAATGTTACTGATGAGGATAGGGTCGCAATGCTGTCTTATGCATTAGAGGGGAACGACTTCTTTTTGATTGAAAAGATCGAGATTGAACGGCAGGGAACCTCATATACGTATGAAACGATACAGCTCCTGAGGCAAAGGGAGCCGGAAAATGATTTCCATTTTATTATTGGCGCCGATATGATCGAGTATTTGCCCAGGTGGCATAAAATAGATGAATTAATGAAACTGGTTAAGTTTATCGGAGTGAAAAGGCCAACATATAACGAAAAAACGAATTATCCGATTATGATGGTTGATATTCCGGAGATGTTCATATCATCGTCAGCAATCAGAGATAGAATAAAAAAGGGAAAGACGGTCAAATACCTCCTTCCTGAAAAAGTTATCCAGTATATTGAGGAGAATGATCTATATGCGCCGTGAGGAAGCCCTGCTGTTGGTAAAACAGCAGATAACCGAGCATCGCTACCAGCATACGTTGGGTGTGATGGAAACATCTATCATCCTTGCTGAAAGATTCGGAGCTGATACGGCAAAAGCTGAGTTGGCTGGCATTTTTCACGATTACGCGAAATTTAGGCCAAAGGATGAAATGAAGGAAATCATTATTACACAAAATATGAATCAAGATTTGTTGGGCTATAATTCTGAATTATGGCACGCCCCTGTAGGAGCCTATCTTGTGGAAAAGGAGGTCGGCCTAACTGACCCTGAAGTTTTGGACGCCATCAAGTACCATACTTCTGGCAGGATTGATATGACACTGGTTGATAAATGTGTTTTTTTGGCTGATTATATCGAACCGGGTAGAGCGTTCCCTGGAGTCGAAGAGGTTAGGGAAATAGCTAAAAACGACCTGGATTTGGCAGTTATCTACGCCTTGCGGAACACAATCTTTTTTTAAATGAAAAAAAGCCAGGCAGTATATCCTGATACGTTCCATACTTATAATGACCTGATTTTAAAAAATAAGGAGAAGATGTAATGGATGAAAGAAATTTATTGATTACCGCAGTAAAGGCGGCGGATGATAAAAGAGCGGAAGATATCATTGTATTAAATATGAAAGGTATTTCACTTGTAGCTGATTATTTTTTGATTTGCCACGGAAATTCCGATAAACAGGTACAGGCGATTGCGCGGGAAATGAAGGAAAAAGCAGGAGAACAAGGATATGATATTAAGCGAATGGAAGGCTTTAACGAAGCTAAATGGGTACTGGTTGACCTTGGTAATGTTGTAGCCCATATTTTCCATCGCGATGAAAGAAGCTACTATAACCTCGAACGTTTGTGGGGGGATGCCCCTATTGAAGATGTACAGAGTGAGCTAAGTCAATGACCTATGAGCGTTTTGCCGATGTCTATGATTTTTTAATGAAAGAAGCTCCATATGAGAAATGGGTATACATGCTGCTGTCGAGAATGGACCGGTACCAATCAGAAGGCAGGAAAGGCCTGGATTTGGCCTGTGGTACCGGGGAATTCACTATTGAACTGGCTAAACACGGATTTTCCGTGTCTGGTGTGGATTTATCAGAGGAAATGCTCGCCGTTGCCAGTGCGAAGGCCGTAAAACAAGGGCTCTCCATCCCTTTCTTTAAGCAAAACATGGCGGAGCTAGAGGGTCTTGGTGAAAATGATTTCGTAACCATTTTTTGTGATTCCCTTAATTATATTCGGGAAGAAAAGGACATTCCCCGTACCTTTACCAGAGTTCACGCTCACTTAAAACCGAATGGCCTGTTTATGTTTGATGTCCACTCCATTTATAAGATCGAGCAGATATTTCAACATCACACTTTCGCAGTGAATGATATGGAAGTCAGTTATATCTGGGATTGCTTCCCTGGAGAAGAATCACATAGCGTAGAGCATGATTTAAGCTTTTTTGTACTTGATAAGGAAACCGGGACGTACGACAGATTTGATGAATTGCATTATCAGCGTACATATTCGATTGACCAATATAAAAAGTGGCTGGCGGATTCGGGCTTTGAGATATTGGAAATCCTTTCAGACTTGGAAGAACAGCCTGTACATGAAAAGACTGAAAGAATTTTATTTGTAGCACGTAAAATATAGAAGAACCGTTTTTGGTGATTATGCTCCTGTCTGTCCCGATCGTAAAGGGTAACTCAGCAACAGGTGCATACACACAAAACGGTTCTTTTTTTGTATGAAATTTTCGGGATTAAAGAAGGGATTTACCTGCTGCTTGGCGAATAATAGTATGGAGTTCCATATTGCTCCTCAATTTTTTCCAGCTCATGATGGAATTTTCCATGTGTCGCAAGGAAAAGCTTTTCAAACATATCCCTCACTTCGGCTTCCAACACTTTGATTCCTTCCCCGGTAATCCCTCCTTTCACACATACCTTTTCCTGAAGCGTAGGCAAGGTGTAAACCTCTTTTTTCAAGAGCTCACCGAGACCTATAAGCATTTTTTCCGTTAATAGTATTGCCGTTTGTTCTTCGATATTTGTTGTTTTGCATGCTCCCTCGATAAATACCCGGGCTAAATAGCTGAAGAATGCCGGCCCACAGCTTACAATGTCAGAGGCTACCCTGGTAATATCATTCTCAACTTTTACTGGTATAGAAATCTGCGCTGCCAAGTTAGTTAGAATCGAAACCCATTCAGGCGAACATCTTTCCCCGAAAGTGAGCAAAGAAACCCCCGCCAATGCCCGGTTTGTAATGCTTGGAATCAAACGGGCACAGCTGCATGCAAGCATAGACTCGAGCTGCCTTACTGATATCGGGCTTGTTATGGAAATGACGCATTTAGATATGTTTGTATATGGCTCTATGTCCATAATGATCTTGTGGAAGTCTAAAGGTTTCACACAAACGAAAATAGCCTCGGATTCTTTTGCTACCTTCTCGCCAGAATCCACCACTGATATCTCAGGGTATTTATCTTTAAGAGCGAGTGCTTTCGGAAGCGTCCGATTTGTTATCGTCAAATCGGATGGGTGAAGTGCATCAGCTTCAACCAAAGCCTCAATAAGAATCGTCCCCATATTCCCTGTTCCAATTACACCGACTTTCATAATTCTCCCCCTCTCTAAGCCGGAACTTCTCATAACACAGTATGTCACCGAAGCAAATCTTATGACAGTACGAAAAGTAAAAAACCCAGAGGTGTTATAAATTATGAATACGCCAAGAAAGAAGAAAATAGTAATTCTCAGCTTAGTATGTTTAATCTCGATAGCAGGTTATTTTTTTTATCAGCAATCCCTTCAAGGCATGGACAACGAACCGTTAACTGAAGAGGGAGAAACGGTTTTCACAGCAGGACAAAACGAGCTGGATAAAAGAAGTCATTTTACAGGAACCCCTTCTAAAGAAAAAGAACCAATAGTAATAAAAGTGGATGTAAAAGGGGCTGTCCAAACTCCTGGCGTTTTTGTTGCAGAAGAGGGTGACCGGGTCATAGATGTAGTAGCGAAGGCAGGAAACTTCACCAGCAACGCAGATAAAGATCAGGTAAACCTCGCACAGCTTATAGAGGATGAAATGGTGATATATGTCCCGGAAATTGGTGAAATGTCTGATTCTAAGGTGGTCCCCACACGATTGGAACCATCGGGATCTGCAGCAAATAACGGTACCCAAAATATAAATATCAATACGGCACAAGCATCGGACTTGGAGACCCTGCCAGGGATCGGCCCATCCAAGTCCGCGGCGATTATTGAATACAGAGAGACAAATGGGCCATTTCGAGAGGTGGAGGATTTGAAGAATATAACCGGCATTGGGGACAAGACATTTGAAAAATTAATGGGTTCGATATCCGTTAAATGATGAGGATACAGCTGATGCTACACAAATATATGGGAACAGGGTAGAATGAAAGAGAAATCGGAAGAAATATAAAGGGGATCAGCTTATGGAACGCATCAGTTGGAATCAGTATTTTATGGCCCAGAGCCATTTGCTCGCGCTCAGAAGCACATGCACCCGATTGACTGTAGGGGCAACAATAGTGAGGGATAAAAGGATCATTGCAGGAGGATACAATGGCTCGATAGCAGGTGGGGACCATTGCATTGATAATGGCTGTTATGTGATTGATAATCATTGCGTTAGAACGATCCATGCAGAGATGAATGCCATTTTACAGTGCGCCAAATTTGGGGTGCCTACAGCCGGCGCTGAAATATATGTGACGCACTTCCCTTGTCTTCAATGTTGCAAGTCTATCATTCAGGCAGGGATTAAAAAGGTTTATTACGCAGAAGATTATAAAAATCATCCCTATGCGATCGAGCTTTTCGCCCAAGCTGGTGTTATCACTGAACAAGTGCAGGCTGAGCCTTTGATCATAGATGTAAATGGAAAAGAAAAATATGATTTTGTTCATTCATTGCTCTCACAATTGAAGGAAAGAGGTGCCAGGCAAAATGATTTAGACATTCTCCAGAAACGGGCTGAAGCTTTATTCAGTATGAGAAGCAATTAGACAGGAGGATGTATGGCCGCTCTGCTTTTTATGGCCGTTTCAGCAACCCTTGGTGTAACGGCTTTTTCTTTTTTCGGATGGGAAGTTTTGGTTTGTACCATGCTTTTCTTCTTATTTGTTTTCTATAAAAGCAATATGCGCGGTGTAGTCCTACAGGCGGTGACATTGCTAATCTTCTTAACTGCCGCATTTATTTCAGAACAACTTCGATCTACCTCCTTCATTGGGAACGAAACATCCTTTAATATAATTTTTTCTGATATGCCAGATATAGATGGCAACATGCTAAGAGGAGCGGTACGGTCTGAATCCGGAGAAAAGCTCCAACTTAGGTATACCATACAAAGAGAAGAGGAAAAATTGCTGCTGCAACGGAAAATAGTGCCCGGGCTGTCCTGCGATGTTGAGGGATTTCTTGAAAAACCGGCAAGCAGGAGAAATGAAAATAGCTTTGATTATCACGAATACCTGAAACAGCAGAAAACGTTTTGGATATTAACCACTGAACGCTTCTCGATCTCCGATTGTACCTTTGGTAAGGGGGATATCGTACAGGCCATAAAGAAACTGCGGCAAGTGGGTATAGCTTATGTGGAAAGGAATTTTCCGGAGGATTCCCGGGGGTATGTAGCTGCGCTTCTGTTTGGCGATCAAAGGGATATTGATGAGGAGGAACTTATCGTTTTTCAAAAGTTGGGTCTTGTACATTTGCTCGCGATTTCTGGTCTGCATGTCAGTTTCCTGTCAGGGCTTATCTTCTACTTAGGAATCAGGTTAGGGATCACACGAGAGCGAATCAACGTGTTGATGCTTATCCTGCTGCCCATTTATGTTATTATTTCCGGTGCAAGCCCATCTGTTTGGCGAGCATGCCTTATGGCTATGACATTTTTTGCTCTTGCATACTTTAAAAAAACTGTGTCGACCTTTAAATCGATCATCCTGGTGTATTTGCTGCTCCTTTTCTTTCAGACAAATCTTCTTTTTAATATAGGATTTCAGCTATCTTTTGCTGCAGCATTTTCAATGGTTATGTCTAGCGAGATTATTAGACGGTACAACAGCAAAATCCTGCAACTTTTGTCAGTAAGTCTAATCTGCCAGATGGCCACGCTTCCTATCCTTCTCTATCATTTCTTTGAGGCTACGGTGCTTGGAATACTCATTAATGTTTTGTTTGTTCCTCTTTATGCCTTCCTGCTCCCCTTCTCATTGGTTACCTTTGCCGTACACATTTGTTTTCCATCAGCAGGACAAATACTCCTATCTATCCTTAATATGATTCTTTTATGCAGTAATAAGGTCGCAAGCTTTGCAGGCAGCCTGCCATTAGCTTCATTAGGATTTGGAAAGCCAGCTTTTATCATGATGATACTGATTGCAACAGCGATCATATTAGGGTTTGTATTTTGGGATCTTTCAATCCCGAAAAAAACTGGTTATTGTGTGGCATGGGTTGCGCTGCTGCTTTTTTTACAGTTGAATATCGAAAAGCTCGACTCTACAGGCGAGGTTTCCTTTATCGACGTAGGGCAAGGTGATTCAATATTTATACGACTGCCATTCGATAAAGGAAACTATTTAATCGACACCGGAGGACGTGTCAAGTTTGAACAGGAAGCCTGGGAAAGAAGGAGGGGAAGCTTTAACACAGGAACAGATATTATCTTGCCCTTGCTTAAGAGTAAAAGTATAAGCAGGCTTGATAAATTAATCCTAACCCATCCGGACGCGGATCATATCGGTAGTGTGAAAGAAGTGGCCAGGGGAATTAAGATAAAGGAAATAATTATTGGTAAAGGAACAGAGCAGGAATATATTAAGAATAAATTAGCGGAATATATAAAGGCTTCCAATATACGGGTAAAGATCGTTCAAAGAGGAGATCAATGGAAGGAAGCAGGGTCAACTTTTTATATCTTGAACCCATATGAGGCTGAAGAAGATAAGAATGAAGCTTCAATTGTGGTTTATACACAATTAGGTGGAAAGCGATGGCTATTTACTGGTGACTTAGGGGCCAAAGGGGAAGAAGCAATTATCCAGAGATATCCCGACATTAGAGCAGATATCTTAAAAGTAGGGCATCATGGGAGCAAAACCTCCACTTCAGATCTGCTTTTAGACGTCTTAAAGCCCAAGGCTGCAATCATATCAGCGGGGAAGAATAACCGATACGGTCATCCCCATTCTGAGGTCACCAACTCATTGGAAATGAGGAAAATTGTGATTTACCGAACAGATGAAAAAGGCGGGATTATATACCAATTTAAGGGTAAGCGCGGAACCTTTTCAACTGTATTGCCATAGAATGAAGTATTAGAAAACTCACCGGCGAGCTTTCGTAAAAGCGAAGACAGAGCAGTAGCTGCACTTATGCAGGAGTTCGATTTATCCATTCTTCCTGCCAACTAAAAAGAGACTACTTAATGCAGTCTCAACCGGTATACTTATATGTGGCCATATAAAATATCCTTCATTGTTATGTTACCTTAAACCTTACCTGATGCGTAGTTTTCGGGTATGCCAGTACCTTATGTACCCGGGGTTTGATTAGGAACCGATGTAGTGAATTACGGTAGCAATAATGAACATAGTTGCAAAAAATCCAAAAGAAACAATAAATCCCCATGCAGAATCAATAGCATCGTTACCCTTATATTGTACATTCTTTTCAAAATCGTTCATGTCTACCCCTCCCATTTCACTAATAGTATAAGCGATTACAAAAAAAAAATCTACAGCCCGGTTTTTGAAAAAGTTAAATTATCTGAACATTTCATGCAGAAAAGAAAACGTTTCCTAACATTCCTGAAAGTTGTTCTGGCTACATTGAATTGGGATATCACCGTTATAGACATCTCGACGTCCTAAAGCCGCTATTCACAGGATAAGGGTGGTGACGTTAGCGTTAGTCATAAAACTTGACGGTTTAGCTACGGTCCTTTATTGGCTCTCCTATGTCATTGTCTGGTCCGGTTATACTTATGCAGGATGTACTAGCAGCGAATTATCACAGGACCTGACAAAGGCAATCGATGTTCGTAAAAGTTGCGTCCGCTTTCTTATTTCCTATACTGACAAGAGTTGTCACAAATAGTTTACAATTTGAAAGGCGAAAATAAAGGTACAAAGCAGTACAAATGTTTCAAGGTTCATTTCCAAACTTCCATCCTTTATATGTTAGCTCTCCTACATTGGAGCGGTTGTTAAAAGACATAATAACCGCTGGCAAAGGAAGTATCCCGGGACTTTCTTCTCCAGCGTTCATATAGATCGGGAATTGGCCTCTAAGAAAGGCCGATTCCCATTTATCTTGTCAAAATTAGAAACCACCTATACCATAAGAAGAAGAATACATAAAAAAGAGGCGGTAACGTGGTACTGGAAGTTTGGAAAGACTTGAAACGAAAAAAATTTGCCCCCGTGTACTTGATTTATGGAACGGAAACATTTTTAATCAATGAAACAAAGCAATTATTATTGCAAAATGCTTTGACGGAAGAGGAACTAGATTTTAATTTTTCACAGTTCGACCTGGAGGAAACACCCGTCGAAACTGCACTCGAGGACGTTGAAACCCTGCCATTTATGGGGGAAAGGCGTCTAGTTTTCATGCAAAATCCCTTCTTTTTAACGTCGGAGAAACCAAGGCAAAAGGTTGAGCATGACGTGAAGAAACTGGAGCATTATATCTCAGATCCTGCTCCATATTCTATTCTTGTGCTCACGGCGCCGTATGATAAGCTTGATGAGCGAAAAAAAATCACCAAGGAATTAAAGAGAAAAGCAGTAACGATCGAAGCAAAAAAACTTGGTGAACATGAACTCAAAATATGGATTAGAGAGCGGGCTGCCGCATCAGCTGTCCAAATTGACGAAAATGCAATAGACCTTCTGCTGGACCTTGCTGGGACAAATTTAATGATATTAACTAATGAAATAGATAAGATGGCGCTTTATGTGGATGAAGAAAAGCGTATTGATGCTTACACCGTGGAAACATTAGTAGCAAAGTCGCTAGAGCAAAACGTGTTTACCCTTGTGGAGCATGTACTGCAAAAAAATGTACAAGCGGCTGTCAGTATTTTTCATGAGCTGTTGAGGCAAAATGAGGAGCCAATTAAGATTCTTGGCGTCATAGCGAGTCAGGTAAGGCTTATGTATCAAGTGAAAGAAATGGCAAAACAAGGATACAGCCAGCAAAAAATCGCCACTACCCTGCGTATTCATCCTTACAGGGTAAAGCTGGCTCTTGAAAAAACCGGCAGGTTCCATGAGAGAGAATTGTTAAGAATTATCAACGATCTCGCCGATGCAGATTATAAAATCAAAACTGGTCAGGCAGATAAGGCATTGGCCTTGGAGTTATTAATGCTAAAAATTAACTAAAGGCGAGGGGATATCCCCTCGCTTCCCTGTGTTTTTTTCTGTTAGAAAGAAAAAAACGACCCTATACCGGATCGTTCATTGCCATTCATTAAGCGTTTAATGAATTAAGTTTTTTTGCTAAACGAGATTTTTTACGGGCTGCCGCATTTTTATGGATTAATCCTTTAGATGCAGCCTTGTCTAACTTTTTAGTAGCTGTTAAAAGAGCTTCTGTCGCAGTGTTAACGTCGTTGTTGGCTAATGCAGCTTCAACGTTCCTCACTGAACTACGCATTGTAGACTTTACAGTTGCGTTATGAGCGCGGCTCTCTTCGCTTGTTTTTACGCGTTTGATCGCAGATTTAATGTTTGGCATTCCGTTCACCTCCTACACAAGAAATCGAGACTATATGAACTCGACCTTTCAAATCCTTACTCAAATAGCACAAATGATATTGTATCAGACAGTCCGCTGTAATGCAATACCGGAATAAGATTCTAAAAAGGAAATACTGTTCCCGCACAATGCTTTATCTCGTTACAAGTTATTGTACCAAAAAAGTGACGGTTAAAAAAGAGATATAAGAGAATGTCACAAGAAACTATGGAAAATACTAGATGTATCTTTTAAATTTATGATCCATAGGAGGAAGTCATGAACAAACATCTTGACTTAAGCAAATATGCAGTAAGGACTGATCTCGCTGTTGAGGCCACAGAAATGGCCCTTGCCCAAAAAGGTATTGCCGGGGAAAAAAATATCTCGCAAATTAAGGGAGTTGTTATAAAAGAAAAAGAAGTCGACGGTTTAACCATTTCCCTTGTTGAAATCACTTCAGAAGGGGAAAAGGAGCTAGGAAAAAAACAAGGGAGTTATTTAACGATTGAGGTGCAGGGAATCCGCCAGCAAGATACTGAATTGCAAAATAAAGTGGAAAAGGTATTTGCCGGTGAAATGGCACAGTTTTTAAAAAGGCTCAATATTCCAAAGGATGCAAGCTGCCTTGTCGTCGGCCTTGGAAATTGGAATGTTACGCCTGATGCTTTAGGGCCCGCCGTTGTGGAAAATTTGGTGATTACAAGGCATTTGTTTCAATTGCAGCCGGACTCGGTTGCAGAAGGATTTCGTCCAGTCAGCGGTATTGCACCTGGGGTTATGGGCATCACCGGCATAGAAACAAGTGATATTATCCATGGCGTTATCGAAAAAAGCAAACCGGACTTTGTAATCGCGATCGATGCGCTCGCCGCCAGGTCGATTGAAAGAGTTAACTCGACGATCCAAATATCTGATTCAGGTATTCATCCGGGATCAGGGGTAGGGAATAAACGCAAGGAGCTAAGCAAAGAGACGCTTGGAATTCCTGTGATTGCAGTGGGTATTCCCACCGTTGTAGATGCGGTTTCCATTACAAGCGATACAATTGATTTTATCCTCAAGCATTTTGGCAGTGAAATGCGGGAAGGGGGGCGTCCTTCACATTCGCTGGTGCCGGCCGGATTCAACTTTGGCCGGAAGAAAAAGCTGAAAGACGAAGACATGCCTGGTGTAGAACACCGAAAGACCTTCCTTGGGATAGTCGGCACGCTGCCTGAAGAGGAAAAGCGGCAGCTGATTAACGAGGTCCTATCACCAATCGGCCATAATCTGATGGTAACGCCTAAGGAAGTTGACGTGTTTATCGAAGACATGGCCAACCTGATTGCGGGAGGATTAAACGCAGCCCTTCACTATTCAATAGACCAGGAGAATACAGGTTACTATACCCGGTAAGCCACTATTGGATTTCATCAATCCTTGCACCTTTTCGGTTCTACTCTTTCTATTAAACCCATATGTATTAATAGACGCATATGAAAGGGTGGAAGGATGAAAAGGAACCGGCACGCCGGAATATTTGCAGTAGTTAACGGATCCATGATCATAACAGGTTTTCTATCAATTCTCGCACTGCTTCTCTTAATATTCTCCATTAGCGGGATTCTTACATCTTTAAGGCCCGAATACAGGATCTCCTCTGATTCGGTCCATTCGGTAACAAACCATTTTTCCGGGAAGATGCTTTTTTCTTTAATGGCAAGTGAGAATCACAATTTTTTTCAAGCTATGCCAGAAGGAAAACCTGAAACTGGAATTACGACGCAAATCTTAAAAATGTCGGCGAATATTTCATTGGATGACCCGAGAAGCCTGCTAGGCCGTGAACTTCCTGGATTCTCGATTTTCGACAGTGAGATCTTGTTGGCGGGTGAAGGTACAAATTATACAAACATGCCTATTGAATCATCACCTCCGGAAGAATTAATAACAAAAGGTACAGAGGCGTCGCTCAAAAATGTGGATGGTCTGGAGAATAATGAAAGGCAAGAACCAAAAGCCCCTGCAGTGACTACCAATGGCAGGAAGGTTGTGCAAATCTACCATACTCATAATAGGGAATCATTTTTACCTTATTTGAAAGGCGTTACGAATCCCGATTTAGCGATGCATTCAAAAATAAATATCACCCGGCTTGGAGAAAGGCTTGTCGAGGACTTTCAGGAAAGGGGTATCGGTGCTTCCGTAGACAAGACTGATATAACGGGCAATCTTAAGAAGAGAGGGCTCAGTTACAGTAAATCTTACAAGGAGTCCAGAGCCGTTATCGAAACTGTGATGGCTTCAAATAAGGATGTTGAATATATTATTGATATCCATCGCGATGCTCAGCGCAAAAAAGTAACGACCACACAAATTAATGGAAAAAGCTATGCGAAAATCGTATTCGTAATAGGCGGAAAAAATCCAAATGCTGAAAAAAATTATTCACTAGCAAGCAAGCTCCATAAGGAAATCCAGAAAAAATATCCCGGGCTCTCCAGGGGGATCATTAAATATAATAGTGCACGGAATAACAGCGTCTATAACCAGGATTTAACAGGGAATGCGCTTTTGCTGGAAGTGGGTGGCGTCGATAATACGTTTGAAGAGATGTATTTGAGCGTGGACGCCTTTGCAGATGTGTTCAGCGAATACTATTTTGATGCTAAGGAAGTTGGGAATACTTCTGGTAACGCAGAACCGCAATAGAGCCTTAAAAAGGAGTGACCATTCATGATTCGGTTTTCACTTAAATGCTTCGGTATGATACTTTTGTTGTTTCTTGGGGTTTTGATAGGCATGCAACACGCCAATCAAGGAATCAAGAAAATGAAAGGATATGATGATCCGGCGTTGCACAGTGCTTTTACCGTGAAGGAATCGAATCAAGGAGAAATGGAAGCAGCCATTTTGGGAAAAAAGGTGACAAGCCATGACTTGGAACAGAAGAAACAAAAGTTGGAGGAAATGAAAGCCTTCAATTTCTTCTCAACAATTGGAAAAAAGCTTGCAGAAGCTATTTCCGCCATAGTTAATACGCTAATACAAAAACTAATTTAGCGGGGTCAGTCCCCCGGTGCGTTAATGCTATAAAGCACCGGGGGACTGACCCCGTTTTGATTGTTATTGAATGTTGCTTTGGGTACTGCTATAATGAAAAATAGTGTATTTGTGCTCAGAAGAGTAGGAGTGAACGTTTTGAATAGAGAAGAAAAACTAAAGAGACAGTCAAGAATCCGTAACTTTTCCATTATCGCACACATCGACCACGGGAAATCTACTCTGGCTGACCGTATTTTAGAGAAGACGAACGCCCTGGCCCAGCGCGAGATGAAAAGCCAGCTCTTGGATTCTATGGATCTGGAGCGGGAACGCGGGATTACAATTAAATTAAATGCCGTTCAATTGAAATACAATGCCAAGGACGGAGAAGAATATATATTCCATTTGATAGATACACCGGGACATGTCGACTTTACCTATGAAGTTTCCCGATCATTGGCAGCTTGTGAAGGTGCAATTCTGGTGGTTGATGCTGCTCAAGGAATCGAAGCCCAAACGCTTGCGAATGTGTATCTGGCATTAGATAATAACCTGGAAATATTACCGATCATAAATAAGATCGATTTACCAAGCGCAGATCCTGAACGGGTGCGAAATGAAATAGAAGAAGTTATTGGCCTGGATGCATCGGAAGCCGTACTGGCCTCCGCAAAGGCGGGAATCGGGATTGAAGATATTCTGGAGCAGGTCGTAGAACTTGTACCACCACCGCAAGGAGACCCTGAGGCCCCGCTAAAAGCTCTTATTTTCGACTCCTTCTATGATGCCTATCGCGGAGTTGTAGCCTATATTCGTGTTGTTGAAGGTTCTGTAAAGCCTGGCGACAAAATCAGGATGATGGCTACTGGCAAGGAATTCGAGGTTACGGAAGTCGGCGTGCACACACCAAAAGAACAACAGCGTGATGAACTCACCGTCGGGGATGTAGGTTTTTTAACCGCATCTATTAAAAATGTCGGCGATACACGTGTGGGTGACACGATTACAAATGCAAAAAACGGTGCCACAGAAGCGCTGCCAGGTTATCGCAGACTGAACCCGATGGTTTACTGCGGATTATATCCGATTGATTCAGCCAAGTTCAACGATTTGCGGGAGGCGCTGGAGAAACTAGAGCTCAACGATTCTGCCCTCCAGTTTGAACCGGAAACATCACAGGCTTTAGGCTTTGGCTTCCGATGCGGTTTCCTCGGCCTGTTGCATATGGAAATCATCCAGGAGCGGATCGAGCGTGAATTTAAGATTGATTTAATTACGACAGCGCCGAGTGTAATCTATGACGTTGTTATGACCGACGGAGCAACCATAAAGGTGGATAACCCATCGAACATGCCCGACCCGCAAAAAATTGAACGTGTAGAAGAACCATATGTCAAGGCGACAATGATGGCACCAAATGATTATGTTGGTGCAATTATGGAGCTTTGCCAGGAAAAACGCGGCATATTTATTGACATGCAATATATGGATGAAACACGAGTTAGCATCGTATATGAAATACCGCTTTCTGAAATCGTTTATGACTTCTTTGACCAATTGAAGTCTAATACAAAAGGATATGCTTCCTTCGACTATGAACTGATTGGCTATAAGACATCAAAGTTGGTCAAAATGGACATTCTGCTTAACGGAGAAACAGTCGATGCATTAAGCTTCATTGTCCACCGCGACTTTGCCTATGACCGTGGGAAAGTGATTGTTGAAAAGCTGAAAACCTTGATACCTAGGCAACAATTCGAGGTTCCAATCCAGGCGGCTATTGGCACGAAAATCATCGCGCGGTCTACAATCAGCGCTATGCGAAAAAATGTACTTGCCAAGTGTTACGGCGGGGACATCTCACGTAAGCGAAAGTTACTCGAAAAGCAAAAAGAGGGCAAAAAGCGCATGAAGCAAGTAGGTTCTGTAGAGGTGCCGCAAGAAGCGTTCATGGCTGTGTTGAAAATGGACGATACAACACCGAAAAATTAAAAAGCATATAAGGGAGGTTAGATTTATCGTTCAACCGATATCTAACCTCTTTTTATATCGTCCCCAAGGAGGTTGTTTTAGAAATGATTAAAAGTGCCTATATCCACATCCCATTTTGTGAGCATATTTGTCATTATTGTGATTTTAATAAAGTGTTTTTACAAGGACAACCTGTAGATCGCTATTTAAATGTGCTGAAAAGAGAAATGCAGCTTTCCCTTGAAAAATATCCCCAGGATCATTTGGAAACAATTTTTGTTGGAGGCGGGACACCGACTTCCTTAAATGAAAAACAGCTGGAATTTCTTTGTCATTCGATCAAAGAAACCTTGCCGTTTGGCAAGAATATTGAATACACATTTGAGGCTAACCCTGGAGACCTTTCTGAAGAAAAGCTATCCATTTTATATAATGCGGGTGTAAACCGGCTAAGTTTCGGAGTTCAAAGCTTTAATGACGAGCTATTAAAAAAAATCGGAAGAACTCATCGCACACGTGACGTATATGAAACGATAGAAAAAGCACAAAAGATCGGATTTTCAAATATAAGTATTGATTTGATTTACGGTCTGCCTGGCCAGACAATGGAGGATTTTACAGATACGATGGAAAAAGCGCTGGCGCTAGATTTACCACATTACTCTGGATACTCCTTGATCGTTGAGCCGAAAACAGTGTTTTATAATTTAATGCAAAAGGGAAAATTGCAATTGCCTCCCCAGGAACTCGAAGCAAGCATGTATGAACGGTTAATGGATAGGATGGAAAAGCAAGGGCTTAACCAATATGAGATTAGTAACTTTGCAAAACCCGGGTTTGAAAGCCGCCACAACCTTACCTATTGGAACAACGAGGAGTATTTCGGTTTCGGTGCGGGTGCGCATGGTTACGTTTCGGGCAAAAGAGTTGCAAACTATGGGCCTTTAAAAAAATATATGACTCCTCTCGAGGAAGGGAAATTGCCGCTCATAGAGGAACATCTTGTGCCCGTTGCAGAACAAATGGAAGAGGAAATGTTCCTTGGATTAAGAAAAAATGAGGGTGTCTCGCTTGAACTATTCAGGAAGAAGTTTTCTGTTGAGATGTCAAAGGTATTCGGAGAACCGCTTGAAGAACAGCGCAAGCTCGGATTGATTGAAATGAATACTGATTGTGTGCGCCTTACGCGCAAAGGAAAGCTGCTTGGCAATGAAGTGTTCCAATCTTTTTTGGGCATAATCTAAACCGTTGACATCACTAACGTCATTTGATAATTTATTAATAGTATTAGCACTCAAGCACATAGAGTGCTAACAGGGGTGAACAATGATGCTGACTGAAAGACAATTACTAATACTTCAGGTCATTATCGATGAATTCATTCGAAGCGCACAGCCCATTGGATCGAGAAGCCTGTCGAAAAAGGATGAAATAAACTTTAGCTCAGCTACGATCCGTAATGAAATGGCAGACCTTGAAGAACTAGGGTTTATTGAAAAAACCCATACCTCTTCTGGTCGAGTTCCTTCAGAAAAAGGGTATAGATATTATGTAGACCACTTAATGCCGCCACAGGCATTGAAATTAGCTGATATGCAAAAGATTAAGTCTGTCTTTGCAGAGCGCATCTATGAAATGGAAAAGATTGTGCAGAAATCGGCGCAAATTTTATCCGAGTTAACAAACTATACAGCTATAGCTCTAGGTCCTAAGGTCAAGGAAAATAAACTTAGGAAAATCCAAATTGTCCCCTTGAATAAAGAAACGGCGATTGCGATCATTGTTACTGATACAGGCCATGTGGAAAATAAAATGTTTTCATTACCGCCTTCTTTTGACGTAAATGAAATCGAAAAGATGGCTAACATCCTTAATGACCGGCTCACTGGAGTTCCGCTTATGGAATTGAAAGATAAGATTTATAAGGAAATAGTCGTGTTGTTAAGGCAGCATCTTCACAACTATGACGAGATTCTAGGGACGCTAGCGGATACATTGGACGTTTCCAAGCCTAGAAAGCTTTTCTTCGGCGGGAAAACAAATATGTTAAGCCAGCCGGAATTCCATGATATCGACAGGGTTAAATCGCTTTTATCAATGATTGAACAGGAAAAGGGAATCTATGAACTGATGAAACAAAACCCTGCAGGTATCCATGTGAAAATTGGCCGGGAAAATAATAACTCGGTGCTAGAAGATTGTAGCTTTATAACGGCCACGTACTCCATGGGGCATGAAGAAGTAGGAACCATAGCGATTCTTGGGCCGACAAGGATGGAATACTCCAGGGTCATCAGCCTGCTTCATTTTTTTACTGCTGATTTAACGGCCCTATTGACAAAGTTGTATCAAAAGCAATAGCAAAGGCAATATTGTTAGGGTGCGGGGGCTTCCTGCTCCCCGTTCCTTTGTTGTGCTTTCATGTATGTATTACAATAATATTAAATTGCTTTTTTAAACTAGGTATAAATTCAATGAAGTGATATCCAGCTACTACGTACATGGAGGTACTAGTGCCGACGTTGCCACAGGACGTGGTGTTCTTAGTTGGCCAGCGCTCAGTCTGAAGCACAGGACGTACCAAAAAGTCGACGTTCCTTGTGTTTGGGTGCTTCCGCATTTATTATAGGGAGGTGAAAGTAATGACAGAAGAAAAGAAGAATGAAAACATTGGTGAAACTGAAACAGTTCAAGAAACCGAGGCAGAAGCGATCTTTGCTGAGGCGGATAAAATAGAAGAGGGAACTTCAGAGGAAGCTCATGAAGCTAATAAACAGGATCCGGCACAGGTGAAAATTGCTGAACTTGAAGCGAAGGTTGAAGAAATGGAAAACCGTTATCTAAGGCTGCAAGCAGATTTTGATAATGCCAGACGCCGGGCTAGATTAGACCTGGAAGCTGCCAGGAAATACAGGGCCCAGGACTTAGCGTCCGACTTGCTGCCAGCTATAGATAACTTTGAGAGGGCCACTAAAGTCGAAGCTGATAACGAGCAGACAAAATCCTTGCTTCAAGGTATGGATATGGTTTATAAAAGCTTGCTCGAGGCCTTGAAAAAAGAAGGCATCGAACCAATCGAGGCTGTGGGGAAAGAATTCGACCCACATTTACACCAGGCTGTGATGCAGGTCCAGGATGAGGATTTTGGATCCAATGTTGTGGTAGAGGAATTTCAAAAAGGATACATGCTTAAAGACCGTGTCCTTCGCCCTGCAATGGTAAAAGTGAACGAATGAGCCCTACATAAATAAATTGGAGGTAAGAAATCAATGAGCAAGATTATTGGTATTGACTTAGGTACAACAAACTCATGTGTTGCTGTATTAGAAGGCGGAGAGCCAAAAGTAATTCCGAATCCGGAAGGGGGCCGTACCACTCCATCTGTTGTTGCGTTCAAGAGTGGTGAGCGGCAAGTTGGTGAGGTTGCGAAGCGTCAGGCGATTACCAACCCTAACACAATCATTTCTATTAAACGCCATATGGGTACGGATTATAAGGTAAAAGTTGAAGATAAGGACTACTCACCTCAGGAAGTTTCAGCAATTATCCTGCAATATTTAAAATCCTATGCCGAGGAATACCTAGGAGAGAAAGTTACGAAAGCAGTTATCACTGTTCCTGCTTATTTCAACGACGCAGAACGCCAGGCAACTAAGGATGCAGGGCAAATTGCAGGGCTTGAAGTAGAGCGTATTATCAACGAACCGACAGCAGCGGCGTTGGCTTATGGATTGGACAAAACGGAAGAAGATCAGACGATCCTAGTATTCGACCTGGGAGGCGGTACTTTCGACGTTTCCATCATGGAACTTGGCGATGGCGTCTTTGAAGTAAAAGCTACAGCTGGGGACAACAGGCTAGGAGGAGATGATTTTGACCAAGTCATTATCGATTATCTCGTTGCTGAGTTCAAAAAGGATAATGGTATCGATCTTTCAAAAGACAAAATGGCTCTTCAACGCTTGAAAGATGCTGCTGAAAAAGCAAAGAAAGATCTTTCTGGCGTAACGTCTACACAAGTTTCATTGCCTTTTATCACTGCTGGTGAAGCCGGTCCGTTACACTTGGAAGTGAACTTGACAAGGGCTAAATTCGACGAACTCTCTGCAGGGCTTGTTGAACGGACAATGGGGCCGACACGTCAAGCGTTAAGAGATGCGGGCCTTTCCCCATCCGAGATCGACAAAGTCATTCTTGTTGGGGGTTCAACACGAATTCCTGCTGTTCAGGAAGCAATTCGCAAGGAAATCGGCAAAGAACCTCATAAAGGAGTTAACCCCGATGAAGTAGTAGCCATGGGTGCTGCAATTCAGGGCGGTGTGTTGACAGGGGATGTAAAAGACGTAGTACTACTTGACGTAACACCTCTTTCTTTGGGAATTGAAACCATGGGTGGAGTATTCACCAAGTTGATTGACCGCAATACGACTATACCAACAAGTAAATCTCAGGTATTCTCGACTGCAGCCGACAACCAATCAGCTGTTGATATTCATGTGCTGCAAGGGGAGCGCCCAATGGCTGCGGATAACAAAACGCTCGGCCGTTTCCAATTAAGCGACATCCCACCGGCTCCACGTGGTGTTCCACAAATCGAAGTAACCTTTGATATTGATAAGAATGGTATTGTTAATGTACGTGCCAAGGATCTTGGAACTAATAAGGAACAAGCTATTACAATTAAGTCTTCATCAGGTCTTTCAGATGATGAAATTGAACGCATGGTACGAGAAGCGGAAGAAAATGCTGAAGCAGACAAGGCGCGCAAGGAAGAAGTGGAACTTCGCAACGAGGCTGACCAGCTTGTATTTACAGTCGACAAGACTTTAAAGGATCTTGAAGGCAAAGTGGATGAAGCTGAAGTAGCAAAAGCGAACGACGCGAAAGATGCGCTTAAAGCAGCTATTGAGAAAAACGACATCAATGAAATCCGTGAAAAAAAAGATGCCCTAAACGAAATCGTCCAGAACCTGACAGTAAAGCTTTATGAAGAAGCTGCCAAAGCGCAGCAAGCTGGTGCTGATGCTGGCGAGAATAAAAACGATGATAATATCGTTGACGCCGATTTCACCGAAGTAAATGATGATGATAAAAAGTAATAGAAATCTATAAACCTTTTTGCAGCAAAAGTCAAAGTCAGGTTATCTTGGCTTTGGCTTTTTTCATTTAAGTATAAATTGGCAGCAACGATGTTGAGGTGGCGTAGTGGTTAAGTTTAAGAATAAAGTGGAACACAGGCAAGAACACTACGTCCTGTGACAACGCCTGTGTGACCCGCGTTCTGTGCGGCTAACTCCCCTCTGTCTTCGCCTTTTAAGGCTCTCCAATCGGTGAGTTTTCTCCATCTGTAAATCAAAGAGGAAAGGGAATACCCTTGCGGAACAGTTACAAGTGCTCTTTTCTTATTGCAACAGTAGCTTTAAAAATGATAAAATTATCGTTATGTGAAACGATTCGGGAGTGGATTAACAATGAGTAAACGCGATTACTATGAAGTGCTAGGGATATCCAAAAGCGCTTCTAAAGATGAGATAAAAAAGGCATATCGTAAGCTCTCCAAAAAATATCACCCTGATATAAACAAGGAAGCTGATGCAGCAGATAAATTCAAGGAAATAACGGAAGCGTATGAAGTGTTAAGCGATGACCAAAAGAAAGCCCATTATGACCAATTCGGCCATACAGATCCAAACCAGGGGTTTGGCGGCGCGGATTTTGGCGGCTTTGGCGGTTTCGAGGATATTTTTAGCACCTTCTTTGGCGGAGGTGGCCGAAGAAGGGATCCTAATGCCCCGCGCCAGGGTGCTGACCTTCAATACACCATGACTCTTTCTTTTGAGGAAGCAGTATTTGGGAAAGAAACTGAAATCGAGATTCCGCGTGAAGAAGAGTGTGAAACATGTAAAGGTACCGGGGCTAAGCCAGGAACAAAAGTAAACACATGCTCCCACTGTCAAGGAACCGGTCAAATAAGTGTTGAACAAAATACCCCGCTCGGACGGATTGTGAATAGAAGAACCTGCCATCACTGCCAGGGAACAGGGAAGATCATTCCTGAGAAATGCTCCACTTGCGGCGGCTCAGGTAAGGTAAGGAAACGGAAAAAAATCCAGGTTAAGGTTCCGGCTGGAATCGATGACGGCCAGCAGTTGCGGGTATCTGGACAGGGTGAACCTGGAATCAACGGCGGGCCTGCAGGAGATTTATATGTTGTATTCCATGTCCGCTCCCATGAATTCTTTGAGCGCGATGGGGATGACGTTTATTGCGAAATGCCGATCACGTTTGCCCAGGCAGCTCTTGGTGATGAGATAGAAGTGCCAACACTGCATGGCAAAGTAAAATTGAAAGTGCCTACCGGAACACAGACAGGAACGCGGTTCCGTTTAAGGGGTAAAGGTATACCAAATGTCAGGGGCTATGGCCAAGGAGACCAACACGTAGTAATCCTCGTAGTAACACCAAGAAAATTAACGGAAAAACAAAAGCAGCTGCTTAAGGAATTTGCGGATATCAGCGGACAAGTTTCCCCTGATGAACAAGAGGAAAGCTTTTTTGCTAAAGTTAAGCGGGCTTTTAAAGGTGATTAATAGAAACAGGAGTGGTAGAGATGAAGTGGTCTGAAATTGCAATCCATACAACAAACGAAGCGGTGGAGCCCGTCTCCAACATTTTGCACGAGGCGGGTGCGAGTGGAGTTGTCATTGAAGACCCCCATGATCTCTATAAAGAGCGTGAAAATGTGTTTGGGGAAATCTATCAGTTAAATCCTGCCGACTATCCGGATGAAGGTGTAATAGTAAAAGCCTATTTGCCTGTTAACAGCTTTCTTGGAGAAACGGTCGATGCAATAAAGGAAGCCATTAACAATCTGCTTTTATTTGATATTGATCTTGGCCGAAATGCGGTTTCAATAAGTGAAGTAAACGAAGAAGAATGGGCGACTGCTTGGAAAAAGTATTATAATCCGGTTAAAATTTCAGAGCGTTTCACAATCGTACCAACCTGGGAAGATTACGCGCCGGTTTCAAGCGATGAGCTTATCATCGAATTGGATCCCGGAATGGCTTTCGGTACAGGTACCCATCCTACAACGGTAATGTGTATTCAGGCTCTGGAAAGAACGGTTAAACCTGGTGATATGGTGGTTGACGTCGGAACCGGCTCAGGAGTACTAAGCATAGCTGCTGCCTTATTACAAGCCAGGGGCGTTACCGCCCTTGACCTTGATGAGGTTGCGGTTGCTTCCGCCAAAATCAATGTCAAGCTAAATAAAGTACATGATGTTGTTTCGGTGTCACAAAACAATTTGTTGGATGGGGTTGAAGGTTCTGCGGATGTTGTTGTGGCCAATATACTTGCCGAAGTTATTGTCCGCTTTACCGATGATGTGGCAAAGGTCGTAAAGCCATCCGGGTACTTCATTGCTTCTGGCATCATTGGGCAGAAGAAACAGGAAGTGAAGGATGCGATGATTGCTTCTGGTTTTTCGATTGAAGAAACAATCCTTATGGAAGATTGGGTTGCTATTATAGCGAAGAGAAATCACTAAACAACAAGGCGCTCATTACCTCAGGATAATGATGCGCCATTTTTCCCTCATTAATATCTGGAAAAGCAGGTGCATAAAGTGCAGCGATATTTTTTGCATGAAGATGATTTTCAAGGGAATACCTTCAGGATCTCAGGTGAGGATTACCATCATATTACCAGGGTAATGAGGATGGAGTCGGGTGACCGATTGATTTGTGTCAAACAGGAAGGCCAGGCTGCATTGTGCGAAATTACAGAAATTGCTAATGATACAGTAGCAGGAACAGTTATAGAATGGAAGAATGAAAATAATGAGCTGCCAGTAAAGGTAGCTATAGCGAGCGGGCTGCCTAAAGGGGATAAATTGGAGTATATCGTTCAGAAAGGGACGGAGCTTGGGGCCCATGAATTTATCCCTTTTATTGCTGCCCGTTCTATTGTGAAATGGGACCCTAAAAAGGCAATTAAGAAAACGGAACGCCTGGAGAAAATTGCAAAGGAAGCAGCTGAGCAATCCCATAGAACAATTATTCCGGAAGTATTCCATCCTAAAACATTAGCAGATTTGGTTTCTTGCGGGCAGGAATTTGACTTTAAGCTGATCGCATTTGAAGAAGAAGCAAAAAGAGGGGAAACAGGTGCCCTTGCATCCGTACTCCGTGAAATAAAACCCGGACAGTCGCTTCTCTTTGTTTTCGGGCCTGAAGGCGGGCTTGACCAAAGTGAAATAGATAAGCTGATAGAAGCTGGCTTTTTGGCCTGCGGGCTTGGGCCTAGAATATTACGGACAGAAACAGCACCGCTTTATGCATTAAGTGCTGTTTCCTATCAATTAGAATTATTGAGGTGATTAAACATGGCAACTGTTGCCTTTCATACATTAGGATGTAAAGTGAACCATTATGAAACAGAAGCAATATGGCAGCTATTTAAATCAGAGGGATATGAGCGCACGGATTTTGAATCTTCAGCTGATGTCTATGTTATTAATACTTGCACCGTTACAAACACAGGGGACAAAAAGAGCCGTCAGGTCATCCGCCGCGCGATCCGCAAAAATCCTGATGCTGTTATTGCGGTTACCGGGTGTTACGCTCAAACATCACCGGCAGAAATCATGGCTATTCCAGGTGTTGATATTGTTGTGGGAACTCAGGACCGTACAAAAATGCTTGGATATATCGAACAATACAAGCGAGAACGCCAACCGATTAATGGTGTAGGCAATATCATGAAGACTCGTGTTTATGAAGAGCTTGACGTACCGGCATTTACTGACCGCACACGCGCTTCGCTAAAAATCCAGGAAGGCTGCAATAACTTTTGTACCTTCTGTATTATCCCTTGGGCTCGTGGCTTAATGAGGTCCCGTGATCCGAAGGAAGTAATTCGCCAGGCGCAGCAGCTTGTCGATGCAGGGTATAAAGAAATCGTCCTGACCGGTATCCACACCGGCGGTTACGGGGAGGATATGAAGGATTATAACCTTGCCATGCTCCTCCGCGACTTGGAAAATCAAGTCCAAGGATTAAAGCGGCTCCGGATTTCTTCGATTGAAGCGAGCCAGATTACGGATGACGTCATCGAAGTGCTGGCCAATTCAGAAAAGGTTGTACGCCATCTGCATATTCCAATTCAATCAGGGTCGGATACTGTTTTGAAGAGGATGAGAAGAAAGTATACGATGGCCTTTTTTGCTGACCGTTTAAACAAGCTTAAAAAGGCGCTTCCTGGCCTTGCAATCACTTCCGATGTGATTGTGGGCTTCCCTGGGGAAACGGAAGAGGAATTCATGGATACCTACAATTTTATTAAAGAGCACAAATTTTCTGAGCTTCACGTGTTCCCTTATTCGAAACGTACAGGTACGCCTGCTGCCAGAATGGAAGACCAAATCGATGAAGAAGTGAAAAACGAGCGGGTTCACCGTCTAATTTTCCTATCAGATCAGCTTGCAAAAGAATATGCTTCTGAATTCGAGGGAGAAGTATTGGAAGTTATACCTGAAGAACGCTTTGAAGAAAAACCGGAAAGCGGATTATATGTAGGGTATACCGATAACTATTTGAAGGTCGTATTCCCCGCCAATGAACAAATGGTCGGTGAGATTGTTAAGGTGAAAATAACAAAGGCTGGTTATCCATATAACGAAGGGCAATTCGTCACTATTGTAAAAGATGGCCCTGCATTGAAGGAAGCAGTTAATGGGTAACACTGTATGTAATAGGGGCAGCGGCATATAAGCCGCTGCCTTTATCATGCTTAGGACATATTTCTATACTTATAAGCAGATAACTAGAATATCATGAGCTCGAGCTCGAAAACGTTTGTTAAACGTGATAGGATGTACAAGTATGTACAACTTTATTTCCGTTTGGAAGGAGATCATAAAATATGGTACACAATGTGGCAGGACTCATTGACCATACCTTGCTAAAAGCAGATGCAACAAAACAGCAAATTAAAACCCTTTGTGAGGAGGCACGGGAATATAAATTTGCCTCTGTCTGCGTCAACCCTACATGGGTAAGTTATGCGGCTGATTTATTGAAAGGCTCAGGTGTTAAGGTTTGTACTGTTATTGGTTTCCCGTTAGGGGCCAATACGCCTGAAACGAAAGCATTTGAAACACGAAATGCGATCGAAAACGGGGCAGATGAAGTAGATATGGTAATCAATATCGGCGCTATTAAGGACAAGGATGATGAACTTGTCGAAAGGGACATACGTGCTGTTGCAGAAGCAGCAAAAGGAAAAGCGCTAACAAAGGTTATCATTGAAACCTCTCTTTTAACTGAAGAAGAAAAGGTCCGAGCCTGTAAACTATCTGTAAAGGCTGGTTCTGACTACGTAAAAACATCTACCGGTTTCTCTACAGGCGGGGCAACTGCTGAAGACGTAGTGCTTATGAGAAAAACCGTAGGCCCCCATATTGGAGTAAAGGCCTCCGGCGGAGTTCGAAACACAGAAGATGCCCAGAGAGTAATCGAAGCAGGCGCAACAAGAATCGGCGCGAGTGCGGGAGTCTCCATTGTAAAAGGTTTAACAGCAGAGTCCGACTATTGATACTTAACGGCTTCCAGTAGAGGACGGCCCATGAAGCAACAGGATGAATTTCGAAAACGAACCGGAAAAAGGAAGAACTGCCATCGATGTAATGACATTGAACAAAACCCCGGCGTGGGCCAGTTGAACCGCTTTATTGGAGGTGAAAAAGGCTGCTGCATCTTCCAGCGGGCCAATTAAAGGAATGAATGCAAGCACACCGAGAACATTCAGCCAAATATGGGCGTAGGCAGTAAAACGTGCTTGATCTCCGGATCCGAGGCTAGCCATATATCCTGTAATGCATGTACCAATATTGGAACCCAGCATAATGGCGATTCCTGTAAATACAGTTAATTCCCCTCCAGCTAAAAAGCTCATCGCGATCCCTATGGTTGCTGAACTGGAATGAATCAAAGCTGTAAAGGCCATTCCTATCAAAATCGCAATAAATAAGTTGTTCTCCATACTTTGTATCAAAGTATCCGTTATTGAAAACGAGGAAATAGGTCCTGCAAGGTTCTTAAACCCATTCATTGCAGTGAAAATGGAGGCTAGACCAATCATCGCGGTTCCTATACTTTTACAAACAGTCTTTGGGATCAGCCATAGGAGTGCCCCTGCGGCGGCTCCAGGAAGAATATATGTTTCTAAGGAGATCGTCATAAATTCTGCCGTTAAAGTGGAACCGATGTTGGAACCGAGAATAATCCCAATCGTTTGAGAAAAACTCAGGCTGCCTGCTGAAACTAGTCCAACGGTCATTACCATGACTGCAGAGCTGCTTTGCAGAAGCCCGGTTATAAAAGTGCCGGTGATAAATCCCTTCAAAGGTGTGCCTGTGACCTTAGAAAGCACAGCTTTTAACGATTGACCTGAAAGATTGAATAAACCGATTCGCAGCAAGGCCATTCCAGTTAAAAAAACTAATATATAGATAATGAAAAGAAGAAGCTCACGCATAATATCCCTCCATGTTTCATCTTATGGAAAGCAAGAGGGGAACATGTCTAATTAACATTGGCCAAACTTAATAAAAGTAAATTGATTAATTTGGTTGACCCGCAATAATCCATATATTATAATATTTAAGTACATGTTTAAACATGTTGCCAACTTTGAGTTAGTGTGTTGTTTTCGGAGGGAGGGAAAGAGATGTCTAAAACCGTCGTTCGTAAAAACGAATCGCTTGAAGATGCTCTTCGTCGTTTCAAACGTACTGTATCTAAAGCAGGATCGCTTCAGGAAGCAAGAAAGCGTGAATTCTATGAAAAGCCAAGCGTTAAACGTAAGAAGAAGTCTGAAGCTGCTAGAAAACGTAAATACTAATAGAGGGTGGAATAATGAGTCTACTCGAGCGTTTAAATAATGATATGAAACAAGCGATGAAGAACAAGGAAAAGGACAGACTCTCTGTTATCCGTATGCTTAAAGCTTCTCTTCAAAATGAAGGGATTAAAGCCGGCAAACAGGAATTGACAGAAGAGGAAGAATTGACAGTACTTTCTCGCGAATTAAAACAACGCAAAGACTCCCTCCAAGAGTTTGAAAATGCTGGTAGAACAGACCTTGTGGAAAAAATACGTACCGAACTTGGCTACGTTGAGGTATATTTACCGGAGCAGCTCTCAGAAGAGGAAATCGATTCGATCATTAAAGAAACTATCGAAGAAGTGAATGCTACTTCGAAGGCCGATATGGGGAGAGTTATGGCTGCCTTGATGCCAAAGGTAAAAGGCAAGGCAGACGGCTCCATGGTCAATAAATTAGTACAACAACATCTATCCTAAACTCGAAACCTAAACCGCAGGCATTCATATTGCTTGCGGTTTTTTACATTATGCATTTTTACTCAAGTTTTATGAAACTTTCTGTCTATAACAGCGTAATTAGAAGTAGAAGGGCAAAATCGCCGAAAGGAGGAAGCTTGCTTGGGACTTTGGCGCTCAGCCTTTTTCATGATCATTAGTATGCTTGCTTTTTTACTGTTTTTTCAATCTGCTTCAGTTGCAAAAAGTGAAAAAGTTTATATTGTACCGGTTCAGAATACTGTAGAAAATGGGTTATATGCATTCCTGGAAAGAGCATTTCAAACCGCTGAGAGTAATAAAGCCGACCTGGTCATATTAGAAATTAATACACCTGGTGGTGCCATTGATGCTGCTGGGAAGATAGGGAAGCTAATCAGTGACACACCAATAAAAACGGCAGCCTTTGTGAACAACAGGGCACTTTCCTCTGGTGCTTATATTTCATTAAATGCCGATGAGATCTATATGGTTCCGAATGCTACTATCGGTTCAGCCGCCGTGATTGATTCATCTGGTAATATGGCTGGCAAAAAAGCTCAATCCTATTGGGTAGCAGCGATGGAAACGGCAGCTGAACAAAACGGTCGTGATGCGAAGTATGCAAGGGCGATGGCAGAGGAAGGGATTATCCTTCCAGAAATAGATAAGAAAAAAGGGAGCCTTCTTACCTTGACAGCTGAAGAAGCTCAAAGGGTGGGTTATAGTAACGGCACGGTTTCGGGAAGTGCCGCTCTGCTAGAGGAACTTGGCCTTGAAGATGCTGCCATTCGGCATGTAAACGAAACGTTTTCCGAAAAGCTGTCCCGTTTTTTAACGAGCCCTTTCGTTGTGCCGTTTCTCTTGACAATTGCTGCTGTAGGACTTGTGTTTGAGTTGTTTTCCCCTGGCTTTGGCATTCCCGGTTTGACTGGTATAACTGCATTGATTCTATTTTTCTATGGCCATCTTGTTGCGGGACTTGCAGGATATGAAACAATTGCTTTGTTTATAATCGGAATCATCTTGATTGTGCTTGAGTTGTTCCTCCCTGGCGGCATTATTGGGATTTTTGGGTTTGCAGCTGTAATAGCAAGCTTATTTATGGCATCAGGTGATGTGATAAACATGGCCTTTTCCCTTGTAATTGCTCTTACAGCATCTATTTTGGTTTCTATCCTATTCGTAAAGGTGTTTGGTAGGAAAATGAATTTTTTTAAGAAAATGATTTTAACAGATTCAACAAAAACAGAAAAAGGCTATGTGTCCAATCAAAACCGTCTGGATCTAATTAGGAAACAGGGCCGTGCCCTGACTGATTTAAGGCCATCTGGAACTGCCATCATCCAAGAAGAACGGGTGGATGTAGTAACAGAAGGCAGCTTTATTGGCAAGGGCACCTTGGTTAAGGTAATTAAGGCAGAAGGGTCGCGTATTGTCGTCAGGGAAGTAGATGAAACTATCGCAATGGAGGATTGAATATGGAATTAACTTCAGGCACTATATTATTAATTTTGGCGATTATTGCGGGAATTGTTGTACTCTCAGTTTTCTTAACGTTTGTACCGGTGATGCTCTGGATCTCCGCACTTGCAGCGGGTGTAAGGGTATCTATCTTTACCCTTATCGGTATGAGGTTAAGGCGTGTCATTCCAAACCGTGTCGTTAATCCGCTCATTAAAGCTCATAAGGCAGGTTTGGATGTGACTACAAACCAGCTGGAAAGCCATTACCTTGCTGGAGGGAATGTCGACCGGGTAGTTAATGCATTAATTGCAGCGCAGCGTGCCAATATCGAGCTGTCCTTTGAAAGAAGTGCAGCAATTGATCTTGCAGGAAGAGATGTTTTGCAGGCCGTGCAAATGAGTGTAAATCCCAAAGTGATTGAGACACCTTTCATTGCAGGGGTGGCTATGGATGGCATTGAGGTAAAAGCGAAGGCGAGAATCACTGTGCGGGCGAATATTGACCGTTTAGTCGGTGGGGCCGGAGAAGAAACAGTCATTGCCCGTGTTGGTGAAGGAATTGTTTCGACAATCGGTTCATCTGAAAACCATAAAAAGGTTTTGGAAAATCCCGATATGATTTCGAGAACCGTTTTATCCAAGGGACTCGATGCTGGCACTGCATTTGAAATTCTTTCGATTGATATTGCGGATGTGGACATTGGCAAGAATATTGGGGCCATTCTACAGACTGATCAAGCAGAAGCTGATAAAAAGATAGCCCAAGCAAAAGCCGAAGAGCGACGGGCGATGGCTGTAGCGCAGGAGCAGGAAATGATGGCGCGCGTCCAGGAAATGAGGGCGAAGGTTGTGCAGGCTGAAGCCGAAGTTCCGTTAGCCATGGCGGAGGCCCTAAAAGAAGGGAATATCGGAGTAATGGATTATATGAATATTCAAAATATCTCCGCTGATACAGAAATGCGTGATTCCATTGGCAGGGTTTCCAAAGATCCAAAGGATAAAAAGTAATGGATAAACCGGATCTCGCATCAGGAGGGATTGGATGGAATTCTTATTTGAATTATTGTTAAACAACCTCCCCTTTATCATTATTGTTGTGGGAGTCATTTATTCTTTTATCGGTAAACGGAGATCGTCTGCCCAACAGGAGCAAAAAAAGAGAAAGACAGTTCCAGAGATCTTTAAAGAGGCTTGGGATGAACAAAATAATGAAGCACGAACTCTACCAAGGCAACAAAAGACCATACAGCCTGATACCGAAAATCACCCTGTAGCTCCTGATATAGCAGCCAGTCAGTTAGAAGGCAAGCTGAATCAAGCAAGGAAAGACTTGGCATTAGTACTTTCCGCGGATGGTAAGGAAACTCGTGCTCCCGGTGAGAGGATTGCAGAGCATAATGAATACGAGGCACATAGGCCTGATCTGCATTTTGACAGGCAAAAACTTATAGATGGTATTATTATGGCTGAGGTTCTGGGTCCGCCCAAATCAAGACAAAAAAGAAGATAGCATGAAGCTTTGCTTTGCGTGAAAAAAATGTGCTAGAACCCTCTTTCATTTCATACATTTGAGATGAAAGGGGGTTCTTTTTTATGGCACCTAAATGGGGGCAAAACATTAAAAAGCTACTTGTCAAAACCATGGACCTTCCGCAAGATGTCATGATGGACCTGCCGCGAATTACATTGATAGGACAATTACATATTTATATTGAAAACCATAGAGGGCTCCTTACCTTTACAGATACAGAAGTCCGGCTGATGTTAAAAAAAGGCCAGCTTCTGATAAAAGGGAATGAATTTGTCATCAAAACGATCTTGCCTGAAGAAATCATGCTACAAGGAAAGATCGACCAGGTATATTTTATAAAAGAGTAATACCAGGAGGAAACTGATGAAGAATCAATGGACAAACTTTTATACCGGATATGTAATTGTCAAGGCAAACGGCAAGGGAACAGAGAGACTCATGAATGCCCTGGTAAGAAAAGGCATTCATGTTTGGGACGTAAAGCGTGCAGGAACAGAATCCCTTGTATTTTGCATTGACCTGAAAGAAGTACCGAAGCTTCGGGAGACGGTAAGGGGCACTGATTGCAAGGTAACTTTCGTAAGAGGGAAAGGAGGCCCGTTCCTGCTGAAGAGATTGCTGAAAAACAGCGGCTTTTTGGCAGGCAGCATTGCATTTTTTATCTGTATTTTCGTCCTCTCGAATATGGTATGGGGCATAAAGGTGCATAACGCAAATCCGGAAACGGAATATGCCATCAGGAAAGAATTGGACAAAATGGGCATAAAAATTGGAAAAGTGCAGTTTATGCTCGATGATGTCGATACAATTCAACGGAAGCTTTCCGATAATGTGAGTGCCTTGACCTGGATCGGTGTCGAATTAAAAGGGACAACCTATCATTTTCAGGTGGTTGAGAAAAAGCAGCCAAAGGAAGAAAAACAGCTGTCACCACAAAATCTGGTCGCCAAGAAAAAAGCAACTATTGTTGATATGTTCGTTGAAAAGGGACAACCTATGATTAAAGTAAACGATAATGTTTATAAAGGACAGCTTCTTGTATCGGGTTTGATTGGCAAAGAAGACAATCTGAAAGCTGTAGCGGCAAAAGGTGTAATATTGGGCGAAACGTGGTATAACTCTATTGTTGAGGTACCGTTAAAATCAAATTTCTCTGTTTTTACCGGTGATGAAAAGACAAAACATTTTATTTCCTTTGGAAATATATCTATACCGGTGTGGGGTTTTAAAGATCCCGGATATAAGAAATTTGAAAATGACAAAACGGTAAGACCGTTTCATTTCCTTAAATGGGAGCTTCCGATAGCCTATACAACAGAGACTATACGAAGCAAACAGGATATCGTAAGGGAATATTCACCTGCACAAGCCCATAAGGAAGCATCCAAAATGGCAAGGGGCAATCTTGAAAAACAGTTACCGGCTGATGCGAAAATTAACAAAGAAAAAATTTTACACACAACCAATGAGAATGGTAAAGTTAAATTAATCATTCTCTACCAGGTTATTGAAAATATTGCGGCCGAACAACCGATCATCCAAGGAGACTAACGAATGCCAGAAGACCTAAAAGTCATTAACTTAGAGCTTGAATCACCAAATGAAGCACTTGCTTTATTAGGAAATGCCGATTCTAACGTAAAGGTGCTTGAAGAAGAACTAAATGTGTCAATCATTACGCGGGGAGGCGGGATTTCCGTAGCAGGTGACCTGGAAAATGCGGCTCACGCGGAAAATATCCTTAAGGAATTGTTGACTGTTATCCGTAAAGGGATCAACATCAGTTCCCGGGATGTAGTATATGCAATTGAGCTTTCCAAAAAAGGCACCTTAGAATACTTCCATGAACTTTACGAAGAAGAAATTGCAAAAACGGCAAAAGGAAAATCCATACGTGTCAAGACCCTCGGTCAGCGCCATTATATTTCGGCAATCAGGAAGAACGATCTTGTTTTTGGAATTGGTCCAGCAGGGACAGGAAAAACGTATCTAGCAGTTGTTATGGCCATAAATGCTTTAAAAAACGGCCAGGTTAAGCGGATTATTTTGACGAGGCCTGCCGTGGAAGCCGGTGAAAGTCTCGGTTTCCTTCCCGGTGACTTAAAGGAGAAGGTGGATCCATATTTACGTCCCCTATATGATGCGCTTCATGATTTATTAGGCATGGAACATACCCAAAGGATGATTGAAAGGGGAACGATTGAAATCGCACCCTTGGCGTATATGAGGGGGAGGACCCTTGATGATGCTTTTGTGATTCTCGATGAGGCACAAAATACCACTCAAGCACAGATGAAGATGTTTCTGACGCGGCTTGGGTTTGGCTCAAAAATGGTCATTACAGGGGACAGATCCCAAATCGATTTGCCAAAAGGCGTAAAATCGGGGCTGATTGCCGCAGCTGATATACTCGGCGGAGTACCCGGACTTTCCTTTATTTATCTAGAACAAAGCGATGTGGTCAGACATCCTCTTGTTGCAAAAATTATTTCGGCTTATGAACAAGCACATGAATAAATGAATATATTGTTCAAAATCCGCTCATTCGGGCGGATTTTTCTTCTGTCTTCATAATCAGGATGAAAGTTTTAAAAAAAACTGTTATGATTTTAATAAAATGAATATTTCTAGTTCTCCTGAGGAGATTTCTAAAATTCAAACGTTATATTGATAAAGTGCCTAGTCCCAGACATGGCCTGACCCAAAAAAAGCGTTTGTTGTCAATAAACTCCTGACGTAATGTTCCTTATGTTAGTACCGACTTTAGTATTAGATGTAACGAAGTGGTCCGCCTCTCTATTTTTCCGGGGCTTTCAGTCCCTTGAGGATTCGTTAGTTTTACATCCCAGGAAGGGAAGCTAACCTACTCAAGTGTGGTGAAAATCAGCGTTTCCTTATAGGAAGTGATAGTTTGTAACTTACGTCGCTTCACCGGTTCTTCCTGCGAGACCTGTCTTTTGCTGTTCGGAGTTTTATAGGATGTACTGGCGGGATCCGTTTGCCACAGAACCTTGGTGGAGTCTCCCTGCTGGGGGAATTTGGCGCTTCCGCCTTTTCAATAAGGAGGGTGAATTCTTGAGCTTTTTACAGGCTAACCTAGCGAGGCTGAAAGATTTGTTGGGTAACCGTTTTTTTCAAATATTGCTGTTTGTCGTTCTGGGTGCCTACACATATTTGATGATGTATCCAAATGTAAAACCGGAAAAAGTAAATATAGAACTGCTAAAGCCTGCTGAACAAACAATCAGGGCAACAAAAACAGTCGAAGATACATACAAAACCGAGCAAGCGAAAAAAGAGATTCTTGAACAAGTCCCTGACGTGAACACTCTAAAAAAAGAATATGCAGAAAATAAAGTCGACCTAGTGGCATCCATTTATGATTCCGCCATGGAAGTAAAAAGAGAGAACAAAAAGGACACTGAAACTGAGAATGGGGATCTTGGAGGAGACAGTAAAACGGCTGTAAAAACACCTGCCGAGCAAGTAGCAATGCTTAGGGAAAAGCTAACGGATGAAGTAAATAAAGACATTCCTGAATCTGTTTTTCTTGCGTTAGTACAAGCAGACGAATCTGAATTAAAAATTTCCAAAGACTTGACTATTACCGCTGTGAATAATGTAATGAATGAGCGAATTGTATCCGGCCAGGTGGAAAATGCCAAAAAGCGGGCGGAAGAAGAATTGAAGTATGCCAGCATTGGGAATGAATTGAAAAATGCATCAATCGCCATTGCGCGCAATTCCATCATACAGAATGTTTTCTTTGATAAGGAAAAAACGGAGGAACAACGAAGAAAGGCAGTAGAATCAGTTGATCCAGTGAAGATTCTGCAAGGGCAGATTATTGTTGAGGAAGGTCAGCTGATTGACCGAGAGATTTTCCGCCAGCTAGAGTTAGCTGGATTCATGGATAATGATAAAACAATCTTTCCTTATCTCGGCCTGCTACTCTTCATCATTCTAATCTTTGCGGCTCTATACTATTATTTCTATTTGGGTAATCATCCGGAGGAAAGAAAAGTAACCCAGATGCTGGTATTCAGCATTGTTCTTGTTCTATCCATTTCACTTATGAAAATTTTTAGTATCATCTCATCCTTGGGATACAATCAACTTGGCTTTTATTTTCCGGCAGCCCTTGCTGCAATGTTATTAAAGAATTTGTTAAACGAGCGGTTTGCTGCTGCCATTACAGCTGTCCTTAGCGGTTTTGGGACAATCATCTTCAACGGGGATACCCCAGGAAACCTGGACCCGTCCATAGGCTTATACATTATGTTCAGCGGACTTGCGGGAATTATTATTCTTTCCAGGGAAAATTTCAAGACGAAAATTCTCCAGGCTGGGTTTATGTTGTCGTTAACAAACATAGCTCTTTTATTTGCAGTCTTGTTTATCATGGATGGAAATTACTCGAAAATGGAATTTTTATATTACGTTATCGGGGCAATTGTTTCTGGTATTTCGTCTTCTGTATTGACAATCGGGCTGCTGCCGTTTTTTGAGGCTGGGTTTGGTATTCTTTCATCGATAAAGCTTTTGGAGCTTTCAAACCCAAACCATCCGCTACTTCGGAAAATCCTCACCGAGGCTCCGGGAACTTATCATCATAGCATCATGGTTGCAAATCTTGCGGATTCCGCCTGCGAGGCCATCGGGGCAAACGGTCTTCTAGCGAGGGTGGGCTGTTATTATCACGACATAGGGAAGACTAAACGTCCACAGCTATTTATTGAAAATCAGATGAATATTGAGAATCCCCATGACAGGCTTCCCCCAGCCACGAGCAAGGATATTATCATTGCCCATGCGACAGATGGGGCCGAAATGCTGTTAAAATACAAGTTTCCACAGGAGATTATCGATATCGCACAGCAGCATCATGGAACAACACTGCTTAAATTTTTTTATCATAAAGCTTTAAAGCTGGGAGAAGATGTTAAAGAGGAAGAGTACCGCTATCCGGGGCCTAAAGCTAAGACGAAGGAAGTTGCTGTTGTCGGCATCGCTGATAGCGTAGAAGCGGCAGTAAGGTCAATGGTGCAGCCGACTTCAGAAAAAATAGAAGATCTGGTAGAAAAAATCATCAATGATCGAATAAACGATCACCAATTTGATGATTGTGATATAACCTTAAAAGAATTGCAGATAGTGAAGCGATCCCTCTGTGAAACATTAAACGGCATTTTCCATTCGCGGATTGAGTATCCCGAACTCCCCAAACTAGAACAGAAGGTGGAAACATGATATTAACTATTGATTTTATTGACGAAACAGAAAAAATTAGTGAAGAGGCAAGGGCCCTCGTTGAGGGTGTGCTGCAATTTGCGGCACAGTTTGAACAGATAGAGCAAGGTAGTGAGCTTTCAGTCACATTTGTCGACAACAATAGAATTAGGGAAATAAATAGAGAATACCGAGGCAAAGATGCTCCTACCGATGTGATTTCATTTGCAATGGAAGAAATGGGAGAAGATGAAGTAGCCATTGTAGGAGCTGACATACCTAGAATGCTAGGCGATCTTATTATTAGCTTAGATAAGGCAAAGGAACAGGCCGGGGAATACGGCCATTCTTTTGAGCGGGAATTGGGTTTTCTTGCCCTTCATGGATTTCTGCACTTATTGGGATATGACCACATGAATGAGACAGATGAGAAAGTAATGTTCGGCAAACAGAAGGAAATTTTAGATGAATATGGGCTTACAAGAGAAGCGTAAACAACGGCACTCCGTTTTTAAGAGCTTTGTATTTGCATGGCATGGAATTTCAGGGGCGGTCAAATCCGAGAGGAATATGAGAATCCACCTTGCTGCCGGCACGGCGGCAGTTTTCTTAGGCTGTTACTTCTCCCTATCCAGTGTGGAATGGTTATTTTTGCTTACAGCCATTTTCGGCACGATTGCACTTGAACTGTTGAATTCAGCCATTGAAAGAACTGTAGATTTAATTACAGGGCAGATTCACCCGCTGGCCAGGCAAGCGAAGGATTTGGCTGCCGCAGCTGTGTTTGTTTATGCGATATTTTCCGCGCTTGTAGGGCTGATTATCTTTATCCCGAAGATTTTTTAGCAAGGGATAAAGTCGCTTTTTTTTACAAAAAAGAAAAGAAAGTATTAACTTTTCAACTGTCGATGTTTAGCTTCGACGTACATGGAGGTACTAGTGCCGATGTTGCCACAGAACGTGGCGCTCTTAATCGGCCAGCGCCCAGCCCCGACGCCCAGGACGTGGCGGTTTTTAGCTGACGGTCCTTTCTTGGCTCTCCTACGAGGTGCGCCTTATGCTTGTCGGGGCGCTTCCGCTTTTCTAATAAGATTGGTATTCAAGACAAGTGAGGATGCGTTACAATGAGAAGTATCCCTTTTGGGCGAAAGGATGATGATTATATATGGAACCTGGAAAACTCATTGAAGAAGCAAAAAAAACCAGGGAAAGAGCCTACGTACCTTATTCTAGGTTCGCAGTAGGGGCGGCGTTGCTCACAGAGGATGGTAGGGTATACACTGGATGCAATATTGAAAATGCGGCTTATAGCATGACGAATTGTGCTGAACGCACTGCGCTCTTTAAAGCCGTTTCAGAAGGAGATACTAAATTCAAGCTGCTTGCTGTCGTGGCAGATACGAAAAGGCCGGTTCCGCCATGCGGTGCCTGCCGGCAGGTCATCTCGGAGTTATGCGATAGAAGCATGAAAATAATTTTAACTAATTTAAATGGGGATATTAAAGAACTAACAGTAGAAGAGCTTCTGCCAGGAGCATTTTCACCGGAGGATTTGCATGAATAAATTATTTGATGATACAGCGTCGAAGGAACATAAATCGGGTTTTATTTCAATAATCGGAAGGCCGAATGTCGGGAAGAGTACATTCTTAAACCGGGTGATCGGCCAAAAAATCGCAATCATGAGCGACAAACCCCAGACCACTCGAAATAAAGTTCAGGGCGTTCTTACCCAGAGTGATGCCCAAATGATTTTTATTGATACACCGGGAATCCATAAACCAAAGCACAAACTTGGCGATTTCATGATGAAGGTTGCTACAAATACACTCAAAGAAGTAGATTTGATTCTATTTATGATCAATGCTGAAGAGGGTCTAGGACGTGGAGATGAATTCATTATTGAGAAACTGAAGGGTGTTAAGACACCGGTTTTTCTGGTTGTCAATAAAATTGACCAGGTGCATCCTGATGAGTTGCTCCCGCTTATTGAACAGTACCAGCATTTATATCCGTTTGCTTCTATTGTGCCTATTTCTGCATTAGAGGGAAACAATGTTGAAACCTTGCTTGGGCAAATAAAGAAACATCTTCCAGAAGGACCACAGTATTATCCGGCGGACCAAGTGACCGACCATCCGGAGCGTTTTATTATTTCAGAGTTGATCCGTGAAAAAGTACTGCATCTGACTCGTGAGGAAATCCCTCATTCTATCGCCGTTGTGATCGATTCCATAAAGAAGATGGAGAATAGTGAAACAATCAATGTCATGGCAACCATCATTGTCGAGAGAGATTCACAAAAGGGTATCGTAATAGGGAAACAGGGAAAGATGCTCAAGGAAGTAGGACAGCGCGCTAGGGTAGATATTGAAAACCTGCTTGGTTCTAAAGTATTTCTTGAGCTTTGGGTCAAGGTACAAAAGGATTGGCGCAACAAGATGTCCCAGCTTCGGGATTTTGGCTTTAATGAGGATGAATATTAAATTTTATTCTCAATATGCTAGGTTAAGTTTCTTTTTTAGTGGTGTTTAGCACAGCGCCCAGCACGACTCACAGGAGTTGACGGTTTTTTGTTGACGGTCCTTCCAAGTCCCTACGAGGGTGTGCCTATTCTTGTGGGACTTGCACAGGACGTGGCAGTTCTTTAGCCGACATTCCTCTACCAGGGTGCTTCCGCTTTTTCGAAATTTATCCCTAACATATTTTGTTTTTCATGATTTAGAGAGAGTACGGTCAAGATAATCATAAGGTTGGAATTTATATATGCTAGTCACATGAAAGGTGGGCTTTTTTATGTTGGATTTTACATGGAAAGTGTTCAGCCAGACAGGGAATGTCGACACCTACCTTCTTTTTAAAGAATTGGAGGGGGAACGACAGGAAAGACCCGATAGTACAAGTGAAGAACTAGCAGAGATTGATTTTCCTATCACTTAGATTGTTCTTGCGCCTGGAGGATTGGTAGGTGGCATTGCTTGCTGGAAAAATGTGAAGGCATCGTCATCCGACGGACAGACTATGGAGAAAACAACAAAATCATTACGCTATACACCCGTGAACGGGGAAAAATCGGTGCAATGGCCAGGGGTGCAAATAAACCAAACAGCCGCCTCTCGGCCGTCACTCAGCTTTTTTATTACGGATATTTTCTAGTTCAGGCATCCAGCGGGCTTGGCAGCCTGCAACAGGGTGAGACGGTGAACTCAATGCGGTCTATTCGCGAGGACATCTTTGCCACTGCCTATGCCTCTTATATTGTAGAACTACTTGATAAAAGCGTGGAAGATAGAAAGTCGAACCCTTTTCTCTTTGAGCTGCTATACCAAACATTACATTACATAAATGAAGGGTATGACGCAGAGGTCCTCAAATTTATTTTTGAAATGAAAATGCTTCAGGTAAATGGTTTGGCTCCGACGCTTAATCACTGTGCGGTGTGCGGGGAAACGGAAGGGCAGTTTTCTTTTTCTTTACGGGAAGGCGGATTTATTTGCCATAGATGTATTCATAAAGACCCTTATCATTTTAAATTGTCCCCAGCAGCGGTTAAGCTTTTACGGCTTTTTTATTATTTTGATTTAGCCAGGCTTGGAAATATTTCTGTGAAGCCGGAAACGAAGAAAGAGCTTCAGCATGTAATTGATGCTTATTATGATGAATATTCCGGAGTACAATTAAAATCCAAGAAGTTTTTAAAGCAGCTGGACAAAATGAAAGATATGCTTTGACTTTGTATTGGAGCCGCCATTGATTCTAAAAGGTTGGTTTTCTTGACATTTTTCTAGTGGTTGGTTAAAATTTATTCATAATAATTGTTGCAATGATGGAGAGGAGTACCTGGCGTCCTCCATACAAGCGAACCCGGGATGGTGCGAGCCGGGATATGGATAACCAGGGAAGGCGCTCCGGAGCGAACTGGACTGCTAAGATGGCAGATTAAAGTGGCCGATTCTTCGGCAAATAGGGTGGAACCGCGGGTAAACTCTCGTCCCTATGCTTTTAGGCATAGTGGCGGGAGTTTTTTTGCGTTTTTACACTCCCAGCACACTAAGCCATTCAGTACAAAACTTTTTGGAGGTGCTCTATGAATATTCAAAACATGATTTTAACCCTGCAAAAGCATTGGTCCGACCATGGTTGTATCCTTATGAACGCCTATGATGTGGAAAAAGGGGCCGGAACGATGAGCCCCTATACATTCCTTCGGGCAATCGGGCCTGAGCCATGGAATGTTGCTTATGTAGAACCATCTAGACGGCCAGCAGATGGCAGGTACGGTGAGAATCCGAATCGCTTATACCAGCATCATCAGTTCCAGGTGATTATGAAGCCTTCTCCGGATAACATCCAAGAAATTTACCTAGATTCCCTACGTGCTCTTGGAATTGAGCCCCTGGAGCATGATATTCGATTTGTAGAGGACAATTGGGAAAATCCTTCACTTGGGTGTGCGGGGCTTGGATGGGAAGTCTGGCTCGATGGGATGGAAATCACGCAATTTACTTACTTTCAGCAGGTCGGCGGGCTCGACTGCAAGCCTGTGTCTGTAGAAATCACATATGGAATTGAACGGCTAGCTTCCTATATTCAAGAAAAAGAAAATGTTTTTGACTTAGAATGGACAGAAGGGTTCACAGTCAGGGATATATTCCTTCAGCCGGAATATGAGCATTCAAAATACACATTTGAAACGTCCGATTTAGACATGCTGTTCCAGCTTTTCAATATGTATGAAAAAGAAGCTCATCGCCAGATGGAAGAAGGCCTTGTCCACCCAGCCTATGATTATGTGCTGAAATGCTCACATACTTTTAACCTTTTAGACGCCAAGGGGGCAATCTCCGTTACCGAGCGGACCGGATATATCGCCCGCTGCCGGAATCTTGCCAGAAAAGTGGCGAAGACATTCTATGAAGAAAGAGAAAAGATGGGATTCCCAATCCTAAAGCAGAAAGAGGAGAAGATGAATGAGCAAGCGTGATTTATTACTGGAAATCGGGCTTGAAGAAATGCCCGCGCGTTATGTTACCTCTTCGATGGAGCAGTTGGCTGAGAAGATTGAAAAGTGGCTTACTGACAAATCAATCGACTTTGGCGAAGTACAAATGTTCTCTACTCCCCGGCGGCTTGCTGTTCTAGTGAAAGATGCCGCTGAAGCCCAGAAGGATATCCATGAAGAAGCCAAGGGGCCGGCGCGTAAGATTGCCCAGGATGAAAACGGCAATTGGTCAAAGGCTGCTCTTGGGTTCACGAGGGGGCAGGGAGTTTCGGTAGATGACATTTACTTCAAAGAAGTAGGCGGCGTTGAATATGTTTTTGTAAACAAATTTATCGAAGGACAACCGACATTAAGCTTACTCCCTGAATTAAAGGATATCGTTACTGGCATCTCGTTCCCGAAAAATATGCGTTGGGCCGATCAAGACTTGCGTTATATTCGCCCAATCAAATGGATCATCGCACTGTTCGGCTCTGAAATCGTTCCTTTTGGTATTACGCATGTTTCTTCAGGGAACGAAACAAGGGGACACCGATTCCTTGGAAACGATGCCGCTATTACAAATCCAGTACAGTATGAATATATATTGCAAGAGCAGTTTGTTATTGCAGACCCCGAGAAAAGAAGGAAGATGGTCCTTTCAGGCATTGAAAAACTTGAAAAAGAACAAGGCTGGGTTATCCCTGTGGATCCAGACTTGCTTGAAGAAGTTAACAATCTAGTGGAGTACCCTACCGTATTGTTTGGCCGCTTTGAAGAGGAATTCCTGGAGTTGCCTCAAGAAGTATTGATTACTTCCATGAAAGAACATCAGCGTTATTTTCCTGTAAAGGACAAAAATGGGAACCTTCTTCCATTCTTTGTCACAGTTAGGAATGGTGACGACCGCCATCTTGAAACGGTATCCAAAGGAAATGAAAAAGTATTAAGGGCTAGATTGTCGGATGCTTCCTTTTTCTATAAAGAAGATCAAAAACGGGATATCGCGGCAGCGCTGAAAAAACTTGAGACGATTGTTTACCATGAAGAAATCGGGACTCTTGCTGAAAAAACAGAGAGAGTACAAAAACTGTCCGCCCAGCTTTCCTCGGCACTTAAGTTAAATGAAGATGAAACAAAATTCACTGCCCGTGCAGCTGAAATTGCTAAATTCGATTTAGTTACCCACATGGTATATGAGTTTCCTGAATTGCAAGGGTATATGGGCGAAAAATATGCTTTGCTGATGGGTGAACCAAAAGAGGTGGCTGCTGCCATCAATCAACATTATATGCCAAGGCATGCAGATGACAGTATACCTGCATCGCTGCCAGGTGCGATTCTTAGTGTGGCAGAGAAGATGGATACAATTGCTTCTTTCTTCTCGATCGGGGTCATTCCCACAGGTTCTCAGGATCCATACGCATTAAGACGGCAAGCGAGTGGGATCGTACAGGTTCTAGCTGAAAAGAAGTGGGATATTGCGATAGAGGAAATCATAGCTGCTTCCATCCGTGAACTGGAAGCCAGGGGAATTCTTAAGAGGGACCTGACCGATGTAACAGCGGATCTCGTTCAGTTCTTCAAAGCCCGTGTAAAACATCTACTGAATGAAAAGGGAATCAGGTATGATCTGATCGATGCTTTATTAGAAAATCAGATTGGCAATGTTGCTTCCCTTGTAGAGCGAGCTATTGTCTTAGATGCGAAGAAAGAAGTCAATGGGTTTAAAGAGAGTTTAGAGGCATTAAGCCGGGTAATGAACATTGCTGTAAAAAGCGAAAATAATGCAGATGTTTCTCCAACATTATTTGAAAATGAATATGAAGTTACTTTGTATGATAAATACCAGTCTGTCTTATCGGATTATCGTAACGCTGCCAATGAGACTGAAAAATTTGAGCTGTTAGTTTCAATGAAAAAAGAGATTGAAAACTACTTTGAACATACCATGGTAATGGCTGAAGATGAAAAACTGCGCAGCAACCGGCTGGCTTTAATGAAGGAAATCAGCGGTTTGGTAAGCGGATTTGCCGCAATGAATAAAATCCTTGTCTCCTGATTAGTAGCTGCCTGACAAAGAGTGAATCCCTTTGCCAGGCCGTTTTCTCTTTTTGTGCATATACCCGCCCTTTTATTAATGCATGGGTAGTTCACGCAAAAGCCCTAAAAAACATATCCCCCTAGCGGATAAATAGTATATAATATTAAAATATAGTATAGCATATTACTTTTCTCTGCGGGTGCGCAGTAGGGTGGTGTTTAAGATCGAATTAAATAAACGTCAGGAACAGATCTTACAGATTGTAAAAGACAGTGGGCCGATCACTGGAGAACAAATTGCGGACCAGCTGAACTTGACTAGGGCGACATTAAGGCCGGATTTGGCAATATTGACAATGGCTGGATTTCTGGATGCAAGGCCTCGGGTCGGTTACTTCTATACCGGGAAATCAGGGAGCCAGCTGTTGACAGATAATTTAAAGAAACTGTATGTAAAAGACTATCAGTCTATCCCTGTGGTCGTAAGTGAAGGTATTTCTGTATATGATGCGATCGTGACGATGTTTCTTGAAGACGTAGGGACTTTGTTTGTCGTAGATAAAAAATCATTGCTTGTAGGGGTCTTGTCGCGTAAAGATTTGCTGCGCGCAAGCATTGGAAAACAGGAGCTGTCTGCAATTCCGGTTACCATCATCATGACGAGGATGCCGAATATCACAATGTGTATGAAGGAAGATCTATTGATCGATGTAGCGAATAAGCTAATTGAGAAGCAAATTGATGCATTGCCTGTCGTCAAGGAGACAGAACAAGGGTTTGAAGTGACCGGGAGAATTACCAAGACCAATATTACGAAAGCTTTCCTGGCGCTTGCCAACGAAAGCATATAGGTTAGTTATGGCATGGGGGATGGAGAAAATGAATAATACAATTATCTATGTTGTATCCGATTCGGTGGGAGAGACCGCTGAGTTAGTCACAAAAGCGGCTGCCAGCCAATTTGCCGGCCCGCTATTTTCGATCAAGAGAATACCATACGTTGAAGATGAGCTTAACGTGGATGAAGTAATTTCTCTTGCAAAACTGAACAATGCAATTATCGCCTACACATTGGTTAAACCGAATATTAGGAATTATATGAAGGAGCAGGCGGGAGCCCAAGGGATTCTTGCCTACGACATTATTGGACCGTTAATCGATATTCTCCAGCAAAGGGGAGAGGCCGCGCCGTTGAATGAACCCGGTATGGTCAGAAAGCTGGATGACGAATACTTTAAGCGCGTAGAAGCGATAGAATTTGCCGTAAAGTATGATGACGGTAGGGATCCGCGGGGCATCCTGAGGGCTGATATTGTGCTTGTGGGCGTATCAAGAACATCGAAAACTCCTCTTTCTCAATATCTGGCTCATAAGAGATTTAAAGTGGCCAATGTCCCGTTGGTTCCAGAAGTGGAGCCGCCTGAAGAATTATTTCTGGTGCCACCGGAGAAGTGCTTCGGGTTGAAGATTAGTCCGGAGAAACTCAACCATATACGTAAGGAACGGTTAAAATCGCTGGGACTGAATGACCATGCCATTTACGCGAATATGGAAAGAATCAAGGAAGAGCTCAAATATTTCGAAAAGGTTGTTTCTAAATTGAATTGTCCAATTATTGATGTTACTAACAAGGCAGTGGAAGAGACTGCGAACACAATCATCCATATCATTCAAAACCGCAATATATAGGGACCGGCATATTGGTGGACAGGTTGCGGGGCAAAGCTTATAGTAAATATATGTGAAAAAAATCATTCTACTGAAGGATTTATCTACATATGTTTACCTTTGGAAGGGTTTTGCCCTGTATGGCCCGACACTTTAGTGTCGGCTCTTTTCTTTGTGAAAAAAATTTCAATAATGATAGGTTTTAATTATGGCATAGTTGCCTAAAATGTACTATAATAAAAAATTGTGAGAAAAATGAATTCTTGAGGTTTAGACCGGTATAATACGGAATAAACTATTACGGATGCAAAGTCAAGATATTGGGTAGAATGAATTTCGACAAATCCGTTTTTTTATCTCCATAAACATAAAAGGAGAAAAAAAGGAAAATGCAGAAAGATGTAGAATTACATCATAGTGACCATACACGAACTATTTATGTCGATGCGGATGCCTGTCCTGTAAAGGCTGAAATTCTTCAATGTGCAAAAATGCATGACGTGCTGGTTTTGTTCGTTGCATCTTATAGAAACATGATGAACGAACCGGAGGGGAACTGGGTATACGTAGACCCGGACAAAGAGGCAGCCGATCTTTATATCGCGAATTCTGTAAGAACGGGTGATATAGTTGTAACGGCGGATATCGGTTTAGCGGCTACACTGCTTTCTAAAAGCGTTTATGCCATTTCGCCCGGGGGAAAGGAATACAGGAATGATAATATCGCTGCCCTTCTGGATATGCGGTATCTTTCTTCTAAATTGAGGAGACAGGGAAAACATACAAAAGGCCCAAAAGCTTTTACGAAGCAGGATCGAGTAAATTTTATCTCAACCCTGTCAAAAATGTTGTCGAACTTTGCAGGAAATATTGATTCCGTATCGAATTAAAAATTATCACCGGAATTCGAAGGTGAAAACATGTCTAATGCCCGAATTGAAGATGAAAAAATAAATCAGATTCGAGAAGCCGTAGATATCGTCGATTTAATTGGCGAATATGTTCAGCTGAAAAAACAAGGGCGAAATTATTTCGGCCTTTGTCCTTTTCATGGTGAAAACAGCCCATCGTTTTCCGTATCACCTGATAAACAAATTTTTCATTGTTTTGGCTGTGGTGCAGGTGGAAATATCTTCACCTTCTTAATGGATATAGAAGGCTACAGCTTTGTGGAAGCTGCAGGAGTTCTTGCAGACAAAGCAAATATTCCGCTCGAAATTGACATGCAGCAGGGCGCGCCAAAGTCAAACATTCCGGAAGCTTCAAGACAGATGATGGAGGCCCATGACCTTCTAAAGAAATTTTACCACCATTTACTGGTAAATACAAAAGAGGGACAGGAGGCTCTTGAATATTTGCTTGGCAGGGGATTTACGGAAGAAACGATCGAGAAACACCAAATTGGCTACGCCCTTGATTCATGGGATTTTGTTTATAAATTTTTAACCAAAAGAGGGTTTGCTGAGGGCATTCTTGAAAAAGCGGGCTTGATTATTTATAGGGAGCGGGATGGAAAATATTTTGACCGTTTCAGAAACAGGGTTATGTTTCCGATCAGGGATCACCAGGGAAATACAATTGCGTTTTCCGGACGAGCGCTGGGGGACGATGAACCCAAATACCTTAATAGTCCTGAAACGCCGATTTTTAATAAAAGCAAGGTGCTTTATAATTTCCACAATGCGAGGCCCCATATCCGAAAAAAAGAACAGGTTGTGCTGTTTGAAGGTTTTGCGGATTGTATTTCAGCTGTGCGTGCAGGTGTGGAAAACGCCGTCGCCACGATGGGAACTTCGCTAACCGACCTGCACCTAGGGTTGATCAAAAGAAATACCGATAATGTCCTCATATGTTATGACTCCGATTCTGCGGGGCTGGCTGCTGCAAACCGGGCGGCAAATATGCTTGTTGAGGCCGGTTTTCAAGTAAAAGCTTCCATTATGCCGGATGGGCTGGATCCCGATGACTACATCAAGAAATACGGAGAAAAAAGTTTTGTTTCGGATGTAATAGGGTCCAGTCTAACATACATGGCTTTTAAAATGCAGTATTTACGCAAGGGGAAAAACCTGAATAATGAAGGAGAACGTATTCAATATATTGAAGAGGTGTTAAGGGAAATCTCGCATCTGCCAAATGCGGTCGAAAGGGATCATTACCTGAGGCAGTTGTCCTCCGAATTCTCTTTGTCGCTGGATGCTTTGGAACAACAGCAAAGAAAGATTTTTTTCGCCGAAAAGAAGAAAGGGAATTTTTCGCAGCCTCTTGCGGGCAACATCACCTTGCAGTATGAGAATAAACTTAAGCCGGCCTATCATAATGCCGAGACCAAATTGATAGCCCATATGCTCAAGAACAAAGAAACAGCCTTTAAGATCCAGCAGATGATGAATGGGCTCCTGTTTAACCTTGATGATCACCAGGCAATCATAACTTATTTATATGCATTTTATGAGGAAGGCCACGAGCCGGATACGAGCTTATTCCTGTCGTATCTACCGGACCAAAATTTGAGAAGGATCGTATCTGAAGTTGAAATGATGTCAGTGAATGACGAAGTTTCGGATAAAGAGCTGACAGATTATATAAAACAAGTGTTGAAATATGAAAAAATGTTAAAGATAAAAGAAAAAGAGGCAGAAAGAAAAGAAGCGGAACGGCGCAGCGACCATTTAGGGGCGGCGCGGATTGCGATGGAAATTATTCAATTACAAAAACTATTATAGCGGTCATTTTTAGTGGAAGTTTTGAAGGAGGGGAACATATGGCTGAGAAACCAGCACGTTCCAAAGAGGTTGAGAATGAACTAAGCCTTGATCAGGTAAAAGAACAATTGCTTGAACTAGGCAAAAAGCGCGGATCCCTTACGCTTGAGAAAATTGCAGAACGTATCGGAAGTTTTGAATTGGATTCAGACCAAATGGATGAATTTTATGAGTACCTAAGTGATCATGGTGTTGAGGTCCTGACCGATGGTGAGGAAGACGATGATGAGGATCCAAATATTCAAGAACTTCATAAAGAAGAGGAGTTTGACCTCAATGATCTAAGTGTCCCTCCAGGTGTCAAGATCAATGACCCTGTACGAATGTACTTAAAGGAAATCGGACGGGTAGACCTGTTATCTGCGGAAGAAGAAATCTCCCTCGCGGAACGGATTGAACAGGGCGATGAAGAAGCAAAGCGGCGCCTTGCAGAGGCTAACCTGCGTTTGGTAGTTAGTATTGCCAAGCGTTATGTTGGCCGAGGGATGCTATTTCTCGATTTAATCCAGGAAGGCAATATGGGCCTAATTAAGGCGGTTGAAAAGTTCGACTATCGAAAAGGGTTCAAATTCAGTACGTATGCTACTTGGTGGATCCGCCAGGCGATTACCCGTGCAATTGCTGACCAGGCAAGAACGATACGTATACCGGTGCATATGGTTGAAACAATCAATAAATTGATTCGTGTGCAAAGACAGTTACTGCAGGACCTCGGTCGTGAACCTACTCCGGAAGAAATCGCTGAAGATATGGACTTGACACCCGATAAGGTTCGTGAAATCCTGAAAATTGCACAGGAGCCTGTATCTCTTGAAACACCTATTGGTGAAGAAGACGACTCCCATCTTGGCGATTTTATTGAAGACCAGGATGCAACCTCTCCATCCGAGCATGCTGCCTATGAGCTGTTAAAGGAACAGCTTGAGGACGTGCTGGATACGTTGACGGATCGTGAAGAAAATGTCCTAAGGCTCCGTTTTGGGCTGGATGACGGACGTACACGCACCCTCGAAGAAGTAGGTAAGGTTTTTGGTGTAACACGGGAACGTATCAGGCAAATAGAAGCAAAAGCATTACGTAAGTTAAGGCATCCAAGCCGAAGCAAAAGGCTGAAAGACTTTTTGGAATAAAAGACGATCTATCAGGAATCAACCTTTGGTTGGTTCCTTTTCCATTTGTAACGAAAACGCTATCACGTTAAAAAACAAAGCTTTTTACCGATATAAAAAAAAATATGTGTTATGGATGTGCGGTTCATGAACGAAATGCGTAAAAAAATTATTATACAAGAAATTCTTTATTGGAAAAAAAGCCGAATGCTGCCTGAACAGTATTGTGACTATTTGCTTGCCCTGTATAGTGAAGGAGAAGAAATAGACCGGAAAGTTGCCGAGCCTGGCAAAACGAAAGTAGCCCTTCCGTATCTGTTCATTGGAGCAATTATTTCAATAACGCTGGTTTTGAATTATTTTACTCAATTGCCATACGGATTGCAAATAGGTTCATCAATCTTATCAATTATAGTCCTATTGGGTTTGGCAGCGTACTTTTCTAAAAGATTATGGCAATACCATATTCCACTGATTGGTGCCGCGTTGCTGTTTTTACTGGCAACCGTGCGGGCGGTTGAACATTTTGCACCTGGGCGAATCGGGATGTTATATTTCTTTTTGCTATGCCATTCGGCCTTATGGATTTATTTTGGCAAACGGTTGGGGATGGCTTACTTAACCGTGGCGGGCTATTTGGGTACAGCGGTCATCGTTTACTTTTTAGCTAAATTGTATGTGGGATTCTGAGATTTTAAGTGCGATTAAAAGTTAAAGATAATTGAAAAAAATTTGTCTAATTAGAAAATTCGTCCAATTCTTTTTAGTTTATGCTTTTCCTTGAAACGGTTTTCAAGTAAAATAAAACTTGTTTATATGGTATTTTTTAGCGCAGTTCAGGTCATACATAGGGGAGGTAGATCAATGAATCGCAATCCAATAATGCCGTTTGTACTAATCATGGTTTTGGGAATTGGACTTATGTTTATGCTTTCTTTCAAGGGCTTGGGTGATGCCAAGGACCTTGCAAAGGAACAAAAGGATGGCGGAGAAAACAAAACTGAGCAGACAGCCTCTGCAAAACCAGAGGACATCTATCAGCAAACCTGCATAAGCTGCCATGGTGATCAATACCAGGGGGGAGTAGGACCGGCATTGAAAGGTGTAGGGGGCAAATTGTCTGAAGATGAAATAAAAAATGTCCTTCAAAATGGTAGAGGGGCAATGCCGGCTGGCCTTGTACCCGAAGAAAATGTAGATGCGATGGCTAAATTTGTCCACGGTTTAAAATAATTAAAATGCAAATGGCTGAGAGTCCCTGAGGGATTTCGGCCTTTTTTCTGTTTGGAAAAACAGCTCAGATGAACATGAATTATTTTTTGTTTGGTATAATTCACTCGTCAACAATTGAATAATATTTAGATAACAACTACAATGCTAATTGTGAGCATACATAAACAATAAGCGAGATGATTAAATGAACCACGAAAAACTATCAATGCGCCTTGAAAGTGTGGCGAATTATATACCAAAAAATAGTATATTGGCTGATATAGGTTCTGACCACGCCTATCTACCTTGCTACGCCATTCTAAAAGGGCTGGCATCAAAAGCTATCGCGGGTGAGGTAGCAGAAGGACCATTTCAATCTGCCCGACAGCAGGTAAAACAAACTGAGCTTGAACAATTGGTGGAAGTAAGGAAAGGGGACGGGCTGGAAGTCCTTTCGCCAAATGAAGCTACTTGTATAACGATTGCCGGTATGGGGGGAAGCCTTATTTCAAACATCCTAGAGAGCGGAAAGGAAAAACTGGATGGTGTAAAACGGCTTATCCTTCAACCGAATGTGGGAGCGTCCAACATACGTTACTGGCTCATTGAAAATGGCTGGGAGCTAATCGATGAAGAGATTTTGGAGGAAGATGAAAAGATTTATGAAATTTTAATTGCTGAAAAGGGGGATCCGCTACGCGCTTATAGAAGTGATCGGGATTCTGGAATTTTTCTCGGCCCCTTTCTTAAAGAAAATCGAAATGGAACATTCCTGAAAAAATGGTCCCTTGAAAAGGCCCATTGGAAGAAAATCCTTAAGCAGTTAGAAGAAAAGGGACAAAGCCCTGAAATTGCCCAAAAGCGTAGAGAGCTAGAGAAAAAGATAAAAATGGTTGAGGAGGCGATCAAGGAATGAAAATACCAAATGGAGCGGAGATCATAAGTTTATTCGAAAGCTTTTCACCTAAAAGCTATGCCATGGAAGGTGATCCGGTCGGGCTTCAGATTGGGAAGCTGAGTTCACCGGTTTCAAAGGTAATGGTCGCGTTGGATGTTTTAGAAGATGTTGTGGACGAAGCCATCGAGAAAGGTGTCCAGCTTATCATTGCACATCATCCCCTTGTATACCGTCCATTAAAGAAAATCATGACCGATGTACCTGCTGGCAGGATCATTGAAAAGCTGATCAAAAATGATATTGCGGTTTACGCGGCCCATACAAACCTTGATGTGGCAAAAAACGGCGTGAATGATTTGCTTGCGGACGCGTTGGGGCTTGAAAACACAGAGGTGCTTGTCCCCACCTATCAGCCAGCATATAAAAAGCTAGCGGTATACGTACCTAAGGATGCGGAACAACTTGTCAGAAATGAGCTTGGTAACGCTGGCGCGGGCAATATCGGCGAATATAGCCATTGTTCTTTTTCTACAGAGGGTATCGGCAGGTTTCTGCCAGGTGATTACGCAAACCCGGTGATTGGTACTAGGGGTAAGCCCGAAGCAGTAGAGGAAGTAAGGATTGAAACAATTTTTCCCGAAGAGATTGAGAAGAAAGTAATGTCCGCTATGATAAAAGCACATCCTTATGAAGAACCTGCTTATGACATTTATCCTCTCGAAAATAAGCCAAAGCCGCTTGGATTGGGCAGAATCGGAACATTGCGGGAGGAGATGTCGCTCGAACAGTTTGCCGGCCATGTGAAAGCCGCACTCGATGTTAGCACAGTTAGGGCTGTGGGTGACCTAAACGCCAGAATCAAAAAGGTAGCTGTCCTTGGCGGCGATGGAAACAAATTCATTAACCAGGCCAAATTTCAGGGCGCGGATGTATATGTAACAGGGGATATGTATTATCATACGGCCCACGATGCCATGATGCTCGGACTTAATATTGTCGACCCCGGGCATAATGTTGAAAAGGTAATGAAAAAAGGTGTCGCTTCTGTTTTAAACGCTCTTAGTAAAGAAAAAAAGTTTGAGGTGGAATTTATTCCTTCTGAGTTCAATACCGACCCGTTCAAGTTTATTTAAAACAGGCATTGTAAATGCCTACAGTCTTTTTTGTTTTAATATATAAATACAACAAATGCTTGAGGTAATGAACATGTTTCCATGAATTTGAAGAAGATGGCCAACTGGACTTGGAAAGGCCCGGAAAAAGCCTAATAAATGAAACGAAGAGAGGTCCAGTTCACCCTTGAGATAAAACATATAGAAGAAATGCCCAAAAAGGGGTTCGGAATGAAACCATTCCGAACCCCTTTTGTCGACAATCTGAAACAGGCATTGTAAATGCCTGTTTTTTTATGCTTTAGCTTTTACTTTAGGCAATATTTTTGTCAAGGGAATCTTTTTTTCCCGAACCCAGGTTGTTTCATCTTCTGGATTGAATTGTTCCAAAAATGCAATGACCTCTTTTGTAATCGGTGTGGGGGTAGATGCACCGGCTGTAACTGCAACTGTTGTTGCATTATTTAGCCATTCAAGTTCGAGTTCGCTAATATCGGCAACCCGATATGCCCTTGTTCCAGCAATTTCTTGCGAAACTTGCGCTAAGCGGTTTGAGTTATTACTCTTCGGGTCTCCCACGACGATGAGTACATCCGCCTCACTTGCCTGCTCGGCCACTGCTTCCTGGCGGACCTGGGTCGCCAGGCAAATTTCCTTATGGACTTCCGCATGAGGGTATTTTTCTTTTACCTTATCCATAATATCCATGACATCCCATTGGCTCATTGTCGTCTGATTTGTGACAATTATCCGCTCGTTATTTACCGTAAGCGCTTCTACATCCTCTACGGTTTCGACAAGATGGACATTGTCAGGTGCGACTCCAACAGCACCTTCAGGCTCTGGGTGGCCTTTTTTGCCAATATATATAATTTGATAGCCCAAGTCACTTTTTTCCTGGATTAAGTTATGTGTGGCAGTTACGTCCGGACAGGTTGCATCAATTGTCACGAGACCTTTTTGCTCTGCTATCTTTCTTACTTCCGGGGACACTCCGTGTGCAGTGAAAATGACAGTTCCGCCATTTACCTTTTCCAGGATTTCTTTTCGGTTTTTCCCGTCCAGTGTAATGATACCTTCTTCTTCAAAAGCATCGGTAACATGTTTATTATGGACAATCATCCCTAGAATGTATATGGGGCGGGGCAGTGTTTTATCTAGAGCGGCATTGCGGGCGATTACCATTGCATCGACAACTCCGTAGCAATATCCGCGAGGCGATATTTTAAGAACCTTCATCATATTCCTCCTCTAAGCAAACGGAAAACTCCATACTTGCTATTCTATATTATATAAGACGGAGCCTTATTATACAAAGTAAATAGCGGGTAAGACAGACTGGCCCCTGCCGGGGGCAAAGAAAAGAATGCAGTTGTGGATGCTGCATTCAGGTATAAGCCTACTATATCAGACAGATTCTAAATATATAGCTTTGGAGAGGGATCGTCCGTTTCCTTGCGCGTTTCCTTGTTTTTTTTGCCATCATCAATTTTCAGCCGCTTTCGGGATCTTTCCTGATCTTGTTTTTTTACTTTCTTAGATTTCGGCTTGGTAGTCTTTTTCTTTTCCTTAACTTCAATTTCTTCCTCTTCAGGTTCATCAGAATCATCGGAATCGCTCATGCTGCGATAGATTTTCCACATTTCCGGCAGATTTTTTATAAGAGGACCATATTGCTGTACCATGGCCCCGATTTGTTCTGCAGCAGAGAGAACTTTTTGGGTATTTGCGATCATTGAGTTAAGTTTGGCGGGGTCTTTTAATGCCTGGAGAATATCACTTCCAGCTTCGGAGCTTGATGGGCTGCTGAATAAGGAAGCATTGGAGGGGTGTGTCGATTTAGACTTTCCTAGCAATTTAGAGATTAATCCGCCATTTGATTGTTGCTGTATTGTCTTTGGTGCGGTGGGATTTCCGATTGCCATTAGAGGCCTGCTTTGCCTACTGCTAGAACCTTTTCTGAGTTTTCCTTTCTTGTTTTTGACACCTTTAAAGGATGGGCTCCTCCCTCCGTCTAATCTATACACATTATTTCTTACCGGGGGCATATCATAGCTCCTTCCATAAATATCTATTTCATTCATAATAGATTATGCTGTGACATTAAAAATGTTTGAGTCATTTAAAGAGCTTGGCCTCAAAAAACGTGCTCGTTTATCCAGGAAGATCACAAAAGTAAGTAACGGTAGTTTTTTTTGCTTGGATTTATTATAATAACAGGACATGTCAAAGGTTCGGACTTTATTCCAAGCCTTTCTATAAAGGAGTTTTAAATGATGCAGAATAAATTTGAAGGATTCCAGCTACATAGCTATCTAATAGAAGCGGTGGAAGCGTTAGGCTTTGATAAGCCGACAGAAATCCAGGAACGGGTAATTCCTTCCGCCCTTAAGGGTACCAGTCTGATCGGGCAATCTCAAACAGGGACAGGAAAAACACATTCCTATCTCCTTCCGGTAATGAACAACCTGGACGCCGCCAAAGAAGAAGTGCAGGCTATCATTTCCGCACCCACGAGAGAGCTTGCGAATCAAATCTATCAGGAAGCTCTAAAAATCGCAGAGCATTTTCCTTCCAATGAGCCGGTGCAGGTACGGTTGCTTGTGGGAGGTACGGACAAGCAGCGAACAATTGAAAAGCTGAAAGTACAGCCGCATCTTGTAATAGGGACACCGGGAAGAATTAAAGACATGGTTGATGAGCAGGCGCTTCAAGTGTACTCCGCAACCACGCTTGTGGTCGATGAAGCGGACCTCATGCTTGATATGGGCTTTATTGAGGATGTCGACAAGTTCGCATCCCGGATGGCCCAAGATATCCAAATGCTTGTTTTTTCCGCAACCATTCCGGAAAAGCTGAAACCATTTCTAAAGAAATACATGGAAAACCCTAAGCATATCCATGTCGATCCGAAAAAGACTGTAGCCGAAAAAATCGAACATATTTTAGTGCCGCTCCGCCACAGGGATAAGCGTCAACTTCTACACGATATCCTTGTAAAATACAATCCATACCTTGCCATTGTGTTTACAAACACGAAGAAAATGGCAGACGAGGTCGCGGATGCATTGATAGAAAGAGGGCTCCGTGTTGGCCGTATCCATGGGGACCTTAGTCCGCGTGAACGCAAAAAAATGATGAAGCAAATCGGCAGCCTTGAGTACCAGTATATTGTTGCTACTGATTTAGCCTCCAGGGGTATCGACATTGAAGGCGTAAGCCATGTTATCAATTTTGAATTGCCCGCAGACCTTGATTTTTATGTGCATCGCACTGGAAGAACCGCCCGCGCTGGATATTCCGGCATTGCTGCAACCATATATGAAACCTCTGATGAGGATTCGCTGGCCCGGCTTGAAAAAATGGGGATTCAGTTTAGAAATGTCGATCTCCAAAATGATGAATGGGTAGATATGGAAGAGCGAAATAAGCGCAAAAACCGCAAAAAGCAGGAAACAGATATCGATGTAAAAGCGAAAACTGTAGTCAAAAAACCGGCCAAGGTTAAGCCAGGATATAAAAAGAAGATCCAGAGGGAAGTAGAAAGCTTCAAAAAACGCCAGCGCCGTATCCAGAAAAAGAAATAGATTATACAAATTGGGGGAATAAATGATATGTTAAAGATTGGATCCCATGTATCCATGAGCGGAAAGGATATGCTCTTAGCGGCCAGCAAGGAGGCTGTATCCTACGGTGCAAATACATTCATGATTTATACCGGGGCTCCTCAAAATACAAGAAGGAAAAAGATAGAAGACCTTAACATTGAAGCTGGCAGAATGCATATGGAGCAAAACGGGATTGATGAAATCGTGGTACACGCACCGTATATCATAAACATTGGAAATTCCGTAAACCCGGACACCTTCGAGCTTGGTGTTAATTTCTTAAGAAGCGAGATTGAGCGCACAGAGGCCATTGGGGCAAAACAGATCGTCCTTCATCCGGGGGCCCATGTTGGCGAGGGTACAGAAAAAGGTATAAAGAAGATTATAGAAGGGTTAAATGAAGCCCTTACGCGAGAACAGAAGGTACAGATTGCGCTTGAGACAATGGCAGGAAAGGGCTCTGAATGCGGTAAAACTTTCGAAGAGCTAGCCATGATTATGGACGGGGTAAATCTCAGCGACAAGTTGTCCGTATGTTTTGATACCTGCCATACCCATGATGCCGGATACAATATCGTAGAAGACTTTGACGGGGTACTTAATGAGTTTGATAAAATCGTTGGCATTGAAAAACTCAAGGTTCTTCATATCAATGACAGCAAAAATGCGAGGGGAATGCGCAAGGACCGCCATGAAAATATTGGGATTGGCCAGATTGGTTTTGAAGCCATAAACTATATCGTCCACCATCCACAGCTCTTGGACATTCCAAAAATTTTAGAAACACCTTTTGTAGGGGAAGATAAAAAAAATAAAAAAGCTCCTTATTTACATGAGATTGAAATGCTTAGAAAAATGGAATTCGACGAAAATCTTCTAGATAACATCATGAGAGGATAATTCTGCACTCTCTTTGGTCTCGGCTCATTCATAAATAAAATTATTGAATGAGCCGAAACCTTCTCTGTGAACCAAGCATTGTCACATGTTCGCGGTCAGCTGCTTGAAAATTTCTTCAAGCTCGTTTGCTGTTGCGAGCCCTGTTTTCGCTTCAATCTCCTTTAGAGCCTTCATTCTTTCAGCCTTATTAAATACATTGATATTTTTTCCCGCAACAATCCCAGCTACCGTCTTCGCGTGTTTTGCTGTCAAATTTACTTTGTATTGCTTTGCCAGTCGGAGAAGTTCATCAGTTGTTATGGTGTTTACCTTATGGTTGATCATCATTTCAAATAACTTCATACAATCACCCCTGCAACTAACATATGAAGGTAATGTATTCAAGTGACCAAAGACAATCCTATAAATTAATTGTAATTATGAAATACACCATACCGGTAAGTCCTGCTTCTTTACAATTAGCCCCCATTTCCTTTATACTACTTTGTGTAAATCGTAATGATTCTGAAAAAAGGGTGAGACTCCTATGGAGATTAGTCAAAAAAAGACAATCATTGAAGTAAAAGATATTTCATATAAATATGCGTCCGATCTTGTGCTAGAACATGTTTCCTTTAATGTTCCAGATGGAGCTTTTTTGGCACTTGTAGGGCCGAACGGATCCGGTAAATCGACATTGCTTAAATTAATCCTTGGGTTGTTAAAACTGCAGTCAGGCACGATCAGCTTGTTTGGAAAAGACATCCGCATGTTCAAAGACTGGGACCAGGTAGGATTTGTTTCTCAAAAAGCTAACTCGTTTAACTCGGGCTTTCCTGCTTCGGTGTTTGAAGTGGTCCAAAGCGGCTTGGCAAAAAAAATCGGATTATTTTCCTTACCAAAAAAGGAACATCGAGACAAGGTATTGGATGCATTGAGGTCTGTTGGCATGCTTGGTTTCAAAGACAGGAATATCGGCGAATTATCCGGAGGCCAGCAGCAAAGGGTATTTATTGCCCGAGCCTTGGTAAGTGAGCCAAAGCTTTTAATTCTCGACGAACCCACTGTTGGTGTGGATTCCAAGCATGTTCATGAATTTTATGAATTGCTTGGGGAGCTTAACAAAAAATCAGGGATCACCTTAGTCCTTGTCACCCATGATGTAGGGACGGTAACAGATAAAGTCAGCCATGTCGCCTGTTTAAACAAAAGATTACATTTTCATGGCGGCGCAGAGGAGTATCAGTCAATGGATGAAAAGCAGCTTTCATTGATGTATGGCACAGGCATCCAGTTGCTTAGCCATAATCATTAATTTGTGGAGGAAAAACCGATGATTTCGGGGATATTTCAATTTGAGTTTTTACAAAATGCGTTTCTTACAGGAATAATAATCGGAGCGCTTGCACCTCTTGTAGGTGTGTTCGTTGTCGTACGCCGGATGTCCCTTATTGCAGATGCGTTAAGCCATGTAACACTTGCGGGCATTGCATTTAGTTTGCTGCTCGAAAAAAAATTTACTGCTTTTGCGGGACTCAATCCATTATACTTAGGGATGGCATTCTCGGTGGCAGGATCGATGTTTATTGAGCGGTTAAGAAATGTATACAGACATTATCAGGAATTGGCGATCCCGATCATACTTTCAGGAGGGATTGGATTAAGCGTCGTCTTTATCTCCCTCGCTGATGGCTTTAATACAGATTTGTATGGTTACTTATTCGGGAGTGTGAGTGCGGTCAGCCGAACCGATTTGTGGATGGTGTTAGCCGTTTTCTGTGTTGTCGCCCTTACGATCATCCTTTTATTTAAGGAATTGTTCCTTTTGTCTTTCGATGAGGAGCACGCACGTGCATCGGGAATCCCATCTAAATCGATACATTTTATTTTTATAATTATGGTGGCGTTGGTTATATCGGTATCGATGAGAATTGTCGGCATATTGCTGGTGTCGGCACTTATGACACTTCCTGTAGCTGCAAGCCTCCGTATTGCCAAAGGATTTAAACAAACCATTTTCTTTTCTATTTTATTCGGGGAAATATCAGTCATTATAGGGTTATTTTTATCTTATTATGTGGATCTTGCGCCGGGCGGGACTATTGTGATGATTAGTGTAGCTTTGTTGGTTGCCGTAATCCTCATCGGCAAAGAAAAGCTAGTAAAGGCGGGGTGAAGGGTATGAATGTGACCACAGCCATGGAGTTGTTAAAGGAGAAAGGGTTTAAGCATACAGGGAAACGGGAGGAGATGCTGCAGCTCTTCTCGGACAGCAATAAATATTTAACGGCGAAGGATGTCTTGGAGGCCATGAAAGAGGATTATCCGGGTTTAAGCTTTGATACCATATATCGAAATCTTTCGCTATTTGTCGAGCTTGGTATTTTAGAAATGACTGAATTAGCAGGAGAAAAGCATTTCAGATTTTCCTGCGGCAAAGAAAATCATCATCACCACTTTATATGTATGGACTGTGGAAGAACGAAGGAAATTGAAGCGTGCCCAATGAGTGGATTGGAGTCCAGCTTGCGGGAATACGATATTTCTGGCCATAAGTTTGAAATATATGGGCGATGCCCTCAGTGCATTAATTAACAAAAACCCTGTGACTTATTTTTCCACAGGGTTTTTGAAATAGCTGATGGATAGATACATGTTTTATTCTTAGCCCTTCAACCAGTTTTCAACCCACTTTTCTGCCTCTGCCCAATCATTCACCCTGATAACCTGTTCGGGAACAGGTTTCCGATTGTACGGTGTATCAAACAAAATGACCGGAATGCCGCATTCGGTGGCAATGGCAACCGCGTTATCATGTTTATCCTCGAAAAAAATATCTACACCAAATCGCTTAGCGGCATCAATTTTATCATGTGAGCCAATCAGTTCAATATGGTGGTAACACAATTCGTGTCTATTAAACCATGTTTCCGTAATTTCCATGAGATCATTGCGGCGCGCACTGATAAAGTATAACTCGGCAAGGGTTGCCCATTTTGCTAGTGCTTGTTTTGCTCCATCTGCCATCTTAGAACCGGAATAAATCGCGGGTTCATTTTTCACAAACCATTCAGCGAACACTTCACTCGAAATATTCACAAACGGAGTCAGTTCATACTCCGTTATATCTTCATATGCCAAATTTAATTGAAATGCTTTATTTAAGAATGGCACCATCGAGTCTGGCCGGGTAACGGTCCCATCTATATCGATTCCAAAACATTTTTTCATCATTACCATCTCCTGTATACCGCTAGTTAACCCATGAAATACTATCCATGGGATGAAACCTTTTTCAAGTGGAATTTGATAAAAATCACATACACTAAGTAATGCTCCTACCAACAAAAAGTGAGGGATGCATGATGGACAAGACCCGTAACGATTATTCCAGTCTCGATGATAAATCGAATACCAATCCACACGCAGGTAGAAATTTCGCTGCGAATACAGAATCTAGAGAACAGGAACAATACCGGGAAGAAACGGCAGCAGAAATTGCAGGGCCCCGGCCAATCACAACTTCCACAGGCGAGGGTGGAGACCAGGCCCAGGGACAAAGAGCTGCTGGTTCTGCCATCGGCTATGGAGCTCTAGCCTTATCTATTCTATCTCTTTTTATGATGCCATTCTTATTTGGAGCTGCAGGGATCATACTTGGCTTCTTGGCACGAAGAAGAGGGGCTGATACTCTGGGTGCATGGGCAATCGGCATTGGAGCTGTGTCAATCATTGTAGGTGTTTTCATTCTCCCTTTTTTTTAACTAGGGCACATAAAAATGCTTGGATTCGAATGAATCCAAGCATTCCTTTTATAAAAACCACTTACAAGATTGGTTCAATTTGTTCATTTCTCTGCTTTTCGTAATATTCTTCAGCAATCTTGTCAATCTCTTTCTTAAGTTCCTCTACCATTGTTTCTTCCGGTACTTTTCGGACAATTTTTCCTTTGCGGAACAGCAAGCCTTCTCCCCTGGCACCGGCAATGCCAATATCGGCTTCCCTCGCCTCTCCTGGTCCGTTAACGGCACAGCCGAGGACAGAAACCTTAATTGGTGCTTTAATGGTTTGGATATATTCTTCCACTTCATTTGCAATGCTAATTAAGTCGATTTCAATCCTTCCGCATGTCGGACATGATATTAACGTCGCCATATTAGAAGCCAGGCCGAAGGATTTAAGTAATTCCCTTGCCACCTTAACCTCTTCAACAGGATCGGCACTCAAAGAAACACGTAACGTATTCCCAATACCTTTACTTAATATTGCACCTAATCCGGCCGCACTTTTAACGGTTCCCGAAAATAAGGTCCCTGATTCTGTGATCCCAAGGTGAAGCGGATAATCAAACGCTTTAGCCGCCTTTTCATAGGCTTCGATCGCTAAATTGACATCTGAGGCCTTCATTGAAACGATGATATCATGGAAATCCAGGTCTTCCAGGATTTTAATATGGTGCAAAGCACTTTCTACCATTCCGTCCGCCGTTGGATAGCCATACTTTTCAATGATACGTTTCTCCAATGAACCGGCGTTTACGCCAATTCGGATCGGGATTCCTTTTTCCTTGGCTGCTTTTACCACGGCTTCTACTTTTTCCCGGCGGCCGATATTTCCTGGGTTAATACGGATTTTATCCGCTCCCCCTTCAATTGCCTTTAATGCAAGCTTATAGTCAAAATGAATATCAACAACAAGCGGGATATTAATCCGTTTTTTAATCTCGGCAATCGCGTTTGCGGCCCTTTCATCCGGGCATGCAACACGTACAATTTGGCAACCGGCTTCTTCAAGCCGCTTGATCTCGGCGACAGTGGCTTCCACGTCATGGGTCTTGGTGGTAGTCATACTTTGAACGATGACCTCGTTATTGCCCCCTATCGTCAAATTGCCAACTTTTATTGGGCGTGTTTTTGTTCGATGTATAATTTCACTCAAAGTGAATTCTCTCCTTTAGGAAAAAATCATAATAAAGATTGTTTGTTCCTTAAATATTGTATCAATGTTGGGCGGAGCTTGACAAGGATTAGAATTCGGCTGTTGGCCCGAAGAAGATGTGAACAATCCTGTCAATGATACAAAGGTATTTTATACTTTTCCCCAATCAGCATATCCTCCGGCTTCAGTCCGTTATTCAGTTTTTGGAAATCCGCAATGACATTTTCTATTGAGACCTCTAAAGAGCCTTCTTCCCTTTCGACAATGGAAAGTAACGTGTCACCAGGCTCTATGGTTATTTCTTTATATGGCATGAACGTTTTTGCGGAGTGTTGTGGGTAATCTATTGTTTTTTCTACAGTTAAAATTGCTGTCGACGGGAGTGTACCAGTCGTTAAATCAAAGTAAACGATGAATCCCAAAAAACTTGTGGCTAGAAAAATCAGCAGACGTTTCATTCATCCCTCTCCCCCTGCTAATCTTATTAAATATATATGGTGAAAATTCCTCTATATGCCCAAAATCGGGCACAATTATAAAAAATACCATTCCTTAACAATTTCTTCATGCTTATTATGGATAATTATACCTAGAAGGAGGGGGTGACATGGATATAAAGCGATACATTAGTCTGAATTTAATAACGGGAATGTGGAGCAAAAAGGATTTAAAAGCACGACTCTTGATTGGGCAGACTTCGAGAAACAATGAAACAGGCAAGGGAAGGGGGCTGGAGTGTCAGCATTGAATCAGGGAATTCTTCCCCGGAGATCGTGTCTCTGATAAAAAGCTTTCATTCATTAATGGAGTCACTCCACCTACTTGTGAAAAACATTCGGTCTACAACGGGCAATCTGCACGAATCTGGCTCACTTCTCCAAGTCTCCTCTGAAAATGTCAACCGAACAAATGATGACTTAATGGAAGGGATGAAGATTGTAAAATTGGCTGCTGAAGAGACGGCAACAAGTGCTGAAAATAGCATCTTCGCTTTCCAAAACATGAAGCAAGACATATACCGGGTCATGGAGCGAATGGAAACAATTTTTTCGCGAAGTGAAGAGATGAAAGAATCCTCAGAGTCCGGGACAGATAACATGAAACAGCTTGCAGACAGTCTTGGATCGTTTGAGTTTGAGTTTAGGAACGCTATTATAACTATCAATAGTTTAAAAACGCATTCCATTTCTGTCACATCGATTCTTTCGTTAATTCAACCGATCACTGAGCAGAGCACGCGCCGGGGAAGCCGGAAAGGGATCTTCAGTATTGCCAATGAAGTGAGAAAGTATGCGGTGAAATCCTCGAATGCAGCGGAACAAATTGGATACACAATTGCAGCCAAGTGGGGAGTATCTCCAATCAATTGGCTGCAGAATTCGGAAAAATTGCATTCAGTCTAAAAACCAATATCTATACGGCTGCCTTAAGCAAAAAAACGATTGATGTATGGGGCAGTAATGTCTCGGAAGTAACCGTACTGCTGCACGAAATAGAGGGTATACTCAAAGACCTGCATAATTCCATTCCTGAAATGGAGGAGGCTGCAGAAAACTATGTATCGCTTTCTCAGCAAACAAGTGCCAGTGCTGAAAATATGTTGGCTAGTTCATATGAACAGGCCCGCAAATTAAATGATACATATGAGATAGGGGCAACCCTCCATGAATTATCGGGAATATAGTCTAAACAAATCGAAGAAGATCTTAACGCATAACAAATAAGAGGCGCCAAGGGAGGACGCCTCTTGTTATTTAGCCTCGTTTTCAGGGATTTCCTTAATTGATAAATAGAGCATTACAAGGGAAACAAACCAGCTAATGAGAATCCCAAAAGGGACGATGGCCTTGAAAGCATCCATAATCACAAAGAAAATGGTCGGCAGTGTAATCGCATAAGCTGTTAATCTCCATGACTCGCTGTAAGCGAGATTCTTTCGCAATGCATTTTTAAAGATCATTCCAAATACCGCAAGGAACGAAATTTTAATGAAATTCAGTGCTGCCGTAAAAATGTACATAATGACGATAATGACAGGTAAAACAATGAAGAGTGCCGAATCAGCTGTACCAAGAAATTGTTCAAGCTCTTCACTTGTAATGGAGAAACCTTCTATAATCGAATAAGGGTTGGACTGCATCTGTCCTGCAGTTACAAATACCAGCTCGTTCTTAAGTATTCCTATTCCGTTTTCTATTTGAGCTGCAATATCGCTGCCTTTCAATTCCCCGGTATCGTCCAGGACAATCCGGAATCCATTTTTATTAATCGTAATCGGTTCGTCTGCTTCCGAGGCCAAAGTTCCATTTTTAATTTCGAAGGAGGGCAATTCTTCTTGAATCGTTTCCCTAAAAGCCTGAATCCCGTTCTTTACCGCGGTACTGAAGTGATACGCAGGTGGTATGATCGAGAAAATCGTAAGTAAAAATACAAAAGCAATCGTTTTCCCGATTCCTTGCCTTCGAAACGCTGCAATGTCTCTCGGAGAATATAAGCTAACAAATAACTGTTTCAACATATTCATGATTCAGCACCTTTTACATAGAAATCATACAGTCTATTTTAGCTTAGCATAGTTGTCCAAAACAACCCTTTATCATTATGACGGCGTAAAATCCGGCAACATTGAACAAAAAACTGAAACTATTGGTTGTTTGTTACGTATGTTTATATAAATGGTTATGAAATGAAACAACGGGGAATAACTGAAAAAGGGAGATGATGCTGTGGAGACGATTTATTGGATTTTGATCGCAGCCGCGTTCATTATCGGTTTTATCGGGCTTGTGTTTCCGGTCATTCCAAGCGTGCTGTTCATTTTTGGCGGGATTCTGCTGTATGGGTTTCTGTTCTCCTTCGAGCCATTTAATTGGGTGTTCTGGGTGATACAGGTATTGCTTGTCGTTCTCTTGTTTGTAGCAGACTATGTCGCAAACATGATCGGCGTGAAAAAATATGGGGGATCAAGGGCTGCCATTTGGGGAAGCACGATCGGGTTACTGATAGGACCTTTTGTCATCCCTGGATTTGGTCTATTGATTGGTCCTTTTGTTGGTGCCATACTAGCTGAGATCGTTGTTCATAGGACAGATTTAGGGACAGCCACGAAAATTGGCATGGGATCTCTGATCGGGTTTATCAGCAGTGTCTTTGCTAAAGCAGTCATACAACTATTTATGATAGGTTATTTTTTACTGGCTGTTTTGCGGTGATAAAATGAAAGCATAACGTTTGAAACAGCTTCCAATCTTTGATACTCTATTTCTAACGAGCTTTAGGAAATTAAGGAAGTTGTTTTGGCTTCTTGCGTTTTCTTTTGCCTGTAAACTATTTTTACATAGGGAGGAATTTATTATGGCATTTGAACTTCCACAATTACCTTACGCGTATGATGCTTTGGAGCCAAATATCGACAAAGAAACAATGAACATCCACCACACTAAGCATCACAACACTTACGTAACAAACCTGAACGCAGCCCTGGAAGGCAATGAAGAGCTTCTTGGCAAAAGCGTTGAGGAAGTAATTTCTAATCTTGATGCAGTTCCTGAATCAGCACGTACGGCTGTACGTAACAACGGTGGCGGACATGCGAACCACACTTTATTCTGGCAGATCCTGTCTCCGAATGGCGGTGGACAGCCTACAGGTGAATTGGCTGATGCAATCAGCAGTAAATTCGGTAGTTTTGACAGCTTTAAAGAAGAATTTGCAAAAGCAGCTACTACACGCTTTGGTTCTGGCTGGGCATGGCTTGCAGTTAACAATGGCGAATTGGAAGTAACAAGCACGCCTAATCAGGATTCTCCGTTAATGGAAGGTAAAACGCCAATCCTAGGATTAGACGTTTGGGAGCACGCTTATTATTTGAAATTCCAAAACCGTCGTCCGGAATATATCAACACGTTCTGGAACGTTGTAAACTGGGACGAAGTTTCAAAACGCTACAGTGCAGCTAAGTAATTGTTTTTAAATAAAAAGCGGGAATCCATTTTAATTTGGATCCCGCTTTTTTGCATTTAGCGAATACATTCAAGTTAACAACAAAAACAGTATCCAGCACCATACCCTCGTAAATGGACGACAATAATTATTCATGCGAGACACCATTGCACGTCGGGCTAATTTGAGTATTTTGCTAACATAAATGCCTTTAATTCTTCAAACACTATTGAAGAACTAAAAGGAGAGGACAAACAATGGGTATTTTAAAAAAATGGTTTGGAGCTGGTGCCGTAAATAAAGATATGTACATGCTGCTCTTAATTGGCGGATTATACAGTCTTAGCACAGCTTTGTCGAACACGTTCGTCAATGTATATCTATGGAAGCAATCAGGTGATTTTCTTGATATTGGCATTTATAACTTATCCATCGTCTTTTTTCAGCCTTTCACATTCATCCTGGCTGGACGCCTTGCCAAAAAAATCGACCGGGTTTTTGTATTGAGGCTTGGGGTGATTTTCCTGTCCAGTTTTTTTCTATGTGTACTGCTGGTGGGAGGTAGAGCGACAGAATTTTTGGTTTTGCTAGGAGGACTGCTTGGAGTTGGCTATGGGTTTTACTGGCTTGCGTTCAATGTGTTGACATTTGAAATAACTGAGCCGGAAACAAGAGACTTTTTCAACGGCTTTTTGGGTATCCTTTCATCTTTCGGCGGGATGGTTGGCCCGGTCCTTGCCGGTTACATCATATCGAATCTTACCAAAAATACAGGCTATACAATTATATTTGGCATATCTTTATCTTTGTTTACAATTTCAGTGATTTTAAGCTTCTTTTTTGTTAGAAGGCCTGCTGATGGAAGTTATTCGTTTAAAAAAATATGGAAGGAAAGAAAAAATAATTTATCCTGGCGAATGATCACAAACGCTAATTTTTTTCAGGGGATAAGAGAAGGGACGTTCATGTTTGTTATTTCGGTTTTTGTTTTCATTCAAACAGGAAGCGAAATGGCGATCGGGAACTTTGGATTGATCAATTCAGCCATATCTTCTGTTGCTTATTTCCTTGCCTCACGCTACATAAAAGGGCCAATGAGAAAAAAAGCAATCCTGGCAGGAGGGGTAATGCTATACGCGGCAGTTTTTTTGATCGCATATGATGTAAGCTACGCTAAGCTGTTAATATATGCTGCAGTAATAGCCGTGGCTTATCCTGTCTTGCTTGTCCCTTATGTATCAATGACATACGATGTCATAGGCACTGCCTGGAATGCGGCAGAAATGAGGATAGAATATATAGTCGTCAGGGAAGTATTTATCCATCTTGGCCGATTCGTCTCCATTTTAGGATTCATTGCCTCTGTAACACTCTTCCGGCTGGAAGAGAGCCTCCCTATTTTTTTATTAATGATCGGAGCGGGCCATCTGTTTATTTACTTTTTTGTGAGAAAGGCACATATCGCACGCGAGGCGCTGTAGGGGGAAAGGAACCCCCTGCTTTTTCATTTTCAAAATCCAGAAATAAATTCTAGAAATAAACAGCATCTTTATATAAAATAAAAAAAGAATAATAGGAATTAAAAAAGGATGTGTGGCTTGTAAGTGAATAAGGAAAAGAAGAAAAAGACGCATGTTCCTTTTCGTTTAAATCTGCTTTTCTTATTGGTGTTCATTTTATTTTCTGTCTTGATCCTTCGGCTTGGCGTCGTCCAGATCGTATACGGCGATGATTATAAGCGGGAATTGGACAAAAAGGAAGAGGTGCCCGTAAACAGTCCTGTCCCTCGAGGCAAAATGTTTGACCGTAACCTCAAAGTCCTGGTAGACAATGTGCCGCTTGATGCGATCACTTATACAAGATATCAGGGCACGAAACCGCAGGAAATGCTTGAAACGGCTGAGAAATTAGCAGAATATATTGAACTGGATCCAGGCAAAATCACCGAGCGTGATCGAAAAGATTTCTGGATTTTAAAGAATCCTGAACAGGCGGAAGCGAAAATCACCAACAAAGATCGAAAATTGGTGGAAGAAAAACAGAAACCTGAGAAGTATTTGTACGAGGTGCAGCTAGAGCGGATAACAGAAAAAGAAATCAATTCATTTACGAAGCAAGAGCTCGAGGTGCTTGCGATCTTCCGTGAGTTTAACGGAGGAATGGAGCTGGTTCCCCAAATCGTTAAGAATAAAGCTGTGACGAAAGAGGAATTTGCAAGAGTAAGCGAAAACCTTGATTCCCTGCCAGGAGTGGATATTACTACAGACTGGGACCGCGCTTACCCATATGATAAAACTTTAAAAACGGTACTTGGGAATGTTTCATCCTCTGAAGAAGGCCTCCCAAGAGAAAAGGTTGATTATTTCCTTGCAAGAGATTACAGCCGGAATGACCGGGTAGGAACGAGTTATCTAGAAATGGCCTATGAAGATGTGCTCCATGGCCAGAAAGCAAAGGTTAAAAATATTAAAGATAAATCAGGGAATGTAGTGGAAACCCAGGAAGTTTCCAAAGGGGAGCGCGGCAAGGACCTGGTTTTAACCATCGACACAGATCTGCAGATTGCTGCGGAACAAATCCTCGAAAAAGAGCTTAGAAAAGCAAAAGCAAGAGGGAATACGAGTCTCTTGGACCGGGCTTTCATTGTAATGATGGACCCTAATACGGGTGAAATCCTCTCAATGGCTGGAAAGCAAATTAAGAAGGACAAGCAAACAGGCAAGCAGAAGATTGAAGATTTTGCATTAGGAAATATTTCAACCTCCTATACAATGGGGTCTTCCGTAAAGGGAGCCACTGTACTGGCAGGTTTCCATACGGGGGCCATCAGTCCGGGTACAGTGTTTAATGACGTGAAACTCAGAATTAAGGGTACACCGCCAAAAGGATCTGTCCATGATTATGGGCTGCTGAATGATGTCGATGCATTAAAGAAGTCTTCGAATGTGTATATGTTCCGGACAGCTATAAATATTGGCGAAGGGAACTATGTACCCAACAAATCGTTAAAAACGAAGCCGGAAGCTTTCGATACCATGCGTGATATTTATGCGCAATTTGGGTTAGGTGTACGAACAGGTATTGACCTTCCAAATGAGATGGCGGGATTTAAAGGAATGGAAAAAGCTTCAGGTAAACTTCTTGACCTTTCCATTGGACAATATGATACGTATACGCCAATGCAAATGGTGCAGTATGTATCTGCGATTGCCAATGGCGGTAACCGTATGAAGCCGCATATCGTTAAAGAAATCCGACACCCTCTTGATGACCATGATAAACTTGGGCCAGTTATGCAAAAAGTGGAGCCAACCGTCTTGAACAGGCTGCCAATGTCGGAAAGCGAAATTGCCCGTGTACAAGAAGGGTTCAGGCGCGTTATGCAGGAAAAGGGTGGTACCGCTGAAGCATTTTTCGGCAATAAATCATATAAGCCGGCAGGCAAAACAGGGACTGCAGAGGCTTTTTATGACGGGCCAGACAGGAAGAAGTTTAAGGAGCCTGTTCCAACTACCAATCTTACCCTGGTGGGATATGCTCCTTACGATAATCCGGAAGTTGCTTTTGCCTGCGTTGTCCCTTGGGCTTATCAGTCAAAGCCCGGCCACGCCATGAACAAGGAAGTGGCTATGCAGGTAATGGACAAATACTTTGAACTCAAAAAGGAACGCGCACAAAAGGCCGCCCAAACGACTACCTCAGAAGAAATCGATAACACCAAGATAGCGCCGGCGACAGAGTCGGAAGCCAGTGAAGGCCAGCAGAATCAAAACTAATAATAAGTGCATAAATTAGACGCCTCTTTTAAAAGGAGGCGTTGTTTTTTTTGCCTGAATTTATATATTTCCCAGATTAAACCTAAATTTTATCCATATTTACATTTTTCTAAACACGATTTACATAACCTTTACAAACTGTTAAAACCGAGTTAATAGAAAAGCTTTACTATGAATTTGTAGGACAAAACAACTAATATCTCGTAGGAGGATTCGAGAAATGAAAAGCTTTAAGTTTATGGCACTAACAGCTATGATGAGCGGGGTAATGGCTTTTACAGCTGCTTGCGGTTCAGATGGCGGTTCTGAGAAAAGCGGTGGAGCTGGATCATCATCATCAGGGGAACAGCTTACAGGTAATGTCGCAGTCGATGGATCTTCGACAGTATTCCCAATCATGGAAGCTATCTCTGAAGAATACATGGCTGAACAGCCTGAAGTTAAAGTATCTGTTGGGGTAAAGGGTACTGGCGGCGGATTTGAGAAATTTATAGCCGGCGAAACGGATATGAGTAACGCATCCCGCCCAATCAAAGATGAGGAAAAAGCAGGACTTGAAAAAGCAGGAATTGAGTACACAGAACTTAAATTAGCATTTGACGGCTTGTCAGTCGTTGTGAATAAAGAAAATGATTTCATCGACTCCTTGACAGTAGATGAACTGAAAAAATTATGGGTTGACACAGGCAAACCAAAAAAATGGTCTGATATCCGCCCTGAATGGCCAAAAGAAGAAATTAAATTCTACTCTCCTGGAACTGATTCAGGAACTTATGATTACTTCAATGAAGTAATCTTAGAGGAACAGCCAATTGTATCCAACGCTACGCTTTCTGAAGATGACAACCAGCTCGTAAAAGGTATTGAAGGCGATAAAAATGCAATTGGTTACTTTGGATTTGCGTACTATGCAGCTAACAAAGATAAATTGAAGGTAGTAAAAGTCGATGGCGGTAACGGCGCTATTGAGCCGACACACGAAACAATTAAAAACGGGGAATATACACCTTTATCAAGGCCATTGTTCACTTACGTGAAAAATAAGGCGGTTGCCGATAAAGAACAAGTTTCTGACTTCGCAGAATTCGTCATTGAAAATGCAGGTGATATGTCAGAAGAAGTTGGTTATGTAAAGCTTCCTGAAGAAGAGTACAAAAAAGATCTTGATAAATTAAAAGAATTGCAGAAATAAGGGGTTCGCTTATTAGGAATTAACATAATGAGCCGGGAGGGAAGCAAATTTGCTTCTCGCCTTGCCGTGTCTTGGATGGAAAGGGGTTTTCATTTTGGCATTTGACAACACAGAAAAAAATTCAGTCCAGCGTATGATCATGGAAAAGAAGCAACAGCGCAGCAATCGCTTGAGTTTTGAGAAGATCGTTCCTGGCTTGCTTCTTTTAACAGCTATTATCTCTGTATTGACGACAATTGGTATTGTTTTTACATTGATATTTGAGACAGTCACCTTCTTTACGGAAATTCCTCTTAAGGAGTTTTTTACGGCGGATAAGTGGTATCCGTTCTCAAAAACCGATGCTTCCTACGGGATTCTTCCATTAGTATCGGGAACGCTTAAGGTTACGGCGATTGCGGCGCTTGTTGCTGTACCGATTGGCCTGGCGTCAGCCATTTATTTGAGTGAGTATGCATCTGATAAAACGAGAAGGGTCATTAAACCAATTTTAGAAGTATTGGCAGGGATTCCGACAATTGTATATGGATTCTTTGCTTTGACATTTGTCACTCCGGTTTTACAGAAAATTATTCCTTCACTTGAGATTTTTAACGCCCTGAGCCCGGGGATCGTAATCGGGATAATGATTACGCCAATGATTGCGTCGTTATCGGAGGATGCAATGTCCTCAGTACCGAACTCGATCAGGGAAGGAGCTTTTGCCCTTGGGGCAACCAAGTTTGAAACAGCGATTAAAGTCATTCTTCCTGCAGCGCTTTCAGGAATCCTGGCATCTATTGTATTGGCTTTATCAAGGGCGATAGGAGAAACGATGATTGTGTCCGTGGCCGGTGGTTCAACGCCTAACATGAGCATGGATGTAACAACTTCTATTCAAACAATGACTGCCTATATTGTACAGGTCTCTACAGGGGACGCGGGATATGGAACGACAATTTACTACAGCATTTATGCAGTAGGTATGACACTTTTCGTATTCACGCTTGCAATGAACCTATTGGCGCAATTTATCTCTCGCAGGTTTAGGGAGGAATACTGATGAAACTGATCAACGAAGAAACTATTGCAAAAAGGATGCCTAGCCGTTTGGCCACCAACAGCATTTTAAAAGGTGTGTTTTTCCTGGCGACCATGTTTGGGCTGCTGGTGCTCGGAGTTTTGCTTTATCGGATATTCACTCAAGGATATGGCAACCTCGATTTAAACTTTTTCCAGAACTTTGCCTCACGAAAGCCTGAACAGGCCGGTGTGAAGGCGGCATTTATCGGAACCATCTGGCTGATGGCTACGGTTGCTCCAATTTCTCTGATTCTAGGGGTCGGAACGGCAATTTACCTGGAAGAATATGCTCCAAAAAACCGTTTTACGTCTTTTATCCAAGTGAACATTTCAAATCTGGCAGGTGTGCCCTCCATTGTATTCGGATTGCTTGGATTAACGATATTTGTCCGGGCATTGGCGCTTGATCGTTCTGTGTTGGCAGCTGCTCTTACTATGAGCTTGCTTATTTTGCCGGTTATCATTGTTGCTTCCCAGGAAGCGATCCGCTCCGTGCCAAAGGAATTGCGGGAAGCTTCATATGGTTTGGGTGCAACAAAGTGGCAGACGATCCTTAAGGTTGTCCTGCCAGCGGCAATTCCAGGAATCCTTACTGGTGGAATTCTTGCGCTTTCAAGGGCTATCGGGGAAACAGCCCCGCTTGTTGTTCTTGGGATTCCGATGTTTATCGCTTTCTTGCCAAGAACAGTATTCGATACATTTACTGTGCTTCCAATGCAGATTTATAACTGGACTTCAAGGCCTCAGGAGGAGTTCCAGCATGTTGCGGCAGCTGGAATCATTGTACTCCTAGTATTATTGATTATTATGAATTCCATTGCTGTATTTATTCGAAATAAGTTTCAAAAACGATATTAGTTTTGAATTTTGATGTATTCATATGTTGGCGTATATTGCGCCATGGGGTTAACACGAATAACCGGAGTTGTTAGTCGATGTTCGTTTATAAAAGGGTGCACAGCGCTCTTCTTACAAGGATGAAGGAGGATTTCAATATGACTGCTACTATATTAACGCCAGAGGTAAACAAAAAGAATAGCGGCCAAATGAATCAAGTGGATAATTTCGAGAAGGAATTTGTTTACGAATCGAAGGATCTAAATCTTTGGTATGGAGAAAACCATGCCCTGAAAAATATCAATCTCGATATTTCACAAAACGAAGTGGCTGCGATTATCGGCCCATCCGGGTGTGGAAAGTCAACTTACATTAAAACATTGAACCGCATGATTGAATTGGTGCCGGGTGTAAAGACTTCCGGAGAAATTAAATATCGCGGACGCAATATTCTTGATAAATCTTACAAGGTGGAAGAATTACGGACACACGTAGGAATGGTTTTCCAGAAGCCTAATCCATTCCCTAAATCGATCTATGAAAACGTAGCATATGGCCCGAAAATCCACGGAATCAAAAATAAAAAAGTCCTAGACGAAATCGTTGAAAAAAGTCTTCGCGGTGCTGCAATCTGGGATGAAGTGAAGGACCGCCTTAACCAAAATGCTTACGGCCTTTCGGGCGGACAGCAGCAGCGTCTGTGTATTGCCAGATGTCTTGCGATTGAACCGGATGTCATTTTGATGGACGAACCAACTTCTGCACTTGATCCAATTTCAACATTGAAGGTTGAAGAGTTAGTCCAGGAACTAAAGAAAGAGTTCAGCATTATCATCGTAACTCACAATATGCAGCAAGCTGCGAGAATTTCAGATAAAACCGCATTTTTCTTAAATGGGGAAGTGATTGAGTATAAAGATACCAATACAATCTTCTCAAATCCGGCAGATAAAAGAACGGAAGATTATATTACAGGACGTTTTGGATAAAGCTTGAGACAGGGGTTGAGTGGACACATGGTGGTACGTGAAAAGTTTGAACAAGAATTGGCTGAACTTAATAGGAAAATAATCGAGTTGACACATCTCGCGGCTGAATCGATTTCCCGGTCATTTACAGCTCTAGAGAATCAGGATCTCGATTTGGCCCTGGAAATCATTGAAGATGATACAAAAGCAGATATGTTAGAAGAAGAAATTAATGAATATGCAATCTTGCTGATTGCAAAGCAACAGCCGGTTGCAATCGATCTAAGACGGATCATTGCGGCTATAAAAATTGCTTCGGATATCGAGAGAATGGCTGACTTTGGCGTCAATATAGCGAAGTCAACCATTAGGATCGGACAGGAGCCCTTGATTGAGTCTCTTTCACATTTAAGACAAATGAAGGAAATAACCATGGAGATGATTCGGCTTTCGATTGAAGCTTTTGAGAAAGATGATATCGTTATGGCAAGGAAGATCGCGGAGATGGATGATGAAGTAGACAGTTTATACGGGGAGAGCATCAAGAGCTTGCTTCAGCTATCTAATGAAAACCTGCAGCAAGTCACTCAGCTTTCTTTGGTTGCAAGGTATCTCGAGAGGACTGCAGACCATACAACAAATGTTGCGGAAAGCATTTATTACCTTGTAAGAGGGCGCCACTTTGATTTAAATGAATAGTTAGACACCACAAGTGTGGAACACAGGCGTTGCCAGAGGATATGGCAACGCCTGTGTTCCGAAGTAAAAGGCAAGAAAATTATATTACATTCTTGCCTTTGCTTTTGGCTTTATTAGTTTACATACCTGTGGGTGATTTACTTTGATATCGTTTTAGCAACCTGCTGGAATGTCATATTATTTGTAAGTACGTATTCACCAATTTGGATATGCTTCGATAGATCATTTTGTTCCATGTACTGCTGAAATAGGGACGCATCTTTCAAAATGCCTTCCTTTACTAGCAATTCAGCAATTTCCCGTGATGTCATGCCCGGTTGGATCGTCAATGTGTAAGTTGCCGCAGGTTCTTTATCCGAATTGGGGGAATCTTGTATTCCTGCATTTTTATCCATATTTTTTTCTGTTTTCACTGTGTCGTCTACATTGGCCTGTTCTTTTTTTACAGATTCCGGATCTACTTGTTTATCCGGATCTTCAGACTTCTCTGCTGAGGTTTCCTTTGTAACCTGGAATCCTTCTTGCTCAAGCATGTTTTTTGCTTGGCTGAGATCCATGGTTACTTTATCCTTCGGTTGATACAAATAGTAGTATCCCGCAATAACAGCAGTCGAAACGATGATTCCTCCAGCAAATGCTCGTATTGCCCCTTTACTCATCGTGAAGCCCCCTTGTGTGGCTCTCTTCAATTACACTGCGGACGGCTTCCATAGACAACGTGGATTGCTTTGTTATTTGCTCCAGAGATAGGCCTTGCTGGTACAGCGATAACACTTGGGCTTTAAGTATCTCATTTATCGGCTGTTGCCTCATTGGAGATTCCTTGCCAGCAATCAACGGCTTCAGTCGTCCCGCCGTATCTTCCTGGATAAGCAGTTCCTCCTCCAAAATCTTGATTTTTCTCTTTAATTGATAGATGTCCTGCATATGCGTAAGAGTTAATTCCTCCAAATCTTCCTGAATCTTTTTTACATTGTCCCTTTTAAAGAAGGAATAAATAAGAAGTAAAATAGCTCCTGCCAGTAATATGATAAAAATTGTTTCCATATTATACACCTCACCCACGACTGTTATTAGTCCAAATTCTATCATACACAATTTTTTGTGAACTTGGACTTCATTTAGCATACGTTTTTGAAAAAAGTAGGTTTTTGTCAAAAAATTTGATGAGGGTATGTCGAAAAATATCATACTTCTTTTTTTTTCGGGTTTTTTAAAAAATATTGTGATTTATTTCCACTCATACAAAGGAGCGGGCGAACTCGACAAAATGCGTTCATTGTCTGTCTTTTATTTCAATGCTACCATAAAGATATAGAATTTTTCGAAAAATTAAACAAGACGTAAGTGCCAAGGGATTATAAATAAAAAGATTTATGGGACAGGCCATCGAGAATAGGCCAATCCTGCATCATTCAAATGTAAGGGGGAAAACAATGATTAGTTTATCAGCATACCAACCGAATTATAAGCAAACAGTTTCCCTGAAGAACCTTAAAGCCGGAATATGGCTTGATGGAACCTTTGACTGGGTAACCGATGAATCAGCAACCTATTCGAATGGAGAAGTTAGAACACTGGTACAGACCCATACTAAGAATCCGGTTACCTTTTTCAAGTTTACGATCAAAAACTGCTCTAAGGATAAGGTTCTTCCAAAAATCATGTTCCAGTATGAGAATTTATTAGAACGGCAGGCAGTAGCATTCTATAGCCCGAGCGAAAAAGCGATTTTGCATATGGGCCAGGCGTCTGTCACTTTAATTGGTGGAGCCATGAACGGCAAAAGCATGTCACAATACTGCATCCAGGGAAAAAAACATCTTTACCATAACGGCTGTTTTAAGTCCATTAAAGAAGGGATCCTCTCTTTTTCCCCACTCGCAAAGGGAGAAGTAAGTACCATGTTTTCCTTTGAAACTACAATCATGCCGCAGGATTCTGCAGAAGCGATTGCCTGGGTCATTTCCGCTGGAACACAGGAAGAGGCCAAGTTTATGAACGATGAGCTGTTGGCTTGTGGCGCTTCTTTGAATATATAATCAAATCCCTGTAAAAACTACATTCCCCTTAAAAAAACAGACTAGCATTTCATACGAAAAAGTGCTATTATAGAAAAGTCCTATGTGAAATAGCATTTATGTTTGGAGGGAAAGACACATGCGCGTGAATATTACGTTAGCTTGCACTGAGTGTGGAGACCGTAACTATATTTCTAAAAAAAATAAACGTAACAATCCAGATCGTCTTGAGCTTAAAAAATACTGCTCAAGAGAAAAACGCACCACAGTACACCGTGAAACAAAGTAAGCAACAGGATTTTTCCTGTTGTTTTTTTATTTAGCAAAGCAAAAGGAGGCTTCTACATATATGAACCAAGAGAAGAAGGATATCCGAATGCAATTGAAGTCGGTACTGCAGAAAATCAGTGAGGCGGATTACCGCTCCCTTTCCCTTATGATTGCCGAACGGCTATTTAAGCTCACTGAATGGGAACAGGCAAAAATGGTTGGCATAACAATTTCCAATGTTCCGGAGGTAGATACCCGGGAAATTATTAAGAAAGCATGGAAACAGGGCAAGGAAGTGGCAGTGCCAAAATGTTTTCCTCAAGATAAATCCATTCAGTTCAGAAAAATTACTTCCTTTGAACAGCTTGAAACAGTTTATTTTGGCCTGCAGGAACCTATTTTGGGGGAAACAATGGATGCGCCGCCAGAAGAAATCGACATGCTTATCGTTCCCGGAATTGCATATACCAAAACGGGATATCGCATTGGTTTTGGTGGAGGATACTACGACCGTTTTCTTCCTTATTATAATGGGCCGACAGTTTCATTGGCATTCAACGAACAGGTAGTACCGGCTTTGCCAATTGAAAAGCATGATATACCTGTTGGGAAGCTCGTTACTCCGGAAAGGGTATTTCTTTGTAATGCTGGATAACTTTTTCTATTTCTGTATTATTGTCATTACCGCTTATGCCGGCTGGAAGGTGAAATCCCTTTCCCGATCAGGTGCCATCGCTACTGTTTTTGTTGGAACTTCAGTTGCGATCGGTTTTCAGCTGCCCGGCTTGTTACTTTTAGGACTTTTTTTTGCAACCTCCAGCTTTTGGTCCAAGTACAAGTCTGCGAGCAAAAGGAGCATTGAAGAAAAGCTTGAAAAAGGGGACGCAAGAGACTGGCAGCAAGTCCTTGCCAATGGGGGAAACGCAGCTTTGGCCTCATGTGTCCATTTCCTATATCCAAGTGAGATGTCGCTCGTGGCATTCATTGTTTCAATAGCTGCTGCAAACTCCGATACATGGGCTTCAGAAATTGGTGTTTTAAGCAAGCGCCGCCCCTTTTATATTCTGACGTTAAAGCCGGCTGAACCAGGCACCTCAGGAGCAGTTTCACTGTTAGGTTCAATAGCGGGTTTTTTAGGTGCAGGGTTTATAGCGGTTTCCGCAATTTATCTATTTAAATTATCTTGGACTCCTCTGCTTGCTTTTGTCACTGTTTTTGGATTTCTCGGTAATTTGATTGACACGCTGTTCGGGGCAGTAGTCCAAGCACGATTCCGGTGTGAAGCATGCGGCCTGGAGACTGAAAAAAATTATCATTGCGGTAAAGAGACTCTGCTTGTAAAGGGCAGACGTTCCATTAATAATGATGTCATTAACTTGTCGTCAATCACAATTGCCTGTTTGATCGCTCTTTTGATGATTCCGTTATTTTAGAATAGGCGTTTTTATGGAAATAAAAAAAAGACTAAGAATCACTCCTGGTGGAGCAAAATATGATCAGGAGGGATTTCTATGCGTTTAATTTTAAGAATGGCGATGATGGGTGGAGCTGCTTATTTAGGATTCCGTTATCGGTACAGGCTTTTAAATACGGCTCTTTCCAATAGTTTTTTAAGAAAACTTTTTGTCAAAGGTTCTTTGAATATGCCCGGGGTCCGGGAAAAAATGGTGCAGGGTATGTTTAGACCGGAATGAAGGTTTGCGTCAAAATTAAAAAGTTTATATGAGCAGGCCAATATGGTCTGTTTTTTTTACATTTGGTGCTTTTTCGTCTATAGTTTATTTTAGAGAATTAGAAATGCATGCCAGAAAGTAGGGACGGCATTGGGCTTAAAAGAGGATTATATATTTTGGTCCATGGTCAAGGAGCTTACGGCACGTTATGGGTATCGCATGATTACGATTTCTGACAACCATGATGAAATTTGGCTTGAAAATGGAAGAAACCAGCGATTTCCTGTGATTAGGCTGATGCGTGTTAACCTGGATTGGGCGAACTGGCTAAAGCGGGATATCGAAAGGACGGCCCTGAATGGGGAACAAATCAGAAGGAAACTAATTAGAAAGCCGCTTAACGTGTTTAACATTTATGTTACATCTTTTGCCCCGGTTGATGACTATGAATACTTGATATCGTCACCGTCAATCAGCAATAAGACAACCATTCATACATTTATACTGGATACATCCAGATTTGAGAATAAATTCATGGAACTTCAGGGGAAGCTGGAAAAGCAATTCCATTTCAAGTTCTCAGAAGGCGAAGGAATAGAAGAAGCGGAAATCGTTTATTTAAAGCAAACGGCCCTTTCCGCATCCGTACAAAAAGCCAAGGAGGAACAACAGCTTTTTTCAGCAGGGAAGCCGTTTTTTACCTATCTATTCATCGTATTGCAGGTAGCTGTGTTTCTGCTTATGGAACTCAATGGCGGTAGTACAAATTCGTCGACACTGATTGAATTTGGGGCTAAATACAACCCGCTCATCCTCCAGGGAGAGTGGTGGAGGTTTTTTACGCCTATCATTGTGCATATTGGGTTTCTTCATCTATTGATGAATACAATGTCGCTATACTTTCTCGGTGGTGAGGTTGAAAGGATCTATGGCAGGCTGCGTTTTTTTTTCATATACCTATTTGCCGGCTTTGCCGGGGTGCTGGCGAGCTTTTTAACAAATGCAAACATTTCTGCGGGGGCCAGTGGAGCCATTTTTGGCTGTTTTGGTGCTCTCCTCTATTTCGGGATAGCCCATCCGAAGCTTTTTTTCAGGACTATGGGGATGAATGTCATCATTTTAATTCTATTTAACCTCGGATATGGTTTTTCAGTGGAAGGGATCGATAATGCGGGTCATATTGGCGGATTGATTGGCGGATTCTTGGCTGCGGGGATTGTCCATCTGCCAAAAAGCAAACAGCCGGTCCGTCAAATTGCCTTTGCACTTGCAGCTGTCTTCGTGACATATTGGCTGTTACAGATGGGTTTTTCTTCCGTTGCATTAGACGGAAATGACAGACAAACAGCACATATCGCCCAAAAGTATCTTGATGAGGATCAGGTAGACAAGGCTCAAGAATTACTAGAAAAATTCACTGAAAAACATCAAAATGCTCCTTATTCTTATTTTGTGCTTGGAAATTTAGAGTCCCACCGGGGTAATTTCGAAGCTGCTGAAAAGCATTATTTACAATCGATAAAATACAATCCGGATTTTTCTGCATCCCACTATAATTTGGCGCTTGTTTATATGGATGCGGGCCAACCGAAGCGGGCTGAGGTCCACGCAAAAAAAGCCGCAGAGATAAGCCCTGATGAAGAAAGATACCAAAAGCTGCTCGAACAGTTACGTCAGCGGGGAGAGGGCAGTCTTTGACGCAGCAACACAGGCGCGCCGTCTGAGGCGGTGAACACCACCAACAGTTCTTTTTTATCCAGTGCAACAAGTAAAAGGGGTACCGTGCTTCCGAGCGGGCTCAACTCACTTCCGTTATCGTGTCGGATACCTAATACATAATTGCGGTAAAGGCCCTCCCAAAGTTTGCCGATAATTTCGTCTTGTTTTGATTCCGTGTAACCGGAAAGGAGGTTTCCCTGCTTTGCTCTCAAATCTGTCAGGGGAGCCACTCGGTAACGGTTCCTATCGATTCCAAAGGCAGAGGCAGCTTGATTGAGGCTTTCCATAATTATCGATCTTGCCGTTTGCTCCAGGACTTCCTTCCATTCATGTTGTTCGGTTGAAATCGGCTGTAAAAAAGACTGAAAGGCGGAATATGGCGAGCGGATCACATAAAGCTTGTCCTCCGTCAACCTTTGAGCGCTAAATATTTTTGATTCAGGTGTATGAACTTCAGCGTAATGGAACGTAACAGTTTGGAACAAGGAGCTTTCTTCAACTGGAAAGCTTTCAGCTTGTTGGATCAATTTCGCATCCTGCTTCCAATCTTTCAATACACTCGCCAGTTTTCCGTTTTTATAAAGCAAGGAAATATCCTGCCGCAAGTACGCTTCCATGTTTAACACTGATTCTTCTGACCAGCTAATAGAATAGGAGCCGTTCCCCTGATTGGCTCTAAGTGCAGTAGAAGCTTCGTCAAACTGTATGGAAGGATCAAGGGGGAAAAAAATAATCGTTTCCCTGACAGGTTTAACATATAAGAAATAAACTACTGCCGTAATGATAATTAGTACAGCGAACAATCCATATTTAGTCTGAATCTTCATACAAGACATCCTCCATAGTCACGTTAATCTACTATATGTACGGCTATGGACAAGTATGATGGAGGGGGAAAGAATTCTGTTTTACACGATCGGGCAGGAGGCACTTGTACGATAATTCCCATTGCTTTATACTTTTTATAGAAAAAAATATCTTTAGAGGGAAAGTATGAACACAATATACGATATTCAACAATTTTTAAAACGGTTTGGTACGATCATTTATACAGGAGACCGAATTGCGGACCTTGAGTTGATGGAGGCGGAGATTAAGGAATTATACCGCTCCCAATTAATTGAAACCAAGGAGCTACAGACAGCACTGCTGTTGTTAAGACAGCAAATCCAAATTCAAAAAGACAAACAACGAAATAACTAACAAAAGGTGAGTACAATGGAAAAATGGATTATTGGTGTGGACTTAGGGGGAACGACGACAAAGATCGCTTTTATAAGCTTATACGGTGAAATCCTTCATAAATGGGAAATTCCCACTGACATCTCAGAAAAAGGGAAAAATATTACAGTTAACATTGCCAAGGCGATCGATGCCAAGCTCGAAGAGCTTGGAGAGCCAAAAAACAGGATCCTTGGCATTGGAATGGGAGCGCCAGGACCTGTGAATTTTATAAATGGGTCAATTTATGAAGCCGTCAATCTTGGCTGGAAGGATTATCCGTTAAAAGACTTACTTGAGGTGGAAACCTCCCTTCCAGCTTTCATTGACAACGATGCGAACATAGCGGCCCTTGGAGAAATGTGGAAAGGTGCTGGAAATGGAGCAAAGGATTTGGTCTGTGTAACTCTTGGAACAGGTGTTGGCGGCGGTATTATTGCCAATGGAGAACTGGTGCACGGAATTAGCGGAGCAGCTGGTGAAATTGGCCACATTACTGTGGTACCGGAAGATGGAGCTCGTTGTAACTGCGGAAAAGAAGGATGCCTAGAAACCGTTGCTTCTGCGACAGGCATTGTTCGATTGGCTGAGGAAGCATTGGCGGATTTCAAAGGCATAAGCATGCTACACGGTGTGAAGAATAACAATGGAAAATTGTCTTCCAAAGATATTTTTGATTCTGCACAACAAGGCGACCAATTGGCAGTTGAAATCATTCAAAAGGTTAGCCGGTACTTAGGTCTTGGGCTTGCCAACATAGCAAACGCACTTAATCCTGAAAAAATAATCATTGGCGGCGGTGTTTCCAAAGCAGGTGGTAAATTGCTGAAGCCGGTCCAAGATTGGTTCAGGCAATACGCCTTTCCACGGGTGGGAGAATCAACAGAAATCGATATAGCTACCCTCGGAAATGATGCAGGTGTCATTGGGGCGGCCTGGCTCGTGAAGAATTACCTTGTCGAATAGATAAGAATAAAAAAGTGAATGCTACTGAGAGAAGTTTTCTGTGTAAGGAAGACTTCTTTCTCTTTGCTTTTTGCTTGGTTACTTAAAAGATTGAATAAAGCTTGCTTGGTAAAGTTTTATTATTCTTTTAGCGGGTATGTATTATAACTGAGATTAATACATATACAGGTAGATTGGGTCTAACACAAAGGGGGAGTATAATGAAGAGGACTACTGCCTCACCAGGGATCTCTTTCATGGCCCTGGCCGTGTCTTTTTTATGGATAAAGACTTATATTGCTTATAAGGTCAATTTTAACATTGATATAGAAAATTGGAGACAGGAACTCATTCTTTTTATAAATCCTCTTAGTTTTTTATTATTGATCTTTAATGTAAGCCTTTTCTTAAAGGAAAAATGGAAAAATGTGTATGTTCTTCTAATGAGCTCGTTCCTCACAACTGTTCTCTTTGCCAATATTATATTCTATCGGTTCTTCAATGATTTTTTAACGATCCCAGTGCTTTTTCAGACGAGCAATATGAGTGATTTGGGAAGCAGTGTCACCGAGCTTGTTAATCCTGCCGACTTTTTGTATTTTGTAGATTTGTTACTATTAGTTGTAATCAAATATATAAAGCCTGCCTTTTTGGCATCGCCTGAATATACGGGTAATAAAAAGGTATTTCTGCTTGCAACATCCGGACTGTTCTGTTTTAATTTTGGCTTGGCAGAAGCCGAGCGCCCGGAATTATTCACTAGAACATTTGACAGGGAGATTCTTGTAAAGAATATCGGGACCTATAATTACCATTTGTATGATATGGTCCTGCAATCAAAATCCTCTGCGCAAAGAGCAGTTGCCGATGGGAGCAAACTTGCTGAAATCGAAAATTATGTACGTGCTAATCGAGAAGTACCAAATGAAGAGCTATATGGGATTGCAAAAGGGAAAAATCTCATCATGGTGAGCATGGAATCGACACAGAGCTTTGTGATAAATGAGAACGTAAACGGCAAGGAAATCACTCCTTTTTTAAACCGTTTCTTGAAGGAAAGCTATTATTTTAATAATTTCTACCACCAAACCGGACAGGGCAAAACCTCGGATTCTGAGTTCATTGTTGAAAACTCACTTTATCCTTTAGGCCGCGGTGCGGTATTTTTTACGCATTCCCAAAATGAATACAGGGGAATGCCTGAGATTTTAAATGAAAAAGGATATTTTACAGCATCTTTACATGCGAATAACGGGAGCTTCTGGAATAGGAATCTTATGTATAAATCCTTGGGCTTTAAACGGTTTTACGACATAAACGATTATCAGGTCCATGCTGGTAATTCAGTTAATTGGGGCTTGAAGGACAAGGAGTTCTTTAGCCAGTCTATCGCTCACCTAAAGGAAATGCCCCAGCCCTTTTACGCAAAATTTATTACGCTGACTAATCATTTTCCGTTTCTTCTGGATGAAAGGGACCGATCCATTGATGAATATCATTCAGATTCTAAGACATTGAATAAATATTTTCCAACCGTACGGTATACGGATGAGGCGCTCCGCCAATTTATTGCTGATTTAAAAGCTTCCGGTCTTTATGAAGACTCAGTGATTGTCATTTACGGGGATCATTATGGCATTTCGGAAAACCATAACCAGGCTATGGGCCAATTTCTTGGAAAAGAGATTACCCCGTTTGAGTCTGTTCAGTTACAACGGGTACCGTTAATCATCCATATACCCGGACAAGAGGGCAAAACCATTTCCAAAGTATCAGGACAAATAGACTTAAGGCCGACGCTTCTTCATTTGCTGGGAATTAAAACCAGCGGTACTATTGAGTTTGGATCTGATTTATTCTCCAGAGGCAATTTAGAATTAACTGTTCTTCGCGACAGCAGCTTTATAACAAAGCAGTTTGTTTATACAAGGGACACTTGTTATGATAAGCGCACAGGTCAACTTACGGAAAAAACTTATTGTGAACCATTTATAGAGAATGCAAAACAAGAGCTGGATTACTCAGATAAGATTATTTATGGAGATCTTCTTCGTTTTTATGGAGAACGGAACCAGAAAATATCAAAATAAACAACCCTGTTCATTGGCAGCCCGTAAAAAATATGAGGCTGTCTTTTTCTGGTTATTTTGGCTGCATTACATTTTTCTTTTATATCCCTCATACAGTTTAACAGAAGATGCGGGGAGGGAAACCGATTGAGGATAGTTGGCAGAGATGGAGACTCATTCGTATATTACAGCATGCTTTTTCATGTTCCGCTTCAATTGATTAGGGATTCCAATCCTAATGTCATTAATGAGGGCTTGCTAAAAGGATCAATAATCCATATACCTGGATTTAAAAAACAAAAAATCTCTTCGTCTATGAGGATAACGCTTCCGGAAATAGCAGAGAATTTTCGTGTTTCTGCCGACGCATTATGGGTGTTAAACGGGGATTTTGAGCCAAGCCAGGAGGTAAAGATTCCTGTAAGCATCAACAGGCCGGCCATCAAAACGAAAAAACGCTACGATTATTCATCTTTAACGAAGGATTTAATCCGGCTGAAGAAGCTATACCCATTTCTTGAAATACAAACGATCGGCAAAAGTGTCCTTGGTAAAGACATTTTGGAAGTGAGTTTAGGGAAGGGCAGAGAAATCGTTCACTATAATGGCTCTTTTCATGCTAATGAATGGATAACATCGGCCATTCTGATGAGATGGCTAAATGATTTGCTAATATCACTCTCTACTGGGCTGCCTCTCTATGGGCTATACACGCTGCCAATTTATGAAACAAAGAGGATCTCAATGGTACCAATGGTCAACCCTGATGGTGTGGATCTCGTCCTCCATGGTACCAGGGCGGCGGAAGGAAAGTTCGATGTAGAAGCAATGAATGGAGGTTCTGATGAGTTTTATGCCTGGAAAGCCAATATCCGAGGAGTAGATCTTAATAACCAGTATCCAGCCAGGTGGGAAATCGAGAAAAGGAGAAAAATACCTCAAGCCCCTGCGCCGCGAGATTTTCCGGGTGAAGCACCATTGACCGAGCCTGAGGCTGTGGCGATGTGGGAGCTCGCTCAAAAGCGTGACTTTGAAAAAGTGATGGCCCTCCATACTCAGGGACGAGAATTCTATTGGGGTTACGAAGGCAAAGAACCTTCCAACGCTGGCTGGATTGCCGAAGAATTTGAAAAGAAAAGCGGATATAAGGCTGTGCGATATGTTGACAGTCATGCGGGTTATAAAGATTGGTTCATTCAAGAATATCAGCGTCCCGGTTTTACCCTTGAGCTTGGAAAAGGCATTAATCCGCTGCCCTTATCGCAGATGGATACCATCTACTGCGAAACATTGGGGATGTTAATGGCAGCATTGTATAGGTAACCATTATAGGAATTAATTCTCGGCATTCGCTACTAGTTGTTTTATAATAAAAATTATCAGCCTAAATCTATGAGGGAGGTGGGGAAAAAATCGCTTTTCTTCGGTATTTCGTTGGCATGCCATGGCGAAGGTTTCGTTTTATGACTAGAAAAATATATTTGATTAAGTTTTTACTTATACTCTTACTATTGCTTCTTTTATCAGCCTGCCAGCCCGTAACCGAACGTACTGTCGATAAAGGGGAAGACATTGATAATAAATCAATGTACCAGATCAAAATACCGAAAACGATCATCGAGGAAGAAATGAAGGTTGAAACGGTTATCGATTGGATGGATTCCGATTTGATTTTGTATTTGGCAAGACCAATTGGTAATGAGCCCCAACAATTAATGGTACTAAACATGAAAAGCGGCCAACAGGAAATCTTTTACCAGCCTGTTGCACCTATTGTGAATGTGTCGATCAGCCCTTCAAAAAATTTTGTGCTGGTACATACTTCATCTTCGGCAAAAGAAGCCACCATCCATCTATTGAGAAACGATGGCACTGAACAGTTTGCGGCTGCCATCCCCTCAGAGGAGCTTGACTTTTCCTGGAATCCTTATGAGAATGGCGTCCTATTTGTAACTAGCTTTTTTGAAGACTGGAGCTTCACCAACTACAAGATTGATACGAAACAAAAGAAGATAACCCACTTGGATTTCCCGCAGCCTTTCGCACAATGGGAAGCTAAAGACCGGTTGATGTATCTGGACTGGGACAAAAATGATCTAGATGCCACAGCTCCTCTTATCTCGATGGATATGAAGAGCCGGAAAAAGAAAGCAGTTATGCTGGATGTCCTCCAATTTCATAAATGGAGGGAAGGATTCATGGCGATACAAGTTACGACTGAAAAACCGGATAAAGCAGTTTATAAATTTTTTGATGGGAGCAATAAACAAATATTTTCTTTCATGGTGCCTCGAACCACTTCTTATGCTCACTCGGAGGTGCCCAATTTCACCTTCAACGAAGCACAGGATTCTTTTTATACCTTCGTTCCTGACAAGCATCCAAAAGAAGGAAAGATCGGGGAGCAATATAAGCTCATCCAGGTTAATTACCGTACTGGGGATATAATAACCATACTAAAAAGTGCGGAAAATGCCCCGATAACTTGTTCACCTGAAGGCAACTGGTGTTTATATGGCCATCAGCACGAGAAACTGATTAACACGTACGAAAAGAAGGTGTTTTCACTAGTGGAAACTAGAAAGGATGAGTAGATTGGCAATAGCAGATATAGCCGTAATTCCCATTGGTACGAAAGGCCCAAGTGTCAGCAGCTATGTGGCTGACATTCAAAACATTCTAAAGGAATATGAAGAAAAAGGTAACCTTCGTTACCAGCTTACGCCCATGAATACAATTATTGAGGGCGAACTTTCTATTATTTTTCAGGTCATTCAGGAAATCCATGAATCTCCTTTTGCAAAGGGAATAGATCGGGTTGCGACATCCATTAGAATAGATGATCGCCGAGACAAAGAGTCCACAATGGAAAGGAAAATGCAGAGCGTGAGTAACCATTTGAAATAAAAAACGAGGCTAAAAAATAGCCTCGTTTTTGCTTGCACTGTGCTCTTACACTTTCTCGATAGGAAGTGTAATGGGTTGCTTCTTTAAGAATGCGCTTTCGTATTAGTGCGCAACAGGGAAGCCATGGTGAATGATTGTCATGACCGTAAACCAGCCGATTACAGCTGTTGTTCCCGCAGCGAAAATGAATCCCAGAAAATTCTTGTTTTTAAAAGAGCTGATAACCGCAAATAAAGCCAGGAGTGTAACAAGACTGAAGATAATCATTAAGCCCATATTTTTAACCCCCTTACTTAAAGATGAGTAGTGCTTACCAGACAGTATTTGGCCACAAGATGCTTGTACCTGTGTAATAAATATGTAAATAATTGCATTCGTTTATAGTTTAATGGTTTTTTTTCCATTTGTCGAGATTTAAAAAATGACACTTTTATGTTGTATGGCTTGCAGTGGCATAATCCATAATTTCTCTTTCTTAAAAATCTTTCCCATTTAGTGTAAAATGTAAGGAGTAAAGGAAAATCTTAAATTTCGAAACCGTTTTGCTTGGATTTTCAGACAAACAGAAAAAATGGAGATGGAAAACATGAAATGGAATCAGCTCCCCTTGGGACCCTTACAAACAAATTGCTACATTCTTTCTAATGATGCTCAGGAATGCATCATCGTTGATCCTGGAGAAGAATCAGCTAAGCTCATCCAATATATCCAGACCAAAAAGCTAAAACCTCTTGCAGTGCTATTGACTCACGCCCACTTTGACCACATCGGGGCGTTGGACCAAATTCGTGAATTTTTCGAAATTCCGGCCTATATACATGAAAAAGAAGCGAAATGGCTGCTTGACCCAGCTCTGAACGGTTCACAGCGATTCCCTGGTCCACCTATCCGCTTAAAACCTGCAGAACATATTCTGGCAGCTGAAACGGACTTGCAGATTGGCAGCTTTTCATTTAAGTTATTTGAAACGCCGGGACATTCGCCTGGAAGTATATCCTACTTTTTAGAGGAAAAAGGCCTGCTTTTTTCTGGGGATGTTTTATTTAAGGGAAGCATAGGACGTACTGATCTGCCAGGCGGAGATTACGCCCAGCTTATGAAAAGCATTCACAACAAGCTTTTGTCCCTTCCTGAGGACACGATCGTGTTATCCGGCCATGGCCCTGTCACTACACTTGCGGATGAAATGGAAAGCAATCCTTTCCTAAATGGTTTTTAAGCAGTAAAGACCACCTAATAAAAGAGGGGAAACAAATGGGTAAATGGATACAAGAAGCTATCGATCAAAGTCCGGATGGAAGAATCAGCTACAGCGACTTTATCAATCTTGCGCTATACTCGCCCCAAACCGGTTATTATATGAACAATAGAGAGAAAATTGGAAGACTAGGTGATTTTTACACAACGAGCAATTTAGCGGATGCATTTGGCCGCACTCTGGCAAGGTGGTTTGTTCACTGTGTCAAGGAATACAGCCTGCCGCCGGTTTTTTGTGAAATCGGCGGGGGCACTGGCCGCCTTGCCCATTCAATCTTAAGCTACATAAGACAAAAAGAACCGGCGATGGAGAAGGATCTAAAATATTTTATCAATGATGTCAGCCCGTTTCATCGCCAACAACAAAGAGAAGCCCTAACGGAATTTAAATACGTAAAAATTATAGAGAGCATTGAAAAACTGCCAGTGATCGAGGGAATCATCTTCTCCAATGAACTGTATGACGCGATGCCGGTTCACGTGATCGAAAAGAAGCAGGGCCAATTATATGAAGTATGTATTTCCCTGGATGAAGGGAAGCTTATAGAAGAATTACAGCCATTGCAGAATGCTAATATTTTTGCGTTTTTGGAGGATCAAAGTCTATCACTCACGGAAGGGCAGCGGTTTGAAGTGCCGCTGGCCATGGTGTCTTATATAAAAACAATTGCTGAGCATTTGCAAAAAGGCTTGATAGTTACAATTGATTATGGTTATACGAATGAGGAATGGGGAGAACCTGCCCATAAAAAGGGAAGCCTAAGGGGTTACCAAAATCATCGAATGTTTGAAAATGTATTAGAAAATCCAGGAAAAATGGATCTGACTACGCATATACATTTTGATGCACTGGCTCATTACGGTACGCAATTTGGCCTAAAGAACGAACAGCTATTGGGTCAGCAGGAATTTCTATTGAAGGCCGGGATCCTGGAGGAGCTATGTGATCATGATGGTTCCAATCCTTTTTCAGAGATTGCAAAAAGGAATAGGGCTATTAGAAATCTGGTCGTTCACGGAGGAATAAGCTCTTATTTTCGAGTAATGATGCAAACCAAAGGGATAATAGAAAGTATGGAATCATTTCCATTATTCGGTTAACAGAGTGCGAATTTACATGCTTGGAAACAGTTGGACATTACTTAAGCAGGTAGATAAGTAAAGATGCACAAAACGAAAACCCATGAAGCTAGGTCCATGGGTTCTATGTATGCGCTTTAATGACCGCCGGCGGCTCCCGGGACCATCATGAAAGTAGTCCAATAGGTGAATCCGGCAAAGAAAACGGTTAAATAAGCGCCGAATACGTAGATATACATACGTTCAGATAATTTTAAATAACTTAAAAGAACAAAGAACCCGGTTTGACCGAAGAAAAGCAACGATGTGGTATACATATCGCCCAAGTAAAACATTACAGCCATAACGCCTGTCCAAAACCCCATAACTCTGTACATGCGCTCCATGTTTGTATCCCTCCTTTATCCCCGTCATGTTCATACAAAATAATTATAAAGTAATTGGTAAGAATATGTAAAGAACTCTTTGTAGCTACTTTGTGACGATAGCGTGGTATGAGCAGGTGGCACATCCTTCCAACATATTTTCCTTTTCCACAAATTCTACTGATTCAAACAAAGCTTCAAACATGCCGCTTAAGAAGGCGTTATGCATTGTGCAAACCGCCTCCGGCTCCTTTGCGGCCACTTCCTTAAAGGGACAATTAAAGATTTGAAAAAATAGTTTTGTCTGATCCCCATTTATATGTAATTCCGGATAAAACCCTGCCATGGTTGCCGCATTCTTCAGGATTGATACCCTTTGCTCAAAAGACAAATTGCCTATTGGCTGGTTGATACTGGATGCTAGCTTTACGGCCAATTCATTCCCGAATTGTTTACCTGTGTGATACAAAGCTTTTTTTCCTGCTTCACCAAGTGAAAGCATTGTTTGAATGGCCACTTTCGATAAAAGCTGATAGTCACGGAAAGGGAAATGTAGCTGGATCACCTCATCCGATAAGCGATAGAGCCTGCTTGGCCGTCCTCCCTTCCCTGTTTTTTTCGTTTCAGAAATCAGCATATTCACATCTTCCAGCTTTGAAAGATGAAGTCTGGCAACGTTAGGATGGATCTCAAATGAATCTGCTATATCTTGTACGGTAACATCTTGATGGTTTTTTGTTATGTACTGGTAAATATGGTAGCGGGTCGGGTCAGATAACACATTTGTTATTTTTAAAGTTTGATCCATCCTCTTCACCTCATAGAGATCGATTTTTATTCATTATAATACAGTGGTTATTCCGAAAACATGTATATTTCCACTGTTTAGAAAATGTTCACATTTGATAGGGTAGTTAATGTATTTCTTCCAACAATAACGGTCTTAAGAGGTTTATTTATCCTAAGTTCAGCAAATTTACGTGTATGGCAGATTATCTAAAAAAATTTTAATTTTTTGACGAAAAGAGGAGGAAAATACAAATCGGCGTCGAAAGGTAAATACAAATAGATTTGGAGGTGAAAAATATTTGGAATCAATTGAAAAAAAAGCAGAAAGGATTCTCACGCATGCCGTCCGCCTGTCAGCCTCGGACATTCACATCCTTCCAAGAAAAGAAGGGCCTCTCATCCAGTTCCGCATTGATAACAAGCTATTCCCGCAAGTCATGCTAACCATCGAAGAATCAGATAGACTGATATCCCATTTGAAATTCCTTGCGTCGATGGATATTGGTGAGAAAAGGCGTCCCCAAAGCGGGTCGATTACGATGGTCATTGATAAGAAAACGATTGGCCTGCGTTTATCAACCCTTCCTTCCTCTTTTTCAGAATCCCTGGTAATCCGCTTAATCCCACAGCAAACTATTCTGCCGATCGAACAGCTTTCCCTTTTTAGTAATACTGCGAATAAGTTAATGGCGCTTTTAAAACATTCTCACGGAATGATCATATTCACCGGACCAACAGGTTCAGGAAAAACGACCACCCTGTATTCCTTGCTTCATCACGCAAAAGAAATTATCAACCGCAATGTGATTACGCTCGAAGATCCGATTGAAAATGAGTCGGAGCAAATGCTCCAGGTGCAGATTAATGAAAAGGCGGGCATTTCTTATTCTGTCGGGCTGAAGGCAGCACTAAGACATGACCCGGATATCATAATGGTGGGGGAAATCCGTGATTCGGAAACGGCCAAGATCGCAGTTAGAGCGGCGTTAACTGGGCACTTAATTTTGACCACGATGCACACTCGTGACGCAAAAGGGGCAATATACCGGTTGCTCGAATTTGGTGTGAGCTGGGTTGAGATTGAGCAGACATTAATAGCAGTAACCGCACAAAGGCTGTTGGAATTAAAATGCCCGTACTGTAAAGGAAGCGACTGTACATCGGCATGTCTTACAGGGAAGAAATACAAGCGGGCAAGTGTCTATGAATTATTGTATGGCAAAGGACTAGCACAGGTATTAAAGAGGGCGAAGGGCGAACAAGCCCATTGCCGTTACCGCGAACTGAAGGATGAGATTGCCAAAGCCGTGGCCATGGGGTATGTCACGCCGCTTGAATATGATCGCTGGGTGCATAAACATGAAACGAAGTAAATGGAAAGGCGTGGAACAGGCTCAATTTTTGATCAAGCTCGGTGAACTTCTCGAGAACGGCTATCCTCTCTCTCATGCCATCCAATTCCTTTTGCTACAGGAATCAGGAAAGAAAGCAGCAGACTTGGATGAAGCACTTTTGAACCTGAGACAGGGCCACCGGCTTCATTCCGTTCTCGCCTCCATGTGCTTTCATCCCCAATTAGTGAGCTATATATATTATGGCGAGAGTTATGGGCATATTGAGAAGGCGCTTAAGGAAGGAGGGGGTTATTGGAAGAAAAGGACCGAAGATTTTGAAAGAATAAAAAAGCTGCTTATTTATCCTTTTTTTCTCTTTTTCTTTGTTGTGAATATTTTTTATGTTCTTCAAGAAACGCTCTTGCCCAAGTTTCAGGTACTATTCCAGTCAATGGAAGTCAAAGAGAATATATTTTTGAACGCAGTCCTGGCTGTTTCTAAAATTCTTCCTATCATTCCCTTAATTCTTGTTGTTTCACTGGTATTGATCTTTTTCGGTAGAAAGTACTGGTTCTTAAGGATATGCCCACTCAGGCGGCGTAAGATTCTTCATCAGATCCCTTTCATTGGAAGATTCCTCAAACTGTATGACACGCAGTTTTTCTCTAGCCAATTAAGCGGATTGCTTTCAGGAGGTTTGTCGATAAATGAAAGCATCTGTCTTTTCTCCGAGTCAAGCCAGCCATTCTATCAAAAGCTATGCTCCCTAATTAAACAGGAATTGACGGAAGGCAAATCTCTTGAAGATATTTTTCAAGATGTCCCTTATTTCGAAAAGCATTTAAGCGTAATCATGGCACATGGTCAAAAATATGGGACGCTGGATTCTGAGCTGTTCCATTATAGCAGATACGTCCTTTCTGCAATTGAGGAAAGAACGGCTGCAGCCATCCGCATCATTCAGCCTTTGTTGTTTTCCATTGTCGGATTACTGATCATTTCTATCTATCTCGCAGTGTTAATGCCAATGTTTTCACTGCTGGGAGGATTATAAGGAGGAAAAAAATGAATGAAAAAGGGTTTACTTTAATCGAAATGTTAATCGTTTTGCTCGTTATTTCCATATTGCTGATCATCACAGTGCCTAACATCACAAAAAATCAGTCTACTATCCAGGAGAAAGGGTGCGAAGCTTTCTTGAAAATGGTTCGGGCGCAGGTCCAGGCCTATGAAATAGATCAAAATAAGCTGCCGGCAAACATTGCTGAGCTTCAAAGCTCTGGATATTTGCAGCAAACTTCATGTCCGAATGGGGACGGAGTAAAGATAGACGACAAAGGGGATGTATCGGTAGTTGTGGAGACTACATAAAATCCGTATCAATAACAAGGATTTAGAGAACCAGGGTTTTACTTTGTCGGAGATATTGATTGTATTAGCAATCTTTATCTTACTTTTTTCTCTTGCGTCGGGCTTGTTTCCGTACTTTATGAAGAAACAAAACAATGAGCTTTTTCTGCGCCTTTTAAGTGATGATATCCATTATGCACAAAACTATGCCATAAGCCACCAGCAATATGTAGAAGTATATATCATCGTTCCTCCGAAAGGGACAGGAGGAACATACTATATTCGCAATGTTTCAAAAGGGATACTGCTCGAACGTGAAATTCCTGAAACTATAAAATTTGTTCCGGGCACGATGGATCTACGAATTTTCTTTTCATCCAACGGCAATATCACAAGCTCAGGGGTATGGAGAGTTAAAACTTCCAGCGGGGATTATAAAATGACGTTTAACATTGGAAAGGGAAGGTTCCGGATTGAGAAACTCTAACGGGTATATTTATATCGAGCTGCTGGCGGCCTTTTTTATCTTTTGCTTCATCACCTTTTCGATTCTGCCGATTTACGAGAAAATTATGGTGGATAGGGCTGATGTAAGGATCCGGATGGAGGCTTTCCATTTATTATACGAGAAATTGCAAGCTTATATGGAGAGGGAGATTGAAGCAGTGGATAAAACGATTAGCGTAAATGGCAGGGCATATCAGCTGACATGGGAGCCCAACTCAGATTTTCCAATGATGAGAGGCTGTATCTATTATAAAAATTTTGGAGGAAAGAATGTTTCAGTTTGTGATTTTACGAAAAGATAATGGCTTTACTCTCATTGAAATGCTTGTCTCCCTTTCTATTTTTGTTTTAGTTTCTTCGTTTACGGCGGGTATGTTTACTTTCTTTAAAACAGGCATCGTAGAAAAAAGCAGTATCAATCAAAAAGAATGGGAGGTGTTTATTAGCCAGTTAAAACAGGATGTCTGGATGTCAACAAGCCGGCAAGTGTCAGGCGATAGGCTTTACCTAATGGGAGACGGGGATGTCATATTGATTGAGCAGTATCAGGATAAGGTAAGGAGACGGCTGAACGGTACGGGCCATGAGTTGATGCTCCAAAATATTTCGCGGCTGGAGGTAGAGACCAATGGCAGTCTGATCACAGTTACCATTCGTGATAAACAGGGGAAATTATTCACAAGGAAATTGCGGCCGTTTGTTCCAGAACAGAGGGTGCCCGAAAATGGATAATGAAAAAGGGGCCATCTATCCAATAGTAGCCATGATTGCAGCCTTCTTTTTAACCTTCACCCTTTTTGCGATAGAAGGCTATGTTTCCGATAAGAAGTTTTATAAAGAAACTGAGGAGAAATTGGTTTTGGAACAGTTAATCCGTTTGGCTTCTGCTGATTTGATAGCGGAGCTTGAATTAAACGGGAACTTGTCTGACAAGAACGGCATCCTATTTTATCCCAAGGGCGATGTTTATTTTGAAGCAAGTACAGTGGATGAACAGGTAATTAAAGTATTGATGTATGGCTCTACCAAAGGCGAACGAAAGATGCAATCGCTATTTCTCTATGACAATTTGCAAAAAAAAGTGGTAAAATGGGTAGAAAAGTAGTCCGGAGTGAATAGGATGAGGAGCATTTATTTAACAGGGTTCATGGGAGCGGGAAAGACCACGGCAGGAATGGCTCTTGGTAAAGTGATGAGCATGCGCGTTTTTGATACAGATCAGGAGATTGAAAGACAAGAGCAGAGGACCATCACAGATATTTTTGCTGAACAGGGAGAACATGCGTTTAGGCAGATGGAAAGCTTAATGCTGCGGTCTTTGCCTATAGACAATTGTATTATCACTACAGGTGGCGGTATGATCCTTAAAGAAGAAAACCGGAAGTGGATGGTAGACCACGGCTATTGGGTTTATTTGCATTGCGAACCGGATGAAATTGCCAGGAGAGTAGAAAGTGATGATTCACGTCCTCTTTTAAGCGGGGAACGCAAACAAAACCTGAAGAATCTGTTTCTTGAGCGGCTGCCGTTGTATTTAGAGGCACCTATCGTCGTCGACACAACAGGAAAAAGCATCGAGGAGATTGTTAATAACATCCGAACACGAATAAACGAAGCGCAAATGGAGCATACTGTCTAATGGGTGGTATGTATGAAAACAAATGATTATATTAAATTTCTGACACAACAGTTTGTAAAATATATGGCTGTACCTAAGGCTGAAAGGAAACAACAGCGGGAAGATAAGAAGAAAGCCAAAGAACCCTATGTCAGCAATTGGTTCGGGGTCATTCCGTTTGCTTTTATGATGCTGTTGAAAAGAAAATAAACTTGAATGGCCCAATCCAAACTGATTGGGCCATTCTTCATTCCTTCCTGCTACTTATAGCATGCATTTATATTGCTTTTTGTGTAAGATAAAAAAGTCCGCCATTCACTACGGAAATTTCAATCTTGGGCTCATATTGCGAGCGCAGGGCTTCTTTTTCTGTAAAATACGTTTCATTCTTTTCTTCCATTTCCTCATAAAAATGCTCAAGGAGCTGTAAGTCATTATCCCATCTTGTTACCGCTGCTTCAGCCCATGAATGGTCATCACCCTCGAAAGTCTGGCGTATATATGTGTCCAGACGAGTTAATCCGCTTTTTGGCATGATCAGCGGCGAGAGGGTGTAGGAGAAATCCGGTATTTTTGGAGTAACGTCCAGACTGAGAATGCGGTTATGGAAGTTCTCCAATATTTCTCCCGTTATCAAGTTAAGCCCCACAGAAATAAACACATCTTTCTTCCTGTCACACCTATAGGATACTTTTACGTTTTGGCAAAGCCACGGAAACAATGGATACTGCCCTCCGGAAAAAGGTTGTTTAATATTTTCGAAAAGCCGAATGAAGCTTGCTAGCCGTTTTGTTGACTCGAATATTTGATGAAGCCGGGGTGATCCGAAATGAATGTTCTCCCCCTTTAAATCTTCAGGCGCTAGCATTTGGTCCGTTATCATCGTAACCTTCATTGGGTTTGGCTCCCCGCCTGTTTTTTCAAGATAGTGCCAATAAAATGGTCTGTTCATTAACTCTTTATCCATTTCGATCGTCAATTGTACGACAAAATAACCTGGTTTGTTTTCGACGATTTCACAATTGTTCGATTGAAAGTATTTGAGGAGAAAATCATGGATTTCCTGTTGCTGCATTGGCATTTCCCTCCTTCATTTCCTGGGCGAATTGGATGAGAGAAGACAGGTTATCCATTTTGATTTTCATTTCTCCTTCACTTCTAGAATCCCCGACAACATCGATTAGGTATTCTTCGATGTTGCCGATATCCAGTTTGGTCAGAATTTCATCCAGCTCCCCAATTACCTTTTCAAACAGATTAATCTTTTCATATAATAGTTTCAATATGTGTTCTTCAACGGTGTTCTTCGTCGCAAAGTTATAAATCCTTACATCTTCCTCTTGTCCAAGGCGGTGCACACGGCCGATCCGCTGTTCAAGCCTCATTGGGTTCCATGGCAGGTCAAAATTAATTAAATGGTGGCAAAACTGTAGGTTGATTCCTTCCCCGCCGGCTTCGGTCGCGATAAGGACCTGGGCGTGCTTTTGAAATAAGTCTTTCATCCAGTCTTTCTTTCCCCTTTTGAAGCCGCCGCGGAATGGAACGGAAGAGATTCCGTGCTGTTTTAAATACCATTGCAAATACAGCTGGGTGGCCCGGTATTCCGTAAAAATGATGACCTTATCATTTATTTTTTTAATCAGTTCTACAGCCTTTTCAGCCTTCGAGTTTTGTTCGACTTCATTTACCTTGGCATATAGGTTATCGAGCTTGTCCAGAAATTCCTCGGAAGGGTTTTCGTTTTTCTTTTCCATGTTCCTAAGGGTATAAAATACAGCTTCCCGGCTGCTGCATGCTTCCCTTTGAAGAGTCAATGCCGAGAACGTGCTCCCAATCCCCTCGGCACTTTCAGGTCTAAATTCGGTTACGGCGTCATAAAGGGCCTGTTCGCTTGGGGTAAATTCGACAATGACCGTTTCAACAATTCTCTTCGTCCATTCAACTCCGGTGTCTACCCTTCTGTTTCGGATCATCACTGTATTGACAAGTTCTTTCAAATGCTGGTTATCATTAATTGTCCGGCCTTTGCCCTTGTATTTTTCGGAAAACATCGAAGCGTTTCCAAGATGCCCGGGTTTGAGTAAGGAAACAAGGTGGAAAATTTCTTCAATTTTATTTTGGATTGGTGTAGCTGTAAGCAAAAGACAGAATTTCTTTTTTAGGCTTTGCACAAATTCATAATTTTTCGTTTTATTGTTTTTAAGTTTATGAGCTTCATCAATGATGATCATATCGTATTCCTGGTTGAAGATAATCTCCCTGTGTGGCTCTCTTTTTGCTGTATCAATGGAAGATACGATCACGTCACAGGAATCCCAGACATAGCTTTTATGCTGAACAACAGCTGGGATATGGAATTTTGTGTTCATTTCAAAGGCCCATTGGGAAACAAGCGACGCAGGGACCAATATTAGTACTTTTTTCACCAGGCCGCGAATCATATATTCTTTTAAAATCAGTCCTGCTTCAATTGTTTTTCCAAGTCCTACTTCATCAGCCAGGATTGCCTTTCCATTCATGTTTTCAACAACCTGTTTTGCAGCCTCCAATTGATGGGGAAGAGGTTTCAGCTGAGGAAGATGTTTGGGAGCCTGCAGGCCTTCGAAGTCTGGTATGGCCAGATGCTCTTCTATTTGGACTGCCATCTTAAACAGCTCCCAGCTTCCCCAGGGGCCGTCTTCATTGATTCTTTGCAGCAATTCATCACCCCATGCCGTATCGGAAGTAATGTTGATCTTCATGAAGCCACCTCCTAGTGTTCAGGAAAAATGAAAAAATACGTAGAGAAATAACTGTGATACCGTGTGAATCTATTAAATGACGAACATTAAAGACGTTTAAGGCCACTAAACATCAGTTTTTTTCAGTTTTGTTGATAAAAAAGATTGCAGATAAATTGTCCTTAATGGTAGGATAGAGTAGATTTCAAATGATTAAGATAAGTTTTAGTTTTTGAAAAATTGTAACAGAAAGTGTTTTTGTTTTTTCTGCATGAAAAACATCTGGGTGTTCATCCACCTGATGTAGCCACGCCAAATGGGATAAGTTTTCTATTTAGTATAGTCAATCAAAAAAATTTTATAAGCGGATGAAGGCAAGGGGAGAGACTACACCTGCGTAGCGCCGAAGGAGCAAGCTTTTTAAGTGAATCTCTCAGGCAAAAGTACTCTTGCCGGACGCGGCTCTGGAGAGTGTCCATTTCAGGTGGGCCACCAAAGGGGAAAACCTTTTTCAGGTAAACTTTCAGGTACCGGGACAGAGAACTGCTCAACTTTTTTGAGGAGTTTCTCTGTCCTTTTTTCTGTTGTTTACAAATTACCAAAGCCAATGATTCAGGGAGGGAATGAAATGTCTGAGTTAAAAAGGACGCCGCTGTATGAGGTTTATAAGGAAAGCGGCGGGAAGACGATTGATTTTGGAGGCTGGGAACTTCCGGTTCAGTTCTCCGGCATTAAGGAAGAACATGAAACAGTCAGAACTAAAGTAGGGTTATTTGATGTATCTCATATGGGAGAAATCGAAGTAAAGGGCCCAGAAAGTATCGCTTTTCTGCAGAGACTGCTGACCAATGACATTTTGAAGCTTTCATCCGGGGGAGCACAGTATACCGTCATGTGCTATGAAAACGGTGGAACCGTGGATGACCTGCTTGTTTATAAAAAGAGCGATGGAGATTATCTGCTTGTTGTAAACGCAGCCAACATCGACAAGGATTTTAATTGGCTTCAGGCAAACAAAGTGGAAGACGTGGAACTAAACAATGTTTCATCAGACATCGCCCAACTGGCGCTGCAAGGGCCGTTAGCGGAAAAAGTGCTGCAAAAGCTATCTAAAAATACTGATTTGAGCGAAATTGATTTTTTTAAATTTAAGGATCATGTTGATTTGAAGGGTATAGATACATTGGTTTCAAGAACAGGATACACCGGGGAAGATGGATTTGAGATTTATTGTAGGAGCGAGGATGCTATTGCGCTTTGGAGACAGCTGCTTGAAGCTGGGAAGGAAGATGGAATCCAGCCAATCGGACTTGGAGCGCGGGATACACTACGCTTTGAAGCCAAACTTCCGCTGTATGGCCAAGAGCTCGGCGCTGATATCACGCCGATCGAAGCCGGTATCGGCTTTGCAGTTAAAATAGATAAAAATGCAGACTTCCTTGGAAAGGCAGTGCTTACGGAGCAAAAGGAAAAGGGCGCCCCTCGAAAGCTTGTAGGAATCGAAATGATTGACAGGGGAATACCTCGCCACGGGTATCCGATTTATGTCGCTTCCGAGGTTATAGGTGAAGTAACCACGGGAACTCAATCGCCTACATTGAAGAAAAATGTCGGTTTGGCTCTTTTGAAGAACGAGTATACGGATATTGGGACTGAAGTTGAAGTGGAAATCCGTTCAAAAAGACTGAAGGCGAAAGTGGTTGCCACACCTTTTTATAAACGACCAAAAAAATAGAGGGGAAGGGTTATTCCTATGAAACATCGCTATTTACCGATGACGGAGCAAGACAAACAAGAGATGCTCGATGCGATTGGTGTCGCATCAGCGGATGAGCTGTTCAAGGATATACCGGAAAGTGTGAGATTTAAGGGAGAATACAATATTAAACGAGCAAAATCGGAATCTTCCTTAGTAAAAGAGCTCTCCCAAATGGCGGCGAAGAATGCCAATACAAAGAGCTACGCATCATTTCTTGGTGCCGGTGTTTACGACCATTACACACCTATTATTGTGGATCATGTGATATCCCGTTCTGAATTTTATACCGCTTATACACCCTACCAGCCTGAAATTTCCCAGGGGGAGCTTCAGGCGATCTTTGAATTCCAGACGATGATCTGCGAATTAACCGGCATGGATGTAGCCAATTCATCCATGTATGACGGGGGCACTGCACTGGCCGAGGCTGCCATGCTAAGTACTGGGCAGACACGACGGAAAAAAATCCTTGTATCAGCTGCAGTCCATCCGGAATCCAGGGACGTTATCAAGACCTACGCCAAGGGGCAGTATGTCGAGGTTATTGAAATCCCACATACGGATGGCGTAACAGATATTGATGCACTTAAGAAATTGATAAGTGATGATATTGCAGGTGTTATTGTCCAATACCCAAACTTTTTCGGACGGATCGAACCGCTCAAGGAATTTGAAGAAATTGTTCATTCCCAAAAAGCGATGTTTATTGTTTCAAGTAACCCTCTTGCACTAGGGGCGCTGACACCGCCGGGCAAGCTTGGTGCCGATATCGTAGCAGGCGATGCCCAGCCTTTTGGCATCCCTGCCGCCTTTGGGGGGCCGCACTGTGGATATTTTGCAGTAACTAATAAATTGATGAGGAAGGTACCTGGCAGACTTGTTGGCCAGACAGTCGATGAGAACGGCCAACGCGGATTCGTTTTGACACTGCAAGCACGGGAACAGCATATCCGACGTGATAAAGCCACTTCAAACATTTGTTCAAACCAGGCGCTTAATGCGCTGGCTGCTTCGGTAGCGATGACCGCTCTCGGGAAAACAGGTGTCAGGGAAATGGCAGTACAAAATATTCAAAAAGCACATTATGCCAAACAAGCTTTAAAGGCAAAAGATCTGGAGGTCGTTTTTGACGGCCCTTCATTCAACGAGTTTGTTGTAAAGCTTCCAGTTCCATATAAGGAAGTGAATGAGCGGCTGTTCCAGAAGGGAATAATCGGGGGTTTCCATTTAGGAACTGTCTATCCGGAACTTAAGGACCACATGCTTGTAGCGGTAACCGAGCTGCGTTCAAAAGACGAAATTGATACATTAGTGGAAGAATTGGGGGATGGCCATGAATAACCAGGATCAACCATTAATTTTTGAAATAAGTACACCGGGACGGATCGGCTTTAGCCTTCCAGAAATGGATGTCAAAGCTGTTGCCATCGAAGATATTCTTCCCTCAGAATATATCCGCGAAGATGCGGCGGAACTACCTGAGGTATCGGAACTAGACATTATGCGGCATTATACGGCCCTTTCCCGCCGTAACCATGGAGTTGACTCCGGTTTTTATCCGCTTGGTTCTTGTACGATGAAATACAATCCTAAAATCAATGAAAATATAGCCAGGCTGAATGGCTTCGCCCATATAAATCCGCATCAGGATGAAAAAACTGTTCAGGGTGCATTGGAACTGATGTATGACCTTCAGGAACACTTAATTGAAATTACCGGGATGGACCAGGTTACTCTCCAGCCGGCGGCCGGTGCCCATGGAGAATGGACTGGTTTGATGATGATCCGCGCTTATCATGAAGGGAACGGAGACTCAAAACGTACAAAGGTAATTGTTCCCGATTCTGCTCATGGAACCAATCCGGCTTCCGCCACGGTTGCTGGTTTTGAAACAGTTACGGTGAAATCGGATGAGAATGGACTTGTAGATTTAGAGGATCTGAAGCGCGTTGTCGGGGCTGATACTGCTGCTCTAATGCTTACAAACCCGAACACACTTGGTTTATTCGAAGAAAATATTTTAGAAATGGCGGAAATCGTTCATAACGCCGGCGGCAAGCTTTACTATGATGGAGCCAACCTAAATGCCGTTTTATCAAAGGCGCGACCGGGGGACATGGGCTTTGATGTGGTCCATTTAAACCTTCACAAAACATTTACTGGCCCGCACGGAGGGGGCGGGCCGGGATCCGGTCCAGTAGGAGTAAAAAACGATTTAATCCCTTTCCTGCCAAAACCGCTGGTGGCTAAAAAGGAAGGCCAATATTTCCTTGATTATGAACGGCCACAATCCATTGGCCGAGTAAAGCCTTATTATGGCAATTTCGGCATTAATGTTCGGGCGTATACGTACATCCGATCAATGGGGCCGGATGGCCTTAAGGCAGTGACGGAAAATGCGGTAATCAATGCGAATTATATGATGAGGAGACTCGCGCCTTATTTCGACCTTCCTTTCGATAGACATTGCAAGCATGAATTTGTTTTAAGCGGAAAACGCCAAAAGAAATTGGGAGTCCGTACCCTTGATATTGCCAAAAGGCTGCTGGACTTTGGATATCACCCGCCAACTATCTATTTCCCGCTTAATGTCGAGGAATGCATAATGATTGAGCCAACGGAAACAGAATCGAAGGAAACATTGGATGCCTTCATTGAGGCCATGATTCAGATAGCGAAAGAAACAGAGGAAACGCCGGAAGTTGTCCAGGAAGCGCCGCATACCACGGTAATCAAACGCTTGGACGAAACACTAGCTGCCAGAAAACCGGTTCTTCGTTATCAAGCGTAAAAAGGAAGAAGCCCTTGCTGTCCTGGCAAGGGCTTTTCTATCGGTTGTAGGGGTCATCCTCAGTGCGTTAAAAAGTTAGTGCACCGGGGGACTGACCCCCTACCTTCTTATTTATTAGTTTTTCTTTCTTATTTTTCCGCCCCACTGTTTAAAGCCGCCTTTTAGGTGATAAAGTTCCTTATATCCTTTTTTGTGGAGCATTTGTGCAGCCCTGCCGCTTCTGAGGCCGCTTTGGCAGTATAAATAGACGGGCTTGTCCGGGCGGAGTTCCGTTAAGCGTGTTTTAAGCTGTGACATTGGAATATTTCTTGCGCCTAAGATGTGTCCGCCTTCATATTCGCTCGGTTCACGTACATCTATCAATTGCGCTTTGCGGTATCCTTCAACGAATTCTTCCTGGTTTAATGTTTTGACAACCCGGCGCTGATGAAACCAGTTATAAACCGAATAGGCAATGATGGCAACTAGGATGGCCAATAAAACATATAACGAAGTCAATGTAATATACCCCTTTCTGTTCAAAAACAATACAAACTTATTTTATTATAGTATTGAACAGGTATTTAATCAAAACCTTTTTCTACGCCAAAAGGTTGTTTTCAAGGAGTCCGTTTGCTTTTTATTAACTCGGAAGTTTGGTAAACTACTATGGTAATTATGACAGCAAAGAAGGTATGGAAATGAAAAAAGAGGTTTGGGCTTTCATTGATTCGGGGGATTGCTCACCGGCCTTTAATATGGCTATGGACGAAGCTTTATTAAATTGGCACAGCAAGGGCGAGATGCCACCGGTTGTCCGCTTCTATGGCTGGAATCCACCGACCCTGTCGATTGGGTATTTTCAAAAAGCCGAAAAAGAAATCAATCTTGAAGAAGTAAAAAAGCTAGGAGTAGGCTTCGTCAGAAGGGCCACTGGAGGCCGGGCGGTTTTACATGAGCATGAACTTACATATAGCGTCATTGTGTCGGAGGAATACCCCGATATGCCAAAAAATGTGACCGAAGCTTATCGCGTCATATCCGAAGGGATTCTAAGAGGTTTTCAGAACCTTGGACTGGACGCTTATTTCGCCGTCCCGAAAAGTGATAGTGAAAAGGCTGCCCTCCGTGAACCACGATCCTCTGTCTGCTTTGATGCACCAAGCTGGTATGAACTGGTAGTTGAAGGAAGAAAAGTAGCAGGAAGTGCACAAACCCGGCAAAAAGGGGTTATATTGCAGCACGGATCCATCCTGCTCGATCTGGACGATGAAAAATTGTTCAGCATGTTCAATTTCCCAAATGCCAGGGTGAAAGAAAGGATGATGAATAGCTTCAAAAGCAAAGCAGTTGCCATTCATGATCTTACTGAACGGAGAATTGGAATCCCTGAGGCTAAAGAAGCCTTCAGGAAAGGTTTTGCAGAGGGGCTTGAAATTGAATTGCAGCCTTATGCCCTTACCGATAAGCAGCTGGAAGAAGTTCGTCAGCTGGCTAAAACCAAATACGAGAGTGATGAATGGAATTTTATGAGATAACTGTTCATTTTTCAACTGAGAAAAGCGGCCACCACGTCGCTTTTTTATTTTTTGCTAGAAAACTTTTTCCTTTACTTGATTATGAATTCACGTTTTTTCAGTAATAACGAGAATTCATCATGAACTGGAAAAATACAAGTGCTAAAAAAGTCGAAAATTGATGAATTAATCGGTCTCACCGTTTATTTTCTACTTCATCCTTTATTATTTGTGCTTTTTATAGTTTGACAAAAATATAGCTTATTGACCTTTTATACAATATATAGTATGGTTCAAGATATTTTGTATACTATATATTGATTTTTAAGGTTTTAATATGATAGATTTAGGGAAACGATTTCTAAGTCATCTCTATCATGTTTACATATAGAATCGACATCCTAGAAAGAAATAGGAAATAAAGGAGAGGAAGCCATGTCCGTAGTTCTGAGGCAACCAATGAAGATTGATATTGAAAGATTGAATAAGGATATATCCTTATTTCCGCAGGTTCACAAAATCACACCTGACATGTTCCGTACGCATAAGGGCGTTTCAAGATTGGTAATGATTGACCGATATTCATTCAAGGACACTGAAAAAGTCACTTTGTCAAATGGCGATTTTGTGGTTTTGACAATCAAAGAAGATCCTAAATTCCCAGCCAGGGGGACAGGCTTTATCATTAGTATCGATTGGCAAAATAAGACCGCGGAAGTACTGGTCGATGAAGAATATCGCGGTGCGCTAGATAAGCCAGAGGTAATTGAAACAGGGGTAATCAAACGCTCTCTTGATGTAATCGAAAAACCTCTTGAAATTTACTATGAACAAATCGCAAAACGAAACGCTACTGGCTTGGCCGCAGTGGAGACGACGGAAGAAAAGCGAAAAGAATGGTTTGGGAAGTTTTATCAAGAGCTGGCTGATTTAAACTTTGTTCCAGCAGGCCGTGTATTATATGGTGCTGGGTCTGAGACTGAAGTGACATTTTTCAACTGCTACGTAATGCCTTTTGTACAGGACTCCCGGGAAGGCATCTCCGAACACCGCAAGCAGGTTATGGAGATTATGAGCCGAGGCGGAGGAGTAGGGACAAACGGTTCTACACTTCGTCCAAGAAACACGCTGGCAAAAGGAGTAAATGGAAAATCATCTGGCTCGGTATCCTGGCTTGATGATATTGCAAAATTAACGCACCTGGTCGAGCAAGGAGGCAGTCGCAGGGGCGCCCAAATGATCATGCTTTCGGACTGGCATCCGGATATCATTGAATTCATCATTTCAAAAATGCAAAATCCAAGAATTCTTCGATACCTGATCGAAAATACAAGCGATGAAACTATCAAGAAATATGCAAATGAAAAATTAAAATTTACACCTCATACAGAGCAGGAAGAAGCTATGTACCAGGGAATCGTCAATTATAAGAATATCCCGGGTCAGGGTGGCTTCAACGATAAAATCATCAATGAGGCTGAAAATAAATTGGCAGCCGGGGGAACTTATAGTGTCCACAACCCAGAATTCCTGACAGGAGCTAACATTTCTGTGTGCCTGACCAAAGAATTCATGGATGCAGTCGAAAATGACTCCATTTATGAACTTCGCTTCCCTGATGTAGAAAGCTATGATGCAGAGGAAATGAAAATTTACAATGAAGAATGGCATAACATCGGGGACGTGCGCGAATGGGAAAAACAGGGTCATAAAGTCCGTGTGTACCGTAAGATTAAGGCCAAAGAACTTTGGAACCTTATCAATATTTGCGCGACGTACTCTGCAGAACCAGGCATTTTCTTTATCGATAATGCTAATGACATGACGAATGCCAAGGCGTATGGCCAGCAGGTAGTGGCGACTAATCCGTGTGGTAGAGCAGCTTAGTTTGCCTCACGAAAAAAATTGCGGAATAAAGCGGGAAGGCTGAGATGCTAATCCGAACCGAAGGCTGGAAGTAAAGATCCAGTCAGGGGCAACGCATAGATCGTGAACCTGCATTGCAGAATATAATCGATCCACGAGGCCGCAACATTACTGCATTTCACGATGGAAATGGCAAAATCGGGGTGAATGGAATGAATAGAGGATATGCAGGTTTTTATAGAGGTATCTTACGAAGCTCTTACGAATATGCATGCTAAGTCCTTGATTTCGCCGGGATGAAATGGAAATTTGAAGTTCAAATCTATGATCTTGAATACAACATTTATAAGCCTGATTTTTTTATATATGATGATTTTGGCAATTTGATAAAGATTGTCGAATTAATCAAGATCGAGGAAGAAAAGAACTTCATCAGTACATGAAAGACATTGTGAATAATTTGTAATGAAAAGATATGCTGACCTTACACTAAAAAGGAAGTGTAAGAAGTAAAGGATAAAAAACCTTTACGATAACAAACAGGAACAACCGCTAGCTCCATATTCAGTCTGCAACCTTGCTGCAGTAAACTTAGCTAAAATGGCAGACAAAGAAACAAAAACCGTGAACTTTGATAAATTGAAAAAGACCGTAGAAATTGGCATTAGAATGCAGGATAACGTCATTAACGCAACCCCTTATTTCCTTGAGGAAAATAAAAAGCAGGCCCTAGGTGAACGCCGTGTCGGCCTAGGGGTAATGGGACTTCATGATCTATTGATTTATTGCGAGACAGAATATGGTTCAGAGGAAGGCAATGTCTTGATTGACCAAGTTTTTGAAACGATCGCTGCGACTGCGTACCGTGCTTCTATTGAACTTGCTAAAGAAAAAGGAAGCTTCCCATTCCTTGAAGGGGAAACACAGCAAGAAACAAACCGATTAAGAAGCGCCTTCATTGAAACGGGGTTCATGAAGAAAATGCCGGATGATATTAAAAAGGGCATCCTTGAAAATGGTATCCGGAACTCACATTTGTTAACTGTTGCTCCAACTGGAAGCACGGGTACAATGGTCGGCGTTTCAACCGGCTTGGAGCCTTACTTCTCATTCACCTATTTCCGAAGCGGACGCCTTGGAAAATTCATTGAAGTGAAGGCCGATATCGTGCAGGAATACCTGGATCGACATCCGGAAGTTGACCCTGATAACCTGCCGAACTGGTTTGTTTCAGCAATGGATCTTGCACCTGAAGCACATGCGGATGTACAATGTATCATCCAGCGCTGGATTGACAGTTCGATTAGTAAGACAGTCAATGCGCCAAAAGGGTACACAGTTGACCAGGTTGAAAAGGTTTATGAACGTCTGTATAAAGGTGGTGCAAAGGGCGGAACGGTCTATGTTGACGGAAGCCGTGATGCTCAAGTGCTAACATTAAAAGCAGAAGAGAACAATCTTGATGAGTTTGAACTAGAGTTTGAAGAGGATAAGAAAAAAGTGGTCCTTGTAGACACCATTAATGAATTACGATCTACTGACGTAACGATTGGTTCAGAGGTTGGCAACACCTGCCCGGTTTGCCGTAAGGGTGAAGTAAAAGAAATCGGTGGCTGCAATACTTGTACAAATTGCGGAGCCCAATTAAAATGCGGGCTTTAAATAAATAAGATTACCATTTTTAAAAACTGGCAGGACATGTATCCTGCCAGTTTTTAAATATCTATACCACTATATCTGTATCCATCTATTTCCTTATTTTGTCCGAAATCATTTTACTTGGTTAGGACAATATACAAGTAACAAATGTTTGATGAGGTGTAGGGATGGAAAAGCAGAAACTAGAAAACGAAGTGAGTGTCTGGTGTATTATAAGCATGGCATCGATTCCCCTTGTGATGACGCTTGGAAATTCGATGCTTATCCCTGTTCTGCCAATTTTTGAGGATAAAGTGGGGATCACCTCATTTCAATCGAGCATGATTATCACCAGCTATTCACTGGCATCCATATTTTTAATCCCAGTTGCAGGTTATTTATCCGATAAGTTTGGCAGAAAAAAAGTACTCCTTCCATCGTTGATCATCACATTGATTGGAGGATTGATCGCCGGGTTCGCTTCCTGGAAAAGTGACGCCCCCTTCACTTGGATTATTATAGGGCGTGTATTGCAGGGAATTGGGGCAGCCGGCGCTTTTCCTATCATTTTGCCATTAGTAGGGGATCTCTATAAAGATGACGATGAGAAGACAAGCTCATGCTTGGGTGTCATTGAAACCAGCAATACATTCGGAAAAGTGCTAAGTCCGATCATTGGATCCTTATTTGCTGCTATTTTATGGTTTTTGCCGTTTTTCTCCATTGCTTTTTTTAGCCTAATTTCCATTGGGCTCGTCTTTTTTTTTATAAAAGTACCAAAAGAGAAAGAAGAGCCAAAAGAGTTGAAGGAATTTCTTCACGCCACCAAAAAGATCTTTAAACGGGAAGGCAAATGGCTGTTTACCGTTTTTCTTCTGGGTGCCTTTTTGATGCTAATTTTATTTGGGATCCTTTTTTTCCTGTCAGACAGCCTGGAGAAAGCTCATGAATTAAAAGGCATAAAAAAAGGGCTTATAATGGCGATTCCCTTACTGATTCTCTGTATAGCTTCTTACATTAGCGGAAAGAAAATAAAGGGAAGCCTGCCTTTAATGAAAAAACTCATTATGGCCTGTTTGATTGTTATGTCTGTTAGCGTAGTATTTGTGGGATATGCGAAGGAACGGCTGTTCATGCTTTTAGTGGTTATCAGCCTGGTTGGGATTGCGATAGGCGCACTGCTGCCCACCTTGGATGCCATGATTACTGAAAATATTGAGAAGGAAGAAAGGGGAACGATTTCTTCGTTTTATAGTTCTGCGCGGTTTATCGGCGTTGCGTTTGGGCCGCCCATCATGTCCATTTTAATGAATGACTACTTAAACGTAACTTATATTGTTTCTGGAATCATAGGTATACTCATTTTATTGATTGTGTGGAAATGTATTCACAGCGAAAAAAAGAAAACAAATAAACCGCAGTCTTTGAAAAGGTAAGCCCGGATACAATCAATGTAACCGGGCTTTATATTGGGTAAATACACGAGACTTAGCTATAAATTCTCGTTTTGCTGTCCAATTTCATCCCCCGCCAAAATACCGTTTGCGGTTTTGAGAAACATGTATTCATCCACAGAATCGCCAGGGATGTTTTTGGCATTTGGGTAGGTCTGGTCTGTCTCTATGGCAAGCTTTGGGTTCTTTGGGGCGTATGTTTCATAATGTTTTTCACTTTTATACATTTGATTTGCCTCCTTTGCTCTAATGTTCTTTTTCCATAATAAATCGCTCATGAGAAAGAAAGGATACTGAAAAACTATCCTTAGGATTAGCATCTCATTTTTTTGAAACTGCATGACTAACAAACATACCCTTTGATAAAGGAGAAACAAGGAACATGAAACCATTTATGCCACAGCTTGTTTATATAGAACCCAGGGCGCTGGAATATCCGCTCGGCCGGGAGTTGAAACAGAAATTCGAGGACTTGAACATAGAAATCAGGGAAACGACATCCCATAATCAAATCAGGGGGCTGCCTGGAGATACAGATTTGCAGAAGTACCGGATTGCAAAGTCGACGCTCGTAGTCGGAGTGCGGAAAACACTGAAATTCGATACTTCAAAACCCTCTGCTGAATATGCGATTCCCTTGGCAACCGGGTGCATGGGCCACTGCCACTATTGCTACCTGCAGACGACCCTTGGCAGCAAACCCTATATCCGGACATATGTAAACCTTGATGAAATTTTTGACGCTGCACAGAAATATATGGATGAGAGAATGCCGGAATTTACCCGCTTTGAAGCCGCTTGTACGTCCGACATTGTCGGAATCGATCACTTGACGCATTCTTTAAAGAGGGCGATCGAGTTCTTTGGGGAAAAAGACCACGGACTTCTAAGGTTTGTCACGAAATTTCATCATGTGGATCATTTACTTAACGCGAAACACAACGGCAGGACTAGGTTTCGTTTTAGTATCAATTCACGTTATGTTATTAAAAATTTTGAACCGGGTACATCTTCGTTTGAAGAACGGATAGAAGCTGCACGCAAGGTTGCTGACGCTGGTTATCCGCTTGGTTTTATTGTGGCCCCGATTTACATTCATGAGGATTGGAAAATAGGCTATCAGGAATTATTCGAACGGCTAAGCCATTCATTACAGGGGGTCGATTTATCAAACTTGACCTTTGAATTGATCCAGCATCGCTTTACTGCTCCAGCAAAAAGAGTCATTGAAAAAAATTACCCAAAAACAAAGCTGGAGCTTGATGAAACGAAGCGGAAGTATAAATGGGGAAGATACGGAATCGGCAAATATGTGTACCAGACAGAAGAAGCGGCAGATTTGGAGTCGACAATAAGAGGATATATCGGAGAATTTTTTCCACAAAGTGAAGTCCAGTATTTCACGTGAAATTATGTACCCCGTATGAAAATCATAGTAACAGATAACTTATCCCCTGCTTACAGTATAAAAAAGCCTATAACAGGGGTGGGCCATTTGTTGATAGACGGGGTATTTTCCGGCGGCGGAATTAAAGGATTTGCCCTCGTCGGGGCTATTCAGGTGCTTGAGCAAAAAGGGTTTACATTCTGCCGCACTGCCGGGACGAGTGCGGGAGCGATCATTGCTTCATTCATATCGGCTGGTTATACGGGAAATGAAATGATGGACATTTTAAATGAAATGGATACAAAAGATCTGCTCGATCATAGAAGGCGCAATCTGCCGATTCCCTTTGCAAAGTGGCTCATCATTTATTGGAAGCTAGGTTTGTATAAGGGTGATGCCCTTGAAAAATGGATATCAGAAAAACTTGCTGCAAAAGGGGTTTATACATTTTCTAACCTTCCTTTTCAAGGTTTAAGGATCATTGTGTCTGATATAACCAACGGGAGATTAGTCGTAATTCCTGATGACCTTCCTAAGTATGGAATTGATCCGGGGAGTTTTCCGGTTGCCAAAGCCGTACGAATGAGTTGCAGCATTCCTTATTTCTTCGAACCTGTTCAGTTGAAGCTGAATAAAGAAAACCGGGGCCATGTGTTTGTTGACGGAGGGGTTTTGAGCAACTTTCCCATGTGGCTGTTTGATTCAGAGCATGTGAAAAAAGTTCGCCCTGTACTTGGTATAAAATTGAGTCCAGGTGAAGAGTGTAAAAAGCCCCATGAAATTGATAATGCAATCGAAATGTTCAACGCCCTATTTAAAACCATGAAGGATGCCCATGATTCACGCTATATATCGAGAAAGCATGTTAAAAACATTATATTTATCCCAATGAAGGGCGTATCGGCGACCGAGTTTGAATTAACGGATGAAAGTAAGGCATTGCTCATAAATGAAGGCAGAACGTCCACTGAAAAGTTCCTGAGGAAATGGACATACTAGACGCCATTGCAACACATGACGTATAGATAGCCTTGAGAGAGAAAGAGGAGGCGAAAAGACCTTTACAACAAAATTTCGTGAAGTTTGAATGTCGCTTGATTTATTCTCCTCTACCAACAAAAAATCGGGCTGTTTTTAAAATAACGCCCGATTTTTCTTTTTATTTTTTTTGCCTTCAATGACCGTTAATTGTACATCCGACTTTTTTCTTGGTTTGATCTTTTGGGAAGATTTCGCTAAAGAAAAGCTTGCGACATTATCACGCTGTTTTGACTTTAGCTTTTGCCGTTTTTTTGATTGGCGGGCTGCCTTGGCAAATGCCCGTTGCTCTTTGTTTACAGGTTTATCCTTTGTCAATCGTTTATATATGAAATAAACAATTCCCGTCACCACAGTAATCATCAACATACTTCTGAACAGCCCGCCGGGGTTATAGGTCAATTGGGTTGCCAAGCCGATAATGGCAAGTGCAATAAGACAATAGACAATGTATGGTCTGGAATGATTCAACAAAGACACCTCCTTAAGAGCATCATGAGCAAATTTTATGGTTTTTAAACTTATTTTTTAAATATATCTCCAAACTATTTACTTATTTTTCCTACTAAGTATTTTTACACAATATCTTCTGTCTTTAAACCTTGATTTGACTCGTTTTCCAATCTCAGAAGCTCCTTGAATGATGCGAGGGCCACTTCGACTTGGCTGTCATCTGGTTCCTTTGTGGTTAAAAGCTGTAGCCATAAACCAGGATAGCCGAAATAGCGCAGGAAGGGGATATCTCTCCATTTGTTAGTCAATTGGAGCACTTCAAAAGAAATCCCAAGAACTACAGGAATGAGTAAAATCCGGTTCACGATCCTGAGCCAAAGAGGATCGGTTGGGAAAAACATATAAACAAAAACCCCGACAAAGACGGTGAATAGGATGAAACTACTGCCGCAACGATAGTGCAGCCTTGACGAAGCCTGGACATTTTCTACTGTAAGTTCTTTTCCGCTTTCAAAACAATTGATTACTTTGTGCTCTGCTCCGTGGTACTGGAAAACCCTCTTAATAATCGGAGTTAAGGAGACAAAATAGATATAGAAAAACAAAAGCAATAGCTTAAAAAAGCCTTCGACAAGAATTTGGGACGTTTTGCTTTCGAAAATAGGTTCTGTCAAATCTGCTAAAAAAACTGGGATCAAAGTAAAGAGGAGTTTTCCAAAAATGAATGAGAGCACACCGATTGCCGCCACACCAAGCCACATAGTTAGTTTGGATTCAGAGGCTTCTTCTTTTATCTTGTCATCATCTGCAGGGTCAACATCGAAGCGTTCGGAAGAAAAGGTTAGATGCTTTGAACCGTTAGCACTTGAATTTATGATCGCTACAATACCCCTTAAGAACGGAATTTTCTTCATTTTTTGCAGGGAAGACTTATTCTCGCGCGGTACATGATAATACTCTATGGATGAATCCTTTCGCCGCACCGCGGTAACCGTGTGGTATTTGCCGCCAAACATGACGCCCTCCACAACCGCCTGACCGCCATACACCGGTTTTTGGGTTTCGGACATTTCTACACCAACCTATGCTGTTATTTTTACCTTATGCATTCCGTGTCTATCAGTGGGAAGCTATATTTGGTACTACTATCATACAAGATAACATCGAATTTTTGTACTATTATCGTTTACCTCATTTATGGGCATACTGCATACGGAGGTGAAACGAATGAATGCACAAAATAGTAATAAGGCAGAAAATCGCGACGGATCCCTTATAACAGATACAATTATCATCGGATTTACAGGGGGTGTTTTGTTGTGCTTAGCCCTGCAGTTCGCTGTTTACTTTAACTTAATCGACTTTAGCCCGAGGTTTATCTTAACTTCATGGACCGATCTAGCCTGGGTGGATGGCTGGCTTGGGATCGTCTTTTCTGCGTTGTTCTTCGGAATTTTGTCTATAATTGCAGCACTTCTATATTATGCGTTATTTAAAAAAACCAAACATTTTTATGCCGGACTTTTATGCGGTGTAGTGCTATGGCTTTTGCTGGTTTTCATGTTTAGGCCAATGTTTCCCGATTTCCCTTCTTTTTCAAAAATGAATGCCAAAACGATTATTACGGGAATTTGTATTTTTGTTTTATATGGCGTATTCGTGGGCTACTCAATATCCTATGAATATGGAGAAATTCAAAGGCTTAACAAAGTAAAGAAGGAAAATGACATGGCATAAGGCTTTTAAGCTTAAACATTCTCATGTTTACCCAGCTTATTTGATACATTCATTTCTAGTGCTAGGAAATTTAGAAATATGGTAGAATGTTCATGTTGAACATTCTTTTTCTATATAAAACAACGAATGAACAAATATTAAGCCTGGAGCGATTTCAAGTGGACAACAGAAATAGTCTTCAGAAAAAGCGGGTGGAACATGGATAGAATCTTAATAATAAACGGGCCCAATCTTAACAGGCTGGGAAAAAGAGAGCCAGATCAGTATGGGGTGGCAACACTTGCAGACTTGGAAAGCTCGCTTGGCAAGAGCGCTGGGGCGCTTGGCATTGATGTAAGCTTCTTTCAGTCGAATCATGAAGGAGAGATTATCGATAAACTGCATTGGGCTGAAGATAACAGCATCAGTGGCGTGATTATCAATCCGGGGGCATTTACACATTACAGTTATGCAATTAGGGATGCAATTGCGAGCATAAAGGTTCCTGTAATGGAAGTACATATTTCTAATATTCATGCCCGTGAAGAATTCAGGCATCAGTCCGTTACAGCTGCCGTGACAGCCGGCCAAATCGTCGGTCTGGGACTACATGGGTATGAACTAGCGCTGAGAGCGTTGCTGAATATCTTAAAGGAGAGAAACTAAATGGAGAAATTGGAGCGTTTCCGGTCAGAGCTCGAGAAAGCACAGGTTGACGGCTTTCTAATTACAAGTGCATATAACCGGCGTTATATGACTAATTTTACAGGCTCGGCAGGCGTAGCGTTGATTTCACAAAACGAGGCAAAATTCATTACCGACTTCCGCTATGTTGAGCAGGCCGGGAAACAGGCAGCTGGATTTGAAATTGTCCAGCATACCAGGCTGATTACAGAAGAAGTGGCAAACCAGTCGAAAGCAATGGGTATCAAGAGGTTAGGTTTTGAACAGGATCACATCACCTTCGCCGGATACAAAGTTTATGAATCGGCATTCGATGGCGAACTGGTTCCGCTTTCCGGTGTGATCGAAAAATTACGCTTGATAAAGACTGCATCTGAGATTAAGATATTAAAGGAAGCTGCAGAGATTGCCGATGCAGCATTTACGCATATTGCCGAATTTATCAGGCCTGGTTTGACAGAATTGGAAGTCTCCAATGAGCTTGAATTCTTTATGAGAAAGCAGGGTGCTTCATCTTCATCATTTGATACAATCGTTGCATCCGGTCTAAGGGGGGCACTTCCACACGGAGTTGCATCCAGCAAGATCATTGAAAAGGGTGATCTAGTCACACTCGATTATGGGGCATATTACAACGGATACGTGTCAGATATTACCCGTACCCTGGCAGTCGGCAAACCGAGCGCTGAGTTAAAGGATATTTATGATATCGTCCTGGAAGCGCAAGTGAGGGGAATGGCAGGCATCAAACCTGGCATGACCGGAAAAGAAGCGGACGCGCTTACACGTGATTATATTGCTGACAAAGGATATGCAGAATACTTCGGCCATTCCACAGGCCACGGCATCGGGCTGGAGGTGCATGAAGGGCCTGCGCTTTCTATAAGGTCTGATACAGTACTGGAACCAGGCATGGCTGTTACTGTAGAACCGGGGATATACATACCTGGTGTTGGTGGTGTCCGTATAGAGGATGATACAATTATAACATCTGATGGCAATGAATCACTTACACACTCAACAAAAGAACTAATAATCCTGTAGGAGGACAATGAATGATTTCTGTTAATGATTTTCGTACCGGCTTAACTATTGAAGTAGACAATGGAATTTGGCAGGTGATCGAATTCCAGCACGTAAAACCGGGGAAAGGCGCCGCTTTTGTACGTTCCAAGCTACGCAATCTTCGCACTGGGGCCATCCAGGAAAAAACCTTCCGTGCCGGTGAAAAGGTAAGCCGGGCGCATATCGAAAACCGCAAAATGCAATATTTATACGCAAGCGGCGACAGCCATGTCTTCATGGATAATGAAACATATGAACAAATCGAACTCCCAGCTTCAAGCATTGAACGCGAACTGAAATTCTTAAAAGAAAACATGGAAGTGTACATCATGACCTTCCAAAGCGAAACACTTGGTGTGGAGCTTCCAAACACAGTTGAATTGGAAGTAGTAGAAACTGAGCCTGGTATTAAAGGAGACACTGCTTCAGGCGGAACAAAGCCGGCAACGCTTGAAACAGGGCTTACCGTGCAGGTTCCTTTCTTTGTAAACCAGGGGGACCGTTTAATTATCAATACTACTGAAGGAACATATGTATCACGTGCATAAGGACACAAAAAAATCGGGGACAGATTCCCCGTTTTTTTTGTGTCCTTTTTTATTTTTATACCCATGAAGGATGCTTGTCATAACATGTCCGAGTAAGGCATACATTTCTACTAATGAAATTCCAAACATAGGAGGGGTGGCTTTGGAAGAAGTCCTGACTCTTTTACCTAAGAAAATATATGAACAACTCCTGCGCATACCGGAAGCTTCGGTAGAAAGTATCGAAGAACTTCGGATCCGCATCGGAAGGCCCCTTGAAATCGTCATGGAAGGCCAGCCTATGTTTATGCCATATGTGGTGGATGAAAGTGATGCCCAAAGCTTACTTGGCCGCTTAAGCCATTTTTCCTTATACACGCTCGAGGAAGAATTAAAAAGGGGTTATATCACTGTTTCAGGAGGACACAGGGTTGGGCTGGCAGGAAAGGTGATCCTTGAAGGCGGAAATGTAAAAGCAATCCGGGATGTTTCCTCTTTCAACATACGGATTGCCAGGCAAAAGATTGGAATCGCGGAAAACCTTATCCCCCATTTATATACAGGCGAATGGAATCATACATTAATTATCGGGGCTCCGCAAACTGGGAAGACCACGTTGCTCCGCGATATTGCGAGAGTAATTTCAAACGGGTTTGACAGAGGCGGCATCGCGCCCAAAAAGGTGGGTATCGTGGATGAGCGGTCTGAGATTGCAGGTTGTGTACACGGTGTGCCGCAGCTCGAATTCGGTCCAAGGGTAGATGTGCTGGACGGTTGCCCGAAGGCGGAAGGCATGATGATGATGATCCGGTCAATGTCTCCTGATGTATTGGTTGTCGATGAAATTGGACGAGCCGAAGACACGATGGCTGTTCTTGAGGCCGTTAACGCCGGCATTAAATTGATCATTACCATTCATGGGAAAACGCTTGCGGAAGTAAAGAAGCGGCCTAATATTGCCTATATCCTTAAACAAGAAATATTTCAGAGGTTTATTGAAATGGCAAGGGAGGAAACGGGCAAGAGGCTTTGGACTGTTCTCGATGCCAAAGGCCAGCTCATAACAAGAAGGGCGGGGGTGACATGAATGCTCAAGCTGTTTGGAGCGGCCGTTATTATTTTGGCCACGACCTGGGCGGGGTTTGAGGCATCGAGGCACTTAAGTCAGAGGCCAAGGCAATTGCGCCAGCTAAAGATGGCTCTGCAATCCCTTGAGGCCGAAATTATGTACGGTCACACTCCGCTAGCTGATGCGGCATTAAGGCTCTCGAAACAAATTCCTAAACCGCTTTCATGGTTTTTCGAATCGTTTTCCTTAAGGCTATCATCTGGAGAAACAACAGTAAAGATTGCCTGGGATGAATCATTGAAAGAAATATGGAAGTGGCTAGCGTTAAAACAGGGGGAATTCGAAATCCTTTCCCAATTTGGCGAAACACTCGGAAGGCATGATCGTTACCATCAGCAAAAACAAATTATGCTTACCATGGCGCATTTGGAAAGGGAAGAAAACGACGCGATCGACCGGCAGGGGAAATATGAAAAAATGTTCAAAAGCCTTGGTTTTTTATCAGGGCTGCTATTAATAATTATGCTGATGTAGGCAGATCCGGGAGGAATCAAGATGGGCATTGAAGTAGACATCATTTTTAAAATTGCCGGTGTCGGAATTGTGGTGGCGTTCCTGCATACGATTTTGGATCAGGTTGGGAAGAAGGAATATGCCCAATGGGTAACTCTTTTCGGCTTTATTTATATTCTATTCATGGTGGCATCCATTGTGGAAAACTTATTCCAAAAAATCAAATCCGTATTCTTGTTCCAGTAGGGAGGTTACAGCTATCGAAATTATCAAAATCGCAGGCATCGCACTTGTAGCTACCTTCTTAGCCTTAATCATAAAAGAACAAAAGCCCAATTTCGCATTCTTGTTGGTTGTGTTCACCGGCTGTACCATTTTTCTTTATTTGGCAGATAAAATATATGAAATTATCCAGATGCTCGAGAAAATTGCCGTGAATGCCAATGTAAATATGGTATATCTAGAAACCATATTAAAAATAATCGGAATTGCCTATATAGCAGAATTTGCTGCCCAAATAACGAAGGATGCCGGCCAAGGTTCAATTGCCTCGAAAATTGAACTGGGTGGAAAAATATTAATTTTGGCAATGGCGATTCCTATACTGACTGTAATCATTGAAACGATCATTAAACTGATACCAAGCTGACCCCACACTATACAGTCAACTGGTATCAGGTGAGGTGAATATATGAAGCAACGTATACACTATTTTTCAGTCTTATTCTTGATTCTCTTTTTATTTTATACAAGCCCGGTCAACGCAGAAAATACCGCTAAAGAAGAGCCAATCATGCAGTCGGAGCTTGTACAGTCCCAGATCGACAAGCTTGGGGTGGACGAGCTAAAGCAATATTGGGACGATGTAGTGAATGAATATGGAGGCTTTCTCCCTGAAAGCCAAAAGGGAAGTTTCATGGATTTTGTAAGCGGAGAGAAGCAATTTTCATTCAAGGACTGGTTTAAAGGAATGGGAAAATTCATTTTCCATGAGCTCCTGGTAAACGGAAAGCTGCTTGGTTCGTTAATCTTGCTCACTATATTCAGCATGTTCCTCCAATCGCTGCAGAATGCCTTTGAAACTAGCACCGTATCAAAGGTTGCGTATGCGATTGTTTATATGGTGCTGATCATCCTTGCACTGAACAGCTTCCATGTTGCAATCACCTATACAAAGGAAACGATTGACCTTATGATTTCCTTCCTAATGGCCTTAATTCCGTTACTACTGGCACTTATCGCAGCATCAGGGGGTATTATCTCGGCTGGCTTTTTTCATCCAGTACTCATTTTTTTGATGAACACAAGCGGCATTTTGGTGCAATACGTTGTGCTGCCCCTTTTGTTTCTTGCGGCCATCCTCAGCATTGTAAGTACATTAACAGATCAGTACAGAGTCACGCAGTTGGCCCAATTGTTGAGAAATTGGGGAATCGGTATACTCGGGGCATTTATGACCGTTTTTTTAGGCGTGATTTCCGTTCAAGGCGCGTCTACAGCTGTCGCTGATGGGGTAACCCTGAGAACAGCAAAGTTTATAACAGGCAACTTCATACCGGTAATTGGCCGGATGTTCACAGATGCTACGGATACAGTAATAAACGCTTCGGTCCTGTTGAAAAACACAGTGGGTATGGCTGGCGTCGCGATTTTGCTATTAATCACAGCCTTTCCAGCAATCAAAATACTTGCAGTTTCTTTTATTTATAAATTGGCAGCAGGGCTTCTGCAGCCGCTTGGCGGCGGCCCAGTTATCAGCTGCCTGGATATTATTAGCAAAAGCATGATTTATATATTTGCGGCCCTTGCTATTGTTTCACTTATGTTTTTTCTAAGCATCACCGTTATCATTGCAGCAGGAAATATAACACTTATGGTGCGTTAATAGAAAGGAGCAGCGTCATTGAATTTTTTAACAGAATGGATTACTAACATCATCATTTTTGTGCTTTTGGCCACTGTCATTGATATGCTGCTTCCAAGCTCGGCCATGCAAAAATATGCAAAGATGGTCATTGGCCTATTATTGATCGCCATCATCATCGCTCCTGTTCTTTCATTATTTAACACAGATTTTGACAAGCTGCTGGCAAAAGCAACGGTCTCTGAAATCGGGGACGAAGAGAATCTTAGGGTTGGAAATTTAACAGAAATAAAGAAAAAAGAAATACAAGCCTCCCAGCATGCATATATTTTAGAACAAATGGCATTCGACCTAAAGGCGGGAGTAGAAGAGGAGTTGATAAACAAGTACGAAATGGAAATCAAAACGATCGATTTGCAGGTCAATAATCTGGAACAACCAAAATTTCCAGAGGATTTGCAAAAAATCGTGCTCATATTGGACAAGGCAAAAAAAGAGTCAGGCATAGTAAAGGTTGTCGAGAAAGTAGAAATCAATGCCGGGGAAACTCCTAATACCCGGGCAGCCAACCTGGATGAAGTGAAAAGTTTCCTTGCAGCAAAATGGTCCATAGACAAAGGGCTGATTGAAATAGCCGGGGAAGGAGAGCGTGGTGAATAGTGAAAAATGAAAAAGGTCCGTTAACCTGGCTGACCAAAATATTTACCAAAGATTCTGAGCCAAAGGAGAAAAAACCTTCTCTATACGTATACGCCTTGGTGGTAGTGATTATTGGAATCGGGATTATGATGGCCGGAAACGTACTGAAGGCTGGGGAGGAAAGCAAAACGGCTTCAGAAGCAAGCAGTGTAATTCCAGCTTTTAATGAGAAAAACTCGGAAGAAGAAGTCCCGGCCTTCGGGAATAAACAACCTGAAGAAATAAAATCGATTAAAGATTATGAAAAGTACCTTCAAACAGAGATGAAGGAGGCGTTAGAGGCGATTGCTGGTGTAAGTAATGTCAAGGTAGTCGTAAATGTCGACGCATCTGAGCAAAAAATCTTTGAGAAAAATAAAGTCACCCAAAAGCAGGTTACCGAGGAAACCGATCAGGAAGGCGGAAAGCGGACAGTGGAGGATACGAATATTGATGAACAGCTAGTCATCGTAAAAAGTGGTGAAAAAGAAGGCCCTATTGTTCTCGAGACCAAAAAACCAAAAATTCGAGGTGTCCTTGTGGTGGCAAAGGGTGCCGATCATATAGAAATCAAAAAATGGATCATTGAAGCTGTTACCAGGTCACTAGATGTGCCAAGCCATCGGGTTGCTGTAATGCCTAAAAAATAAAAGGGGGAAAAATCATGTTATTAAAAAAGCAAACAGTCTGGTTGTTAACTATGTTAAGTCTTGTTGTCGTATTATCTGTTTATTATTTGACAACGCCAGAAAAACAGCCTACAAATATGGTCGGTACTGAGGAAAAAGAGGAAAAACAACAACAGACAGCCGAAGTAAATAAGGAAGAAGCTAAACAGCCGGTCGCTAAAAAAGAAACGAAGGATGGCGCTACCGTAGTGACTAGGGAGGCTGGAGACGATGCCTTTGAAGCCCTCCGGATGGAACTGTCCGATCTCCGTTCCAAGCAGAAGGAAGAATTAACAGCGATTGTAGCCAATACGAAACTGTCAGCCGAGGAAATTAGCGATGCAAAACAAAAAATTGAGGAATTAAATCAAGTCGAAGAAAAAGAAACCATCATTGAAAAATTGGTCATGGCGATGGATTATGACGCGGCGCTCGTAAGAGTTAACGGCAAGGATGTGGACATTACTGTCAAATCAGGTAAACTAAGTCCTTCCGCAGCTAACTCCATTATCCAGCTTGTCAATAAAGAGTTTGACAGCACGCATGACGTTGTAGTCAACTTCCAACCTGAGAAATAATAAAGAATAAGGCCTCCTTCCTAGCAAGGGGGTCTTTCATTGTAGTTTACAGAAACTTTCCGCATGAGGTTGTTTTTCTAAATTAAGTTCAGCATTTTCAATATTTCCAATAATTCCACTTAAACAACGTCTTTTGAACTAGGTAAACACTAAAGATCGTCATCTTCAACTCTATCTTTTATCCTGTATTATATTTTTAGTAACGGCTTCCATAGTCCTTTTTAGTTGTATTTTAAGGGAAATCCATTAGCTGTTGTGTTTGAACAACAAAGCTATGTATTGAATTTTGGCAAGGTATTATCGTATCATGTTACTATCTAGTCATAAATAAAAAAGTAGACAAGGGGTGCCAAGATGTTAAAGGTACAGGAAATTAGGGAACTAATAAAACTGGTTGACCAATCAAGTATTAATGAATTTATGTATGAGCAGGACGGCACGAAGATCAAAATGAAGAAGACAGGGCCGGAACAGCCTGTGTCCGTTGTGTACCAAACACCAGTTGAACCCGTAGAAGCCCAGCATGTTCAGCTTGAGAAGCCAGCACCGGCTCCGGAAAAAAGTGTAGCAGTTGAAACAAGCGCTGAGGTACATAAAGAAGAGGCAAAACAGGAAAATTTACATCAAATCACTTCGCCGATGGTCGGCACCTTCTATCAATCTTCTTCGCCAGACACAGATGCATATGTTAAGACGGGGTCAAAGGTTACCAAGGATTCCATTGTATGTATTGTGGAAGCGATGAAGCTGTTCAATGAAATTGAGGCAGAAGTAGACGGAGAAATTGTTGAAATATTAGTAAAAGACGGCCAGTTAGTCGAATATGGCCAGCCGTTGTTTTTAGTTAAGCCTGAATAAGGAGCTGTTTTGAATGATAAAGAAGCTATTAATCGCAAACCGGGGGGAAATAGCCGTCCGCATTATCCGGGCCTGTAAGGAATTAGGGATTGAAACGGTGGCAGTCTTTTCGGAAGCTGACAGGGAGGCTCTGCATGTTCAGCTGGCAGATGAGGCATATTGTATTGGACCGACAGCATCAAAGGATAGTTACCTTAATTTTACAAACATTATCAGTGCCGCGAAGCTGACTGGTTCAGATGCAATCCATCCAGGATATGGGTTCCTAGCTGAAAATGCCGATTTTGCCGAATTATGCCGTGAGGTCAGCATCATTTTTGTGGGCCCTTCGCCTGAAGCCATTTCTAAAATGGGAACGAAAGATGTTGCTAGGGAAACGATGCGTGAAGCAGGAGTTCCAATCGTTCCTGGATCCAAGGGTATTATCAAGGACAACGAAGACGCTTTAGCACTTGCTGAAAAAATCGGATATCCCGTCATTATCAAAGCAACTGCGGGAGGCGGCGGAAAAGGGATCCGAATAGCAAGGAACGAACAGGATTTAATAAAAGGGATTCAGATTACCCAGCAGGAAGCAATGACTGCATTTGGCAACCCAGGGGTATATATTGAAAAATACATAGAAGATTTCCGGCATGTGGAAATCCAGGTCATGGCAGATTTACATGGGAACGCGATCCACCTGGGTGAAAGGGATTGTTCTATCCAAAGAAGATTGCAGAAATTAGTTGAGGAAACCCCGTCACCGGCGTTAGATAGTGAAATTCGGCAGGAAATGGGTGAAGCAGCCGTTAAAGCAGCGCTGGCTGTTGATTATTCAGGAGCTGGGACTGTTGAATTCATTTATGATTATAAAAACCGTAAATTCTATTTCATGGAAATGAACACCCGAATACAGGTTGAGCACCCTGTGACGGAAATGGTGACAGGCGTCGATCTAATCAAGGAACAAATTCAAGTAGCATCAGGACAGCAGCTAAGCTTAAAGCAAGAGGATGTTACATTCAATGGGTGGGCGATTGAATGCCGGATAAACGCCGAAAATCCGGAAAAGAATTTTATGCCGTCAGCGGGTAAAATCCAAATGTACCTCCCACCGGGCGGTTTCGGTGTGAGGGTCGATTCGGCAGCATATCCTGGATACACCATTCCTCCATACTATGATTCAATGATCGCGAAATTGATCGTTCATGGGGCGACAAGGGAAGAAGCGATCGAAAAAATGAAACGGGCGCTAAGCGAGTTTGCCATTGAGGGAATCCATACAACGATTCCTTTCCATTTGAAGCTGCTTGGACACGAACAATTCGTATCTGGAGAATTTAATACAAAATTCCTGGAATTATATGATGTAATGAATTCATAACCAAATGAATCAGGAGGTGCTCTGGATGAGTGAAATGGAAAGTACAATGCTGGAAATGAATGAAAGCAATAATGGTCTGGGGAAAGTTGAGATCGCTCCGGAGGTTATTGAAGTCATCGCTGGCATTGCTGCCAGTGAAGTCGACGGCGTTGCATACATGCGAGGAGGTTTTGCTTCCGGGGTAGTTGAACGCCTTGGAAAGAAAAACCACGGCAAAGGGGTTAAGGTAGATCTCACTGGTGAAGGAATTAAGGTTGACTTATACTGTGTCATGAAATTTGGAATTTCAATTCCGAACGTTGCCCAAAAGGTGCAGGACAATATCCGTGAAGCATTACTAAATATGACTGCTTTGGAAGCCGATGAAGTGAATGTTCATGTTGTAGGTGTTCAATTTGAAAACGGAAAGAATGAACAAGAAATTGATCAAGAAATGTAAGCTTTTATGGTGAGATACCCTATAAAGTGATGGGCCCGGCGTTTGCCGGGTCTTTTCATGTAGGAATGTTTATTTTGTTTAAATTGGTATGTTATGAGGCATACAAAATGTGTCAAGGCTATAATGTATGGTAAAAATAATGGTTTCTCTAAGACATTTTTTCTGTTAGAGTGGAAAATATGTGGTTTCCTAAAGGGGAAGAGACAGTACACCGGGGGCAAAGATTAAGTGAAAATCTTAATGTTTTTTATTTTTTCTTAATTAATGTTCGTTTTTTATGTGATTTTCATTTATAATAGAGGATGCAAAAGGAGTAAAATTATGAAAAGAAGAACAGCACGTGAAAAAGCGCTGCAGGCACTTTACACAATTGAAATTGGCAAATCGGAACCAAACGAGGCCATCGAAAGTGTATTGAACGGTAAGGAATCTGACGAATATTTTGAGGCACTGGTAAAAGGGACAATTGAAAAGAAGGCAGAAATCGACAGCTTGATTAAAAATAATCTTGAAAGCTGGACTCTGGACAGGCTTGCTAATATCGACCGTAATCTGCTAAGGATCGCTGTATATGAAATGCTGTACAGCGAAGATGTTCCAGTGAGTGTTGCAATGGATGAAAGCATTGAAATTGCAAAAAAATTTGGGGACGACGGATCTAGCCGATTTGTAAATGCCGTATTGTCGAAAGTAAAAGATTCCCTGGGTCAATAAAGTTCCTGCAGCATTTTTTTCACCATTTATTGTTAGGAGGAAATTTTGCCGATGACAGCTAAATTAATCGATGGGAAAGAAATTGCACAGGCAATCCGAAAAGAAATCGCTCTGGAAGTAAAACTACTTCTTAAAGAGAAAATCGTACCAGGTCTGGCAGTTGTTTTAGTAGGTGACAATCAAGCCTCCCGTACTTACGTATCAAACAAGCAAAAGACTTGCCAGGAGCTTGGAATGCATTCGGTTTTAGTCGAACTTCCGGAATCAGTGTCCCAAAAAGAGCTGGTTGAAAAAATTGAGGAATTGAATGCGGATAAAGCCATCCATGGGATCCTTGTCCAATTGCCGCTCCCTGGGCATATCGATGAAAAAGAGATTATTGAAAGTATTTCGCCGGAGAAAGATGTGGATGGCTTTCATCCTATCAATATCGGAAGGATGATGACAGGCCAGGATGCTTTCCTTCCCTGCACCCCATACGGTATTCTTGAAATGCTTAAATTCATTGGGTACAGTCTAGAAGGAAAGCATGCGGTTGTTGTCGGCCGGAGTAACATAGTAGGAAAACCGGTTGGGCAGCTACTGTTGAATGAAAATGCCACGGTGACTTACTGCCACTCACGCACTAACAATTTAGCAGAGCATACGAAGCAAGCTGATGTCCTCATCGTAGCGGTAGGCAAAAGGGACACAATTAGACTTGAGCATGTTAAAGAGGGTGCAGTAGTCATTGATGTCGGCATGAACCGAAATGACGAAGGCAAGCTTTGCGGCGACGTATCATTTGATGAAGTGCTTACGGCGGCTTCCTATATTACTCCAGTACCTGGAGGCGTTGGACCGATGACCATTACAATGCTAATGAAAAATACGGTGAAATCAGCAAAAAAAGCCAACCTGATCAAACTGGAAACATTAAATTCATAAAAATAGGCATTAATGCTTAAAAGAAGCTGTACTCTTGTTTATAATGGCAGAGACAGCTTTTTTCTATCCTTTTAAGGAGTATTACAAATGGAAAACCAACGATATTTAAGCATAACAGCTTTAACGAAATATATTAAACGAAAATTCGATGCCGATCCTCATTTGCAGGATATGTACATACGGGGTGAAATATCAAATTTTAAACAGCATTCAAGCGGGCATATGTATTTTACGTTAAAAGATGAAAAAGCAAGATTGTTGGCCGTTATGTTTGCTGCGAATAACAATGGTCTTAAATTTATGCCCGAAAATGGGATGAAGGTATTGGTGAGGGGCGACATCAGCGTCTATGAGCAAAGTGGGCAATACCAGCTGTATGTGAAGGCGATGTCGCCCGACGGCATCGGTGATTTGTATCTGGCATATGAGCAGCTCAAAAAAAAGCTGGAGGCTAAAGGGCTTTTTTCCCCTCAACATAAAAAACCAATCCCCCGTTACCCAAAAATCGTCGGGATTATTACCTCTCCGACAGGTGCGGCGTTAAGGGATATCTTAATTACGATCAAAAGAAGATACCCGATCGCAAGAGTGATTATATATCCCGCTTTAGTTCAGGGAGCAAATGCCGCCAAGTCAATTGCAAAGGCAATAGCGGAGGCAAATGCCAGGAAAGAGGCCGATGTATTGATAGCCGGGCGCGGAGGAGGCTCCATCGAAGAGCTTTGGGCTTTTAATGAAGAAATAGTTGCGGAGTCTATTTTTGATTCTGATATCCCGATCATTTCCGCGGTTGGACATGAAACAGATTTTACAATCGCTGATTTCGTTGCAGATTTAAGGGCCCCGACCCCAACCGGTGCTGCAGAGCAGGCAGTTCCTCATTTAAACGAGGTCATGGAACGGCTTATTAATAGACAGAACCGCTTAACAAGATCTGTACAGGAACTCGTAAATCTTGAAAAAACGAAACTTGGACGCTTAGAAAAATCATATGCCTTCAGATACCCCAAAAAGATGTATGAACAAAAGATGGAGCAGCTTGATAAGACCGTTGAAAGGCTAAAGCGGGAAAGCGGCAGATACTTTGTGAAAAAGAATGAGGCACTCCAACTCCTTCATGCTAGTCTTAGGAAGCAGCATCCTTTCCAAACCGTTTCCCATGCAAAAGACAGGCTTGCTGGACAGAAGAAAATATTGAATAGATTAATGGAAGGTGCGGTCAAGGAAAACACCCGGCAATTCGTGCATGTTACAGCCACATTGTCAGCTCTAAGTCCCTTGAAAATTATGGAGCGTGGCTACGGGCTTATTTTTGCGGAGGATGAAACCCTTGTAAAAAGCAAGGAACAGGTAGCAAGAGGAGATAAAATAACCGTACAAATAAAAGATGGCACGCTTAAATGTGAAGTGCAGGACATAAAGGAGAGAAATGATGATGAGTGAGGACTTAACATTCGAACAGGCGATGGACAAGCTCGAAGAAATTGTTGAAAAGCTGGAAGAAGGAGATGTGCCGTTGGAAGAAGCTATATCCATCTACAAAAAAGGCATGGATTTATCCAGGCTTTGCCACCAAAAACTCAAAGCGGTTGAAGACCAACTAACACAAATCCTGCGTGAAGATGGGGAGCTGGAAGGATTTACGGTCGGAGAGGAGGAGTAAGATGGAAACAGGGGAAACCTTAGAGTCGTTTGTAAAAGAGCATAAACGGCTTATGGAAACAGAGCTTGTAAACTATGTGAAAATAATTCAAGCACCGGATATTTTGAAAAATGCTATGATCTATTCCCTTGAGGCCGGTGGGAAAAGAATTCGCCCATTATTGGTATTTGCGGTGCTATCAGCATTTCGAAAAGACACACGTATTGGTATCCCGGTAGCTTGTGCAATCGAAATGATTCATACGTATTCCTTAATCCATGATGATTTGCCAAGCATGGATGATGATGATTTACGTAGAGGAAAGCCTACCAATCATAAGGTGTTTGGGGAAGCAAACGCCATCCTCGCAGGCGATGCTTTGTTGACGTTTAGTTTCCAAGTCATCGCGCAGGCAGCAAGCTCCCAGGTACCGGTTGAAACGTGTCTGGAATTAATTAAGGAGATTTCAAAAGCAGCAGGTCCTGAAGGGATGGTCGGCGGCCAGGCTGCAGATATTGAAGGCGAGAATAAGGGCCTTTCCCTTAACGAGCTTGAATATATCCATGAACATAAAACAGGCAAATTACTCACTGCAAGTGTATTGGCGGGGGCCATATTGGCGGATGCTAGCGACGATCAGCGCCACCATCTTCTTCAATTTTCCCGAGACCTTGGTCTTGCCTTTCAAATTCGAGATGATATTCTCGATATTGAGGGTACAGAAGAATTGATCGGAAAACCGGTAGGAAGCGATGCAGGAAACGACAAAAGTACGTATCCTGCGCTGCTGAGCCTGGAAGGAGCGAAACAAAAACTGGAACAGCATATTACCCAAGCGTTGGGCCATTTGGAAAATACAAATGTTGATACCCGGCTTTTAAAAGAAATCACCAATCTGATTGCACAAAGGAATTATTAATCCCTGTTCTATTTGTTAAGAAAACGTGAATGTGATATACTCATGTTAAAAATTTTCCTGCTATTTTTCGGGCTTCGTAGAAGAAGCCCTTCGGTATGCCGAAATGACAGTGATATGACTTTGAAATACATAGCCGCCGATATCACTTTGGTGCCGGCGGCTCTTTTGCCTGCAAGGAAAGCAGAAGCACTACTCAATTCCACAAACCTGGGTGCCGATAGCAGAAATAAAATGAAAGTGAGTGATCCGGTATGGATCTATTATCAATAAAAGACCCATCGTTTCTAAAAAATATGAATAATGAACAACTGGAGCAGCTTTCAAATGAAATCCGCAAGTTTCTAATCCAGAAATTATCCGTAAGCGGAGGACATATTGGACCGAACCTCGGCGTTGTGGAACTGACGATTGCACTGCATAAGGAGTTCAATAGCCCGCAGGATAAAATAATCTGGGACGTAGGGCACCAATCCTATGTCCATAAAATTCTGACAGGCAGAGCTGGCGAGTTTGATACATTAAGAAAATACAAAGGTCTTTGTGGGTTTCCCAAGCGCAATGAAAGCGAGCATGATGTGTGGGAAACCGGCCACAGCTCAACCTCTTTGTCCGCGGCGATGGGGATGGCAATTGCACGTGATTTAAAAAAAGAGAAAAGCTTCATTCTTCCTGTTATAGGCGACGGTGCACTTACAGGAGGCATGGCGCTTGAAGCATTGAATCATATCGGCCATGAGAAGAAGGATATGATCGTCATCCTTAATGACAATGAAATGTCAATCGCGCCTAATGTCGGTGCTCTTCATAGTGTATTGGGCCGACTGCGAACGGCAGGGAAATATAATTGGGTAAAAGACGAGCTGGAATATCTTTTGAAGAAAATACCGGCAGTCGGAGGTAAACTGGCTTCAACGGCTGAAAGGTTAAAAGATAGCCTCAAGTATTTGCTGGTGTCCGGAATATTTTTCGAAGAACTAGGTTTTACCTATCTAGGACCTGTAGATGGCCACAATTATGAAGAGCTGTTTGACAACTTCCGCTATGCCAAGAAAACACAAGGACCTGTCCTCCTGCATGTTATTACAAAAAAAGGGAAAGGCTATAATCCTGCGGAAACCGACAAAGTTGGGACATGGCATGGAACCGGTCCATACAAAATAGAAACAGGTGCTTTTGTGAAGCCCTTGAATGAACCGCCTGCTTGGAGCAAGCTCGTCAGTGAAACAGTCCGCGGACTGGCAAGAGAAGACGAACGCATTGTCGCCATTACGCCAGCGATGCCTGTAGGCTCAAAGCTTGAAGGATTTCAAAGCGAGTTTCCAGACCGGATGTATGATGTCGGAATTGCCGAGCAGCATGCAACCACGGTTGCGGCAGGTCTTGCTACTCAGGGAATGAAGCCGTTTTTAGCCATATACTCTACATTCCTTCAGCGTGCATACGACCAAATGCTTCATGATGTTTGCCGCATGAACTTGAACGTTTTCATAGGGATTGATAGAGCCGGGCTTGTTGGGGCAGATGGTGAAACACATCAGGGAGTATTCGATATAGCATTTTTAAGGCATATGCCTAACTTAGTATTAATGATGCCGAAAGATGAAAACGAAGGGCAGCATATGGTTAATACCGCTATCAAATATGATGAAGGCCCGATTGCAATGAGATTCCCGCGGGGCAACGGGCTAGGCGTCCCATTGGATGAAGAGCTCAAAGAAATACCAATTGGCTCATGGGAAGTGTTGAAAGAAGGTACAAATGCTGTCATTTTAACCTTTGGCACAACCATTCCGATGGCTTTGAAAGCTGCGTCACTGCTTGAAAAACAAGATTATTCTGTCAAAGTAGTCAACGCCCGCTTCATCAAGCCATTGGACGAGAAAATGCTTAGCAGCATCCTGGATTCGAAGCTGCCCATTTTAACGATTGAGGAAGCAGTTTTACAAGGCGGGTTCGGAAGCGCTGTTCTTGAGTTTGCGCATGATTATGGCGGACCGGCAGCCACGATTGACCGGATGGGAGTCCCTGACGAATTTATTGAACATGGGAGTGTCAATACCCTCCTGGAAGAAATTGGACTCACTGTTGATGGGGTCGTGCAGCGAGTCATTAATATCACACCAAAAAAGCAAAAAAGGGCATAGATGACACATGAATGGAAAAAAAGAAAGACTGGATGTATTGTTAGTAGAAAAAGGGCTGGCTGAAACAAGGGAAAAGGCGAAGCGGTTGATTATGGCCGGCCTTGTATTCGGTAATGAAGAACGTTTGGACAAGCCCGGTGAAAAGGTTCCTGCCGACATGGAACTCGTAATCAAAGGGAAAGTGATGCCTTATGTTTCGCGGGGTGGCCTGAAGCTTGAAAAAGCCTTGCAGGTTTTTGACCTGGACGTAAAGGGCAAGGTCTTAATGGATATTGGGGCCTCTACAGGGGGGTTCACCGACTGTGCGCTGCAAAACGGTGCGAAAATGTCCTATGCCCTTGATGTTGGTTATAATCAGCTTGCCTGGAAACTCAGACAGGATGATCGTGTACAAGTAATGGAAAGAACCAATTTCCGATATGTAACTCCAGGTGACCTGGAAGGGGAGATGCCGAATTTCGCCAGTATTGATGTATCATTCATCTCCTTAACCTTGATCCTTCCGGTGTTAAAAACTTTACTAGTTCAGCATAGCGATGTGGTGGCACTCGTTAAGCCCCAATTTGAAGCAGGGAAGGAACAGGTCGGCAAAAAGGGGATCGTACGCGATCCAAAAATCCATGCGGAGGTCCTTGATAAGATTATTGCATTTGCTTTGCAGCAAGGGTATGAAGTAAAAGATGCCTCATTCTCTCCAATAACCGGAGGAGACGGCAATATTGAATTCCTGCTTCACCTGTACTGGGACGGCAGTAAGGAACAAGGGGAAAATAAGCTTCGACAATCCGTTGAAGACATTGTGGCCCAAGCTCACCAGGAATTGAAAAAAACAAAAACACCGGATGAAACTGAAGGCTCCTGAGGCGAATAAAGCGCCTCCATGGAGCTTTTTCTTTTGCTTAAAACCAATTGTATGGAATAAACCGTCCCTGCGAGGAAATTCTACACGGTAAGACAAATAATGAGATAAAAAGAAAGAAAATAAATGTACAATTTGCACTAAATCCGCTAACATTACTTGTATAAAGCGTAATAACAAGTGCCGACTATTTCTCGAGAGGTGCATTTTTTAAATGAATAAAGGACAGCGACACATAAAGATTAGAGAGATTATCGCTAACAATGACATAGAGACCCAGGACGACCTGGTTGATGAGCTTAAGAATGCAGGATTTAATGTTACTCAAGCAACCGTATCAAGGGATATAAAGGAACTGCATCTTGTAAAGGTGCCGTTGATGGATGGGCGTTATAAATACAGTCTGCCTGCCGATCAAAGGTTCAACCCTCTGCAAAAGCTAAAAAGGATGCTGATCGATGCCTTTGTTCGCATTGAAGCAGCAAGTAATTTGCTGGTCATGAAAACACTGCCAGGGAATGCTCAGGCAATAGGGGCACTCATAGACAATCTCGACTGGGACGAAATCCTTGGAACGATTTGTGGTGACGACACCTGTTTAATTATTTGCCGGACGCCGGAGGACGCAGAAGCGATAACCAATAAATTTTTGGACATGCTCTAGTTTGGGAGAGGTGAATTGAGCTTGTTAGTGGAACTTTCTATCAAAAATTTTGCGATCATCGAAGCCCTTTCGATTTCACTTGAAAAGGGTTTAACTGTTTTGACAGGGGAAACGGGAGCTGGTAAATCTATTATCATTGACGCAGTACATTTGCTTGTCGGCGGACGGGGATCTTCCGAATTCGTTAGGCACGGAGAATCGAAGGCGGAAATCGAGGGTTTGTTTCAACTGGATGACGATATACACCCGGTTTTTTTAAAGGCCGAGGAATTTGGTATAGATGTTAGTGATGGAATGATAGTACTGCGCCGTGAAATGTCAGCATCAGGCAAGAGTGTTTGCCGGGTTAATGGCAAGCTTGTAACAATTGCAGTCTTACGGGAAATCGGCCGTTCCCTTATCGATATCCATGGACAGCACGAACACCAGGAATTAATGGATGAGCGACTTCATATGCAGTTATTGGATCAGTTTGGAGGAAAAAAACTAGCTGAAGCCGCCTCGGAATATGAAACATTGTATAAGAAATATGATACGGTTGCCAAGCAGCTTAAAAAGCTGAGCCAGAACGAGCAGCAAATGGTTCACCGTCTTGATTTGATTCACTTCCAGCATGAAGAAATCCAAAAGGCGGACCTAAAGTTTCAGGAAGATGAAAAGTTGTCAGAGGAAAGAAAGAAAATCAATAACTTTGAAAAGATACATGAAGCCCTCCAAACTGCATATCAGGCGCTTCGTGAAGAACAACGGGGGCTTGATTGGTTATCTGTAGCGATGAACAATATGGAGGAAGCGGCCGGAATTGATGAATCGATCCAGCAGCTTTCAGAAACGGTGGCGAACAGTTATTATAATCTGGAGGATGCCGCAGCAGGTATAAGAAACCAGCTTGATGTACTGGAATTTGATCCTGAGCGGCTTGACTTCATTGAAAACAGGCTGAACGAAATCAATCAGCTAAAAAGAAAATATGGTAAAACCATCGAAGAAATCCTGGAATACGGCGCTGCCATTGAGGAAGAAATCGAAACGATTCTTAATCGTGAAACCCATATTGCCAAACTCGAAGGCGAAATGAAATCGATTAGAGCAGATCTCTTGGTGGAAGCAAAAAATCTTTCCGACCTTCGGATGAAGTACGCTAAGCATTTAACGAAAAACATCCACCAAGAACTTAAAGAGCTGTATATGGAGAAAACGGTTTTTGAAGTTCATTTCCATAAAACAGCCTTTACCTACGATTCATCACAGGAAGGGGGCATACTCCCTGGAGGGCTGGATGAACTTGAGTTTTATATTTCGACCAACCCGGGAGAGCCTTTAAAACCTCTTTCTAAAATTGCCTCAGGCGGTGAACTGTCAAGGATCATGCTAGCGTTAAAAAGCATCTTCTCTAAACACCAAGGAGTCACTTCCATTATATTTGATGAAGTCGATACGGGTGTCAGCGGCAGGGTTGCCCAGGCGATAGCCGAAAAAATCTATAGAGTCGCTGTTGGCTCCCAGGTGCTTTGCATTTCACACCTGCCCCAGGTAGCTGCGATGGCAGACACCCATTTATTTATTTCTAAAAACATTAAAAGCGGTAGAACCAAAACCTCTGTTCTTCCTCTTGGAAATGATGAAAAGATTAAAGAAATCGGGAGAATGATTTCAGGGGTAGAGATAACGGACCTCACAAAGAAACATGCAAAGGAGCTTATAGAACAGGCTGAACAGTTAAAGGAAGCAAAATAGTTCCGCTTACTCGTATCACTCTGGAAAACAGAATGAAAATTATGTAAATGTTGATTCGTTGAAAAGCTATCCGTTTTTGGATGGCTTTTATTTTGCAGTAAAGTTATAAATGCAAGCTAGGAGGGCTACATTAAAAGTGTAGCCTAAAGCAGGGGTAATTAGATAGAAGCGAGGAGAGTGAACAGATGAAGCTATGGATAAACAGAATAATCGGTGGAATCCTCCTTGTTTCGCTAATAGCATTAGGGTTATACCAGCCATTTAGTGACTATATTTCAATCCCGAAGAAAGTGGTCCTGTTTGAAGGGGAAAATTACCGCTTGCCATCTGCATTACCAGTAACGGCAAGGGTGATTACCGCTGAGTCTGGGGCCACCGTGGATAAATCAGGCAATGCGGTTACGGTTAAGGCAGAAAAACCTGGTACGAATGAACTTCTCTTGGAGTTTGCCGGATTACCGGCGAAAAAGGTCGATGTGGAAATTATTAAGGATTTTAAGGTAGTCCCAGGGGGGCAATCGATTGGCGTCAAGCTTAATACATTAGGGGTTCTTGTTGTAGGCCATCATTTGGTGGATACACCAAATGGCAAAAAATCACCGGGTGAAATCGCAAAGATACAAGTCGGCGATATTATTACAAAAATTAACAACCAAACAATTACAAAAATGTCAGACGTAACTCCATTTGTACAAGCCGCTGGCAAAAGTGGGCAACCATTGCAACTTGTGATAAACCGTGAAAAACAAACAATGAAAGCAACACTTAAACCTCTAAAGGATAAGAACGAAGGGATGTACAAGCTAGGCCTTTACATTCGTGATTCAGCAGCAGGCATTGGCACGATGACTTTTTTTCATCCAGAAACAAAGAAATATGGGGCTTTGGGCCATGTCATTTCTGATATGGACACAAAAAAGCCCATTGTCGTGAAGGATGGACATATTGTACGGTCGACAGTAACATCTATTGAAAAAGGAAGCAACGGTGACCCGGGTGAAAAACTGGCTCGATTCTCGTCAAATAGGCAAGTGATCGGCAATATTAAGATGAACAGCCCATTCGGTATATTTGGGAAACTAAATCAGAGTGTAAATAACGGAATCGCGGATAAGCCAATTCCCATAACTCTATCCAATGAAGTAAAGGAAGGACCAGCCAAAATCTTTACCGTTGTGAATGGGTCTGAGGTAGAGGAATTTGATATCGAGATTGTCAGTACGATTCCTCAAAAATTTCCTGCCACAAAAGGAATGGTGTTAAAAGTGACTGATAAGGAGCTGCTCGCTAAAACAGGCGGCATCGTGCAGGGAATGAGCGGTAGTCCGATCATCCAAAATGGAAAATTAATTGGAGCAGTTACCCACGTTTTTGTCAATGATCCCACTAGCGGTTATGGAGTTCACATCGAATGGATGTTAAACGAGGCAGGGATCAATATATATGAAAAAACAAACACATCTCCCAAGGCAAGTTAAATAAAAAAACGCTTAACTGACAGGGGACACGCCCGACGAACTTTTTCTAGGATCTAGATGAAATTTCGTGGGTATGTTCCCTGTGTTTTTTGCCATACAAAAACAACATTCTCCATTTTTTACTTGCCTTTTTTGTGGTAGACTAAAGTCAGGGATTTTCGACATACATGATTAACATTATATCGAATATAGTCGAAAATAAGAGTTAAATCGAGAAAAAAGGCGATTCTGTATTATTTTTCTAAATTTAAAGGGATTTTCATTCCCATTGTCGAAAAGTTCAATTACAATAGAATTTAGAAAATTAGAAAAAACACCTATTGTAATTGAGGAGGAAATCAAGGGTGAAAAAAATAAAAGTATGCGTTGTAGATGATAATAGAGAGCTCGTCTCATTGCTGGAGGAGTACATCTCCAGCCAAGAAGATATGGAAGTCATCGGCGTTGCCCATAATGGCCAGGATTGTTTAAATTTGTTGGACACCACAAACCCAGACGTTTTAATTCTGGACATTATCATGCCTCACCTAGACGGCCTCGCAGTGCTGCAAAAAATAAGGGAAACCAATCTTGGGAAGGTTCCGAATGTCATCATGCTTACTGCATTCGGCCAGGAGGATGTAACAAAGAAAGCAGTAGATTTAGGTGCTTCTTATTTTATCCTAAAGCCTTTTGATATGGAGAACCTGGCTGGCCATATACGCCAGGTAAGCGGCAAAACAAGTAATATTTTAAAAAAGCAGCCGCAATACAGTTACCGACCGAGCCAGGCGGATTCAAAGCCAAAGAATCTAAGTGCCAGCATCACAAGCATCATCCATGAAATCGGTGTCCCTGCACATATTAAAGGATATCTGTATTTACGCGAAGCTATCTCCATGGTCTATAACGATATTGAGCTGCTTGGCTCAATTACGAAGGTCCTTTACCCCGATATCGCTAAAAAATATAATACTACAGCCAGCCGTGTTGAGCGTGCGATCCGGCATGCGATTGAAGTAGCTTGGAGCCGCGGCAATATTGAATCGATCTCATCCTTATTCGGATACACCGTCAGTATGTCCAAGGCAAAGCCTACAAATTCCGAATTCATTGCAATGGTCGCAGATAAGTTAAGGCTGGAACATAAGGCTTCTTGAAAGGGTTAGAAGTATTGGATAAAGGAACTTCCCGCAGACCTCAGGAAAAATGGGGTCTTTTTTAATTTTCTGAGAAAATGTAATCGTTTTATTTTTCTTTTAAAATCTTTATCGTTTGTTTTATTAATTTATAGGACATCATTAATGGACTTGCTTCAAGCTAAAGGAGAGGGGAAAGTTTCCATCGGATTATGGCTTTTCCTGATACTACCCTCTAAATAAAAACGATGGAGAAAAAAGCTGGACAAAACCACAAAAAGCACCTTTTTTGCTGAATATAATCATATTTATTATGAACGCTAATGTTGGTTACGTTTAGAAAAGAAATAACAAAAGGCCCGTGAATGAATCGCGGGTCTTTGTTATTTGAATCTATTTTGTACTTTATTTTCCTTTCGGTCACGATAAAGAACAAACCCAGCGATAAAACCAATACCTCCCACACAAAGGACAAGGCCTGCCAGGAACTGCATCCACAGCGCCGGATAGGGAAACTGTAGAATGCCGAAAAGCATATCTCTCATGATCTTAATTCCATATGCCGCAAGTGCCCCAGGTATAAAAAGGACTAGAAAAGCCAATAACCGTTTCATGCAGGTGTTTTCCCCTCTAAAAAAGATTCACACAAAAATCATAGTTGATTTATAAGATTTGTCAAGCCTGTACAACTTCTTTAAAATGAAGACAAAATAAGAAAATTTTTTCATATAGATCAAGAGAACTCTGAATTTCTTTGCAATTGTCGCTGGGAGGGCATTGCCATGCAAAAGGTAATGATAGTAGGGGCAGGAACCGGTGGGACTGCCATATTGAATATCCTGATGGAAAGTCAAACTCTTTTTATTCAATGTATGGTAGACATTAATTTGGAAGCCCGGGGAGTCCAGCTTGCTAGAGAGCTTGGAATCCGGACAGGGACCAACTGGAAGGAGTATCTGGATGATTCTCTTGATATCGTTATTGAAGCGACGGGAGATGAACGGGTATTTGAAGAAATACGACAAATTGGACGCGGAAGGTTTGTGCTCATCCCGGGCAGTGTTGCTTACATCATCGCAAAGCTCTTTGATGAGAAGAGGGATTTGATTGATAAGCTGAAAAAAGAAAAAAATAAACATGACTTAATTTTTAATACTACCAATGACGGCATGATCGTTGTTGACCAGAGAGAGGAAATCATTCTTTTCAACCGTAGTGCGGAACGCATGGTGGAAGCAAAGCATGAGAAAGTCCTTGGTAAACCAATTACCGAAGTAATACCGGGAAGCCGTCTCCCTGACATCCTCAAAACGAAACGGATGGAAGTCAATCAGGCGCAGGAACTGAATAATGGCAGGAAAATCATCACTACCCGTATTCCACTTACTGATGAGAATGAAAAAGTGGTCGGGGCTTTTGCTGTTTTCAAGGATATTACAGAAGTAGTGGCCCTCGCTGAAGAAATTACGAACCTGAAAGAAGTTCAGACAATGCTTGAGGCAATAATCCAGTCGAGTGATGACGCCATATCCGTAGTCGATGAACAGGGGCATGGAATCCTCATTAATCCGGCTTATACAAGAATTACCGGGTTGAGTAAGGAAGAGGTAATCGGAAAACCTGCTACAACTGATATTTACGAAGGGGAAAGCATGCATATGCAGGTGTTAAAGACGAGAAGGCCAGTTAGGGGTGTAAATCTTCGGGTTGGCCCGCTGAAAAAAGATGTCATTGTCAATGTAGCGCCAATCATTGTTGACAACCGGCTGAAAGGCAGCGTAGGCGTCATCCATGATGTATCCGAAATCCGCCGGCTGACAAAGGAGCTAGACCGTGCACGGCAAATAATCCGGACTCTTGAGGCAAAGTATTCGTTTGCTGACATCATCGGGGAATCAGAAGAGATGAAGCTGGCGGTCGAACAGGCAAAGCTGAGCGCGAAAACGCCTGCTACCGTCCTGCTCAGGGGAGAGTCAGGAACCGGCAAAGAGCTGTTTGCTCATGCGATTCATAATGCGAGTGAAAAGAAATTCAATACATTTGTGCGCGTCAACTGTGCAGCCCTTTCTGAATCATTGCTTGAGAGCGAGCTGTTCGGCTACGAGGAAGGTGCATTTTCAGGGGCAAAGCGCGGCGGTAAACGCGGGTTATTTGAGGAGGCGAACAACGGCAGTATTTTTCTTGACGAAATTGGGGAATTATCACCGAACATCCAGGCAAAACTGCTAAGGGTCCTACAGGAAAATGAAATTGTCAGGGTTGGAGGCACAAAACCGGTGCCGATTCATGTAAGGGTAATCGCCGCCACTAACTTAAATCTTGAGAAAGCAATTACGATTGGGAGCTTCAGGGAGGATTTATACTTTCGGTTGAACCGGATACCCATTATAATCCCTCCGCTGAGAAAAAGAAAAGATGATATAAAGGCGCTTACCACGCATTTAATCCAAAAAATCAATCAGGAATATGGCCGGAATGTTGAAGGAATTTCCCTCCCTGCGATTGAAAAATTGAAGCAATATCATTGGCCTGGGAATGTGAGGGAGCTGGAAAACATCCTAGGAAGAGCTATCATTTTTATGGGGATAAATGAAACCGCGATGGAAGCTGGACATATTCCTGACCTCATCGAAGGTGTAGAGAGAAGCGTTAATGTGTCCAAACCCCCTCTTGAAGTCGTGAAACAAAAACCATTATCTGAAACGATGGATAGGTATGAACGAGAAGTTATTAAACAAGCATTGATTAACCATAAAGGGAACAAAACAGCCACCGCAAAATCACTGGGAATTTCTGTTAGAAGTCTTTATTACAAAATGGAAAAATTCCATCTTGCACATTACAGCACGCAATAATTTGCATGGTATGCAAATTATTGCGTGAAGAATAACAGGAAAACGTCAGCGGATATTGTTTTTATACATATAAATAAAATTGGCACAATACTTGCGAATAATGATAGGTGGGGACAATTCGCTCCTCTCCTGTTTTTTTGCTTCCTCCTTTTTGATATTTTAACGAATTAAACAGCATGAATGGGTTGGGTACAAAGATAAAATAAAAACGCTGCTTGAATAAGCAATCCTGCGGGCAGAATGGATTGTAGCTGTATCAGCTGCCGAAGATGAAGAAGGGAATAACTGAAGGCGCTATGAAAGACCTAGCTTTTCTTTGATCTTATTAAGCAATAAACAGAGAGAAACCGGCGCATGGTTGAAGATTATCCAGAAGAATATCTTGGAACATTATTATTGAATACAGAGTACTAATATCTATAGCAACGGAAAAAGCAGTAGAAGCCGTGAAAACTGCCCAGGGATTTCCTGTTTGCCATTAATGAATGCAAGAGGCCAAATTTCCGGTTGTAACCAGATGGCTTGCATGGATTTAATAATGCGGTTTCTTTTGAGAGGCACCGGGAGCGTGCGCCCCTATTTTAGTAACATTCAGGGCTCGTTCTGAGGATAGTAAATGATATCCTTGCGCGGCTCTTGCGATTTGCTCTGCATCTAACAATCTATCCTACATCAGGGGAGGAATTTTCATGGAAATCTTTCAATATCTTGAGAAATATGATTATGAGCAAATTGTCTTTTGCCAGGATAAACAATCCGGACTAAAAGCAATCATTGCGATACATGACACGACTCTAGGCCCTGCACTTGGCGGTACCCGCATGTGGACATATGAATCAGAAGATGCCGCTATTGAGGATGCCCTGCGCCTGGCTCGCGGCATGACTTACAAAAATGCTGCGGCAGGCTTGAATCTCGGGGGCGGCAAAACTGTGATCATAGGTGACCCTCGTAAGGATAAGAATGAAGAAATGTTCCGGGCTTTCGGACGTTATATACAAGGATTGAACGGGCGCTACATTACTGCAGAAGATGTTGGAACCACGGTTGCCGATATGGATATTATCCACGAGGAAACAGACTATGTAACAGGTATCTCGCCGGCATTTGGTTCTTCAGGCAATCCTTCGCCTGTTACAGCATATGGTGTATACCGCGGAATGAAAGCGGCCGCGAAAGAAGCGTTTGGAACAGACTCTCTTGAAGGAAAGGTTATTGCCGTTCAGGGCGTTGGAAACGTAGCTTTCAATTTGTGCCGCCACCTTCATGAAGAAGGTGCAGAGTTAATTGTAACGGATATAAACAAGGAGTCCGTAAAGCGTGTGATAAACGAATTTGGAGCGAAAGCGGTCGAACCAAGGGAAATTTATGGGGTGAATTGTGATATTTACGCTCCTTGCGCTCTTGGGGCGGTGATCAATGACCAGACAATCCCTCAGTTAAAGGCAAAGGTTATTGCGGGAGCAGCGAATAATCAATTGAAGGATCCTGTGCATGGAGATCAAATCCATGATATGGGTATTGTTTATGCACCTGATTACGTCATTAATGCAGGAGGCGTCATCAATGTTGCCGATGAGTTAATCGGTTATAACCGGGAGCGCGCAATGAAAAAGGTGGAAATGGTCTATAACAATATTGAAAGAGTGATCGAAATTGCCAAACGGGATGGAATTCCTACCTATATGGCTGCCGATAGGATGGCAGAGGAACGAATTGAAAGAATGAGAAATTCCCGCAGCCAATTCCTGAGGAATGAAAAGAATATACTAAACCGGCGCAGATTATAAGATATTTGAGTTTACATTAGGCAGTGTCAAGAAGTGGAATGATAGGAGGCATTGTAATGGCACAAGAATACGATCTTGTCATTTTGGGTGGCGGGACGGGCGGGTATGTTGCCGCAATCCGTGCAGCCCAGTTAGGCTTGAAAACGGCGGTCGTTGAAAAAGGAAAGCTTGGAGGCACTTGCCTGCATAAGGGATGCATTCCTTCCAAAGCCTTGCTCCGAAGTGCGGAGATATTCAGTACAGCTAAAAATAGTGAAGAATTTGGGGTAATAACAGGCGAAGTAAAACTTGATTTTATAAAAGTACAAGAAAGAAAAAGCAGGATTGTAGACCAGCTTTACAGAGGGGTCCAGTATTTAATGAAACAAGGTAAAATACACGTTTATGAAGGTACTGGCCGGATCCTTGGACCATCCATTTTTTCACCAATCCCCGGAACTGTTTCTGTCGAGATGAATAATGGTTCAGACAATGAGATGCTTATCCCGAAAAATGTCATCATCGCGACAGGTTCAAGGCCAAGAACCCTTCCAGGATTGGAAATAGACGGAAGCCTTGTTATGACATCGGATGAAGCGCTTCTAATGAAAACCCTGCCGGCCTCTATAATAATCGTTGGCGGTGGTGTAATCGGGATAGAATGGGCTTCCATGCTGCAGGATTTTGGTGTTGAGGTCACCGTCATTGAATATGCTGATCGGATCATTCCCACGGAGGATAAAGACATTTCCAAGGAAATGCATAGGCTTATGAAAAAAAAGGGCATCAAAATAGTGACTACCGCCAAGATACTTCCCGAAACATTGAAAAAAGGAGATACTGTATCCATTTCAGCCGAGGTAGGCGCGGAAAAGCAAGAATTCAAGGCTGATAGGATGTTGGTCTCTGTAGGTAGGCAGGCGAATATAGAAGGAATTGGAATAGAAAATACCGAAATCGTGATTGATAAAGGATATATAGAAGTGAATGATGTATACCAGACCAAGGAATCGCATATATACGGAATCGGAGATTGCATTGGTGGTCTGCAGTTAGCCCATGTCGCTTCACATGAAGGGATCGTGGCAGTGGAGCATATTGCTGGAGAAATCCCAAACAAAATCGATTATTCCTTAATTTCAAAGTGTATTTACTCAAAACCAGAAGTTGCAAGTATTGGTTACACAGAGGAAGAGGCTAGTATAAAGGGACATGAATTGAAAATTGGTAAATTCCCGTTTAAAGCAATTGGTAAAGCATTGATAAATGGCGAGTCTGACGGTTTTGTCAAAATCATTGCCGATAAGAGGACGGATGACATTCTCGGTGTACATATGATTGGGCCCCACGTGACAGATATGATATCTGAAGCAGGACTTGCAAAAGTCCTCGATGCTACCCCGTGGGAGGTTGCTTATACAATTCATCCGCATCCGACATTGTCGGAAGCGATTGGTGAGGCAGCCCTCGCAGTGGATGGACTTGCGATACATTTATAGATTGGGTTTTTAAGACATTCATTTTTACGGGATGCTTGCTTATTTCTAATAAGGAGGGAAATTGATGGTTGAGAATCGCCATAAAGAGTTAGGCCTTAGCGACGAAAGGGTTTTGGAAATATATGAAACAATGCTTCTTGCACGAAGAATTGATGAACGGATGTGGCTTTTGAACCGATCAGGGAAGATCCCGTTTGTCATTTCTTGCCAAGGCCAGGAAGCGGCACAGGTAGGAGCAGCATTTGCGCTTGATCGGGATAAGGATTATGTCCTTCCTTATTACAGGGATATGGGCGTTGTCCTTACTTTTGGGATGACAGCCAAAGACCTTATGCTGTCCGGGTTTGCAAAAGCAGAAGACCCAAGTTCCGGCGGGCGCCAAATGCCGGGGCATTTCGGCCAAAAGAAAAATAGGATCGTTACCGGATCTTCACCGGTAACCACCCAGGTTCCCCATGCAGTCGGCATTGCTCTAGCAGGGAAAATGGAAGGTAAGGATCTCGTTTCATTTGTAACGTTCGGCGAAGGTTCTTCCAATCAGGGTGATTTCCACGAAGGTGCCAATTTTGCAGGCGTCCATAAGCTTCCTGTGATTTTTATGTGTGAAAATAATAAGTATGCGATTTCTGTGCCGATTACAAAACAATTGGCTTGTGAAAAGGTGTCAGATCGTGCAATCGGCTACGGCATGCCAGGAGTCACAGTGGATGGAAATGACCCTCTTGAGGTCTATAAAGCCGTAAAAGAAGCAGCAGATAGAGCACGGCGGGGCGAGGGGCCGAGTCTGATTGAAACGGTGTCATATCGGCTTACAGCCCATTCGAGCGACGATGATGACCGCACATACCGGGCTCCTGATGAAGTGGCAGAGGCGAAGGCAAAAGATCCGATCATTACTTTTGGAACCTATTTAAAAGAAACCGGCGTCTTAAATGATACGAACCAGAACGAAATAAATGATCGGATCATGAAGAATGTAAACGAGGCAACGGATTATGCGGAAAATGCACCATATGCCAATCCGGAAGAAGCTTTAAAATATGTATATGGAGAGAGATAAGGGGGAGTATAAATGCCGGTAATTTCCTATATAGATGCGGTAACTCTGGCTATTCGCGAAGAAATGGAAAGAGATCCGCGTGTGTTTGTCCTCGGAGAAGATGTTGGCAGAAAAGGCGGAGTATTCAAGGCGACAAACGGACTATATGAGACTTTCGGGGAAGACCGGGTAATAGATGCGCCGTTAGCTGAATCTGCCATCGCAGGGGTAGGCGTTGGCGCGGCTATGTATGGTATGCGCCCAATTGCGGAAATGCAGTTCGCCGATTTCATCATGCCTGCAGTCAACCAAATCATTTCCGAAGCCGCCCGGATCCGATATCGTTCGAATAACGACTGGAACTGTCCGGTTGTTATCCGTGCCCCTTATGGGGGAGGTGTCCACGGGGCACTTTACCACTCGCAATCAGTGGAATCTGTTTTCGCGAACCAGCCTGGATTGAAAATTGTCATGCCTTCAACTCCTTATGATGTAAAAGGGTTGTTGAAAGCAGCAATTCGCGATGATGATCCTGTTCTGTTTTTTGAGCATAAACGGGCTTATCGTTTGATTAAAGGGGAAGTCCCTAAAGAGGACTACGTGCTTCCGATCGGAAAGGCAGACGTTAAGCGGGAAGGGGAAGATATAACCATCATTACATATGGCCTGTGTGTGCACTTTGCGCTTCAGGCAGCGGAAAAATTGGCCAGTGATGGGATATCAGCACACATCTTGGATTTGCGAACCGTATACCCACTAGATAAAGAAGCAATCATTGAAGCTGCATCGAAAACAGGAAAGGTGCTCCTTATAACCGAGGATAATAAGGAAGGAAGCATTATTGGCGAGGTTTCAGCGATAATCGCCGAAAATTGCCTGTTTGACCTAGATGCCCCGATTATGAGGCTGGCCGGACCGGATATTCCCGCTATGCCGTATGCACCGACAATGGAAAAGTTCTTCATGGTCAATCCCGACAAGGTTGAAAAGGCGATGAGGGAATTGGCTGAGTACTAACATGCACGTGGGGCCGTGTGTACTATCATGTTGCTGACGGGAAAAATCCCATTAACCATACTGCTTTAAAATAAAAAATGGGAGGAATGACAAATTGGCAATCGAACAAATGAAAATGCCGCAGCTCGGCGAAAGTGTCACAGAGGGTACCATCAGCAAATGGCTAGTAAAGGCAGGAGACCATGTCAATAAATATGATCCTATCGCTGAGGTCATGACCGATAAGGTAAATGCGGAAGTTCCATCCTCATTTTCAGGAGTAATAAAAGAGCTGATGGCCAAAGAGGATCAAACCCTCGCTGTTGGTGAAATCATCTGTTCCATCGAGGTAGATGCGACAAATATGGTAGAAACGGGGAGCAAGGAAACACTCCATGCCGAAGAAAACATAGCATCTCCGGTTCTGTCAGCTGCTGGTGAAGGCCGAAATAAAGCAAGGTATTCTCCTGCTGTCCTGAAAATCTCCCAGGAACACGGTATTGATTTAAACCAGGTTACAGGTACCGGCAGGGAAGGACGGATAACAAGAAAAGATTTGTTGAAGCTGATTGAATCAGGCAGCATACCACGAGCACGTGCTGCCAACCAAGAGCCAATAATTGAAGGCAAGGGAAAAATTCCGGTTTCTTCTGATGTACTGCCTGCTTCTCCAACACAAGTAGTGTCTGGTCTACCTGTTGCGGCAGGAGATGTGGAAATCCCGGTAACGGGAGTCAGAAAAACAATTGCAGCCAATATGCTTCGCAGCAAACATGAAATTCCGCATGCGTGGACCATGGTGGAAGTCGATGCCACCAGCCTTGTAACGTATCGTGATTCTCTGAAAAATGAATTCAAACAAAAAGAGGGCTTTAACCTGACTTACTTTGCATTTTTTGTCAAAGCAGCCGCACAAGCTCTGAAGGAATTTCCACAGATCAATTCCATGTGGGCCGGTGATAAAATTATCCAAAGAAAGGATATAAACATCTCAATAGCCGTTGCAACAGAAGAGGCACTGTTTGTACCGGTTATAAAAAATGCAGATGAGAAATCTATAAAAGGCATCGCAAGGGAGATCCATGAGCTGGCGGATAAAGTGCGAGGCGGCAAGTTAAAACCGGATGAAATGCAGGGTGGTACATTTACCGTTAACAATACTGGTTCCTTTGGTTCCGTGCAATCCATGGGGATTATCAATTATCCCCAGGCAGCAATCCTTCAAGTTGAATCCATCGTAAAACGTCCGGTCATCATCAATGATATGATCGCTGTCCGGGATATGGTGAATTTATGCATGTCCCTTGACCATCGAGTACTGGACGGCCTTGTTTGCGGACGATTCCTTGCACGGGTAAAAGAAATTATTGAAAACATGTCCAGGACAACCACGCCGATTTATTAAAAAAATGCCGGTTCCTGCCGGCATTTTTTTTGTCCAAAATAATTCTTTATAGGAGAAAGGTAGCGATTGCAGGATTAAGCCCGATTTTCTAGAATATTACTATGTTAGAATGTTATAATTATTTTAATAATTTGGAGGGAGGGGAGCTTTCTTTTCATACTGAGCGAGCGTTCAATATCTACCTGAAAAGAAAGCGATTACAAATGAAACTGGACGAAATAAAGCGTTTATCATTTCCTGAAGCTTCCCTTGAAGATTGGAAGAAAGCCGTTGAAAGCGGTTTAAAGGGAAAGTCAATAGACAAGTTGAAAACGGATACATATGAAGGTGTTGAGCTAAAGCCGCTTTATACCGCAGAAGGCCTTCTTGAAGCAAGTACAAACCAGGAATTCCCTGGCTTCTTCCCATATACCAGGGGAATCCATGTGACAGGCTACCGGCAAAATCCGTGGTTAATGTGCCAGCCTGTTTCTGGTGCTTCTGCTGAAGATGCAAATAAGAGAATGCAAGCGGCACTAGAACGAGGGCAAAATGTAATTTGTTTTCCGGCAGCCCAGCTAATGGATTATCCTGAAAAACTTTTAAACAACCTGCCTCTACATGATATTCCTATTTTTATTGATTTTGAGGGCAATGGGGAAACGATCTTGCCATCAATTATCGAATTGATTAATAGACTTGAATTTGACAGCCAATTAGTTAAAGGAGTCCTGGCTGAAGACCCGATTGCAGAATTGGCCGCCTCAGGAATCATTCCAACACACATTGAAGAATACTTTAAAGTTTGGTTTTCGGGTATTCGAAGGGCGAAAGAAGCTTGTCCGGAGGTAAAAACGATTCTTATTAAGGCATCCGTTTACCATAACGGAGGGGCCAATGCGGTACAAGAGCTTGTCTATGGACTGGCCGAGGCGGTTTTTTATCTGGAAGAAGGGCAAAAAAATGGGCTTCGCCTTGAGGACCTCGCCAATAAAATTGTATTTTCATTTGGAATCGATTCCAATTACTTTATGAACATTGCAAAACTTCGTGCAGCTCGTCGCTTATGGGCCTTGCTCTCGGAAGCATACGGTGTTTCTTCCGATTATTTCAAAATGCATATTCATGCGGTAACCTCAGGTGTAACAGAAACGCTTTATGATAAACATGTGAATATTCTTCGTACGGCAAACCAAGCATTTGCAGCAAGTGTAGGCGGCGTTCAGTATTTGCAAGTCCACCCATTTGACCGGCTGAACGGAAGCGCGACCGAATTTTCTGAACGGCTAGCCAGGAACACCCAATTGATCTTGAAGGAAGAGTCGCATATTCCGGCCGTTACGGATCCTGCCGGCGGATCGTTCTATGTCGAGAAGCTGACGGATGACATTACGGAGGCGGTTTGGGAAAAATTCTTAAGGATCATGGAAAAAGGAGACATTATTCGCGCACTGAAGGAAGGTACCATTCAGTCAGACATTGCGGATAATTTCAAACAAAAACAGAAAAACGCGTCGATCCGGAAAGAGAGTATTATCGGAACGAATGTTTATCCGAATCCAGCGGAAAAATTGAAAATTCTTAATAACGGAACGGAAAATGTCCATAAAAGAACAGGTGTCGCTCAAATTGCTGTCATCCCAAACCGCCGGATAGCTGAAGAATTTGAGAGCATCCGTCTACGGGCTGAAGAAGCTGCCAGTAAAGGGGAAGCTCCTAAGCTAGGACTGGTCAATATGGGTGAACTCAAGGCCTATAAGCCGAGAGCCGATTTCATAAAGGGGATTGTGACTGCGGGAGGCATAGAAGCAGTTGAAAGTGAAGGCTGCAGGACGGAAGCGGATGTGCGGGCTTTTATCGAGGAAACCAACCTGAAAACCTACTGCATTTGCGGAAGCGACAATGACTATCGGGAAATGGCCAAGCTGTTTGTAATCGCAGGAAAGGAAAGTCTGCCCGGGGTACATATATATCTGGCAGGAAAACAAGATGAAGAATTAGAGGCTTCTTTAACACAAGCAGGGGTCAAAGGTTTTGTTCATGTGAAAACGAACGTAATTGAATTTCTTACACAATTGCTGACTGAGCTGGAGGTGAACTGAATTGAAAAAACCTGATTTTACTAAAGTCAATCCATTGAAAGGGCAGGCAGCTGGATCCGTTGAAGACTGGAAAAAGCAAGCAGAAGCCATGATAAGTGGATCTATTGAAGACCTTTTATATGAAACAAACGAGCAAATCCAAATAAGTGCGCTTTATGGTAATCACAATTTGAATGATTTTGAGCACATGAAGGGGGTCCCGGGTATTGCTCCCTACACAAGGGGGCCATATCCGACAATGTATGTAAACCGGCCGTGGACAGTCCGCCAGTATGCAGGATTTTCCACAGCCGAGGAATCGAATGCCTTTTACCGCAGAAATCTGGCAATGGGCCAAAAAGGGTTATCAGTTGCCTTTGATTTAGCTACGCACAGGGGGTATGATTCCGATCACCCACGCGTTGTAGGGGATGTGGGAAAAGCTGGTGTTGCCATTGATTCGGTTCTTGACATGAAACGGTTGTTTGAGGGAATTCCGCTTGATCAAATGTCTGTGTCGATGACGATGAACGGTGCAGTCCTGCCGATCATGGCCTTCTATATCGTAACAGCCGAGGAGCAGGGAGTGACCCAGGAGAAGCTTTCCGGGACCATCCAGAACGATATTTTAAAAGAATACATGGTACGTAACACATATATTTATCCGCCGGAAATGTCCATGAAGATTATTGCGGATATCTTTGAATACACGTCTAAATTCATGCCGAAGTTTAACAGCATTAGCATATCGGGTTATCACATGCAGGAAGCCGGAGCACCAGCAGACATAGAGCTTGCCTATACGCTCGCAGACGGACTGGAATATGTCCGCACTGGACTTGATGCGGGGATTTCTATCGACTCATTTGCCCCTCGCCTTTCATTTTTCTGGGCAATCGGGATGAACTATTTTATGGAAGTGGCAAAAATGAGGGCTGCCCGCTTTATTTGGGCTAAGCTGATGAAGCAATTTAATCCGGACAATACCAAGTCTATGGCATTAAGGACACACTCACAGACATCAGGATGGAGCTTGTCGGAACAGGATCCTTTTAACAATGTTGTCCGTACGTTATTGGAGGCCCATGCTGCTGCACTCGGGCATACCCAATCACTCCATACGAATGCACTTGATGAAGCTATTGCCTTGCCAACCGACTTTTCTGCTCGGATTGCAAGGAATACACAGCTATATCTTCAAGAGGAGACGGGAATTACAAAGGTCATCGACCCATGGGCAGGATCCTATTATGTAGAATCGCTGACGAATGAGCTCATCAACCGGGCCTGGATGCATATCGAGGAAATTGAAGAGCTTGGAGGGATGGCAAAGGCCATTGAGACGGGGCTTCCGAAGATGAGAATCGAGGAAGCGGCGGCAAAACGCCAGGCACAAATCGATTCTGGCAAGGAAACAATAGTAGGCGTGAATAAATATCGCCTTGAAAAACAAGATCCAATTGAAATTCTAGAAATTGACAATTCGGCAGTACGTGAAAGTCAAATTCAAAAACTGGGACAATTAAAAGAAGCTAGAAATCAGGAACAGGTTAAGGATGCGTTGGCTGCACTTGAAAATGCAGCAATGACTGGTGAAGGCAACTTGCTTGAACTGGCCGTCCGCGCAGCTAGGGCTAGAGCCACACTGGGTGAAATTTCGGATGCTATCGAAAAGGCCTCAGGGCGGCATAAAGCTACGATCCGTTCGATCAGCGGCGTCTATAGTTCTTCCTATTCAAATGATGATGAAATTGAAGAAGTAAAGAGGATGACGCAGGAATTTTTTGAAAATGAAGGAAGGCGACCTCGTCTGTTGATGGCTAAAATGGGGCAGGACGGCCATGACAGGGGTGCAAAAGTCGTTTCGACTGCTTTTGCGGACCTGGGCTTTGATGTCGATATTGGACCTCTTTTTCAGACACCGGAAGAAACGGCGCTGCAGGCAGTGGAAAATGATGTACATGTCATTGGCATGAGCTCCCTTGCCGGAGGACACAAAACCCTTCTTCCACAGCTTGTTAATGAATTGAAAAAATTAGGAAGGGAAGACATTATTGTTATTGCAGGTGGAGTCATTCCCGCACAGGACTATGAATTCCTTAGGGAAAATGGAGCGGCAGCCATCTTTGGTCCTGGCACGGTAATTCCTCAATCCGCTAAAGTAGTTTTGGAAGAAATATACCGCCGTCTTGGCTATGAGGAAGTGTCCCAGTGATGGATGACGGCAAGAAGCCTGAATGGGCAGAAGGTATGGATAGTGCAGGCTTTGCCTCAGTGGTGAAGAAAGGGGTTGACGGCAATCCTATAACCGAACCGAAAAGAACGAGCCGTTTCATCAAACCGTCCAAGCGTACGATTAACCTGAACGAGATAAAGAAAGGTCTTTTGCAAGGAGACAGGCCAATGCTTGCTAAGGCCATCACTTTAATTGAAAGCAATGCGCCCCATCATTTCGATGATGCCCAGCAGCTTTTGCAGACCATACTTCCGTATTCCGGGCATTCCGTCAGAATTGGGATTTCTGGTGTCCCTGGTGCGGGAAAAAGTACTTTTATAGAATCGTTCGGCACTTTTTTATGCAGTCTGGGACATAACGTTGCTGTTCTCGCCGTTGATCCAAGCTCATCGGTAGGCGGCGGAAGCATTCTGGGAGATAAAACGAGGATGGAAGGACTCGCGAGAAACCCAAAAGCGTTTATCAGGCCCTCCCCTTCTGGAGGAACGCTTGGCGGTGTGCACCGAAAAACAAGGGAAACGATTGTGGTTTGTGAAGCTGCCGGATTTGATATTATCCTGATTGAAACAGTCGGCGTAGGGCAAAGCGAGTCGATGGTTCGAAGCATGTCAGATTTCTTTATGCTGCTTGCCCTAACCGGAGCCGGTGATGAACTGCAAGGAATGAAAAAAGGCATTATGGAACTCGTGGATGCGGTTATCGTAAATAAAGCAGATGGGCAAAACCGGCCGCTTGCCCTAAAGACAAAAGCAGAATACAGCCGGATTTTACATTTTTTGCAGCCTGCCACGAAGGGATGGCCCGCAAAGGCCTATGCTTGTTCATCCCTAACCGGCGACGGTATTAGTGAACTTTGGGATGCTATAGGCGATTTTGTGAGAGTGACAAAAGAATCAGGAGCGTTTGACGAGAGAAGGCGAACACAATCCAAGGAATGGATGTATTCATTGATACATGACAGCCTGCATAATATGTTTTTTAAAAACGGGAAAATAAAAGATATTCTGCCGGTTTTGGAGAATCAGGTGGCATCGGGGAACAAAACTGTAGCCAAGGCTGTACAGGAGTGCTTTGAAGTATTTCATGAAGCGATTCAAAATGGCGGTCTTACGGATAAAAAAGAAAAGGGATAGCAGCAAAGCTGCTATCCAATTTAGGGAGTCAGGGGTATGGATCTAGTTGTACCGATATCTTTCCCGGTCTATTAGAATCTTAAACCTATTTCCTTCAAGTTCCACAATTACCTTTAGAAACTCACCCACCTCAGCGACTAAAGGTGAGGGCAGAGGATGTATCTGCGCTTATGCAGGTCCTTTCACCTGCTAAAAGGCACGAAAATAGCAAGACGTCCTTTGCTAGTACATTCTGTGCGTTGGAATTGAATTGTAATCCTCACATTGATATTATGAGAATGTAGAAATAATTATTGGAGGGGGCATCACCCATGAGTATGGATTTTAACTTTTTAATGAACGATGTAGTTCGCCAAGCCCGTCAGGAAATCACTGGCGCTGGGTATACAGAACTAAAAACGCCTGAGGAAGTGGATGAAGCATTTGCAAAGAAAGGGACTACACTTGTAATGGTCAATTCTGTGTGTGGTTGTGCCGGCGGCATTGCAAGACCTGCTGCTTCACATGCCATTCATTATGATAAACGCCCTGACCAGCTAGTAACCGTGTTCGCCGGCCAGGACAAAGAGGCAACTGAAAAAGCGCGTCAGTATTTTGAAGGCTACCCGCCTTCATCTCCATCATTTGCTATTTTAAAGGACGGAAAGTTCCTTACAATGGTTGAAAGGCATGAAATTGAAGGACATGATCCAATGTCAGTAATCAATAAACTTCAAAGCTACTTTGACCAATATTGCGAAGAAGTGTAAGACTCGAGATTTTCTCGGGTCTTTTTTTCTGTTATTATGGTCTTTAGACAAAAATACAACCCATTGGGGGGTTAGCCCCTTGAATGGGTTAAATGATTAAATTACTTTGGGCCGGACCCATGTTAGGATGGTTAAATATGATGTTTAAAATCGGATATAGGACAATCAAAACAGCGCTGGGTACAACGCTTTCGATTATCCTCGCCCAGCTGGCTGGCCTAGATAATTTTGCATCGGCGGGCATTTTAACCATACTGTGCATTCAGGTTACAAAGAAGAAATCATTAAAGGCTGCATGGTCAAGATTCTTTGCATGCGTTTTGGCGATGGCTTTCTCTTCCATCCTGTTTGAAATGATCGCCTATCATCCTATTGTTATTGGGTTGATGCTCTTGATATTTATCCCAACAACTGTGGCACTTAAAGTAAATGAGGGGATAGTTACGAGCAGTGTTATCATCCTTCACTTTTACAATGCCGGGAACCTCTCTCTGGATCTAATTCTAAATGAAACAGCTTTGATCACCATTGGGATAGGGGTTGCTCTACTGATGAACCTCTACATGCCAAGCCTGGAAAATAGACTTGTGGATTACCAGAGAAGAATTGAACATAATTTCCGATCGATTTTAAAGGAAATTGTGAACTACCTTCGCACTACCGACAGCACATGGGAAGGGAAAGAAATAACTGAAACGAGCCGTCTTCTGGCTGAAGCCAAATCGCTCGCGTTCCGCGATGTGGAAAATCATTTTTTACGGGAAAGTGATGCTTACTATCATTACTTCAAGATGAGGGAAAAGCAATTTGAAATCATCGAACGTATTTTGCCGCTTGTTGCAAATATACGGACAAATGTAAAGCCCTCTGAAATGCTTGCGGATTTTATTGAAACCTTAAGTAATCATGTCCATCCGCAGAATACAGCCATAATATATCTAAGACAGCTTGAAGAGATGGAACGCGAATTCAAGGAAATGGAGCTACCGGCAACCCGGGAAGAGTTCGAATCGAGGGCAGCTTTATTTCAACTGATGAAGGAAATGGAACGTTATCTCCAACTTAAACTTTCTTTCAAAGGTCTGCCAAAACGAGCAAACAGCCGCATGGAAAAAACCTCTCCTGCTTAAAACAAGGAAAGGGGAAGGAGGTTTGTCATGAGGTTAGTGTTATCCATGTTGCTTGTGCTCATGGTTTCCCCTGTATTTCCTGATGCTCCAGCTGTTAAGCCGGGAGACCCGTTTATAATTGTTAACAAAGCCAGTAATAAACACGCCTTTATCAAGGATAATAAAGTTCAAGAGGTTTTGCCTGCCGGCACGGGAAGAAGCGATGAGTTGACTCCTGAGGGATTGTTCACCTGAAAGTGAAAGCTATAAATCCTTATTACCGAAAAAACAACATTCCTCGGGGTGACCCGAGGTTAGGGACCCGCTGGGTTGGCTTCGATGCCAAGGGCACGGACGGTAGGATATACGGTGTGCACGGTGCGAATCAGCCATGGACGGTAGGGAAGTATATTTCCCAGGGATGCATCCGCCTGAAAAATGCAGATGTGGAACGGCTCTATAAAAAGCCCAATCGGCACGAAAATCCTAGTGGCAAAATCTCGGAAGGATTTTCATTTGCTCGCGAAAGAATATGGGGCGATAAAATAATGAAAATTATCAAAAAGGGTCTTGGCAGCATGTTTTTTTCCTTGCCAAGACCCTTTTTTTTACATTAAAAATGCCAGTCCTGACATAAGTGAAGTTAACAGCATGGAAATGAGCATTAAATACACGACTATTTTTCTGATTCTTTTATTTCTCATTTCAAAATCTCCTCTGTAGGAATTTGATTATTCTTATTTTAACGCGGCTGGGTTCATGCAGACAAGCCCTAATAACAAAGACAATTTTACAAGGCACAGAAGGAGGACTTTCCCGTTTTTTGTTGAATATTGTTATAGCCGGATAATTGTCTTTATGATGGGGGATTTTTTATGATAAAAAGTATTGATCACATCGGGATCGCTGTTGCTTCTTTGGAAGAGGCTCTTCCACTCTATACGCAAGTTTTTCAATTAAAGCTTGAGGGTATTGAAACTGTGGAAAGCCAAGGGGTAAGGGTAGCTTTTGTGTCTGCGGGAAATACAATGCTGGAATTATTGGAAGCGTTGTCACCTGAAAGCCCTATTGCGAAATTTATAGAGAAGAAGGGACAGGGAATCCACCATATTGCTTTAGGTGTTGAAAGCATTGGGGAGAGGATTGAATCCATACGTTCCAATGGAATCAAAATGATTAATGAAACGCCGCGGCTTGGCGCCCATAATGCCAAAGTAGCGTTTATGCACCCAAAATCGACAGCGGGGATCCTGTTTGAGTTATGTGAACGGGATTGGGCAGAGGAGGATCATGTATGACTGACATTTACGAAAAAATCAATGAACTGTACGACCGTCGCAGAGAAATTGAACTGGGCGGCGGGGACGAGCGTATTGACAAACAGCATGAAAAAGGAAAACTGACTGCCAGGGAACGGATTGACCTTTTGGTTGACCCGGGTACATTTGTTGAATTAAATCCTTTCATCGAGCACCGCAGCCGCGATTTTGGGCTGGATGGCATGAAGGGCCCCGGGGATGGTGTGGTAACCGGGTTTGGGAAAGTAAATGGCAGGCCCATTTATTTATTTTCGCAGGACTTCACTGTATTCGGCGGGGCGCTTGGAGAGATGCATGCAAAGAAAATCGCGAATGTGATGGATCTGGCGGCAAAGAATGGAGCTCCTTTTGTAGGTTTAAACGATTCGGGCGGGGCGAGAATACAGGAAGGTGTAGTTTCCCTGGATGGCTATGGGCATATTTTTTACCGGAATTCCATTTATTCAGGAGTTATTCCGCAAATTTCAGTAATCATGGGCCCATGTGCAGGAGGAGCGGTGTATTCGCCAGCCATTACCGACTTTGTGTTTATGGTTGAAAAAACGAGCCAAATGTTCATTACAGGGCCAAAGGTTATTGAAACAGTGACCGGGGAAAAGATTAGCTCCGAGGATCTAGGTGGGGCGAATGTGCATAATTCCATCAGCGGAAACGCGCACTTCAAGGGTGAAACGGAAGAGGAAGTGCTTGAAATGGTACGAGCCCTAATTGGCTACCTTCCCCAAAATAATGAAGAAAAGCCGCCGCGCTGGGAAGTCGAAGAAGAAACTGATTACCGTCCGGATTTGACTGATACAATCCCGTTTGACCCGCTTCGCCCCTACGATGTTCGAGCCGTAATCGGACAGGTTGCAGATAAAGGCACGTTCATGGAAGTCCAAAAAGATTTTGCGAAAAATATCGTAGTCGGTTTGGCAAGGATTAAAGGCGATGTAGTCGGGTTAGTTTGTAACCAGCCAAAATTCATGGCCGGGGGGCTTGATATTGATTCATCCGATAAAGCGGCCCGTTTCATACGCTTTTGTGATTCTTTCAATATACCAATCATCACTTTTGAAGATGTCTCCGGCTTTTTTCCAGGTGTAAAACAAGAGCATGGGGGTATCATTAGGCACGGTGCAAAAATTCTCTACGCCTATTCGGAAGCTACTGTTCCAAAGCTTACAGTCATCCTTCGAAAGGCATACGGCGGGGCCTATGTGGCACTCAACAGCAAATCAATTGGAGCCGATCTGGTCTTTGCGTGGCCTAATGCTGAAATTGCCGTCATGGGTCCACAAGGAGCGGCCAATATCATCTTTGCAAAAGAAATCCAAAATAGCGATGACCCTGAACAAACCCGTGCCCAGAAGATTGAGGAGTATAGGGAGAAGTTTGCAAACCCCTATGTAGCTGCAAGCCAAGGTATGGTGGATGACGTAATCGACCCGCGCGATACGAGGATCAAGCTTATCCAGGCGCTTGATATGCTCCGTAACAAAAAGGAATCCAGGCCATACAAAAAGCATGGAAACATTCCTTTATAACCACGGTATAGGGTATGTAGCGACGCATATCGGAAATTTGCCGGACGTCCTTCTCGGGAGTATACTGATACAGTACATAACTTTTGGAGGTATGAACATTGATTAATGAACAGCGTTTGGTCCGGGAATTTATGGAGTTGGTCCAAGTTGATTCCGAAACAAAGTTTGAATCGGAAATAGCGCAAGTGTTGAAAGCGAAGTTTTCCGAGCTCGGGGTTGAGGTTTTTGAAGATGACACAACCGGTGTAACAGGACATGGGGCAGGCAATCTGGTTTGTACCCTAAAAGGTTCAAAAGAAGATGTAGACACCATTTATTTTACTTCCCACATGGACACAGTCGTTCCAGGGAAAGGGATAAAACCTTCCATTAAGGATGGATATATTGTGTCCGATGGCAGGACGATCCTTGGAGCGGATGATAAAGCAGGCCTTGCGGTTATGCTCGAAACGATAAAAGTTCTGAAGGAACAAAATATTGAACATGGAACAATCGAATTCATTATTACCGCAGGCGAGGAATCGGGATTAGTAGGCGCAAAAGCACTTGACCGTTCCTTAGTGACGGCCAAATTCGGTTATGCCCTTGATAGTGACGGGAAAGTCGGAAATATAGTGGTGGCAGCACCGACACAGGCCAAAGTTAATGCCAGGCTCTATGGCAAAACCGCCCATGCCGGTGTCGCTCCTGAGAAAGGGGTTTCGGCAATAACCATCGCAGCAAAGGCAATTGCAAGAATGCCGCTGGGCAGAATCGATTCAGAAACCACAGCAAACATTGGCCGTTTCGAGGGTGGCACGCAGACAAATATTGTGTGCGACTATGTGGAAATCCTGGCAGAGGCACGGTCATTGATTCCTGAAAAGATGGAACAACAGGCCGCGAGGATGAAGGAAGCGTTCGAAACCGCTGCTGTTGAAATGGGCGGCCGCGCTGAGGTTGATATCATTGTCATGTATCCAGGATTTAAATTCGGTGCAGGGGACCATGTTGTGGAGGTCGCAAGAAAAGCAGCTGAAAAAATTGGCCGCCCTTGTGAACTGCAGCAAAGTGGAGGCGGCAGTGATGCGAATGTGATTGCCGGCTTCGGTATTCCGACTGTCAATCTGGCTGTTGGTTATGAAGAGATTCATACAACGAATGAAAAGATACCTGTTGAAGAATTGGTTAAGCTTGGCGAAATGGTGATTGCCATCGTCCAGGAAGTAGCGGGGGAGTAATTTTTATTAGTAGCAAGGCGCCGGAAGTATCGGCGCCTTTTTCCCGTCTTAAGGGGAAGTATGTGTACCAGCCCTCACGTTTTGCTACAATAATTGTAATAACATAACAGATAAGGAAGTGACCGATGTGAACAATATGTATCCGAAGAATGGAAGGGTCATCCTCCACGTTGATATGAATAGCTTTTACGCATCGGTCGAAGTGGCTTATGACGCTTCCTTGAAAGGTAAACCGCTTGCAATTGCGGGCAATCCAGAAGAACGGCGCGGTATTATTGTCACATGCAGCTACGAGGCAAGAAAGTTTGGCGTGAAGACTACGATGCCATTGTGGGAAGCAAGAAAGCTGTGTCCGCAGCTTGTGGTGATGAAACCCGATTTTGAGAAATACCGTAAAGCGTCCATGGCGATATTTGAACTGTTAAGACAGTATACAGAATGGGTAGAGCCTGTATCCATTGATGAAGGTTATCTTGATATTACAAAGTGTGGTCATATAGGCTCCCCTGTTGAAATTGCAGAAAGCATCCAAAAACGGATTCTTGAAACGATGGATCTGCCGTGCAGCATTGGTATCGCGCCTAACAAGTTTCTTGCAAAAACAGCTTCCGATATGAAAAAGCCATTAGGGGTCACGATTTTAAGAAAAAGGGATGTTCCTGTAAAGCTATGGCCGCTCCCGGTCGGGGACATGCACGGAATAGGCAGGAAGACAGCCGAAAAGCTGGGGAATATCGGCATCCAAACAATCGGTGACCTGGCAAAGGCAAATGATATCCAGCTCAAGAGATTATTAGGAATCAACGGTGTACGTTTGAAGGAACGTGCGAACGGTAATGACAGCAGGGAGGTTGACCCTGATTCCATCTCCCAGCATAAAACTGTTGGGAATTCGACCACTTTGCCGCATGACTCTTCCAATCAAAAAGATTTGATAGATATTTTAAAAAAGCTGTCAGGTAAAGTTGCGATCCGGCTAAAAAATAAAGGGCTGGTCGGCCAGAAAGTCGGAGTCACAATCCGCTATAAAGACAGGAATACTATTACCCGCAGCCGAATCGTCGACAACCCTTTTTCGGAAAGAGATGAAATACATGATTTGGCTGTAGAACTTTTCAAGAAGCATTGGAACGGGGAAGCTGTCCGGCTATTGGGCGTAACTGCCTTTGATGTGACGGAAAAAGACTCAGCCTTTAAGCAACTCGATTTATTTTCCTATCAAACGGATGCTGAAAAAGAACCTTTGTTTGAAGCGGTGGAGAAGCTGCAGGACAAGTATGGAAAAAGTATCATAAGCAAGGGCCTGCCTGCTGCAAAAAGCAGCACTCCTTCATCCGTTGTCACTGAAACAAGCTTTAGCAAGGATTTTTTCGACAATTTCAGGCTAAAGGATAAACCGCTCCCTTCGTTCCAAAAAGAAGATGACTAATCATTTTTTTCGGGTAAAATAGGAAAGAATAAGCAAAATGGTTTGAACATAATCAGAATACTTGCTAGAGTAAAGTAGTTCGATTAGTTTTAAAGAAGGGAAGATCTATCCATGTCAAAACAACAAATTGGTGTAATCGGTCTTGCTGTAATGGGCAAGAACCTGGCGTTCAATATCGAAAGCAGAGGGTATTCTGTATCGGTATATAACCGCTCAAGGGAAAAAACGGACGAAATGATGAAAGAAGCACAAGGGAAAAATGTTGTACCTACATACAGTATGGAAGAGTTTGTCTCATCACTGGAAAGCCCAAGAAAAATCTTGTTAATGGTAAAAGCAGGAGGAGCAACGGATGCTACAATTGAGCAGCTTAAGCCTCTGCTTGATAAAGGGGACATCGTGATTGATGGCGGTAACACGTTCTTCAAGGATACTCAGCGCCGCAATGAAGAGTTGAGCGAGCTTGGGATCCATTTCATTGGTACAGGTGTATCAGGCGGGGAAGAAGGGGCATTGACAGGACCTTCGATCATGCCTGGCGGCCAAAAAGAAGCTTATGAGCTGGTTGCCCCAATTTTAAAAGATATTTCTGCAAAAGTTAATGGTGACGCTTGCTGCACCTATATCGGTCCGGATGGCGCTGGACATTATGTCAAAATGGTGCACAACGGTATTGAGTATGGTGATATGCAGCTGATTTCAGAATCTTATTTCTTATTGAAAAATATTCTTGGTTTATCAGCAGAAGAGCTTCACAGCGTGTTCGCAGAATGGAATAAAGGTGAGCTGGACAGCTATCTAATTGAAATTACTGCAGATATCTTCAAAAAATATGATGAGGAAACAGGCAAGCCAATGGTTGATGTGATCCTTGATAAAGCTGGCCAAAAAGGAACCGGTAAATGGACAAGCCAAAGTGCCCTTGATCTGGGTGTTCCTCTTCCGATCATCACGGAATCAGTTTTTGCCCGTTTCATCTCTGCTCTTAAGGACGAGCGTGTCGCTGCAAGCAAAGTATTGAGCGGCCCTGAAGCAAAACCTTTTGACGGCGATAAGGAAGCGTTCATCGAAAGCATCCGTAAAGCGCTATATATGAGTAAAATTTGCTCTTATGCGCAAGGCTTTGCCCAAATGAAGGCAGCTTCTGAAGAGTATGGATGGGATTTAAGTTATGGTGAAATAGCTATGATTTTCCGCGGCGGCTGCATTATCCGCGCGCAATTCCTACAAAAGATCAAGGATGCATACGATCGTGAAGCCAACCTGAACAACCTGCTTCTTGATCCTTATTTCAAGGAGATCGTGGAAAGCTACCAGGGAGCACTACGTGAAGTTATCGTAACGGCAACATTGAATGGTATTCCAGTCCCTAGCTTCTCAGCTGCATTGTCTTATTATGACAGCTACCGCACGGAAACCCTTCCGGCCAACCTAATTCAGGCCCAGCGCGATTACTTTGGGGCGCATACATATCAACGTGTTGATAAAGAAGGCACTTTCCATACAGAGTGGATGGAGAAATAAAATAGCAGCAGTCTAAACGGATTAAGCCCAGTGGGTTTAGTCCGTTTTTCTTTTACAAAACAAGCAATACAATGGGTTATCTCTAAAAGCCCTAGTAAAAAGCAGCAGCTAAAGTTATATTGGTTGATCTTTATACGTATAATTCAGCAGTCCGTAAGCCGATGGAGGGAGGATAACAGGCTGTGTTTTGGATTGTTGTAGGTATATTTGTTTTTTTAGTAGTCGCTGAAACAAGTATTTCTTTTTGGTTGAACAGAGGGGCAACTAAACAACCAATAATAAGAAACTATAGATTCGTCAAACTTATCAAAAATAAATTATCAAAAAACAAAGCAAGATAAAAGCAACAGAGGATGTCCGATTCAGGACATCCTCTGCAAGTATGGATATTAACAATTTTCCTCAAGGTCAAGGTTTTCTACAGGCCACCAGGAATGGCCGTCCTTTTCCAATAGCTCGTCAGCACATGTCGGTCCTGTCGTGCCAGCTGGATAGTTAGGGAATGAGGTTTCTTTTGTGTTCTCCCAGAAATTTGAAATGCTATCAACAAACTTCCAGGACAACGCCACTTCATCCCAGTGGGTAAAGTTCGTTGCATCTCCGCGCATGCTGTCATATAAAAGCCTTTCATAGGCTTCAGGTGTATTGATGCGGTCGGTGCCTTTATTAGAGAAGGATAATTGCACCGGAGTCGATTTCATGTTTGTCCCTGTTTTTCTGGCGTTAAGAAGGAGCGTAATTCCTTCATCAGGCTGGATATGAATGACCAGGAGGTTAGGGTGGAGGGTTTCCTCCGTTTTATAATATAAGTTCATAGGAATATCCTTGAATTGAACAACGATTTTCGTTGATTTTATATCCATCCGTTTACCCGTACGAATATAAAAAGGTACACCCGCCCAACGGAAATTGGCGATCATGAGTTTACCCGCAACAAATGTTTCGGTGTTGGAATCTGGGTCGACCATCGGTTCTTGCCGATAACCGGGAACTTGCTCTCCATTCAAGGAGCCGGCTGCGTACTGGCCGCGAACAAAATATTGACTCACTTCTTCTTTTTTCATAGGGCGAAGCGAACGAAGAGCGCGGACTTTTTCGCTGCGTATTTCCTCGGTGGTCAGCCGGATTGGCGGCTCCATGGCTAGGAGTGCGACCATTTGAAGCATGTGGTTTTGAACCATGTCGCGCAATGCACCGCTTTTTTCATAATAACGTCCCCGTTCCTCTACTCCAAGTGTTTCACTCGAGGTAACCTGGATATTGGAAATGTATCTGCTGTTCCAAAGCGGTTCAAAAATGGCATTTGCGAAACGGATTACTTCGATGTTTTGAACCATTTCTTTACCAAGATAATGGTCAATCCGGTAGATTTCATCCTCGCTAAACGCTGTACGGATTTGTTCGTTCAGCTCTTGGGCACTTTCAAAGCTGTGGCCGAAAGGCTTTTCAATTACAAGGCGCTTGTATCCGTTTGTTTCTGTCAATCCTTGTTCTTTCACCTGTTCTGCAATCGTACCGAAGAATTCCGGTGCCATCGCTAAGTAAAATATCCGGTTTCCTTCCAGCTTATAATGGCTGTCCAGTTGATCGGCGATTTCCTTTAGCTGTATGTATGATTCTGAGCTGGTTACATCATGCGAATGGTAATAGAAATGCGAAGCAAATTCATCGACGTTTTCGCTTTCCCCGGCAAAAGTTAAAATCGATTCTTTGACGTTGGCCTGAAATTCATCATTCGACAACTGTCTCCTGGCTACACCCACGACAGCGAATTTATTTATTTGCTCTTTCTGGAATAATCGATAAATGGAAGGGAACAGTTTTCGCTTCGCCAGGTCCCCGGTTGCGCCGAAAATCATGATTAATGCGGTCGGTTTGTTTTCTTCAATCAATGTTAAAACCTCTTTTCTCAAGTTTCACAACTATTCTGTCTTTCCTGACAAAACAATCTATTCCAATATATAATTTGTTGGCTTTTTACGCAAATGTTGAGCATACCCTTATTGTTTTGCAAACCTTCACAATATATTCCCTCTATGTAATTCGATAAAATCCTGAGTTTTCAGTGGTTTAAAAGAGTAGGATAAAGGTGCGCAAGTTATGGAAACATTCCATGAAACCCATGATTTTTGATCCCGCATGCTGCTTACTATCTCCCTGCAAAAATGCGCGAACTGAATTTCAGGAACCAAAAAACGGCTTCTCAGTTAATTGGTAAGCTGGGTGCCGAGGGTCTGGTTGGAAATGCAGCAGGTGGTACGAAAGGATTGAATATACAATGGCTCTTAAAACGCCATGCTTTTTATGCTATATTGAGAGAATACATAATCGCAGGTGGAGGTTAATTATAGTGGATTTAGTATTTTTAGGCACTGGTGCAGCGGTGCCGGCCAAGGCCAGGAATGTATCTTCCATTGCGCTGCAACTCCTTGAAGAAAGGGGGGCAGTATGGCTGTTTGACTGCGGTGAAGCTACACAGCACCAAATCTTGAAAACTCCAGTCAAACCGCGAAAGATTGAGAAAATATTCATTACCCACCTTCACGGGGATCATATTTTCGGGCTGCCCGGCTTGCTTGGCAGCCGGTCGTTTCAGGGTGGAGTAGACGAGCTCACGATCTATGGCCCACCGGGGGTAGAAGAGTTCGTAAAAACAAGCATAAGGGTAAGCGGTACCCACTTGAAATACTCTCTTAAAGTTATTGAGATAGAAGGAGGCACTTTGTTTGAAGATGAACAATTTACCGTGTCGGCGCTCCCGCTTGCTCATGGGATGTTTTGTCTGGGGTATCGGATTGTAGAACATGACCGTCCTGGAAGCTTACTGATCGATAAGCTTAGGGCTGAGGGTGTAAAACCTGGCCCTGCCTTCAAAGCCCTTAAGAATGGGGAAAATGTGAATCTAGAGGATGGAAGGATATTGAATGCGGCTGATTACGTTGGTGCTCCGCAAAGGGGGCGCATCATTACGATTTTGGGAGATACTCGGCCGTGTGACAATGCTGTAGTCCTTGCGAAGGATGCTGATTATTTGATACACGAAGCGACATTTGCTCAAGACGAGCACGAAATGGCACACGACTATTTTCACTCGACAACAGCACAGGCCGCCACGATGGCAAAACGTGCAAACGCAAAACATTTACTATTAACCCATATCAGCTCGAGGTACACTGCGGAGGATTCAGATAGGCTTAGAACTGAAAGCATGGAAATATTTCCGAGATCTATTATTGCCGAGGATCTTCTCAGCATAAAAATCCCCCTTTATCCGGACCAGCATAATTAGGCTTCAGAGTGTTAGCTTTGATGGAGGAAACTAAGAAACCATCCAGGATCATTGTTTCTGGATGGTTTTTTACATTTATTGTTCTTTTTTACCAAGCCCTTTTGTACTGTACAGGCGGTTCAACTTCATGCCGCAGTTCTTTAGCGGCATTTCTAGGCCAGTAAGGATCACGCAAAAGCTCGCGGGCAAGGAGTACTAAATCAGCCCGGTTATTTTGCAAAATTTCCTCTGCCTGGATGCCTGAAGTAATTAGGCCTACAGCCGCGGTATCAATGCTGGCCCCATGTTTGATTGTTTCACTGAATGGTACCTGATAACCCGGATAAGCCTTAATCTTTGCGGGAACGACTGCTCCTGAACTAACATCAATTAGATCGACTCCGTCTTCTTTCATCCAGCGGGCCATCTCCACATACTTCTCTGCTGTCATGCCTTCTTCATGATAATCATGGGCCGATAAGCGGACGAATAATGGGCCGTCCCAGACTTCCTTCACAGCGGCTATCGTTTCCTTAAGGATGCGGTAACGGTTTTGGGCGGCGCCCCCATACTCATCTGTCCGTTTGTTGCTTAACGGAGAGAGGAATTGGTTGATTAGGTAGCCGTGGGCAGCATGTAGTTCAATCACATCGAAGCCGGCTTTTATTGCACGCTCTGCGCCAACTTTAAAGGCTTGAACTGTTTCTTCAATATCCTTCTTTGTCATTTCTCTTGGGGTTTTATATTGATCGTTAAATGCAATTGGCGAAGGAGCTATAATCTCTTCTCTAACCTCCGATTTCCTCCCGGCGTGGGCCAGCTGGATTCCGGTCATGGCACCCTGCTCTTTTATCAATGAAACCAGCTTAGCCAACCCTTCAACATGCTCATCACTCCAAATCCCCAGGTCGTTGACTGAGATTCTCCCCTGAGCCGTGACTGCTGTCGCTTCGGTTATGATCAAACCGACACCACCGACTGCCCGGCTGGTATAATGGGTTTTATGCCAGGTTTGTACGAGGCCGTCCTCGTCAGGGCAGGAGTATTGGCACATAGGTGACATCACAATACGGTTCTTCAATGTTACATTCTTAATCTGGTAAGGTGAAAATAGCTTTGCACTCATGCTTCCACTCTCCTTGCATCTTTGGATTCAAATACAAGGTTAGTATATCAATCATTGTAACTGACTACTATAAATCTGATTGGTTCGCCTTATACTCTAATGCATTACCTGTTGGGCGCGTGCCCCCAACACGGTAATACGTTCGGACGCAGAATCCTTTCAGGCCATGTTAAGCTTTATCTTGCGTTTAATAAGCTTTCGGCTAGCTCATCGCTGATTTGCCGTCCCAATTTTTTAGATTGCATGGCTGCCTCTTGAATGCAGGAAATAACTGCTGCTTGAACACCGCTATCCTCCAAGACATTAAGACCAGCTTCCGTTGTTCCTCCCGGGGACGTAACCTCTTTGCGGAGAACAGCCGGGGACTTATCAGATTGGCTCAACATTGCCGCTGCACCGATCAACGTCTGGATAATCAATTGCTTGGCAGTCTCCGCGTCCAGCCCGATTGTCAGCGACGATTTTTCCATTGCTTCCACCAGATAGTAAATATAGGCCGGACCGCTGCCTGATAATCCGGTTACCGCATCCAGCTGATCTTCTTTGACGGTAGTGACAGTCCCAATTGTTTCAAAAAGCTCTTGGGCCAGATCAAGATCATGCTCACTTGCATGTTGATTGCCGGCAATAGCTGTTGCAGATTCTCCTACAGCCGCCGATGTATTTGGCATCGCACGGATAATAGAAACCTTCTTGCTGATTAGGCCCTCCAGGCTTGCGGTGTGAACGCCCGCGGCTACTGATATAAGCAGCATTTGTTCGCTGATAAAAGGCTTCGCCGCCTCCATTGCTCCAAGAATATCCTTTGGCTTTACGGCAAGGAATACAATATCGGCATCCTTAAGCAGCGTTTCTAATGATTCCGAAATAGACACCCCATACCGGCTTTGCAAAAAAGCAAGTCTATCTTTATCGCTCCTGTTTGTTATATAAATTTCTTTCGGTTTGACAATATCTTTCGCAACCATTCCTGATATGATGGCTTCTGCCATCGATCCTGCACCAATAAATGCAATCTTTCTCATAAAAATTCCTCCCTATGTAAAACGATTAAAATCAAAAAAGACCCTTCATCCAAATAAAGGACGAAAGGCCTTAGCTTCCGTGGTACCACCTTTGTTCATCTTCCTTTTAATATGGAAAGATACAACTCTTGTAACCGTTACCGCCGGTCGGACGCCAGGTTTTCCTGAAGGCTCATAAGGTAGGTTCAATATCCTAACGGAACTGTGAAGCCTTTCAGCCGATGGGCTTCACTCTCTTTAGCCATAGGGTATTTACTGGTCTTATTCATTGCCATGCCGTTTTAATTTTACTAGTGATTATGAGGTAAGGACAGGTCTCATGTCAACAAAGGATTGTTAGAAAAGTCAAAAAAATAATTCCAAACTATGTGAAAATAATGACAACCAACTTTCTTAGAGGTAATATATGTATAAATAAAATGTTTTGTACTTGTTTTTATTCCCGGCTTTCCAAAGGTTAAGAAAAGAAAATATCCTGCATGAACAGGTAGCAACCCTCCAACACAAACATTTAATAAGCATAAAGAAATCTAAAGTGGGGGATAACTGCCAGTCAATGTCCGAATGGTTCAATTAAACATCACGACGGCATGAACCATCCTTATGCGAGTTTTACTTTATATAAATATAACATTCAAGGTGGCAGAAAAATGACAGAATGGAACAATGGCGTTGCAAAAATCTCCTTGCCGACACCTTTTCCGGTAGGAGATGTAAATGTTTATCTCTTAAAAGGAGATGCTTTGACATTGATTGATACTGGCCTAAGCACAGAGCAAGGAAAAGAAGCGCTGATACGGGGCTTGGGGCAGGTTGGATTGAGGTTGGAAGATATTGAGCAAATTGTGTTAACTCATCACCACCCCGACCACGCAGGAGGCCTTGGACTTTTTTCACAGGATGTTCCGGTATATGGCCATCCGAATAACCAAAGGTTTCTTCTGATGACCGATGAATTTATTGAGGAACACGAGCGTTTTTACCTCGATTTTGCACGTAAGCTCGGGGTTCCTGAGGATTATAAGAAGATGATTGCCCAAATCCGGCGCTCTGCGAAATATGTCAGCCCACGCGTTCTTAGGTCTGGACTCATCGAAGGGGATGCAGTTCCGGCACACGCTGATTGGAAGGTGATAGAAACACCAGGTCATGCACAGAGCCATATCTCGTTCTACCGGGAAAAAGACGGTGTGATGATTGGTGGGGATCACCTGCTTGAAAAAATATCACCTAACCCGTTGATGGAGCCTCCCATTCATCCGGGGGAGGAACGGCCCAAGCCTCTGCTCCAATACAATGAATCGTTAAATAAATGGCTTGGCATCCCTATTTCTATGCTGTATACCGGCCATGGCAACGAAGTGTTTGATGTGCCGGGCGTCATTAAAAAACAGAGGGAACGCCAGCACCTTCGTGCGATGAATGTCAAAAAGATGCTTGAAGGAAAGGCCTTATCAGGCTTCGAGGTTTGCAGGCGGCTCTTTCCTGCTGTATATGAGAAGGAATTGGGCCTTACGCTGTCGGAAACGGTTGGGCAACTTGATTATCTTGAGAATTTAGGAGAAATTAAAGCAGAAGAAAAGTCAGGAACCATTCTTTATTCTGTTCGCCAATGATAAGGTGGGATTTGTATGGGTAGGCTGCAAGGAAAATGTGTGGTGATTACGGGGGCTTCCGGGGGAATCGGAAGAGAGACGGCCCTCCGGGCGGCAAAGGAAGGGGCGCGAGTTGTCCTTCTAGCACGAAGCATCGATAAATTAAATCAATTGAAGGACGAAATATCTGGCAGCTACCAAACAGAAGCCTTTGCGTTTAAGCTTGATGTAGCCGACACGGCAAAAATTAAACCGCTATTTGAAGAGATTACAAGAATTGCCGGTGAAATTGATGTGCTTGTGAACAATGCTGGTTTTGGGGTTTTTAAAGAAGCTCATGAGGCCGACCCAGAAGAGGTGAAAGCAATGTTCGATGTCAATGTGCTTGGATTGATTTCATGCACACAGGCTGTCATTCCCTCCATGGTGCGACGCAACTATGGACATATCATTAACATTGCGTCACAGGCTGGCAAAATCGCTACCCCGAAATCGAGTGTCTATTCGGCGACCAAGCATGCTGTATTGGGCTATTCAAACAGTCTCCGCCTCGAGCTGATAAGAGAGCATGTGTTTGTAACAACCGTTAATCCAGGGCCAATAGCTACGAATTTTTTTGATATTGCGGACCAATCCGGAACTTACGTAAAGAATATCCAAAAATTCATGCTGAAACCGGATTATGTCGCAGAAAAAATTGTTTCCGCCATGCTTACGAAAAAACGGGAAATCAACCTGCCCGGATGGATGAATCTGGGGAGCACCCTTTACACCTTATTTCCAAGAACTGTAGAAGCAGTTGGGAAAAATGCCTTTTTTAAAAAATAGAAGTCCGTTCCCTATGGCATAGGATCATTTCTCGTATCATCTCTTTTAAAAAAGGGACGATTTTCTTTACCAAATCTGGTTTTTTGTGTATGTTTCAAGTGTATTGTTTGAAATTCTTATGGTTTTAGAGTTTTCGCCTATTGGGGGAGTTGGAGGGAAGCAAATGAATACAAAAGCTATGTTGCTGCTGACTATTTTTAGTGTGGCATTTGCATTAGCTGGCTGCGATCCCGGGCACGGAACGAATAACGAAGAAATAAATAAAGGGGAAACCGGATATATCACTGACGTGGCTGATGCGAAAGAAGTGTTGATTAAAACCACCTATTACAAAGTATCAGAAAACACGTCGATTAAAGATTCAAATGGCGAAAAACTAAAAATAAGCGATTTGAAAATAGGGATGAAGGCTAAGGTCTGGTATGCAGGGGAAATGGAAGAATCGCTTCCAGGCCATGCAAATGCAAGGCTGATAATTATCCAGAAAGATGACGAAAGCTTGCAAGAACAGAACGTTGTGTCTTCCGTAATCTCAAATATCCAGGAAGGGGAAAACCAGCGTTTTTTTGTCTGGAAGCTGACATATCTTGCTGATGAACGGGCCTACCAGCTGGAAATGATGAGTCGTTCCAATTTGGATAGCTCTTTCACAGTGACGGTGGATGAAACATCATATAAAGTTTTATATAAGGAGTAAAAGGCTTTCAGCTTTTTAAAGGGAACAGGGGCGGTTTCTTACACATTTTTGCCCTTGTTTTGTTTTTACTTTTTATAGTTTTATAGGGTCCTTGCACCGAGATAACGCGGTCCCCAATATGTATTATTAAGGTATGCGATGGTTACTCATTTGGATGAAGTGGCGCTAATGAATTGTCTATTGCCGATGTAAATTCCAACATGGGATACACCTGATTTGTTAGAAGAAGTGTCAAAAAATACGAGGTCCCCTACAGATGGTGCCGATACTTTAATCCTACATTTGTATACAAGGATACGGACGTTGTAGGCAAGGTGATTCCCTGCGAGCTTTGGAATACATAATAGATAAATCCGGAGCAGTCAAAGCAACAGCGGTCGCGGCAATCCATTTTTTCATTATACAACTCGTCCTCCTAGTACATCCATCAATCTCTTATATTAATATCCTACAATGTTTTTTATCTGCGTTATGTGTCATTTTCTTTACAAAAGACAGAAAAATAGAATTATCACAAGACCTCTTGCCAAACCTCTGATTGTTGCCGCATTTCATGTAATTTCATCGTATTTGTTTAAATAAAAGAAATATTTTTCCAAAAATAACTTCAGATAATCTCAGCCAAAAATGGAATTTGTGCGGAAATCAGGTTAAAATGTTGAATTTTGCAGTGAAATTTCCATTGAACACGAACGTGTATTCGATTAAGATATGGGTATAATAAAAACGAACATACATTCTAGGGAGAGGAGGGGCGCAATGGTCGATTACACCACGATGCCAAAGCACCAGATTCTATGCATTGACATGAAGAGTTTCTATGCAAGCTGTTCCGCTGTCATGCTCGGCCTTGATCCCCTCGAATGCCATTTGGCTGTCATCGCCAACAAAGACCGCTCCGGCAGTGTCGTGCTGGCCGCATCCCCGAAGCTAAAAAAAGATTTCGGCATCAAAACCGGGTCGCGGATGTTCGAGATTCCGGATGATCCCCGGATTATATTGGCGGAACCTAAAATGGCCACTTATTTGCGGATATCCACTGAAATCACCCGGCTGTTTAATCGCTATGTCCCAAAGGAAGCAATTCACGTGTACAGCGTAGATGAAAGTTTTTTGAAGGTGGATGGCGCCCACCCTTTGTGGGGCGATGCCCGCACCATTGCCGCAAAAATCAGGGATGAGATCGAACGTGAATTCCAGCTTCCCTGCGCGATCGGAATTGGGCCAAACATGCTTTTGGCAAAGCTTTGTCTTGATTTGGAGGCCAAAAAGAAGGGGATTGCCGAATGGACATACGAGGATGTGAAGACGAAGCTCTGGCCGATTTCACCGCTTAGTGAAATGTGGGGAATTGGCAGGCGGGTGCAGAAAACGCTGAATGGGATGGGCATTTTCACCGTGGGGCAATTAGCCAACTACAGCCTTGAAAAACTCGAAGCCAAATTCGGGATTATGGGAAACCAGCTTTATTACCATGCCTGGGGCATAGACATGTCCGATATTGGCGCCCCGATTATGGAGGGGCAGATCAGCTTTGGAAAAAGCCAGATCTTGCTTCGGGATTACAAAGAAGAAGCGGAAATAAAGCACGTGATCCTGGAAATGTGCGAGGAGGTGGCAAGGAGGGCGCGCGCCCACCGGAAAGCGGGACGCACTGTCAGCCTTGGGATCGGTTACAGCCAGGAGGAATTTGGCGGCGGCTTTCATCGCTCCAGGTCAGTTGAAGAGCCGACAAATATTACAATGGATGTGTACAGGATATGTCTTGAACTGTTTAAGGAAAACTATATGCCCAAAACAGTCAGAAGCATTTCCATCACACTTTCAAACATTACCGATGATAATGAGATGCAGCTCACGCTGTTTGACCCGTTACGCTGGAAAAGAAGGAAGCTGGGTTATACTGTGGATGGTATTCGCCGCAAGCATGGTTCAAAGGCGCTGCTTAGGGCCGTGTCCTACACGGAGGCTGGAACCGCTCTCCATCGGACCAAGCTAGTTGGCGGACATAAGGCATAGGCGCGCGAATTTAAAATTTGGCGGGCATTGGCCTGCGGCGTGCAGGACTGGCCGGAAATACACTTGTCGAGCTTGCACAGGATGTCACCAAAAAATCAAAGATTTTTTTGGTTGCGAAGTGGTGATTCCTGGAAGCCTTCCTTGTGCTGACGTTGACGTTTGCCACAGGACAAGGAACACTGCGGAAGCGATACATCGCACGAAGGAAAGCGATAGCTTTTCGAGCACGTGGCAGAAGTTAGTCGACGTTCATTACAAAAGGGCGCTTCCGCTTTTCTAATAAGGAGGGACTTAACCAATGATTCGGGATCGGGGACGCATCAAATGGACATCAATGATGCTGCCTGAGCACGTAAAGCTGCTGCGTGATTGGGCCGAGGAGGATACCTATGAAGAAAGGAAGGAGTTGGACGAACAGCAGCTGGAAGAAATGAATATGGCAATCGGCGAGGCCATGGAAACCGGCTCAGCCGTTTTGATCACCTACTATAAAAACCGCCGGCACCAGCTATTGATTGGCACGATCCATTATTATAATGAGGTACAGCAAAAGCTACATGTTGTAGATCGGTTCGACGAGCCCCATTATGTCCGTATCTCTGACATTGTTGATGTGCGCTCTGCAGGAGACGTAATGTAGGACCCTGTGGTGAGCAGCACGTCCTTAAGAAAACTCGCCGACGTTGGCGAGTTTCCTTGCGAGATGCACGTTTTTGCAAGTACCATTATTCTTGTCCGTCTTCTTTGATAACGCGGACCTTTGACTCAAACTTGCCTTTATGTGAGCCGTCACAGAATGGCTTGTTTTGGGACAAACCGCAGCGGCATAAAGAGAAAGTTGGCTTCGTTTGAAAAACGTTGCCCTCCCCATCGAGCAGCTCGACATCTCCTGTAATCCTCAGCGAACCATTATCATTTACTTTGATTTGAACCTTCGACATCCTAAATTCCTCCTCATTATGCTTATATCACACATTATTATCCTAATCGCAGAAGTATTCATTTTCAAATATTTTCTAAAAAATAAGCGGTAATCAAAAAAGTTAACAGGATGAAAGTCGTTCGGTATAATAAGATTCTCCGATACTAGTACGCGAAATAGAAAGGGAATCGCACAATGAAAATAGAATGGACTGAACAAGCAATCAATAAAATTTCCGATAAAATCAAGGAAAAACAGGGGCATATCACGTTAAACTATGATACGGACGGATGCGGGTGTGTCGTGAACGGAGTAACAAACCTTTCATTTACGGATAGCCATGAACCCGACCATGAAAAAATAGAGACGAACTTTCTGCCAGTTTTTCTGGATAAAACAAAAATGATTTTCATGGATGAAGCTATGAAAATTGATTTTGTACCTGAAGTAAACACCTTTCAGCTGAAAAGCCCAAATGGGGTTCTGAATCCGCGTATGAGCTTTTTTGACAGGACGGAAGGGTGATCAGGGGAGGGCCATTTCAATGGCCCGTCTGTTCGGTGAGTTGTGGAAAAACCAGTTTGTTCAGGAAACTATCAATAACTTTTTCATATTCCTGGCTGTTTTCATTATAAGAATGGGCGTGGGCGCCGTTGGCAGCTATAAATAGCTGCTTGGGGCCTTCTTTTTCTTTGTATAGCTCCTCTGTCATAGAGGCTGGAATAAAATCGTCAAGCTCGCTATGGATGAACAATACCGGCTTTTTTATGTTTTTTATAAAGGAAATTGGCGATATGTCCTTCACTCGAAAACCGCCGCGGAGCTTCACAAAGGCAGCGCCGATCGGCAGTACCATCCAGGCTGGCAGCGGAACCTCCCTTTTTAGCTGATGCTTGATCTGGGCTTCAAAATCTGAAAAAGGGCAGTCCGCCACATAAAAATCGGCCCCGTCCTCGATTGTCCCGGCGTAAAGCAAAACAGTGGCGGCCCCCATTGATTCGCCGTGGATTCCAAGGGTGATATCATTGCCTTTTCTACGTTTTAACTCATCTACGACTGCTTTTAGGTCGAATTTTTCAAAATGGCCGTAGCTGCTAGTAAGGCCCCCGGATTCCCCATGTCGACGGTGATCATAAATAACAGCATTAAACCCGCGCTGCAAAAAAATGTTCATATATTTAATCGAATTGATTTTATTCTCCGTAACGCCGTGGCAAATGATTATCCATTTTTTCGAGTGGTGGGGCTCGGCAAAGACACATTTTAAATGATAACCAGACGGGGATGAAACCCAAATCTCTTCTTTTGGAAGCTTATCATAATCAGAAATGATAAACCGATTGGCTGCGATTTCCCGGTTCCGCACCAACTCTACGTCTTTCTTTTTCATGAAAAGTATCCTTTGGGAGAAATACATGCCTACAGCAACGATATAAGCAAAAAGGGTCCCAGCAATAACAAGCCATTTCTTCATGTGAATCCTCCATTTCTATGAAGTTGTTTCTGTATTTTACCATTTATGGAAGGCTGGATGCACACCCTTCCGCGGCAAATTGCAAAAAGTGAGGGCAATGCGTGATATAATAAAGATAAGTAAATGGGGAGGATATAAAAATGAAAAAGAAGCAGCAAAAAAATAGTAATCGCCATTATCAATCACCAAAAAAGGAAGATGACTCGTTGAAGCTTGGGGATCTTCTCGGTGGGGAGATCATGGACCGGCTTCGCGAAACACAAAAGCAGCTTTCTGACGCGGAAGCGAAGAAAAAAGCCGCTGAGGAAGCTAGAAAAAAAGAAGAGCGAAGATTAAAAGAGAAAAATAAATCTTTTGAAGAATTGCTAAATGAAAGCGGAATGGATTGGAAAAAATTTAAGTGAATATAAATGTAATGCTCCCTGTAACAATAACGTCGGCATCAATCGTCCGGTACGCCAGAGCTGTAATTGGTCGACTCAAAGCTACAGTTTCTATAATAACGCGGTTAGTAGTGCTTGTACGTCAAGCTTAGACATTCATGTATGTTGCAAATTTTATACATTCTTTTATTACAATAAGGGAACCATCTACCTACGTAGGAAATGGAATGGTTCCCTTATTTGCACGTTATTCCCGGTGTGCCTCATAAACGCCCGCTTTTGTCAGCTTTTTCAGCAGGGTCAATTCTTCTTCGGAAAGCGGCTTAGCGCTTGTAGCGCGGCAATTTTCTCGGAGTTGTTCAATTGAACTTGCCCCAGGGATAACTGCCCCCACAGCCGGATGTGATAAGACATACTGGATCGCAGTCTCGTTCAAACGCCTAGGAGCAAGCCTGTCCTTCAATGCAAGCAATAAATCCTTGAGATCTTCATAGCTATAATCTAAATAGCCATTCTCTTTGTTAGCTTTTTCAAGCATTTTATCGCTAAGAACACCTTTAGCTATAGGGCCTCTGGCAATGACGTGGATATTGTTTTCCATTAGAAGCGGCATCCATTCCTCCGGGCGCCGGTCAAGCAGGCTATACTGCATCATTACCGAAACGATCGATGATTTTTTTGCATATTGTTTGATGACGTTTGGACGAATGGAAGAAATTCCGTAATAGCGGATTAATCCCTCTTTCTTCAAGTCTTCAAACGCACCGATGGTTTCTTCTATATTGTCGTCCGATGTTCCGCCGTGAAGCTGATACAGGTCGATATAATCTGTCTCTAGCCGCTTCAGGCTATCTTTAACTGCGTTCTTTATGTACTCGGCCGACGGATCCCAGCCCCAACCGTCTTTTGATTCGTTCCAGCGGTTACCAACCTTTGTGGCAATGACGACCTGATCCCGGACTGATTTAAGGGTTTTGCCGACAATTTCTTCATTACGGCCGAAATCGTATAAATCTGCTGTATCGAAGTAATTGATCCCTTCGTCCAAGGCGGCGTTGATGATAGTAGCTGCTTGTTTCTCATCCGTTCCAAGAGACATGCATCCCAAGCCAATTTCCGAAACGGACAAATTGGAATTGCCCAGTTTTCTTTTTTTCAAACGTTTCGCTCCCTTTCGTGCTGGATTTTATATCATTGTATAGCAGGAAGGGCTCCAGCACAAAGGATACAGCCTTCTGCCTGATGGCTTGAATAACTAATTTCTTGAACAAACAAATTCGGTTTTAGATCCCGCAGCCGGAATTATTTTATCCGCTTTAATATTGGCAACAGTGTGTGTCCATTTACGTCGCGGACCCAATCATTTACATAAGTATACTTTGTCTCGAATTGTTTAAGCTTTTGCTTGATTTCCCAAGCCTTGCCGGCCATTATGATCCCATTATCGAACACATATACCTTCACAAACATGACCTCCCAATATATTAAATAAACATATCAGCCAACAAGATGCCTCACGCGGTGAAGTTCCTCAGTATTATGGTAAAATGTATGAACAAATATCCTTACATTAGAACAGGGAGGGTACAAATGAAGAAATTTGAGGAAAAAACCCTATCGTCAGAAAAAATATTTGAAGGAAAAGTGATCAGTCTGCAGGTTGATGAAGTGGAGCTTCCTGACGGAAACAGAAGCAAACGGGAGATCATCAAGCATCCCGGAGCGGTCGCTGTCATTGCAGTAACAAATGAAAATAAGATCGTAATGGTTGAGCAGTATAGAAAAGCATTGGAACGCAGCCTTGTTGAAATACCAGCAGGAAAGCTTGAAAAAGGGGAAGATCCGGTTGATTCTGCGTGCCGCGAGCTTGAGGAAGAAACTGGATATGGTTGTGAAAGCATGCAGCACATCACTTCTTTTTATACGTCACCGGGCTTTGCCGATGAAATTGTCCATCTATATTTTGCGCGAGGCATCCAAAAAAAACAAAACGCAGCTAGTGTTGATGAAGACGAATTTGTCGAGGTGTATGAACTTTCGCTTGAAGAGGCAGAGCAATATATGGAGGAAGGAAAAATCCGGGACGCAAAGACCGCTTATGCCGTTCAATATTTGCAGCTTAGAAAGGCGCTGGGATATTAAATGAATTTTTATTATGCCGATTTACATATTCATATCGGCAGAACCAAGACAGGAAAGGCTGTAAAAATTACAGGTGCAAAAACATTAACTCTCGAGAAATTGCTTAAGGTATCGCATGAACAAAAGGGACTTGATATGGTCGGGGTCATTGATTGCCATTCACCGGAAGTGATAGAAGAAATCGAGCAGTTGATTTCAAAGGGCGACGTCACGGAGGATACGGAAGGCGGCCTTCATTATGGGACAACCGCGTTCATACCTGGATCTGAAATTGAAATTTATGATAATAACTGCAAGGGGCCAATCCATGTGCTGGCCTATTTTCCGACACTTTCTGGCATAAAGGATTTTTCAAGATGGATGAGCGGCTTTGTTACGAACATCAATTTGAGCTCCCAAAGGATTTACTGTGATGCAAAAACGCTACAGCAGAAAGTGAAGCAGCATAGTGGCCTTTTTATTCCTGCGCATGTTTTCACTCCTTTTAAAAGCCTGTATGGAAAGGGTGTCACCAAGAGCCTTGAAGAGGTATTTGATCCCAATCTTATTGACGGAATTGAGCTCGGGCTTAGTGCGGATACGGAAATGGCCCAGAACATAGACGAGTTGAACCGTTTTACATTTTTAACAAATTCCGATGCGCACTCCCTAAACAAAATTGCAAGGGAGTATCAGGAGTTGAAGCTTGAAAAACCGAATTTCCGCGAGCTTGAAAAGGCATTAAAAGAAATAGACCGCAGGAAGATCGCTGCTAACTTTGGCTTAAATCCTCGACTGGGCAAGTACCATCGCACCGTTTGCCAGGCATGTTTACATCCGGTTGACAAGGCGGACGGAATCTGTCCGGAATGTGGAAGCGAAAAGTTCGTCAAAGGTGTTTCCAGTCGGATCAAGGAACTTTCAGATTCGGCTTCTTTAGTAGAAAAAAGGGAGCGCCCCCCTTATATCCATCAAGTGCCGCTAGAGTTCATCCCTGGATTAGGGCCGAAATCAATGGAGCGGCTGCTGGATGCCTTTGGAACAGAAATGAATATACTCCACCGTGTAAGTCTGGAGAAACTGAAGCAAGTCGTGCCAGAAAAAATTGCCGGCTTTATCGATTTAGCAAGAACAGGCAAGATGGCATTCAAAGAGGGTGGAGGCGGAAGATACGGAAGAGTTACAGCAGAATAAGAACCGGATTGTGGACCGGACGGATTTATCCAAAAACTAAAATAAACTTGCCAGCTTTTTGTCAAACAGTTTTTTTCTTTGTTTAAGCCTGGTTGTTAAAACAAAAAATAAAAAAGCAAGAAAATCTGTACAAGGAGCTGGTGATATGAAAGAGCAACAGGGCAACACACCTAAAAAGAGTGCAGGAGCTATTCGGAATGATGTATTTAATCGAGAAGAATTGAATAATGCACATGTCCAGCGTGGAACATCAACGGATCAAACCGGTGAAGATATGATTGATGGGGACAATTTAATGGCGAGAACATAAGAGAATCTCGTAATTGTAAAAGAGGGCAGCCTATGACCGGGCTGCCTTCTGTTGTTGTCATACCCAGTGGAACCGATGAAAACATCCCTTTCTTCGCGGTGAAATTGTGTGCGCAGATTTTTCAGCTCTATAAATCTTGTAACCAAAATGATAGTCATAAATAGCCCTCCTAAACATAGAATCTAGTAATGACAAGCGGGAGGATATAAGATGAAAAAAAGGTCTGCCATACAAAATGCTGCAAAAAAACATATCACCGAACATTCCTCATTATATGTTTTCATAACCGTGTTGTTTTTAATGGGTGTCATATTTGGGGCCGTGCTGGTAAATAGTCTAAGCTTTACGCAAAAAGAGGATTTATTTTATTATCTGTCCCGTTTTTTCGGACAGGTTTCACAAGGGAAAGTAGCCTCGGATCATGAAATGTTTATGACAAGCCTAGCTCATAATGTAAAATATATCGGGTTCATTTGGATATTAGGAATCTCTATCATTGGTTTGCCGGTTATTCTCGTTTTACTTTTTTTAAAAGGTATGGTCGTGGGTTTTACGGTGGGATTCCTGGTCAACCAGATGGGATGGAACGGCTTTTTACTAGCGTTCGTTTCCATCCTTCCGCAAAATATTTTTATCGTCCCCATTTTTATTATCATTGCGGCAATGTCTGTGTCGTTATCGATAAAAATGATCCGCAGGGTTTTATTAAAACAGGTACGTGAGCCGTTAAAGCCTATCATTTCGCGATACATCTTGTCCCTTGCCGTTTCTATCGTATTCCTTTCGGCAGCAGGAGCGATTGAGGCATACATGTCACCGGCTCTCATGAAAAGTGTTGTCAGCTTCCTTGGGAAATAGGTTTCAGAGGACAACATGAGCGTTGCATCGCACGAGAAATTCAGCTTTTCGAGGGTCTCATCACAAAAATCAAAGATTTTTTGACTGAGAAAACTTTCGCCGAAAACATTATCTGGTGACGTGAACGATGCTGCATGCTGTAGCGGGGTTAGTCGATATTCTTTACCTAAAAATGTTTTTTTTTACTATAAGAAAAATATAACTTGGCAGCTCTGGTGTTAGACGACGTAGCGGCGCCAAGTTTAGGAATAAAGTAGAACACAGGCTAATAACGCCACATCCCCATGTCTTCGCCTGTTTGACCCAGATCCTCACAAAGCTACTGCTTTATTTCTGCGATATAATGCTGCCGAAGCCTTCCTTGTCCTGTGCGCCTAACTACCCGTGTGACTTCGCCTTTACAAGGCTTGCCAATCGGCGAGTTTTCTAACGTTGTAACAATTGTATTTTGACAGTTTTCCCTCTTTTGTTATAATAATATAGATAGTGGCGCGGGAGGGAAAAGGTATGGAAAGCAGAATTGATAGAATAAAGAAACAGTTGCACTCGTCAAGCTATAAACTCACACCCCAGCGGGAAGCAACCGTCCGCGTTTTACTTGAGCATGAAGAGGATCACCTAAGCGCAGAAGACGTTTACCTCCTTGTCAAAGAAAAGTCGCCGGAAATAGGTTTGGCAACTGTATATCGTACACTAGAATTGCTTACCGAATTAAAAATAGTAGATAAAATAAATTTTGGAGATGGAGTGTCCCGATACGATTTAAGGCAGGAAGGAGCCGCCCACTTCCACCACCATCTAGTGTGCATCGAATGCGGTGCGGTTGATGAAATTCAAGATGACCTGCTTGAAGACGTGGAGGCCATCGTGGAACGGGATTGGAACTTCAAGATAAAGGACCATCGATTAACATTCCATGGGATCTGCCACAGATGCCAGGAAAAAATACAGGATGACGATGAATGATTACATAACCTTTTCCATGCGGAAGAGGTTTTTATTTATATAATCATCTTTTTCTTACTCCATTTCTTTCGGTAGTATGTATAAATCTTGTCCGAGCTGGCATAGATTGAAAGAAGAGAAGGTACGCACGAAACAGTATAAATATCGGAATACCAGAAATAGGGAGGGAAAAAGATGAGTTCTCCTTTTAAGGCAGTAGTCCACACAGTGAAAGTTTTCATTCTCTTCGTGGGCTTTACTGTTCTTTTTTACATCGGAATGATATGGTTGAACAGAGAGTATGAAAACTATCATCGGTATGAAGAGCCTAAGGGAGCGGCAATAAAGGTAACAAAAGCTGTGGAATCCAGCAGTGATTCCTGGTTTGACCGATTGATGCTTCTGTATCTAAATGGGGAGTAATGTTAATGGAAGACCAATTAAGAGATTTTATTCATTTTTTAACGGTGGAAAAGGGTTTGGCAAAAAATACGTTAATTTCTTATGAGCGTGATTTAAAATCCTATATGGCCTATTCAAGGAATGTGGAGCAGCTCACCTCCTGGAATGAATGCAGGCGGGTGCATATCATCCATTTTTTATCTCATTTAAAGGACCAGGGGAAATCGTCAAAAACGCTCGCACGCCATATCGCATCCATCAGGTCCTTTCATCAATTTCTGATTCGGGAAAAAGTGTGTGACCAAGACCCATCGGTTCATATCGAAACGCCGCAGGCAGAGCGGAGCCTTCCAAAGGTGTTAAGCATGGAGGAGGTTGAAGCTTTGCTTGAGGCACCTAAATTGAAGGATGAGTATGGTTTGAGGGATAAAGCAATGCTCGAACTCCTTTATGCGACAGGCATGCGGGTCAGCGAGCTTATTAACCTGGATGTTGGTGACATACATGCAACAATGGGATTTGTACGCTGCATAGGAAAAGGAAATAAGGAACGGATCATTCCAATTGGGAAAACGGCATTACATGCAATCGAACAGTATTTAAATAAGGGCAGGGGAAAGTTTGCTTCAGGCAGCAAAAAGACCGAGTCCCTTTTTTTAAATCATCATGGAAACAGGCTAACCAGGCAAGGCTTTTGGAAAATTTTAAAAAAGCTGGCCAAGGACGCACGTATTGAAAAAGAACTGACCCCTCATACGTTAAGACATTCGTTCGCAACCCATTTATTGATGAATGGCGCAGACCTTCGCGCCGTACAAGAAATGCTTGGCCATGCGGATATCTCAACAACCCAGATCTACACGCACGTGACAAATGTTCGGTTGAAGGAAGTGTATTCTAAGTTCCATCCACGTGCCTGAAACAATAGATTAATAGACCGTAAAGCAGCTGGCAAAAGAGTGAGTAATTAAAATTGTCTTTTCGGCCAGCTTTTTACATTTATTTTGTCGTTGAATCACAATTTATATTTGTCACGACGAAATTAAATTGTTTACAATATAGTTGTCAGACTTCTGACTTTTCGTTAGTTTACATATGTTTTAAAGGTTATTTGGGTTTTTTGGGGGTAAAATGAAACATTATAGAAGAAGAATTGAATACATAGGAGGGACAAACATGCAGGAAAATTCTCGTTTTAAAAGAATATTTTTAATTGTGATGGACTCTGTTGGAATCGGGGAGGCGCCAGATGCCGACTTATTTGGCGATGAGGGCTCCGACACCCTTGGGCATATCGCTGAGAAAATGAATGGATTGAATATGCCCAATCTAGGAAAAATGGGACTCAGTAATATCCGTGAAATAAAAGGGATTGAAAAGGCCGTTCAGCCAACCGCCTATTATACGAAGATGAAAGAGGCTTCCAGAGGGAAGGATACGATGACCGGACATTGGGAGATTATGGGGTTAAATATCAGCACACCGTTCAAGACATTCCCCAATGGATTTCCGGAACTACTGATTCAGGAACTGCAGGGAAAAACGGGTAGAAGCATCATTGGCAACAAGCCGGCAAGCGGTACGGAAATTATTGAAGAGCTTGGCGCGACACATATGGAGACTGGTGCGTTGATTGTATATACGTCTGCTGACTCGGTCCTGCAGATTGCCGCGCATGAAGAAATTGTCCCTTTAGAAGAATTATATAAAATATGTGAAATTGCGCGCGAGATCACAATGGCTGATGAATTCAAGGTTGGCCGCGTCATCGCGCGTCCATTTGTCGGTGAACCAGGGAACTTTAAGAGAACTGCAAACCGGCATGATTATGCTTTGAAGCCATTCGGCAGAACGGTCATGAATGAGTTGAAGGATGCGGGCTATGACATTCTGGCAATTGGTAAAATCTCCGATATATATGATGGTGAAGGTGTGACAGAGTCATTCCGGACGGTTTCCAATATGGATGGCATGGAGAAGCTGCTTCAAACAATCGATATGAACTTTACCGGGTTAAGCTTTTTGAATCTTGTTGATTTCGATGCCTTATATGGCCATCGCCGTGATCCACAAGGATATGGCGAGGCACTCGAGGAATTTGATGCCAGAATCCCTGAGGTACTAGGAAAATTAACAGATGAAGATTTATTGATAATTACTGCCGACCATGGAAACGACCCAGTTCATCCTGGTACGGACCATACACGTGAATATGTGCCGTTGCTTGTGTATTCCAAACGTTTTGGAGAGGGCAAAGAAATTCCTATCCGGGACACTTTCGCTGATGTCGGGGCAACTGTTGCAGCCAATTTTAATGTAAAAATGCCTTCTTTCGGCAAAAGCATTTTTGGAGATATGAAATAAGGAGAAAAATAATATGTTTGAGAAATTAAAAACTGCAGCTTCATTTATTGAAGGAAAGCTTAATGGCAAGCAGCCGGAAATAGGCCTGATTTTAGGATCCGGCCTGGGTGTGCTTGCTGACGAGATTGAAAATCCAGTGAAAATACCTTATCAAGATATTCCAGAGTTTCCGGTTTCAACAGTTGAAGGCCATGCTGGCCAGTTGGTCATTGGGCAGCTTAGTGGCAAATTGGTTGTGGCGATGCAGGGAAGGTTCCATTTCTATGAGGGCTATTCTATGGATAAAGTCACGTTTCCGGTACGGGTAATGAAGTTACTCGGTGTCGAGACGCTTATTGTTACGAATGCGGCAGGCGGCGTAAATGAAAGTTTTCAAGCCGGTGATCTAATGCTCATCACCGACCACATTAATAATACTGGGACAAATCCGTTGATCGGGCCGAATGATGAGCGTTTTGGCCCGCGTTTTCCAGATCTGTCGGAAGCCTACAGCAGGAATTTGCAAGCTATTGCTAAAAGGGTAGCAGAAAAATTGAATATTGACTTAAAAGAAGGAGTTTATGTGGGAAATTCCGGACCAACCTATGAAACTCCATCTGAAGTAAAGCTGGCTAGAATACTGGGTGGAGATGCGGTTGGAATGTCAACCGTACCGGAAGTCATTGTTGCAAGGCACTCAGCAATCAAGGTTCTAGGTATTTCTTGCATCACAAACATGGCAGCTGGAATTCTCGATCAACCGCTTTCCCATGAAGAAGTGATTGAAACCACGGAAAAGGTAAAATCCAGCTTTTTAAGCTTCATTAAAGAAATCGTCCACGAAATCTAAAATTACAAATTGGGTGAATACCTCCACAAAGGGTGATTGAAATGAGAATGGTTGATTTAATCGAAAAAAAACGCGACGGCTTGGAGTTATCAGCGGAGGAAATCAAGTTTATCATTGCGGGGTTTACGAATGGCTCCATCCCGGATTATCAAATGAGCGCCCTTTCGATGGCCATTTTTTTTAAGGGGATGACGGAAAAGGAACGTGCCGACTTAACGATGGCAATGGTTGAATCCGGTGATCAAATAGACCTATCCGCCATAGAGGGAATAAAGGTGGATAAACACAGCACCGGGGGAGTTGGTGATACGACTACCCTGGTGCTTGGCCCGCTTGTTGCTGCCGTAGGTGTACCCGTGGCCAAGATGTCAGGCCGCGGCCTCGGCCATACAGGAGGGACCATTGATAAATTGGAGTCCGTTTCCGGTTTCCATGTTGAAATTGAAAAGGAACAATTTATTGATTTGGTAAACCAAAACAAGCTTGCTGTCATTGGCCAAAGCGGGAATTTGACGCCGGCGGATAAGAAGCTTTATGCCTTGCGCGATGTAACCGCTACTGTGGATAATATCGCACTGATCGCAAGCTCCATTATGAGCAAGAAGATTGCTGCCGGTGCGGATGCCATCGTTCTTGATGTTAAAACAGGTGCTGGGGCATTCATGAAAACCCTTGAGGATTCGGAGGAGCTGGCCAGGGCGATGGTAAACATCGGAAACAATGTTGGCCGCAACACGATGGCTGTGATCTCTGATATGAGCCAGCCGCTTGGTTATGCAATAGGAAACGCACTCGAGGTAGAAGAAGCAATCAATACGCTTAAGGGAGAAGGCCCCCAAGACCTGACCGAGTTATCTCTCACACTAGGAAGCCATATGGTACTGCTAGGCAAAAAGGCAAAAAGCCTGACAGAGGCCCGCTCCTTACTCGAACAATCTATTCAAGACGGTTCAGCTTTGCGTGCTTTCAAGGTATTCCTTGAGGCCCAGGGAGGGGACGCGGCTGTTGTAGATGATCCTTCTAGATTGCCTCAAGCAAAATTTACCTTTGAGCTTCAAGCAAAACAAGATGGGTTTGTTTCAGAAATCGTAGCGGACGAGGTCGGTACGGCTGCCATGCTGCTTGGGGCAGGACGTGCGACAAAGGATTCTGTCATCGACCTGGCGGTAGGACTGGTTTTGCGGAAGAAAATTGGCGATGAAGTGAAAGCAGGTGAATCTTTAGTTACGATTTACAGTAATTTCGAAAACGTTGAAGAAGTAAAGGAAAAACTGTACCAAAACATTCTGGTTTCAAGTGAGAGAGTCGAAAAGCCAACTCTAATTTATAAAGAAATCATGGCATAATGACCTAATGAAAGCTGATTCAGCGGAGATACCTCCGGTTGAATCAGCTTTTTTTGCGTAAAGCAGAACACTCGATAACTCTGCCAAAATTCTTATTTTTTGCCTATTTGCACCCCATCCTTCCACCCAGAAATCAGCCCCGCCGTTTTCTCATACGTTCTTGGCTTCATTATTTCTTTAAGGCCTAAGCGTTCCACATAAAAACACCGTGGTGTTTTTGGTATTTTTCGAAAGCCGCAAATCGAAATGAGCGAGCTATAAACTCGAATTTATTATTGCATTCGCCAAATGGTTTAAATTAATTCTCTTTTTTTATGACCAAATCTGTATAAATTTGGCTCCGCTGGAAATGCTGTTAGCAGTATCGTATAGCAGTGGTTTTTCCTGCTGTTTCTGATTGTCAAATGGACTTATCCTTGCCGGCAGCTAGCGCCAATATCAGAAGCGTGCCGGAAGAAAGTCGTGCATTCAATAGGAGGGGTTTGTATGAAGAAGCGCTTTCTTATATTTTGCTTCTCAATAGTGGTTGCTGCAAGTACGGCTGTTCCACGAGTGGACGCCGCAGAGAAAAAGGGGGTTGATCTGGCTGAAAATGCGAGATCTGCAATCTTAATCGAACGAGATACGGGGGCTGTTTTGTATGAAAAGAATTCGAATCAGGAACTCCCTCCCGCAAGCATGACAAAGATTATGACGATGCTCTTGATTATGGATGCATTGGATAAAGGTGAGCTGAAATATACCGAGAAAGTACGTACGAGTGAATATGCGGCCTCAATGGGAGGATCACAAATATTCCTCGAGCCGGGCGAAGAGATGACCGTTGAGCAGATGATGAAGGGGATTGCAATCGGATCTGGCAATGATGCATCTGTTGCAATGGCTGAAAAAATTGCAGGGTCACACGAGGAATTCGTGGACAGAATGAATGAAAAAGCAGCTGAATTGGGATTGAAACATACAAAATTCCAAAATGCCACCGGTCTTCCGGTTGATGACCATTATAGCACGGCACATGATATGGCAATCATGGCGAAAGAGTTGCTTAAATACGACGATATTACACGCTTCACAGGCACGTATGAGGCATATTTGCGTGAAGATAGCGACAAAAAGTTCTGGCTGGTGAATACGAACAGACTCGTTAAATTCTATCCAGGTGTTGACGGCCTGAAGACAGGATTTACGAATGAAGCCAAGTACTGCCTGACCGCAACCGCTAAAAAAGGTGATATGAGGGTTATTGCTGTAGTCATGGGCGCCCCGACACCGAAAGAGAGAAACGCACAAGTAACAAAAATGTTGGATTACGCTTTTTCGCAATATGTAACACACCCTATTTATAAACGGGGAGTTGCCTTGAAGTCTGTCAAGGTAAACAAAGGAAACAGGAAAACAGTCACTGGTATAACGAGCGAGCCAATATCCCTTTTAACAAAAAGAGGGGGTAATGCAAAGGATTATACTAAAACGATCAAAATGGATAACAACTTGAACGCCCCGATCAAGAAGGGCGATAGGATTGGGACTTTCACGGTAATGAAAGATGGCAAGATATTGGTAAGTTCACCGATTATCGCAAAGGAAAACGTCGATAAAGCAAGCTGGTGGGAAATGTTTAAGCGTTCATTTGGTATGTTTACTCAAACTAAATAAGTTAAACCAACTGTACATTGATATTTAATGTAGTTATTTTTTAGCTCATTTATGCCCCAACTACATGGACTAAGGAAAAAGCGAGCTTTCTCTTGGTCCTGCAGCTGCAGTAACCTTTCCCTTTCAGCTATGCTGACAGGCATGTGAAACCCTTGGTTTCACATGAATGAGCCAAATATAATGTATCAGCATTTATAAGATTGCTGTCAAATAACATGAAACCGGAACTATTTTCGGCGAATGGCCACTAGTTTTGTCGCTAGGAAGGAAATTGCAGCGGAAAAAGCGAATTTGACTCATTATACGACAGATAAGGAGGCTGTATATAGTGAGTCTTGCTATTGATATGGAAGCCAAACATGATGTCCTCTGCATCCGGTTGAATGGGGAGCTGGACCATCACACAGCTGAACAATTGAAAAATCTCGCAAGTGCAGCGATTCAAAAGGAAGGCATTAAACATATCATCTTGAATCTTGAAGGGCTTTCTTTTATGGATAGCTCCGGGCTCGGAGTGATTCTGGGGCGTTATAAGCAAATCAAACAGAACCACGGTGAAATGGTTGTCTGCGCAATCTCGCCATCAGTAAAGCGATTATTTGAAATGTCAGGATTGTTCAAGATTGTTAAACTAGAACTTTCCGAGGAAAACGCTTTACAAAGATTGGGGGTTGCGTAGAGATGAAGAATAAGATGGAAATGCAATTTTCGGCTCTAAGCCAGAATGAGTCCTTTGCCCGCATTACAGTGGCTGCGTTCATTGCACAATTAGACCCGACTTTAGATGAATTGACCGAAATAAAAACCGTAGTTTCTGAAGCTGTGACAAACGCGATCATTCACGGTTATGAAAATGACTCAGAGGGAATTGTCTATATTTTCGTATCGATTGACGGGGACGTTGTCGAATTGACGATTAAGGATGAAGGAATTGGAATTGATGATGTAGATGAAGCCATCCAGCCATTATATACAACTAAGCCGGAACTGGAACGCTCCGGGATGGGGTTTACAATCATGGAAAACTTTATGGATGAAATGCAGGTCATTTCCAATAAGGGCGAAGGCACCATCATTCGTTTAAAAAAGCACTTATCAAAAAGTAAAGCTTTGTGCAATTGAGGGAGTTTTGCATATGGATGTGGAGGTTAAAAACACGAAGAGCCAGGTCCATTTAAAGGATGATGAACTCCGGAATTTAATCCGGCGCAGCCAGAGCGGGGACCAGGAAGCAAGAGACATGATTGTAAAAAGCAATTTAAGATTGGTATGGTCAGTGGTCCAGCGCTTTTTGAACAGAGGCTATGAACCGGATGACCTGTACCAGATCGGCTGCATTGGCTTGCTGAAATCAGTCGATAAATTCGACTTGTCCTTTGATGTGAAGTTTTCTACCTATGCCGTGCCGATGATAATCGGTGAAATCCAGCGCTTTATCCGGGACGATGGTACGGTAAAAGTCAGCCGTTCCTTAAAGGAAATGGCAAATAAAATTAGGCGTGCCAAAGAAGATTTGTCAAAGACACTGGGCAGGGTACCAACGTTGAATGAGTTGTCGCAGCATCTTGAACTGTCGCCAGAGGAAATTATCATGGCCCAGGAAGCAAGCCGAAGCCCATCTTCCATTCATGAAACGGTATATGAGAATGACGGGGACCCGATCACACTGCTTGATCAAATTGCAGATACAAATGAATCCAAATGGTTTGATAAAATCACGCTGAAAGAGGCGATTGCAGAACTGGATGAAAGAGAAAGGCTCATCGTCTATCTTAGGTACTATAAGGATCAAACCCAATCAGAAGTAGCTGTGCGCCTGGGAATTTCACAGGTTCAGGTTTCCAGGCTGGAAAAAAAGATACTGCAGCAAATGAAAAATCACATGGATCAATGATCCGTGTGTTTTTTTTGCGAAAAGGAGCATTTAGGTAAAAAATAATAAATAATCGTAAATGGTTGTTGATTTCACTTTAAAAAACGAATATTATATTACGTGGATTTCTATTTATTCGGCTTTTATGCACACACGGGGGTTAAACATGATGTTTGAACGATATTTTTCTTTAAAAGAGCACGGTACGTCCACCCGTACAGAGGTTTTTGCAGGAGTAACGACCTTTTTGACAATGGTGTATATCATTATTGTAAATCCTGCGATTCTTTCCTCGGTTGGAATACCGTTTGAACAAGTCTTTATGGCAACTATCATTGCTGTCATAACTGGTACTTTAATTATGGGATTCTTTGCTAAGCTTCCGATTGCTATTGCGCCCGGCATGGGATTGAATGCTTATTTTGCAAGTGTAGTGGGGGCACATGGCTTATCATACCAAACTGTATTCGGAACGGTATTCATCGCGGGATTATTGTTTATAATATTAAGTGTATCCAAGCTGCGTGAAACGATCATTACAGCTATTCCTGATTCCTTAAAGTATGGGATCACATCAGGGATTGGGTTATTTATCGCTTTTCTGGGATTAAGGCAAAGCGGTATTGTGGTGCCTAATAACGATACCATGATTACTTTGGGGAACTTGCATGAACCCGTAACATTTTTAACCATCATCGGGTTATTCCTAACACTTATCCTTATGGCAAAAAATGTAAAAGGTGCTCTATTCTTTGGCATGTTGGTTACCGCTATTATAGGATATTTTATGGACTTGCTAAATTTTGATAAAATCGTCTCAGCCCCGCCGTCACCGGTGTTTTACGACATTGATATTGCGGGGGTGTTTTCAAACAGTCTTTATGCGGTTGTGTTTGCTTTCTTGCTGGTAACGCTTTTTGATACTACCGGCACAATGATTGCGGTGACGGAACAGGCTGGGTTGATGAAAAATGGGAAGTTCCCAAGGGCAAAAAGGGCCTTCCTTGCCGACGCTATCGCTACCACGGTAGGATCCCTGTTTGGGACAAGCCCTTCGTCTGCGTATGTAGAATCCAGTACAGGGGTTGCCGCTGGGGGGAGAACAGGATTAACAGCCGTGGTCGTAGCTGTTTTATTTGCTATATCGACGTTCTTTTCACCGTTGATTGCCTCAATATCTTCACTTGCTTCGATCACAGCTCCGGTATTAATCATTGTTGGTTGCTTTATGATGGAAGGGTTGGCACGGATCAAGTGGAAAGAATTCGATGAAGCTTTTCCAGCGTTTATTATCATCCTGACCATGCCCCTTACATCAAGCATTTCAACCGGGATTGCAATTGGATTTATTACGTATCCTTTAATGAAAATATTTAGTGGGAAAGCTATAAATGTACACCCTCTTATTTATGTTTTTGGTGTAATTTTCTTGATTCAAATGGTTTTTTTCCCGACTCATTAAATCTTGTAAAAATATAAAGAATGATACCACAGACTTATCTGAGCTGTGGTATTTTTTTTTTTTTTTTTTCCAAATTGTGGTGCTCCTGTTTTTTCGTATGTTACCAGGCTGCCATATGCATACTACACATAAAGGAAATTGATGTACGAGGTGTGTGAATGATGGAAAACCTGCTGTATGTACGGATGCGTTACCGCGTGGAGGCAAAGACAAATCAGAAAGTAAAAATGAAAGATATTGCGAAAATAGTGGGTCCTCACAGCCTGGCCGCCGAACTTAAAGAGATAGATTTATTAACTGTCACCCATGAGGATAATAATATCATCATTGTTGACATTATCCAGATGATCGATAAAATCCGGGAGATAAACCCGGATATAGAGGTGCAGGCTGTGGGTCCATCCCATACAATCATTGAAGTGGTTTTGGAAGCTAAAAAGGTACCCTGGGGAATGTTTATCGGGGTTTGGCTGCTTTTGTTTATTGGCGCTGCCATCACGATCATGAACTTCCATGTTGACGTAAGCATGCAAACCGTCCACCAAAATCTGTTCAAAATTATAACAGGCAGGGAAGACAGTAAACCGCTGCTTATCCAAATTCCCTATAGCATTGGGCTTGGACTTGGAATGATGGTATTCTTTAACCATTTCTTTAGAAAGCGTTTTAATGAGGAACCTAGTCCGCTAGAAGTAGAAATGTTCAATTACCAGCAAGACTTGGACCGATACGTTACGATGTATCAAAACCAGGAAAGCATCAGACGTCTTGATGACAGGTAAAATCATCTTTGCGGCGTTCGTCGGATTTGCTGGTGGTCTGGCAGTTGGCGCCGGATTTGTAGCGTTCCTCACCGTTTTAAAAGTGATTCCGAGATTGACCCAGCTTACAAAAACAAGCAAAATGATCCACCATTATGAATTTGCGATTGTAGTCGGGGTCGTTGTCGGAGGGTGGTTAGGCCTTCAAAATGTCAGTTTAGGCTTAACGAAGTTCTTATTAATGCCAATTGGCCTTGCTGACGGGATTTTCAATGGGATGCTGGCTGCAGCGCTTACTGAAGTATTGAATGTATTTCCAATCATTTCGAAGCGCATCGGGGTCGATGACAAAATCGTATATCTCATGATGGCATTCGTTTTTGGGAAAGTTACGGGATCATTGTTCCAGTGGTTATATTATGTAGATCTTTAAAGCACATGGCGACTTAAACAATACTGCTGATTCATTCGATGGCTTTTGAAAGATGCTTGATAAGTGGGGCATTTTGCTGAAAGGATACTTGTTATGGAAGAAAAAAGAAAAGTCATTTTAATAACCGATGGCGATGTGTATGCAAGGCGTGCAGTAGAACTTGCAGCAAGGGCGGCGGGTGGAAGGTGTATTTCATTGTCGCAGGGCAATCCATCTGTTCTGACAGGAGAAGAGATCGTTTCGCTCATCAAAAGCACACCACATGACCCGGTCCTGGTTATGTTTGATGACAGCGGCCTGGTGGGAGAGGGCTGCGGCGAGACGGCAATGCGGTATGTAGCAAATCATGAAGACATTGACGTTCTTGGCATAATTGCGGTTGCTTCCAATACAAGACATGGGGAATGGACGAGGGTCGATGTATGCATTGATCATAACGGACAGCTTACTCCTTACGGGGTGGACAAATACGGCACCCCTGAATATGAATTAGGGCGAATCAACGGTGATACCGTATATTGTGTGGATGAGCTGCATGCCCCCATCGTGGTGGGTGTAGGGGATATCGGAAAAATGGCTGGAAAAGATGATTACCGAATCGGGGCACCCATCACAAAAATGGCAGTGGAAATCATTCTTGAAAGGAGCGGGTATCATGGTATCGGAAACCAAAACAGCAATGAAACCGATTCCTGACAGTGTCAGCGATGTAGAAACCTTCATGAAAGAGAGGGTAGGCCTTGGTGTCAGCTTCGACCTTGGAGTCCGTAAACTAAAGGTTCTAGGAAAAGATGTTCACGTGTATTATGTAACTGGTCTGCTCGAAGCTGGCGTTATGGTTGCGGTAGTTAAAAACATTATAGCCCTTAATAATCAGGATTTAAATACGACCAAGTTATATGACATTTTAAAGAACAGAATCGTTCATCAGCAGGTTAAAGAAGTTGAGACGATAGACGAAATGGTTGACCAGGTTCTATCCGGGCTAATTGCGGTCGTGGTGGATGGCACCCCAAAAGTACTGATTGTAGATGTTAGAAGCTACCCTGGAAGAACACCCCAGGAGCCGGATACGGAAAAAACAATCCGCGGGGCCAGGGATGGTTACACCGAGACCATCGTGGTAAATACAGCTTTGACAAGGCGGCGCATTAGAGACGAAAGATTACGATTTGAAATCACAAAAGTCGGAGAGAGGTCAAAAACAGATGTAGCAATTGGATATATAGAAGGCGTTGCCGATCCTGATCTTGTTGACACCATCCGGAAAGAATTAAAAAACATCGACATAGACGGGCTCACTATGGCAGATAAGACAATAGAGGAATTCATTGTCCATCAAGGATATAATCCCTTTCCGCTTGTCCGTTATACAGAAAGGGCTGATGTAGCGGCCACGCATTTATTGGAGGGGCACGTGATCATCATAGTGGATACTTCACCAAGCGTAATTATTACTCCGACCACAGTTTTTCATCATATGCAGCACGCGGAAGAATACAGGCAATCTCCTGCTGTAGGAACCATGATTAGATGGGTGCGTTTTGTCGGAATCTTCGCATCGTTATTTTTGCTTCCATTTTGGTTATTGTTTGCAATGGATCCATCCTTTCTTCCTGAATCGCTGGAATTTATCGGGCCAAAGAAACAAACCAGCATACCGATAGTTGTCCAAATATTTATCGCTGATTTCGGGATGGAGTTTTTACGAATGGCAGCAATCCATACCCCGACCCCTCTCTCGACGGCGATGGGTTTAATCGCTGCAATTTTAATCGGCGAAATTGCAATAAATGTTGGCTTATTTGTACCGGAAGTAATCCTGTACGTTGCTGTGGCAACAATTGGGACGTATGCTACTCCAAGTCTTGAGCTTAGCATTGCAAACAAGATTGCAAGGCTGTTTTTGTTGGCTCTAACAGCTTTCTTCCACGCACCGGGATTAATCATCGGCATTACCGTTTTTATTCTATATTTGGCAGGTAAAAAAACCGTAAATACGCCATATCTATGGCCGCTTTTGCCATTCTATCCCAAAGCTTTTTCCCATATTCTATTCAGGCGACCGGTTCCGGGTTCGAGCATCAGGCCAAGCATTGTCCATCCGTACGACAGGTACAGGCAGCCGAAGTAAACTTTATATTGATGTTACAAGAAACTTATGATAATTTATTATGAAGGATAAGCCAATATTAAATATGGGTATGACTGGCAATACGTTGAAATAGAAAAAAAATATGAGGCAGGCTCTAACAAATAAGGAATATCTCTGTTGCGGACAGTGTTCTTATATGGGTCCGCCTCATTTGTTTAGGGAGAAAAGCTCCTTACCAGCGGAAGGGGAAATAGACATGCACTTTTACGGAACAGCAAATGTAAATGACAAGGGGCACCTTGAAATAGGCGGTGTCGATACGATGGAGCTCGCAGCCCATTTTGGGACACCTCTTTATGTATATGATGTTGAACTGATTCGAAACAGGGCAAGAGGCTTTAACAAGACTTTTGAAAAGTTGGGGGTTAAAGCCCAGGTAGCTTATGCAAGTAAGGCTTTTTCGTCGATTGCCATGGTTCAGCTTGCAAAAGAAGAAGGCTTATCGTTAGATGTTGTCTCCGGAGGGGAATTGTATACGGCATTAAAGGCTGACTTTCCAAAGGAACGAATTCATTTCCATGGCAATAATAAAAGTGTTGAAGAACTAGAAATGGCTCTGGACCATGAAATAGGCTGTATCGTCGTGGACAATTTTTCAGAACTTTCCCTCCTTGAAGGGTTATGCGCTGCAAGAAGGCAATCTATTCAAATTCTGCTCCGGGTTACACCTGGAATAGAAGCGCATACTCATGATTATATTTTGACAGGCCAGGAGGATTCCAAGTTCGGATTTGACCTTTTAAACGGGCAAGCGGAACGCGCTCTAAATCAGGCGCTTCAAAGCGATTGGATTGAAGTGCTTGGACTGCACTGCCACATCGGCTCACAGATTTTTGAAACAACCGGTTTTATTCTGGCAGCAAGAAAAATAATCTCTCAATTAAAAAACTGGCACGCATCCTTTGGCTTCCAGCCGAGCGTACTTAACCTTGGCGGCGGATTTGGAATCCGTTATACGGAAGAAGATACACCGCTCCCAGCATCTGTTTATGTGGAGGAAATTGTGAAGGAAGTCAAGAATCAGCTTGAGGATTCCCAATTGGCTATGCCTGAGATCTGGATTGAACCCGGCCGGTCCCTTGTTGGTGATGCTGGAACTACCCTTTATAAAGTAGGCTCTGAAAAAGAGGTTCCGGATATCAGAAAATATCTTGCTGTTGATGGGGGCATGAGCGACAATATCCGTCCGGCATTATACGATGCCAAGTATGAAGCGGTTTTAGCGAACAGGCCGTTAGAAAAGCCGGAAGAAACAGTGTCCATTGCCGGGAAGTGCTGTGAAAGCGGAGATATGCTGATTTGGGATCTGCCTCTTCCAAAGGCAGACCGCGGAGATATTTTGGCTGTTTTTTGTACAGGGGCATATGGCTATTCAATGTCGAATAATTATAACCGGATCCCAAGGCCTGCTGTCGTTTTTGTAGAAAACGGCGAAGCAAGGCTGGTTATCAAGCGGGAAACATACGAGGACCTCATCCAGTTTGATGTCCCATTACAGGAAGCCATCAAAACTAAGTAATTAGTAAAAAAGCGGAACCAGGATATTCTGGTTCCGCTTTTTTATAAAATTCCTTTATAAAGATTACATCTTAAGAAAACAATGCTTTGATTGCATCGATCAAACTTCCGAAGAACTCTTTTAGTTTATCAAGGAATGTCTGGCCTTCTTCTGATTGCAGAAAGGTTGTCAATTTTTCTTTTGCCTTATCTAGTTGGTCCCCAACCTGGTTCCAGTCGATATTCAAGTCCTTTAGTTTATTGAATAAATCTACTAAACTTTGAATTTGTGCATCAGTAAGCGTAATGCCGAGGTCTTTTGCCGATGTTTCAATGATATCGCGGACCTCTGCTTCTGTTTCAGGCGGGTTTTCTGCCATATTTTCCTTTATCTTTGTCATTAGCGCCGCTGCTTGGTCAGAACCGACTTCGTCACCCAGCTTTGCTGTTTTAACCATTTCTTCATTGGCAGCCTGTTTTACATCCTCGGGAATCGCTTTGTCAGATGAAACTTCATAGGCTTTAATAATCCCTGTCAGGGCAGCTGTACCGGACACTGAGACCGGGGCAGTGATATATATGGAAGCATTTTTTACACCAGCTGTGGCCAGCGCATTTATATACATTTCTTCCGTTACCCAGTTGATATTCTTTGTTTGGACTTTAAGCCCTGTTCCTGAATCTTCATGTGTGATGGCAGATGATGAAATAGCCTTAGTCCCGATCAAACGTTTTGGAATATGATTCCCAAGATATTGATGTTCTTCTGCATTTGTAACAGTAAGGATTTCTACTCCTTCAGGAGCATTCATCTCGGCAAGAAGCGCCCGCTTTTGTTCCTCGGTCAAATTTTGGCCCAATGTAACGGTCATATCTCCAACAGCAGCATCAGCAAACGCCGTAATTGGCAGTGTAAAACTTACTAAGAGGGATAGGATCATCCAAGTTTTTATTAGTTTAGTTTTCATATTTCTCCTCCTTATTACTATAAGACGAAAACTGTTTACAAAAAGATTCATACTTTTTAATTTAAGAAGATGCCCCACTAGAACAGTATAATCAGATTGCCCCCCAGTTTCAAAAATTTTTTTCAGTTACGCTACTGTATAAGGCAATTTAAAAGGTGAATCGTTCCTTTATAATCGTGATTTGTCAGAAATGGGGAATGTATTGTAGAATATAACATTATACAAGAAAACGCTTCAGCAAATGATAGATTACTAGAAGAATCGTGAGGAACATACCGGTTAAAGCGGTATTGAAACGGAAACACTAATTCTGTATGATAGTAATTGGATCCACTTATACTTAGACTCACAGGAAGTGGGTCACACAGGCGTTGCTACAGGACGTAGCGATTTAGCCTGTGTTCTGCTTTATACAAGGAAGAAAGTTAATACTTCCTTCCCAAAAATAAGACGGTCTTTTGTAACGAGGGATAACATATGTTAATTAAATACAAAAAAAGCTATGAAAAAATTGCAATGGGCCTGTTATCATTTATGCCCACTGAAAAAGATATCAAAAAACTTCAGCAAACAATGAAATCTTATGAAAATGAAGAAAATATGCATCTCTTTTTATGGAAGGACGAAGATATTATCGGCCTAATAGGAGTGAGGGGGGACGACAGTCAGCATTTGACTATTCAACATATTTCGGTCAACCCGTCATTCCGCCAGCAAGGTGTCGGCAAACGAATGATAAAGGCTCTTAAGGAGCTGTATCCAGATAAAGAATTAAAGCCGAATGAATATACAGCCCCATTCATGGATCATTGTGATTGGGAGCACAGTGAAGATTTACAATAAGTTCAAATGGAACTAGTGGAAAAATATGGTAAACCTTATTCCGACGAGGAATAAGGTTCTTACGTTTTGCGGGCATTGCCACGATGCCTTATGGACAACTGATGTTCCCGTTCCTGGATGACATCGCTCCGGTCACGCAGGGAATGCCTGTTCACAAGCTGCGTATTGGCCAAGTCACTTTTTGAACGCCAAGGAATTCGCCGTTCCACACACATTTTTTTACAAGTTTCAATTAAAGCTGGCTCAATTAGAGGAAGATCAATGCTTTCATAATCAGCCTTGATGTTCATTCGATCTATCGTTTCAAAGAGCAATATTAGCATATCCTTGTGATTCATGCCCAGGTTCATTATTTCCGTAGGTTTCTTTTCTAGTATTGAAACTGCCTTTTTCATCGTTTTTAAAGCGCCCTTCACGTTCCTCCTCCTATAATGATAGAAAGAGACGGCAACCTGGATCAGTCCCACCCAATGCGATTCCCGTTCTCCTGGCGCAGCCTCTTTCCAGTACTCTTCCAAAACCTCATGGCATTCAAAGTAATCTCGGTCTCCATGAAAATGGACCAAGTATAATAAATATGGACCGGGATAGTTCAAATATTACCAGCTCCTTTTCTTATGTAGACAACATTGTAACATATTCAGACTGCTACACTAATCCTCTCTTGTTCCCTTATTCACAAAAGACTGACATCTCTTTGTCAGCAACCATCTGATTCCTGCGCAAAAACCAAGGTCCCAACTAAACAAGAAAAATCAATAATACGAAGATCAAACACGCGGTTGTTAAAAGTTTATCCACTATAGAGGCTCTTTCGTTCTCAATATTTTTCAACTGCATTCTCAAATTATGATAAAGTGCAAAAAAGTGTTTTTAGAAAATATTTGCGGCCTTAAATAGGGGGATACCTATTGGATAAGTTCCTGCAATCCACTATACTATGAATAGCCGCCAAATCTAGCAGGCAAAAGCAATATTGAATATAGCGGGGTTTTATATTATGTACAAAATTAAAATTGATGCATTTGAAGGGCCGATGGATCTGCTCCTTCATTTGATCAATCGCCTGGAGATAGATATATACGATATCCCAATGGCTGAAATCACCGAACAATATGTTGGATATATACATGCCATGAAAGAGCTGGAATTGGATGTAGCGAGTGAGTACCTGGTTATGGCCGCGACATTGGTTGCCATAAAAAGCAAGATGCTCCTTCCAAAACACGAAGAGGATTTCCATGAAGATAATGGAGAAGGATTTGGATATGAAGAGGATCCAAGGGACGAGCTAGTGGAAAAGCTGCTGGAATACCGGAAGTACAAAAATGCAGCCCATGAATTTAAGGCTCTAGAAGAAGAGCGGAATCTTGTCTTTACTAAGCCGCCAAGCGACTTATCCGAATTTTCACAGGCCGATGACTCCGCGAGGGTCGATTTAAACATCAGCCTTTATGACATGCTCGGGGCCTTTCAAAAGCTTCTCCGCCGTCAAAAATTACAAAAACCCTTATTTACCAAAGTTGCACGCCAGGAAATTTCAATTGAAAAACGCATGAATGAAATTGTGGCCGACCTGAGGGCATTCGGCGGGAGAAAAGCCTTCTTTGAATTATTTCCAAATCCTGATAAAGAACATATAGTGGTTACCTTTCTTGCAGTTCTTGAATTGATGAAGCTGGGTGAGATTTATGTGGATCAGGCAGGCAATTTTTCAGAAATATTTGTTGCAGCTAAGGATGGTGTAGAAGCAGTTGGAAGTTATTAATTGGAAAAGCATCCTAGAGGCGTTGCTTTTTGCCGCCGGAGATGAGGGGCTTTCCCCGAAGCAAATTTCGACGGTCCTTGACATCACTGAAATACAGGCCGTCGATATCGTTGAGTCATTAAAGGCCGATTATGAAGATGATACCCGGGGAATACACCTGTTGGAAATAGCCGGAGTGTATCAGCTTGCCACCAAAAAGGAGCATTCTGCTTATTTGAAACGACTGGTAGAAGCCCCTGGCGCTCACGGTTTGTCGCAGGCGGCGCTGGAAACATTGGCAATCATCGCCTATAGACAGCCCATTACCAGGGCAGAGATAGAGGAAATCAGGGGTGTGAAAACAGAGCGGCCCCTTTCTACACTTGTTTCAAAGGTTTTGGTAAAAGAAGTCGGCCGTGCGGAAGGCTCGGGCAGGGCATATCTTTACGGTACAACAAAGGAATTTTTGGATTACTTCGGGCTTAATTCCTTGGATGAGCTTCCACCACTGTCGGAAAATGGCGAGGAAGGCTACGAGCAGGAGGAAGCCGACCTCTTTTTCGGGAAATTCCAAGACACAATCGAATAACAATTTATTCAGAATTGTGATAATATACTAATAACAATATTTCTTCATTTTCGGAGGGATTGCATTGGTTATTAGAGAATGCAAGGGTTATGAGCTAGAAAAAGCGCAGTCCAATTCCCCGGAAGATTTTTTTAACCGGTCAACCGTAACCTACATAGAGGATGGTGAAGAGAAAACACTCCACGTATTATATGTACGTTATTTTGATGAATTTATAAATGAATTCACACCTTATTCTGGAAATCCACTTTTTTCAACCGCTGGAAGGCTGATCTTTTTATATGATATTGTAGCCTTGGTTTGCCTGGTGAAAAACCCTGGGTTCAAATCCAGGAGGCGGGCATTCATCAATTCTAAGCAGGAGTTCATTTCTTATTTTAATGGGGTGGATCTCGGGAAGCTGCCGGAAGTGTTTGAATCACTCGGACAGCATAAAGAATTTAGGCTGGTTCCCGGTTTTGCTTTCACATCTTGACCAATTTACCAAGATCTTAAGGAGGGTTTTCGGTTGGGGAATTTAATTGTTAAATCTCAGCTTGAGGACGTAAGGAGTTTTTTAGCAGACACGGTTGATAGGCTGGAGAATTTCTTAAATGAGACGACCTACTCGAAACTTCAGCAAGAAAAAAGCGGTGAGGAACATTACTATAAAGGGCTGTTATCAAGCATTAGAAGACTGCTTGTATATTGTGAAGAGGGTTTGGAAGCATGCCAAATTGTCCTGAAAAATGAAATGTTCAACAAAGCGGCAGCCGAAAAAACTTTGTACAGGATTTACCATCAATGCATCGAAGAATACTTTGCTCCAAAGTCTGACCGCTGGTATGAAGACAGCCGCAGTGCCTATACCGGAAAAAACTCCATTAAATTTCATTCCGAGGTACCCGAAAGCATTACGGCCTTACTAAAGGATCTCGAAGCAGGTTTCCAGGCTATGCGTGAAGATCTGGCATTCTATGAAACAGATTACCGTACGAAAATGATGCAATCTAAATAATTTTGTGAGAGACGGACTGACAGCATCCGTCTTTTTTTCTTGCTAGGAAAACTTCACTCTTGCTTCTTTTTTTCATAAGATACAATGTTTTACCAATTGTATGGGCTCTCGAATGTTGACACTTAACGGGTGAGCAGCATGGAGGAAGACCGGATATGAGAAAAAGGGACGGGAGGAAAGGAAATGAATGAATACCGCGACTATGGAACCCAAGTAGCACAATGGGCGGAAAGTATATCCGAGCAGCTGGATCAGCATGGATTGCAGGAGAAACTAGTTAGGCGCTTAGAGGAAGTGCAGGCCCTGTCCGCTTCCGTTATCCATGGAAATGCTTCCGAGGAAGAAATCGAATTATTGCGCCAGACTGCGCAATCACTGTATGACGAAGCTGATAAATTAATACAGGATGCAGCCCGTGGGGAGCATAATGAGAATCATAGAATGAAATCAATTGAACCCGGAAAACACACTTTGCCGCCGCTCCCATATCCATATGATGCATTGGAGCCTGCCATTTCAGCTGAAATCATGAGGCTTCATCATGATCGCCACCATAAGACTTATGTAGACGGTTTAAACAAAGCGGAGCTCATGATGAAAAAAGCCAGGGAGACGAATAATTTTGAGCTTTTGAAGCACTGGGAACGGGAAGCAGCCTTTCATGGCTCTGGCCATTACCTTCATACCCTATTCTGGGAAGTGATGGCACCTGGCGGGCGAGGAAGGCCGGAAGGAGAACTGCTGAAACAATTAGAAAAGGATTTTGGCAGCTTCGAATCGTTTAAAAAACACTTTAGCGAAGCTGCTAAACAAGTGGAGGCAGTCGGGTGGGCCCTGCTTGTTTGGTCGCCGCGTTCAAGACGATTGGAAGTATTGCAGGCAGAAAAGCATCAGAACCTGACACAGTGGGATACAATCCCTCTTCTGGTACTGGATGTTTGGGAACATGCTTATTATCTGCAGTATACAACGAACAGGGCGTCCTACGTAGAAAATTGGTGGAACGTCGTAAATTGGCCTCATGTTGCCGGAAGATTTGAAGCTGCCCGGAAGCTTGTATGGCCAGCTTTTTGACTTGGTTTATTCATGGATACGGAATTCACGGCCGATTGGCTCCTGCCGGTCGGTCTTTTTTATGATCAAAATTTTTCTGGGAAGCTTCCTTGTTGCTCGCGGGGCCTGTGCCATAGGTGATGATAGCCGGCATTCCTTTTTGATTATTTTTATTCATAACCCTTGTCCCCTTGCATAAACTTGTACAAAACATATAGGGACGAGGGAATATCCATGAATTTTTTATATAAAAGGATTCCAATATTTTTGATTATTCTTTTGACTATTTCTTTATATCCCGCCCGGTCGAATGCCTCACTGCCAGTCAGTGCACATAGCGCTGTATTGGTGGAACAGAAAAGCGGCAGGGTCATTTATGAGCATAATCCTCATGAAAAAAGCAGGATTGCCAGTATTACCAAGATCATGACGGCGATTTTGGCTATTGAATCTGGCAAGCTTGATGAAACGGTAACGATAGGAGGCCAGGCAGTAGGTACTGAAGGGTCTTCCCTGTATTTAAAAAATGGTGAGAAGATAAAGCTTGAGGATTTAACGTATGGGTTGATGCTCCGCTCGGGAAATGATGCCGCTGTTGCCATAGCTGAGTATGTTGGCGGAAGCTTGGATGGTTTTATATGGATGATGAACCGTAAAGCCGAGGAGATCGGCATGAAAAACACCCACTTTTCGAATCCGCATGGACTTGATAATACTAAGGCCCATTATTCAACAGCCTATGATATGGCGATGCTTACCCGTTACGCAATGAATAATGAAACATACAGGAAGATTTCTGGAACAAAGGTTCACCGTGCGCCAAATTCAATGGAAAGCTGGGATTATGTGTGGCGGAACAAAAACCGGTTGTTGACGCAGTTATATGAGTATTGTACGGGAGGAAAAACCGGATACACAAAGCTTGCCAAACGGACATTAGTGACTACCGCTTCTAAGGATGGCCTTGATTTGGTAGCAGTAACGCTGAATGCTTCAGATGACTGGAATGACCATATTTATATGTACGAGTCTGCCTTTAAGGAATATAAAAATACGGAAATTTTATCAGCCGGTTTGATAAAAGAGGTCAAAAAATCCCCATATAAGGGTAACGTTCATATAAAACATACTTTTTACTACCCCTTAAATGAAAAAGAACAGAATGATATTACGGTTAAAATAAAACTTCTTAAGCCGGAAAAACATTGGAAATCGAAAGAAGACTTTCCAGATAAAGTTGGGATGGCAAAGGTTTATTTAGGCCGGGAGTTGATCGGAACCAGGTCGATTTTTTACGGAAAAGCACGACAAACATCCATCAGACAATCGTGGGGCTCTCTATGGAAAGAAACGTTTATCTATACAATGGGGTTAAAGAAACATGGTTAATTATTTATGGGTTGGTATGACAGTCATTGGTGTATTGTTCGCCATGGTTAACGGAACGATTGATGAAGTCAACGAAGCCTTGTTCAGGAGTGCAAAGGATGCAGTCACCCTATGCTTTGGACTAATGAGTATCCTTGTTTTTTGGCTGGGCTTGATGAAGATCGCGCAGGAATCCGGCCTGCTTGATAAGCTGTCCGCGCTTTTCAGGCCAGTAGTGCGGCGGCTATTCCCTGAAGTCCCGCCGAACCACCCAGCAATGGGTTATATTCTTTCGAATATGATGGCCAATTTTTTTGGCCTTGGGAATGCAGCCACACCACTCGGGATAAAGGCAATGGAGCAATTAAAAGAATTAAACGGGGGCAAGGCGACGGTAAGCCGGTCGATGATCACTTTTCTGGCGATCAATACTTCGAGCATAACCTTGATCCCGACAACTGTGATTGCAATCAGAATGACGTACCACTCAGCAAGTCCTACGGATATTGTTTTCCCAACTATTATGGCAACTGCCATTTCAGCAGTGGCAGCCATTGCAATTGACAGGTATTTTTACTTAAAGCGCAGCCGGAATGGGGTGAAATAATTGCACTGGATGACCACGGTTTCGGTTTGGATGATTCCCCTATTAATCTGTTTTATTCTCATTTATGGAACCGCCAAAAAGATTCCTACCTATGAGGCATTTGTTGAAGGTGGAAAAGAAGGAATCACGATGTCCTTCTCGATCATTCCATTTTTAGTGGGGATGCTTGTTGCAATATCGGTTTTCCGGGCATCAGGGGCACTTGATTTCATTGTCCAATTTTTAAAACCGCTCCTGGAGTTGCTGCATATTCCTGCTGAAATTTTGCCCCTTGCTATTATCAGGCCGATTTCTGGGACTGCAGCGCTGGGAATGACAAGTGATTTGATTTCGTTTCATGGACCTGATTCATTCATTGGCAGGCTTGCAGCGACTATTCAAGGAAGCACAGACACTACCTTTTATGTCTTGACTGTATATTTTGGTGCCGTGGGAATTAAAAAGATGGGAGATGCCATCAAGGTTGGCCTGCTCGCGGACCTTGTGGGAGTTATCGCAGCTATAGTAGTTGTCACATTAGTATTTGGAACGAATTGAATGCTCGAAAAAAATGACAGCGAAAACGCTGTTTTTTTGCGTTTGCCGATTACTATTCGAAAGTTGTCAGAAAATATGAAATTTTGGTGAGAGAAATCTCCATATGGTAAACTCTTAAATGAAAGCAGGGTTCACGCTCTCACTGATGTAATTTTTTTATAACTGATGTAAACAATGAAGGTTAGGTGGGTGCGGAACTAACAATATATTTGTTTTTTACTGCAATGTCCCATAATGGATGAATGGCTGATGGGGCGGGAACAGAAATCTAGGGAATTTTAAGAGGTGAAAGCTATGGAGCGTTTACAAAAGGTTATTGCCCACTCGGGGCTTGCTTCAAGAAGAAAAGCGGAAGAAATGATCAAGGAAGGAAAAGTGAAAGTTAACGGAAAAATCGTTACAGAGCTAGGTACAAAAGTGGGTCCAACCGACAAAATTGAGGTCGATCAAGTTCCGGTTACAAAGGAAGTTCCGGTTTACTATTTGTTTTATAAGCCACGCGGGGTTATTTCTGCGGTATCGGATGATAAGAATAGGAAGGTTGTCACAGACTTCTTTCCTGAGGTAATAGAAAGGATATATCCCGTTGGCCGCTTGGACTATGATACATCCGGGCTGCTGATTTTGACAAATGACGGCGAATTTGCGAATACCTTAATGCATCCAAAGCATGAAGTGGATAAGGTATATGTGGCAAAGGTAAAAGGTATTCCTCTTCGCGAGAATCTACGCAAGCTTGAACGAGGGATAATTCTTGAGGATGGTAAGACTGCTCCCGCCAAAACAAAAGTATTGTCAATTGATAAGAAAAAGCAGACTGCTATAGTCGAAATCACCATTCACGAGGGAAAGAACCGGCAGGTAAGAAGAATGCTTGAAGCCATCGGACACCCTGTATTAAAGCTAAAACGGGAGAAATATGGTTTTCTTACATTGCACGGGCTTTCTGCTGGTGAGTCGAGGGAACTGACCCCCCATGAAGTGAAGCAGCTGCGGGCTTTGACAGTTACTGACCAAAATCGGTTGCGATGACTGACTTTTCAGGGATTATGTGATTTTTTCGAAAAAGTAAGAATATTGTCACATAACCTTCAAAAATGTGAACAAAGTGTTCATATTGTTAAATGATATAATGGAGGGACGAATATTACTGGAAGCAAGGGGAGTTTATATGGAGAAGAAAAAAAAACGCCTGGTAATAAGGACAGTCATCCTCTTGTTATTGGGGGCAGCTTTGATCTATACCTTATATGCTAACTTTACAAAAGACGTGAATAGTGCAGCAAAGATTGGCTCAGAGGCTCCGGATTTTGTATTGACAGACCTTCAAGGCAATAAGCATAAGCTATCAGATTACAGGGGCCAAGGGGTTTTTCTGAACTTCTGGGGCACATGGTGCAAGCCTTGCGAACGGGAAATGCCATATATGGATAACCAATATAAAGCATATAAAGATCAAGGTGTGCAAATTTTGGCTGTCAATGTAGGTGAATCCAATTATTCAGTTCAGAATTTTGTAGATAGACATAAACTATCTTTTCCAGTGCTAATCGACAAAAATTCACAGGTACAGACCGCTTATGATATCGACCCCCTTCCTTTTACCTTCCTTATTGATAAGGATGGAAAGATTGTTGATACTGCACAAGGGGAATTGACGGAAGAAATCATTGAGAATCATATGGAGAGGATTAAACCTTAATTACGGGGAGTTTTCTACATGGCTGATGTAAAATGCGAATGCGGGCATATGAATCCGCATGGAACGGTCCTTTGCGAGGCATGCGGCAGGATTCTGGATGAGTCACAATCAGAAGCGAAACTTGTGGACATGCGCTACGAGGGAAGTGCCAGACGTTCGCAGGTCTACAATAAAACGATTATTGATAAGATATGGAACTTTTTTTCCTCGGTTAAGGTCGGCGTCTGGCTAATTGTCATCACGTTGGTAGCTTCTGCAGCCGGTACGATTTTTCCCCAGGAAATGTACATACCTCCGACAGTGACGGCAGACCAGTACTATGAGCAGGAATACGGGTGGTTTGGAAAATTATATTACAATCTCGGCTTTCATAACCTGTATAGCTCATGGTGGTATTTAATATTAATAGCGTCTATCGGCATGTCAATCTTAATTGCGAGTATTGACCGCTTTTTCCCACTATCCCGTTCTTTGAAAAAGCAAAGAATAGCAAGGCACGACGGCTTTTTAAAACGACAGCGGATCTTTGGAATTACAAAGACTGAAGACAATGAGATAGATTTCAAACTGATTGAAAAAGAACTAAGGGGTCACCGCTACAATGTACGAGTGGAAAACGGAAACATCCTGGCTGAAAAAGGGCGTTTTTCCAGATGGGGTCCCTATGTCAACCATATCGGGTTGATCGTATTTCTTGTTGGTGCCATGCTCCGGTTTGTCCCTGGAATGTATATCGATGAGCTTCTGTGGATCCGTGAAGGGGAAACGAAGGAGATTCCCGGCACAAAAGGGGAATACTTCCTTTCCAGCGAAAAGTTCATCATTGAGGTATATGAAAAAGACAAAGAGCATGAGAACTTTTCCAATGCCATCGAAAAGAATGGAATGATAGCTAAAAACTATCAATCTAATGTTACTTTGTATAAGCGAGAAGGCAACACATTACCCGGGGAAGACCCGAAGCTTACAAAAATTAAAGACCATAAAATTAAAGTCAACCTACCGCTAAAATTTGACCATTATGCTGCTTACCAGGTCGACTATAAGCTGGATGAGCTTAGCAAAATGAAATTTCATCTCACAAACAAGGAATCCGGTAAAAAGTTCGGATTGATGATTGTGGATTTGTATGATCCAAAACCGAAATATGAATTGGACAAAGGCTATTCCGTGCAATTGATGAGCTATTTTCCGGATTTTGAATTTGATGAGAATGGAGAGCCGAGCACGAAATCAAAGATTCCCAATAACCCGGCATTCATCTTTAAAATGTTTACACCTGAGAAACCTAAGGGAGAGGTAAGTTTTGTGGCCATTAAGCAGACGCTGGAGCCTTTAGGCGAAAATGACTATAAGCTTGCATTCGCCGGAATCGATACCAAAAACGTTTCAGCCTTAACAATAAGAAAAGATTTAACTCTCGGTATTCTTATCGCGGGAGGAATCATCTTCATGGTCGGCGTAGTTCAGGGTGCGTATTGGAATCATCGCCGTATCTGGATTCACAAGAAGAATGGGGAAGTTTGGTGTGCTGCCCATACGAACAAAAACTGGCATGGCTTGAAACGGGAAATAAACCGGATTATCGAGAATACTAGTCTTATAGAACCGGCCGACCAGCTTCAAGACGGGAAGCCATCAAAAAAGGGGAAGATTAATAGTGGCTCAATTAAGCAGTAATCTTTTATATATTGCATTCGTTTTATATTTGGTTGCTACCTTTTTCTTTGCAGGTTCCATTAAGGATAAAAGAGGGCAGGCAGATAAAGGGCAAAATAAGTGGGCGTTCTTTGGTATCTGTGTAACATTAGCTGGATTCATCTCGCAGCTTGGCTATTTCATTGTAAGATGGTTGGCAAGCGGCCATGCCCCGGTAAGTAATTTATTCGAATTCACAACCTTCTTCGGCATGATGCTTGTCGGTGCTTTTATCATAATCTACTTTATTTATAAAACACCAGTGCTTGGTGTATTTACGCTTCCTGTAGCGGTTCTTGTTATCGCCTATGCCAGCATGTTCCCAAGGGATATTTCTCCTTTAATTCCTGCGCTGCAGAGTGACTGGCTTCATATCCATGTCACGACAGCAGCAGCCGGGGAAGCGATCCTTGCTATCAGCTTTGCGGCCGGGCTGATTTATTTATTGAAATCAGTCGACCAATCAAAATCCAATAAAAGCACATTTTGGCTTGAAGCCACGATGTTTACTTTAGTTACGACTCTCGGCTTTGTCGTAGTGGTGACTATTTTTTCATTCATGGATTATAAATCGGATTTCGCCTATATTGACAAGAATGAGGTAGAGGCCAAACTCACATATAATGTACCTGCATTGATCGGGCCTCATGAAGGAAAACTGTTGACAGCGGATCGAATGGAGCCTCTAATTGAAGTCCCTGCCATCATAAATGCCAAGAAATTGAACACGGTTTTATGGTCGATCTTTGGGGGAGTCGTGTTGTATGGCATAATCAGGCTTATCCTTCGAAAAAGGATATCTGCCCAGCTTCAACCACTTGTAAAGAATGTTAACCTAGACTTGGTTGATGAGATAGGCTACCGTTCGGTGTTAATCGGTTTTCCAATTTTTACGCTTGGCGCGCTTATTTTTGCAATGATTTGGGCTCAGATGGCCTGGACCCGTTTTTGGGGCTGGGATCCTAAAGAGGTATGGGCTCTCATAACATGGTTGTTTTATGCAGCCTTTCTTCATCTACGGCTGTCACGCGGCTGGCACGGGGAGAAATCGGCGTGGCTTGCCATGATTGGATTTGTTATAATCATGTTTAATTTAATAGCTGTAAACCTTGTAATTGCCGGGCTGCACTCATATGCGTAAAGCAATACCGGCGCAATGAGGATTTTCTGTACACTAGTTAGAAGGGGATGAAGTCGGGCTATGGAAAATGGAACAAGAATTTTAGTCGTGGATGATGAAGAAAGAATCCGACGGTTGTTAAGGATGTACCTTGAGAGGGAGGAATACATCATTGACGAGGCGGAAAATGGTAACATTGCTTTAATGAAAGCGTTTGAAAACGATTATGATTTGATTCTGTTGGACCTAATGATGCCTGGCAAGGATGGGATCGAAGTGTGCCGCGAGTTAAGGGAAAAGAAGTCGACTCCTGTTATCATGCTAACGGCTAAGGGAGAAGAAATTAATCGTGTCCAGGGGTTTGAAGTCGGAACAGACGATTATATTGTCAAGCCATTTAGTCCGCGTGAAGTAGTGCTGCGGGTCAAAGCTCTGCTTCGCCGTTCATCTAAAACAAGCTACATTCAAACAGAAACCACAACGAAGGATGTTATCGTCTTTCCACACTTAACAATTGACAATGATGCACACAGGGTTACCGCTGAAGGAAATGAAGTATCTCTGACGCCAAAGGAATATGAACTTTTATATTTTCTGGCAAAGTCACCTGACAAAGTTTTTGACCGTGAGCAATTATTGAAGGAAGTATGGCATTATGAATTCTTTGGAGACCTTCGGACAGTTGACACCCATGTGAAACGTTTGCGGGAAAAGTTAAACCGGATTTCCGAAAACGCCGCAAAAATGATCGTCACAGTTTGGGGCGTTGGATATAAATTCGAAGTGATCAATGACTGATGTTTTGGCGCAGTGTAGTCGGTAAGCTTTGGATAACAATATTGCTTTTGGTTTCGTTTGTCCTGATCATTCTGACGGTACTATTGCTAGAATTTTTTGAAAACTTCCAGATTAATGAAGTGGAAAATGAATTGACAAAAAATGCGAAGCGGATTGCAGAAATTGTTCACTCGAATAATAATACGGATCAGGCTCTCCATATTGCGTCAAACATGATCGGTGATGAAACAAAAATGCTGGTATTTGAAGGGGACAATGTCATTTTTTCAACCGACCAGAAAGACTCCGGTGTAACACCCGAGTTTTTAATGGAAGATAAGGACCTTGCTCAGGTATTTACCGGAGAAAAAACAATAAAAAAAGAGATGCCTTTACCAATAGCAGGTACAGATAACCAGAAATCCTCGGCTATTGTGGTTGGAGTGCCTCTGGAAGTGAAGGGTAAGTTTGATCAGGTTTTTTTGTACCAATCTCTTAAAGAAATGCAGGAAACAACCCGGTCAACAACTAAGTTTATTTTGCTTGCTGCAGGCGTCGCGATTATATTGACTACCATTTTTGCGTTTTTCCTATCAACGCGTATCACCTCACCGCTTAGAAAAATGCGGGAAGCCGCCTTTGAGGTCGCAAGAGGCAAATTCGATACAAAAGTGCCGATTTTGACACAGGATGAAATCGGCGAGCTGGCAACTGCCTTTAATCAAATGGGGAAACAGCTAAAGTTTAATATTCACGCTTTGAGCCAGGAAAAAGAGCATCTTGCAAGCATTCTTAGCAGCATGGCTGACGGGGTGATAACCTTTAACAAAGATGGAACCATCCTTGAGACCAATCCTCCTGCAGAACGCTTTCTTCAAAGCTGGCATTATGAAAAAGGATTCAATCGGGAAAATGGCAATACTGTACCATCCGTCCTGATGAACCTATTTGACCAGACGGAAATGCTTGGTAGAGAACAGATAGGCGGGATTTCGCTTCAGGGCCGGGATTGGGTTCTCATTGTCAGCCCGTTATATGGAATGGAACAAATACGGGGGGCTGTTGCGGTAATTCGCGATATGACCGAGGAACGGAAGCTCGATAAACTACGCAAAGATTTTATCGCAAATGTATCCCATGAATTAAGGACGCCAATTTCTATGCTGCAGGGATACAGCGAAGCGATTATCGATGATATTGCCCAGAGCGAGGAAGAGAAAAAAGAGATGGCGCGTGTGATTTATGATGAATCATTACGGATGGGGCGCTTGGTCAATGATCTTTTGGATCTAGGCAGAATGGAGGCCGGCCATATCACTCTCAATTATGATAGTGTGGAGTTGCATCCGTATTTAAACCGGATAGCTAGCAAGTTTCATGGACTCGTTAAGGAGAAAAACATTAAGATCTTAACCAAAATGGAGAATGAAGGCATTATTTGGGGATTTGACCCAGACCGGGTAGAACAGGTCCTGACTAACCTCATCGACAATGCCATCCGCCATACTCCTGAAGGCGGGACTGTGGAAGTCATCCAGCGATCAGAAGATCGGTACGGGCTTATCATTGATGTGAAAGATTGTGGGTCAGGAATTCCTCAGGAGGACCTTGCATTTGTATTTGAAAGGTTTTATAAAGCAGATAAAGCAAGAACAAGGGGCCGTTCAGGAACAGGTCTTGGCCTTGCGATCGCTAAGAATATTATTGAAGCCCACGATGGCTATATCGCCGTAAACAGCCTGGAAGGAAAAGGGACCACCTTTACTTTCAACCTGCCGCGAAAAATGAAAGAAAAGGAATAAGAAGAAAAAAGTTTGACGGATTTTCTTGTTTCACCAGAAACAAACAGGGAAGGGCTCGAATGCCCTTCCTTTTATTTTGCAAAAAGTCTATAGTTGAATTGTAACGTTTTGATTGAATATTTAGACTAACAGTATAACGGGGGAGGTGGATTATGGACTCCGTTTTTCAGGAAATCTATGAAAAATACCATCATCATGTATTTCAGTTTCTTTTTTATCTTGTGAAAAACAGGGAAACGGCTGAAGATTTAGTTCAAGAAGTCTATATTAGAGTCTTGAAATCCTATCACCGGTTTGAAGGAAAAAGCAGCGAAAAAACTTGGCTTTTTTCCATCGCAAGAAATGTAGCGATCGACCATTTTCGAAAGCAAAAAAGCTGGAAACAGAGATTGCTTGAAAGCTTTGACTGGAATCGGCAAGATGTACGAGACACCAGTCCCTTGCCAGAGGAGATTGCATTAAAGAATGAACATATCCGCGTGATTTATAAGAGCCTTGACCACTGTACTATAGATCAAAGGTCAGTCATTATACTCCGTTATATCGAGTCTCTTTCGATTACAGAAACGGCCCAGGTACTTGGTTGGACAGAAAGCAAAGTAAAAACCACACAGCACCGTGCTTTGAAGGCTATTAAAAAAATATTGGAAGAAGAAGCTGGAAAGGAGGGGCGGACGATTGAAAAAATCCCAATGGAATAAGGAAGACATAGAAGAACTATTGAAAAAACTGCCAGAAATTAAAGACAAACGCAATCCAAATGAAATGTTTCAAAGCGTTATGCTTAAAACAGGCAAGCAGAAGAAAAGAAATTGGATTCCTATAATTGCAGCAGTTTCAGCCCTCTTCCTGCTGGCAGTACTTGCTTCCACCCAGATGACAGGTCATAATCAAACGGCAACCGAGAATGCAAAAATTGAGAAAAAGGCGGAAAGTGGCGAATCACAGAGCGGCAAGGGAGCATCCATACATTCACAGGATCCTTCGCGAAGTGATGCATTCGAAGAAGATAAAAGAACTGGTAAAAATGAAAAAGAGGCTTCGGTGGCAGATGAACAGGAAGAAACTTCCCGGGACAATTCGGCAATAGAGGTCAAACGCAAGGGGGCAGTTTTGCTGAGCTCCTATTCAGTCATCGCTTCTAACGCAAAATCTGATTCTGTTATTACGGTAGGAGTTCCTGATAAACAGGCCAATTACGTGGTTCCTGTTACTTACATTGCGGATGAAGATGTTCCAGGCGGGAAGCAGGATCAACTATTGAAAGCCATGTCTGTTGTAGATGAAGAAAGCCTTGGTCTAGCAGAGTATTTTCCACTTAATGTGAAAATGACTCCGGAAAGTGAAGGCCGTACAGTTAACATTGATATTCCTGCCGGCAGTAAACTGTTGCTAGAGGACATGTTATTTTTTTCTGTTATGCAGGAAACATTTAAGTATCAGGACATCGAAAAGTTGACTTTTTCGTCTGAAGGAACGCCAGGTGTCGAGTTTTCTCATATGGGGCCTTTACAGGAATTAAAAATTAATCATACGGATAACAAGGCGTATTTGTTCTATCAATTGGATGATTCAGCACCTAAATTATTGGTTCCATCCATCAATGCCTATCAGTCGATGGAGGAAGCCATGGTGGCAATGAAGAACGGAACAGGAGATCAAACAATCCTTCCTTCCATTCCAATGGGCTTCACATGGAACAGTGTGGAAAAGCGGGGTAGCAATGTGATTATTGAAGTGAACGACGGTACAGACCTTAAGGATAATGATGAATATCTGAGGGCACTGGAGGCGATCCTTTTTACCGCAAAAAACTTTGGATATCAAAATGTAGAATTCAGAAATGCAAAACTTGAATCGATTGGTCCATATCATTTAAAAGAGCCAGTCCCTGTTCTTGTTGCACCTAACAGAATGAATTGAGTATTTATGATCCGTCTCTAGAAATTAGGCGGATTTTTGTTTTTTTAAAAGTAACCCGGCTCATCAAACAATAGAAGGATGCATAATATTTTAAAGCCCATCAATAATAAAGAGCATGGGGAGTAGCAGCAGGTATGTGTTTCCAGTTGCCAGCATATGATTTTTAGAGACTTTGCATTATAGCGGTAAATATGGCTGGGAGGCAATTGAATGGTTGACTATGCGAAACGTTTTTTGATTGTGGTCATTTTGGCTGTGTGTATCGGGCTTTTGTTTATGGGGGGAAAAATAGGACATGCTTCGCAGTTGGCTGGATCACCCCCTAAGGAGAATTGGTTGTGGCCTGCCAATGGGGTGGTAACAGACAACTTTGGCACAAGGGAAGGAACTCATAAAGGAATTGATATCGCAGCGGAATTAAACACAGATATTTTAGCTTCGGATGCTGGTACTATATCGAAATCATATTATTCAAGTAGTTATGGAAATGTTATTTTCGTAAAGCACAGCACCGGTTTTGAAACAATATATGCCCACTTGAATAAACGGATGGTCAAGGAAGGTGATGAGGTAAAGCAAGGTGAGGTGATTGGGAAAATGGGCAATACAGGGAGATCCCGGGGTGTACACCTGCACTTTGAATTGCACAACAAGGAATGGACAGCGGATAAAAGAAATGCCTTGAATCCCATGGTGGCCTTAACCAAATTCGGCAATGACTATCCTGGCGAGTTTAATAAAGAGAAGGAATCAATTGCTGTTTCAAGACAATTGGAAGAAAAAACGGCTTCATCACCTAATAGTAATGCCTTGGAGGCACAAAGTACTTCTATACATATTGTCCAGAAGGGTGAAACCCTATATAGTATAGCAAAGGTCCATTCTACAGATGTGAATAGTCTTATGAAGGTAAATCAATTGCAGAATGACACCATCCGTCCTGGTGCTGCTTTGATGGTTGGTAAAAATGAATAATCAACCTTTTGTGTAGAGGAAGTAAGCTCTGAGAAAAAAGCATTACTTCCCTTGATATGAAAAAAGCTGTATCGGCATTAAGTCGTACAGCCTTTTTACTTTTACAGAGACACTCTATACATGAACGAATGGATTCCTTCTTTCATGCACTGGGAACCAATTGAACCCATTTGCTTAATCAAATGATAGAACGGCTGGACCTTCTCAAACTGTCTTTTGAAATAGCACAAAGGCATAGAAAAATTAACTTTTAAGTTGCTACACAAACTATGAAAAATCGTATATACTGAGAAAAGAGTTAAATAATTTAATAGTCTATCTTCGGGGCGGGGTGTAATTCCCCACCGGCGGTGATGAAGCAAGTCCCTTCTAAGCCCGCGAGCCTTCTTGAGGCAGGATTTGGTGAAATTCCAAAGCCGACAGTATAGTCTGGATGGGAGAAGATGGAGGTTTCTAGAAGACGTTCACAAAACGTGCGTTTGAACGTTTATTTGATGCCGCCAAGTATCCCAATAATTCTAAGAATTATTGGGTTTTTTGCTGGACGGCAGGATATCAAATTTCAGGAGCCTTTCCTCTTTTTCGTGGGGTAGACAACACAAAAAGAAGGAGAGAATCATATGAATCACTCAAAAGTAAGAAAACTTGTGTCATTGGCTATGCTTGGCAGCATATCATATGCTTTGATGCTGTTAAATTTCCCTTTTCCCGGGTTACCGACCTTCCTCCTGATCGATTTTAGTGACATACCTGCGTTGATTGCTGCATTAATCTTCGGGCCTGTGGCTGGAATTATTGTAGAATTCATCAAGAATTTACTTGATTGGGTAATGACCGGAAGCCTGACTGGGATACCCGTTGGCCACATTGCCAATTTGTTAGCCGGTGTTCTTTTCATCCTTCCGACGTACCTTGTCTATAAAAAATTAAGCTCAAAAAGAGGGATGACCTTCGGGCTTATTTCAGGAACGCTAACTATGGCATCCCTAATGAGCGTGTTGAATTATTATGTATTCCTGCCTGCTTATACCATTTTCATGGGGTGGGAATCGATGTCCTCTCAAGAAGCGAGACAGTTTATTACTACTGCCATCCTACCTTTTAATATTCTTAAAGGTATCCTGATTACCGTGGTATTCATGCTTCTATTTTCAAAGCTGCAACCATGGCTTAATAAACAAACTTTTTATAAAAATGCTTAATGAGTAAGACATGACGAACATAGAGGGAAATTTTAAATTCTCTCTCTTTTACAAAGGCCAGCTTATGTACTCTGTAGGAGAGAGTATCAAGCTGGCCTTTAATAAATTTAATAAATAAAAAACCATCTCTTCTAAGAGATGGTTAAAGGCTTATTCAAACTTCAGCGGGTCCCCGTCAAAAGGATCATCAGCAACTTTAATTGAATCCGTAGGGCAGCCTTCGAATGCATCCATCATATCATCTATGAGTACATCCGGAATTTCTACGATTCCTTCGTTATCATCTAGCGTTACGAATGCGATCCCTTCATCATCATAATCATAAATGTCGGGTGCAGCAGCACCACAGGCACCACATGCGATACAAGTATCTTTGTCAACGATGGTATACTTCGCCATAAATTAACCCCTCCCAAAACAACAAATATTTTTCCTATAACAGAAACATGAAAATTCCAATTCACATACCTATTGTAAAACTGATACATAAACTTTTCAATAGAAATCTAGTTATAGTCCGTCTTATCAAAAGGGTTTACCGTATGGTCAATATAATAGCCCATCCTAAAAAATGTGAGAAAATTTCAGAATGTAATGACTGAATTGATCCATCTGTTTGTTATATTCTGTTACAATAGGAATGATGCATACTTTCGTATATTTTATTTCAAGGTAGTGATTGTTGTGTTAAAATCGACCTTTTTAGAATCAATTTTGCTAAGGTGCTTGAACCAATTTAATGGTGAAAGGAGCATCTTTGCGATATACCATTTATTAAAAGGGAAGAAATCATCCCAAACTATACAGGATTCACATCTTTTTGGCTTAAGAACGCTTTTTGCGGCCTACCCTATGATCGACAGGGGATATCTTCATTCCACATTGGGGGTTTTTTGTAAGAACGGTTGGGCCCTTCCGTTGGAAAGAAATCATCACTACCGACTGACAGATAAGGGGAAAGGCGTATTAGATTCATACATGAAAAACCAGCCTTTTCCTTCCTCCCTTGACGGCTGGAAATTTCATGACCTTCAATCCATCTTCTGGGGAAGGCTTTCGCTTCTTGTTCAGTCACTTTCTCATATTATCCACGAACAAAATCGATTCTATCCCATACAAAGAGAAGCTGGCATACAAGGTTGGGTCAAACAATTTTTGAATCAGTGTCCCTTCAGCAGGGACGACATAGGACATTCTTTATATGAAGAGCTGGCCAATCTTCTTGAAAGAAGAACGGAAATGGAACGATATATTTTTGTGATGCGTTTGTCGGGTGCACACAGAATAGGAAGCACCTACAGCCAAATATCAGAATCAATAAAGTCGGATGAAGTCTATGTTCGATTCGTTTTTCTGGGGACAGTGCATTTTATTCTTAATGAAATCAGAAACAAGCAAGAATTATTCCCGATTCTTTTTTCCGTAATTAAAGAATTTCCAGAAAGCTCAGACAAGCCTCTTACAGAATCGACAAAGCTGACCTTAAGAATGCTGGAGGAAGGAATGGGTCTGGATGAAATTGCCGTCTTAAGAGGTTTAAAGGCAGCCACAATTGAAGACCATATTGTGGAAATAGCGCTTGCCATGCCAGGCTTTTCAATCTCGCCATTTGTTTCCGCTGAAGATGTACAAAAAATACGTGAAGCTGTACATAAAGTTAACACAAAACAGCTTAAGGTAATCAAAAGTGAATTAGGAGACTTTCCTGTCTCTTTCTTTCAGATACGTCTTGTTTTGACAAGGGGAGGTGTTTTGTCTTGATGCTGGAGGAATCTTTAAATCAATATTTCGGATTTCAAACTTTTCGCCCTGGCCAAAAAGAAATCATCACTTCGCTGTTGGAAGGACATGATACTCTAGGTATGCTGCCGACTGGGTCGGGAAAGTCTCTGTGTTATCAACTGACCGCTTACCTGTTGAAAAAGCCTGTCGTGATCGTTTCCCCGCTTCTTTCACTGATGCAGGATCAGGCTGAACAACTCAGGTTTATGGGGGAAAAGAGCGTGCTGACATTGAATTCTTTTCTTGACCCGAGTCAAAAAAGGGAAAGCCTGAAACACATTAATCGGTATCGATTTATTTTTTTATCTCCTGAAATGCTTGCAGGAGAAAGTGTTTTACGGGCTCTAAAGAATGTAAATATTGGGTTATTTGTCGTTGATGAAGCGCACTGCATCTCCCAATGGGGATATGATTTTAGGCCTGACTATTTAAATCTCGGACATGTCCGAAATCAGCTTTCCAATCCTTTAACACTTGCTTTAACTGCTACAGCCACAAGGGAAGTAAGGGAAGATATCGCCAAACAGCTCTGCTTGGAAAATGTGCGGCAGCTCATTTCATCTGTTGACCGTGCGAATATAGCTTTATCGGTGGAAATGGTGCAAAAGCACGAAGATAAACTGCAAAGACTTTTAGCGCTTGCCAGGGAAACGGATGGACCCGGAATCGTGTATTTTTCCAGCAAAAAAGCGGCCGAATATACAGCCTCATATTTAAAGGAAAATGGTATTGAAAACGTCTCTTTTTATCATGGAGGAATGGAGCAGGAACAAAGGATACTCATACAGAGACAATTTTTGAACGGGCAATTGAGGATAATCTGCTCGACAAGTGCCTTTGGAATGGGAATTAATAAGGAGAATGTCCGGTTCGTTGTCCATTTCCACCTTCCACCCGGAATGGAAGCGTACGTGCAGGAAATCGGAAGGGCCGGCAGGGATGGCAAGCAAAGCGTAGCCATCATTTTATACAGTGAAGGTGATGAGGGGCTTCCCCTTCATCTTTTCGAGCAGGAACTACCGACAGAAGCACAATTGGAGGGGATTTTTTCTTATTTGGATATTGAAAGGGGTTTTTTGGGGAAAATCTCGTCAGCCATCGAGGAAACGATCATGAGGCAATTTTCTCTAAATGAATCGCAGTGGCGGTTTATCCAGCACTTCATTCGGCTAAATATAGAAAAATACGGCGGGGCTAAATTAAAGGATGTAATAAAGCGTTACGTGGCGATACGGAGAGAACATAAGACAGAGAAATTGCGTTTGTTTTTCAGGTGGCTTAGGTCGAAGGGTTGCCTGCGCGAAGGGCTTGTACGCTATTTCGAAGAGGCATCAGTACCTTTAAATACGAATTGCTGCTCAAACTGCGGACTGGATTCAAAGGTATTAGAAAACCAAGTCATACAAGAAGCTGGGAATATCGAAAATCCTTATAAAGGCTGGAAGCAGGAATTAGGGAAAATATTACTGAAAGCAGAAGGCAAATATGAAAAATAAGCAAGCCGAAATCATCAAGCAGCTAACAGACAGAGAGCTGCATATAAACTTATTTCTTACCCAAATCATTCTTTTGACAGTGTCGGCTGTTCTGGGAATCTTTTTATTCGAGGACCGATCTGCCTTTTTTAAGTTACTCCGTATCAAAGATTGGAACATCTTGTTAATAGGCGGTTCTGCGGCAATTATCGTCATTTTATTTGATCTTTTGGCGATGAAGCTTTTGCCCGAAAGCTACCAGGATGATGGGGGCGTAAACGAGAGGATTTTTAAAAGCCTTTCTTATCCAATGATTTTTGTAGTGGCTTTGTCGGTTGCGCTTAGTGAAGAGATATTGTTCCGAGGAGTGATTCAAACACATCTCGGGCTGTTTTGGGCAAGTTTCATCTTCGCTCTGGTTCATTATCGCTATCTGTTTAATTGGTTTTTGTTCCTGAATATCGTTGTGCTTAGCTTTTTTATTGGGGTGATTTTCGAAGCCACAGAAAACTTGCTTGTTACAATTTTCTCTCATTTTTTGATTGATTTTATACTTGGAATCATTGTAAAAACAAGGGATAATGGCAATTGAGGATTATAATGACAGAAAGAGGTTAAGAGAGCATGGAACCGGATTTTAACAAACCTCGCCAAGGCATGGTACCAGGGATAAATATAGAACAGGGGGCAGAAAGAAAATCTTTACCATCAAGAAGTGAATTGCAGCGAAGAAAAAAGAAAAAGAAGAAGCGTAAAATTAAATTTCCTATGCTTAAGCTTCTTGCCTTGTTCTTTGTTTTGATGCCAATTTCCTTTTACATGATTTATATGTACTATGGACAAGGTTCCACAAAAAGAGTACAGGAAGAAGCCCCTTTTGAAACGATTGAATGGAAGGGGGAGGCTGAAGAAGCCGGCCTTAATACTTCTACTGAAGATTCATTAGGTGATGCTGACAGCAGTTATCAGGAAGAGGAAAATGGCTACAAAGTTATTCGCCATACTGTCCAGGAACATGAAACTCTCGCCGGGATTTCGGAAGAATATTATAGCTCTGAAGAAGGCATTTCATTGATTAAGAAATGGAATGGTCTCGAAGGGTCTGAAGTCAAGCCTGGCCAAACTTTAAAAATACCAATAAAACAGTAATGGCAATGCCTTTCGGCGCAATGGAATACCAGCGCGCGGGAAGGCTTTTTTTGTTTACGGCCAGGTTTATGAGATTGATGGCATAAAAAAGAAAAAGGCAAATATATTTATTTTGAATGAACGTAGCAGGAGGAGGAACGGATTTGGAACCTTCTATGATTTTATTGGACGAACATACAGATCAGGCAACAAAGCAAATGCTGCACAATGTGATTGTAAGGAAAAGGAAATTTGATAAAGCAAAAAGGACTCACGAGCTGAGCATCTGGGCCTCCATGGGAATGGCGGCAATCATGCTGCTTTATTTGTATTTTTATATTGCCCGTCCTTATTCATATTCCTTTTTTGACATGTTCAGTGCGTTTGTCGATGATTTTAATCATTTCTTTTTTCTTGTGGCAACGATTGGCTTATATGGCCTTATGATTCTTTTTAAGCAAAAGCGTGACAAAGCAGAGAATGAATATCATGCTTTGCGCTGTGAAATCATCGATAAAAGCAAGGACCTTTGGAAGCAGGAGGCACAATGGAAAAACCGCCATAAAGTTTTTGAAATGATGAAGAACAACTATGACATCAACTTGTATCATGAAAATAAATAACGGTCTTGTGATTTTTTACTGCCTCTTACCTATCTCTGGTAGTCAAATGGTAAATAAACGAAGTTGGAATCGCTGATAAAGCATACCAGGGTAAATAATATTGAAATACTGTTTCATCCATTCTTCCGTAGAATCAAAGATAAAAACTCCAATGTCCTAATCCTATCGTCGGTTCGTTCAAGAACATCTTGTTGACACAACCTGAAGCGAGGGGATATTATTAGTGAGAAAAAGAATAGATTAACTACTAGGGGTGCCCTCTATATGGGCTGAGAGAAAAATGCACAATTTTCAACCCTTCGGACCTGATCTGGATTGTACCAGCGTAGGAAAGTAGTCAAGCGGAAATTTTTTCTGTTACTAACTAAGCCAGGTCCTTTTTAGGGTCTGGATTTTTTAATTTAGGAGGATGATGGGGATGGATTTGAAGAATCAAGTAGTGCTAGTAACAGGGGGCAGCCGAGGCTTAGGCAGTGAAATAGTTAAAGCTTTTGCCAGAGAAGGAGCTAAGGTTGTTATTAATTACTTTAATAGTGAGGAAAGAGCGCGGGATTTACAAAACCAAATCGGAAATCAAGCAATTGCTTTAAGAGCAGATATTCGGAATGCCGATGAAGTTCAATCGATGTTTAATCAGGCGAAAGAGCATTTTGGACAACCGATAACCACAACAGTTAACAACGCCCTGGTTAACTTTCGATTTGATCCCGTTGCAAAAAAGGATGCATCGGCGATTTCCTGGCAAGATTTCCAGGAGCAGCTTGAGAGTGCCGTCAAAGGCGCATTACATACGTTGCAGGCTGGACTGCCTGATATGAAAGCAATTGGCTTTGGAAGGATCATTAATATTGGAACCAACCTTTTTCAGAATCCAGTTGTTGCCTATCATGATTACACCACAAGCAAAGCCGCTTTGTTAGGTTTTACACGAAATATGGCCAATGAACTGGGGCAATATGGAATTAGCGTAAATATGATTTCAGGAGGGCTCCTGAAAATGACGGATGCAAGCTCGGCTACATCACCTGAGGTATTCGGATTAATTGAGTCCAGTACACCGCTTCGAAAAGTAACGGACCCCGCGGAAGTAGCCGATGCGATTGTATTCTTTGCATCGCCATGGGCAAGGGCTGTAACTGGGCAAAATTTGGTGGTCGACGGCGGCCTGGTAATGGATTAAATCAGGAGGTATGCGAAATGTTAAAGGGGAAAATGATCGAATCTTTAAAAAAGGTTAGGAATGAAAATCCGCTCGTACATAATATTACAAATGTAGTTGTTACAAATTTCACTGCTAATGGACTCCTTTCCCTGGGCGCGTCACCTGTTATGGCATATGCAGCAGAAGAAGTGGCCGACATGGCGAAAATTTCCGGTGCTCTTGTGTTGAATATAGGTACACTTACCCCCCTTGAAGTTGAATCCATGATAATAGCAGGAAAATCGGCAAACCAGCATGGGGTGCCTGTTATACTCGATCCGGTCGGTGCAGGAGCAACTGCCTATAGAACCTCTACAGCAAAAAAAATAATGGAAGAGGTAAACATATCGATCATAAGAGGCAATGCAGCTGAAATTGCAAATGTTTCCGGGGAACAATGGGGAATTAAAGGAGTAGATGCCGGACAAACCGAGGGAAATGTCGTGGACCTTTCGATATCTACAGCAAAGAAACTCGGTACCATTGTAGTGATTACTGGAAAAGATGACGTTATTTCCGATGGAACGACCACATATGCGGTTCATAACGGACATGCCCTTCTGACAAAAGTGACCGGCACTGGTTGTCTATTGTCTTCTGTTATTGGAGCTTTTGCTGCCGTGGAAAAGGATTTAGTTCTGGCCTCCTTATCCGCGCTCACGTTTTATGGAATTGCGGCTGAAGTGGCTGCCGCTAAAACCGCGGACAAAGGACCGGGAAGCTTTCAAGTTGAGTTTCTCAATCAATTGTCCATGATTTCTTCCCACGACATTGAACGAGGAAGTTCATTAACAAAGATAGAATAGAAAGGGGCCAAACAACTATGAAAAAAGCTTTAACAATTGCCGGGTCTGACAGCGGGGGAGGTGCCGGAATTCAAGCCGACATCAAGACATTCCAGGAACTGGATGTATATGGGATGTCTGCGATAACCGCTGTAACGGCACAAAATACACTGGGTGTGCAAGCTGTGTACCCAATGACAGCAGAAGCGGTGGCCAGGCAAATTGATTCGATTGGCGAGGATATAGGGGCGGATGCTATCAAAACAGGAATGTTATTTGATAATCAAATAATCGAAGCTGTCACAGAAAAAATAAAGCAATACCAATGGGAAAATGTTGTGGTAGATCCTGTGATGATTGCAAAGGGAGGAGCCTCATTGTTGCAATCAGAGGCTGTACATGCATTAAAAAAGCATTTATTACCTCTTGCCATGGTGATTACCCCGAACATTCCTGAAGCTGAAGTGCTGGCTGATATTACGATCCGTACCAGGGAAGATAAAGAGGAAGCCGCCAAAAGAATTTTGGCCTTGGGAGTGAAAAATATCATTATAAAGGGCGGTCATGACGAAGATCCCAGCCAATCGGTTGATTTATTTTTTGATGGCAGTAATTTTAGTACTCTCACTGCCAAGCGCATCCCCACAAAAAATACCCATGGCACGGGATGTACTTTTTCTGCGGCAGTTGCAGCCGAGCTAGCAAAAGGAGCCGGTGTTTCTCAATCTGTTGAAAAAGCAAAAAAGTTCATCCAGGCAGCCATTGAAGGTCAAGTACCAATAGGGCAAGGACATGGTCCTACCAATCATTGGGCTTTCAGAAAAAGTTCGATAAAGGAGTAGGAATCGAATGGCGAGAATTAGTGCGCATGAACTGAAGCAATTTTTAAAGGTGTATTTTATAATGGGGAGCACCAACTGTTCTATCCATCCAATACAGGTTATAGAGAATGCAATTGAAGGTGGGATTACCCTCTTTCAATACCGGGAAAAGGGTCCTGGTGCTCTGCAAGGTGAACAGAAATACATTCTGGCGAAACACTTACAGAGTATCTGTAGATCCAACGGTATTCCTTTCATTGTGAATGATGATATAGAATTAGCCCTGTCCATTGATGCTGATGGTGTCCATATCGGGCAGGAAGATGAGTCTGCGGAGATGGTAAGGAAGAGGATTGGTGATAAAATCCTCGGTGTATCTGTCCATTCATATGAGGAAGCCATGGCTGCCTTAAAATCAGGCAGCGATTACTTCGGACTAGGGCCCGTTTTTCCTACTTATACGAAGAAGGATACAACTCCTATTCAAGGTACAACGCTCATTGAAGAGTTTAGAAAAAGAGGAATTAAGACCCCAATCGTGGGGATAGGAGGAATAACCGCTGAAAATGCAGCTACTGTCATGAAAGCGGGCGCTGATGGTATATCCGTCATCACGGCAATAAGCAAAGCAAAATCTATCACTGACGCTGCAAGAGAATTGAGAAACAACGTTTTTTAAACATTTATATGTTGGCCGGTTGGTTTTCCTGTACAACCGGTCTATTTATATTCTAAAAAATGTAAGAAACAAAATGATTGTTTTCTATTTGACTAGTTTCCAACTAATAGAGGTTTAAGGACCGTTTTCTCATTTTTAATAATCTTCTTGTAAATCGTAACGATTTCTATTAAAGCAAACAAAATAAGAGGAAAAGTATTTTTACACACTAATAGACCTTTCGGAGTGCTGCAGGTTGGATACCATCGTAACAGTGGTTGATGCGAGTTCTCTCTGGAAAGACTTTGCGTCCGGAGAATCCCTGCTGGATGCGGAAACAGGCAAATGACGAAAACGATACGCACCACAAAAAATAAAAGAACTAAGCCAGATCGCGTTGAATTGAGTGAAGTACTGCCCTAGATTGAAAAGGCGTACCCTTCACAGAGAAACAAAGTAATGTTAGATGGTTCCCTCTCATAAGTTAAATAGGAGGGTTTTTATGCTGCAAAAAGGTACTCAACTGATAATAGGGACGTTATGCGGTTATTTATATATTAAATGGATGGATCTATCTTCACCATTCAGGCTAGCTGAATTTTGCGCCGGGCTTATTATGGATCCAATCAAATTTTTAGCGGCCACGGTCGCCTTTATTGTGGGCTTCATAAATCTGTCTGGCATTATGAAAAGCGTTGCAGAACATGTATTTCAGGTAAAGCATCATATTAGTATGAACAAAATGAATTGGATCATTGTTTCTTTGATAGTAGTCTCTTTTTTTGTATTATCCTGGATGAGTATGGCCCTCACAATAATATTTTTTATTTTTGCAGGGGTATATGGTATTATTTCGATAAAAATTCCCGGTAATGACAAGAGAGGTTAAAAATATGGCAGTCTTTTATTTGTTCATGGCGGTGTTCGTCATTGGTATGGTTTTCTTTATGCTTAAAACCGCTTTTATGGACAACGTTGTGGAAACTGACTTGGATTTTCACGAGTTTCCTGAAACATTTGGCACATTAAGCATTTTTTTTATTTCAGATGTTCATAGGCGTGTTATTTCAGACAAATTAATAGAACGTGTAAAAGGAAAAGCAGATATTGTCATCATTGGAGGAGATTTGACAGAAGGTGGGGTGCCGCTCACGAGGGTAGAGAAGAACCTAACAAAGCTTAAAAAGGTTGGCCCGGTTTATTTCGTTTGGGGAAATAATGATTATGAAGGGGATTACCATATGCTTGATGCTACCCTTTTAAAGTACGGAGTAAAAATTCTGGATAATACTGTGGTTACTTTTGAATCAGAGCAGGGAGAGAAAATCCAGTTCCTTGGAATCGATGATATATCAATGGAACGGGATCGGCTTGATTTGACGCTTGTGGCTTCAGAGCATGATGCATTTAAAATCCTGGTCAGCCACAATCCACTCATAATGAAACAAGTAAAAGAAGAAAACAAAATCAGTCTTGTACTGAGCGGCCATACACACGGTGGCCAAATCAGGTTTATGGGATTAGGCCTTTATCCATTGGGAGGGATCAGGAAAGAGGGCGGGACCATAATCCTTACCAGCAACGGGTACGGTACTACCAGCCTCCCTTTAAGGCTTGGTGCCGAGCCGGAAACACATCTCCTCCACTTGAAAAAAAGGGCTATTGCGTCACCTTAGAATTTGCCAATATAAAATGTATCGCTTCTGCAATCCTTCATATTTGTTTCATACACACATTCTAAAGATATGCACCCCTGAAAGTGGTCTTCATATGATGTATGAAGATGGTACCCAGGGGGCATTTTTTTATGAAGCTTGAGCGATTAACCAACAACAAAATCAAGATTTTTTTAACCTTTGATGATTTAATTGACAGAGGATTGACAAAAGAAGATATTCACGAGAATTCGCTTAAGGTTCACAAGTTTTTTCAGGAAATGATCGAAGAAGCTTGTGATGAATTGAGTTTTAAGATGAGCGGATCCATTGCGATAGAAATATTTGCTTTGCAGGCTCAAGGCTTAGTCATTATTGTAACCAAAGCAGAAGAAGACATAGTAGATGACGAAGAAGGGGAATTTCTTGATTTACATGTATTAGTTGGTGAACATCCGCATATTCTTTACTCCTTTTGCGACGTTGAGGATGTCATACAGTTATGCCATTCCTTGAAATCCATCGGAATTAGTCGGTCTTCCCTCTATTGTTTTGAAGATAACTATTATTTGTTGATCGAGGGTGTTGAGGAAAGTGATTATGATACCGTGATTTCCCTGGCGGCTGAATATGGGACTGTATCAACCATGACCCTTTTTCGCGTCCAGGAATATGGTAAAGCAATCGCAAGGAATGACGCGGTCGATTTACTAACGAAACATTTCCATAGATAGGGAGCCACCGGACAGGTTGTGAGTGTGCAATTTGCTTCGCACTGTTCTGTCCGGCCACTACAAAAAACCGTTTAGGTGAACGAGCTACAGGGAATGAAGGATAGATAAAGGAAACCTTTTTCTGGCGGCGTTTACATTGCCTTTTTATGAAGGATAGAGGTCACTTTTTTTGCTTTCCATAACTAGGGCTAAGGTGTATACTATGTCATGAAGAAAGCCGATTATTTGATTGTAGGAGGTACACAGATGGCAGGCGAAAATGGTACTGACCATACTAACCAAGAAGCAAAGCATGATGTGCTGAAATCAACTCAAACTGTAATACATAAAGCGCTGGAAAAGCTCGGTTATCCTCAGGAGGTTTTTGAGCTTTTGAAAGAGCCGTTGCGGCTTTTGACAGTAAAGATACCGGTGCGGATGGACGATGGATCAGTAAAAATTTTTACGGGTTATCGTGCACAGCATAATGATGCTGTAGGTCCAACTAAAGGCGGGATAAGGTTTCATCCCTCTGTTACAGAACGAGAAGTAAAAGCGCTGTCTATCTGGATGAGCCTGAAATGTGGGATTGTAGATTTGCCATATGGCGGAGGGAAAGGCGGAATCGTATGCGATCCGCGAAATATGTCGTTTCGTGAACTTGAAAAGCTTAGCCGTGGTTATGTTCGCGCTATAAGCCAGATTGTTGGCCCGACAAAAGATATTCCTGCACCTGATGTATTCACCAATTCCCAGATTATGGCTTGGATGATGGATGAATATAGCCGTATCGACGAGTTCAATTCACCGGGATTCATTACAGGGAAGCCGCTTGTTCTTGGTGGGTCACACGGCAGGGAATCAGCGACTGCGAAAGGTGTTACCATTTGCATTAATGAAGCCGCTAAAAAGAAGGGCATCGAAATTAAAGGAGCCAGGGTTGTTGTACAGGGCTTTGGGAATGCCGGAAGCTACCTTGCCAAATTCATGCATGATGCAGGGGCAAAAGTTGTCGGCATCTCGGATGCTTACGGTGCTCTATATGATCCCGATGGACTCGATATAGATTATTTACTAGACCGCAGAGATAGCTTTGGAACTGTAACAAAGCTGTTTAAAAACACAATATCCAATAAAGAACTACTTGAACTGGAATGTGAGATTCTAGTGCCAGCTGCGATTGAAAATCAAATCACAGACGAAAATGCACACAATATTAAGGCAAAAATCGTTGTGGAAGCTGCGAATGGTCCGACAACCATTGAGGGAACACAAATCCTGACAGACCGTGGAGTTCTGCTTGTACCCGATGTGTTAGCATCATCTGGCGGGGTTACGGTTTCATATTTTGAATGGGTCCAAAACAACCAGGGCTATTATTGGTCTGAGGAAGAAGTAGAAGAAAAGCTGGAAAAAATTCTTGTCAAAGCTTTCAATAATATATACGAAACTGCCCGAACACGCCGGGTTGACATGCGCCTTGCAGCCTACATGGTAGGAGTTAGAAAGATGGCCGAAGCATCCAGGTTCCGAGGCTGGATTTAACGGGTTAGCAGCACACCTAAACGCATCGAAATAATCTCCTGTCATGACTTATGGTGGGAGATTTTTTACATTTAAGAAAGGGAATGTCTTAAATAGATGAATGTATCGATTCATTAAAGAGAAGAACAAATTTATGGACACGGCTTGGAAAAGGAGTGGAAAGAAGTTGAACATAGTAGATGTAATCATCGTTGGTGGAGGTCCATGCGGTCTCGCAGCAGCAATATCATTAAAAGAAGCGGGTAAGAACGTGCTGGTGATTGAAAAAGGAAACATTGTCAATGCTCTATACCACTACCCAACCCATCAAACTTTTTTTAGCTCAGCAGAAAAGCTTGAAATTGGAAATGTGCCATTTATTACGGAAACCCGCAAGCCAGTACGCAATCAGGCATTAGCTTATTATCGAGAGGTGGTTAAACGCCAAGGCTTGAAAATCAATGCTTTTGAAAAAGTAGTGGAGGTCAAAAAACAAGAAAACGGCCATTTTCTTGTTGTGACCAATAAATCAGAATACAAAGCAGGGAAAATCGTTATTGCAACAGGTTATTATGATAATCCAAATTATATGGGGATCGCTGGAGAAGAGCTTCCTAAAGTTTTTCATTATTTTAAAGAAGGTCACCCATACTTTGATACGGATGTCGTCGTAATTGGCGGGAAGAACTCCAGTGTAGATGCGGCCTTGGAGCTTGTGAAATCAGGGGCGCAAGTAACAGTACTCTACCGTGGCAGTGAATACTCCCCAAGCATTAAACCGTGGATCCTTCCTGAATTCGAATCCCTGGTGAGGAATGGTACAATTACCATGGAGTTTAATGCCGAGGTAGATGCAATCACGGAGGACAGCGTTATTTATCATGTGAACAATGAAACCAAAGCGGTCAAAAATGACTTTGTTTTTGCCATGACAGGGTATCATCCAGACCATTCGTTTCTGCAGCGCATCGGTATTGAAATTCATCAAGAAACGGGCAGGCCTTTTTTTAACAGTGAGACAATGGAAACAAATGTTAAAGGGGTATATATTGCAGGTGTAATAGCAGCAGGAAATAATGCAAATGAAATATTTATTGAAAACGGCCGGTTCCATGGTGACCTGATTGCCCGGAGTATCGCAGCTGGTAATTGTTAAAAGGGGTGAAGGGATTTTGGACCGTTATCACAAATGGGATAAATGGGCCAAAATCCGTTTATCACGGCCCTTTTCTATTCGATATTATTTTAAGAAGATTTCCTGTATCTTTTCTCGTTCCGCTGTATGATGGAGGGCTATCAGCAGCTTTAACCTTGCCTTTTGGCCATTTAAGCCGTTTGAAAAAATAACCCCCATTTCTTTAAGCTGTTTTCCTCCACCTCTATAAGCATAGACGTCCTGAACAATTCCATTAAAGCATCTTGATACAATCACGATTGGGATTCGTGCATGTAAAAGAGACTGGACTCCATCGATGGTCTGCGGAGGGAGATTTCCCTGGCCCAGGGCTTCAATAACCAGGCCGTCAACTTTCATTTCTTTCAAAGCATAAAATAAGGAAGAATCCATACCGGCATGTGCTTTCAATAAGGCCACTTGTTTGGTAATGGTTTGGAGGCTGTATTTTTCAGTATTAATCGGTGAATGGTGAAAAACAATCCCACGTTTTGTGACAATGCCTATTGGTCCGTATTGGGGGCTCTGAAATGTGGATACATTGCTCGTATGTGTTTTTGTGCCGTTTTTTGCAGTATGCAATTCATCGTTAAGAACAATAAGTACCCCTTTTCCCCGCGAATGATCACTGGCAGCGACTTTAAGTGAAGAAATAAAGTTATATAATCCGTCAGATCCGATTTCATTGCTTGACCGCATCGCTCCTGTAACCACAATTGGAATGTCGGAATGAACTGTCAGATCAAGGAAATAAGCAGTTTCCTCAAGGGTATCGGTTCCGTGGGTGATCACTACCCCGTCCAACGATATTTCCTTGATATATTTCTCGATCAGGTTTTTTAATTGGAGCATCTCTAGAGCAGTGATATGCGGTGAGGGCAATGAGAATGGTTCCTCTATAAAAAGGTTCGCAGAGCTATCCATATTTTCGGTTGCACCTTTAATTGGATTTTTGCCGCCTGGTTTAACAGCCCCTGTCTTGGCATCTTCGTACATGGAAATTGTTCCGCCTGTATGTATCACCAAAATATTTTTTTTCATAAGTTACCAACCTCCAGTTCTGTGTCAAAAGAGTGCCAAGCGGCATTTCTTTCAATTTTCTTTTTCTCCATTCCATGATACGATTATTGAAAACAAAAGAAAAGAGGTCAGGACATGCTGGTCTTATTCTCGGCGGGTATTGCGCCTGGTCTGGCCTTACTCAGCTATTTTTACTTAAAAGATTACTATGAAACAGAGCCTGTTTCTGTTGTGATAAAATCCTTCCTTTTTGGCGTTTTCCTGGTATTTCCCATTATGTTTTTGCAATATGTGCTGAAAACAGAGGGCATATTCCAGGGGAATGCCGAGCAGGCCTTTATCTGGGCGGGTCTTTTAGAGGAATTTTTAAAATGGTTCATCTTGTTTTATGTTATTTATCCCCATGTAGCATTTGACGAACCTTATGATGGCATTGTGTATGGCGCTTCCGTTTCCCTTGGTTTCGCAACTATGGAAAATATCCTTTACCTCGTTGCAAACGGGGTGGAACATGCGATGACACGGGCGATCTTGCCGGTTTCGAGTCATGCGCTCTTCGGAGTAATCATGGGATATTATCTTGGCAAAGGGAAGTTTGCGAAGACAAATAAAAGGAAATACGTTTTCCTTGCTTTTGCAGTACCTTATTTGTTGCACGGTGTATATGATTACATTCTTTTAACCCAGGACTCCTGGCTTTATTGGATTATGCCATTTATGGTTTTCTTATGGTGGCTGGGTTTAAAAAAAGTGAAGATGGCAAGGATGCTTTCCGATTTCCATGCATCCGAAACACTATAATGATCAAAGGAGACAGCCTTTTTAGCCTGTCTCCTTTTTTATATTGAATGGAATAAAAACACCTTTTAAGAAGAAAATAGGGGTAATGTCAATATAAGAAAAGAGGGAGTGTAATTGATGAAAGGGATTTCGTCAAAGAGCAAATGTTTGCTTTTGTTATTTTTCTTATCAATCTGTATCTCTTTGACATTTGAAACTACGGCAAACGCATTTACCGGCCAAGTGATTCAAAGAGGGGCTGTTGGTGATGATGTTATTGAGCTTCAGGCACGCCTGCAAAATATCGGCTACTATAACGGTAAAATCGATGGAGTTTATGGCTGGGGAACCTATTGGGCCCTACGGAACTTCCAGAAAGATTTTGGATTGCCGATCGACGGGCTGGCTGGGCTGAAAACCAGGCAGAAACTTGTAGCCGCTTCTAACTTCAATGGCAAATGGGTACATACACAAATTGCAAAGGGAAATGATTTTACTTATTACGGAGGAACCCCTATCGAAAACCAGGTGAAGCCCAGAAAGAGGGCTGGAGGCAAAGCTGGCCAGAGGCAAAATGCGGGACAAACTGCAAGGCAAACGACGAGAAACAATGGCGCCAATAATGGAAATCGCAATAGGGCTACCGCTACTGCTGTGAATGTTCCGGGAGGCTTTTCACAGAATGATATTCAATTGATGGCGAATGCGGTTTACGGGGAAGCCCGCGGTGAGCCTTATATCGGCCAGGTGGCAATTGCTGCAGTTATTCTGAACAGGCTGGAAAGCGCTTCTTTTCCTAATACGATATCAGGGGTTATATTTGAGCCGCGTGCTTTTACTGCTGTTGCGGATGGCCAGATTTGGCTAACCCCGAATGAACGTGCCCGCGAAGCGGTAATTGATGCAATCAACGGCTGGGATCCGACCAGCAACGCAGAATATTATTTTAATCCGGACACAGCGACAAGCCCATGGATCTGGACAAGGCCCCAAATAAAACAAATCGGGAAACATATTTTCTGTAAATAAAATGAGGTGAACTGCATGATTCGTAATATTATGATAGCCGTGCTTGCCGTAGCGGTAATCGGCACAGGCTACTGGGGTTATCAGGAGCATCAAGAGAAAAATGCATTCATGGTTAATGCAGAGAATAACTATCAAAGGGCGTTCCACGACTTATCATACCAGATGGATGTCCTGCATGACGAAATCGGGAATACACTTGCGATGAACACAAGGAAGTCACTAAGCCCGGCGCTGACAGATGTTTGGAGGATCACATCAGAAGCGCAGCTCGATGTCGGACAGCTTCCGCTTAGCTTAATGCCGTTTAATAAAACAGAGGAATTCTTATCTGATATCGGAGACTTTAGCTACCAAACGGCTGTCAGGGACCTTGAAAAGGAACCGTTAAGCGATAAAGAATATAAGCGGCTGCAATCTTTGCACAAGGAAGCCGGTGAAGTACAGAATGAACTAAGAAAAGTCCAATATCAGGTAATGAAGAACAACCTAAGGTGGATGGATGTAGAGACAGCATTGGCAGCCAATGAGGAACCTGCAGATAATACAATCGTCGATGGTTTTAAAACGGTTGAAAAAACCGTGAAGGGATACGGTGAAACCTCCAATCTTGACCCGGATTACTCTAGCAGGCAACAAAAGCAGGAAAACTTTGAACATATAAAAGGAAAGCAAATCAGCAAAAAAGAAGCCGTCGCAAAAGCAAGGAAATATGCGAACATATCTGGATCTCCAAAGGCAAGGGTGGAGGAAAGTGGGAAAGGATCCGAATTTGGGTTTTACAGTGTAAGCCTTACGGACCCTAAAACGAAAAGTGAGGTAAATATGGATATCACAAAGCAAGGTGGATATCCGATCTGGTACATTAACACCAGGGATGTCAATCGTTCACGAATTGACTTAAATACTGCCAGCAATAAGGCGGTGGCTTTCTTGAAAGCCCACGACTTTGATTCACTTGATCTCTATGAAAGCGCGCAATATGATAATATTGGCCTGTTCAATTTTGTTACCTCTGTTGATGGAGTAAGGGTTTATCCGGACTCAGTCAAGGTAAAGGTAGCGCTTGATGATGGAAGCATTATTGGATTTTCAGCGGACGAGTTCCTAAAGTCACATAAAGTAAGGGAGATAGGAAAAACGTCTGTATCCTTAAAAGACGCAAGAGCAAAAATTAACCCTAATGTAAAGGTAATGGAAGAAAGAAAAGCACTGATCGAAAATGATCTTGGCGAAGAGGTTCTTTGTTACGAGTTCCTTGGTACAATTGGCGAAGATACGTACAGAATTTTTATCAACGCCAACACATCTGAGGAAGAGAAAGTAGAGAAGCTGAAAAATTCAGAACCCGTGTATGAAAATATCGTTTAAAAATGAAAGTAAAAGGAAAAGCCGATTGGTGCTTTTCCTTTTTTTTGATACATGCCATAATATGAGTAACCTAAATAAGGATTTAGTGGAGAAAAGTCCCTAGGTCGAAAATTTGATTATATATAAGCTGGAGATGGGAAAAATGATTAAAATCGGTGATACTCTGCTATTGGAACCTAAATATTCGCTGCAGCCTGAACAATACAAATCCATGGTAGTGGAAATGAATGAAAATAGCATTTTCATAGACTATCCAGTAAATACTTCAACCGGAAAAGTTGCTTTTCTACTCGATGGGTCCCAATTGAAAATTACAATTACAGATAGTAATCATGCCATCTATATATTTGATACGGAAGTACTAGGAAGGGTGAAAGCTCAAATCGCTATGATCCAATTGGCCCGCCCTCCTAAAGATTCGCTAGTAAAAATTCAGCGAAGACAATTTGTTCGGATAGAAACGCCGATTGATACAGCGGTTCATCCAGAAATAGGGCAGTTTCAGCCTTTTAGAGCGGTCACGGATGATATTAGTGCTGGAGGTGCGGCACTTAGAATACCAAAACAGATAAATGTCGGTGAAGCCTCAATTGTATATGTATGGCTGGCGATTCCTTTAAAATCTGGAGAAATCCATTATTTAAAGCTTAAAAGCAAGGTTATCCGCATAAGTGAAAGCTCAGAACGATTTAATAAATTGTCTGTACAATTCATGGATTTAAGCGAAGCAGACCGTCAAATTTTAATTCGTTTTATTTTTGAAAAACAAGTAGAATTGAAGAATAAAGGACTGATGGAATAGAGTGGATAAAATATATGTTTTTTTTCCATACTATCTGTAAAAGACAGTGGAGAATGGAATATGAAAACAATAGAACGCATGATCATTAAGCTGGTCATTATCCAAGCAATCAGTCTTCTGGCGTTCCAAGCCTTATTTCACCGGGAAGATTCTTTTTTGGAATTAAAAAGGATGGCACAATACGAAGGAGTAACAAAGAATAATTATAATAAAATTATTGAAACGTTTAACAGTTTAGGTGACTAGCAGGGACTCCCTGCTTTTTTCTTTTTGTACAGTTGGCAATGAAACAAGAGAATAGCTTAAGCGCTATTATGCGGGGAAAATATTTATTTTGCTGATGGGTTGTCCGGGCTTTTGTGATAAACTATAGGTGATGAATTACAGCTTGACTGGCAGGATTAGGGAGGAAGTATGGAAAAGAGAATATCAGTTGCGATTGATGGACCCGCTGCAGCAGGAAAAAGCACGGTCGCAAAAATCGTAGCACGGCAATTAAACTACATATACGTAGACACCGGTGCCATGTATCGTGCACTCACATATAAATCACTCAGCGAAGGCGTCGACATCGGAAATGAAATTGCTTTAAGCCATTTGCTAGCCGATACGGTTATCGAGCTTAAACCAAGTGGCCAAGGTCAACTTGTCTTCCTTGATGGCATTGATGTGACTGAACAGATCCGTAACAATGAGGTGACCGCCTCTGTATCCGAGGTATCCAGGCACAGGCTAGTAAGGGAAGAAATGGTCAAACGCCAGCAGGCTCTTGCGGAAAGTGGCGGCGTTGTAATGGATGGCAGAGATATCGGGACCCATGTACTACCGAATGCAGAGGTTAAGATCTTTCTCATTGCCTCCGTTGAAGAACGGGCACAAAGAAGGCATGAAGAAAATATTCAAAAAGGATTTGGCTCAGATATCGAGAAATTAAAAGAAGAAATAGCTTTACGTGATAAGCTTGATTCCGAAAGGGAAGTAGCTCCACTCCGAAAAGCGGTTGATGCTGTAGAAATTGATACAACTTCATTGTCCATACAAAAAGTGGCTGATAAAATTATGTCATTGATTGAGGAAAGGACAAGATAATTTTGAAGTTTTACACATTTGCCAAAAACATTGTAAAAATAGTTTTGAGCCCCGCTTTCAGGGTTAAAACAATAGGTAAGGAGAACTTTCCGAAAGACGGGGGAGTCTTGATCTGTGCCAACCATATTGATAATCTTGATCCCCCAATAGTAGGGATTACTTGTCCACGGGACATCCACTTTATGGCGAAAGAAGAAATCTTTCGTGTCCCTGTCCTGAAGAGCATTTTGCCAAGGGTTAACGCGTTCCCTGTTAAAAGGGGGATGAGTGACAGAGAAGCACTTCGGACCGGCCTTTCCCTGCTTAAGGATGGAAAGGTTTTGGGTCTATTTCCGGAAGGGACTAGAAGCAAGAACGGTGAGCTCGGCGAAGGGTTGGCTGGAGCTGGTTTCTTTGCGCTTCGGACAGATGCTAAGGTCGTTCCTTGTGCTATTATTGGACCTTATAAGATGTTTAGGCCATTAAAAGTGATTTATGGGAAGCCAATTGATTTTACGGAATACCGCTCAAAAAAGATATCCGCTGATGAAGCCACCAAAATAATCATGGATGAAATCAGGACATTGATATCAGCAGACAAGTAATCCTTCTTGCTTGACAATTCCCACATTTTATTGGAATTTATAAAATAAGGGATTATTCCGAATTATGAAATTATAAGAATTGAAATTCTGCCGAGCAGTCATGGGTTAAGGAGGAGTTCGAAATGACAGAAGACATGAACCAAGTGGAAGTAAACAACTATGAAGTTGGCGATAAGGTAAACGCCAAGGTAACCAAAGTTGAAGAAAAACAGGTGATTGTAGATGTGGAGAACAGTAAAACGGATGGTATCATCCCAATAAGCGAGCTCTCCAGCCTGCATGTGGAAAAAGCTACTGATGCGATTTCCGAAGGAGATGAACTAGAACTCGAAGTTATTAAAGTCGAAGAAGAAGCTCTTATCCTTTCGAAGCGTAAAGTTGATGCATTAAAAGCATGGGACGACCTCGAAAAGAAATTTGAAACTCAGGAAGTATTTGAAGCGGAGATAAAAGATGTCGTAAAAGGCGGTCTTGTGGTCGATCTTGGCGTTAGGGGATTTGTTCCTGCTTCCCTTGTGGAAGACTACTTTGTAGAAGATTTTGCCGATTATAAAGGTAAAACATTAACATTTAAAATCGTAGAACTGGATAAGGAGAAAAATCGTTTGATCCTTTCCCATCGAGCGGTCGTACAGGATGAAAAGGAAAAGAAAAAGGGTGAAGTGCTTGATTCCATCCAGGCTGGCCAGGTGATTGAAGGAACTGTACAACGAATCACTGATTTTGGTGCCTTTGTCGATATTGGCGGGGTAGATGGACTAGTCCACATATCACAGCTGTCACACGAGCATGTGGAGAAAGCTTCCGATGTAGTAAAAGAAGGAGATAAATTAAAAGTCAAGGTGCTTTCAGTAGACCGAGATAATGAAAGAATTTCGCTATCCGTTAAAGAGACACTACCTGGCCCGTGGTCTAATATTGCAGAAAGGGCACCTAAAGGCTCCGAGCAGGACGGTATTGTCAAACGCCTTGTTTCCTTTGGGGCTTTCGTGGAAATCTTCCCTGGTGTAGAAGGTCTTGTCCATATCTCACAGATCTCCCATAAGCATATCGGTACACCACATGAGGTCCTTCAAGAAGGCGAAGCTGTTAAGGTAAAAGTGCTGGATGTTAATGAACAAGAGCAGCGTTTATCCTTAAGTATAAAAGAGCTTCAGGAGCAGCAAGCTAATGAACAATCCAATTATGAGCTTCCGGAGGAATCAAATGGTTTCCAGCTTGGCGATATGATTGGGGAACAGCTGAAAAAATTCAAATAAATAATGGTGATGGGCTTGTCTAGAACACAACGAAAATTAGATCACATCAAATATGCCTTGGAAACAGGGCAGCATAGGTTATCAGGTTTCGAGGATATTTCGTTTGTTCATCAAAGTTTACCGGATTTATCAATAGAAGATGTTTCTCTTGATACAGAAATTGGCGGACTTCATGTAAGTTCGCCAATTTTTATAAACGCAATGACCGGTGGCGGCGGGAAAGAAACAGAAGAACTTAATAAAGATTTGTCGATAGCAGCAAGGGAAACGGGAATACCCATGGCAGTGGGCTCCCAGATGGCTGCGATAAAAGATCCTGGTGAATCGCGCTCCTTTGAAATTGTCAGGAAGATGAATCCACATGGGATTGTGATCGCCAACCTGGGCAGTGAGGCTAGTGTTGATGAAGCCATGAGGGCTGTTGATATGGTGCAGGCTGACGCGCTTCAAATTCACTTAAATGTGATACAGGAGCTTACAATGCCTGAAGGAGACCGTTCTTTCAAGGGCACTTTGCATCGGATTGAAAAAATCATTTCTGCAATTGGAGTTCCTGTCATTGTGAAAGAGACCGGATTTGGAATGAGCAGGGAAACTGTAAAAAAACTATCATCTGCCGGGGTGGCAGTAGTTGATATCGGGGGTTATGGCGGGACCAATTTTGCCAGGATTGAAAATGAAAGGCGCGAAAAATCTTTCTCCTACTTTAATGACTGGGGTATACCAACAGCTATTTCGGTTGCAGAAGCAGTTTCCGTATCCGATGGCATATCAACTATAGCCTCAGGCGGGATCCAGAATGCATTGGATGTGGCAAAGTGCATCTCTTTAGGGGCAGTTGCTGCCGGTGTGGCCGGTCAGTTCATAAGGATTTTGAAAGAAAAGGGGCTCACCGAGTTGATTAAAGAGCTAAGAGATACACATGACGAGTTGATTGTGATTATGACCGCCCTGGGTGCGAATGATATAAAGGCGTTGCAGGAGGCCCGACTCATTATTACCGGACAAACCTATCACTGGCTTACACAACGAGGAATAGACTGCTCTCGTTATTCCAGGTAGTTCTCAAAATGGTTTTTATACATATTTTCATGAAAAGCTGCAACTGACGGGTGCTACCCTGTCTATTGCAGCTTTTTTTATTTCGTGAACTGTTTTTGTCTAGCCTTTGTTTCTGCGGCGTGCTTCTTCTGGTCCCTCCATCTGTGTTGCTCCCGGTTTATTTAATGCAGGATCCCGATCCGATGCGACACGTCCACTTTCCCTAAGCTTTTTCTCTTGACGGTCTACTCCCATGTTTCCACCTCCTATAGTTAGCGTTACTTTTCCATAAAAAAATATGAGCACGTTTTTAAGTGGTTACAGAAAGGTTGGTGTACTAGTTTAAGTCTCCTTGGGAGAGAACATAATGGGGAGTATGGAGGGAATGATATGGAAGGAATGTTTTTTTATTGGATCTTATGGATTAGCTGGGTCGTTCTTATGTTTTTTGTAAAGGATACATATCAACCTCGTTATGCAATTCTATTCCATTTACTTGCCATTATGTGCCTAGCCGCTTATGAATTGCATATCTACCGCTATACCATCAATATTTCTTTTATTTATTTGTTTTTTATTTGTAGCTTTTATATAAGAAACTTTAGTTTGGCAAAAACAATGGGGTTCATAATTGGATGTCTGATTATTGCGCTTGGGTACAACAGCATTCAGCTGTTTGCCCTTCTAGACCCTATCTGGTTAGTGGTTAGAGTTGAGTGGATTTTGGGAATAGTAATGAATTATCTCGCGATTATCCTTTTTCAAGATTGGAAATTGAGGATTTGTGCCTTGGTAGACGGCCTAATAATAGGTGAGAGCCTATATGCAGGGGCATTGTGTATTAACAATTTACCATATGCAGCAGGGTCATATGCATGGATGGACATGGCAACACTTATCATGGTGCTCCATTTTGCTTGGGTCCTACTCGAATATACCACCTGCAGGATCCATGCTGCCACCGTACATCAACATGTGAAAAAAGGTACCGCCGCAGTAAAAGAGATACGCGTCCAGCCGAAATAGACAAACATTGTTGATTGCGGAAAAATTTGATACTATATGATAGTTAGAAAAGGCTGCAGCGTGTGTTGCACACCTGAATTTATGGGAAGGATCAAATACTATAGCTTTTGATGAAGAATGGTATCTAGGCAAATATGCAGTGGAATCCTGCTAGTATCTATATTATATTCCGATTGTTAGAGCGGTTCACAAGCTCCTTATAAAATCCATAAATATCATCAATTATGAAAGGATGGAAATAAATGCCAAAACCAGTAGTCGCGATAGTGGGGCGGCCGAATGTAGGAAAATCCACTATATTTAATAGAATAGTCGGGGAACGTGTATCGATTGTCGAGGATGTCCCGGGCGTGACAAGAGATAGGATATACAGCTCAGGCGAATGGCTAACATACGATTTTAACATCATTGATACCGGCGGAATAGATATCGGGGATGAGCCATTCCTCGAACAAATCCGTCAGCAAGCCGAGATTGCCATTGATGAGGCGGATGTTATCATTTTTATGGTAAATGGCCGCGAGGGGGTTACCTCCGCAGATGAAGAAGTGGCAAAGATCCTGTATAAATCAAAAAAGTCGGTAGTACTTGCGGTGAATAAGATTGATAACCCGGAAATGCGAGAACAGATTTATGATTTTTATTCACTAGGGTTCGGGGAGCCATTCCCGATTTCTGGTTCTCACGGCTTAGGTCTTGGAGATCTGCTTGATGAGGTGGCCAAAAGTTTTCCAAAGCATGATGAACAAGAGTATGATGATGACGTTATTAAATTCAGTCTGATTGGGCGTCCAAATGTTGGGAAGTCTTCGCTAGTAAATACGATTCTTGGGGAAGAACGCGTAATCGTTAGCGACATTGAAGGAACAACCCGGGATGCTATTGACACACCATATACATACAACGGGAAAGAATATGTAATCATTGATACAGCTGGAATGAGAAAAAAAGGAAAAGTATATGAAAGCACTGAGAAGTACAGCGTATTGCGAGCCTTGCGGGCAATAGAGCGATCTGATGTAGTGCTTGTCGTCTTAAATGCAGAGGAAGGCATAAGGGAACAGGATAAAAAAATTGCCGGGTATGCCCATGAAGCTGGACGAGGTGTGATAATTGTCGTTAATAAATGGGACGCCATCGAAAAAGACGAAAAAACAATGAAGGAATTCGAGGAAAAGATCCGGGCCCATTTCCTTTTCCTTGATTATGCACCAATTGTTTTTGTGTCGGCTAAGACAAAGAAACGGGTGCATGCAATGCTTCCGGTAATTGATAAGGTTAGTGAAGCCCATTCAATGCGGGTGCAGACGAATGTCTTGAATGAAGTGTTAATGGATGCCATAGCCATGAACCCGACACCGACCCATAACGGTCAGCGCCTTAAAGTATATTATACGACCCAAGTTGCCGTGAAGCCGCCGACCTTCGTCGTGTTTGTCAATGATCCTGAGCTCCTGCATTTTTCATATCAGCGTTTTTTGGAGAACAGGTTAAGAGATGCATTCAACTTTGAGGGCACACCAATCAAAATTATTGGCCGGCCAAGAAAATAGGGGAGGTGCGGGCAATATGCCTAAAAACACACAGGGCATTGCCGTCATCGGTGCTGGAAGCTGGGGTACGGCCCTAGCACTTGTACTTGCAGATAATGGTCACCAGGTAAGGCTCTGGGGCCATAAACAGGAACAAATAGATGAAATAAACGAGCGCCACACCAACCATAAATATTTGCCAGGTTTAGAGCTTCCTGCAGGAATCAAAGGGTACACCTCATTGAAGAAGTCCCTGGAAGGTATCACAGACATCGTACTGGCCGTTCCGACAAAGGCCATTCGGGAGGTGTTGGGAAGGATTGAAGAGGTAGCAGAAAGTCCGCTCACCATTATCCATGTAAGCAAGGGGATCGAACCTGACACACTGCTCAGGATATCCGAGATGATCGAAGAAGAGTTGCCTCAGGCTCTTCTTGCGGAGGTAGTTGTCCTTTCCGGTCCGAGCCATGCGGAGGAAGTAAGCCTGAGACATCCAACCACAGTAACGGTTTCTTCCCGAAATATGGGTACAGCCGAAAGGGTACAGGATTTATTTATTAATCAGAATTTCAGAGTCTATACAAACCCGGATATCGTTGGTGTAGAAATTGGCGGTGCTTTAAAGAATATTATCGCCCTTGCTGCGGGGATAACTGATGGACTTGGATACGGGGATAACGCGAAAGCTGCTTTAATAACAAGAGGCCTTGCCGAGATTTCCCGATTAGGCACGGCGATGGGTGCAAATCCTCTGACTTTCTCAGGCCTCGCGGGTATTGGTGATTTGATCGTTACCTGTACAAGTGTACACTCCCGAAACTGGCGCGCGGGCAATCTGCTCGGAAAAGGGCAGAAACTCAATGAAGTGCTAGAAAATATGGGAATGGTCGTGGAAGGAGTCAGGACAACAAAAGCAGCTTACCAGTTGGCCAAGAAATACAACGTCGATATGCCGATTACTTCGGCACTTTATCATGTATTGTTTACTGGTGAAAATGTAAAAGAATCTGTAGACCGTTTAATGAATCGGACGAAAACAGCTGAGATGGAGGATCTGGTTAACATACTTGGTTCGAGGCTGGGCGATTAAATCTCATGCGCTCCATTAATTATTTTTTTTATATGGGCGTTAGAGGATACGGTTTCCTCCTGTGCTGCATACAATGCATCGTAGTAAACTGGTAATCTGACCTGGTTTATGGGGGGATTTAGTCAATGGCAGAAGATGGGTAATTTCTATCTTCTGCTTTTTTTTATAGATCAAAAATGTGACGGAAATTTTGAAGTATTCGACAAACTCTGCCTATGGTATAATATTCTCGGATTACATAATCAGATAAAGTAAGTTGTTTTAGACATTTATTGTGAGTCTCTTTATAAAAAAATCTTATAAAAAGTCTTCTAAAAAAGGAGTGTAATAAATGACACCAGCTCTACAGAAGATGTGGATTTCTTTTGCTGCCATGATTTTTATGTTTATTTCCATTATAACGATTTATTTCAGCCGTTATAAGCTTAAGGGTATCCTTCGAATTTTGACTGCGGTAATTGCTTACATATTGATGATTTCAGCTGGCTTAATTATATTATTTGTCGTATTAAGCGGACCGACTGCATAGTGAGGCTGGATAAAATGAAGAGAATGAAAGTAAAATTAACGGCGATTTTTTTAATGGCTATTTCATTATTAACTGGCTGCCTGTATCCGGAACAGAGATCAGTGGAAAATCAGGTGCCGTACAAGGAGCAAATCCAATCTGTCCAAAGTGCGATTGACCAGTTTAGGAAAGACGAGGGTGGAATTCTGCCGATAAAGACCAAACCGGGGGATACCCCATACTATCAGAAGTACCTAATCGATTTCAAGAAACTTGTTCCAAAGTATATGGCTGAACCTCCAGGGAATTCATATGAATCAGGTGGAGTATTTCAATATGTAATTATAGATGAGGAAACAAATCCGACAGTGAAAATATTTGATATCCGGATTGCCCAGCAGCTGCAGGACCTTAACCTTCGTCTAAGAATTTATAGGGAGAATAATAGTTACCCCCCATTTAAAGAGCAGTTGGCCAATGATGTGTTTACTCTGGATTTTAGGAAAATGGGTCTTAAAGAGGATCCGGCTATCACAAGCCCTTATTCCGGGAAGCCGCTTCCAGTCGTGGTGAATGGGGAGGCTGAATTGTTTGTAGACTATACGCCTGATTTAGTTGAAGCTACACAAAAAACAGATAAACAGTTCAAGTCTGGGGAGGATATCCGGCCGCTGTTAACCGGCACATCTGAGTTCGTTCCCGCTTACTCCCTTCCCTATACCATTGATCAAAAAACGAAAAAGCCAATCTTCTTAACAAAATAGGCATAACCCTTTTTCTGCAAAATATATTGTAGGGGAAGGGTTATTTTATTAGCTTCTGAAAATCCTTAACCTTACAATTAAAAGTACTCATATAAAACCAATCCGGCAGCGGTCAAAAGGAGGATGTGTAAATAAAAATTCAGGAATATATATTTAGGACAACATCATAGACTTATAGTGTCCTAGATTGTATAGACGGATGATGTTATCCCAGCAACTCTAATATCGGGAGGGGATACCTTGGAAAAGGTAGATATTTTTAAAGATATAGCTGAGCGTACCGGTGGAGATATATATTTAGGTGTTGTTGGCGCAGTGCGTACCGGTAAATCTACATTTATAAAAAAGTTTATGGAACTGGTGGTTATACCGAACATTAGCACAGAAGCGGACCGTGCAAGGGCGCAGGATGAGCTTCCGCAAAGTGCCGCAGGAAAAACCATCATGACAACAGAACCGAAATTCGTCCCGAATCAGGCAGCTTCCATTCATGTCGCGGAAGGACTGGATGTAAACATCAGGCTTGTTGATTGTGTGGGTTATACAGTGCCAGGAGCAAAAGGATATGAAGATGAAAACGGCCCCCGGATGATCCATACCCCATGGTACGAAGAGCCGATTCCTTTTCATGAAGCTGCAGAAATAGGCACAAGAAAGGTCATTCAGGACCATTCAACTCTCGGTGTCGTCATAACGACTGATGGAACAATCGGGGAGATACCGCGAAGCGACTATATTGAGGCGGAAGAAAGAGTCATTGAAGAACTGAAAGAAGTCGGCAAACCATTTATCATGATTATCAACTCGGTACAGCCGCATCATCCTGATACAGCCATCTTGAGGGAGGAGCTTCAAACCAAATATGATATCCCGGTCTTGGCTATGAGTGTGGAAGGAATGCGCGAAGTCGATGTACTTAATGTTCTCCGTGAAGCATTATATGAATTCCCTGTACTGGAAGTGAACGTTAACCTTCCAAGCTGGGTATTGGTTCTAAAGGAAAACCACTGGCTTCGGGAAAGCTACCAGGAGGCTGTTAAAGAAACAGTAAAGGATATTAAGCGGCTGCGTGATGTCGACAGGGTCGTAGGGCAATTCAACGATTTCGACTTCATTGAACGCGCCAGCCTCGCGGGAATCGAGATGGGCCAGGGCGTAGCGGAAATCGATCTTTATGCCCCGGATGCCCTTTATGATGATATTTTAAAAGAGATTGTCGGTGTTGAAATCCGTGGCAAAGATCATCTTCTTTCGCTGATGCAGGATTTTGCCCATGCGAAGGCGGAATATGATCAAGTCTCTGATGCCCTGAAAATGGTTAAGCAGACTGGCTACGGGATCGCAGCACCCTCGTTAGCGGATATGAGCCTTGATGAGCCGGAGATAATTAGGCAAGGATCACGGTTTGGAGTCCGTTTAAAAGCGGTCGCCCCTTCCATCCATATGATTAAGGTAGATGTGGAGTCTGAATTTGCTCCAATCATCGGCACAGAGAAACAAAGTGAGGAGCTTGTTCGCTACTTGATGCAGGATTTTGAAGACAATCCTTTATCAATCTGGAATTCCGATATATTCGGCCGCTCATTAAGTTCGATTGTAAGGGAAGGGATACAGGCAAAATTATCTTTAATGCCGGAAAATGCGCGCTATAAATTGAAAGAAACGCTGGAGAGGATTATAAACGAAGGTTCCGGCGGACTGATTGCGATCATTCTATAGGTTTTTGCACGGGAACCAGCCTTCACGGCGCTGGTTCTTTTTGCGCTGCATCCAGATCTCTTCCCATTCAGGTGGCTTTAGAACAATAACTAAATAATATATGTTTTTTTACAGAAAAGATTCCCATAATTAATTTAATTCCCTTGCTAATGGAATGGCATTTGTGATAATCTACATTAAGAAAACGCGTTATAACGCCATTTTTACCTAAATGGGAAATTTCACCATCTGCTCCAATGAATAATTTCCTACGCTTAATTTAGGATAAAAGGAAATTTTAACATAGTAACAAATCACTATTATACAGTGTTTGTAATATTGATTTTTTTACAAATCCTTTGGGAGGAGGTGAATGGCATGAACAAGACAGAATTGATTAACGCAGTTGCTGAAGCAGGAGAGCTTTCCAAGAAAGATGCGACAAAAGCGGTTGATGCTGTTTTTGATACAATCTTAGACGCTTTGAAAAACGGTGATAAAGTACAATTAATCGGTTTTGGTAATTTCGAAGTCCGTGAGCGTGCTGCTCGTAAAGGCCGTAACCCACAAACAGGCGATGAAATCGAAATCGCGGCAAGCAAGGTACCGGCATTCAAACCAGGTAAAGCACTTAAAGACGCTGTGAAGTAATTACATACGGTACTTTAAGCCGAAAGGGACCACTCGTGAGGGGTCCCTTTTTTGCTTCTTTTTTTAAAAGTATGTTAAAATTGGTTAATATGTCTTTTTTGCATAAGCTTTTGTTTTAAGGAGGAACATCCATGGGAAACGTTAATCATGCCCAAATAGAAAAGGCTGTAAGAATGATTTTGGAAGCAGTCGGTGAAGATCCGGATCGTGAAGGTCTTTTAGATACCCCAAAACGAGTAGCAAAAATGTATGAGGAAGTATTTTCGGGCCTAGACCAGGATCCGAAAGAATATTTTGAAACAATATTCGGGGAAGACCATGAAGAGCTTGTCCTTGTGAAGGATATTCCATTTTATTCCGTATGTGAACATCACCTTGTTCCTTTTTATGGAAAGGCGCATGTTGCTTATATACCAAGGAATGGGAGAGTGACCGGTTTAAGCAAACTGGCCAGGGCTGTTGAAGCTGTTTCAAGGAGGCCGCAGCTGCAGGAAAGGATCACGTCAACTGTGGCAAATTCCATCATGGAAAATCTTGAGCCTCATGGTGTGATGGTTGTTGTTGAGGCGGAGCATATGTGCATGACCATGCGCGGGGTAAAGAAGCCTGGCGCTAAAACAGTGACTTCCGCTGTTCGCGGAGTTTTTGCAGAGGATGCTCGTTCAAGGGCCGAAGTACTTGCTTTCATTAAAGGTTAATCAGATCGGTAAAAACTTTAGGATATGGAGGCATACATAATGGAGGATAAACTGATTAGGGATTACGTTGTAATCAAGGCAGTGGATGATGGAGTCAATGTAATTGGATTGACCAGAGGGACGGATACAAGGTTCCACCATTCTGAAAAACTCGATTCCGGTGAAGTAATGATCGCCCAGTTCACTGAACATACTTCAGCAATAAAAGTTAGAGGAAATGCAAAGATTTATACTCCTTTTGGAGAGGTTCAAAGTGAAGCCAAAAGGAGCCAGCCAGGTAAATAGACCCCATTTAAAGCTGTGTCCTCTGTTTTTACCAATCTGGCCGGCATAACCAGGCTACTGGAGGCCATCCTTATGCCAGCTTTTTTGGACACTGCATAAACAAAATAGTACACCGAAAGGTACTTTCCTATTATTTTATGTTATAATGATTTGTGCTCTTAAGCCGGTCTACAGTACCGGCAGTGCGGATTATAATTTATCTTACGACGTATGCAAGGGTGATCACATTTGTTAAAATTACCTACTCTTTTGGCAGAATTGAAAGATTTGATAGAAACAAAAGCGAATCATCCTTATTTGCAGATGTTTTTGGAAAAGCCGAAGATTGATGAAGATAAGCTGCTCCTCTTGGCAGGATTGTTTAATGATATGGAGATTACGGAAGCTGACCGGAAAAAATATATTATATCCACCATGCTTGTTCAAATGGCCCTGGATGTACATGAAACGGTAACAAATTCTGATCCAGGTGAACAAGATGGAAGCCGGTTGAAAAACCGGCAATTGACAGTGCTGGCAGGGGATTATTACAGCGGTTTGTACTACCAGCTGCTAGCCGAGGTAGACAATATCCCATTAATCCGCGTGCTGGCAAGCGCAATTAAAGACGTAAATGAACATAAAATATTACTTTACCAAAAGTCTTTAACCGATTTGGGCGGACTTATTGATACATTAACAGCGATCGAATCGTCATTGATTAGAAAAGTAGCCGACAATATGGGCATCCCTAGTTGGAAGGAGCTTGCCGCTGATATTCTTCTTTTGAAACGTTTGCATCGCGAAAAGAAGAGCTACCTGGAAGGTGGTCAATCCATCATATTCGAAAGTTTAAAAAAGATCTCATATCCGAAAAAGGACAAGCACGGCCATTTATCAAACGAACAGGTTACTGTCGTTTTGAATAAAATGGATCAGTGCATTGCAAGCGCGCACGCTTCTCTGCGAAGGACGTTGGAAATGAACGTTCCGGAACACGGGATCTTCTTAAGCAGGATAGAGGAGATTTTGAATTATACGGCGGTTACGGCAAAATCATTTGTGGAAGAAGGGTAAAACAATGGATGAGTCGAAGGAACAAAGGGTACATCATGTCTTTGAAAAAATCTATCATAATTATGACAAGATGAACTCTGTCATCAGCTTTAAGCAGCATATTAAATGGCGAAAAGTCACCATGGAACATATGAACGTCCCTCACGGTGCCAAAGCGCTTGATATTTGCTGTGGCACAGCCGACTGGACCATTGCCCTGGCGGAGAAAACTGGGCCTACAGGAAAGGTTACAGGCCTTGATTTTAGCAAAAATATGTTGAAAATAGGGGAAGAAAAAGTAAAAAAGCTGGAACTAGGAAATTATGTGGACTTAATTCATGGAAATGCTATGGAGCTTCCATTTGAAGATAATACATTTGATTACGTAACCATTGGTTTCGGCCTTCGTAATGTTCCGGATTACATGCAAGTACTCAAAGAGATGTACAGAGTACTAAAACCTGGTGGGATGGCGGTATGCCTTGAAACATCCCAGCCGACAATGCCTGGTTTCAAACAGCTTTATTATTTATACTTCCGTTATATAATGCCAGTGTTTGGGAAGCTGTTCGCCAAAAGCTACCAGGAGTATTCATGGCTGCAGGAATCGGCGCGTGATTTCCCGGGAATGGACGAATTGGCATCCATGTTTAGGACAGCCGGTTTTGCAGATGTAAGCTATAAACCCCATAGTGGCGGGGTGGCTGCTACACATTATGGTCGTAAAATTTAAATAAGCATGAAAAGCATTTACAAAGCTGGGTGGAGTGTATGAAACTTAAAATGTTGTATTCTGATTTGAATACAGATTTGAAAATAATCGAAAAAGAATTAGAAGCTGCCATACAGGCCGATTCACCTGTTCTTAGACAAGCTTCTCTGCATTTGCTGCAATCAGGGGGAAAGCGGATTCGCCCAGTTTTTGTATTGCTGGCTGCAAAGTTCGGCAAATATGATATTCAAGTAGTGAAAAACGCCGCGATTGTTCTTGAACTGATCCATATGGCCTCGCTGGTCCATGATGATGTGATAGATGATTCAGACCTGCGTCGGGGAGCACCAACCATTAAATCAAAGTGGGATAACAGGATCGCCATGTACACGGGCGATTATATTTTTGCGCGTTCTCTCGAAGTAATGTCCAATTTTAATAACCCACTGGCACACCAGTTATTGGCGCATACGATCGTGGAAGTATGCAAAGGTGAAATTGAACAGATTAGGGATAAGTATGACTTTGACCAGAATCTAAGGACGTATTTACGGAAAATAAAGCGTAAAACAGCGCTTCTTATCGCATCTAGCTGCCAGTTAGGAGCAATAGCGGCCAATGTTGACGAGAAGGTGCATAAACAACTTTTTCGGTTTGGCTACTATGTAGGAATGACCTACCAGATCACAGATGATATCCTCGATTTTACTGCTACGGAAAAGGAACTTGGAAAGCCTGCCGGTGGAGACCTGCGACAAGGAAATATTACACTCCCCGTTTTGATTGCGATGAAGGACCCGGCCATAAAGGTTAAGGTCGAAAGGGTACATGAGCACATTTCTAAGGAAGAATTGGCTGATCTGCTATCTTTGATCAACTCATCCGGTGCGATCGAACAAGCTTCAGAATTGGGAAATGCTTATCTTGAAAAGGCCTATAAAGTGCTCGCAGAACTTCCTGAGAACCGTGCAAAGAAAACGTTATCTGATATCGCCAAATTTATAGGTAAGCGAAAGTATTAATCAATCTTATCCGACAGGTTGCGCAATTTTTAAAAAAATGATACTATTTTTTGGGATTGCCTAAAAATGGGCATCTATCATTTATACATATTAGGGAGTGGACTTTCATGGAAAAAACATTTCTAATGGTTAAGCCTGATGGTGTACAGCGCAGCCTGATCGGTGAGATTGTATCACGTTTTGAGAAAAAAGGGTTCCGTTTAGTAGGCGCAAAATTGATGGCGATTTCACAAGAACTTGCTGAGGAGCACTATGGTGAACATAAAGAGAGGCCATTCTTCGGAGAATTAGTGGAATTCATTACTTCCGGGCCTGTGTTTGCAATGGTTTGGGAAGGTGAAAATGTAATCGCAACCGCACGTCAGATGATGGGGGCAACGAACCCAAAAGATGCGGCACCAGCTACCATTCGCGGCGACTACGCATCCACAGTGGGCAAGAATGTGATCCATGGATCTGATTCCCCTGAAAGTGCAGCACGTGAAATCGGCTTATTCTTCACACAAGAAGAATTAGTAGATTACTCTAAACTCATTAGCCAATGGGTTTATTAATAGAATCGTAACAAGGAATAAGCTTTGCCGGCTGGCAGGGCTTTTTTTGTGTCCCAATAAAAGAATTTCAATAAATACTCCTTAAATTGCAAACTTCTTTTCATTTCCTTCCGATATACTTAGTTGAGACCACAAAAAATGAATGTTTTTGAAGGAGCAACAATCTATGCCTGATGAGTATATGGATTTTATAGCAAAAATAAAAAAAATGACGGGGATCGATTTATCTCTTTATAAAGAAGCCCAGATGAAACGCAGGCTAGTATCGCTGTATGAAAAAAAGGGGTATAAAACATTTGGCTCATATTTTCAAGTAATTGAAAAGGATAATGGGGCGTTAAACGAGTTTCTGGACAGGATGACAATCAATGTTTCCGAGTTTTACCGCAATGCCAAGAGGTGGGAAGTCCTCGAGAAAAAAATCCTTCCAAGATTGCTCGGAACTTCGAGGAAACTTAAAATATGGAGTGCGGCATGTTCAACCGGTGAGGAACCGTATACGATTGCGATGGTTTTATCCAATCTTCTACCTTTGTCGCAAATTGAAATTCATGCGACAGACATTGACGAGAATGTTCTAGCAAGGGCCAAGATGGGCATTTATCCTGCTCGCTCCTTAAATGAGGTTCCCAGCGATATAAAGGCAAAGTATTTTTCGAAAAACGGGGATTTCTACGAGGTTGCAGATGAGATCAAGCGGACAGTCAAGTTTAAAAAACATAACCTGCTTGCCGATAGGTTCGATTCTGGATTTGACTTAATTGTGTGCCGTAATGTGCTCATTTATTTTACAGAAGAAGCAAAACATACCCTTTACAATAAATTCAGTGAGTCCCTTAAAGAAGGGGGAGTTTTCTTCGTCGGAAGTACGGAACAGATCTTTAACCCTACCACTTACCATTTTGATACCGAAGATACCTTTTTTTATAAAAAGCAATCAGATAAATTCGCGCTAAGTACAGGCAGAAAAGGCTGATTTTCCCTTCGCAGGAGAATCAGCTTTTTTTAAATTTTCTAATTTTAAAGAATGATTACAGTTCCCACTTTTCGAAAAACTATGTTATATTGATACATAAATCCTTTAAAGAGAAAAAGGGGGAAACTTTATGAGATATTTAACGGCTGGGGAATCCCATGGACCGCAGTTGACCACTATCATTGAGGGGCTGCCTGCCGGAATGCCGATTACGAAGGAAGATATAAACAATGAACTTGCCCGCAGGCAGAAAGGATACGGCCGCGGAAGAAGAATGCAAATAGAAAAAGACCAGGCTTTTGTTGCATCCGGAATCAGGCACGGGTATACACTTGGTTCTCCTGTAGCGTTAGTGGTGGAAAACAAGGACTGGACACACTGGACCAAAATTATGGGCAGTGAGCCATTAAGCGAGTCAGAAGCCGAAGAAGTGAAAAGGAAAATAACACGGCCAAGGCCTGGTCATGCCGATCTGAACGGCGGCATTAAGTATGGACATAGGGACTTACGGAACGTGCTTGAACGCTCGTCAGCAAGGGAAACGACTGTCCGGGTTGCCGCAGGGGCAGTTGCAAAGAAGCTATTATCTCTTCTAGGCATTCAAGTAGCATCCCACGTAATTGAAATTGGAGGGGTGAAAGCTAACCCGCCTGCGTATGCATCCATACAAGAGCTGCAGGAACGGACGGAGGCATCTCCTGTTCGCTGCTTTGACAGCAATGTAGAACAAGCGATGATGGATGCGATCGATCAAGCCAAGAAAAATGGCGACTCGATTGGCGGGATCGTTGAAGTGGTAGTTGAAGGAATGCCTGTAGGTGTGGGAAGCTATGTGCATTACGACCGAAAGCTGGACGCAAAGCTTGCGGCTGCAATTGTCAGCATAAATGCTTTTAAGGGTGTGGAAATTGGGATTGGTTTTGAAGCGGCCCATCTTCCTGGAAGTGAAGTACATGATGAAATTCTATGGAATGAAAAAGATGGCTACTACAGAAAAACAAATCGGCTGGGTGGCCTTGAAGGCGGTATGACAACCGGTATGCCTATCGTTGTCCGCGGTGTCATGAAGCCCATTCCAACCTTGTACAAGCCTTTGCAAAGCGTGGATATCGATTCAAAAGAAACATTTACCGCTAGCATCGAGCGTTCAGACAGCTGCGCAGTCCCTGCAGCGGCTGTAGTGGCGGAAGCCGTGGTTGCATGGGAGCTTGCCAGCGCCCTTGTAGACCAATTCCCGGCTGACCGTTTCGAAAAATTAGCCGAGGCCATAGAAACCCATAAGGCAGAGGCAAAGGAGTACTAATAGGCCATGGAAACCATTGAAATAAGTACGCCATCCAAGTCCTACCCTGTCTTCATCGGTAGAAATGCCGCCACCTATATGCCGGATTTTATTCGGGAAAATTTTTCACAAGTAGGAAAAATCCTGATCATCACAGATGAAAAAGTTGCCAACCTTCATTTACATACCGTAAAGGAGCTGTTGTCTGGTACCGGCATTCCAGTGTTGGAATACGTCGTACCTGAAGGAGAGCATGCGAAAACATTTGATGTATTTTACGAATGCCAGAGCTATGCACTGTCCCACAACCTTAACCGAAAATCCATGATTGTTGCACTTGGGGGTGGAGCAGTCGGCGACCTGGCCGGATTTGTTGCAGCGACTTTCATGAGAGGTATCCCGTTTATCCAGGTTCCCACTACATTGCTTGCACATGACAGCGCAGTTGGCGGGAAGGTCGCTATTAACCATCCGCAGGGAAAGAATATGATTGGCGTTTTCTATCAACCGGAAGCTGTATTTTTTGATGTATCTTTTTTGGAAACCTTGCCTCCAAGGGAGTTAAGATCGGGTTTTGCAGAGGTTGTAAAGGAAGCTCTGATCCAGGACCAGGAATTTTACAAGTGGCTATTGTCGAATGTAAGCAGGCTTGATAGCCTGTCAGAAGTTCAGCTTTTGCATATGATTAAAAGAGGGATTGAAATTAAAGCGGCAATCGTTTCAGAGGACGAAAAAGAAGCAGGTGTACGAGCCTATCTGAATCTTGGCCACACCCTAGGGCATGCCATTGAGGGGTTGGCTGGATATGGAAAAATCGCACATGGTGAAGCGGTAATGATTGGGACCATATTTGCTTTGCATTTGAGCATGAAAAAGACCCGGTTGGATTTCAACATAGAAGAGTTTATTCATTGGGCCGAGAGTCTGGGTTATCAAACGGGTATTCACGAAGGTTTTAACAATCAAGATATGCTTTCTTTTATGAAGCGGGACAAAAAGGTTACCGGAGACAATGTTACATTTGTTTTGCTTGAAAAAGTGGGCAGCCCAAAATTAGAGAATTTATCTGATAATGAAATTATTGAAAACCTTTCAACCATGTATACAAAAAGAAAATGACTACGAAACCAAGGGGGAGAAAAATGATTCGAGGAGTCAGGGGTGCGACAACAGTAGAAAAGAATGATGAACAGGGGATAATCACCGCTACGGAAAAACTGCTCGCGAAGATGATTGCCGACAATGAGATAGAGCCTGAAAATGTTGCTTCTGTTTTTATTTCTGTTACGGATGACATTGACTCAGTCTTTCCGGCCAAGGCCCTTCGCAAATTTGATGGCTGGACTTATGTGCCGGTTATGTGCATGAAGGAAATACAGGTAAATGGTTCCCTGCCGTACTGCATTCGGATCATGCTCCACCTGAATACAGAAAAAGCCCAGCAGGATATTCAGCATGCGTATTTGGAAAAAGCGATAGCATTGCGCCCTGATTTGAAAGACTAAACAGAATGGTAACCAATAGTTGTAGTGAAACATGAGCATTAGCAAAAAATAAAAAAACTGTCGTGGTTGCCGCGTATTAGTATGGTATAATATCTATATACTTTGTTGCTTTAAAGCGTTGATTTATAAAATGAGGTGAATGAAATGAAGTGGAAAAGTGCTGTGCGACAGCTGAAGCCCTACCAGCCCGGAAGATCCACCCAGGAAGTGAAAAGGCAATATGGCCTAGAGAGCATAATTAAACTTGCATCGAATGAAAATCCTTTTGGCTCTTCGGAGGCCGCTAAGGAAAGCATCCGAAACTTTAGCGATTCGTTTGCAATTTATCCTGACGGATACGCAACCTTTTTGAGAACAGCTGTGGCAAATCACGTAGGTGTGAAGGAAACGGAACTGATTTTTGGTAACGGGTCCGATGAAATCATCCAAATCATCTCCCGAAGTCTTCTTTATCCAAAAACCAATACGGTAATGGCTGCCCCAACTTTCCCTCAATACCGTCACAACGCAGTAATAGAGGGGGCTGAGGTAAGGGAAGTTCAGCTTATCGATGGTGCTCATGATTTGACAGGAATGCTAGAACAAATAGATGAAAATACTGCTGTAGTCTGGTTGTGCACACCAAATAATCCGACAGGTGTCTATATCCCAACTGATGACCTTGTTGCCTTCCTGGATAGGGTGCCAAAAGATGTTCTAGTAGTTATTGATGAAGCATACTTTGAATATGTTGTTGCTGATGATTATCCGGATAGCGTAAAGCTTATCAACTCTTATCCAAATCTTATTGTTCTAAGGACTTTTTCTAAAATTTATGGCCTCGCAAGCCTTAGGGTTGGGTATGGAATTGCAAATGAGGAAATTATACGTATGCTCGAGCCGGCACGCGAACCATTCAACACGAACACATTGGGGCAGTTAGCGGCAATTTCTGCTATAGATGATCAGGAGTTCGTAACAAAATGCAAGCAGGAAAACCGTAAGGGGCTTCAGCAGTATTACCGCTTTTGTGAAGAAGAGAACTTAAAATACTATCAATCTCAGGGGAATTTCATCTTAATAGATTTTGGCACGAGTGGTGACGAGGTATTTCAATTCTTGCTTGAAAGAGGATTCATTGTGCGGTCTGGAAACGCGCTAGGTTTTCCGTCCTCAGTCAGGGTAACAGTCGGTTCGCCAGAACAAAATGAAGCCATTATTGCCATCATGAAGGAATACCTTGCATCCAAAACCGTCAATGCCTAACAATGCAATAAACCGTTCATATCGGGGTGAGACAAGGTGAAGGGAAACGTTTTGATAATTGGACTCGGCCTGATTGGAGGGTCCGTATCTTTAGCGATAAAACAACAGCATCGTGAAGCTTTCATATTCGGCTATGATGTGAATGAAAAAAATATCAGGCTTGCCAAAATGCTTGGGATTGTAGATGAAGGGGCTGTAACTATAGAAGAGGCTGCCGTGGCCGCAGACCTAATAATCTTATCGGTTCCGGTTGCTGAAACGAGGAAAATCATGGCTTCCCTTTCATCTATATGCTTAAAGCCAGGTGTCATCATTACTGATGTAGGCAGCACCAAAAAGAAAGTGGTCGAGTCGGCGAAATGCCTGACAGAAAAGGGGATTTGTTTCATTGGGGGACATCCAATGGCAGGATCCCATAAAAGCGGACCGGGTGCCGCGAAGGCAAGGCTTTTTGAGAATGCTTTTTACTTATTGACTCCTGAAGAAAATACAGAAGAAGAAAAGATCAATGAACTGATGAAGTGGCTAGAAGGGACACAAGCCAATTTCCTGGTCGTTACACCTGACGAACATGATAGACTCACTGGAATCATCAGCCATTTTCCTCATATTATTGCGGCGGGGCTCGTTGGCCAAGCAAAAAATTATAATATGAAAAACAGCCTTGTGTCCCGTCTGGCTGCTGGAGGATTCAGGGACATCACCAGGATTGCCTCGAGCAGCCCGGTTATGTGGCGGGATATACTGATGCAAAACAAGCCGGTGCTTTTGGCTTTGATGGACGATTGGCTAAAGGAAATGGAACACATAAAATCGGTTCTTGAATTGGATGACTACGAAGGCATTTTTCAATTTTTCAAAAGTGCTAAAGAATTTCGTGATGAACTTCCCGTACATGCCAAAGGAGCGATCCCTGCATTTTATGATTTATATATTGATGTACCTGATTACCCAGGGATCATATCAGAAATCACCGGTTATTTTGCCCATGAAGGCATTTCAATTACAAATATTAGAATTATGGAAACACGGGAAGATGAAATTTACGGAGTGCTGGTTGTAAGTTTCCAGACGGACCGTGACAGGATAAAAGCGGAAGAATGTATCAAGCATTATACAAACTATGAGACGTTTATCGCATAAGTGCCATAAGCTTTGCTGGAAGGATGGTCATATGGAAAGCCGAAGGTTACACACGAATATTACATCACTAAATGGCATTCTCAATGTGCCTGGAGACAAATCAGTTTCCCACAGATCGATTATGTTTGGGGCTATCTCTCATGGCGAAACAACAGTGGAAAATTTTCTGCCGGGGGCCGATTGTTTAAGCACAATTTCCTGCTTTAGGAAGCTCGGTGTCAGGATTGAAGAAGATGGCTCGTCCGTGCGGGTTTTTGGAAAGGGTTTAGAAGGGCTTCAAAAACCAACGGAAATGCTGGATGTCGGGAATTCAGGTACGACGATCCGGCTCATGCTTGGTATTCTGGCTGGCAGGGAATTTGAGGTTGAGCTTGCCGGCGACCATTCAATTGCTAAACGCCCGATGACGAGGGTGGTTAAACCATTAAGGCAGTTAGGGGCAGTAATTGATGGGAAAAACAATGGGGAATTTACCCCGCTTACCATTAAGGGCGGAGATTTGAAAGGTATCACGTATGAACTGCCGGTTGCAAGCGCCCAGGTAAAGTCCGCTATCCTGCTTGCCGGGCTCCAGGCTGAAGGTGAAACGGTCGTGATTGAGCCGGAGAAAACAAGGGACCATACTGAAAGGATGATCAGCGAATTCGGTGGCCAGGTTACAAGGGACGGAAACCGCATAACGGTAAATGGAAAACAGACGCTTACCGCAACACATATCGACGTTCCAGGAGATATTTCATCAGCCGCTTTTTTTATGGTTGCTGCTGCAATTACTGAAAACAGTGAAGTAAAACTGATGAATGTCGGCCTGAATCCAACCCGTACAGGCATAATTGATGTGATGAAGAATATGGGCGCCGATATTGATGTTGAAATCCTTAAGCATGAGGGAGAGCCCTCCGGAAATATTACCGTACGTTCTTCAAACCTACAAGGGACCGAAATTTCTGGCGACCTTATCCCACGCCTGATTGATGAGATACCGGTTATAGCCTTGCTTGCAACTCAAGCCCAAGGCGTAACCGTTATAAAAGACGCCCAAGAACTGAAAGTGAAAGAAACGAACCGGATTGATACAGTGGCAAAGGAGCTTGCGTCACTCGGAGCAGATATTACGCCAACCGAGGATGGCTTGATTATTAAAGGCGGTCCTGCTTTAAAGGGGTGCACAGTTTCCAGCCACGGCGACCATCGCATAGGAATGATGCTAGCGATTGCGGCCCTGGTTACACACGGCGAAATGGAGTTGCATGATCCTTCTGCAATAGAAGTGTCGTATCCGGGATTTTTCGAACACCTATCCACTTTAATAAATTCATGACCGGGGAGTTCTCTCCGGTTTTTCCACATGGGTCGATAGTAAAAACTACTCGACATTCAGCATAAATCCCTGAAATTGTCATAGCCTTTCTTAAGGACAAGTTTAAGAGGTGGGTATATGGCATATATCATTGAGGATGCGAAATTGTATCAGCATGGCAAGCTTGTGGAAACATCCATCGTAGTAAAAGAAAATAAAATCTATTCAATACATTTGCCTGTCACTCGTCTTCATTTCCCAAGGATGAAGGCTGACAAGTTTATAATGGCTCCTACAAACGTAATGGTTTCTATGTGCATTCCGGTACAACCGGTTGACAAATACTGGTCAGATACGTTTATATCCAATGGAGCAACCACAATCATGGTTCCGATACCGGTGAAATACGAGTACCAGCTAACCTCCATGCTTGAGGCATACCGAACACGGTTCAAGCTTTGCCCACTGGACTATCTATTCACAATTTGCATCCCCCAAAGCCTTGTCACGCCAAATGTTATCAGGTTTTGCAAAAAACAAAAAATCCCTGCCATCTTCATAAAAATAACTGACCCTTCATCCTTTGACAACATTGCCTGGAGCTGGATAAAGCAGGCAGCCTTTCCCTACAATCCTGTTTTCATACCTTCCTTGGAAACAGGAGTAGATACCGGCGTGCTGCTGCATCACTGGTGCGAGGTGCTGTCTCAACATAAAATCCCGCATTTAACATCTCCTTTAGAAGAAACTCAACCATTAACCATCAATGATATGAAAAAAATTGGCATTTACCCGCAAAGAGGAGATTTACACTCCAATGGAGAAATAAGCTATAACTTGTTTTCCAAAGATGCGTTGTTAAACACTGAGAATGGAATTCCCGCTTTTAATTATGATAAACTATTTGTTACTGTGTTGAATGGCAAAGTAATAAGGGCCGGGTCTGTCATTGATCTATCGGGATATAAAGGGAAAGAACTTACAATATCCACCCCAGGCTTTTTTGTATCTGACTAACTTTAGATCTATTAGGAAAGGAAACTCCGATGAATATAGTAAAAGAAACTGTCCAACTTTTGATAAACGGTGAATTTGCCCGGGCAGAACACCAAATAGGACGCATTAAGGCATCTCAGTCTCCCGAAGACATGCATTTACTAGCAGAGGAATTGCTGCAACTTGGGTTTTGGGATAAAGCAAAAGACCTTTATGAGGAATTATTAAAGCTGTTTCCAGGTGAAGGCGAACTGATTTTGTCTTTAGCAGAAATTTTAATTGAAGCTGACCAGGAAGATGAGGCCTTTGCCTTGCTTGAACAAATCAGCCCTGAGGATGAGATGTATCCAAGTGCACTTCTACTTGAAGCGGATCTTTACCAGATGCAGGGCATGGATGAAGTAAGCGAACGGAAACTGCTTCAGGCAAAGCAATTGCTCCCTGATGAACCGCTCGTCGATTTTGCGCTTGCTGAACTGTTTTACCAGCAGGGAAGGAATCTAGATGCCGTTGCAAGTTACCTGAAAGTACTGGAAGCTGACACGGAAATAAACGGCATCAATATCAACCAGCGTATTGCAGAGTCTTTGAGCGGTGCGGGCAAATTTGAGGAGGCACTTCCTTACTTTAAGAAGGCCTTGGAGGATCGTCTGGAAATCAATACTTTGTTTGAGTATGGGTTTACGGCGTATCAAGCCGGATTCTATGAAACAGCCTTAGATACATTTACAGAGTTAAAAGAGCTTGACCGGGAATATTATTCTCTGTATTTATATTTAGCTAAGGCATATGAGCATATAGAACACCTCGACCGTTCTCTGGCTGCAGTAAAAGAGGGGATTGCAGTCGATGAATTTAACAAGGATTTGTATTTTTACGGCGGCAAGATTTCCCTTAAAAAAGGAGAACCAGAAGAGGCAGAGGAATTCTTCAGGCAAGCACTTGCCTTAGATCCAGGTTTTTTAGAAGCCTCGCTAACGTTAATTAAACTGCTCATGCAACAAGAGCGCTTTGAAGATGCACTGGAATGCCTGGAAGAAGTCAGAAAATATGGTGAAGACGACCCGCAATTTGATTGGTTGTCAGCCGTAAGCCGCCAAAAATTAGAGCAATATGATGAGGCATTAAATGACTATCATAAAGCATATAATTCCTTTAAGAACAACCAGGATTTTCTTGAAGACTATGGATTCTTTTTAATTGAAGAAGGAAACAAGCACACCGCTAGAGAAATATTTAATAAGCTTGCAAGTGCCGATCCATCCAATGACGAATATGCAATGATTTTGGAACGACTTACGGATGGGCCGGACGAAATGTAGGAAGCCATAATCCGGGACAATATTATTACAGAGGAGGGAACTGATGATGGCTGCCCCTGTATCTGTGCACGAAAAGAAAGATTTTATTCGCTGGTTTTTGAATCATTACCAACTGAAAAGACGAGAGTGCGTATGGATCTTGAACTACCTTATGAGCCATGACCAATTGATGAAGAAGGTTCATTTTGTAGAACATGCCCAATATTGCCCCAGGGGGTTGGTCATGTCAACGCACTGCGTTGAAGAAGCCCCATTCAGGTTCTATAAGTCCAATATCATGACCACAGATGCAGAGAAATCCTTCCACGATATCAGGCTTAATCGCGAGGAGGAAATATACATCCAGCTGAACTTTAAATCAGCCTATTCTTCTTATCAATATGCAGCCGTGTTGGAGGATAATCCATTTATGCCGAAAGTAGGCGCAAGCAATGAAAAAGACAAGATCCTTGCTGAGCAATTTCTTGAAAAGTCAATCCTCTCTTTCCAAAGGAAAAAAATTCTACAGGAGATTGACGATGCATTGGACCGGCATGACCAAGAAGCCTTCCTACGGCTGTCTGAACAGCTGAACAAAATGGGAAAATGAATATATAGAGAAGCTCTGAATCCTCGCCCTTTAAAAAGGGGAGGTTTCTTTTTATTAGGGGGCACAGAGCCTCTGAATAAGTCAATTATATGTGAAGGTTGCTATTTTTCCTGGATGCCCGGCGGTTTGGAAAAATGAAGTTGTTTTTAGCAGATTCCGGAAACTTTACCCTGTTCAAATGGGTTTCGGCCATATCGTTCTATTAGAAACGTAAAGATGGTAATATGGTGATTGATGTTAATGTTAACAGGAGGAGGAATTTATTTTGAAATGGACACCAAGGGATTTAAAAACGTTCGATGATGCAAAGGAGTATATTGATACTGTAGTTGTCCCGCTCATACCCGTTTCCCTTCAAAATGACCGGAATCAATCAGCATCCATGTATGAATTCATCGACAGGCTTACTGGCAGTATTGAAAACCAGTTTAAAGGGCGGGTTATGTTAATGCCTCCATTGTCTTATCTGGCCAGTGGTGAAATTGAGCAGAAAATGGAGGCTGTCCATTCTTGGAGGAAAGAATTAGAAAGCTTCAAATACATTTATTTCATTACATCGGACAATGAATGGAAAGCGTATGAACAGGATTTCGAGGGGACATTGATCTGGATGCCATCCATCCCACTTGAGCATTTGGATGAGGGACAAGCGCGGTCAATGATAGTCGATCAGGCACGCCAAATATTTAACTTATTCACCCGAAAATGGAAAGAATCGTAATCTATATTTTTTTGAATTTTTAGAAACTTAGACACATTGTTGCCATCTTTTAGAATTATGGAAATATTGACCTTATTCAATTATTGATATATCATTGTAATGTCCTAGTTTTATAGTGTTTCTATTATTTGGTCCGTTGGACTCGAAGCTTAGTGATAGAGGGGGGGAAAATGCATGAGCAAGCATAATGTTTCAAGACGTCAATTCCTTAGTTACACACTTACTGGAGTAGGTGGGTTTATGGCGGCGGGTATGTTGATGCCGATGGTGCGGTTTGCTGTTGACCCTGTATTGAAAGCGGGTGCAGGTAGTGACTTTATCGCTACTAAACAAAAAGTGTCTGAGATCACAGGTGAACCAAAGCGTGTCGACTTCACATTTGAACAGGTTGACGCCTGGTACAAGTCTGAGGTTACAGGGAGCGCATGGGTTTACAAAGATGATAATGGAAAGATCGTTGCATTGTCACCTGTGTGTAAACATTTGGGCTGTACTGTTGACTGGAATACAGACAAGTCGAATCCAAACCAGTTTTTCTGTCCTTGCCACTATGGCAGATACACAAAAGACGGTATGAATGTAGCGGGCACTCCGCCGGTTAAACCGTTGGATGTGTATGAGTACAGAGAAAAAGACGGATATCTTCAATTAGGTCCAATAAAACCGCATGAGGGGGCGTAATAATTGCTAAACAAGATTTATGACTGGGTAGATGAGCGGTTAGATATTACGCCGCTATGGCGGGATATTGCTGACCACGAGGTTCCCGAACATGTTAACCCTGCACATCATTTTTCAGCGTTTGTTTATTGCTTCGGCGGGCTGACATTTTTCATTACCGTAATCCAAATCCTTTCAGGCATGTTCCTGACTATGTATTATGTACCTGATATCAAAAATGCCTGGGAATCAGTATTCTATTTGCAAAATGAAGTCGCTTTCGGGCAAATCGTCCGCGGAATGCACCACTGGGGAGCAAGTCTTGTTATCGTCATGATGTTTTTACATACTTTACGCGTGTTCTTCCAGGGAGCCTACAAAAAACCGCGTGAGCTTAACTGGGTAGTTGGAGTTTTAATATTTTTCGTAATGCTTGGCCTTGGTTTCACAGGCTATTTGCTGCCTTGGGATATGAAAGCGCTATTTGCTACCAAGGTTGGACTTCAGATCGCAGAATCCGTCCCATTTATGGGTACGGCAATTAAAACATTACTCGCAGGTGACCCAACGATCGTTGGTGCGCAAACGCTTACCCGCTTCTTTGCGATTCATGTGTTCTTCTTGCCAGGGGCATTGCTCGGTTTGATGGCGGCCCACTTCCTGATGATCCGTAAGCAGGGGATTTCAGGTCCGCTATAATAGATTAACCAAAATGAATGTATTATATTTGTAGCTTTTCATAAAGGAGGGGATTGTTCCATGCATCGTGGAAAAGGGATGAAGTTCGTGGGAGATTCACGGGTTCCGGCGGCTCGTAAGCCGAACATTCCGAAGGATTATTCAGAATATCCGGGTAAAACGGAAGCATTTTGGCCTAACTTCTTATTAAAGGAATGGATGGTTGGAGCCGTTTTCCTTATTGGTTATCTATGTTTAACAGTTGCTCACCCGTCTCCTTTGGAGAAGATAGCCGATCCGACCGATACTGCATATATACCATTGCCTGACTGGTATTTCCTATTTCTCTATCAATTGCTTAAATATACCTATGCATCCGGCCCATACAATGTCATTGGGGCTCTTGTCATCCCGGGACTTGCGTTTGGAGCACTGCTGCTCGCCCCATTCATAGACCGCGGGCCACAACGGCGTCCTTCTAAGCGGCCATTTGCAACAGGATTCATGCTGCTAGCGGTTGCCGCAGTATTTTACTTAACTTGGCAATCCGTTGTGACACATGACTGGGAAGCTGCTAAAAAGCAAGGGCAAATCGTTGCTGAGAGCTCTGTTGATAAAGAAAGTGACGGGTACAAGCATTATAAAGCAAGCTGTGCCGGCTGTCACGGAAATGAACTTTCAGGTGGTACCGGACCAAAATTACTAGACACCGGACTTGCGCCTGAAGAAGTTGCAAAAATCGCAAGGGAAGGTAAAGGCGCTATGCCTCCTGGCGTTTTCAAAGGTAGTGACGAAGAATTGAAGGTATTGGCTGAATTCATTTCGAACGCGAAAACAGAATAGAGTTTCGGGGACTGGCGGAGTGATCCGTCAGTTTTTTGTCTTATGGAGTATATGATACGCTATCCTTGGAAAATCATCCAGTTATGGGTAAGATGGAAACATAATGATTGTAAGGTCGGTTGTTTGGAGAGGGAAGAGGGAATAGAAATGAATATCCTATACGCGTTTATCGCCAATAAAAACATTTTGGTTTTACTGCTTATCATAAATATACTCGGAACCATATACGGATACTATTGGTACATACCTCAATTACGTGAGACCCCGGGCATCTTCCTGCCTTTTGTTCCGGATAGTCCGACCGCGAGCCTGTTTTTTGTGTTGGTATTGATTGCTTTTTTATTGAAGCGGAATTGGGGACTGATAGAAGCACTTGCAATCGTGACTTTGTTTAAATATGGAGTATGGGCTGTTGTCATGAATTTTCTAACGCTTTACACCACGGGGTATTTACCATGGCAAGGATACATGCTTGTTGCTTCCCATGCCGCCATGGCCATTCAAGGGATTCTTTATTCCCCATTTTACAAGATAAAAGTCTGGCATCTGATGGTGGCAGCCATATGGACGGTGCATAACGATATGATCGATTATGTGTTTAATATGATGCCGGTCTACCGTGACCTCATGCAGTATATGGACCAAATTGGTTACTTCACATTTTGGTTAAGTATTATATCCATATTCATCGCGTACTACTTTGGACTTAAAGAAAATCGCCATACCCTTTCCATATAATTTTTTGTTTTATTAAAATCATTCCGCATCCGAGTTAGGCTAAAAATAAATCAAAAGGTGTTGGTCTACTCCAAAATTCTCTTTCATATTGTTATATAGAGGAATGAGGAGGGACAAGGGTATGGTAAAAAAAATCCTGTTGCTGGCAGCCATTATATTTGCGGTTAATTTCTCTAATGTACATGCACAATCCTCTTCTAATTTAGTAAAATTAGATGAAATCGCTGATGAAGCGTTGCAGCTTGCAAAGCTAGGGAGATATGAAGAAACGGAAAAAATGCTTTCTTACTTTTCAGACAGATTCATAAAAGTTACCGCAAAAGAACAGATCTTCAGTATGGACGAACTCCGGATTATCACTGTCTCCCATAACCAGGCAATGCAGGCTGTAAGAAACACGGGCGTCTCCGATGCGGAAAAAACGAATTCCGTAACAAAGTTCCGCCTGGTCATCGATGCAATTAAATCTACACATCAGCCATTATGGACCGCAATGGAAGAACAAATGATGGGGACTTTTAGTCAGGCCCAGGCTGCCCTGAAGAAACAAAATTCTGAAGAATTCCATGTAAAACTAAATGCATTATTATCGCAATATGATATGATCCAGCCAAGCCTAAAGGTTGATGTTGCGCCAGAAAGAATTCTGAAACTCGATGATAGGCTGCAGTATATTAATCAAAACAGCACACAGGTTTTTTCCCAGAAGGGGAGCCAAAAGGAAATGGATGCCCTTGGCCAGGATTTAAAATCCATTTTTGATGCGCAAGAAGATGAAGCGGATCCCTCTTTATGGTGGGTTATCATTACAACGGGAAGTATCATTATTTTGACTTTATCCTATGTTGGATGGAGAAAATATAAAGGTGGAAAGGAAAAGTCAATAAAAGAGCGGAATGATTGACACAAGTGTATAGAAAGCCATAAAATTACGGTAATATTAAACGACATCAGGAGGAAGATATGTATCTCATCTATTTGGCGATCGTTATTCTTATCCCGATCTATGCGCAAATGAGGGTTAGAAGCTCATATAAGAAATATTCGCAGGTACCCTCTTCATCACGAATGACCGGCGCCCAGGTGGCAAGGCAGATTCTTGACCAGAATGGCCTTTACCATGTTACTGTAGAAGAAACAGGCGGTGTTTTAAGCGATCATTATGATCCGCGTTCTAAAACGGTCAGGCTGTCATCAGATAATTTCCACGGCCATTCCGTGGCAGGTACGGCAGTGGCAGCACATGAAGTGGGGCATGCCATTCAAGACCAACAGGATTACTCATTCCTTCGGATCCGCCATGCATTGGTGCCTGTTGCGAATATTGGGTCGAATTTATCATGGATTTTAATTTTGATCGGTATTTTTGCCCAATTATCGGGCTTCCTATTAGCAGGAATTGTGTTTATGGCAGCTGCTGTGGTGTTTCAAATCGTTACTCTGCCCGTCGAATTCAATGCTTCCTCAAGGGCGATGGATCAGGTCGTTTCCTTGGGCATTATCAGAAATGATGAAGAACGGGAAACGAAAAAAGTCCTCAACGCCGCCGCATTAACGTATGTGGCAGCAGCCGCTGTCGCGGTATTAGAACTAGTCAGGCTGATCCTGATTTATACGGGAATGACTCGAAGCGAAGACTAATTTATGAAAAAAACCAACTTTAGGCAACATGCCAAAGTTGGTTTTTTTGTGCAAACGTTTCTACCGTTCGATTGGGTTTTTGTTTTCATCCAATGTAAATCCTTCTCCTAATACATCATGGACAACACTGACGGAAACAAAGGCATGCGGGTCGACCGAAGTAATTACATTTTTTAGCCGTACAATTTCGTTTCTTCCAACAACACAATAGAGTACCTCTCGATCAGTCTTTGTAAACGAACCGTATCCTTTTAAAACCGTTACGCCCCGCTCCATCTCTTTCATGATCCTATCGGCGATATCCTTGTTTTTATCGGAGATGATCAGTGCACCCCTGGCTGTATATGCCCCTTCCTGCATAAAATCTATTACGCGTGCAGCGATGAAAACCGCTACCATTGTATACATTGCTTCGCGGTAATCGAGATATGTAATAATAGAAAGTGTGATAACTACCGCGTCAAATAAAAACATTGTCCTTCCCATACTCCATCCAAAAAAATGAAGCATAATCCTGGCAATTATATCGACTCCGCCTGTAGTTCCGCCGAAACGAAACGTGATCCCAAGCCCGATTCCTATGAAGGCTCCAGCAAACAATGCAGCTAGCATTAGATCCTCGCCAAGGGGTATGTGAAATTGGTACCGTTCAAATATCCAAAGCCAGACTGACAAACTAACTGTACCTACAATGGTGTAGATAAAAGTTGTCCTTCCAAGAAACTTCCAACCTAGAAAAAAGATTGGGATATTCAGGACCAGGTTGGTTATGGATGGATTGATGCCGGCCAATTGATAGATAATCAACGTGAGTCCGGTAAATCCTCCTTCCGCAAGATTATTTTGAATATTGAAATGGATAAGGCCAAAACCGAATATAGCAGAGCCAAACAATATGAAAAGGATATTTTTAAGTTTTACTCCGGTGAACATATTTTTTACCTCCATGATCCTATGTTTTTCCAAAACGGCACGTGACCATAATTATAAAGGAATATACATCCAGTCGCAATTAAGGCATCTGCGGCGAATATGTTGTCATATAACTAAGTTTTAGCTAACATTAATGAGGAATGGACTGGGCTTTAATGCTTTAATATGCTGTTTAGTATGCCACAAAATGAATCGCCCACTAATTAGTAAACATAAAATACATAAAGGAAAATACTAAACGTCCAAATAAGAACAGCCAATCCAGCAGGCAAAAGCATTGAAAAGGGTGATATAATGGGCAATAATAAGTCATTGCGTGAAATGCAGGCGGAAGTAGATGAGTACATCGGCCAGTTCAAGGAAGGCTATTTCAGCCCTCTGGCGATGCTTGCACGGCTATCTGAAGAACTCGGGGAGCTCTCGCGCGAAGTAAACCATTTTTATGGAGAGAAACCAAAAAAAATGTCCGAAAAGGAAAATACGGTTGAGGAAGAACTCGCAGACATGCTTTTCGTGGTAATCTGTTTTGCAAACTCTTTAAATATTGATTTGCAAGAAGCACATGATGCGGTCATGCATAAATTCGAAACACGTGATAAAGACAGATGGACAAGAATTGGGGAAAAAGGAGAAGAGGTAAATGGAAATGGAAACAATTAAGATCATTATAGCTGGGCCGAGGGGGAGAATGGGCAGGGAAGCAGTTAAAATGGTCCAAGAAACAGAAGGATATCGGCTTGTAGCTGCCCTTGACAAAAAGCATGGTGGAATGAATATGAATGATATCGAAGGCTTTCACGGCATTGATGCACCAGTTTATTCCGACCCTGAAAAATGTTTCTCTGACGTTAAAGCTGATGTTTTAATCGATCTTACAACACCGGAAGTTGGTATGCTTCACGCCGAGACTGCGTTAACCCATGGAATCCGGCCGGTCGTTGGAACAACGGGTTTTACCAATGAAGACCTTGAGAGGTTAGACCGGTTGACAAAGGAAACAGGGCTGGGTTGTATCATTGCGCCTAATTTCGCAGTTGGGGCCATCCTTATGATGAAATTTTCCCAAATGGCAGCAAAATATTTTGCTGATGTTGAAATCATTGAGCTGCATCATGACCAAAAATTAGACGCACCTTCAGGAACAGCCGTTAAAACGGCGGAAATGATCAAAAGTGTAAGGCAAAGCAAGGAACAGGGGCATCCAAACGAGAAAGAAACGATTGAAGGAGCGCGCGGTGCCAATATTGATGGCATGCATGTACATAGCGTAAGGCTTCCAGGATTAATCGCCCACCAACAGGTGATGTTTGGGGCTGACGGGCAAATGCTTACTTTGAGGCATGATTCTTTTAACCGTGCCTCATTTATGTCCGGCGTAAAGCTTTCGGTGGATACAGTAGTAAAGCAGAATAGCCTTGTTTACGGTTTGGAAAATATCATCGAATAGGAGGCGGATCACAGATGAAAATTGCATTAATCGCTCATGATAAGAAAAAAGAAGACTTAATTCGCTTTGTGACAGCCTATAAGGATATTTTCGCCCAACATGATTTATTTGCCACCGGTACCACAGGAAAGAGAATAACAGAGGAAGTATCCCTTCCGGTACATAGATTCAACTCAGGACCGCTTGGAGGGGACCAGGAAATTGGAGCGTTGGTTGCAAGGAACGAAATGGATATGGTGATCTTTTTCCGCGATCCTTTGACTGCTCAGCCCCATGAACCGGACGTTACAGCTTTAATCAGACTTTCAGATGTTTATAATGTACCACTCGCTACAAACATGGGAACTGCAGAAGTGCTCGTCCAAGGGTTGAAAAATGGTTATATGGCTTGGAGGAACATCGTAGAAAATGAAGGTGAGCCAAGTGGAAAATAAAATTGATATCCTTGCTTTCGGGGCCCATGCGGACGATGTGGAAATTGGCATGGGCGGCACAATTGCTAAATATGCTGCGATGGGTAAAAAAATACTAATATGCGACCTGACAAAAGCGGAGTTGTCTTCAAACGGTACGGTTGAAACGAGGATGGAGGAAGCCAAAAAGGCGGCCTCCATCCTCGGCGTAGAAAGAATTTCCCTTGATTTGCCTGACCGCGGATTGTATTTGACAGCAGAAGCCGTGGAAAAAATTGCAATGGCCATCAGGCAATACAAGCCGAAATTGCTGTTTGCCCCATATTATGAAGACAGGCATCCCGATCACGGCAATTGCGCAAGGTTGGTCGAAGAAGCCGCCTTTTCTGCAGGAATCCGTAAATATATAGAACATACGGGAATAGAGGCCCATAAGGCTGAAAATTTGTATCTGTATATGATAAATGGTTTTCATAAGCCTGACTTTGTTGTTGATATTTCGGCTACAATGGGGAAAAAGCTGGACAGCCTCCGTGCATACGAAAGCCAATTTCAAAAAAGTAAAACCGGAGTGATGACACCGTTGGTCAACGGGTACATAGAATCGGTTGAAGCAAGAGAACGGTTGTTTGGACAGGGAGCGGGAGTGGACTTTGCTGAGGGGTTTATTTCGAAAAAACCGATCCTGCTCTCTTATGATTTATTAGGAGAATAATTATGAAACTAAAAATTGGAATTACCTGTTACCCGACCGTTGGTGGTTCAGGTGTAGTGGCTACCGAGCTCGGGAAGCTGCTTGCCGAGAAAGGCCATGAAATACACTTTATTTCTTCAAGCATCCCTTTCCGGCTAAACAAGATGTACCATAATATTTTTTATCACCAGGTGGAAGTCAACTCTTATTCAGTCTTCCAATACCCTCCCTATGATCTTGCACTCGCAAGCAAAATGGCCGAGGTTATTAAAAGGGAACAGCTGGATATCCTCCATGTTCATTACGCAATCCCGCACGCGGTGTGTGCCATCTTAGCAAAACAAATGGCTGGCACTGACATCAAAATAGTGACCACCTTGCATGGTACAGATATAACAGTGTTAGGATATGACCCTTCTCTAAATGATTTAATTAAATTCGGAATTGAAAAATCGGATATCGTTACAGCGGTTTCCGACGCCCTCTCCATCCAAACAAGGGAGTTAATCGCCCCGGATAAGGACATTCGTACTGTTTATAATTTTATTGATGAACGAGTCTATCAAAAAACGGATTCGCATCACTTGAAGGAAATGTACGGAATAAGCGAATCCGAAAAAGTATGTATTCACGTGTCTAATTTTCGAGCTGTCAAACGGGTACAGGATGTTGTTCGAGCTTTTGCTTCCATTCAGGAACAAATACCATCTAAATTGCTTCTTGTTGGTGATGGCCCTGAAATGACAGTCGTTTGCAGAATGGTCCAAGAACTTGGACTTGAAGAAAAAGTCCTTTTTCTTGGCAAGCAGGATAAATTGGAAGACCTGTATTCCATCAGTGATTTAATGCTTTTGCTCTCCGAAAAAGAAAGCTTTGGCCTTGTTCTACTAGAAGCCATGGCTTGCGGTGTCCCTTGTATAGGTACTAATGTCGGAGGAATTCCGGAAGTCATTGACGATGGGAAAACCGGATATGTAATAGATTTGGGTGATACTAAGACTGTGGCCGAAAGGGCTGTGGGTTTGTTGGCTGATCCAGATTTGCATAGTCGTTTTTCAGAAGAGAGTGTTAAGAGGGTGAAGACCAAATTCCGGTCTGACATCATAACGGCCCAATATGAATCAATATACCGGGAATTAGTGACTCAGAACGAAATCAATCAATAAAGGAGATTCTCCTTATGCACAAGATATTCCAGAAGGCTGTCCCCATTCTCGAGCAAATTGAAGAAGCAGGCTTTGAAGCATATTTTGTAGGTGGGTCGGTACGCGATTACATATTACAAAAAGAAATAAATGACGTTGATATTGCTTCCTCAGCAACACCGTACGAAATTAAGAAGATATTTGCCAACACTGTCGATGTCGGGATTGAACATGGAACGGTGATAGTACTGCATGAAGGTGAAGGCTATGAAATCACGACGTTTCGGACGGAGGGCAACTACAGCGATTTCCGCCGTCCCGATACAGTGGAATTCATTCGCTCTCTGATGGAGGATCTTAAACGGCGGGACTTTACTATGAACGCAATGGCAATGGACAAGACTGGCCAAATTCAGGACCCTTTCCATGGAAAAAAAGCAATTGAAAGCAAAATGATTGTAACTGTAGGTAATCCTGATGAAAGATTCAGGGAGGATGCGCTACGGATGATGCGGGCTATCCGCTTCGTGAGCCAGCTATCATTTGATGTGGAGGGACAAACTCTTCAGTCAATGAAACAAAACAGTTTTCTGCTGGAACAAATTGCTGTTGAACGATTATATATAGAGTTTAATAAACTACTAAAGGGCAATAACAGGAAGACAGCCTTTCTATTGCTGGTCCAAACCGGGCTATATAAGTATTTACCTGGTTTCACAAGTATTCAAGAGGCGCTGCAGATTGTTCGAACCATAAATACAGGACAACTGGATAATCCTGTAGAATTTTGGGCTTTGTTACTGTCAATTGGGAAAATTGACGATACGGAAGCTTTTTTAAGGGTCTGGAAAATGCCTGTTAAAAACATAAGGGAAATAGGGCGTTTGTGCTTCCATGTTGAAAATAAAACAGACTTTATAGCGGATAAGAAAGCTCTTTTCAGTTCTGGGCTAAATGAGGCCGTTAAAGCCACTAAAATCCATGCCGTCATGAATCATAATCATGCAGAAGACGCAGCTAATAAGGTGAGGGAAGCCTATCGAAGGCTGCCGATTCATTCTATAAAAGAATTGGATGTAAATGGAAATGATCTTGTAAGCTGGTTCGGGAGACGTCCCGGTCCCTGGGTGAAGGAAGAAATGGAGCGGATTCTTTCAGCCATTCTCTGGGAAGATATAATCAATCGAAAAGAGGATATAAAGGAGTGGCTCAAACGTTGCAATCGGATGTAAGAACGAAGCTCATCGAAGCATTCTCAAAAGCGGACGGAAAATTTATTTCAGGGCAGGAAATTGCTGAATATATCGGCTGCTCACGGACAGCGGTGTGGAAACATATCGAAGATTTGCGAAGTGAGGGATACATATTGGAGGCAGTTCGCAAAAAAGGCTACAGGATCGTTAGCAAACCCGAAAAGGTAACAGCTAATGAGATACAGCTGGGACTCTCAACCGAGATTTTTGGAAAGAACGTCCATTATGAAGAAACAGTCGATTCCACACAAAAAATTGCACACCGTTTGGCAGGCAGCGGTGTTCCTGAAGGCACCCTAGTTGTCGCTGAAGAGCAGACGTTCGGTAAGGGGAGGCTTTCAAGAAGCTGGTACTCCCCAAAATATACAGGTATTTGGATGAGTCTAATTTTAAGACCTAATATTCCATTTCAACAGGCACCTCAGCTCACATTGCTGGCAGCCGTTGCTGTGGTCCAGGGTATAGAGGAAGCTACGGAATTAATGCCGGGAATCAAGTGGCCGAATGATATCCTGATAAATGGCAAAAAAGTTACTGGAATTCTTACAGAGCTACAGGCCGAAGCTGACCGCATACATTCTGTAATCATCGGTATCGGGATTAATGTCAATCAAAAACCCGGGGATTTTCCTGAGGAACTACTGGAAAAAGCATCTTCATTATACATTGAATCAGGTCATCCAGTTTCACGCGCAAAGCTCATCCAACACATTTTGAAGAAAATGGAGAATTTGTATAAGCTCTATTTGGAACAAGGATTTGCACCAATCAAAGTGCTGTGGGAAAGCTATGCCGTAAGTCTTGGAAAGGAAATTAAGGCTTCTACCCTTACCGAAACAATCATTGGCACTGCACTGGGAATTACAGATGAAGGCGTTCTCCTTGTTGAAGGCCAAGATGGGCAAATTCATCGTATATATTCTGCTGATATCGAAATCCCTTAGAAATACAGAGTTCATTACAAAAACATATAAGAATCTTTTAAAGCTGTCTATGATAGTGATAGCTTTTTAAATTGGAACTTGTTATAATTTCTTTGGGCAGTATCTTTGCGAACTGCACCTTTCATGTATTGATAATAGAATTTTCTGCCTTGATCCGGATATGCCGGACGGGGACGGAGGGATGAAACTTCTGGATGTTAACAAGAGGCCGGCTTGGATAAGCAGTTTAAGGGAAAACCTGTTGTTACGGTATTTTGCAGCTTCACGCAAAATACCGTACAAGAGGGAATCTTTCGCTGTGTTTTCCTTTAGTCAGCCTCTTTTTATATGCTTTGGAAGTGGTAAGGGCAGCAGCTTAACGCTGGTGTTTCATCTCCTCTATCACAAAAGGAGGATACGAAATTGAAACTCTCTGGACAATTCATAAAAATGAAGCAAAACAATGAAAAGATTGTCATGTTGACAGCTTATGATTTTCCGACCGCAAAGCTTGCCGAGCAATCGGATGTAGACATGATCCTCGTCGGTGACTCCCTCGGAATGGTCGTCCTGGGTTATGAATCTACGATACCGGTCACCGTAGACGACATGGTCCATCATTCGAAAGCTGTCAAACGCGGGGCCCGTGATACCTTTGTGGTAACGGACATGCCTTTCATGAGTTATCACCTTTCTATGGATGAAACCTTAAAAAATGCAGCTCGTATTATCCAGGAAGGACAAGCTGATGCAGTGAAGGTTGAGGGTGCAGACGAGGTTATCGAAAAGATTAAGGCTTTAACAAAAGCTGGTGTACCTGTAGTCGCCCATCTCGGTTTGACACCGCAATCTGTCGGCGTACTTGGTGGTTATAAAGTACAGGGAAAAGATGCTGAAGCTGCTGAAAAGCTCCTCGATGATGCCAAAAGGTGTGAAGAAGCCGGAGCAATCGCTTTAGTGCTTGAGTGTGTTCCCCACCAGGTTTCCGAAATGATAACGAGGGCGCTCGATATTCCGACGATAGGGATTGGCGCTGGGCTTGCGACTGACGGTCAGGTTCTTGTTTTTCATGATGTCGTAAATTACGGAGTGGATCGTGTGCCTAAGTTTGTCAAGCAATACGGAGATGCAAACAGATTAATAGCGGCTGCCCTATCACAATATGTAAAAGAGGTAAAACAACAGGAATTTCCTGAGGACAAGCATAGCTTTTCCATGAAAGAAGAGGAAGTCTCTGCATTATACGGAGGAAAAGTATGAAGATCATCACAACCGTGCGTGAAATGCAAGAAGCGATCAGGACCGGGAAGAAGCTTGGCAAATCGATCGGTTATGTCGCGACGATGGGGTATCTTCACGATGGACATTTAAGTCTATTAAAACGTGCAAGGAAAGAAAACGATATTGTCGCCCTTAGCATATTCGTGAATCCTATCCAGTTCGGACCTAATGAGGATTTTGAAACGTATCCCCGAGATATGGACAGGGATGAAAAAGTAGCAAGAGAAGCAGGTGTGGATTATATTTTCTTCCCATCAGTCCAGGAAATGTACCACGATGAAGCTTCGATAAAAATTACCGTTCAAACTAGAGCAGACGTGTTATGCGGCAGGCAAAGGCCCGGCCATTTTGACGGAGTTGCAACAGTTCTGACAAAGCTATTCAATATTATCAATCCAGATAAGGCATACTTCGGCATGAAGGATGCCCAGCAAGTCGCTGTAGTAGATGGATTGATCCGTGATATGAATTTCGCTATTCAGCTCGTCCCTGTCCCAACTGTGCGGGAAGAAGATGGACTGGCGAAGAGTTCACGGAATGTGTACCTGCTGGAGGAGGAACGCAAGGAAGCTAAGGAACTATACCAGAGTCTGCTACTTGCCGAGCAAGCTATCATAAATGGCGAGGACCGTCCGGAAGAGGTTATCCGGATGATGAAGGAACATATTGAAAACAATACAGGCGCTGAGATCGATTATATCGAAATCTATTCTTATCCTGAGCTTAAACCTTTGAAAAGTTTGCAAGGGAAAATACTCATTGCGCTTGCAGTGAAGTTCACGAAAGCAAGATTAATAGATAATATTACGTTGACATTATCCTAAAAAAGGGGTGTTTTGAATGTTCCGCACTATGATGAATGGAAAAATACATCGTGCCCGTGTAACGGAAGCAAACCTAAATTATGTGGGAAGCATAACGATTGATGAGAATATTTTGGACGCGGTCGGCATGCTCCCGAATGAAAAAGTAGCGATTGTGAACAACAATAATGGGGCAAGACTTGAGACTTATATAATACCGGGGGAAAGGGGTTCGGGTGTTGTTTGCCTGAACGGGGCAGCAGCACGTTTGGTACAGCCCGATGATATCGTTATTATCATTTCTTATGTGATCGTTCCGGAAGAAAAGGTTCTTGACCATAAGCCAAAGATTGCCATTATGGACGAAAATAATAAAATCGTTGAACTGATAGCCGAAGAGCCTGAAGCAACGATCTTATAACATGCATCCCTCATTTTGAGGGATCTTTTTTATACATATCGAAACTTTCGGGGAAGGTAAGTGTAGCAATGCAATATTTAACCTTTCCTTTAAATTGAAATAAATGATATGGTATAAAAAAAGAACAGCTTAACGATTTCAATTGTTTTAGGCAATTTTTAGAGGTGTACAAAAACATGGCACAGAGATATGCAGTAATTGATTTGGAAACTACGGGGAATTCATCAAAAAAGGGCGACAGGGTTATCCAGTTTGCAGGGGTGGCCATTGAAGATGGCATAATTGTTGAGGAATTTTCCACATTCATTCGACCAGGGCAGGATATACCAGTATTTATCGAAGAGCTGACAGGTATAACGAATGAAATGGTTAAGGATGCCCCTGAATTCCAAGAGGTAGCTTCAAGAATCGTTGAATTCCTCCGTGATTCATGTTTTGTTGCCCATAATGTACTATTTGATCTTTCTTTCCTTCAGGACGAATTAATCCGCTGCGGGTTTGAAGGGTTTTATGGATCGGCAATTGATACGGTGGAACTGGCGAAAATCACGAAACCGACATCGGATGGTTATAAGTTGAACCAACTGGCAAAGCAGGAAAACTTGCAGCATGACCGACCACATCGCGCGGACAGCGATGCTTATGTTACTGCACTGCTATTCTTGGAATTAAATAAAAAACTTGCCGCACTTCCGCTAATTACACTTAAAAAGCTACATAAGCTTTCTTTTTCATTAAAAAGCGATATCTCGGATTTGCTTGAAGAACTGATGTCTGAAAAAACGGCAAAAAACGAGGTTCGTTGCCCTGATTTAAACATATTCCGAGGGATTGCCTTGAGAAAGTCAATCCATGAAGATGGAAATCATCATGTAGGAATTTCACATAGTTATCCTTTTGACCATGCCAAAAAGGCTGCATTAATGCAAACTGCAATCCTTCATATGGAATATAGGCAGCAACAGTTTAAAATGATGGACTTGGTGTATGAATCCTTTCATGAAGGCCGCCATACTATTATTGAAGCCGGCACTGGTATCGGGAAATCATTGGGATATCTAGTTCCGGCTGCTTTTTTTGCCAAACATCACGGGAAAACTGTTTTAATTTCTACTCATACCATACAATTGCAGAATCAGCTTATTCATCAGGAAATACCGAAATTAAAAGTAATGCTTCCTTTCGATATTCATACTGTTCTGTTGAAAGGAAGGGGCAATTACTTATCCCTTGCGAAATTTGAAAGGGCACTCCGCGAAAAGGATGACAATTATGAAACAGCCCTAGCAAAGATGCAAATTCTGGTTTGGTTAACTGAAACAGAGACAGGCGACAAAGATGAACTGAATTTAACAAGCGGCGGCAAGCTTTTTTGGGAAAGGATTCAAAGCGGCGGTTATATCGATCCGGAACTGCTGCAGCCCTGGTCTTCTGTTGATTATTATGAAAGGGCTACGCGCCTTGCACAGAAGGCTGATTTCATCATCACCAACCATGCCTATCTAGCTTCGGGTTTTCTTGAGGATGAGAGAATGAAACCAGTCGAAGGCTTCGTGATCCTTGATGAGGCACAGTATTTAGAACAGGCAGCTTCTAAGTATTTAGGTAGCAGGCTCGACTACATTTCAGTTAAGACATTACTTAATAGGCTTGGGACCTATGAACAGAAACTTTTACTATACAAGCTGGAGAAGCTGGTCAGGGAAAACAAACTGAAAGGGTTAAAAAGCATCACAATCCTGAATGAGGCACTGAATAATGTTATTTACGATTTAGATCACTTATTTTATTTGCTTGCCGGGATCGCAGAGAAGCACCTAAGCGGGGAAGGCACGGGACGAATGGCGATTCAAGTCAAGGAGAAGCCTGAGTGGAGACAGGTAACGACGCTCGTTAATAGAATGAACAATCAGTTACACTATTTTATAAAAGAACTGGTTGAACGGCTCGACGCTCTAAAGCAGAAAGACTCATTGGGAAAAAATCCTCGTTTCTTCATCGGGGAATTTGAAATGAAGGTCGAACAGTTGAGGGAAATCGAGTTACTGTTAAAGGAATTTTTTATCGATCCTACGCAATCTTTTATTTATACAATGTCCTATGTGAAATCCGCTCCGCATCATGGCCTATCTTTATCATCCCAGCCAATAACAGCAGGAGCCGCCTTATGGGGTACTTTTGTTGCTTCCCAAAATAGTGTGGTTATGACATCAGCAATATTATCTGCAAAGAACTCTTTCCAGTTTTTCAAAACGCAGCTTGGTATTGAGGATATGGACATCAAAACAAGATGTCTTCCCTCCCCATTTGATTATTCCAACTGCGTTAAAGGATTGATTGCGTCAGATATGCCGGATATAAATGCAGTCCCCTTGGATGAGTTCGTAAAGGGTGCGGCTCGCCACATTATATCTGCTACCAAGGCAGCGCATGGCAGGGTGGTTATAATATTTGATTCAGATAACATTCTGCGGAAAACCTATCAATATGTGAAGGATTTGGGGGAACTAGAGGAATTCACCATGTTAGCGCAGGGAATAACGGGAGGAAGCAAGCTGAGAATGCTCCGTAATTTTCAATCTTTTGAAAAGGCTCTTTTATTCGGTAAAACAAGCCTGTGGGAGGGTATTGAGATCCCAAGGGATAATCTTTCATGTCTCGTATTTGTAGGCCTTCCGTTTTCACCGCCTGATGAGCCAGCCACTGAGGCTAAATGCTTACTAATTGCAAAGCAGGGGAAGAATCCATTCTTGGAATATTTACTGCCTGAAGCAATCTTTAGAGTTCGCCAGGGCTTCGACCAATTGGTAAGATCCAGGCATGGTAAGGGTGTGTTGCTTCTATTGGACCCGCGTATCAGTACGGCCGGATATGGCAAGGAGTTTATGGAGGCGATTCCGGGATTAAAATGGGAGGAAGTATCCTTACATACTTTGGAAAGAAAAATAGAAGAATGGAGCTACTTGTAGTTCAGTCTCAAGATGAAAAGGTTTTTGCCAAAGAAGTAGGGATAATATACAAATAAAACAGGTAATCTATGGATAAAGTTGTTAATACGGAGGATGCTGTAGTGAATGTACTTCTTTCCATGATGCTTTTTTTCACCGGATTACTGCCCATTTCAGGCGAGGAAACTGCGGTACCAGAGGAAATTCAAAAAATAGATTTGAACCTGATGGAGAAAGAATATGCGATTACATTCTTTGATTTAAATAAGGGGGATTCTTCCATTATCCAGGGGGCTGGGGGATCGACCATCATGATCAATACTGGAGCGACCGAGGATTATGAAGATTTGAAAGAATGGCTTAGGCTCTATGGAGTTAAACAGATTGATACAATTATACTGACCAGGCAGGGTGATGGTTACGACAGTAATCTGCAAGATATTGTCGATCAATATAAAGTTTCACGAGTAATAGCAGGCAAGGGAATGGTTAAAAAGGTCAACAGGCTTCTATATGAGGTTCCGGACATAAAAATTGATGTCTGGGATAGCCAGTCAAAAGAAACCTTTTTAGATGAAGTAGCAATTGGTGTGCTTCATGAGGAAGAAGGGAAAGGACAAGAACTGGATTTAACGATTCATATCAGGGCTAATCATCTTTTATATGTGACGTCGTCTTCTGGGGTTATTAGAGAAAAACTTCTATCATTGACACCGTCTAGTGTTCAAATTGTCCGGGCTCCGTTTACAGCGATGCCACTCGAGGTTGCAGAGCATTTGGATCCGCAAGCCGTTATCCTTGATGAGCATCAAGAAACACATGCTCAGAATGAAATGGTGAAGAAATGCCATGAACTATGGATAGAGGTTCTAAACATTGCTGATCAGGGAACTGTAACAACAAAATTTACCGAAGCAAACCATGAAATTTTTCCGATAAGGAATTTTTTGCATTCAAAAAATTGAACAAATACATGGGAAATGGCGAATTTTATACATTCTCGTAAAAGAAATTCCCAAAAGAGTGAATATTTATAACAGAATTTATTCTAAGCTGTTATAATGAATTCTATATCCTGTTATCAATGTTCAAGCAGAGAAATCAAGACTTATTGGAGGAATCAAGCGATGGACAGCAAAATTGAAGTGCTTTCGACAGTACGGTGTAAAACTGACCTGAATTATATAAAATTGTCGATGCGTTAAACCGCACTTTAAGTGAAAAAGATTTGATGTTCGGGCTGGGGCTTGAATCGGATAATCAAGAAAAAGCAATTTTTACGATCTATCGTACATAGAAAGAGTGAGCGCATTTTGAAAAAATGGCTGATTGGTATTGCCGTAGCGATACTTTTTGTGTTCGGAATTGTTGCAGGTACTTATATAAGTGCCTTAGGGCCAAAAAAGGATTCTGAACAGGAGGCGTTCCGTGTTGCACAAAAGGAAGCTGGCCTTGTCACTATGGACGAATTTTTTATTTATAATGGCAAGGATTCCTATAAGGTTCTCATAGGCAAAACGGCAGATGGCGGGAAAAAGGCCGTGTGGCTGCCAAATGATGACGATAAAAAGACGGTCACCGCAAATTATGACTCCGGCAAAACAAAAGAAGAGATCTTGAAGATTGCCAATAAAAAACCCGATGAGATTATTTCTATAAAACTTGGAATGGAAAACAACACACCGCTTTGGGAAATCACATATCTTGATGATTCAAACCGGTATAATTATGATTATTATGATTTCAAAACAGGGGAATGGCTTAAATTTTACCGAAGCATATGAATGGGGGATATTTTTCATGAAATTAGCTAGCCGTGTACAGGCATTGACACCATCTACAACGCTGGCAATAACAGCCAAGGCTAAGGAACTTAAGGCACAGGGCCACGACATTATCGGTCTAGGTGCCGGGGAGCCGGACTTTAATACACCAAAGTATATCATCGATGCCGCCTATAAGTCTATGATAGAGGGCCAAACAAAATATACCCCTTCAGCAGGGCTGCCGAAGTTGAAGGAAGAAATTGCAGCCAAGCTAAAAAGAGATCAAGGAATTGACTATAAGCTGTCCGAAATCATGGTCGGATCGGGCGCAAAGCATGTACTGTATACATTGTTCCAGGCTATTCTCGATGAAGGTGATGAAGTTATCGTTCCGATTCCATACTGGGTGAGCTATCCGGAGCAGGTCAAGCTTGCGGGTGGAATACCGGTTTATGTTGAAGGAAAAGAAGAAAACGACTTTAAATTAACAAGAGAACAGCTTGAAGAAAGCATTACAGCAAAAACCAAGGCGATCGTGATCAATTCGCCAAGCAATCCTACTGGCATGATTTATACAGAGGAAGAGCTTCGTACCCTTGGTGAAGTATGCTTGGAAAATGATGTATTGATCGTGTCCGATGAAATCTATGAAAAACTTTTATACGGAGGCGCGTCCCATGTTTCAATCGCGTCATTGTCCCCTGAATTAAAACAGCAAACGGTTCTGATTAATGGTGTGTCCAAATCGCATTCAATGACCGGCTGGAGAATTGGGTATGCTGCGGGTGAGGAATCAATCATTAAGGCAATGACCAACCTGGCAAGCCACAGCACATCGAATCCAACAACTACTGCACAATACGGTGCCATTGCAGCTTATGGAGGCCCGCAAGATGAAGTAGAGCAAATGCGTACTGCCTTTGAAGAAAGGCTTAACATTATTTATGATAAGCTTGTCGCAATCCCAGGAATTACATGCTTGAAGCCCCAAGGTGCTTTTTACCTGTTCCCAAATGTAAAAAAAGCTGCGGAACTCACAGGTTACCAAAGTGTAGATCATTTTGTGGAAGCTTTATTGGAAGAAGCGCTAGTAGCTGTCGTTCCTGGTTCAGGCTTTGGAGCTGATGACTATATTCGTCTTTCTTACGCAACTTCGCTTGAACAGCTGGAAACCGCAGTGGAGCGCATTCATAAGTTTGTGGATAATAAGATGGCTTAGACTTTTTCTTCAAACTCGCCAATCGGCGGGTTTTTCTTTTTTGAGACGATAGGAACCCGCGCAGGTGATTTGCCTGTACTGTTGTTCTAAATGTATAATATAGAAGGTAAAATTTTTAGTTTTGGGTTGTAAATTTGGAGGGAAATATAACGTGAAAATTACGATTGCGGAAGCTAATAAATATGTTGATGAGCAAATCAAGATTGGTTGCTGGCTGGCAAACAAACGCTCAAGCGGAAAAATCGCATTTTTGCAGCTTCGTGACGGCTCCGGTTTTATCCAGGGGGTTGTCGTACGCGAGGATGTAGGCGAGGAAGTTTTTGCAAAGGCAAAAGCATTGACACAAGAATCATCCTTGTATGTATCAGGGATCGTTCAAAAAGATGAACGTTCTCCTTTTGGCTATGAAATGCTTATAAAAGATATTGAAGTCATTCATGAATCAGTCGATTATCCGATTACACCTAAGGCCCATGGAACCGAATTTCTCATGGATAACAGGCATTTATGGTTAAGGTCTAAACGGCAGCACGCGGTAATGAAAATCCGCAATGAAATCATAAGGGCTACTTACGAATTTTTTAACAAAGAAGGCTTTGTTAAAGTTGATCCCCCTATCTTGACAGGCAGTGCACCGGAGGGAACATCCGAGTTGTTTGCTACAAAATACTTTGATGAAGACGCTTATCTTTCCCAAAGTGGACAATTGTATATGGAAGCGGCAGCGATGGCGCTAGGAAAAGTCTTTTCATTCGGCCCTACCTTCCGTGCCGAAAAATCAAAGACGAGGCGCCATTTGATCGAGTTCTGGATGATCGAACCCGAAATGGCTTTCTACGAATTCGAAGATAATCTCCAGGTTCAGGAGCAATATGTCTCCCATATCGTTCAATCTGTCCTTAAAAATTGTAAGCTTGAACTGAACACTCTTGGGAGGGATACATCCAAGCTTGAACAAATTAAAGCACCTTTCCCTCGTATAAATTACGATGATGCCATTAAGTTCCTTCATGAAAAAGGCTTTGATGATATTCAGTGGGGCGATGATTTTGGGGCACCACACGAAACGGCGATTGCTGAAAGCTATGATAAACCAGTTTTCATCACGCATTATCCTACATCAATAAAACCGTTTTATATGCAGCCTGACCCTGAACGGGAAGAAGTGGTGCTTTGCGCAGATCTTATCGCACCTGAAGGGTATGGCGAAATAATTGGCGGTTCACAGAGGATCCATGATTATGATCTGTTGGACGCGCGCATTGAGGAACACGGCCTGAGCAAGGAAGCCTATAAATGGTATCAGGAATTGAGACAATTTGGCTCTGTTCCGCACTCCGGCTTCGGTCTAGGTTTAGAGCGTACAGTCGCCTGGATAAGCGGAGTAGAGCATGTACGTGAAACGATTCCATTCCCGCGATTGTTAAATAGACTGTATCCATAATTGGTCTTTCATTTTTTACTATAATCCTTAAGAAATAAATTCTTTAATTTACTTTAGCTTCCTTGGAAGGCATGGGAAAATTCATTACTCAACCAAAAATTACAGTGGCAAGCGCTAGAAATTGTCATTCCAGTCATATGTTAATTTGAACGGTTTTGCCGCTTTTCGGCTGCCGTTCTTTTTTTCATCATGGGAACCCGATGTTGTTAAAACTTTCATCTTATTTGGCGCTTATTTCGTGAATCCATTTCGTGTTATACTTGATGAGAGGTGTCTTATGATGAAGGATAAATTATTTGCATGGTTTAAGGAAGGTACGATCACGATTCCTTCTTTTCTTTTTAGCCATTATAAAGTAATGGGGCTAAATGAAGAAGAGGTCATGCTATTATTGCAGCTCCATAATTTTCGGGAAAATGGAAACGAGTTTCCGACGCCGGGGCAAATTGCAGAAAGAATGACGTATGGAGAACAGGATTGTCTGGGGATGATCCAAAGGATGATCCAACGAGGCTTTATAGAAATCAACGAGGAGTATCCCGGTTCCATCCTGCACGAAAGCTATTCCATCGAACCGATGTTTGAAAAAATGATTGAATGCTTCCTCAAAACGGTAAACCAGGCAGAAACCGAAAAGAATGCGGAAGATAATCAAAGCCTATATACAATTTTTGAAAAAGAGTTCGGCAGGCCGTTGTCTCCATTTGAATGCGAAACACTTGCCATGTGGATGGAAGAAGATCACCATGCTGAAATCATTAAAGCGGCGTTAAAGGAAAGTGTATTATCTGGAAAGTTGAATTTTCGCTATATTGACCGGATCTTGTTTGAATGGAAAAGAAACGGGATTAAAACAACTGAGCAAGCTAGACAGCATAGCGAAAAATTTCGTATCCACCAGAAACGGGAAAAAAGGGTGAAACCAGCCACTGCGCCCTCTAAGGAAATCCCTTTTTATAACTGGCTGGAGCAGTGATCTATGGTTTAAAGGAGTAAAAACATGCTTAATAAAGCGCAAATACGAAAGTGTCTTGAGACAATAGGGGAAATGTTTCCGGATGCACATTGTGAGCTGAACCACTCAAATCCGTTTGAACTAGTCATTGCGGTTGCATTATCGGCCCAATGTACCGACGCTTTAGTCAATAAAGTTACAAAGAATCTCTTCCAAAAATATAAAAAGCCAGAGGATTACATAAGTGTGCCTCTTGAAGAACTTGAGAACGATATTCGTTCGATCGGCCTGTACCGAAACAAGGCAAAAAATATTCAAAAGCTCTCCCGAATGATTATCGAAGATTATGATGGAGAAGTCCCAACAGACAGGGATGAATTAACAAATTTGCCCGGCGTTGGAAGGAAAACTGCCAATGTTGTTGTTTCCGTTGCTTATGGTGTCCCTGCCATAGCGGTCGATACTCATGTCGAAAGAGTGAGCAAACGCTTGGGTATATGCCGATGGAAAGACAGCGTACTGGAAGTGGAAAAGACATTAATGGCGAAGATACCGAAGGAAGAGTGGTCCATTACGCATCATCGTCTTATTTTCTTTGGAAGATACCATTGCAAGGCACAGTCACCCAAATGTGAGACCTGCCCGCTGTTGGATGTATGCCGGGAAGGGAAGAAACGCATGAAGGTGAAAGTTGTGAAATGAGAGGGCCAATTACATGCAGCATACCTGAGGAGCTAAAGCATCCATTATTTTTTTCCGGAGAAGATGCTGTAATTTCACCGGCCGCATTACAGGATAGGGGAATTGCTGGTGTTAACCCCTATTTTGCCTATGAACTATTATATTGGAACGGTTTAAACGGATACCGTCCATGGGAGGCGGACCAATTGTCGCTCGTTGAGATTTTTTCACACTGGAAAAGGATAAATCAAAAGGCAGGTTTACTCTTTTCTGACAGAAAAGCAGAAGATGCTTGCATTTATATGATAGAGGGATTATCTTTATTCTTCTCGGCACTTTTTTGGTTGAACAATAAGCCGGTTAGTCTCAAAAATTGGGAAGCTGCCATTGAGTCTTTTCCATTCAAACCTGTAAACACATCTGATAGGTTAAGTTTTATCTTCTTTCGGCCCGGCCTTTATCATTCCTATGTGCAGCTTGCAGAATTATTTGCCGAATTGGAAAAACTATACTATAAAAAAGAAATATTATCTAAAAAAACGTCTAAGCATCAAGCCTAGACGTTTTTTGTCCTTCTATTGGTTATCCCGAGAATCAGTGCCTGGAGGGTTCGTTCCATCTCCACCGCTCCATGGCCAGCTTTGAGATGGGTTCCCTTGATCTGCATTGCCGTTTCCAGGATTTTCGCCTTTTCCGGGACTGTTGCCATTTCCAGGACTATTATCATTTCCAGGACTGTTGCCATTACCAGGAGTGTTTCCATTTCCTGTACCATTTCCGTTGCCAGGATTGTTATTGCCATTTCCCGGGGAGTATTCATCAACAGGTGGCCAGAACTGGTCAGGATCTGTTTCCGGCAATTCTTCAGCTATACTTGGATCAACGATATCAATTGTAGTTGTTACAGGGTCGCTCCGCTGGCCATCTGCGGTGGCAGTAACGGTGAATGTATATTTAGCTCCTGGTATGACACTTCGAACCTTTATCTCATGCTCTGTGAGGGTAATTTCCCTTTCGCCAGCTTTATCACTTGAAATTTCGACTTGAAACTCTGGATCTTGCTCCTCACTTTCCGGATAATCCCACGTTAAAGTAATTTCATTGGCAGTCTGGTCATAAACCGCGTTCAAATTAAACGGCGCTTTAAGTTTGTCGAATTTTTTCGTGACTTCGGTTGGTTCATTTCCTTTTAGAAAATATTCATAAACAATTTCAGTTTTTGGTGTATATTCATTTGGCAGCATGGCAGGATCCGAGCCTTTGACGACTCCGACTTTTACAACGCTGCTCGGTTTTTTAAAGTCTTTCGTTTCTTTCCCTTGGGAAACATGCTGGATTAGCTTGCGAAATACTTCCTTTGGGATTCCCTGAGAGCTTTTGCTAAGGAAATTTGATTTATCTTCATAACCTGCCCAGATTGCGGCAGTATAATTTGTTGTGTAGCCGGCGAACCAGGAATCGAGCGCTCCGCCAGGCTCAACATTGTACTTTCTTTTATCTTCCGCAGAATAGTTTGTTGTACCGGTCTTGCCAGCAACCGGTAGTCCAGAAATATTTGCAAGCACACCGGTACCGTAACTTTCCTTCAATACACTTTTTAGCATATCGGTTACCATGAATGCGGTTGAATCCTTCATAACAGCCCTTGACTCCGGTTTATTCTTTATCGTTGTACTTTTATCCCGCAGCACGATCTTCTTAACAGAGTGAGGCTCATTATAAATACCGGTATTTCCAAAAGCACTATAAGCGCCCGCCATTTCAAGTGAGGAAACCTGCAGCTTGCCGCCTCCAATTGAATCAGCTTCAACCAAATCCTCATTGATCGGGAGCCCCATGTTCTTGCCAAAGTTTTGAGCACGGTTAGTTCCAACCTCCTGGAACGTTTTAAGGGCTGGGATATTTAACGATCGCCCGAGTGCCTCTCGGATGCTCATCTTGCCGTAATGCCGCCTTGAGGCATTGTTTATTTGTACACCGTTAGAATAGGTATATGGTTCGTCAACGATTTGCTTATATGTTGACCATTTCTTATACTCGATAGCTGGACCATAATCAAAAATCGGTTTAATTGTTGACCCAGGGGGTCTTTTTGTATCCGTTGCATAGTTCCATCCACTGTTGAAATCAGCGCTTCTAGACCCACCGATTGCTCGGATTTCACCGGTTTTCGTATCTAAGAGGGTAATCCCCGCTTGAAGCTTATTGCTAGGGAATGTAATAATTTCGTTTGTGGTAAGCATTTTGTGTACATATTCCTGGGCATCCCTATCAAGGGTAGTATGGATTTCCAACCCGTCAGCGAAAATATTGTAATCGCCCATTTTTTCGACTTCCTTGATAACCTGGTCAACGAAAACTTCGTAAGGCGTGCTGTCCATTTGATTCTGCCCTTTTTTTACCAGTCCCTGTTCAATTGGAATTTTTTGAGCTTTTTCCATTTCTGCCTTTGTGATGAATCCATGCTTATTCATTAAATAAAGTACAACATTCCTGCGTTTCTCTGCCCTTTCTGGATATTTATACGGGTTATAACGAGCAGGGCTTTGCGGCAGACCGACAAGCATGGCTGCTTCATGAAGCTCAAGATCTTTCAATTCTTTTCCATAATAGATTTCAGCGGCGGTTCCAATACCATTTGCACGGTTTTCAAAAAAAATTTTATTGATATACATTTCAAAGATTTCTTGTTTTGTATATTTTTGTTCAAGCTGAAGGGATAGCCACATTTCTTGCGCTTTTCGTTTCAGGGTTTTCTCTGGTGAAAGATACGAACGCTTTACCACCTGCTGGGTGATTGTGCTTGCACCCTGTGATCCAAACCCTTGGGTGATGTTTGCCATTACTGCACCGCCAAGGCGCATGATGTCCACGCCGTGGTGTTTATAGAAACGGACGTCTTCTGTTGCGAGGAACGCGTTTTCCACAAGCTTTGGGACATCTTCATATTCTACATATACCCGTTTTTGCCCAACCTCCTTAAACGGTTTTCCTTCTATATCAAGAAGCGTTGATGGAACCGGATCTTTCAGCAGATTTTCATCAAGCTTCGGTACATCGCTGATGAAATAGGCAAATGCCGCCCCTCCTGCAACCATACCGATGATTCCCAAAGTGACCAGAAAGAGAAAAACCCTTTTAAATAGGCCCTTGGGCTTTTGTTTACTATCTTTCTTCTGCTTCTCGGTTTGCTTGCGGCGCTCTGTTCTCGTTTTATACTTCTCAGCCATTACAGCTACCTGCCTTTCTAACAACGGTGAATCAAATTAGGACAGTATTGAATCTATTGCTTTAATATAGTCAATCCTTGGTTGAAAGCCTAGAGGAATCATAATCGAACAACTTTCCACTTCAGCTTTTGTAATCGATTTTCTACCGCCGGACAGCATCCTGTTCCAAAATTTTGAAAGGTCCTCTAATTGCATTAAGAAAGTTTCTTCCTCCACAGTGAACTTCATGATGACAAACGCAATCCCGCCTTGGTTAACAACACTTTTCATATGCTCGATTTGATGCTGGTGAAAATTCTTAAGCGGAAAGGAAGTAGGGTTCGCCGTTTCCTTTGCTTCAAAATCAATATATCTTCCTTTGTAAACGCCATTATAATCTGTCGTCGACGCCTGTTTGAAATAAGCTTCCTTAATTACAGCTGCACTTCTTTTAGGATAGTGCACATCTACAATTTGAATGGGAACCGGTTTTTTATGGATAACCGCAATGCCATTGGACAGATAATACTGGTTGCTTTCGTTTAAATCATCCTCCAGCGTTTTTCCGCGATTGCTGTAGCTTATTTGTTTTGCCGGACGGGCGCTAGGATCCTTTTTTGCCGGGACGAACCTCCGGCCATTTGGGTAGTGAAAAGCCAAAGTTTACCCCTCCTTTTTTACACTCATCTATGATAGCAAAAAAGAAAGTCGGTTGGTGAATAAATTTGTTTATTTCCCAATACGCTAACACTTGTACAAAAGGCTACAAAATGAGCGTTCTCCTAAATTATGCACTTTCAAAAAGGCAACCAATGCTTTTGAAACATCTCAGGACTAGGATAAACCTCATTCTCACATGGCCTGCTATGTTGGAAAGTAAATCCACAAATGGCACCAATATTAATCTATTGTACTTAATTATTTAGTCAACTTTTTTACAAGAGAGAGGTGAAACACATGGTGCAATGCAACAATATATGGAGCCTGACCCCAAAGGAACAAAAACTGATTAAAAAAATTACATGGCTTACGGAAAAATGGAATAAAGATAACATATCAAGGACGAAAGCCTATGAATATTTCTTTTCGATCCACCCTGAGATTAAATGGGCTTTCCTTGCCAGCATGGTTTCACGAAATGCCGGATGGAATATGTGCGACCTTGAGGGGGCATGGCTTCCGAAGGCTGTTTCCCGCCACTTTAGGCATTCCTTGTTTATGACTTATGAACGCGCTAACTGGCTGATTTTCCATGATGCCTTTCCTCAGCTAATGCTTTATCATTATTCGACGAAATATCGTATCCCTTTGTTTCATTTGTCGAGACATTTTTCGATTTCCAGTTTTTCAGAACATGAATGGAACGCCTTTTGGAATTCCAGGGATGAAACCCGATTGCTGTATGCCCTGATTATAAACGAGCAAAATGTCATTGAAGAACCCGTAATCAGACACCAGTATTACAATCCGTTTATATTTCACTCGTTTCTTTTCGAATTACAGGACTGGATGCATTTCAGCACTGTGCTATTTCCAATGTGCTGCGGTGAATTATATGGGCACTCGGTATCGGACTTCCGGAACGTGGATGCCCGGATTGAACTTGGAAAAATGCTTTCATTGATTCTGTTCCACGAGGATTTGTTTCCGTTTTTCTACGAATTTGCGCGTCTGACAGAGCCAACCGGCTCCCGGCACGATTATGAGAAATATTTTCAAAACAAAAAGAGAAGGGAAACACCGTTTTTGAGAATGGTTTATCCCGTCATTTCCCATTCAGTACAAAGAATGGAACTATGGGACACGAAAACAGATATAAATGCGATTTGGTTTAATATGCCCAGCCTTCCTAAAGAAATAAAATTGAACGATTGGTACCGCAAGAAGCAGAAACAGCTTCACTTTTTTATCAAAGCGAAGGACTTTTTCCTGCGATATTAGGAAAAAATGGCTTTGCTTTAGGATTTGCATAATCATTTGAAACATTCAGAGATGTTGTCGAAATGAAAGGGGAAATTTCAGCAAAATTCACTTTCTTTGACGATTTCCTTCTAGTTTTGTCGCCGTTGAAGGTACTCGTGATCAAAGCCAAGAATAATAAAAACAAAGAGAAGAGGAGGTTTGTTTATGGAAATAAAAAAAGTAGAGACGAAAGAGATCCTGGAGTTGCTTGGTGAAATAACCGTGCGTTTGGAACAATTGGAGGAAACAGTAGGTGAAAATTATAACACCGGCCGCTGCCGGCTCTGGGGGAGTCAAATGGCAATGGTTCATTCCGCTCAAGTTGCGTTTGAGAAGGCAGAACAGGAATGGAAAGTAAAAGATTTCGAAAACAAGTCCTACATTTTGAGAAAAGCAAGCGCCATGAATCAGAAAATGCCGATGAACCCTAATTTGGGTTACTAGATAGTTACCTTTGCAGCTTGGGTTAGCTGCTTTTTCTTTTTTTTAGGGCCAATATTTTTCAATTCCCTCACATTCATATATACTTTAGTGATCAAGGAGAAGGAGGAAATAATGGAGGCTGAAAAATACGTTTTGCAGTTAACGAAGAAATTAATCAATCTTTGTGAGGAAGCAGACCAGATTTATGATCTGGTTCGTGAATCTGGAAAGGAGCATGATTTTTATACGGAAGTAAAGCCTTTTGCGGACAAGGTCCACGATTTAACAACGGAATGGTCCGAACAAATGAAGAAAAGGATGAAGGAAGAGCATTTTAGGTACATCTTTCCTCAACAGATTGATCAGACGGCGCAAAACCTGACTGATATCTCGGTGCAGGCTTTTTTTTCTAAAACGAGCTATAGCAGATTCAAGAGCCATGTTCAATCGGTTAAATTCATTTTAAAAAGTGTGGAAACAGAAATAAACAATAATATGTAAAAGGATCGAAGTGTGCCTAAAGGGTTACTCACCAATCTATTTCTACATTCATATAGTATAGCAGCTAATGCCATGAAGAGGAGGAAAGGCTTGTGATGATTAACAGGAATTACATTCCCGGAGATGAGTGGGGGAGCGGATACAATAGCTATTCGGTTCCGGCCTTTTTAAATGAATATCCGTATTATCCGCAACAGTTTGAACCTGGCCTGGATAACCCGGCAATTGAGCGTAATGCGATGAATATGTACCAGGAAGCCTACTATGCCCCCGCCGGTTTTCATCCCATGCACGGGGGGGCTGGTTACTATCAGATGGAACTGCCCAATAATCAGGGACATATTAATGAGGGTCCGTCTTATTTCCAAAACGGCGGACAACCAATGAATCATTTTCAAGGTACGCCCATTCCTTTACCCGCAAATCAACATTTTCCCGGGTTTTACATGAATGGAGGTCCCACGCACTTACCTTCCCAGCAGTTCCCACAGCAACTAATGCCCTATCAGCCTGCCGCTTACCAGCAAGAGTCTACAAAAAAGAACGGACCCAATCCCTTTGAGAATCCACTTCAACCTATCCAGAAAAGGCCGCCTTTGCAGCAAGCATTCGCAAATCCGTATCCCAGCCAGCAGTTCATGAAACAACCACCTTCTGGCTTCCAATCTATACTGAACCAATTCAAGACACAGGATGGATCAATTGACGTAAATAAAATGATGAATACTGCCGGGCAAATGATGAACACCTTCAGCCAGATGTCATCAATCGTCAAAGGGTTTGGAGGAAAACTGCTTAAAGTGTAACCCTCAATGCAATTAAAAGGCCAAAACCCAAGAAAACGTCAGGAGCTTCTTGAGCTTCTGTTGTTTTCTTAGGCTTTGGCCTCCTTGATTTTGGTTAGATGTCAGTCGTTAATCGTAATCCGCTTGCCTTTTAGCTTTGGAATTTTAATTTCCAATACCCCATCACGATGATTGGCTGTTGCCCTTTGTTCATCGATTGGTTTTGCAAGGTTGATGGTTCTTGAAACAGTGTTTGGAGATGGCCTTCGTTTTGGTGCTTTGTTTGCGGTGAATTTTACAGCCTGTACATAGTTTTTTACACTGATGACAACTCCTTGAGAAAGCATTTCAATATCTATTTGTTCCCGTTTGATTCCGGGAAGCGCAGCTTTGATATGGTAGTACGTATCTTTCTCGCTGATCTCAACAGGAAAGCTCCGTTCTATTGACCCGAAAAAATCATCCATCGATTGAAGAATGCCTTTTAGCGGTTTTTCTGCAAAGAGCCGGTCCATGGTCGTCATAAATTCATTAAACGTCTGCCCATGTGAAGATTTCCGACTCTTATGTTTCTCTGAATCAGACATTTGTCAGTCTCTCCTTTCAACTTTATACCGCTGCTATTTAGGCTATGTAAGTCCGAATTTAATGGTGAATTGTAAAAACAATTTTCTATTTGTCTTTATTTCATAGGTTATTTTTTTCATCATGTTATTCTTTGTATCATAAGGCTGTGACGATTATTAAGTGAAAAAAAATGTTAAGTAAATAAGATGTTAATCATTACCAAAAAAAGGGAATGATATTTTTCTTTTTTATCGAACGTTCATTCGTTAAAATAATACTATTGGGGTGAACGATAATGAAATTACGAGAAAACTTGCAGGAAATAATTGCAAGCTTGAAAACCGATGAAAAGTATAAAGACAATTTCGTCCACTGGCATACAATTGATCCTCGGGAAGCAACGGTTGTCCCGTTCCCAGAACGAATGGACAAAAGGATAAGACAGGCGTTGGCAAACAGGGGAATAAACGGGCTTTATACCCATCAGGCTACTGCTTTTAATGCGGCTGTGGAGGGGAAAAGTTTAGTTGCAGTAACACCAACAGCGTCTGGAAAAACATTTTGTTATAATCTTCCTGTATTGCAGTCCATCATAGAAAATGAAAAAACACGGGCTCTTTATATCTTTCCTACAAAAGCACTAAGCTACGATCAGAAAAGCGAGCTCCATGAGATGATCGATGAGATGGAAGTGGGTATTAATAGTTATACCTATGACGGGGATACCCCTTCAAATATCCGTCAAAAGATCCGTAAGGCAGGGCATATTGTGATTACCAACCCGGATATGCTGCATTCTGGAATTTTGCCGCACCATACGAAATGGGTATCGCTGTTTGAAAATCTGAAATATGTCATTATTGACGAGCTTCACATATACCGGGGTGTTTTCGGGAGCCACACTGCAAACGTGATCAGGCGGCTGAGACGGATTTGCAATTTCTACGGCAGCGACCCAGTGTTTATTTGCACATCGGCAACAATTGCAAACCCGAAGCAACTTGCCGAGGAGCTTACCGAGAAGGATATGCTGCTGGTTGATAATAACGGAGCGCCAAGCGGAAAAAAGAATTTCGTCTTTTACAACCCCCCTGTTGTGAACAAGGCGTTAAATATCCGCAGGAGCGCAGTGTTAGAGGCTCGAAGCCTTGCTACGGAATTTTTGCGGAATAAGATCCAAACGATTGTATTTGCACGGTCACGCGTAAGAGTCGAAATCCTGCTTACTTATTTGCAGGAATTGGTCTCAAAGCAACTGGGGCCTAAGTCTATAAGGGGTTACCGCGGGGGGTATCTTCCGAAGCAGCGACGAGAAATCGAAAGAGGGTTGAGGGAAGGAAGCATTTACGGGGTTGTGAGCACTAACGCCCTGGAGCTTGGCGTGGATATTGGCCAGCTGCAAGTATGCATCATGACAGGCTATCCCGGCTCCATCGCAAGCGCTTGGCAGCAGGCCGGGCGAGCGGGGAGAAGACATGATGAGGCGTTGATCATCATGGTAGGAAGCTCCAGTGCACTTGACCAATATATGATCCAAAATCCGGATTACTTCTTTTCAAGAAGTCCAGAAACAGCAAGAATTAATCCGGACAACCTGGTAATTCTTGTAGATCATATCAAATGTGCGGCATATGAGCTGCCTTTCAAAAAAGGAGATACATTTGGCACGGCAGAAATCATGGATGTGCTTGAATTTTTGACCGAAGAAAGAATCCTTCACCAAAATGGTGACAAATGGTATTGGATGAATGATGCTTTTCCAGCCCATAATATCAGCCTGCGCTCAGCATCCCAGGAAAATGTCGTCATCATTGACCAGACAGAGGCTCCGGAAAACAAAGTGATCGGTGAAATGGATACATTCAGCGCGATGACGTTGCTTCATGAAGAAGCCATCTACCTGCACCAGGGGATTCAATACCAGGTCGAGCTGCTTGACTGGGAGGAGAAGAAGGCGTATGTCCGGGAAGTGAACGTTGACTATTATACTGATGCAAACCTGGCCGTCCAGCTTTCTGTGTTGGAAGTGGATAAGCAAAAAAACTGCAGTACGAATGAATCTGCATATGGAGATGTATCGGTAAGGGCAATGGCTACAATTTTCAAAAAAATCAAGTTTGAAACACATGATAACATCGGTTCAGGGCCAATTACCCTGCCGGAAGTGGAGCTTCATACGAATTCGGCAATGCTTTCCCTTAACACGGTGATACTTGGTTGGGATGATAACAGGATGGAACAAGGGTTGATAGGCGCGTCCCATGCCTTGAATTATATGATTCCCCTTTTCGTGATGTGCGACCCGCACGATATCCATGTCTATCCCCAGGTAAAAGCCAGCCATAATGAAAAACCGACCATTTTTATTTACGATAGTTATCCTGGCGGCATAGGACTTAGTGAAAAAGTATATGAAAATGTTGAGCTAATAGTAAACGAAACCCGCAATATGGTGGAACGATGCCAATGCGAGAGCGGTTGCCCTTCCTGCATAGGAACAGATACAGCCTCTGAGGGAGCAAAGAAGGACGCCATCCAGCTGCTTAGCATGTTCACCAAGGGGCTACCGGTTGACACGCCTGTATTATACTGACGAAATAAGATGGTTTAGTCAGGATTCGAGGTGATATTATTGTCGTTAAAAAATAAACTGGGACGTATGAAAAGCCATATGAAATTGGACAGCCAGGAAAGGGAAGCTGCTGTCCAGGAAAATAAAAACCTAGTGAATGAGATCCCTTTTATTGATAAATGGCAGGAGAACGAAACATCTGTCTATTGGTTTGATCATCAACATTGTTACATCAGGGAGGTACGTTATCCATTAGATTACCTTCACGGCAAGTACATGTTCAAGGACTTGCTCGATGTTGTCGAGCTTTGGAACAACTCATCTCTTGATCACCCTCTATCTGCCAAGGGCCATGGCGCGATGGATTTATTTTTCTTCGATACAGAGACAACGGGTCTGGGTGGAGGTGCGGGAAATACAATATTTTTGCTTGGATATGCATTTGTTGGGAACCAAGAAATCGTTGTAAGGCAGCATGTTTTGCCACAACCCGGGAACGAAATTCCCCTATACCAAAGCTTTTTGGAAAATATCAATTATGACACCCTTGTCACGTACAATGGAAAAGCATTTGACTGGCCGCAGCTAAAGACAAGGCATACTCTGATACGGGAGCATGTCCCACGGTTGCCGGATTTTGGTCATTTTGACTTGTACCATGCTTCAAGAAGGCTTTGGAAAAACAGGCTGGAAAAAGTGAAGCTTTCAGCAGTTGAAGAGGAAATACTAGGATTAAAAAGGGAGAATGATATCCCAGGCTATTTAGCGCCCATGATATACTTTGATTTTGTTGAAAGAAAAGATCCGGAAATATTACTTGGCGTCATGAAGCATAATGAAATAGATATTCTCTCTTTGATTACACTTTATATCCATTTGTCAAGGCAAATCCTCCAAGTTGAGGGATATGGTCAGGAAACCCTCGAAATTGCACGCTGGCTTAGTTATCTAGGAAAAAAAGAAGAGGCTAATGAAACCTATCACCGTCTCCTTAAGCATGGATCAAAAGAGGAGCGAATCACGGCCAGTCACGCCATAGCGTATGAAATGAAAAAGAAAAAAGATTACGACACTGCTTTAAAGATTTGGCTAGAAGTGGCTGAAAGAGGAACCCAAAGAGAAAAACACGAAGCATTGCATGAAATGTGTAAACTTTTAGAACACCAATACAAGCAACATGACAAGGCCCTTCAGCTTTCATTAAAGCTGCTTGAGGAACTGGAGGCTCTCCCTAATCCTTCAGCATCTCTAATACAAGACCTGTATAAACGCTGTGAACGGCTGAAAAGGAAGCTTGCCCGTTCTTAGATGATAAGCATTGTGAAAATTTATCTGTCAGTTTTGATAAAGAATCATTGTTCCGTATTATCAATGTGTGTAAAATGTAAGGATGTGAGAGGTCGCCATGCGTTTATAGAACGTATTGCAATGGCACCTCCAGATTATAGGACGGGGCGGGAAACATGTATAAAGCGATTTTATTTTTATTCTTTGTTGTTATTTGTTTAACTGGTTTTGTGTTTTCAACATTGAAGGACGGTTTTTATTCCTTTTTATCATAAATATAGGTCTTTTTATTAGTACAACTGTACCTCTAGATTCATAGTCTGTTAGTGTAAATGAAACTATGAAGAAAGGGGACGCTTTTTGTATGGAACATATGAAAAAGCAATCTAACGTAATGGGAGCCCAAATGGGACCAAATGTTATGGGAGCCCAAATGGGTCCTTCTGGAAAAGGTCCTTCAGTAATGGGTGCTCAAGCTGGTCCGTATGGAATGGGACCACAGCCAAGTCCTGCAGTAATGGGTGCGCAGGCAGGCCCTTACCCAGGTATGGGTCCTGGGGTTTCACCGGCAGGTATGGGTCCTGGGGTTTTACCGGCAGGTATGGGTCCTGGGGTTTTACCGGCAGGTATGGGTCCCGGGGTTTCGCCAGCAGGTATGGGACCAGGTCCATTTGGTCCGGTCGGTCCAACTAATGTTGCACCTGCCCAAGTGATGCCGGGAACTGTTTCACCAACGCAGAATTTTGTGAATACCAACGTGATTCCACATGTTGTGCCGCATGTGCATCCATCACACACAACAAATGTGAATCAACACGTTTTTACTCACCAGCATTACTTCCCGCACACTGCATCAGTCGTTAATCAATGTTTTGAACAGCATGTGGTTTGTCCGGGCAGGCCTCCGGTCGCACCTCTCCATCCTTGCCTTCCGCGGCCATTTTGTTAAAGGGAAACAAGGGCAATAGCCCTTGTTCTTTATTATTAAAAGAAAGGAATCATACGGATTGAACGTAATATACATAACTGGCTATAAACCTTTTGAAATTGGCATATTTAAAAATGATCATGAGGGTGTAAAATATATAAAACGGGCAATAAAACGTCGGTTGGTTCCTTTAATTGAAGAGGGTGGCGAATGGGTGATTGTTTCCGGCCAGCTTGGTGTTGAGTTGTGGGCTGCAGAGGTTTTGATTGAGCTGAAAAATGAATATGATCATGTAAAGCTGGGTGTATTGACACCATATTTGCAACAGCAAGAGGCTTGGAATGAAGCGAACCAGCAGTATTATGAGAATATTTTGGCGCATGCGGATTTCGTTGATTCTATCTCGAAAAAGCCATACGAAGGCCCGCAGCAGCTGAAGGCAAAGAATCTTTTCATGGTTCACAAAAGCGATGGTATGATTATCGTGTATGATGAGGAGAAGGAAGGTACTCCCAAGTACGCTTTGGCAGAGGCGGTAAGATACAGTGCTGACAATCCTTATCAAATTATTCGTATTTCATTAGATGACCTTCAGCAGGCTGCAGAAGAAGATCAATGGAGTTGAAAAGGTAACGCGTCCAATACCGCCCCCAAATGAAGATGTGCCGTTGACAAATCAAGGGTTATTTGAAAAAATAATAAGTACAAATTGATGTATCGCGAAAGTATTGAGGTGAATCTTATGCTATCTGATAAGATAAAATTATCGGCTAAAGACATTCTTGAAAAAGATTTTAAGACGGCAATGCGCGGATATAAACCAGAAGATGTTGACCAATTTCTCGATTTAGTCATAAAAGACTACGAAGCATTCCACCAAGAGATCGAAGAGCTGAAGCAGGAAAACCTTAGGCTAAGAAAACAAGCGGATGATATCTCTAGGCGCCAAACACAACCGACAACCAGTGTAACACCGGGAACGACTAATTTTGACATCCTAAAAAGGCTATCAAACCTGGAAAAGCATGTGTTCGGAAGCAAATTGTATGACTGAGCTTGTTATAAGTTTAAACGAATAATCAATCTTTCATAAATTATTTGATTGATTTTTTCGCTCATTGTGGTATAATCTTTACTGGAAAGAGCAGAGAGAGTTGTTAAGCCTATGCAAGTTGAGTGTATCAGCTTTGCAGTACGGCATGTGAACACAGGGCTCACATGAAAAAAGCAAAAGCCTAAAATTCATGATTCGATCCAGAACCATATCTCGTAAGAGATAAATTAGTTTGATTTACCATTGATGTTTTATCAGCAATTTATTATAATAGTTTATGTTGTGAATGACGTTCAGGTAATCGCTGCAGCTTTCGGCTGTAGAGGAAAGTCCATGCTCGCACGGGCTGAGATGTCCGTAGTGTTCGTGCCTGGCGAAAAAATAAGCCAGGGCAGCAAGTTGTTTGCTGACGGCTGGGAAAATGCCTAAGTCCTTTATGGATATGGTATGAATACCTTTAAAAGTGCCACAGTGACGGAGCCTTTCCGGAAACGGAAAGGGTGGAACGAGGTAAACCCCACGAGCGAGAAACCCAAATTATGGTAGGGGAGCTTTCTTCCTTGGAAAAAATGAACGAGGGAGAAGGACAGAAGCTTATGCATCTGTAGATAGATGATTACCGCCGAAGTACGAGATGGATAATCGCTTGCAGTACTGAGGAACAAAACATGGCTTATAGGACGTTATCATAATATATCCTTTTAAAACGAGCAACTCTCCTTTCGTAAAGGAGAGTTTTTATTTTTATACATAAGGATTAGCTAAGAATCCAAAATTCGTCTTTTTTATGAATGTTTGGCGATATTTAGCGAAAATCCTCAAAATAATTACATACGGAAAAGGAATTTTACATTATCATTATATCTATAATGCCATCTCAGTGGGATTCAGGTAGGTGATTATTGTGATCAATTTGGAGCTAGAAATTATTTCCCGTGAATTCACGGCAATGGCTGATCTGCTCTTCAATCAGGTCAAGGAAGGGGTCATTTTGCTGTCAGGGGAAGGTGATATCTTGGAGTGCAATGCCGCTGCAGCAGAGATTACAGGGTATTTGCCGGATGAACTGAAAGCCCAAGGATTTTCGTTATTGTTAGAGGAAAATCATTCCTCCGATTATTTGAGGGAAATGAAAGAACGTCCAGATGGAGCGTTTGAGAAACTTCAAATGATTCGCAAAAACGGTACGGTATTTCCTTGTTCGATAAAATACCGTTTGTTTTCATACGGAAATGGCAGCAGTTATTTTCTTCTCACCTTTTCGGAAAACGCTCGAAAAAACCGCTGGAATCAAGAAAGCAAGCTAAGTGAAAAAATATTCGAGAATATTGAAGAAGGCGTTATGATCACCGATGCTGACAAGAGGATCCTTTCCGTTAACCCGGCTTTTCAAATCGTTACGGGCTACTCGTTGGAAGAGGTAATTGGAAAGACGCCAAAGATTCTTCAATCTGGATTACATAATAAGCGATTCTATGATGAAATGTGGAGTGAAATTAATCAAAAAGGGCGATGGAATGGTGAGGTCTGGAATAAACGGAAGGACGGAGAGGTTTTCCCGGAATGGCTGACAATCAGTTTGATCAAGGATGAAAATGAGGAAATAACGAATTTCGTTGCTGTTTTTTCAGATATTTCCGAACGCAAGAATGCCGAGGACCAGCTTAGAAAGCTGGCGCATTACGATTCCCTGACCGGCGCTGCAAATCGCTATCTTCTTAATGAACAGCTCGATCGGCTGCTGGTCACGGCGGAAAGGTACAAGCAGCTTCTAGCCGTATTATTCCTTGATTTGGACCGATTTAAAATGGTTAATGATACGTTGGGACATAACTATGGTGACTTGCTCCTTAAAAAGGTTTCAGCTCGCTTGAAAGGGCTCTTAAAGAATAAAGATATGATAGCCCGACTTGGCGGTGATGAATTCGTTATTGTGTTACCAAACATTAAACACCCTAAAGAGGCTGCTCATATCTCAGGAGAAATCATCCGCTCTTTGGAACAGCCGTTTATACTGGAGGATAAGGAAGTGTATACATCCACATCAATCGGCATTGGAGTCTTCCCTTTTGATGGAAAAGATACGGATACATTGATCAAAAATGCCGACAGGGCCATGTATGTGGCAAAGTCGAATGGCCGAAATAAATTTGAGTTTTATCATTCGGGCCAGCATCAAGAAAATGAGAGCAGGAAATTGTCTGTTGAAAATCGGTTGCGTAAAGCCATTGAAAACAAGGAATTATCTTTATATTACCAGCCGCAGGCTCTTGCAAATACCGGAGAAATCACCGGTGTAGAAGCATTGCTTAGATGGAACGATAAGGAATTGGGCAACATATCCCCTGGAGAGTTTATTCCAATTGCTGAAGAAACCGGGTTAATCGTTCCCATAAGTGAGTGGGTCATTGACCAAGCGTGCCAGGATATTAAATTCTTGCATGTATCCGGGCACCCTGTTTTAAAGGTTGCTATTAACATATCCGGAATCCATTTCGGTCAAGATGATTTTGTGAAAAATGTAAGCCGAATCATTGAAAAAACGAATATTAAAACACATCTTGTGGAATTAGAACTAACAGAGAGCACAATCATGCCAAATGCTCCTGAATCCATAAGCAAGCTTGTCAAGCTAAAGCAGCTCGGTATCAAATTGTCAATAGACGACTTTGGCACAGGGTACTCATCTTTAAGCTATCTGCATCGCTTTCCAATTGATTCGTTAAAAATTGACCAAAGCTTTGTAAAAAATCTTTCTATTTATAAAGAGGATGCATCGATTGTAACGGCAATCATTACGATGGCCCATACATTAAACCTCGAGGTAGTTGCCGAGGGTGTCGAAAATAATAAACAACTGAAATTCCTGAAAAAAAATGGCTGCGAAACCATTCAGGGTTTTTTCTTAACGAAACCACTCCCTTTTGAAGAGTTAAAGACTCTCCTTCAAAGCTGGGAGCCTTGGATTTAATCTGAAAGATGGTGTTCTTATGAAGTATGATATTATTGCTACAGCTGCGATGGGCCTTGAATCGGTTGTTGCCAAGGAAGTGCGCGGCCTTGGATATGACTGTCAAGTAGAAAACGGAAAGGTTATCTATAGAGGTGACGCACAGGCGATTGCCAGGTCCAATATGTGGTTGAGGACCGCCGACCGGATAAGAATAAAAGTTGGCGAATTTAAGGCGACTACATTTGATGAACTGTTCGAGAATACAAAATCGTTGAACTGGGAGGACTATTTGCCTGAAGATGCAGAATTCCCTGTTAGCGGAAAATCAGTGAAATCCACACTGTTTAGCGTGCCTGATTGCCAGGCGATCGTAAAGAAAGCAATCGTGAACAGAATGCAAACTTCCTATAAACGTACATCCTGGCTAGCGGAAAATGGCCCTCTTTTTAAGGTGGAAGTATCCCTGCTGAAGGATATTGCTACACTTACCATTGATGCAAGTGGTGCGGGGCTGCATAAAAGGGGATATCGGGCAGGGCAAGGGGAAGCGCCTTTAAAGGAAACACTGGCAGCAGCGTTAATTATGTTGACGAACTGGCACCCCGACAAACCGTTTATCGATCCTTTCACAGGTTCGGGAACCATTCCGATAGAAGCCGCATTGATCGGACAAAATATTGCTCCTGGATTTAATCGCGGATTCGTATCCGAGAGCTGGCCATGGATCGGCAGCAAAACCTGGGAAGAAGTAAGACAGGAAGCGGAAGACCTTGCAAAATATGATGAACCGGTTGATATCTCCGGGTTTGACATTGATCATAAAATGGTTGAAGTTGCAAAGGCAAACAGCATGGAAGCAGGCCTCGGCGAATTAATCAATTTTAAACAAATGCAAGTCAGAGATTTTGCTACACAAAAAGAATATGGTGTAATTGTTGGAAATCCCCCGTACGGAGAACGTCTGGGAGAGAAAAAGGCCGTGGAAAAAATGTACCAGGAAATGGGGCAGGCTTTCAGTAAGCTTGATACCTGGTCCATTTATATTATTACTTCCCATCCTGACTTTGAAAAGCTATATGGAAGGTCTGCCACGAAAAAACGGAAGCTCTTCAATGGATTCATCAGAACGGATTACTACCAATATTGGGGAAAGCGACCGCCAAGAACTAATTAAAGACGAATGGTGAAAGTATTACTACCTCATTAAAATAAAAGCATAACTTCTCCCCTTTCCGTATAAAATGTATATATCTTTTTCTCCAGCGGATTGGGGGTGGCTCAAGTGGATACAAAATTATTTGATTTCGGATTAATTACCAGGGCTTTATATACTTCCTATGAGTCAATAAAGCTTGACGGGTACGACAAGAACTCTCTGACGAAACTAATGGATGCAGAGAAAAATCTTTTTCAAGCATTGTCATTCCATTTGCAAAGAGAACATGGCAAGGACGACTAAATAGCATCAAAATTGCTGGAGCCTCCCAGCAATTTTTTTATTCTCGTCTGTATACTGTTTTCTTGACCAATAATCAATAGTACGTAATAATAGCATTTTGCACTAATACTTCATAAAAAGTTAACAGCTTGTTAGCTTATATAATAAAGGGGAGAACGGGATGTTGCAGACGCTGCCTTTTCAGGTAACGAAGGAAGATTCTTTCTATGAAAAATTTTCCGAGTGGATTGGAGATGTTTTTTACGATATTCTTCCTGAAAAGGGATTCGAGGAACGCGATGAGCAGATTTTTATGGCATTCCAGCTGGAAAAAGCCTTTAAAGAAAAGAAAATTGTTTTTGCTGAAGCCGGAGTAGGGACCGGCAAAACGCTCGTTTACCTTCTTTATGCAATCTGCTATGCCAGGTATACTAATAAACCTGCAATTATTTCATGTGCTGATGAAACACTTATCGAACAGCTGGTAAAAGAAGAAGGGGATATTAAAAAGATTAAAAAAGCCCTGGGCATTGATGTTGACGTACGGCTTGCGAAATACCATGACCAATATGTTTGCCTTAAAAAACTGGAGCATGCTGTTAATACAGTGGATTCTGAAGGCATTGACCAGCTTCATGAAGAACTCCCTAAATTTGTTTATGGCAGCGGCTCAATGTCGGCTTACACGCCTTATGGTGACCGAAAACAATATCCTTACCTGGATGATGAAGACTGGGCAAAGGTCGGCTGGGACCAGCTGCAAAACTGTTTTACATGTGATATGCGGCATCGGTGCGGCCTGACGCTTTCTAGGGATTTCTATCGTAAATCCACAGACTTAATCATCTGTTCCCATGATTTTTTCATGGAACATATTTGGACAAAGGACAAGAGGAAGCGGGAAGGACAACTTCCTTTGCTGCCGGAGCATAGCTGTGTAATTTTTGATGAAGGGCACTTGCTTGAATTCTCCGCACAGAAAGCGTTGACCTATAAAATTGGTGAAGCAACCCTATCAAACGTGCTTGAAGCATTGACCGCAAACGATGTTCGTGACGAGACACTGTATGTCATTGAAGAACTAATCGATATAAACGAAGAGTTCTTCCATATCCTGGGGCAAGTTGCGATTCCGGTACCAGGATCTGGCCGCTATAGGATCCCTTCTTCTGAACATGTCAACCAGTTTGCAAAAAAACTGCATCAAAAAGTCGAACAGCTAGAAGAAAGCTTAGTATTTGAATCAGAGATGTACACCATCAATGAGTATGACTTGAAGGTCACTGAAGAATATTTGGAACAATTGGGTTACTCTCTTTCATTGTTTCTTAGGAACCAGCAGGCTGTAACCTGGTTTGAGAACAACGGAGGCTCTAAAACCCTCGTGATCATGCCACGTCTTGTGAAAGATATACTGGGGGAAGAAGTTTTTTCCAAAAACATGCCATATGTATTTTCGTCTGCGACTCTTTCAGAGAATAAGTCCTTCGACTACATTGCAGAGAGCTTAGGCATAAATAAATACACAAGCTTTTCGGTGGATTCTCCATTCGATTACGATGATGCCATGAAAATTTTCATTCCTGTTTTTGAAAATGGCAACCAATATCAAAAGATGGAATATGCACGAAAAACGATTGAGGAAGAACAGGGAAGGACCCTTGTCCTTTTCCGTTCAAAAGAAGAATTGCAATGGTTTAAGAAAAACACCGCGCCTTCGGACTATTCATTCTATTATGAAGGAGAATCGGAAATCAGCGATCTAGTGAAAAAATTCCAGGAAGAAGAGCATTCCGTTTTACTGTCCTATCATTTGTGGGAGGGATTGGATATTCCGGGAGAATCGTTAAAAAATGTTGTGATTTTCTCACTCCCATTCCCTCCGCATGATCCGGTATTTGAAGCGAAGCGCGCAACGGCAAGCGATCCCTTCAAACAAGTCGATCTGCCATACATGCTGCTTCGCCTTCGCCAGGGAATCGGCCGGTTGATAAGGACATCCCATGATTCTGGAAAGGTTCACATTCTTACGGAAAAAAACCTTCCTGAAAATGTTTTGGAAAGTATCATTTCGGTTCTACCGACAGCACCTCAATAAGTGTTAAAGCCGGGGTTAATTCCCCGGTTTTTCTAAAATTAATAATTATTTCTTTCTTGCTGCATTTCAATATTGAGCCATTTCATCCTCTTTGGCACAGTCATAGCAGATGAGTCCATTCCTTTTTTATACTCCCTCAAAAAATCCATTCCGGCAATAAATCTTCTTTTCGCATTTTTTACAAAAACCAACTATCTCATGAGTAATAGCTTTTTTTGTTTGTTAGAAATTAAACCTAAAGAATGGTAATTTTAGTTATAGTATATGTTAGAATTAACCCGTAACGCAAAAGGAGGAATCGTTGGTGTCCGCTTCTGTTGATAAAATTGAAAAAGAATTTTTGGAATATGTAAAAAAAATATCGGCCTATGGAGAAGCATTGTCATTGGTATATTGGGATATGAGAACTGGCGCCCCAAAAAAGGGGATTGATCAGAGGTCGGAAGTAGTCGGAGTACTATCTTCTGAGGTGTTCAATATGTCGACAAGTGAAGACATGGCAGCATTTATTGCGAAACTTTCTTCTACTGCAGCAAAAAAAGAGCTTTCCCATATTACAAATAAAATCGTTGACGAGTGTAAAAAAGAGTATGAAAGAAATAAAAAAGTTCCGGCAGAGGAGTATAAAGAGTTCGTAGTTCTTCAATCAAAAGCGGAAAGCGTGTGGGAAGATGCTAGGGAGGCAAGCGATTTTGCGATGTTTCAGCCTTACCTTGAACAGATTGTAGCCTATACAAGAAAGTTTGTTGGATATTGGGGCTATGAGGGAAATCCATATAACACGCTTCTGGATATGTATGAACCCGGCATGACCGTCGAGGTACTTGACCAGGTTTTTGGCGAGCTTCGTGAACGGATCGTACCATTGGTCAAAGCGATTTCTGAAAGCAAAAACAAGCCTGAAACTTCATTCTTGTTTAAAAGGTTTCCAAAAAACAAACAAAAGGAGTTCAGTCTTGACGTTTTAAAACAGCTTGGGTATGACTTTGAAGCAGGACGTTTGGATGAGACAGTCCACCCGTTTGCTACAGGGCTTAATGTGGGAGATGTACGAATAACAACCCGATATGATGAAGACGATTTTAGGGGAGCGATTTTCGGCACGATACATGAATGTGGACATGCCATCTATGAACAAAATATTTCAAAGGAACTGACAGGAACATTATTAGATGACGGCACCTCAATGGGAATCCATGAATCCCAATCCCTTTTCTTTGAGAACTTCATCGGCCGTAATAAAAGCTTTTGGAAAAAACAGCTTCCTCTTTTAAAGCATTATGCACCCGGTCAATTCGAAAATGTGGAATTGGAGGAGTTTTATCGTGCGATCAATGAATCCAAACCTTCATTAGTCCGGGTGGAGGCGGATGAACTTACATATACCCTACATATCATGATTCGTTATGAAATCGAGAAAGCACTATTCAATAACGAGCTGGAAGTGAAGGATTTACCCCAAGTATGGAATAGAAAGTATCAAGAATACCTAGGGATTACACCTGAGAACGATGCAATCGGTGTATTGCAGGATGTACACTGGTCTGGTGGCAGCTTTGGATACTTTCCGTCTTACGCGTTAGGCTACATGTATGCGGCACAAATAAAACATGCCATGCTTAAGGAAATAGCGAATTTCGACGAGCTGCTGGAAGAGGGAAATATTGTTCCGATCAAAAGCTGGCTGAATGAAAAAGTGCACAAATACGGAAAAACGAAAAAACCACTGGAAATCCTAGAATCAATTACGGGCGAAGGATTAAATGCAGCATATCTGATTGATTACCTGGAAGATAAATATAAAAGTGTTTATCAATTAAAATAATCGGCAGGGGATGCAGTGCCATGTCCCTATGTAAAAGGAAGAGAGAATGAGAAATCTATTACCGGTTTTTGCAGTGGTTGCGGCTGCTTTCTTATGGGGAATCATCGGTGTTTTTGTTAAAGGCCTGGTGGCGGCAGGTTTAACAGCAATGGAAATCGTTACGGTCAGGGTGTGTTGCGCAAGCCTTTTTTTACTTTTAATTGGCTTTATAAAGAACCCAAACCTATTAAAAATAAAAATATCAGACATTTACTTATTCATCGGTACGGGTATCCTCAGCATTGTCTTCTTTAACTGGTGTTACTTTACAGCCATGAACATGCTGTCCATTTCCACAGCAGTGATTTTGCTGTATACCTCTCCGGTGTTTGTCATGATATTATCGTGGGTGTTCTTTAAGGAAATCATAAATATGCCGAAAATATTGCTTCTTGGCTGTACTTTTTTAGGCAGCATTCTTATAGCTGGAGTAAACGGACTTGCTGCTTCAGATTGGGACGGGATCGGCTTCTTAATTGGGATCGGTTCAGGGCTTGGATATGCTTTGTACAGCATCTTTGGAAAGCTTGCGCTTAAAACATACCATACATTCACAATAACGGCATATACTTTTTTTACTGCATCTATTTTCTTGCTTCCTGCAACAGGAATTTGGCATCTGACGGATCAGATAATAAAACCGAAGCCGTTGATTCTAATACTGGGGCTCGGTTTGTTTTCCACCGTAATTGCCTATTTGCTTTATACATGGGGGTTGGGCAAAATGGATGGTAGTAAAGCGGCTGTGATTGCTACAGTAGAACCTGTTACTGCGATGATCCTTGGATTTGTCTTATATGGAGAAAGACTATCAGTTTTGCAGTTGGCTGGTGCTTTTATAATTCTGGGAGCGGTGCTTTATTATAATAATATGTCTGAAAGCAAAATTGGCAAGGTTGACACAGGGAATAATCCATCGATTTAAAAGAAGCAGGCATGTTAAACGAATGCCTGCTTCTTTGCCTATTACCATAATTTGAATCCTTTTTGGCCAGGAGGTGCGTTTTGGATCATATCAATCAGCGGGATTGTGTAAGCGAATAGAATCAATACGACCGTGACTCCAAGCCATATTTTCCAGTTCTCGAAAACCAATGGTGTTTTTTCCGCTGTTTCTGCCGCCTCTCCAACAGGGAATTCCTGTTCTCCTTTAGGTGCAAAAAATGCCAGGTTAATAAAAATAATCAAAACTAAGATAATAGCAATAAAGAGGATTGTACCCCCAACTGCTTGGGCAAGTTGATATGGAATCCATTCAGCTGCTTGTGAAGAACCACCGTACGTTGAGAATGATGAGCGGCGTGGTGCTCCAAGAAGACCTGCAGCATGCATCGCTCCGGACATGAAGGTCATTCCAATGGCCCAAAGGCAACCTTGGACGAGGGCCAGTTTATTCATTTTCTTAGTTAATATACGACCCGTCAGGTGAGGAATCAACCAATAAGAGATGCCGAAAAATGTTAGGACAACTGCAGTGGCAAGTGTTAGATGGAAATGCCCAGTTACCCAGATTGTGTTATGCACAACCTGGTTCATTTGGTGCGATGCGTTCACCATTCCGCCTGCGCCTGCTGGGATAAATGCAACCATTCCAATAAAAGGCACTGTAAATCTTGCATCACCCCAAGGGAGCTTTTTAAGCCATCCGAATAATCCTTTTGCTCCTTTTTGGCGTCCGTATGTTTCAAATGTCCCAAACAAAGAGAACGCTGTCATTAACGATGGAATGACAACTAGGAATGTTAAGGCAACCTGCAAGAACTTCCATACTGGATCAATGCCAGGTTCGGTTAATTGATGGTGAAAACCAACAGGAATAGAGAATAGCAAGAATAAGATGAAAGACATTCGTGCCAATGAATCTGAAAAAATTTTGGCGCCAATAATTTTTGGGATGATTACGTACCAGCACATATAAGCAGGCAATAACCAGAAATATACAAGCGGATGCCCAAAATACCAGAAAAGGGTACGGCTAATCAAAACATCAATCGTTTCCACAAGGCCTAACGACCAAGGAAGCATTTGCAAAAGCACTGTAGCGGCCACACCAATGGTTGCGACAATCCAAAGAAGTGTATTGACTACTACCATGAAGCTTAATAATGGGCTTACTTTGCCGGGATTGTTTCTGCGCCATCTTATATACGAAGTAAGCAAAGCTCCACCTCCAATCCAGCTGCCCACTACGATTAACGTCAATCCGCCATAGAAGATAGGATGGGCCTGGAGCGGTGCATAGAAAGTAAAAAGTACAGATGCTTTATTTAACAAAACCATCGCCGCAGCCATGGACGTTCCAATTGTCATTAACCAGAAACCAGCCCATCCGGACTTTCTTGCCCCGTTTGACAAGGTACCGGCTGTACGGCTCATTGCTGCTATTTGGAACCCAATAATAAAGAATGTTGTAAGGACAAGTCCCAGTAATACACCATGGACGGTTAATACTTGATAGTAAGTAATCGGGGCAGGGAGCTCGAACTTTCCCGAACGCACTAACACCTGGAAAAGCCCTGCAAGGCCTCCAAGCGCTAATGCAATAAACGCAACATAGAAATGGGCCATGGATAGCCTGGCATCGCGCGGGTTCACTTTATTTATTCCGGCTGTGCTTTTCATTATTTAACCACCTCAATTCTGGAGCTCATCATATGGTGACCAACACCACAATATTCATTACATAGAATTAGGAATTCCCCTGTCTTGTTGAATGTGGTAACATATTCGCTGACATAACCCGGTTCAAGCATCATATTGATATTTGTTCCAGCCACTTCAAAACCATGGATGACATCCTTCGTGGTCGCCATGACCTTTACCTTTGATCCCTTGGGAACTTCAACTTTTGCCGGATTGTAGGAAAATGCGGATGCAACGAACACTAATTCATAGTCCCAATCCTTGCCTTCAACCTTGTTAAGCCCTGGTTTATTGAAAGGCTTAGTAGTATCTACCTTTTGGGGATCTATCGTGGTTAAACAACTAGGCGGTTGGTTCCCCATGAAGAATGCGCTTACACCAACGACGGTAAGGAACAGAAGAAGCGACCCTATACCGAACACGAGCCAAAATTTTTCGAACTTATGCATATGCATAATTTTTCCCCCTTACATTCCTATAAACGGTCCAAATACAAGAAATACACACTGACCCATGTAATGATGAGAATAAATCCAAGAATGAAAACGGATGCAAGAGTTCCAGTAAGCGAAGAATGGTTATCCTCCACTTTTGTTCGGGTTTTGGTGTTTAATTCTGGTGACGCCATATTTTTCACTCCTTCCTAGAAAATTCAGAAATTGGATGTGTACATTCTCATCATACAAGACAATTTGTTAGATTCTAGTTGGTTTTTCTCGTTTCACATATTGTTCAATCTATACTTATTTAACATGATAATAGGGGAAATTTGATTTAGCAGTGACTTTCATCACTTTTTCCATTTATGAAGTTGTGAAAGAAATGTGATGTTACGATTAGTCTTAAAAATTCTTAAAATTGTTTATTGCCTTCACGGCTTTACAATAAAAGGAATGTACAACCAGTTTAGACCAAAATAAGCCAAGGAATCTTGCTTCACTCCGGAATGGGTAAGAGCAGGGTCCTTGGCTTTTATGATTCTGGTAGCGATAGTTAGTTTGGTGGAATCGACTGAAGTTTTTTATGCGCTAGGGGAGATTTGAAAAAAGGAAGTATCGCAGGAGAAGTTGGAGAAGGGTTATCGGGCAGAAGGGCTAGCCATCATTCTTGGTGGTTTCTTTAATGCGTTTGGATACACAACTTATTCCCAAAATGTCGGTGTCCTGCAGATTTCAGGTGTAAAGAGCAAAAATGTCATTTATACAATGGCCTGCATGCTTATCTTGATTGGATTCCTCAAAAATTGGATCTCTGACTACGATCATTCCATCCGCTGTGCTTGGAGGGGCAATGATTGCAATGTTCGGTATGGTCATGGCATATGGTATCAAGATGCTTAGCAGCGTGGATTTTACTTCCAAGGAAAATTTTTTGACTATTGCTTGTTCTGTAGGAATGGGACTTGGCGTTACAGCAGTGCCGGATTTATTTGCTAAAATGCCTGAAAGCGTTCAGATCCTTACAGGTAATGGTATTGTAGCAGGAAGCCTAACAGCTATTTTAATGAAAGTATTCTTTAATATTGAAAAAATAACAAAAAAATAGAAATAGTTACTGTTACGGAACAGAGAGTAAGTTAAAACAACGCTGTCTACCATTTACTTTTGTTAGTAAACTGTGTAGACAGCTTTTTATCTCTAAGTTTTTTGGAAAATATGACGTTTGCAGTGAAAAGGGCTGCCAATGAGTCGTCATTCATGATTTAGCCGAAAGCTCAGGGAATGTAATAGGCGTTGACAGAGAATGACCGTCCTTGTAAGAACGAAAGGATACTATACTTTGTTCACCTGTGCAAGCATCCAGATGCAGGACGGCAGAATTCTTCTTTTCCATATAATATTCAATATCCCCATCCCTTAGCCGGTAAAAGGAGTACATTTGTCCTAACATCGGCTTGCCGCTTCGTTTAGTGTCAGGATGGTTCTCAATGTACCCGGCCAATTGGCTCAACGTTATAGAAGAAGTACCTGTGATAGAAAATATCGCTTCTTTCACATTTGCGGTAGCTTGGCCTATAGTGGCTTTCGCTTTGTCAATGACTTGATTCAAAAAACTGTTCATGTTTTGCCTCCTCCTTGCCTAAATAATTAAACTTCTTTTTTGTAATTCCCAATTATCAAGCTCGTAAACAATTAAGTACAAACAGCAGCATAAAATTATGGATATACCTTAAAACTGCTATCTTAAAAAAATAAATGAGTGGAACTAATTAAGTCACTTTTGCATAGAATGAAATAATATTAGTTGAAGGGGACTGTAGCATGATGGAGCAAAAATACTGCGTGTACTGCCGGACCTTGCATAATGAAGAAAGCAGTTGCCGTGTATGTGGGAAAGAGGACTTTCAATCAATTGAAATTAACGTTCAGTTCCAGAAAAATCGAGAAGGTGAATAGTTTTGGGTAAATCAGGTTGAACCCTCTTAGCACAAGAGAACAGCCTGATTTTTTTTCGGAATAAAAGATCATATATAATGGTTCTATATTGTCTTTGAACTGAACCAAAGCTGGCCAACCGGTAGGTGTCTACCCCTTTTTGGGCATTTCAATTTTGAAAAGAATGTTGTTGTGCTATTTAATACATTCGTTATTGTTAAACTGGCAGCCATGATGAGCCTCCGAACATTTTAAACAATAATAACAATGAATAGGTAGAATATACGTTTTAAATGTTAAAAAATGGGGAACTTTCAAGATATTATCACGGAAAATGCGGAATAGTAAACATAATAATGTTGTAAAGGTGTGAATTCATTGCCTTATATTCTTTCGTCTTCCCATATCAAGTTACCTCATAAAATAACCCAGGAAGCTGTTATGGAATTTGCCAGGGAAATGTTTGGTTCTTCCTATAAGAATCTGGAAAGGCTTTTACGGGTTTTTAAAAACGGCCAAGTTAAAACGCGCTATTTTTCAAAGAATATAGAATGGTTTAACGGGGAGCACAGTTTTGAGGAAACAAATGAAGTTTATATGGAGCAAGCGGTGCATTACGGGTGCCAGGCAGTAGTAGAATGCTTGGGCAATTTGGACTTTCTACAAAGAGTTATTGAACCAGAGGAGATCAATGCATTTTTTTACATATCAAGCACCGGATTGGCTACACCAACAATCGATGCCAGAATCATGAATTTGCTTCCGTTTAGAGACAACACAAAAAGAATTCCGATCTGGGGGCTTGGATGTGCGGGAGGGGCAGCCGGATTGTCAAGGGCATTTGAATATTGCAAAGCCTTTCCAGATGCTCTGGCCCTTGTTCTTTGTGTGGAGCTTTGTAGCTTGACCTTTCAGAAGGATGATGTTTCAAAAAGTAATATAATTGGAACCTCCCTATTCTCCGACGGGATCGGCTGTGCGCTGATTGCCGGAGACGAGGTACAAAGAGAATTGCTTTCTAAACAGGCTGCTAAACCGAATATACTGTCCACCAGATCTACATTAATGAGAGACTCACTTGATGTCATGGGATGGGATGTAAAGGATAAGGGACTGCATGTTGTGTTCTCAAAAGATATTCCGACTATTATAAAAGAATGGTTAAAACCAAATGTAGAAGGTTTCTTAACGGATCATGGACTATCCTTGCAAGACGTAGAACATTTTATTGCGCACCCAGGGGGCATGAAAGTAATTCAAGCGTATGAAGAGGCATTAGGATTTGATGAGCAAAAAACGGAAATTTCAATGAAGATCCTACAGGATTATGGAAATATGTCGTCAGCTACGATTTTATACGTGCTCGAACAGTTTCTGCATAAAGAGCCGAGAAAAGGTGATTATGGCCTCGCCGCCGCTCTTGGTCCCGGATTTTCGTCCGAGTTGTTATTGATGAGGTGGGAATAGTGTTTTTTTTGCTGTTTATTTCAATTGTCGGCATGCAGCGTCTTCTTGAATTAAAGATTGCGAAGCGAAATGAACGATGGATGAAGGCGCAGGGAGCCATTGAATTCGGTAAGTCCCACTATCCGTGGATGGTTATGATGCATATAGGCTTCTTCACTATATTAATTTTGGAAGTTTCGTTAAGAGGTTTTGGTCTCTCATCTATATGGCCGTTTTGGATTGTTCTTTTTATCCTGGTCCAGTTAATAAGGGGATGGATTATTACATCTCTTGGAAAGTTCTGGAATACAAAAATTATTGTCCTCCCGAAGTCCGAAATTACTGCAAAAGGCCCGTATAAGTTCATGAAGCATCCAAATTACCTAGTGGTTGCCGTAGAAATTATTGTAATCTGCCTGCTGTTCAATGCCTATTTTACAGGCGCTTTGTTTACTTTATTGAACATGTGGATGATGGCCGTCCGCATTCCAGAGGAAGAGAACGCTTTGGGAAACCTGACCAGGTATAATACCGTTTTTGCACAAAAAACTGAAAAGTGAAAAATTTGAATCTTCTCATTGAAAATGATTATCGTTCATGATAATATTAACACTGAAGATGAAAATTATTCTCAATGAATAAACAACCAGAATAGAAAAGGACGGTGTTCTTTATGATTTTACTATTCGTTTTATTGACGATTGTTTCATATTTATTGGTGATGAGATACGTACTGAGGAATATCCAGCAGCCTGTACAAACTGCTCCTCAACATACATACATACAAGAACCAACAAGGACAGAATTGGTTCCAGCAGCTACAACCAGGTAAAGATACATACCTGGTTTTTTTATGGCTTTTTATTTTTTTAATAAATATAGGAAACCAAAACGAAATCGATTACAATAATATGAGTATTAACAATACTCAAACGACTAAGGGGAAAGCATAAATGGTCCAACAATCAACAAAACAGGAAAACAATTTAGAATCTTTAATTTCACTGTATGAGGCGTTCGAGTCCGGAAAGGATTCTTCAAATGCCGCCAAAATAAAGCAATTGATCCTGAAGCTACATAAAAGGGAGACAACGATCGCTTTTTGCGGGCATTTTTCCGCCGGCAAATCCAGTATGATCAATTATTTGCTAGGTAACGATGTTCTTCCTTCCAGCCCGATCCCAACAAGTGCGAATACAGTTAAACTCCAACGCGGCGATGATTATGCGAAGGTGTATTACTATAACGCCAAGCCTGTCCTTTTTCCTGCACCCTATGATTACAGAGAGGTAAAAGCTTTTTGTAAAGACGGGAACAGCGTATCTTCGATTACTATCAGTTCCAGTGAATTTCCTCTGCCTGATACTTGCGCGGTCATGGATACCCCTGGAATAGATTCAACTGATGATGCGCATCGGGTTGCCACTGAATCGGCGCTTCATTTGGCAGATGTAATCTTTTATGTAATGGACTACAACCATGTACAATCAGAAGTGAATTTCCATTTTACAAAAGAATTGCAAGAAGCAAATAAAAACATTTACTTGATCATCAATATGATCGATAAGCACGAGGACACTGAACTTAGTTTTCAGGAATTCAAGAGCTCTGTTATTGACGCCTTTGCTAACTGGGGAGTTTACCCAAGTGGGTTTTTCTTCACGTCTCTAAGGGATCTGGAAAATGAAAATAATCAGATTGAGGAAGTGAAGGATTTTATCTTTAAACAGGGGGAAATGGGAGAGGAAGCAAGTATTCGATCTGCAATGGAAGCTGCTGGCAGGCTTGTGGAAGACCATACAATCCGCTTCAGGGAAGCACTGGAGGAGGAGAATGCGCCATCACTGGAAATTTTGGCGGAGCTCCCAGCGGAGAAACAACAGGAAGTTACCAGCCGCCTGTTTTCCCTAAATGAAAAAAAGAATATGATAAATGAGCTTCCAGAGCACGTAAAAAAGGAATTTCTTGATGGACTGGAATCAATCCTGAAAAACGCTTATATCATGCCGGCACAAACAAGGGATTTGGCAGTTCGATATTTGGAGTCCAACCAACCCGAATTCAAGGTAGGGTTGTTTTTCTCAAAAAAGAAAACAGAAGAGGAACGGGAAAAGAGAGAGCAAGCATTCCTATCCGACCTTCAGGAAAAAGTAAAAACCCAGCTCGATTGGCATTTAAAGGAACTGGCAAGAGGCACCCTCAAGGAAGCTGGGATTTTTGACAGTGCGCTTGAAAAGGCAGGACAAGGAATAGAGGTAATGGTTTCTAAAGAAATACTTGTTAATTCCCAAAAGTCTCAGGTAAATATTACTGGGGAATATGTTCTGAATTACACAAATGAGATTGCTTCTGCGGTAAAAAAGGCTGCAAGGAATGAAGCAGACCGCTTTCTTGAAGCACTTGTCACTTTTTTAAGAAATAACACTTTTGGGGAAATAGATTCTATTGAACAAGAATTGAAAAGCTATGCTCGTTATCAACAAGCTATTGAAACGGTGTCATTACTGAAAGATACCGTGGAACAAAGAAAAAGGACGCTTTTTGATATACTTGCACACAGAGGGCTATCCCAGGAAATTATGAACTCGGGGAAGCTGCTCGAAAAATGGCTAAGTGAAGAAAACGATGTAACCGTCCTTCATACCGATATAGCAGCGGCCAACCGACAATGTCGGGAAGATACCCTGCAAAGGGATATAAAAGATCTGCCTGATTCTTCTGAAGCGACCGTTGTAAAAGAGGAGCAAAAATCCCAAGATGTGACCGGAAAGGACAAATTGCATAAAACTTCTACTGCGTTAGAGAAAGCCGCGGGGCTGATTCAGCCTTTGAAGGGTTTTCAATCCTTGTACAATGAGCTGAAAGAGAAAGCGACACGGCTAAATTCTCAAACCTTTACTGTCGCACTTTTTGGAGCGTTCAGTGCCGGGAAATCATCGTTCGCGAACGCAATGATGGGTGAAAGTGTATTGCCTGTATCGCCAAATCCGACTACTGCGGCAATTAATAAAATCATGGCGCCAAACGATCAGAATGCCCACGGTACAGCAACTATAACGCTGAAGACCGCAGAAATGCTGCTAGAGGACGTGTCAATTGCCCTTTCCGCATATGACATCACAGCAGGTTCTCTGGATGAGGCTTATCAGATGGCAGGTGAGCTGTTAAATCAATCTTCAGTCGGGGATACTGGTACGATACACCTATCATTTATTAAAGCTTTTGTGAAAGGCTATCCTGAATACCAAGATAAATTTGGCGCAAACTTTCAAGTTGGGATCGACGGCTTTAAAAGCTTTGCGGCAGAGGAATCAAAATCGTGTTTTGTAGATTTAATTGAGCTGTACTATGACTGTGAATTAACGAAACAGGGAATCGTGCTTGTAGATACGCCGGGGGCCGATTCAATCAATGCTCGTCATACGGGAGCAGCGTTCGAATATATAAAAAATTCAGATGCCATACTTTTTGTGACTTACTATAACCATCCGTTTTCAAGGGCTGACAGAGAATTTCTCATCCAGCTCGGCCGTGTAAAGGATTCCTTTTCAATGGATAAGATGTTTTTTATCGTTAATGCTGTTGATTTGGCGCAAACCAGTGAAGAGCTTGAGGAAGTGACAGAATATGTAAAGGGACAGCTGAATGGTTTTGGCATCAGATTTCCTAAACTGTTCCCACTCTCAAGCAAGGGGGCACTTGCAGAAAAATTGGAAGGCAAGCCGTTTTCCCATCATTTTCTACATGATAGTGGACTCCCTAATTTTGAGTTGAAATTCAAAGAATTTATCGAGAATGATTTAACCTTGCTTGCCATACAGTCTTCCCAGGCAGCACTATCAAGAGTGTTACAGCTTCTGGAAGACGTTATTGCTACCGCCCTCCAGGATGAACGCTCGAAAAATCTCGCTTTAGCAACCTTGCACGGTGAATTGGACCAAATAAAAGAAGTTCTGGATAATTTGGAGGGGGATACTGAAAAACAAAGGCTGAGGAAAGAGATTGATGAGCTTGCATTTTACAGTAAGCAGCGCGTATTTTTCCGTTTTCCCGACTTTTTTAAAGAATCCTTCAATCCTGCTGTGTTAAAGGATGATGGCCGTGATTTGAAGGCCGCATTGCGAAAATCATTAAAAGAGTTTCTGGGCTCGCTCGGCTTCGATTTATCCCAGGAGATGAGAGCAACAGCACTGCGAAGTGAACTTTTTGTCGGAAGCCTTTTAAAAGAAAAGCATTCAACCCTGAGTGTATTGATTACAAGAATTAGGGAAAATCTTCAAATAAGGGACTATGAGCCAGCAAAAAGTAAAACAATGGAATTTAAACAGGCGTTTGAAGGTCTTGATGAGGCTGACTTTAAGAAAGAATTGGCTATATTTAAGAACACGAAGTCATTTTTTGAGAAGAATGAAAAAGTAAAGATGAGTGAAGCCTTGCAAAATGCACTTGAGCAGCCTGCTTTAACATACACAACAGACCAAAAAGAACAAATGTATACCTTCTATTCCGAGCTTTTTGAAACAGGCTTGCAAAAGCTTAAACAAGATTCTGGTTCTCAAATAGAGGAAGTTTACAGTGGGCTCCGGTCTGCTTTGGAAGAAACGATCGATATTGCGTTTTATAAGACAATCGTAAAGCAAATAAAGGACCTTACACAGGACTGATGGCAAATGGATGCTGTTTCACTTTTAAGAAGGATTGAAAAAGAAAATCAGGTTTATATTTGGATGGCTGCTGAAACCGGCAGCCATTCGTTTGGCCTTCAAACACCAGAATCAGATTGTGACATCCGGTTTATCTTTATGCAAAAAAATATACGTGAATACCTTTCATTAAAACCAAAGCGTGAGATTATTACGTTCAAGAATCAAGATTATGAAATTGAGGGGTGGGATTTGTTCAAAGCTTTCCGCCTCATGCAAAAGAACAACCCCGGACTTTTCGAATGGTTTTATTCTCGTACATTCGATCTTACAAACCACGAATTTGTAAATAAAATTAGAGCACTTATGCAGACCTGCTATTCTAAGCGAACTCTTGGATTACATTATTTTAATATGTCCCGTAACAATCTTGTATTTACGGGGCATATAACTGATGAGGGGAAAAAAGCGAATAAAACGATGGTCCAGGCGGCCCGATGTTACTTAATGGTGTGTTACATTTTGCAAAAAAAGACTCTGCCGCCACTGGGAGTAGACCAGCTGTTAGCTGAGACCACTTTCCCCAGTCCAGTACGACTTGCTATCGAGAAACTTTTTCGGTCAAAAAAAATGAATCGATATTTACCAGGAAATTTTTTGGTGGAGACATCCGTTTTACTTGAAGCCGAATTGGACGCTATTAAAAGTATTCTGCCAGATCTGCCTGAAGGAAATGAAATGGAAGAGGAAATGAATCGTATTATATGGAACTGCCTTGGTATTTGAACCAGGATTCCAACAAGTATTTCGAAAAACACCCCGCTATGGTATAATAGATAGGTGACTTTTTGAATAAATTCTTAACTTTATATAAAAATAGGAGGGATTTTGGTGATTAGAAATGAAGAACAAACGCCCTCCTTCATGCTTGTAGATGGAATGGCGCTTTTGTTCCGGGCATTTTTTGCGACGGCTGCGACCGGGCAGTTTATGATTAATAAAAATGGTGTTCCGACCAATGCAGTTCAAGGATTTCTAAAGCACATGCTGACAGCGGTTGACCACTTCTCGCCCACTCATGTAGCGGTATGCTGGGATATGGGAAGCAAAACCTTCCGCAACGAACTTTTCGGCGACTATAAAGCCAACCGTTCTGCTCCGCCGGTAGAAATGATTCCCCAGTTTGATCTGGTAAAGAAAGCAGTGGAAGCATTTGATATTCCAAATATCGGCTTGGAAGGCTTTGAGGCCGATGATTGCATTGGTACAATTGCGAAAGCATCCGCCTCTGATAGTGAAGTCTATATCTTATCCGGTGACCAAGACATGCTTCAACTGCTGGATGATAACATATCGGTTGTACTCTTAAAAAAAGGCTTCGGTAATTACGAGGTCCATAGTTCGGAAAGCTTCTTTGAGTGGAAAGGAATCAGCCCCCGGCAAATGATTGATTTAAAAGCGCTAATGGGCGACCCATCCGATAATTATCCTGGTGTAAAAGGCATTGGCGAGAAAACTGCTTTAAAGCTTCTCATCCAGCATAAAAGCATTGAAGGCATACTGGAAAACGTCCATGCCCTGACGAAAACTCAGCGGGCGAAAATTGAGGAAGCGGTTGACATGCTCCATATTTCGAGGAGACTGGCCGAAATAAAATGCGATGTGCCTGTATCTTGCTCGCTGGAAGAAGCCGAATTTAGTTATGACCGTGATAAAGTCCTGCAAATGGCTAGGGACCATGGGTTTAGAACCGTCCAAAAATTGATTATATAGAAAGCAAACCGCTTTCCAAGATATAATTTGCTCCTGGGAATTAGACAGATGAAATTAACGTCTGTGTACTTTGTTAGGAGCATTTTTCTCGAGAATACATTCGTTATGGAAGTTTTGGACAGAAGATGAAAAGTGTTAGTAAACCATACATGAAAATGACTAGACATCCTTAGCTCTTAAAAATACACAGCTAAGGTCCTTTAAGAAAGGTCCGTTGTCTACTTAACAGACTGCAAGATAAGTGTAGTCAGAAGTCTATGTGTTGTTACTTTGTATTATTCCTCTTTGCTGCATTTTCAAGCTTCGTTTTCGGATCCCTGGCCCTTTCAGCACCAGTAGAATAGCCTTGTGGATTAACGCCGCTATGTGCCGCGGCCCCTCTATTACGATGTTTGCTCACCTAAAATCACCTCCTTAAATGCTGAATTTGCGCAGGCGATTTCTACTTCTCATATTTTTTGTTTAAACAGGTGTAAGTATAATGGGAACTTCTGTCGAAAAATATATAGGCAATTCGTGATTTTTGAGGTAAGATTTATGGTGAAATTGCTCGATAGGCTGGTGTTCTTTATGGGAAAAACGGTTGAGGAATATATTAGCTTCCTTGAATCGAAAGGATTTTCATTCGGTGAGGATGATATTGGTTTTATATATTTTGGAAAACAATATACAAATGCAAGCGATATTCTTGTGAATGCCGCAATAGAAATGACTTTGAAGGCACAAAAGGATTTTGACGGGAGCTTTTATATATCCCTGCTTGAAGCGCTAAAACAAAGTAATTTGGCTACCCGTTCGGAAGTAGAGATGTTCGTTAAGAAAAGGGGTCTGCTCACATAAAAAACGGCAGAGTTTCTGCCGTTTTTATATGCCTGCCACCGGGTTATCTTCTTTTGTTTTATGTGGCAGTTCGACCAGGATCATTCCAAGCAAAATAAAAAGGCAGCCGGCAATGGTAACATAGGTAAGTCGTTCTTGAATCCAAAAAAAAGACGTGACGGCGGCAAATACTGGCTCCATGGCAAAAATCACCGCGACCCTTGTTGGTGAGGTATATGCCTGGAAATACGTCTGGGCTACAAATGCAAAGGCGGTGGCTAAAGAGGAAGTTACAAACAAAGCAAGCCATACCTCTGTTTTTAGCATCACTCCGGAATCAAATACAACTGAAACATCCTCAAATAGTGCGCATGAAAAAAATGATAAAAATGAGACCGTACAAATCTGGACAATCGTCAGCGGGAGCGCCGGGTAAACTCCTGCAAATTTTGCTGTAGTTATGATATGCATCGCAAAACTGATGGAACAAAGAAAAACCAGGAAATCACCGATTGTTAAAGCAGAACTTTCAACTATAGTCATTAAGTACAGGCCAACGGTTGCTGCCATCACACCAAGCAAGGCATATCGTGTCGGCTTTTGCTTTAATAGCATCAATGAAAATAACGGTACCAGCACCACGTTTAAGCCGGTAATAAATCCAGCCTTCGCCGGGCTTGTGTATAGGAGGCCAAAAGTTTGGAAAGCATATCCAAGAAATAACCAGACCCCGAGCTTGGTCCCTGCAAAAATTAGTGAACTATTCCAAATAAACCCTTTCTTTCGAAAAAATAAAAAATACCAAATAACAAGCAACAAAAAAGCCAAGAGAAAACGGACCGCATTGAAGCTGAACGGCTCAAGGAATGAAATGGCGTTCTGTACCATAACAAAGGTTGCTCCCCAAATAAAAACAACGAATAGCAACGTAAAATCAGATATGGTTGTTTTTTTCATGGTTTTTCCCTTCATTCATGCGAATCGCTCTTCTTGCCAAATCATCTGCAGACTTGTTTTCGCTGCTTGGAATCCATTTTATGAAAAATAGATCAAGTTGGCGTGTTAGTTCAAGGGCTTTATCCAGTAGAGGAGAATAACGTTTGTTTTTGACAAATTCCTTTTCGACGGCCCTGTTGATCAATTGCGAATCGGTGCGAAATGATACGGTTCTGTACTTTTTTTCTATGCAAATCTCCAATGCCTTTATAAGAGCATGATATTCGGCCTCGTGGTTCTCCATCATACCGAGCGGAATCGAATATCGTTCCACCTCGCCATTATTTTTTATGAAAATGCCCGCACCGCTAGGACCTGGATTGCCCGCACTTGCCCCGTCGGTATATACTTCAATCATGGTTGTCCCCCTCTGTGTGCAAAATGAACATTTTCTCCATTGTATAGTAAGAAAAGGAAACAAACAATGGTCTTAATCAGTGGGCGCCACACGGTTCAATGATCTTCTCTCCTTTTAAAAAATGCATTCATAAGAGAAAATACAATCATGAGGCTTTTAAAACAAAAAATAAGGGAATTTAGTTTTCAAAGCAGGTTTTTTCCTGCTTATATTCGAACATAGATATAGATATGAGAGAAAGCAGGTTGAATGATGAAAGTAATCATGTCCTGGACATACGGAAGCGCCAAAAAGCCAACTTGTGAATTTTTTTCTGATTGGCTAGACGCCGAGAATGCCCTTATCATTACGGATGACCTGGAAAAGGCTGGCCGGCTAAAACAGGTTGAATTTAGAGATGAAGCTGGTATTTCCTGGTCAAAAAAAGAATTAAGAAAATTGCTCGTCGAGACTGAAGATGAGCCGCAAGATGTCACGATTTATTTTGACGGGGGCTATCAGAAAGAAAATGGATTAACCGGTATCGGGATTGTCATATATTATAGTCAAGGCAAAAAAAGATGGCGGATCCGTATGAATGCACTGCTATCAGAACTGGTTTCGAACAATGAAGCAGAGTATGCCGCTATGTATGAAGCTGTAAGGCAGCTTGAAGAATTAGGGGTTCGCAACCGTCCATGCACATTTAGAGGAGATTCCCAGGTTGTTCTTAATCAGCTTACGGGCGAATGGCCAGTTTTCGAGGAAAATATGAACCGCTGGCTTGATCGAATTGAGGAAAAAATCAACAAGCTCGGGATTAAGCCATTATATGAGCATATAGCCAGAAAAGAGAATGCTGAGGCTGACAGGCTTGCAACCCAGGCACTGAATGGTGAAGAAATCTTCAGCAAACTAAATGTAAGCGAAAACTAAAAGGAGCAATGCAATTGAAGAATCGAAAAGACATCTATTCTGAATTAGAAACAATCCTTGAGGACTACTGCAAGGGTTGCTTTCTGTATTCCACAATACGAAAAGAAAAAGGGAGAAGCACAGCCCATAAATTCTGTATCTCTCAATGTACAGTTGGAGAAAAAATAAGGACCATCGGCTCTCAGCTAACAGATATGCCAAAAGGCTAGCTTTACTTTTACAATTTTCTATAGAAAAAAAAGATACAATTATAAGGGGGAAACGGGTGCTGCTGTCGAACAGTGAATACGGTGAAATCATTTTGATCAATCCTTATGACCCTTACATTCTCTGGTGAGAACCGAAAGAGGCATTGTTGGCCTAAAAATCGAAAAGGAAATAGAAATAGAGAAGGTTATTGGGTGATAAAGGATGGGTCAAGAAGGAAAAAGGCGGAATAGACCGATTCCTATCGGAAACGGTCTATTAGTCATGTACACTTGTCTTCAAGTCAAAAAAATCTCTGAGCATAACTTTATTTTCAAGGATGTCCTCTAGTGTATAGTCATCAAGCACTTTCAAAAAAGCATCCAGCGCTTTGTTAAAAACATGCTTTAGAGAGCAGACAGGCGAGATAACGCAATTATTATGGCCCTGCTCAAAGCATTCAACAATATAGAAATCCTCTTCCGTTTTGCGGATAATCTCTCCGATATTAATCTCAGATGGCCGCTTGGCAAGACGAATGCCACCATTACGGCCTCGGACCGTTTCAATATACCCCATTTTTCCTTGGTTATAAATGATCTTCATTAAATGATTCTTCGATATATCATAAACCTCGGCTATTTCTTTTATATTGACTAGCCGTTCATTTTTCTGGGATGCCAAATACAGCAAAACCCTTAGCGAGTAATCTGAATAAGTGGTTAAACGCATAGATTCTCCCCCACTTTCTTTCTGCCCTATCATAACATAATTGTGACGAATTCATAAACGTTTACCTTTTTCAGTCAAAAAGAAGTATTTAATATATTGCTTTTTAACTTGCCGGCTCTTACTATAAAGATGTATTTAAAATACTTATTTAGAAAAAGGGGATTTAACCATGTTATCTCAAAAAACGATTGAGATTATTAAATCAACTGTACCTGTCTTGGAAGTGAAAGGTACGGAAATCACAACTGTGTTCTATAAAAATTTATTTGAAAGCCATCCGGAATTATTAAATATTTTTAACCATGCCAATCAAAAAAGGGGACGTCAACAAACGGCTCTGGCCAACACAGTCCTAGCGGCAGCTACATACATTGATAACCTTGAAACGATCCTCCCGGTCGTTAAGCAAATAGCCCATAAACACCGCAGCCTCGTCATCAAACCGGAGCATTATCCCATTGTCGGCCAGCACCTCCTGGGAGCCATTAAACAGGTTCTTGGAGAGGCTGCTACAGATGATATCATCAATTCCTGGGGAGAAGCTTATGGTGTAATTGCCCAGGTATTCATCGACATTGAAAAAGAAATGTACCAAGAAGCGGTTAGCCAGGAAAACGGCTGGGCTGAATATAAAAATTTCAAAGTGGTGGATAAAGTAAAGGAAAGTGAAGTCATCACATCGTTTTATTTAAAGCCGGCAGACGGTTCCGCAGTGCCTTCGTTTCTACCAGGGCAATACATTACGATAAGATTGGAAATACCGGGAGAAGAGTACTTATTCAACCGCCAGTACAGCCTTTCAGTTTCCCCTGGCAAGGAATATTACCGTATCTCTGTAAAAAGGGAAGCAGAAGGCACTTCACCAGATGGAAACGTCTCCAACTACTTGCATGACCACATCAATACAGGTGATGTTTTAGAGGTTACCGCACCTGCTGGAGTATTCACTCTGGATGCTCAAAGCCTATCTCCTGTGGTATTTATTAGCGGGGGTGTGGGCATAACGCCTTTCATGAGCATGGCAAACGCAATTGCGGAAGCAAACCCTGAACGCCAGGTGCAGTTCATCCATGCGGTCAGAAGCGGCAAAGTCCAGGCGTTTAAAAACGAATTAGAAGCGCTAAAAAACACGATGAAAAACTTAGAATTGTCCTATGTTTACGAACAACCTACGGAACAAGATCGAAAAGAACTGTTCTTCGCCAAGGATGGTTTTATTGACGCTGAATGGCTGCAAGATTATATTACAGACAGAGAGGCTGATTACTTTGTATGCGGACCGGTGCTATTCTTGCGGGCAATCGTCGGAAGCCTGAAAAAGCTGGGCGTTGAGGATACACATATCCACTTTGAATTCTTTGGCCCTGCAGCTAGTTTGGAAGCTTAATAGTTTTTTGGTGGAGCCATTTGTCCCTAAAAGGGCAGCTGGCTCTATTTTTATATAAAAGCTTAACTTCTGTATTTGTCATAAAAAGAGTCCAGAATATACCTGCCACTATAAAGACATTAAACATCTCAAAAGGTTATAATGTGTTATATAAGTTTTTTTTGAAGGTGAATCTATGAAACTGATTATTGCTGAAAAGCCCGATCAGGGGGCTGCTCTGTCCAAGCAATTTAAAACAAAAAAGCAACAAGGATATATTGAAATTCTGCCTAACGAACTTTTTGAAAAAGGAGCATATGTAACATGGGCTGTGGGCCATTTATGCCAGCTCGTATCCCCTGAAACATATAGGGATGAATGGAAAAAGTGGACACTCGAAACCCTTCCTATCATCCCGGAGCGATTTCAATACGAAGTCACAAAATCCAAGGCGAAGCAATTTAATCTGGTGCGTTCTCTTATCAGGAAACCGGAAGTAACTGAAATCATCCATGCAGGGGATGCAGGGCGGGAAGGTGAGTTGATCATCAGGAATATTGTCAACCTTAGCGGTGTAAAGAAGCCAATGAGACGCCTGTGGATTTCATCTTTGACACCCAAAGCTATCTATGAAGGATTTCAAAACCTGCTGGATGAGGAAAAAACAAGAAGCCTATTTTATGAGGCATACACTAGGGCCTGTGCCGATTGGGTGGTTGGAATGAATGCTTCAAGGGTGTATAGCATTCTGCTAAAAAAGCAGGGAATGTCGGATGTTTTTTCTGCCGGCCGTGTACAGACACCGACTCTGGCTTTAATTGTCAAACGGGAAAAAGAAATCGAAGAATTCAAGCCCGAGCCATTTTGGGAAGTGCTCGCCCAGTTTAATATACAAGGGAAGAAAATTGAAGGGAAATGGCAAAAAGATAATGAGCCACGTATTAAAGACGAGGAAATGGCAAACAAGATTGCCGCTTTTTGCAAGGATAAACCGGCCTTAATTGGAGAAGTACAAAAGGAACGCAAGGAGTTCCAGCCCCCGATGCTTTTCAACCTTTCATCCCTGCAGGCAACAGCGAATAAAATCTTTAAATTTTCCCCTAAAAAAACACTGGACGTTTTACAAAGCTTGTACCAAAAAGGGATTGTTTCATATCCTCGTTCCGATTCGAATTATGTGACCAAAGGAGAGGCTGAGATATTTCCTGATATTCTTCAAAAGCTTGGTGACCTCCCTCAATATAAAGGATTATTCCCATTGCCGAATTCCTCGATTATAAATAATAAACGCTATGTCAATGAAAAAAAAGTGACGGATCACTATGCGATCATCCCGACGGAACAAGTCAAAAATCCAGATCAGCTTTCGGCTGATGAACAGAAAATTTATGATTTAGTGATCCGACGACTGATTGCAGCCCACTATGATCAGGCGATTTTCGATTATACAACGGTTACAACTATTGTGGACAAACGGGCAGAGTTCGTATCAAAGGGAAAACAGCAAATTCAGGAGGGTTGGCGGAAAGTCATTTATCAAAAAGAGAAAGACGATGATGTTATTTTACCGATTCTTTCAGAGGGTGAAGAAGGAAAGGTTGCAAAAGTCCAAGTAAAAGAAGGAAAAACACAGCCGCCGAAACGTTATACCGAAGGGCAATTGATTACCCTTATGAAAACCGCGGGAAAGCACTTGGATAACGAAGAGCTGGAGAAAGTTTTAATGAAGACTGAGGGCCTAGGCACCGAAGCAACCCGAGCTGGAATCATTACGATGTTAAAGGATCGAAAATATATAGATGTAAAGAAAAATCAGGTGTTTGCTACTGATAAAGGAAAAGTATTAATTAGTGCGATCGGCGATAAAATCCTCGCTTCACCTGAGATGACAGCCAAGTGGGAGCAGCGGCTTAGGGAAATTGGGGAAGGAAAAGCGTCGCCGGCAACGTTCATGGAGCAGGTAAAAAAGCTCTCAGCTAAAGTAATCGAGGATGCGAAGGTAATGTCACAGAAATGGAATTTCGAAGGCTTGGACACAGAATCCATTCAAAGAACAAAATCAAAGGGGTCTCTGGGAAAATCGGTTGGCAAATGCAAGGTTTGCAATGGCACGGTTATCGACAAAGGAGATTTCTATGGATGTTCAAACTATAACAACACACGATGCAGTTTTACCCTGTCCAAAAAACTGCTTGGCAAAACAATTTCGCAATCGAATATAAAGAAACTTCTTGATCATGGAAAAACAGATTTAATAAAAGGCTTTAAAAAAGGGAACAAAACATTTGATGCCTTTTTGGAGTGGAATGAAGAGGAAAAAAGGATCAGTTTTGTGTTTAAATAATCGGGTCAAGCTATTTAGCCTTGGCCCTTCATGCAATACGTTCCTTGTTTCAATCCATACAATATAGTAAAATTTTAATGATTGGGATTTGAAATGGAGGATGCGCCAATGCCTACACCGAGCATGGAGGATTACATAGAACAAATATATTTACTAATAGAAGAAAAAGGGTATGCACGCGTTTCCGACATCGCCGAAAACCTGTCTGTACATCCTTCCTCCGTTACGAAAATGGTTCAAAAGTTAGATCAAGAAAAGTATTTGGTCTATGAAAAATACCGAGGGCTGATCCTGACACCAATTGGCAAAAAAATAGGTAAACGCCTCGTGTACCGGCACGAATTATTGGAACAGTTGCTTAAAATTATCGGGGTCAAGGAAGAAAACATATATCAGGATGTAGAAGGAATCGAGCATCATCTAAGCTGGGATTCGATTGATCGAATAGGGGACTTGGTACAGTTTTTCAATGAATCAACGAAAAGGGTTGAGGAATTGAGGGCCATCCAGAAACAAAATGAAGCTGAGGAATAAGCCGAAATTGAAGGCTTATTTTTATTGGCTTTTCAATTTAAAACCGCAGGCAGGATTATGTTTAATTTTATAGAATCAACCCTATACATGTTTTTAGCTTCGGCTATATAAACTGAAAAATGCGGGGTGTTTAAATGAGCAACCATAATTGGCATGGTGAGGCTGAGAAAAAGTGGGATTCATATTCTGGAAAATGGACAGAAAATTCGCGGGACATGTGGGAGAACGGGAGCCGCAAGAAGATTATCCCCCTGTTTAAAGAGCATATCCCAGGTGGCGGAAGAGTGTGCGATCTTGGTTGTGGCGACGGTTACGGCTCTTTGCTGCTCTCCAATAACGGATATAATGTGACCGGGCTGGATATTTCCACTGAAATGATTGAAACGGCAACCAAAAGGGCTGCCGGAAATAATCGCTTGACTTTTATAAGGGGAGACCTTGTCAATCTGCCATTTAACGATGATGAGTTTGACGCCGTCATGGCCATCAATTCAATAGAGTGGACGGAGTCCCCGCTTAAGGCTTTGGGTGAAATATACAGGGTTGTGAAACCGGGGGGCCATGCTTTATATGGCATACTTGGCCCCACTGCCGCACCGAGGCAGCAAAACAGCTACAGAAGGTTATATGGAGAAAAGGTGATCATGAACTCGATGCAGCCATGGGAATTCGAACAGCTGGCTAAAGAAAATGGATGGCAGCTTTCCGCTGAAGCAGGAGTGGAAAAAAGAGGAGTTAACTTTGATCAATTAGCCTTCCTGCCAAAGGAATTATGCCAGGCTATTTCCTTTATGTGGCTGTTTATCTTCAGGAAGACTGAGGTCTTGTAAAAAATTAAGGAAACCAGGCTGCCTATTCCCTACTCTGTATGGAAATAGAATATAATATATTTGTAATAAAGGAGGCAGTTTAATGACAACAAAGAAAATCACAAAAGAGGAAGAGATGAAGCTTCCGGTTTTCAATAGCCATCTGGATGCAGTGAACCATTTTAAAAAGAAGTTTGGCGAAGACTTTGTGTTGAAAAGCCAGGGTGAAAAAAATGGGGAGAAAATCTATATTTACGTCCTGTTATTGGATAGGGAAGCATTTAAAACGGGCCAAGAAAAGCTAGCGAGGTTTGAAATGGTCCCCCCTGAATTCACTAATAGCTTTCAGTCTATTGAAATAAAAGAAAATGGAGATTTCCGGATCGCTCATTAACTCATATGAAGCCAAAAAACAACCTTGCCCGAAAACGGACAAGGTTGTTTTTTATGTCGCTAGTTTAGTTGGTATTCGCCCGTTAGTTTTAATCCCATTCATAAGGAGTTTCCTGGTAAACGTAATAATTCAGCCAGTTGGAGAATAATAAGCTTGCATGGCTTTTCCAGCGGTAAATGGGTTTTTTTTCTGGATCGTTGCCAGGAAAATAGTTTTCAGGGATCGAAATCGGCGCTCCTTTTTGAAGGTCACGATAGTACTCAGTTGACAGAGTATCAGCATCATATTCGAGATGGCCGGTAACCATGATTTTTTTTCCGTCTTTTGAGGACACTAAGAAGATGCCTGCCTGTTCCGATTTAGAGACGACCAATAGGTCATCATGGTTTTCAAGCTTTTCCACATCAATATCGGTATGCCTGGAATGAGGTGCAAGAAAGATTTCATCGAATCCATGCACAAGTTTAGTGTTTGGCAAAAGCACCTCGTGCTCAAATACGCCGAAACATTTTTGTGGAAGAGAATGTTTTCCAATTCCATAATGATGAAACAGAGCAGCTTGGGCCCCCCAACAAATGTGTAACGTTGATGTTACGTTATTGCTTGTCCAATCCATTATTTCCTTTAGTTCGTCCCAATAATTCACTTGTTCGAATTCCAGTTTTTCCACCGGGGCACCAGTAATAATCATGCCGTCGAACTTTTTATTCTTTACCTCGGAAAATGTTTTGTAAAACTGGTCGAGATGCAGCTTGCTTGTATTTTTGGATTCGTGCGAAGTCAATCGCATGAAGGAGATATTCACCTGCAAAGGTGTGTTACCAAGAAATCTTAGAAGCTGGGCCTCGGCTTTTTCCTTCTCGGGCATCAGGTTTAAAATAATAATATTTAAAGGACGGATATCCTGGCTGATCGCACGGTCTTCGTCCATTACGAATATATTTTCATTCTCCAGTATTTCCTTGGCAGGCAGTTGTGATGGTATTCTTATCGGCATCCATAGGCCCCCTATTCTTAATATTCGAAATTGCATTATGTCCATTATATAAAAGTTGGGAGCCAGCCGCATCATTTTTGAAAAAATATTGCAATTTCCTTCCACAAATAAGGGAACATGATAAAATGGTTAATAGCTTAAGCGAGAGGCGGCGACACAAAAATGAACCAAAAAGCAACATTTAAAAGCGATATTGACATTGCATTAAGTTCAGAGATGAAACATATAAAAGAGATTGCTAAAAGAATCGGAATAGGGGAAGAAGATTTAGAGCTTTACGGCAAATATAAAGCAAAGCTATCATTTGATATGCTTAATAAACTAAAGACAAAAGACGAGGGCAAGCTCATCCTTGTAACCGCTATTAACCCAACAAAGGCAGGTGAGGGAAAATCTACGGTAACAGTCGGACTAGGGGATGCATTGAATAAAATCGGCAAAAAGGCAATGATAGCCATGCGGGAACCATCGCTCGGTCCTGTAATGGGCCTGAAGGGCGGTGCGGCTGGTGGAGGTTATGCGCAAGTATTGCCAATGGATGAAATCAATTTACATTTCACCGGTGACATACATGCAATCACAACGGCGAACAATGCATTGGCTGCTTTGATTGATAACCATCTCCAGCAAGGAAACGAGCTGCAGATTGACCCAAGAAGAATCGTCTGGAAGAGGGTACTCGATATGAACGATCGCGCTCTCAGGAATGTCGTGGTTGGACTTGGAGGACCTGCCCACGGAATACCAAGGGAGGATGGGTTCGACATTACAGTCGCTTCAGAAATCATGGCGATTTTATGTCTTGCGGAAGATCTGAAGGATTTGAAGGCGCGTCTTGCAAGAGTTGTAGTTGCATACGATTATAGCCAAAATCCAGTGACCGTCGGTGATTTACAAGTGGAGGGCGCCCTGACATTACTGCTCAAGGATGCGGTAAAGCCAAATCTGGTTCAGACAATTGAACACACGCCGGCGTTAATCCATGGAGGGCCATTTGCAAACATTGCACACGGCTGCAACAGCGTTATTGCGACAAAGGCTGCCCTTAAGCTTGCCGATTATGTTGTAACTGAAGCGGGCTTTGGAGCCGATCTTGGAGCGGAGAAATTTCTACATATTAAAGCGAGAAACGCCGGAATTAAACCTGAAGCTGTTGTGATTGTAGCAACAATCCGTGCGTTAAAAATGCATGGGGGGCTGCACAAAGAAGAGCTAGGCAGAGAAGATCTGGCAGCTCTTCAGGCCGGTTTTGAAAATCTAAGGAAGCATATTGAAACGATTGATGCATTCGGGCTCCCATTTGTAGTAGCCCTAAATCGCTTTAGTACAGACAGCAGCCTGGAAATATCGTTATTTGAAAAGCTTTGTAAAGAAGAAGGTATTCCCTGCGCAATGGCAGAAGTTTGGGAAAAAGGTGGCGAAGGTGGAGTAACCTTGGCGGAAACTGTTGTAAAAGAAATTCAAAATAACAAGAAAACCTTTGAACCGCTATATGATCTATCCGATTCGCTAGAAGATAAAATAAACACCATTGCCCGAAAAGTTTATGGGGCTGCAGGCGTAGATTTCAGTAAGGAAGCAAAGGCACAGCTCCTTCAATTCGACAGGCTGGGCTGGTCCCATTTGCCTGTCTGTATGGCAAAAACTCAGTATTCCCTTTCAGATGACCCGGCAAAGCTTGGGCGCCCTGAAGGGTTCGTGTTAACAGTAAGGTCTTTAAAGCCTTCCATTGGTGCGGGTTTCATCGTTGCTTTGACGGGGGATATCATGACGATGCCGGGACTTCCTAAAAAGCCCGCTGCTATGAATATGGATGTGGATGAAACTGCTAACGCAACAGGCCTTTTTTAATTTATTAGAACTATTATTGCTCGTAATCGTTACACGGAGTAACCTAATTTGGCAACATCGAGGTGTTTAGGCAATGTTCGATCCTACAGCGTTTGAAAATATGAAGGTGGTATTAGAAGGCGCTATATATGATAAAGAATTTAACGGTGAAACGGTCGTAACGAATAGAATGGATAACGTTAACCTGTCCAGTCTCTCTAGGCAGTATGAAATTGAAATCGCGCTCTCTAAAGAAAATCCAATAAGGGCTAGCATAAGCTTACAGGCAAGTTTAGAAAATCTAGCATCAGAGCTTCTACCGGGTTCAAGCATTAGTAGTGGTTCAAAAGCCGGATGCATTGTATCTGTTGCTTTTGGCCTTCCATTTTTCGTGGAACAGGAGAAAGCAGCCTCTATAATTGGTTCGCTTGAAGCAATTTGGGGTAAAGAAAGAACCATTACATTGACTAGCTCTGTAGAATATTCTAATAAGTCTGTCCGTTCCATGTTTTCCAGGGTTGCCGTATCTTTCGGCAGATTGATTACGGAAGAACAAATGGATGATCTTCTAACGATGGTAGATTACATGGCAGACTCACTTTTCATGCTTGAATCTTTAGAGTTCGAAAAGAAATAGGGAGTCGTCCATTAAAATTGTACTGTAAGGTAACGAAGAAGAGGGGAGTGGTACTTAGAAAATGTCGGTATATGACTTTGAAGCTAAAAAGATTGATGGTGAAGTGATTTCCTTGAATCAATTTAAGGGAAATGTAACTCTAATTGTCAACACCGCGAGCAAATGCGGGTTTACCCCTCAGTATGACGACCTGCAAAGCCTGTACGAAAGATATGAAGAGAAAGGATTTACGATATTGGGATTTCCTTGTAACCAGTTTCTTAGCCAGGAACCAGGTGATGAGCTCGAAATTGACTCTTTTTGCAGGTTGAATTACGGAGTTACTTTCCCAATGTTTGCAAAAGTGGATGTAAAAGGCAAGGAGGCGCATCCGTTATTTGAATATTTAACGGATAACGCGCCAGGAGTAATGGGCTCAAAGGCGATTAAGTGGAATTTCACCAAGTTTTTGGTTGATAAAGAGGGCCGGGTCGTAAGAAGATATGCACCACAGACGAAACCCTTTGACATCGAAGGCGATATAAAAGAACTCCTCTAAATCCGGGGCCCTTCATGATGAAGGGCCTTCTTTTTTTATCCGCTTCACGTAAAAGGAATAAAGTTTTCCGGTAGCAAAATATAATGGAATATCATGAAAGGGGAGGGGCTGGCATGCGGGAAAAAATAGCTTGGATAACTGACAGCACCGGTTTTCTGCATGATGAACATAAAAAGAATCCTGATGTTTATGTGGTTCCGATGATTGTTATTATTAACGGCAAAGAATATAAAGATGGTGTGGATTTGATGCCTGAACAACTTTTTAGCTTCATGAAACAAGATAAAGTTATACCAACAACCTCCCAGCCGTCTGTAGGAACCTTTGCTGACCTGAGTACGACCGAATTGTCTCTGTCCATGTTTCCAGCAGCCTTAGTGGTGCAGTGGCTGCAAGCCAGCAGGCAGCTGAACTGGTTTCCATACCGGTCCATACATTCGACTCACTCCTTATTTCTTTCCCAATGCCCTCGAAAATTTCTGTTAGTAAAACAAACTCGTGTTAAAATAGTACCCGAGCATATTAAAGGAGAAATTAAATGAATCGATTTTACATAGAACAAGCCGAAGCGTTCGTGAAGAATCAGCTTGGAAATGATACATCCGGCCATGATTGGAATCATATAGACCGGGTAAGGAAGCTAGCCTTGCATATAGCAAGGGGGGGAAATCAAGGGAATCATTTCATCATTGAAATGGCTGCTCTTCTGCACGACATACCGGACGGCAAACTACATGACAGTGAGGATGAAGGCTGGAATATTCTCATGAACTGGTTTTCGCAAATAAAATTGCCGCCAGAAGCGGAGAGAGCCATCATAGATATTATCTCAACGATTTCTTTTAGTGCCGGTGTTGATGTGCTTCCATCGGTAGAAGCAAAAATTGTACAGGATGCGGACCGGCTTGATGCGATCGGTGCCATCGGAATTGCAAGGACTTTTGCATATGGCGGGAAAAAAGGACAAGCCATCTATGATCCGGACATTGAAGTCAGGGAGCATATGTCGAAGCAAGAGTATCGGTCTGGTCGAAGTTCTTCCGTACACCATTTTTACGAGAAACTGCTAAAATTGAAAGGAATGCTGCATACCGATACGGCCAGAAAAATCGCTAACGAGCGGCATGAATTTATGGAGACATTTTTACGGCAATTTTATAAAGAATGGGATGTTACAGAATGAAAGTTTTTAGCATAGAGAATCTTGAAAAAATGCAAGGAGAAAAACTGCTATTTAAAGATATTTCTTTTTCCATAACAGAAGGGGATAAAATCGGAATTATTGGCGTCAATGGAACCGGCAAGTCAACACTGCTGAATATTATTGCGGGTATCGAGGATAGTGACCGGGGGTCAGTAGACCATCCCAGGGATTATACCATTTCATACTTGTCGCAGGCCCCGATGTTTGAAGAAGGGCTTTCAGTGCTTGAATATTTATTTGCAGCCGAAACCCCGATTTTCTCTTTAATTAAGGAGTATGAGAAAGCACTTCTATTGCTCCAAAAGTGTCCTGAGGATGCAAAAGTGCAGGAACGGCTGTTAAAGCTGCAGCAATCCATGGACGAAAACAATGCCTGGGATACAAATGCGAATGCAAAAACGATTCTTACGAAGCTGGGTCTTTACGATTTTTCTAAAAAGCTTTCAGAGATGTCCGGCGGGCAAAAGAAAAGGGCTGCGCTGGCACGGACGCTGATTGAAAATCCGGACTTGCTGATTCTTGATGAACCTACCAACCATTTAGATTATGAGAGCATTACTTGGCTTGAGGATTATCTGGTAAAATACCAAAAATCCGTACTGTTTGTAACCCATGACCGTTATTTTCTTGATAACGTATCAAGAAAAATATGGGAGCTCGCTCAGGGCTACTTGCATGAATACAAAGGGAACTATGCGGATTTTCTAGAAAGTAAAGCGCTCCGCGAAGAAAATGAATCCGTACAGCGGGCTAAGAAGGAGAGTTTGTTTAAAAAGGAATTGGCATGGATCAGAACGGGGGCAAAAGCGCGGACCACAAAACAGAAGGCAAGAATTCAGCGCTTTGAGTCGCTAGAAGGAGATCTAAAAGACAAAAACTCGTCGGAAAGCCTTGAAATCGAATTAAATGGTTCTCGCCTTGGAAAAAAGGTTCTGGAGTTGAAAGATATATCCAAATCATTTGGCGGCCAGCTGATATTGAATAATTTCTCTTTCCTGTTTAAGCCGGGAGATCGTATTGGGATCGTCGGTAATAATGGTACCGGTAAATCAACATTGTTGAATATTTTTTCCGGAAGAGTGAATCCAGATGAAGGTGAAATCGAAACAGGGCAGACTGTGAAGCTTGGGTACTATACTCAGGAAAATGAAGACATGGATGAAAACCTGCGGATGATTGAATATATCCGGGAAACGGCGGAATCCATCACGTTAAAGGATGGAAGCCACATTTCAGCTGCCCAAATGCTTGAGCGGTTCCTGTTCCCAATGAATACACATGGAACACTGATCCGCAAGCTTTCCGGCGGGGAAAAACGCCGTCTTTATTTACTCAAGATCCTTATGTCATCTCCAAATGTGTTGCTTTTGGATGAACCGACAAATGATCTTGATACCCAAACGCTCACGGTTCTTGAGGATTACTTGGAGTCTTTTGCAGGAGTGGTTATTACTGTTTCGCATGATCGTTATTTCCTTGATAAAACCTGCAAGCAGCTTTTGGTTTTTAAAGGAAAAGGCAATATTGACTTCTATTTCGGCCAGTTTTCGGAGTTTCTTGAGGAATCAAAGGCCCAGGCAGCTGCAGCGGCTAGTCAAAAGCCCTCACCTGCAGCTACAGCGGCGGTCAATGATAATAAAAAGAAGAAAAAGCTGTCTTATAAAGAAACAAAAGAATGGGAAGAAATTGAAGGGAATATGCAGGAGATTGAAGACAGGCTTAAGGCCATCTCTGAGGAAATGGCGATTGCAGGGAGTGACTATGCAAAAGTAAAGGATCTCTCTGATGAGGAAAGGGAACTTACAGATAAGCTGGACGAAATGATGGAACGCTGGGCTTACCTAGCGGAAAAAGTGGAAGGATGAAGAATGGAGCTGCAGGGCGTTGCCACCGCAGCTCTTTTTCATGAACGGGAAACATGATTTTAACAAACCTCTATGTTAAAATCAGAACTAAAGTCCTTGATACACGTAAAAGGAGAGAAAACTTTGAATATTAAGTCAATAGAACCAACACCAAGCCCAAATACGATGAAAATAAATCTTACCGAAGAGCTTCCTTCAGGCAAAAGTAATAATTATAAGAAAGATAACGCTGATTCAGCTCCCCAAGTGATAAGAGAAATCCTCCAAATTGACGGCGTAAAAGGTGTCTATCATGTCGCTGACTTCCTGGCCGTAGAAAGGAATCCTAAATTTGATTGGAAAGGTATCCTGATAAAAGTAAGGCAGTGCTTTGGCGAGGATGTTAGCAAGGAACAAGGTGAAAACACAACACTCGACCATTATGGAGAAGTGTATGTCTTAATCCAGCAGTTCAAGGGTATTCCAATGCAAATCAAATTAAACGATGGGATTACGGAAAAACGGTTCGGCCTGCCTGATCATTTCGTCAAAGCAGTCTCAGATGCGCAGCTGCCTGACGATAATGTAGTCGTTCTCAGAAAGTGGAAGGATTATGGCGTTCGTTATGGCGATATGGAAGCAATTGGTGCGGAAGTTGCTGAAGAGCTGGTTGCAGCTTACCCGAAGGATCGTTTGGACAGCCTTGTTGAAGCGGCTCTAAACAGCGATAAGAAGGGTCCGATCATTAAGAGAGGCAAGATTAAACTTACGGACGGACTGCTCAATGACGAAGATTGGGAAAAGCGTTATCAGGCACTTGAACAAATGGATGACCCAACTGTCGAAGATATCCCCTTGCTCGAAAAGGCGCTTGATGACCCTAAAATTTCCATTAGAAGACTTGCCGTTGTCTATTTAGGAATGATCGAAGACAACAGAGTACTCCCTGCCCTTTATAAGGGCTTAAATGATAAAAGTCCTGCCGTCCGAAGAACAGCTGGAGATTGTTTGTCTGATCTTGGTTTTCCTGAAGCGATGGAAGAAATGGCAAAAGCACTATTCGACAAAAATAAATTGGTCAGATGGAGAGCCGCCATGTTTTTATTTGAATCCGGGGATGAAAGCGTCCTGCCTGCATTAAAAAAAGCAGAAAATGATCCTGAATTTGAAGTGGCGATGCAAGTTAAAATGGCAATCGAGAGAATTGAAACTGGTGAAGAGGCCAAAGGCTCCGTTTGGAAACAGATGACAGAAACCCGCCAGCAATAAAGAAAAGTGGAAGCGCCCTGTATTAAGGAACATCGATTAATTTCTCCCACGTCCTGTGGCAACGCCGGCACTAGCACATCCTATGCGTAGAGGCTGGATGCTGGAACTAGACATCAATACTTGTTGAAAATTTAATACTTTCTTATCTTAGAAAATGAAAATGGTTTCCAGACCTGGTTCTGGAGCCATTTTTTTCTTTTTTTGTCCAATATTTTATCTTAAAAAAATAATATTTTTAAAATTATACGAAAATTATTGAAAATATCTCTAAAGTTTTCTATATTGGAAAGAAAACAAGAGGAGGCACAAGTACAAATGGCAAAAGATTTAAGAATACGCAGTAAGGTAATCAGTGAAGGGGAGACAAGGGTACCTAACCGGGCGATGCTGCGTGCTGTAGGTTTTACCGATGAAGATTTCAAAAAACCGATGATCGGGATTGCGAGTACGTGGAGCGAGGTTACTCCATGTAATATACATATTGACGAACTGGCAAGAAAAGCAAAGGCAGGGGCACGAGAAGCAGGAGGAGCCCCAATGATTTTCAATACAATTACTGTATCTGATGGAATTTCCATGGGTACAGAAGGAATGCGTTACTCCCTGCCAAGCCGAGATTTGATCGCGGACTCGATTGAAACAGTGGTCGGCGGTGAAAGCCTGGATGGATTTGTGGCGATCGGCGGCTGTGATAAAAATATGCCGGGCTGTATGATGGCAATTGCAAGGATGAACTTGCCAGCTGTTTTCGTATACGGAGGCACAATAAAGCCAGGTAAACTAAAGGGGAATGACGTTGATATTGTTTCTGCATTTGAAGGTGTGGGCCAGTATAATGCAGGCGCAATTGACAGGCAAGAGCTTCATCAAATAGAATGCCATGTTTGCCCAGGTGCCGGTTCATGCGGCGGTATGTATACGGCAAACACAATGGCAAGTGCAATTGAAGCATTAGGAATGAGCCTTCCGGGAAGCTCTTCTAATCCGGCAGAAACGGATGAAAAGCATAATGATTGCTTCCGATCCGGGCAAGCAGTATATAACCTGCTTGAAAAAGAGATTTATCCGCGAGACATCTTAACGAAGAAGGCATTCGAAAATGCCATCACAGTTGTTATGGCGCTTGGAGGTTCAACAAATGCGATCCTGCACTTAATGGCGATTGCCCATTCAGCTGAGGTCGATTTATCTTTGGATGATTTCAACCGCCTGCAGAAGAAGGTGCCTCATATCGCTGACCTTAAGCCAAGCGGAAAATACGTAATGCAGGACTTGCACAACATCGGCGGGGTGCCTGGGGTTATGAAGGTGTTATTGAAGGAAGGCTACTTGCATGGAGACTGCTTGACTGTAACAGGCAAAACACTTGCCGAAAACTTAGAGGAGTTCCCGGATTTAACAGAAGGGCAAGAAATCATCTCTCTTGATAAGCCGAAAAGAGAAGATGGGCCTCTTGTTATCCTGAAGGGGAATCTTGCGCCTGAAGGAGCAGTTGCAAAAGTGTCCGGTTTAAAAGTTACATCATTAACAGGCCCTGCCAAGGTTTTTGATGATGAACCAAGTGCAACTGAAGCAATCTTGAATGATGAAATCCAGCCGGGTGATGTCCTTGTTATCCGCTATGAAGGGCCTAAGGGAGGCCCGGGAATGCCCGAGATGCTTTCAATCTCCGGTATCCTTGTAGGAAAAGGGCTTGGCGAATCAGTTGCCTTGCTTACCGATGGACGCTTTTCAGGAGGTACGCACGGCCTTGTAATCGGGCATATCGCTCCGGAAGCTCAGGTGGGCGGCCCAATCGGACTCATAAAAACAGGCGACATCATCACCGTTAATGCAGATGCCCAGGAACTATCCGTTCAACTGTCTGACGAGGAGCTACAAGCCCGGAAGCTGGATTGGAAAGCGCCGCCGCTTCATGCAAGAGGGCAGCTTGCTAAGTATGCAAGATTGGTATCTTCCGCTTCCAGAGGTGCGGTAACGGACTGGTTTGAAGAAGAAAAAGCGAAGAAATAAACAGTAAGTCCACAAAATAATAATGAAATACCCGGCGGGATACAAATTTTCCGCCGGTTTTATTTTTTTGGTTATCTCAACGTCTATTTTCAATATGTCAACTGGCTGCAGTATTGGTTGTTCTTTAAGATTGTTTAGCGTTTCATTATCTACACAATTATTTAACCTTAAAAATGGTTATCATAAGCATGAGCTTTGCAGAATAATAACAAGATATAGTATTCTAACACTACCAATGTAATAACAGGAGGTATTTCTCATGTCAATGGCATATGAAGAATATATGAGACAAATGGTAAAACCGATGCGGCAGGAGCTCGTCCAGGCCGGCTTTGAAGAATTGACCACGGCAGATGAAGTGGAAACGTATATGGACAATGCCGAGGGCATAACACTAGTTGTTGTAAACTCAGTTTGCGGGTGTGCGGCAGGACTTGCCCGGCCGGCTGTAACGCAGGCGGTTGTCCGGGCGGAAAAGCAACCCGACCATCTAGTCACCGTTTTTGCCGGACAGGATAAAGAAGCCACTGCCAAAATGCGTGAATATTTTGTGGGATATGAACCATCCTCACCTTCTATGGCTATCTTGAAAGGGAAAGAAGTTGTTCACTTTATTCCACGCCATGAAATAGAAGATCATTCAATGGAAGCGATCATGGAAAATCTGCTGACTGCTTTTGAAAAAGAAGTTTAAGATATCAATACAATTTAGGGGAGTGCCATGGGCATTCTCCTTTTTGCTAAACAAGGAGACATATATGTTTGTAACCACCGCCGGAAGGACAGATCAAGAATCAATCGCAAAGGCAAGGCACACCGCTTCAGAATTAAAGGTACCATATATTCCGAGGCATAAGCGTTCTGTTGCACAGCTTCAAAAGATGTACACCGGGGATTGCTTGGTTGTCGGAAAGGATCGGCTTGATTTATATAAAGAAATGCATAAAGAACCTTTTTTCTTTCACCCGAATGTCGCCATGCTGAGGATTAAAAGGCTGCTTAAGGGAGAAGAGGACCCTTATGTTTGTGCTGCGGGGCTGCACAGCGGCTCCACCGTTCTGGATTGTACGTTGGGATTAGGTTCGGATGCCATCGTTGCTAGCATTGTCACAGGAGAGGGCGGAAAAGTACGTGGAATTGAAGAAAATCCGCTGCTTGCCTACGTTGTCAAGCGCGGGTTTGAGACATACCTGTCGGGTATACCCCTGATCGATCAGGCGTTAAGGAGGATAGAAGTCTTAGCCGGCGACAGTCTTGATTTGTTAAAGTCATGTGATGATAAAAGCTTTGATGTCGTTTATTTCGACCCAATGTTTGAAGAGAGCATTATCGAATCAAACGGAATTAGGCCATTGACTAATTTTGCCTACACAAATGAATTAACAGAAGAGTTATTCGGACACGCAAAACGGGTGGCAAGAAAAAGGGTTGTTATGAAAGACCATTTTCGAAGCCAGAGGTTTGAAAGATTCAATTTTCAGGTGAATGTCCGTAAGACATCTAAATTCCACTTTGGTTATATTGAAATATAGACTATAGACATGGAAAACGGCAGGCCACTGTTACAGGACCTGCCGTGCTCATAAATTAGTAATCTTCCTCATTTAATCCAGTAGCTTTACCTTCCCGGCTGGAATCTGCCGCACCAAACATAGTCCCATCTCCATGATTAATTTGGATCCCCTGTACATTGCCAATAGGATGAGGGACGTCGTTAAAGGCAAATCCCATTGACTCAAGTCGGCCTTTAGCAACCATATCTATGCCTGCTTCCCATTCGATATGCGGCCCCATCGGTGTAAAAATGCGGGGTTCTTCAATAGCATCCTTCAGGTTCATATTAAAATCGAGCACATTAATGATTGTTTGGGATACCGAACTTATGATGGTAGGTCCGCCTGGCGATCCCAATGTAAGGACAGGTTTTTCATCTTTGAAAATGATGGTAGGGCTTTTGCAGCTTACCGGCCGTTTTCCTGGTTGAACCTCGTTCATGCCTCCGGGGATAGAATCAAAGTCAGTAAGCTCATTATTCAAAACAAACCCATATTCCGGTACCATGATGCCAGAACCGAAAGGATGTTCAACCGTGGATGTGCATGCGACAATATTTCCCCATCTATCATGCACGGTAAAATGGGTTGTCTCGCTCCTTTCAGGTTCTTCAGGCTGCCAGACGACATCTCTTTGTTTCACGGTATCGTATTTCCACGGGTTTCCAAAATCAATTTTTGCATTCATTGCCTTGAAATCAATGAACTTTCTCCGCTCGGCAATATAGTCTTTATGAAACAAGCCATTTAAAGGTAGGTCCGCAAATTCAGCATCTGCGAAGAATGCTTTTTTATCAGTAAAAGCAAGCCTCATTGCTTCGGCAATCAGATAGTATTTCTCCCATGACCTTACGTCGTATTGTTCAAGGTGGAAATCTTCAAGGATTTTGAGGATTTGAAGAACCGTGAATCCCCCAGCACTCGGTGAATAGGAGGATGCGATCTGATAGCCTTTATAAGTACCCCACATTGGCTTGTCCACTGTAATACGGTAATCGGCAAGGTCTGAAAGCTCCATGAAACCGCCAAATTCCTTTAAAGCCTTGATGATGCCCTCGCCGATTTCACCTCCATAAAAAGCCTCTATCCCTTTTTTCTGAAGGATGCGGTAAGTGTTTGCCAGCTTTTCCTTCTTTAGAATTTCTCCTTCCTGTATCCTACGTCCGTTTGGCACAAAAAGGACGTTTGCTTCATCGCCTAATCGGTAATGGAAATTCTCCAACGCGTCAGAAAGTACCCAATTCACTGCGACACCCTTTTCGGCAAATTCGATCGAAGGCTCAATTAATTCAGCTAGCGTCATGGAGCCATAAGTCTTCCGCGCTTCTTCCATTGCCTTCAATATCCCGGGAATTCCTACTGCGGTGGCACTAGTAGAGCGTTTCCTGAAGGGGATCACTTCTTTATTTGCGTCTAAAAAAATTTCTGGATGTGCAGCTTTAGGTGCCCTTACATGTCCGTCAAAGATTTTCGTTTCATCTTGGCCTTTATTGTAAACCATCATAAATCCGCTGCCGCCGATTCCAGTCATCATCGGTTCTACTATATTTAAGGCAAACTGTATGGCAATGGCCGCATCCACCGCGTTGCCGCCGTTCTTTAAAATTTTTTCTCCTACATCGGTCGCTATTGGGTGGGCTGTCACCACCATTCCTGCATTTCCAGTTGCTGTTTCTCTTTTATAATCACTATTTTTTGATCGTCCCAGGTATTCTTTTTTATCTAAAGCCATTTATAACCCTCCCCTTATTTGATGTTTACTGTGGTAGATGGATATTGTGGATATCTATGGAATGTAAGGCCTAAAAGAAAGAAAACCTTGTCAATGACAAGGATCAGAGTTTTTCATATTCACTAATCGGCAAATGACAAGTAAACGAAATACATCAGCATTAAAATGCTGAGAAGTGTGATTGCTACAGACCATTCCATAATAGGCACTCCCTTAGTAATCATCGTAGTTATTTGATTTAAATTTTTATTCTTATGCATTTCAAATTATGTTAAAGGTGAATATTTAAGATTTCGTTTACTACTAGTCTCTTTTTATCCTTTTTTCATTTATTTGAAACACTGGTAAGAAAAATTCGAAATGTGGTCTGCTGGCTTGTATACTTAAGATATATAACGCATACATAATTGATTTGGCCGAGGACAATAGATTTGTAAGGGGATAGGCTATGAGAACCACAAACTGGCTGAAGAAAAGCCTTGTTGTATTAGTATCCATATTAACGTTCGGGATGGTCACCCCTTCGGATTTCCATTGGTGGGCGCAGGCCGACGGCAAACACCCGAAAAAAGATTCCATCCAGGAAGCGGATGCAGACCCAAATTATGAGATTCTAGTGACAGAATCACCGGTTTTCTATTCCCCTATAGACAGGGATTCGTTTGTCGAGGGAATGATGCTAAAAGCGGAGGAACAATCCTTTACGAAATTTGGCAGGAAGATCGCTTCGAAAATCGAAGATGAATTCAGGGGTGCAATTCTACCGAAAATCGAAGAAGCCATTACACAGGTTTCCCTGCAATTGCCTGAAGAAAAGCTCATACAATTAGCAATATCTGAAAAGCCTTCCTTAGGCAGGGGCGAGAAAATTTTCCACATTTACAATGAGAAAACAAATGAAGATATCATTCGTTTCCATGTCCGGCAGGAAAAACCACCCCAAGAAGGGTATTGGTTTAACTTTCATTACCATACATTCCATGATGAGTTTTCAAGCCATTATGAGCTTGGACGCATATACTGGGATAAGAACACGCCTCCCGCATGGTCTGATGGTTCCAATCTCTCCTAACTCCCAGAATAAAAATATCGCTCAATAAAACGAGGGGCGGCCAATTTACGGCCATCCCTCGTTTTTTGCAGTTTATCGACTATTTTTACATAAAAGCCTGAATAAAACAGTAAAAACCGTAAAGAAAACAGGTGACACTAGTTTACGCTGTCCAAATAGAATTCGCTCGTAGAAAGAGGAATATTCCGAGGAATACGGCCAAGCAAGTTACTTATATCCCAATTAACTACACCGCTCTTCCATAAATTTATAAAATAATCCGCTGAAGTTTATTTATGTCCATATGCTATAATTCTAGTAAAATAGCAGAAGTTTTGTGTAAAACGGGCTTACTTCTTGAAAGGGTTATCAATATGTATGTGAAAAGGTTGACAATTGTTGCATTGGTTTCCGTTCTCCTTTTTTCTTTCTATACATTCACTTATGCATCGGAAGAGGAAGGGGTATCCTGGAGTGAGCTTCCCGGCAGCCATCCATTAAAACAGAAGAAAATTAGCAAAAACAATGAAAATCTTATGAATCTATTTTTGTTTTCCAATCTTTCCTTTGATAGTGAGGAGGCTTTTTTGATAATAGATGCAATCAACCAAATTCCCTCTTCCATCATTGATAGATTGCTTCAGCATGGTGTAAAGGTAAAATTGTTCACAGGACACTTGACCGACAACAAATCAGCCAGGCACCTGAAAGGCCAGGTCCCAAGAGGGTATAAAGATGCCAGCCGCACGTGGGATGACGTTCCGGGGATGGGCGGATCGAGGAATGTACTTGTGAAAATAGGTGCGAGCCGTAAAGGGAGCGGCCATGGTTCTGTTAGCCTGGAACTTCATGAACTGGCCCATACAATTGACACGATCGTGTATGGAAAGATTCGTGATGACGAGGAATTTTTACGAATTTGGAGAAAAGAAGCCCCGGTCCTTTTTCCCGGAGAATCCTATTTTCTTCTATACCCTGAAGAATATTTCGCAGAAAGTTTTGCGATGTTTTATAAGGACAAAAAATATAACGATTTATTAAAAAGGAAAGCACCTGAGACATTTGAATACATTCAACAATTAAAATGATCTTATCAACGGTTTGGCAACAGATACCTAAGATGGTAATCTTATAGGTAACGATTTTTTAGAGGGTGGGTTAAGGATGAAGCAATATTTGGAATTATGTAAGCATGTCCTTGAAAACGGGACAAAAAAAGAGGACCGGACTGGAACAGGAACAATCAGTACGTTCGGTTATCAGATGAGGTTCGACCTCGAAAAGGGTTTTCCGCTTTTGACGACAAAAAAACTTGCATTGAAGGCAATCATTCATGAATTGCTCTGGTTCCTGAAAGGGGATACGAATGTGGCGTACCTTCAGGACAATGGCGTTCGTATTTGGAATGAGTGGGCGGATGCAAATGGAGAGCTTGGCCCGGTCTATGGCCGACAGTGGAGATCGTGGGGAGCGGCGGATGGAAGGCAGATTGACCAAATTTCTCAGGTGATCGAGCAAATAAAAACGAATCCCTACTCACGGCGTCTGATTGTAAGTGCATGGAATGTTGGAGAGCTGGAAGAGATGGCTTTGCCGCCCTGCCACGCGTTTTTCCAGTTTTATGTGTCGGACGGAAAGCTTTCCTGCCAGCTCTACCAGCGGTCCGCTGATGTGTTTTTAGGGGTGCCTTTTAATATTGCTTCGTATGCTTTGTTAACGATGATGATTGCACAGGTTACGGGGCTTAAGCCGGGCGAATTTGTCCATACTTTTGGCGATGTGCACATTTATGCAAACCATGTTGAGCAGGTTGAATTACAGCTTACACGGGAGCCGAAAAAACTACCGCAGATGAAGATTAACCCGGAAGTGAAGAATATTTTTGATTTCACCTTCGAGGATTTTTCCCTGGAAAATTATGACGCACATCCGCATATTAAAGGAGTAGTTTCGGTATGATTTCTCTGTTGGTTGCAATGGATGAAAACCGCGTGATTGGTAAGGACAACAAACTGCCATGGCATTTGCCAGCGGATTTACAGTATTTTAAAAACGTTACGATGGGACACCCGATCGTGATGGGAAGGAAGACTTTTGAATCAATCGGCCGGATACTTCCTGGAAGAGAGAATGTTATTGTCACCCGCAATATTGAGTTCAGACCAGAGGGAGTATCGGTTCTTAACTCAATCGATGAAGTCATCAAACTTGCGGAGTCTACAGTTGAGGAAATTTTTGTTATTGGCGGAGCGGAGATTTTCAAGGAAATTCTGCCTGTGGCAGACCGGCTGTACATAACGGAGATCCACCATGTATTTGCAGGTGATACATTTTTTCCTGAAATAAATGAAGCAGAATGGGAACAGCTTTCATTTAACCGGGGCAAAATCGATGAAAAAAACCGTTATCCCCATGACTTCATCGTTTTGCAACGAAAGACAGAGATTTGATTGGGTAACGTTAATAATTCGTTATAAAAAAGACGGCGGCTCTTCTATCCTGAGGGCCGCTTTCATGTGGAAACAAACTTCAATTATCTGAAACAAGAATGTTTAGAAAAATCTGTTGATTAATTGATGCAAAGTGTTATAATTTACAAATTAAATACTTGATTGAAAAAGAGGGATATAATGAATCAGGCAGCTTCGGTAAAAAAGCGGCTTCACATCGAGGACATTCTTATCGCATACCAGGAGTTGAAAGATATTGTTTCCCACACTCCGTTACAGAAAAATAGCCGCCTTTCGGACAAGTATCAATGCAATATTTATATAAAGCGGGAAGATCTCCAGCATGTAAGGTCATTCAAGCTCCGCGGTGCTTACTATAAAATGAAAAGCCTGACTGAAACAGAAACGCAAAATGGGATTGTTTGCGCGAGCGCCGGGAACCACGCCCAGGGTGTTGCCTTCGCCTGCAATGCCTTAGGAATCCATGGAAAAATTTATATGCCTGCTACCACTCCAAAACAAAAGGTGAATCAAGTGCGGCTTTTTGGAAAGGAAAGCATTGAGATTATCCTGACCGGGGATACCTTCGATGATTCATTTGCCAAAGCGGCAGAATGTGCCGAGGAAGAAAACCGGACATTCATCCACCCGTTTGATGATGAGAAAGTAATTGCCGGCCAAGGAACAGTCGCCGTAGAGATATTGAATGATTGTGATGAAAAAATAGATTATGTTTTTGCGGGCATTGGCGGCGGCGGGTTAATGGCTGGTTTGTCTACGTATTTTAAAAGTGTGTCGCCTGAAACCAAATGTATCGGTGTAGAGCCTGAAGGAGCACCCTCTATGAAGCATTCTCTTCAAGTCGGCAGGGTAGAGAGCCTGGACGAAATAGATACATTTGTGGACGGGGCAGCAGTGAAATGCGTGGGGCAGCAGACATACAGCATATGTCAGGAAAATGTGAAGGATGTCGTGGTAGTCCCAGAAGGCAAGATTTGCACGACAATTCTTGATTTATATAATCAGCATGCGATTGTTGCTGAGCCTGCGGGAGCACTGCCGATTGCAGCCCTCGATTTCTATAAGGAGCAGATAAAGGGGAAAACGGTGGTCTGTGTGATCAGCGGAGGCAATAATGATATTGGCAGAATGCAGGAAATTAAAGAAAAATCAATGCTCTACGAGGGGCTTCTGTACTATTTTATCGTGAATTTTCCGCAGAGGGCAGGAGCATTGCGTGAATTCCTTGATGAAGTCTTGGGGCCGGATGATGACATTACAAGATTTGAATATACAAAAAAGAATAATAAAGAAAGCGGACCAGCGCTCGTTGGGATTGAATTGAAAAACAAAGCGGACTTCACTGGCCTCATTTCTCGGATGGAACAAAAGGGGTTCCCATTTATTGATGTTAATAAGGACATCAACCTGTTTAATTTGCTGATATAACCTGGAATTACCTAGGACATTCAGGTAATATAAAATTGGAGTGGCTTCCGTACACTCAAAAGGATTTTATTAAGCTAGTGTTTTGTATATGTGAAATAAGTATGAAGAATCAGGGTTTCGCTTTCATTCAAATTTAAAAAATACTATAATGGCAGTAGAAGTTAAGATATTAAAGGGGATGTTTACATGCTTTCGAATATTGGGGTACCCGGTTTAATTTTAATCCTTGTTCTTGCTTTAATCATTTTTGGGCCTAAAAAACTCCCTGAGATTGGAAGGGCCTTTGGCCAGACTTTACGAGAATTCAAAAAATCAACCCGTGAGTTGACAAGCGATGTTATGGAAGAATTCGAAGAAGAAAAGAAAAAAGCTGTAAAATAATATATTCCTTTCGGGTGCGAGATGTTTTGTCTTGCACTTTTTTATGCCCGAGAAAAGAGAGGGCAGCCTTGTTCGTTTCTAACTCTAGAGAAGGAATGATTATTTTGGCAGATAAAGAGTTAAATCTTATCGAGCACTTGGATGAGCTTAGAAAAAGGCTGATCATCACAGCCGTTTCTTTTGTGGTCTTCTTTATATTGGCTTTTATTTATGTGGAAGATATTTATAAATGGCTTGTAAGGGACCTGGAAGTGAAATTGATGGTACTCGGGCCGAGCGATATCATATGGGTTTACTTTATGCTTGCTTCAGTCATTGCGATTGCGGCAACTATTCCGGTATTCGCGCTACAGCTTTGGCTATTCGTGAAGCCAGCATTAATGCCAAATGAAATCAAAGTTACTTTATCTTATATTCCTGCACTTTTCTTTTTGTTCATTGCGGGTCTTTCGTTTGGCTACTTTATCATTTTCCCGACCGTGTTGAATTTCCTTGTAGACTTAGGCGGCGATTTGTTTGTGACAAACTTTACCGCCGACAAATATTTCCGTTTCGTCATGAATATGACAATCCCGTTCGCTATACTGTTTGAACTTCCGGCTATCGCGATGTTCCTCACATCAATCGGGATTATCAACCCATATGTCCTCCAAAAGCTTAGAAAATACGCTTATTTTGTTTTGATACTGATAGCCATTACTGTCACGCCGCCCGATTTCATGTCTGATTTCTTAGTGACAGTTCCTTTGCTTCTTTTATACGAAATCAGTATCACTCTCTCAAAAGTGGTATTCAGGCGTAAACAGAAGAAGGACTTGCTTGAAGCAGAACAACAAGAAGGGATTTAAATGGACTGGGAGCACTAAGATGCTCTGATTGTATATTTGTTTAAGAAATACTGATGGCCATAATAAAGCGGCCGTTTCTGTACAACTTTCCATACGGAATTACTTAATAACGTAGTGCAGTAAGCTGTCCATAAGTGGTATATATGGACAGCTTTTTCATTTGTTTATTCATGACGGGGTCTGGACTTAATCAAATTAAGAAAATTATCGATTTTTGTAATATTATTTTTTATATTCAGTTTGAATGGTCAAGCTTAACAGGTATAATACAAGAGAATTGTAATCATAGGGATGTGAGTATATGGGCAAGGTGAAAATAGTAACAGATTCTACGGTCGACATGAGCACAGAAGAATTAGAAATGTATGGAGTTGAAATGATTCCCCTATCCATTTCGATTGATGGTGAGGTTTTTTTAGATAAAATAGAAATTGGCAATGAAGAGTTCCTGGAAAGAATGAGAAATTCAAAGGAATTGCCGAAAAGTTCTCAGCCCTCAACTGGTGCGTTTTTGGAAGTTTATAATAAACTCGGTGCCGATGGAAGTGAAATTCTATCTATACATATGACAGGGGCAATGAGCGGGACTGTCCGCTCAGCAGAAAGTGCGGCTGCCATGTCTGAAGCCAAAGTAACTGTAGTTGATTCGAAATACATTTCGAAGGCACTGTCTTTTCAAGTGATTGAAGCAGCCAAAATGGCAACGGAAGGAAAAACTGCAGCGGAAATTAAAGAAAGGCTTGAAGTGATCCAAAACCAAACAGGGCTGATCATTGTGATTGATACACTTGATAACCTTGTCAAAGGGGGCAGGGTAGGAAAGGCTTCTGCATTTATCGGTTCTCTGCTTAACATAAAACCGATAGCGACTCTTCAAAACGGGGCTTTGAATCCCTTAACTAAGGCGCGGAGCCAGTCCCAAATTGTGAAGAAGCTCGTGAATAAATTTCTTGAAGACACAAAAGGGAAAATCGTAAGGGGAGTAGGCATTGCCCATGCCAATGGGTTTACCTTATCGGATAAGGTAAGGGAGGCCATTAAAGAAGTGTCAGGGGTAGAGAATATCCAAATTGAAAGTACAACACCGGTTATCAGTACCCATGCAGGCGAGGGAGCAATGGCCCTCATGTATTACTGGGATTGATGCAAAAAACACAGGAAAACCCCGCTTGTGATTCAAGTGGGGTTAAACGCTTTAACCTTTAGGCTGTGGAGTAGGTGTTGGCTCCGGGTATCCTTCTTTGTATTTATTATCAATATACTCCCGAATTTCCTTTATGCTCTTACCTTCATTTAATTGGTTGATCGATTCTGCTGCGGTAATAAGGCATACACCGCATTTTGTGCCGTGGTCATCCCAGACAACGGCTCCATTATTTTTGTTTTCATGAATGAAGCAATCATAATTATCGCGATGTCCAGCCGAATCGTTGCAGCCACAATAGCACGGGATATGTTCAAGCAGCTCCTGGTATTTTGGGGCCGCTGCATAAATCGCCGCCATTTCCTCCGGTTTGCCGTTTAAAAAGTCCGGCATCACATTTGCGGTTTTGGTTTCCTCTTGAATATCTCCGCTGCTCGTATGGTGTTGATGTTCCTCTTTATGGCTGCTTGTCTCTTTTCCAGCTTGTTTACCTTGCTGTGAGGATGTTGTTTCGTTTCCACAGCCTGATAAAAAGAGGAAGGATGAAAGAATCATAGAGGCAACAATTCCAAACTTTTTCTTCATTCGCTTTCACCTGCTTTGTATAGTTCGAATATTTGTTATCTTATCATAAAAATACTGTTTACTGATGTTGTTTCAACATTTTATCATCGTTAAATGGTGGAAACAGTAAGGTAATGATTAGGTTAGGAAAATCTGTTTTCTATTTTCTGCGAATTTCCTTCATGTATCTGTAGCCATTAATTTGTTAAACTATTTTTCTTCAACGCTTCTTTTCTGTCTGATATAATTAACTGGTTATTACATAAAAGGATGGGAAAACAATGAAGAAACTGAAACTATCAGCCGCCGCCATTATTTTTGGTACCATCCTGCTGCTGGCTGCATGCGGTCCTGGAAAAGTTCCTGATGCGAAAAACTGGGATGTTGACAGCTTTACCTTCACCGACCAAGATAGGGAACCCTTTTCGAAAAGTGACCTGAAAGGCAAGGTGTGGGTTGCTGACTTTATTTTTACAAATTGTGAAACTGTTTGTCTTCCCATGACTTCGAATATGGCCAAGCTTCAAGAACGGGTTAAGGAGGAAGGATTGGCAGATGTGGAGTTTGTATCGTTTTCGGTTGACCCCGAAATGGATACACCCGACGTATTGAAGAAGTACGCGTCGACGTTTCATGTGGACTTTTCCAATTGGCACTTTTTGACAGGTTATGGCCAAAAAGAGATTGAACAATTTGCCATGGAAAATTTCAAAACAATTGTCCAGAAACCCAAGGAACAGGACCAGGTCATTCATGGGACGGATTTTTACCTGGTGGACCAGGATGGAAAAATCATCCGTTATTATACCGGCCTTAATAAAATCCCAATGGATGAAATCATCAAACACATAAAAATTTTGCAAAGTAATTAAATTGGCCTAGGGAAGGCCTTTTTTTTATGGATAAAAGGGTGCATTCATAATGCATGTGCCGAAAGTAAACTTTGTATCCGTGATATAATATAAATAATATTAGAAAACTCGCCGATTGGCCAGCCATTTAAGGCGAAGACAAAGGCGTAGTTAGGCCCACAAGATGTGGGTCACACAGGCGAAGACATGAGGCCGTGGCGCAGTTAGTCTTGGTTCCGAAGTATGCAGGAAAGAACTTTCTTTCCTGCCAAAAGGAAGGTGAGAGCCTTGAAATTAAAAGTCACCTGTCTTTTCTTTTGTGCGATGTTCTTTTTGTCTGCCTGTTCTGATGCAAGGTGGGTTGATCAGGACAGCAATGGTCTTCATAAAAGTAGAATCAGTATGGAAATGAAAGAGGCGGTTCCTGTATCCTTTTTTCCTGACCCGGTCCAGATCGTTTCAATCGGTGATTCGCTCACTCAAGGGGTTGGCGACAGCACAAACCAAGGCGGTTATTTGCCATATTTGAGAAAAAAGCTTGAAAAAGAGCCAGAAGTGACCGCCGCGTATATGATCAATCATGGAAAACGTGGTAACAGGACGGATCAACTGCTAACCAGGCTTGATGGTGAAAAAATGAAAGAGGACATCCAAAATGCAGAATGTATCATTATTACGATCGGTGGTAATGATGTCATAAAGATTGTGAGGGATCATATTTCGAATCTCACAATGGATCAGTTCACACAAGCTAAGACCGGGTATAAAGAAAGATTGATAAAGATAATGGACAAAGTACGTTTGTATAACCAGGATGCTGATATTTATCTAGTTGGATTATATAATCCTTTTTCGAACTGGTTGAGTAACTTTAGGGAACTGGATACGATTATGTACGAGTGGGATGGAATATCCAGAGAAGTTGTGACCAATTATTCCAATGCTTATTTTATTGAAATAGGGGATATCTTTAAAAACACGCAAGAGGATTTGCTTTTTGATGAGGATTTATTCCATCCAAATGATCGTGGCTATGAAATGATTGCGTCACGAATCTATGGTACGATGGAAAGTAACCGTTTTGGGGAAAATAGTTTGGAGGCGAGCGCTAAAAAGGATGAAGAATAACAGAATGGAACGCCATATGAAGTGGAAAAATTTATTTTTTTCCTTACTTGCGCTTAATTTGATGGCATTTTTTATCGTGTTGTTTTTTGCTTTCCAACCTGTCAAAGATGACAAGATCACTCCTGGATATTCAAGCAGTGAAGATATTCAGTTCACCGTTGATACAAACAAAAAAGACTTAAACCGGCTTATTAACCGGTACTTGGACAAAGAAGGATTTTCCGGCCTGATTCATTATGAAGTATTTTTGCATGATGATGTTCAGCTTTTCGGAACTCTGCCGGTCTTTGGAAAAAATCTTGAACTGCAAATGGCATTTGAACCAATAGCCCTCGAGAACGGTGATCTGGAGCTAAGGCAAAAATCCATTTCAGTTGGTCAAATGAACCTTCCTGTTTCCTATGTGCTAAGATTTGTGAAGGAACGCTATAAAATCCCCGATTGGGTGAGCATCCGGCCAGGGGATGAATTGATCTATGTTTCCCTGCAAAATATGAAGCTGAAAAGCGATATCAGGATTAAGGCAAAAACATTTAATTTGAATGAGGACGATATCTCCTTCTTGTTGACAGTCCCTTCACAAAAATAAATGATTTGTAATTGATCCTCTTTGTTTTTCTAGCTACTTCTTGCCGCATGTTTTCCAGGTTCTCCAATGCTTGTTTAGGGGGTTAACATAATCGCAGTTAACTGAGATGCTTTTTCCTTGCTGGCAAGCAAATAAATTGTGTAACTAACATCCTTTTCAAATCTAATTCTTTCGAGTGGGAGTATAACATCGCGGCTGCCAGCAACCCTCACCTCCAGATCGACTGCCATTGGGGTTAGCGCAAGGTAATCGGTGGCATTTCGAAATGCTACTTTCTGAAAAACGACATCTCCGTTTTTAACCGCGATATCCAGGTCTGGCGTTTCCAGAGAAAAATGGGCAAACCGGATTTTAGTTTCTTCTGCCGGTACGAAGGGATCATCCTGAATGGCGTCCACATGCAAGTTTTCCGGAGAGCCGGATACCAGCAGTGTATAAATGTTTCCAGACAGTATCGTGAATCTCGGTGTGGAAGCAGCTGGATTTTTTTTATCTGCCTGTAATATATTAAAGTGATGGCAGCCCTCAGGGAGAGAGGCATAATTGCTTATCGTTTGGCTCTCGACATTTTGATAAACAGGATTTTGGTTGATAAAGATATTCATTGCTGGGCTGTCTGGAGCTGTTAGGAGAACACGGGCGGTGGCAATTCTCTTTTCAGGCAGCGCCAGTCCAGTGCTTGCATAGAAAAATGCATTCTGCATGCTTAAAAGATGCAGTTGGTAATAATGGACATGCAAGTCTGGCCGAGTATATTTATAATAGTTAGCAAGGAAATCATACATAACTGCGTTCTGAAAAAAATTGCCATCAATTGGGAGCATCCTACCCCACTCCTATCGTTTAAGTTTCCATAAAATATGCAAACTGTTGTTCATATGCTACTGAATACGTTTTAAACGAAAACCAAATAGCTTTATCCACTGCATTTCATTTTCTTACAGCAAATCATTTTACAGGCTTGGAAAAAAACGATAAAATTCATTAGATAAAACAGGTATAAGCCGGAATGGAGGATATTCGACTATGTCTAAAGAATACGAAAAAGCAACCTTTGCAGGCGGCTGCTTCTGGTGTATGGTAAAACCGTTCCATGAACAGGAAGGTATTATATCAGTTGTGTCCGGTTATACCGGCGGTACCAAGGAAAATCCAACTTATGAAGAAGTATGTTCTGGCACGACCGGGCATTATGAAGCTGTGCAAATTACGTTTGACCCAGAAGTATATCCTTACGAAAAGCTGGTTGAATTATTCTGGCAGCAGATTGACCCGACTGATGAAGGCGGCCAGTTTGGAGACAGGGGAAGCTCTTATCAAACGGCAATCTTTTATCATAGCCAGGAACAAAAAGAAATCGCTGAGCAGTCAAAAGCAATGCTACAGCAAAGCAGACATTTTTCTCGCCCAATCGTCACACCTATCTTGCCGGTAAAAGAATTTTATGCCGCAGAAGAATACCACCAGGATTACTACAAGAAAAAGCCTGATCACTATAAAGCCTATCGTGTAGGCTCCGGACGGGCTGCTTTTATTGACAAACATTGGGGTGAATCTAATGAGTAAGTTTGAAGAAAAAAAGAAAAAGCTGACACCAATCCAATATGAAGTAACACAGAATAGTGGGACCGAACCGCCTTTCCGCAATGAATTTTGGAATCATAAAGAGGAAGGGCTTTATGTTGATATCGTTTCGGGAACACCCCTTTTTACTTCAAAGGATAAATTTGATTCAAACTGCGGATGGCCAAGCTTTACCAAGCCGATCGGAGAAGAGGAAATCATTGAAAAAACAGATTTAAGCTTTGGGATGAGGCGTACTGAGGTCCGCAGCAAAACGGCGGATTCGCATTTGGGGCATGTATTTAATGATGGGCCAGGACCAACCGGATTGCGTTATTGCATTAATTCCGCAGCCCTGAGATTCATTCCAGTATCAGACCTTGAGAAAGAAGGATTCGGCGAGTACAAAAAGCTGTTTAGTTAACGGCTCTCAACTGTATCCTAATAAAAGTAGCAGCATGGGTACGACATTAAATGAATAAGGTTGGTGTATGTATTGTTTAAGAAGTTATTTGGCAAAAAGGCCGAAGAAGAAGTGATAACCGCCCCTATTACGGGAAAGCTCGTGCAACTTGAAGATGTTCCGGATCCCGTTTTTTCCGAGAAAATGATGGGAGACGGGCTGGCGATTGAACCGGCGGAAGGGGTAGTGGTTGCACCAGTTAATGCAAGGGTATTGCAAGTGTTCCCTACCAAGCATGCTGTTGGTCTGGAAACAAACAATGGGATAGAAATTTTGATCCATATCGGGTTGGAGACTGTCACTTTGAATGGCGAAGGATTTGAAAGCTTTGTCAAAGAAGGGGATAAGGTAAAACAAGGGGACAAGCTTATCTCTTTTGACCTTGATATTATAAGGGAAAAAGCGAAGAGCACCGTAACCCCAATCATCCTTACGAATGGAGAAAAAGCAGAAAGCTTTAAAAAAACGACTGAAACACTATTAACAAGAGGGCAAACCCCATTCTTCACGGTAAAGCCAAAATAAATAAAAAAATAAACTCCGGGTCCGGAGTTTATTTTTTTATTCTCGAGTGCTTGAAATAATGGAGGATATCCGAACCACGGATCTGCCTGTGGCATTATACTGCGGTATGTTTCCTGATACCTCGAAACGCACCGTGTGCTTGCCGTCGGATAAAGAGCTTGTTACATACAATTGCCGTTCCCGTTGAAAAGGCCACCATGTGCTTAACGTTGTAATGAATTCTCCGTCAATATATACGTTGACTTGTCCTCCATCTGGGCCTCTAACCAGCTTTACCCCTAAGATATTGCCCACAAAATCGGATTCCAGGAAGCTTCCTTCCCTTCCGCTTGTCATATATCCATTCTCCAATGTGAATCCTTCTTTTGACTGGAAGGAAGAAATCGTTCTGTACGAATAAAATAAGCGTTCATGTAAAGGTTCAATAAACGCTGCAATTTCTTTTTCGTTTTTGCTATTCGCTATTAGCTGCTTATATATAGTTTCGGCATATAATTGATAGCCCCTGCCGTTAGGATGCACTAGATCCCTTGTCAGCTCTTTCGGAGGCAATCCGGTATTTTTAAACACAGGCCGCATATCAACATGGGCAGTATGATAATGGGACGATATCTTTTCAATCTCCCAGGCAAAATCCTCATAGGAAAGGCTGCTCTCCGTAATCGTCATGATTTCGGCGTTAGGGAAAACAGATTTGGCTTTTCTGATCAAGGATTCATATAATATGCCAAAATCCCTCGTTGACATATACTTACGGTCATTTTCACCGAAGACGATGAAGACAAGATCCGATTTCTCGGGATTTGCTAATGATGAAAGTCTATATAATCCTTCGAATGCAGTAGCGCCGCTCTGGACGATATATTCACCGGACATGCGGACTCCACGCTCTTCCATTTTTCTTTCCAGTATCTTGAACCATCGTTGATCGGAAGTATCAGCCCCTGAACCGCGGCCGATACTGTCGCCAATCACTGTATATCTGATAGGTTTTTGACCACTTATCTTTTCATATACAGTAAGGGAATTATCGAATCCATATGTTATATGGGCTTTTTGCAAGGTAAAAGAACATATCACAATAAGTAGGGTAGCAACAATTGTGTTAGGGACAGTGAGACGGTTCTTTCTTATCAAAAAGTGTTCCCCCATAATCTCAATATTTTGATTAGATTTTTATCAATTCGTTTTCAAATTATACTTTATTCGTTACGTGATTGAAATACAAAAGTAAAAAAACCTTAATCTTTATGATTATGAGCTCAAGCACAAACCATAAAGGGCTAATTGACATATGGTAGGGTGTAAAGAAAATCCCGAACAACAGGAGTGGAATTTATGTACGGATACGGCCCAATGGGTTATGGGTATGGTGGTTATGGCGGTTATGGAGCTGGCTGCTGCGGCTTAGGCGGAGGCTTTGCCATAATAGTTGTATTGTTCATTCTTTTAATCATTATAGGTGCTTCATTTTACGCATGAATAACCTGACCAAAACCGGCCTTGCAGAGAGGCCGGTTTTTCATTTTTTAAAGACAAAACGCGACTAATTTCTGGCCTCTATGTGGACTGGGCTAGGGGCTGAGATTACACGTGGGGCTTACCCAGGCAGACGCTTGGGAGTATGATCACTCATGACGTTGTATAGGAATCAAAAGGAAAGACTGCAGTCGCAGATATGCAGTGCAATCGTATAATTTAGAGGAGGCTGGTTTAAAAGATGGCAGTCTTTTTGCCTTTCAACAAAGATTAATCCGAAATAGTATGAAAGAATCGTCAGACCCCTTCATAGAATTTACTATATTGCTATTTGTCTTGAAGACGAACAAGGAGCGTGCTAAAAAGATGAATCGCACATCTCTCATAAAGCCTGTCCTGGATGGAGTATATCCAATGGTCAGCCATGGCAAAGGAGTTTATTTATACGATACTAACGGCAACGAATACCTCGATGGCTCATCCGGTGCGGTAACCGCCAATATTGGACATGGCGTGGAAGAAGTTTGGGCGGCAATGGATGGCCAGGCGAGAAAAGTATCATTTGTCTATCGCTCCCAATTTACGAGTGAGGCGGCTGAAGAGCTCGCAGCAAAAATATCTGCCATGACAAATGGCAGGTACTCCTGGAGCTTTTTTGTCAATAGTGGTTCGGAAGCAACGGAAACGGCACTCAAAATCGCTGTGCAGCATTGGCAGGAAAAAGGATTGCCAAAAAAAAACAGGATCATCTCCAGATGGATGAGCTATCATGGGATCACTCTTGGAGCGTTGTCTATGTCAGGCCACCCTCAACGCAGGGAACGCTTTACCTCAATCTTGGAAACCTATCCTTCAGTTTCGGCGCCGTATTGTTATCGCTGCCCTTATAACCTGGAGCCTGGGGGCTGTGAATTTCCCTGTGCAGATGAATTGGAGTGGGCCATCAGGAGAACCGGCCCCGACAGTGTGGCAGCGTTTATTGCAGAACCGGTTATCGGTGCAGCAGGTGCTGCAATCTCCCCGCCGGATGGGTATTTACAGCGCTTAAAAGCAATTTGTGAAGAATACGACGTATTGTTTATTGCGGATGAAGTGATGACTGGATTTGGCAGGACCGGAAAAATTCTTGCTAGCGGCCATTGGGGGGTGGAGCCTGACATTATCGCCTTTGGAAAGGGGATGAGTGGAGGATATACGCCAATAGGGGCTGCAGTTATGACAGAAAAAGTCATGGAACCAATCTTAAATGGTTCAAAATCCATCATGGCGGGGCACACTCTAAGTGCAAACCCACAATCCTGTGCGGTTTCACTAGCTGTCCTTGATTATGTAGAAAAAAAAGGACTAGACGAAAAAGCATTAAAATCAGGCATTTATCTAAGAAATCTTTTAGAAAAGCTTTCGTACAGGTATCCTTTCATTGGTGATATCCGTGGCAAGGGCTTACTGTTAGGAGTCGAGTTTGTACAAGATAGGGAAACAAAGGAACCATTTCCGGCTGATATCGATGTGACGAACAATATCATACGCCTAGCGCAAGAAAACGGACTGCTTTTATACCCGGCTTCTGCAGGGGTGGACGGCGTGGGGGGGGCAGCTATTATCATTTCTCCTCCTCTAACCATTACAAAACGGGAAATCGAAGACCTTATGCGGAGGTTGAATCGTACATTGTCCCAGTTTGAAGAAAGATTGCAGGCAGGTACGTAACAACTTCTTTACGGGGAAGTGAAAAGAGTTGATTCAAAATACATTTCAAAAAATATGTCACTTTACTGATCTTAAGCATTTGTTTGAAGACGGAATGAGCATCATGTTTGGAGGTTTCGGAGGGATTGGCACCCCGCCCGGCCTAGTTAGCCTTATTCTGGAGTTGGGAATCAAGGATCTCACATTGATTGGAAATGATACGGGGTTTCCACAAATCGGAATTGGAAAACTAGTGACAGAAAAAAGAGCAAAAAAAATCATTGCCTCCCATATTGGTTCGAATCCAAACGCTGTAAGATATTTGACCACCGGGGAGCTTGAAGTTGAATTTTCACCGCAGGGAACTCTTGTTGAAAGAATGAGGGCCGGGGGAATGGGACTTGGAGGTATCCTGACGGATATCGGTGTGGATGAAGAAATCGTTAAGCGGGATAAGCAAACCATCAAACTGGGTGGGAAAACGTTTCTCGTTGAAACAGCACTTACGGCGGATGTTTCGATTGTTTATGCGGAAAAAGCGGATCCTTTTGGAAATCTTGTATACGACAAGAGTGCGCGAAACACAAATCCATTGGCTGCCATGGCTGGGACAGTGACAATAGCTGAAGCCAAAGAGATTGTGCCTCTCGGTAGGCTTAATCCCGAAGAAATTGTGACACCGGGTGTATTCGTTGACCATATTGTCGAATCGGAGGGGGTTGATTGGCAATGGGTTTGGGAACGGAAATAAGGCATAAAATCGCACAGCGGGCCGCAATGGAAATTAGTGACGGTATGCTTGTTAATCTTGGAATTGGAATTCCTTCGCTTGTACCAGATCATTTACCGGCCGGCCATTCCATTATGTTCCATGCAGAAAACGGAATTGTCGGAATGGGGAAATCCCCTAAAGAAGGGGAGGAAGACGCCCATTTATGCAATGCCGGCGGCTATCCGGTTACGTTAAGGAACGGCGGTTCTTACTGTGATAGCACAACTGCCTTTGGGATGATTCGAAAGGGTTTGATAGATGTGACAATCCTTGGTGCGCTGCAGGTTAGCGAAAATGGGGATCTTGCTAATTGGATCGTACCAGGAAAAAGAGTCCCTGGCATGGGAGGGGCGATGGATCTCGCCGCAAAAGCAAAGAAAGTAATTGTCCTTATGAATCATAGAGACAAAAACGGAAAATCAAAGCTGGTAAAACGCTGCACCTTACCGCTGACAGCAAAAAGGTGTGTTCATATGGTCATAACGGAAATGGGTGTGTTTTTAGTTATGAAAGACGGTCTGCTGCTAACAGATTTGTTTTTACCATACACAATTGATGAAGTTAAAGCTAGTACAGAGGCAAAGTTTGATATCTCCGATTCATTAACCCTATTAGGAGAGTAGCAAGCGCAGAAGGGGGATGTGCATATGATTCATAACCAGACTATTCATGAATGGCTAAAGCAAAATGGCATGAGGGGAATCAGACTCTTACAGCGCCTCGTGCAGGAGCCGAGCAAAAGGGGGCAGGAAGGCAGGGCCCAAGCAATCATTTTAGAAAAATGCAGGGAACTAGGCCTTTCCATTGATTTATGGGAATTAGGTGATGATTCATTACGGAACCATTCTAATTTTTATTGTGACAGAACGGATTTTAAAGGAAACCCAAATCTTGTGGCTGTTCTAAAGGGCTCAGGCGGTGGAAAATCACTGATTCTAAACGGGCATATTGATGTGGTGCCAGAGGGCAACCCAAAGGACTGGGATGACGATCCTTTCAGCGGTATATTGAGGGATGGAAAGGTATATGGCCGCGGGACAACAGATATGAAGGGAGGAACAGTCTCACTGCTTTTGGCTCTCGATGCCATTCTATCACTCGGTATCACGTTGAAGGGCGATGTCATATTTCAAAGTGTCATAGAAGAGGAAAGCGGAGGTGCCGGTACTCTTGCTGCCGTTTTACGGGGGTATCAGGCAGATGGTGCGATTATTCCTGAACCAACCAATATGAAATTTTTTCCACTTCAACAGGGGTCAATGTGGTTTAGGTTGACTGTAAAGGGGAAATCTGCCCATGGAGGAACGAGATATGAAGGAGTAAGTGCCATTGATCTTGCGCTCGAAGTGGTGAACGAAATCAAGGCCCTGGAGAAGTATAGAAATGATTCCCTTGATCATCCTCTATATAAAGATATAAAAATTCCGATTCCTATTAATATAGGAAAAATCGAAAGTGGTTCATGGCCTTCATCTGTTCCGGATAAAGCCATTATTGAAGGGCGTTTCGGTATAGCCCCAACAGAAACAATGGAATCAGCACAGAGGGCTATGGAGGATTGTATTGCTAGTTTAAATGCAGAACATGAATGGTTCCACCAAAAGCCGATAGAAATAGAATGGTTTGGTGCGAGATGGCTGCCGGGAAATCTCGACTTGCATCATCCATTAATGGAAACGCTTTCAAATAACTTTAGCAAAGTGATGCAGAAGCCTCCTGTCATCGAGGCTTCGCCGTGGGGTACGGACGGAGGCTACTTATCGAATGTAGGTGGTATCCCGGTCATTGTGTTTGGGCCAGGGAAAACCGAGGTTGCCCATGACGCAAATGAATATATAGAAATAGACAAAGTGATTGAAGCGGCGGAAATCATTGCCCTAGCGATTATTGAATGGTGCGGAGTGGATCAAGCTGGAACAAGCCTATTAGAAAATTAAAAGGATAAAGGCCTGATTTCTTCATGATCAGGCCTTTTGTAGCAGTTGGATTATAAACCACCAATTCATAACATGGAGGAAGCTATGGAAAGTCAACAAAAAGTTATCAAGAAGCGCGGCTTCACATTGAATCTCACCCTAGACCCGTATAATCGCAGGGTCAGAGTAGATGATTACCTTGGAGACTTTACTAAGTGCGTGGAAGAAGCACAAAAAGCCGTAGCTGGTATCGCTGCTGATAAACTAATTTTTAAAGCCAGAAAGGAAAATTTTTCACAGCTTATAAGCCGAGGGTTTTTATTAGAAGGAGTGCTGGACCACTATTTCTCGGGAAGCGACTGCTATTTTTTTGTGAAATATTTTCAGGATGAAAGGAGAAGCAGCGGTAAATGGGCGGAAGAAGACTTAATTTTACAGGGAGTCTTATCGCTTCAACCAAAAAATGAATCGTTGTTGCCGCCTGTAGGATATATAGCCAGGAAAGCAAAACAAGAGGATGCGGAACAGCTAGTAAAATTTTACCGCAAGGTCTTCGATGTTTATCCGGTGCCGATCGAGGATCCGCAATATATAAAAAAATGTATGGAGAGCGGGACTGTTTTTTATATTTATGAGTTTGAAGGACAAATCGTCAGCAGTGCTTCTGCCGAAGTGAACACTAAATATCATAACGCTGAAATCACAGACTGTGCCACCTTGCCGGAGCATCGGCAGTTTGGCTTAATAAAACTTTTAATCAGTCAGCTTGAAGATGACCTTGCTAGCAATGAGATTTATTGCGTGTATTCCATTGCACGGGCGCTTTCCTTCGGTATGAATGCTGCTTTTTATCAGCTTGGCTACGAGTACAGGGGGAGGCTGGCAAATAACTGTTTCATTTTTGACAAAATCGAAGATATGAATTTATGGGTTAAGAATAACAGTTAAGTGACGGATTTTTAGCACAGGATGGCAAGATTTCGGCACTTTCTCATATATATGAATACAGGCCGGTCTATAAGGAGTGAGAAAGTGTCAGTCGAATTATATAACACCCGTAAAGTGCTGGAGGCAATCCTCTCAAGTATCGATGAAGGGATTCATGTAATTGATATGAACGGGTTAACGATTTTTTATAACGCCGTCGCCGCCTCCCATGACGGGATGGAAGTTTCCGAGGTGCTTGGAAGGCCGTTGCTTGAGGCGTTTCCTTCATTGACCAGACATTCATCGACCCTGTTAAACGTTGTTAAGACAGGTAAACCGATTGCATTCAAAGAACAGTCATATGTGAATCTACATGGGAAAAAGATCGAAACGATGAATAGTACGCTTCCTATCTATGTAGAAGGACAACTTATCGGTGCTGTTGAAATAGCAAAGGATATTTCCAAGCTGCGCGTAATGTCAGAGCATTTACTTGACCTTAAAAGCACGCTCACAAAGCAGAAAAAGAAAATCTTGGACCATAACGGTGCAAAATATAATTTTGATGACATATTGACAGATAACCCTCAATTCCGTACTGTCATTGAACAAGGAAAAAAAGCAGCATCCTCTTCATCGTCAGTACTTGTGTTTGGTGAAAGCGGTGTTGGGAAGGAATTATTTGTACAAAGCATCCATAATGCGTCCGCACGGAAGAAAGGCCCTTTCATTGCCCAAAACTGTGCCGCATTACCGGAAACACTTCTTGAAAGCCTCCTGTTCGGCACAGCTAAAGGAAGCTATACCGGCGCCATCGATCGTCAAGGGCTGTTTGAGCTTGCCGATGAAGGAACTCTTTTCCTTGATGAGCTTCAATCCATGCCCATCGAACTCCAATCAAAGCTGTTGAGAGTGCTTGAGGATGGACTGGTTAGGAGGATTGGCGGAACGAAAAGCATCTCTGTCGATGTGAGGGTGGTTGCTGCCATGAATATCCATCCTGAAGAGGCATTAAAGAAAAATAAACTCCGTGCTGATTTATTTTACCGGCTGAATGTCATGAGTTATAAACTTCCCCCATTAAAAGACCGAAAAGAGGATCTTCTTAAACTGTCCTGCCATTTTATTTCTTTATATAACGGTATGCTCGGGAAAAACGTAAAAGGTCTGAAGCCAAGCGTGAAAACAGCATTCCTGGCACACCATTGGCCAGGAAACGTCCGTGAGCTAAAGCATACAATTGAATACATGATGAATGTCACCGAAGGAACTATTCTAACGGAAAATGAGCTTCCTGTTTTTTTCAATGGCTATTCTGGCACTGACAATATAAGCGCACTTGTGCCTTTAAGAGAAGCATTGAAAAAAACAGAAGAAGATTTAATCCGAAGGGCATTAGCCCAAACAAACGGTAATGTCCTTCAAGCTTCAAAAATCCTTGATATTCCAAGGCAAACCCTGCAATACAAGATAAAAAAGAGCAATATCGGGGGTTAGTCCCCCGGTACGGTAATGCGTTAAAACAGTGGGGGGTCTGACTGATCCCCCGAAAGGTGTAGCTCGACTGATCCTGAAAACCTTTGGCACACTTCTTGCATTTAATATTAATAATTAGATACAGGAGGGTGTGCCATGCTAGCTAATTTATATAAGCCTGATCGCCATTGGAAGGATATTGAGCTTTGGAAAGATGTCCCGGAGGAAAAATGGAATGATTGGATCTGGCAGCTGACCAATACAATCAGAACCGTGGATGACCTAAAAAAGGTAATAAACCTTACGCCTGATGAAGAAGAAGGCGTAAGGATCTCAACAAAAACGATCCCTTTAAATATAACCCCTTACTACGCCTGGCTGATGAATCCTACAGATCCAAGATGCCCGATAAGGATGCAATCTGTCCCAATCTCACAGGAAATGAATAAAACAAAATACGATATGGAGGACCCTCTCCACGAAGATGAAGATTCCCCGGTTCCAGGATTGACTCACCGATATCCGGACCGCGTGTTGTTCCTTGTAACAAACCAGTGCTCTATGTATTGCCGCTATTGTACGCGCAGAAGGTTCTCAGGGCAAATAGGGATGGGTGTTCCTAAAAAACAGCTAGACGCGGCGATGGGCTATATCAGGGAAACACCCGCTGTCCGCGATGTGCTGATATCAGGGGGAGACGGCCTTCTAATAAATGATACGATACTAGAATATATCTTAAAGAATTTGCGGGCCATTCCCCATGTTGAAATTATCCGCATCGGCACGCGGGCGCCGGTTGTGTTCCCGCATCGAATTACTGAAAACCTCTGCAATATACTAAAAAAATATCACCCCGTTTGGCTGAATACACATTTCAACACGTCGATTGAAATTACGGGAGAATCCAAAAGAGCCTGCGAAATGTTGGTGAATGCTGGCGTTCCTGTAGGCAACCAAGCTGTTATTTTGACAGGAATAAATGACAGTGTGGCGATCATGAAAAAACTCATGCATGACCTGGTAAAGATAAGGGTGCGCCCATATTATATCTACCAATGTGACTTATCAGAAGGGATTGGCCATTTCCGGGCCCCTATATCTAAAGGGCTTGAAATCATGGAGGGCTTGCGCGGTCATACTTCCGGGTATGCCGTCCCAACCTTTGTCGTCGATGCACCAGGCGGTGGAGGCAAGATATCACTGCAGCCAAATTATATCATTTCACAATCAGCATCCAAAACTGTCCTTCGCAACTTTGAAGGTGTGATAACAACCTATCCGGAACCAGAAAATTATACCCCTGGCAAGGCGGATGATTACTTCAGGGAAATCTATCCGGACATGGATGAGAAAAGATCAGACATCGGTATTTCTGGATTAATGAATGATCGGCAGTTCAACCTTGTACCTGAAGGCTTAAAGAGGATGGACAAAAGAAAAGATTATGATTTGAATCCACAGCATGCCTCATTAAAGGACCAGCGTGGAAAACGAGACGAATTAAAAGAAAAAAAATTTATGGCACAGAAGACTAAAGAAACCAGCAAGCCGGAGACTGGAAAGGAAAAAGGGTGACATGATGGAAATCTGTCCATGGTGCGAACAAGGAACGCTTTCAGATATTTTCGATACGGTTTACTGGGAACTCCCAGACGGGACAAAAGCCATCGAAATAACAGATACACCCTCAAAGCTGTGTGGAGGCTGCAGTGCGAGGTTTCAGGCAGACGACATTGTAAAAGAAATAGAGGACCAGCTATTTCTAATTAATACATCACAGCTGGGCAAGTCTATTTCTTTTGAACAACTGATGAAGGTCGAGCGATTGTTAAAAAGAAATTATTTTGATTTTTCTTAACTGTGGCCAGTTGCGAATTGGTTTCACAAATTGTTCATGGTTCCTCCGGCTTCCCCTATCCTTTTTTATTACAATAAAATGAAGAGAGCTATGGGGATAAAGGGGAGAGTCGAATGTATTTTGTGCTTGTCATTATGATGGTTTCCTCGCTTTTTGTGCTTTTCCTTTGTGGATATTACGTTGGCGTCATAAAGGAAAAGTACGGGGGGAACTGGCTTTATGCCGTACCGGTAACAGTAGCGATTTTAATGGTTAATATTATCTGGGCACTGATGGAGATGTCGAAATCTGGAAGATGGCAATAAAAATTAACCCGAAAAGGGTTTTTTTTATTTATTTTTCCGAAGAGATCATTATAATATAACGGAAAGTCCATGTGTGAATTTTCGAGGGGGATATCTTTGAAACCATTCTACCATTTTTTAATGAGGTACCGTCAGCCCAAAGATATGGATGACATTACAGCTTTTGCTAACCATGCCTATGAAGATCATGGTTTTCCGAAGCAATCTTCAAGCTATGACGAAATCAGTCGTTACCTGGAAATGAACGGCGATTATCTGGAAAATATGGCTGTTTTCGATCAAGCGTGGGACCTATATCTTCAGCACGAAGGATAAGCCTGTACAATTTGTATAGGCTTTTTTCTTGTTCTTGACATGGTTGGCTTTTGTGTTAACCGGTATATTTCAAACTGCATATACTATGGTAATTATACAAAAGGACCATGCCTAAGGGGATGTCTCGAATGGGAAAGAAAAAAGAACCAAAATTCAAGAAAGGTGATACTGTGGTCATTACAATGTATGGAACGGTCGGAAAAGTAACGGACGTACAGTACATCGATGGCACTTATGTGTATGAAATAAACCACAGTAAAGGCTTATACCTAGAAAGTACGCTGCAGCATATCCATGAATACAAAGGCGAAGTGCTATCCAACGATAGAGAACAGATTGATATTGAATACCAATTTTTCTTTGGCGACTTGGTCCAGGTCGAAGGGTATGGCAATGATTATTTTAAGGTGATTGGATTTCGCACGGAAATTTGGCGTTATAAGGAAAATGCTTGGGAAGATGTCATCTATGAATTATCCAGAATATCGGATGGAGAGTGGCTTGAAGCACATGAGGAAGAAATGACCTTGATCGCCGACGCGGAAAGGGCGGATAAAATTATACAAAAACTTGGGCTGCTCCATCCGATGAATAAAAATACAGGAAAGAAAGAGGGTGCCAGCCAGTCAAAGGCTCTGCCCCGCCTGGATGAAAAGCAAAGGCTTGAAGCGATTGCAGAGAAAAAACAACTCATCGATGGACTGCTAGACTTATATAATGATTACTCAACTCTTTATCAAATCTTCCAAGACGAGGAGTATAAGCATGTAATGAATTTGGCAATCATGAAAATAAAGAAATTGGCGGAGGATCTTTACCCCAATGGCAAAAAGAATCTGCCCAATTAATATGAGATACAAGCAAGGAATAAATGGCTGCCTTCTTTCATACATCTTTAAATAAGGGGGCGATGACATGCGGGAAATAGAAGTCTTTATAGATACAGAAGAAATTGCTGAATTCTTTTTTCAGGCTCTTATGAAGCGAGGGTATATCCCTACAGAAAATGAATTGGAAGACCTAGCCGATATTACATTTGATTACTTGATCGAAAAATGCATCATCGACGAGGATACTGATGAATAATCGGCATCAGGCCGCATACTTGCCCTTGGCAAAATTAGCGGGGAAACACGGCGGAAATCCGCCGTTTTTATTTTGGCCAAAAAAAATCTGAAACCTTTCGGGTACATGTTTCGTAAGAAGTAGTAACACGAAAAGGAGGGTATTTACATGCTAAAAAAACTAATCAAGAATTTGTTCAACGGCGGACATTCCAAATATAAACATTCAAGCAGCGATTGGAAGCATAGACCAATGAAAAACCATCAGCACCATGGATACAAACATTATAAGAAAAAGGGGTTTTTTACTTCTTCAAGAAGCTTTTTCAGCAGTTGATAAAGGAGTATACACATGGTGTTAAGGCGGATGGCAAATCCGATTATTGACTTATTTTTTAAGCGTACCTTTTTTAAAAAGGAAAAATGGCAGTTCGTTAAAAAAATAGGCAGTGGCAGCTATGGAACCGCATATTTAATAAAGGATCCATCACTTGATCAGTTATATATTTTAAAAAGGATGAATCTTCATAAGCTGAACTCAGTGGAGGCAAGGGATGGTTTTCAGATTGAAATAGAATTGCTATCCGAACTCACTGATCGTGCTTTTCCTGAAATTATTGAAAAAGGGAGTTTCAAAGGAACACCTTATTTCGTAATGGGATATAAAGCAGGTAAAACGTTTGAGCAATTAATTTTCTACGAGGGAGAAGTATTTAGCGAGCAAGAGTCCTTTACCATTGCTTCCCGACTACTTACTAAGCTGTTAGTTCTTCATGAAAGAGGCATCGTCCATCGCGACCTAAGAATTCCCAATGTCCTTGCAGCAGGGGAAAACCTTTCTATTATTGATTTTGGCCTGGCACGCAAACTTGGGCAAGGGGAAACAGAAGCAGAAGCGGAGCATCCTAGAAAGCGAGTTCATTTTACAAGTGATTTATATTCCCTGGGCCATTTTCTGTTATTTCTTCTTTATTCAGGTTATAAACCCGGCTTTAAGAAAGAAAGGACATGGGAAGAAGAACTGGAGGTCCTTCCTGATTCGAAAAGGATTATCAGGAAATTGCTTATGAGTGATAGGCCATATGGCAGCAGCATAGAAGCGTTAGAGGATATAAAAAAACATATAAAAAACCAATGGGAGTGAAGGGGATGTCAGTATTTAACAAAGTGTTAGCAAGCATTGGTATTGGGAATGCCCAGGTGGATACAAAACTGGCAAAGGATACATTCTGTCCTGGGGACATCGTCATGGGCGAAGTCGTCATTAAAGGAGGAAGCGTCAGCCAGAAAATCGATGAAATATATCTGACATTACACACATCCTATGTGAAAGAGCATGATGATAAAAAATATCTCCAGATTGCGACAATCGAAAGGATTAGGTTGAACGCACCGTTTGAAATCTCCCCGAATGAGAGGACGGAAATTCCTTTCAGTATGCAACTTCCTAATGAAACCCCTGTCACCTATGGAAAGACAAAAGTTTGGATTTCTACCGGGCTTGATATAAAAAACGCCATTGATCCTAAGGATGAGGATTTTATCCGTATCGAGCCGAACAGCCTTGTGCAATCTATTATTTCAGCTTTAGACGAGTTGGGATTCAAATTAAGGAATGCTGATTGCGAGGAGGCCCCATATAGATTCCGAAACCGGATGCAGTTTATCCAGGAATTTGAATTCGTTCCGTATTCCGGTGACTATCGAGGTAAATTAGATGAACTCGAAGCCGTTATTTTTATGAAAAACAAAGACGAGGCCGAAGTTTATTTTGAAATTGACAGAAAAGGAAAAGGGTTAGCGGGGCTGTTCGCCGAAACGTTGGAAATGGATGAGACAAAGGTGCGCGGGATTATTTCATTCTCGGATATTCCTGTGATGGCGAAGAAATTAAATGGGATTATCGAACGCTATGCTTAAAAAGTAGAGTATATGTCGGTACCGGCCCTGGGGTCGGTATTTTACCATTTCTCCTATTAAATCCTTGTTTTTGTATATTCAGAAATTGAAACCAGAAGAGTTTATGATAAAATGATGATAGGAATGTGGTGTCCGTAGTTTAACTACTAACGGTTCCCATTAAATATTTATCCACGACCAAGGAGAGAATCATGGAAAAAGTTTTAGTCTTCGGACACAAAAACCCAGACACTGATACGATTTGTTCAGCCATTGCCTATGCTGAATTAAAAAGGAAAATAGGCATGAATGCAGAACCTGTCCGATTGGGGCAAGTGAATGCCGAAACACAGTATGCGTTGGATTACTTTAAGGTAGAAGCGCCACGTTTTGTGGAAACCGTGGCAAATGAGGTTAACGGAGTTATCCTGGTTGACCATAACGAACGCCAGCAAAGTGCTGAAGATATTGACAAAGTACAAGTGCTTGAAGTAATTGACCATCACCGCATCGCGAACTTTGAAACTAGCGATCCTTTATATTACCGTGCTGAACCGGTTGGTTGTACTGCAACCATATTAAATAAACTGTACAAAGAAAAAGGTGTTGAAATTACGAAGGAAACGGCAGGTTTGATGCTGTCAGCAATCATTTCCGATTCCTTGCTTTTCAAGTCCCCGACATGTACGGAAGAAGACATCCAGGCAGCGCGTGAGCTGGCGGAACTTGCAGGGGTGGACAGTGAAACATTCGGTCTTGAAATGCTAAAGGCCGGTGCAGACCTTAGCGAAAAAACTGTTCAAGAATTGATTACGCTTGATGCAAAGGAATTTTCAATGGGAGATAGCAAGGTTGAGATTGCACAGGTTAATGCTGTCGACACAAATGAAGTCCTTACCCGCAGGAGTGAGCTTGAGGATGTAATTTCATCCAGGATTGAAGAAAAGAACCTCGATTTATTCCTCTTTGTCGTAACGGATATCTTAACAAATGATTCAATCGGCCTTGCACTAGGAAAGGCTGCTAATGTTGTAGAGAAAGCATACAATGTACAACTCTCTGATAACACAGCCGTATTGAAAGGTGTCGTATCACGTAAAAAACAAATCGTTCCTGTATTAACAGAAGCTTTTCAATCACTTTAATATTTATAAGCGTGGAAACACCGTTGCCTAAAGCATCGGTGTTTTCCATTTTGTTTTAGACTGGTTGGTTATGGCTTTCTTCTTTTTGCCGAATATTCTTTTGCATGTGCTTCATGCTCCGCAATGATGGCTTCCGGCGGTATATGATTATTTTTTTTTGGGGTTAAGCGGTTCCTGTGTTTTTTTCCCATGCTGTCCTCCTCTGGACCCTTTTTGGCGATAAGTTGTTTGTGCCCAGGGATCTTCTCCCCTGTTAATAGCTTGGGGTGATTCAGCAAAAACTAAACAGAAAACGAACGATAGTGAAAGGGTTCTTTTTACCAAACATGGGGACAATTATGTTATAGTGAAAAAGGATGACACGGTATCGTGTCACCCACTTAATAGGAGGTATGGCAAATGAGTGTGCATATTGGTGCAAAGGAAAATGAAATAGCCGAAACGGTGCTGCTTCCCGGAGACCCGCTTCGTGCAAAATATATTGCTGAAACGTTTTTGGAAGATGCAAAGCTATATAACGAAGTCCGTAACATGTTTGGATACACGGGTACATATAAAGGGAAGCGAATTTCTGTGCAAGGGACTGGCATGGGTGTTCCTTCTATTTCCATTTACATTAATGAGTTAATGCAAAGTTACAATGCCCAGAAGCTGATTCGGGTAGGGACAGCCGGAGCGATCCAAAAAGATGTAAAAGTCCGGGATGTAATTCTTGCGATGAGTGCATCGACCGATTCCCAAATGAACCGTCTCACGTTCGGCGGCGTGGACTATGCACCAACAGCGAGTTTCGAATTGCTCAAGAAAGCTTATGACGCGGGCGTATATAAAGGCCTGCATTTAAAGGTGGGAAATGTATTTACTGCCGACCAATTTTATAACGATAACAGTGAACTGGAAAAGTGGGCGAAATATCAAATCCTTGCCATTGAAATGGAAACAGCCGCGTTATACACTCTTGCGGCCAAGTTTGGACGCCAAGCGCTGTCGATATTGACGATAAGCGACCATGTATTGACCGGAGAGGAAACAACCGCTGAGGAAAGGCAAACTACATTCAATGAAATGATTGAGGTTGCGTTGGAAGCAGCTATTCAGGAATAAATAAAGCTTACTGATAAGCGTGCAGTGAAAGTGGTGAATTGTTAGTGGAAGAGGAAAAAAAACACCAGGAGCCAAACGAAGCTTCTAAATTCATAAGGATAAAGAAATTCCCATTTATAGTAGGGGTTGTATTGCTTATAGTGGTTACAGCTGGCATTACTGCAATGGCCCTATCGTTTGGTGATGATCAAGTTCAATCTTTCACCCCGGTAGCTGCGAACGAACGGGATGAATTTGAAAAATTATATTCAACGTATGACACATTAAAGAAGAATTATTATAAAGAAGTCAATGACACAACACTGGTGAATGGGGCCATAAACGGAATGCTTGAGTCATTGGATGACCCTTATTCAGATTATATGAATGAGAAAGAAGCAAAAAGCTTTCATCAAAGCATTTCATCCTCGTTTGAGGGAATAGGGGCAGAAATTCAGGAACAGGATGGACGGATCATGGTCGTATCGCCCATCAAAGGCTCGCCTGCCGAGAAAGCAGGAATCAAGCCAAATGATATCATTTTAAGTGTAAATGGCAAAAGTTTGCATGGGTTGAGCTCATCTGAAGCTGTTACGCATATTCGCGGGAAAAAGGGCACGAAAGTAGAATTAATGATATCTCGCGGCACGTCCGAACCGATTAAGATCAGAATTGTCCGCGATACGATACCAATCGAAACTGTCTATGCAGAGATGCTGCCTGACGGGATCGCTAAGGTACAGGTTACGAGTTTTTCTGAAAATACCGCCAAAGACCTGCGCACCGCTTTGGAGGATATGAAGGAAAAAGGCATGAAGGGGTTGATTCTGGATCTTCGTGGAAATCCTGGAGGCCTCCTTGACCAGGCTATGGAAATTTCCAGCATGTTTATTCCCGATGGAGAGGTCATCCTGCAGGTGGAGGACCGGGCAGGAAAGAAAGAAGTCATTAAATCGGAAAATGACGGGGAATTGAAGAATCCTACGGTGGTATTAATAGATAAAGGCAGCGCCAGTGCATCTGAGATTGTTGCCGCGGCTGTTAGTGAAGCGGAAGGGATCAAGCTGATCGGTGAAAAGTCATTCGGGAAGGGAACCGTGCAAACGGCAGAAGACTTTAAAGACGGCTCTAATTTTAAGTACACTGCAGCAAAATGGCTCACCCCAAAAGGGAACTGGATTCATGAAAAAGGGATAAAGCCAGACATCGCTGTTGCCTTGCCTAGTTACGCCAATTTACTTTATATCTCCCCAGATAAGGAATTAAAGCAATCATCCTCATCAGCGGAGGTCAAATCAGCGGAGGAAATGCTAAAAGCAATCGGTTTTGACCCTGGCAATATAGATGGCTTTTACGACCAGGATACAAAAGCCGCGGTGACCAAGTTTCAAACAGACAACAAGCTTGAAGCCACCGGTATATTGAAAGGCAGCACTACCATGAAATTGATGGAGCAATTAAGGGAAAAAATTCATCAAAACGATACACAAGTGCATAAAGCAGTACAAGTTCTGAAACAGGAAATCAAATAAGTGCAAGGCCATTCCTTATTGGGAATGGCCTTTTTGCGGTCTCTATTATTTCTTAAATCCATCTACTTCAAAGGATTATATTCAGGGTGAAACCAAGGGGGTATATATCCCAGTAAAACGGGAAATGATATGGATACTTTTCCTAAGCTGAGGTGATCTTTATGAGATTACGTATATTTGTCATATTTGCCTACCTCTTGATTATCACGAGCTGTAGTAAATTACCGGTAGACGATAAGACAAAGCAAGAGGAATCCAATGTGGTCTACCCGGAACAAGTTGCAGGGGCAGACTCTGAAGGTCATTTGAAGCGTGAAAAAATCTACTTGTTGCTCGGAACAGATTCAAGAGGGGAGCCTGATTCAAGGTCGGATGCAATTCTGCTCGCTCGTTATGATAGTGCTGGCAATAAAATGAAGCTTGCTTCCATCATGAGGGACAGCTATGTGAAGATTCCTGGTTATAAAAACGGTTTTAATAAAATCAATATGGCGTATTATCTTGGTGGAAGCGAGCTGCTGAAACAAACCATTTATGAGAATTTCGATATTAAGCCTGATCATGTAGTTACAATTGATTTTGACGGCTTTATCCAACTAGTGGACCTCCTGGCACCTGAGGGAATAAAAGTAGATGTAAAGCCTGAAATGATTGAAGATATGAGTATCGAAACAGTACAAGGTAAACAGACTTTGCATGGGGAAGGAATTTTGAAGTACGTCCGTTTTCGCCATGACAGTGAAAGCGATTTTGGCAGGGTAAAGCGACAGCAGGAGGTACTTGTTCAGCTGAAGGATGTAATGTCGGAGCGCCTCTACTCAGTGAATGGGATCATCTCAATGCCATATATAATGAAAGAGGCTATCGCCTTGACTGAAACAGATATGGGCCTAAAGGAAATAGCGGAACTGGGATCCACTGTGCTTTTTCATCCAGTACAACATGTTAGCACGTTACGAATTCCTATTAAAGGAAGTTTTTCAGATCAATCCTTTCCTCATTCAGGGGCTGTACTTAAGATGAATCAGAAAGAAAATTCTCGGGCTTTAAGAGAATTTTTTGGAAAAGAAGAAGAGGATATGTGATAGGAGGAGGCTCGCTATTCGCTTATCCTCTTGCTTGATGACAAACCTTTTTGAGAATCGCTTTCATTTAGTGGAATACTATGGCAATAGCGTATAAACTTGTCAAGTAGGAAATGTAAAACTCTTCAACAGGCTAAGCGTTTTGAGATTCTATAAGATTAAAATATATTCTTAATAAAATTCGGGCCGACGATCCTGGAAAACCGGAATCATGTTCCGAACTTCGGATGTTTTATTAAAATCAATGTCGGCGGCCAAAATTTCTTCTTTTTCACCGGCTTCGCCTATGACCTCTCCCCAAGGGTCAATGATAAGGGAGTGGCCTGCGAATTCGTTTGCTGGGTCGCTTCCTGCACGATTCACTCCTATAACAAAGCATTGATTTTCAATAGCGCGCGCGATTAAAAGCGACCGCCAATGGGCAAGGCGTGGTTTGGGCCATTCAGCTACCACGAAAATAGCCTGCGCCCCTTTCGACGTATGGGTTCGGATCCATTCAGGAAAACGAATATCATAGCAGATAAAACCAGCCAACAGTATATCTTCCAAATGAAACAGGCCATCTTTCTGCCCGGGCTGAAGAAAATGGTGTTCATCCATTAACTTAAACAGGTGCAGTTTATCATACTCCTTCACCAGTTCTCCTTTGTTATTTACAATCAACAGTGTATTATAGACTCCCCCTTGTGTTTTTTTTGCGACGGATCCCCCGATAAGGTGCACCTTATATTTCTTCGCGCTTTCCTTAAGAAAACGAATTGTCCGTTTAGCCTCATGGTCCGCAATTTCGTCCAACCTGGTTAAATCATAGCCGGTGGTCCATAATTCCGGTAATACAATGACATCTGCACCGGTATTTGCTGCCTCCGACAATTTAGCTTCCACTGAACGGTAATTGGCATCCGGTTCGCCGAATGTTATATCCAGCTGAATACAGGCGATTTTCCATTTCATTTCTATCCCTCCATTATTTTCTTGAAAAAAGAGTTATATTATATTAGATTAACGATATATCAATTTTGGTTTAAATTTCAAGAAATTTCAGAAGTAGGTGAAAAAATGACATATTTCGAGAAGTCAGCTATATTACAAACACTCCCAAAACAGTTTTTTGCCTCGCTTGTTTCCAAGGTAGGGGAAATTTCAGCGGCGGGGCACGATGTGATCAATCTGGGCCAGGGTAACCCCGATCAGCCGACACCCGCACACATTGTTTCAAAGCTACAGGAAGCGGCAGAAAATCCCATCAACCATAGATATTCACCGTTTCAGGGATCACAATACTTAAAGGAAGCTGTTTGCCAGTATTACAAAAGGGAATTTGGCGTAGAGCTTGATCCAAACAAAGAGGTAGCGATCCTGTTTGGCGGCAAGTCAGGCCTTGTAGAATTGCCGCAATGCCTTTTGAATCCTGGTGATACAGTGTTGGTACCTGATCCGGGTTATCCGGATTATTGGTCAGGAGTCGTTCTTGCCCGTGCAAAAATGGAAATGATGCCGTTAAAAGAAGACAACGACTATTTGCCTGACTATGATGAATTGGATAAGGAAGTTTTGGAACAGGCAAAAATGATGTTCCTAAACTACCCGAATAATCCAACAGGAGCGGTTGCGACAGAGGAGTTTTTTATGGAAACGGTGGAGCTTGCAAAGAAAAATTCGATCTGTGTGGTACATGACTTCGCATATGGGGCTATTGGATTTGACGGGAATAAGCCGGTAAGCTTCCTGCAGATTGAAGGGGCAAAAGAAACCGGGGTTGAAATTTACACGCTGTCAAAAACATATAATATGGCTGGCTGGCGTGTTGGATTTGCCGTAGGAAACCAAAGTGTTATCGAAGCGATTGAGCTAATACAAGATCATTTATACGTAAGCTTGTTCCCGGCCGTACAGGAAGCGGCAGCAGAGGCCCTATTAGCACCGCAGGATTGTGTGATGGAATTAGTAACAACCTATCAATCCAGACGGAACATTTTTATTGGCGGGTTGCAATCCATTGGCTGGGATGTGAAGGCTCCTGCAGGATCTTTCTTTGCCTGGCTGAAGGTGCCAAAAGGTTACTCCTCCCAGATTTTTTCCGATTACTTGCTGAACCAGGCACATGTTGCCGTGGCACCTGGAATTGGTTTTGGGGAATTCGGGGAAGGATATGTGCGTGCCGGTCTGCTTACAACCGAGGAAAAGCTGTTAGAGGCTGTCCGCAGGATTGAAGCACTTGATATGTTTAAATAAGCCATAGTGTTGCCCAAAGTTTCCTCGAAACCCTCCCCTTTTTCTCATTGGGTGAAGGTGAAGGGATCTGGCCCGACAAAAGCCGGAAATCGACTATAAAACCATTTAGGATAGGGAAGAACTCTCCGTTCAGTCGAAAACGCCCATACTTAGTTCTATGGCTATAAAGGCAGAAAAATGTTAAGAAACTACATGAAAAATTTACAAAATCCCTGCCATTTTTAGCGGGGATTTTTATGCATACGGCTGTTAATTTAATTTCTTTTCATTATTTAGGTTCTGACTGCCTTGATTAAGTAAATCTATCGATTTTTGAAGGCTTTCCATTTTTTTAGCAATTTCGTTGATTTTTACTATGTCTTCATGAGAATTGAGAAATGAAGATGAAAGCTGTTGTCCGCGGGGGTTAGGATTTGTTCCTTTCTTATCATCTCTATAATCAATCCATACTTGACCGTCTGAATTGACTTGAAATAAGAAAATGTCATTTGCGTGTACCTGTTTTGATTTCAGCTGCTCATCAAGCCATTTTTTATCATATCCGGAATTCGAAAGAGCGTCTATGTCGATCTTTCCGTCAAAAATAACGGTATATAATTTTTTATTTTGTTCTATTGATAATCCAATATCTGCAGCTGTTAGTGGTTGTTTCTCTTTTTTTAATAGGACGCTAATATCACCACGTTCTTCCAAAATAGCTATTTCAACATCCTCGATATTGAACACATTTTTTTTTCGTAGCAGCGAGGAAAGTTCTTTATAAGTATACTTCTCTTTTTTTAAATTCTCTTCAAGAATTTTTCCGTTTTTAATAATAACTGTGTGTTTACCCTCAACGAAGTTACTGAATTTTCTGCTTCTTATTGAAATCCAGTCTACAATAAGCGTCATTAGGGTCAATAATCCGATACCGATCACACCATGCATAAGATGATTATCGAGCCCCATCATGATTTCAGCTGCTATGCTGCCTGTCGTAATTCCTGAAATGTATTCAAAATACGAAAGCTCTGATATTTGTTTTTTCCCCAGTATTTTCGTAAAAATGAAGAGTATCGTAATAAATAGCAAGGAACGGAGCAATACATCAAGCCAACTTATCATGAGGTGCACCCCCTTTCGACAAATTTACAAAAATTGTAGAAACCTATGTAAAAGTACGTAAAAGCAAGTTAAACTGAAGGTATAGGGATGGATGGCCGCATGCCATCAGCTTTTTTAACTACCTCATATTCATGGCCCCGAATGCAGAAAAGGTTCTTTCTTCTCCAATAGAACCACAGATGCCGCATTGTACTCGGAGATTCGGCCCTGTATACGGCAGATGGAACGGATCAAGTGCCTCATTTGTAAATTGCTGAAGGACTTCCCCTGTATTTGGGTCTTTTTTAACTGGGATGACAACTTGCTGGATTAAGTTAAATCTTGATTTATTCGTTTTACAATTCGGGCAACGATATACTACTGACACAATGATCACTCCTTTTTTAAGAATTATTTTTGCCAGGGAGACCAGGATTATGTACCATACGAGGAAAACGTGAAAGAATAGGCAAAGGGAAATGAAGATTCATAACGAAGGAGAATGATTGGCCATCTATCTACGTCTATGGAACAATAGATCAGTACAAACAAACTAACTGAATTTGACGGGATTTTGCGCCAGTTAATCCGCGAGGGAGCTTCTCGATGAGTATGCGTATCCACGTACATGGAGAACAAAACGTGAAAAGTTCTACCTTAATGTAAAAGAGACCTTCCATCAAGAAAGGCAAATTTGGTTTCTGTTTATGTAAAAATAATGGATGATTTGTGATCCTTAAAAATCATTCTGAATTATTTCCTCACTTATTCAATCTTATAGGATATGTTAATTAAGGGTAGGCAAGAAATCAAAAAGGGGTATATAGATATGAAGAAATGGTATGTACCGGCACTGATCATATGTGTTCTTTTGGGCGGTTGTTCTAAGGCAGTGGAAAAAGATGAGACCCCCAAAATGCTGAATGTAGATTTAAAGGTGAATCCAGAAACATCAAAACCTGGTGATCAGGTTCGTTTTGAAGCGAATGTGTCATACGGGAAAGAAAAAGTAGCTGATGCCGATGAAGTTACTTACGAGATATGGCGTTCTCAAAGTGAAAATCATGAAAAAATAGCCGCTCATAACGGAAAAAATGGTTTATATGACCTTGAAAAGTCATTTGACGATGAAGGCACATACTATGTATATGTACATGTGACAGCCAGAGGCATGCACGCAATGCCAAAAAAAGAATTCGTGGTTGGAACACCGAGCGAACCAGAAAAAGAGGGAAGCGGCAATCAAATGTTACACGGCAACCATCAGGAAAGTGAAGAAAAGGAACCCACGCATGGCCACTAGAATCCTGGAATTCCAGGATTATTTTAATGCCTCAATAATTTTACATACAATATTAATTTTGCTTAATGATTGTAATAACCTTGTAATGTATATTACAGAAGGCTAGGAGTTTTAAATATTGTCAATACTAGTTTACTAGTAGGTAGATGGAAACCAAGTATGGTGCCTGCCAGCTGTAGGAAAAATAAGTGAATCTATGAAATCATCCCCATAACTGCGATATCCCTTGTCCCCATAGCATTTTTTTATATATTAAAAGAAATTCGTGCATTTTCTTTTCCCCTGACGCAGACTCTTGAAACTTCATGGAAATTCATGGTCCCATTATTACAAAAAACGCATGTTATGATGATTTTGCAAGAAACAAACCAATAATTTTATGGGGAGGATCTAGTTTATGAAAAAGAAATTATTTCTATCAGCTGCTGCAGCTGCTGCAGTCATTCTATCAGGAGCAGGAGCAAAACAAGCCGATGCATCTACTATAAATTGCCAAGTTCAACCACAAGCATACCAGGTTTCTAACCAGCAAGAAGCTCAACAATTTGTAAATCAATACCTTTCAAACTTTACTAAGCAATTCCAACAATTCAATGTACCACAGCAACAACAAGTGCAAAAGCCTGTTGAACAAAAACCATCACAAACTGCCGCACCGCAAAAACCAGCTGCAGAAAAGCCCGCTAATACTTCAGCACCAACAAGCTCTGAAGTAAGCCAATATGAAAAGCAAGTTGTAGAATTAACAAATGCAGAACGTGCAAAACAAGGCCTTAAAGCCCTTCAAATTGACAATGAGTTAAGCAAAGTAGCACAAGTAAAATCTCAGGACATGAAAGATAAAAACTATTTTGACCACAATAGCCCAACTTACGGTTCACCGTTTGATATGATGAAGAAATTCGGTATCAGCTATAGCTATGCAGGTGAAAACATCGCCATGGGCCAAAAATCTCCACAAGAAGTTGTACAAGCTTGGATGAACAGCCAGGGACACCGTGAAAACATCATGAACCCTAACTTCACTCACATTGGAGTAGGACATGTCGCTTCAGGAAACTACTGGACTCAAATGTTCATCGGTAAATAATAAGTATTTCATTTTTAGACCAAACCTTCATTCGGTTTGGTCTTTTTTAGTGTAGATAGGAAGCATAAATCTTTTTGCCATTATAAATAAGTAGACAGAACTCTCAGGTCTTCGCCTTTATGACCGTTGTTGTGGACCTTTTAACATTTCTGTTTCACTTTTACGTTGGTCCAAGTTGTATTTTTTATTTTTCCTATAATCCAATATATTATTCCTTCCTTGGCTGAAGTTTGATTTCAGGAATATCAGAAATTTTTTCGTGTAATTTTGACATCATTTTTTCCGCTTTTTCCGCTTTTTCCGTTTTAATTTCACCTTCATGACTGGTTCCGATATTTAATTTGCCTTTTAGTTCCTGAATGCCGAGCTGTCCGAAATTGTTACTATACTCCAGCTTTTGAACTACTATTTTGTCTACCCGCAACTGTTCTATTATAATTGGCGGATTTTTAGCATCTGAGAGCCTTAAGTCTTTTTTATCACTTTTTGGTGGACTGGTGATTTGTTGCTGTAATGTCAATTCCAGTTCATCCTTTAGTTGTTTAAAAAGGGAGGAAGCAGATTCATCACTGATTTGTGATAAGTTGGTCTCTATTGTTTTTAGTGTTTTTTCAATCAAATTAATTCTTTTATCCATATTTTCCCTTATGGGTTCCTTTTTAGTAAAGAAACGTCTAATTGGCGTCATGATTAAACATCTTGCTGGCTAATGTCAATCTGGACAGGTTCATCTTCCCTAACTGGATAAGAAACGATAATGAGGCCATGCTGGAATCTAAATTGCGGCTTTTCAATTTCCGGCAAATAAGGAAGTTTAATTTTTCGTTCGAATTTCTGGTTTCTTCTTTCCTTTACGTAATAATGGATACCTTCCACAATTGTTTTTATATTGCCGCTGACCACCAATGTATCCTCTTGTATGGATAGCTGAATTTCTTCCGGCCGCATTCCTGGTATTTCAATTATGATCCAGATTATTCTGTTATGAAGATACATATCGTAAAGCGGCCATTCGGATACCCGCTGTTTCGGTCCTTGGAAAAAGGATTGATCAAACTGATTTGGGGCCGCATCGGCATTTTTCTGGGAAAAAACCTGTCTCCAGAATTGTTCTGACTGATATGATTGCGACAGTTCGATCCATTGTTTAAGTTTCTCCATATCCATAATGGTGCCACCTTTCAGTTTCTTCGTGCTTATAGTATATTTTGGCAAATGCATTTTCAGAAGAAGTACAAAGCTAATTACGGGCAAACGTTAGCCTATATTTCTGTAACATCAATTTGGGAATATTGAAAATCAGTATTTTTCACTAGCCGAATTTCAAGTGTGTCATCTTTGTATTTCGCAGTAGAACCTTTTTTCTTCACAATCGCCGGTAGGGTGATGACATGTTTATCCTCTTGGTCTGGGATCCCCTCAATGATGGATTGGTTGGTAGTATGAAAAATCTTAACTTGTTTAACCCATTCAGGATCTTTAATGGGAACTCGTACGTATACTTCTGAATGGGTTTCGAAAACGTCGGCATTTAACGGGTGATTATTTCGCTTACTGTTTTGGACATTTTGTTTAGAATTTTGAACACCCTGGTTGGTATGCTGATCCATCATTTGCTGTAGGTTGTCGGGGATGACCTGGGAAACTACCTGGTTAATAAGAGACTGGATATCAAAAGGGAATGACTTTGGCAAATTGTCGCGATTATTTTTAAGAAAAGGGAAAAGAAAATTCCATGGAAACATTTTGCATTCCTCTCTCCTGGAAACTCGAACGCGTTAAAATTGATTTGCAACCGGCATGGAAGGGGTGGCAATTTGGTCTTGATCGGTGAAATCGGGATCCAACATACCGTTAGCCATACATGAGCCGGAAAGGGAAAAATCTCCAAAAGCAAAATTTGATCCAATTTGCTTAAAATTGGATGTGTGGCTGTTATGGATAGTAGGGCCAATATCAACGTTGGCATTATTCGTGATAACGTTTGTTTTGATATTGAAGATGTTAATTTGATAAGGCATTGGGAATCATCCTTTACGCTTGATTAGATATCACCGGAGCAGGGTTTGCAATATCGCCTTGATCATTTAAATCAGGATCGATATACACATTTTCCATCTGGGCATGCGGTGGGGCATAATCTCCATATGAAGAGTTTTGCCCAGTCGATTTCGTATTGGCAGTCGGTGAATTGTGAAGCGACTCACCTATATTAATACTACCGTTGCTTGAGATATTATGGATCTTAAGGCTGTATATATTGATAACAGTCTGCATCCTCACAAATCCCTCCTGAAATTGATGTGTTATTCTATGCCAGCACCTGCCTAATCGTTAATGAATATCTTTAGCGATGGATTGAAATTTAGAGAATGAAAGAAATTTATGTATAATAAAATAAACATTCCAAAAATAAAGAGGTAATTTTCTGTGATGGAAAAAATAGCTTTGATAACGGGCGGGGCCACAGGTATTGGTCGAACAACTGCAAAAGTGCTTGCGGAATCCGGGATTTCCGTTGCATTCACCTATCGAAAAAGCAAAGCAGAAGCGGAGAATCTGGCAAATGAACTTGCAAGCGTATATGGAGTCAGTGGATTTGCTGTCAAAGCGGATGCAGCTGATGAATCTGAATGTAAGAGGGCAGTCAGTGATATCATGGGAAAATACGGAAAAGTTGATATCTTGATCCATAATGCCGGCCCTTACATTCATGAACGGAAATCGATGGCCGAATATACCAGTGAAGAATGGAGATATTTAATTAACGGTAATTTAAATGGTTTTTTTTATATGGCGAAAGAAATCATTCCGCATATGAGAAAGAATAAATGGGGAAGAATTGTGACATTTGGCTTTGAAAAGAGTGAAACAGCCCCTGGATGGATATATCGCTCCGCTTTTGCTGCCGCAAAAAGCGGACTAACCTCACTAACCAAGACGCTTGCTTTGGAAGAAGCATCATTCGGCATTACGGTAAATATGGTTTCACCTGGAGATGTCATAGGCAAATGGAAAGAAGAGAGCATAGACTCGGCTAAGGAGCGAAAGGACGAAACGGTGCCTGTTGGCAGGCCTGGTACTGGTGAAGATCTTGCAAGGGTAATTCGCTTCCTTTGTGATGAGAAGTCGGACTTTATCACGGGAAGTGTGATTCCGGTAACAGGAGGGAAAGATGTATTACATAAAATTTATCAAGAATAAAAAAGCTGACTATTCTAAGTCAGCTTCTTATTTTACCGCATATTGTTTTGGATATTTGATCCGTTGAATGTAAAACAAGCGGCCTGATAGACCGATGGCACCCATGGCCAAGCCTGTAATAAGACCGATCCAATAGCCGAAAGCACCTAAGTCCGCGATGTTTGCGAGCACATACCCCGTCGGCAAGCCAATCACCCAATAGGATACAAGGCTCATCAAAAAGGTTACATTTACGTCCTTATAACCCCGAAGCACTCCCTGAATCGGTGCAGCAATGGCATCCGAAAGCTGAAAAAATACCGCATAAATTAAGAACTGGGCGGTAAGCTGCATTACCCTTGCATCTTCCGTATAGATGGAAGCGACAGGCTCCCTGAAAAAGAAAATGGCTAGTGCACATAGTAATGACATCGAAACAGCAGTGATGATGCCGATGAGGCTGTATGCCCTTGCATCCTGCAGGCGTGCGGCCCCCACTTCAAAGCCAACAACAATGGTAAGGGCCATCGATATGCTTAAAGGCATCATATATAGGAATGATGCGAAATTCATAGCAATTTGGTGGGAAGCGATGGTAACCGTATCAAATTCACTCATGAAGAGTGTGACTGCAGCGAATATGCTTGTTTCGAAAAAAATGGAAAACCCGATCGGCACTCCGATTTTTAATAAAGAAGCCCATTCTTTAAAGGAAACTCTGTAAAACGTTTTAAAAATCTGGTAATCCGAAAAAGGGTGGATTTTTATAATTACCGCAACTGTAATTATAGTAATAATCCAGTAAGTAATCGCAGTAGCATAACCTGACCCGATACCTCCAAGCTCTGGAAAACCAAACTTTCCATAAATAAATAAATAGTTTAATCCAACATTAATTGGAAGTGCCAGCAATGTAATGATCATGGATACTCTCGTCTGGCCCAAAGAGTCGATAAAAGAGCGAAGGGCATTGTAGATAAATAAAGGAACCATACCGATTGAAAGAGCAATCAAATAATCATGTGCAACCCGCTCAACAGTTGGTGTCAGACTCATGGCTTCTAGGATTGGATTCAACATAACAGAACCGATCATCATTACCACAATAGCCATTGCTGCTGCAAGATAAACTCCCTGAATGACAGAGTAGGGAACCGATTTTTTGTTCCTGGCTCCGATCAGCTGTGAAACGATTGGAGTTATCGCGAGCAGGATTCCGCTCAGCCCGCTATAGACCGGAACCCAGATGGAACTGCCGATTGAAACTCCCGCAACATCATCTGTGCTGTATTTGCCAGACATCATGATATCGAAAAAATTCATCGAATATAGACCGAGCTGGGTAATTAATATCGGCAGTAAAATAACAAAAAACTGCCGCAATTTTTCTGACCTGTTACGTGTGATGTTCATTCATTATGTACCTCATTGTATTTTTGTCATAGAAGGAATTATAACATATCAAAAAAGAAAAGCTGCCTCAAGGACAGCTTGACAGCTTTTCTTAGCTGCGTGATTTTTCGAATATGTCTTGGGATTCGGTTGATTCCGTTTGGACAATAAGCGTCCTTGTAGGGAATGCAAGCTTCACATCTTCTTCTTCAAAAATCTCCATGATCTTAAAGTTGATATCTTCCTTTATTTCTAAGTAAGAGGCGAAGTCTGTCAGGCTCGTAAAGAAATACAAATAGATGTCTAGGCTAGAGTCGTTGAATTTATCAAATTTGACAAGGATTGTGTCGGGATGAACCAGTTCATGGTGGGTAAGCATATTTTCAATTCGTCGAATGACCTGCTCCAGTTGGGCTTTAGGCGTATCATAAGACACCCCTAGATGAAAAGCCACCTGTCGTTTCCCCATTTTAGACCAGTTAATGATCGGTTCATTTGATAAGGTTGAATTCGGAACAGTTACCAACGCTTGTGCAAATGTTCGTACCTTAGTACTGCGGAATGTGATATCCTCAATGGTTCCTTCGACGCTTGGTGTCTTTATCCAATCCCCAATCGTAAAAGGTTTTTCGGTGACGATAACCAAGCCTCCAAACAGGTTGCTTAACGTTTCTTTGGCTGCCAGGGCAAATGCCAATCCGCCAAGCCCCAGCCCTGCAACAAAACCATTTACATTGTAACCCCATTCTTCAGCTACAATACTTGTCGCCAGAGCAAAAATAATAATCTTCAGCATTTTTGTGATAAATGGTACTACAATCTGGTCGACATCCATGTCTATTTTCTTCATAAGTTTCGGAAACAAAACAGTGCCGATCGAGCTGAGATTAATCAAGCTCCATGCAGTAAGTACAATGAAACCGGAACGAAACAATTTTTTTTCAGTCTTATCTTCTATGATTTCATATGGAAAATAGCTCAAGCTGATAAAAATACCGATCAAAACAATTAGCCAACGAACCGGCTTTTCAAGTGCCAACATTATATTGGCGGCAGTATGAATGTTTCTCTTTTCAGCAAAGCGTAGGAAAAACTTGAATATGTATGTGGTAAAAGCCTTTCGTAAACCGATGAATAAAAGAAAGATGCCGATTGCAATACCAATCTGTATCCATAGATTTGGGCTGATAAAATCTGTAGGCAATGTAAAACCTCCTGGATAATCTAAGTGTTTTCTAGTTTCTAAACTGAATGCATATGGGAAAGAAAAACTACCATAAAATAGGATAACAAATAAATAAAATGGATGCCACCGAAGAGTAGCTACAGTAATAGTATAGTAATTGATAATGTTTTCCGGTTAAAAGGTACAAAAGATGTAGGAAATCGGTCTGACTCGCTGCTTATTTTCATACTATGTATAACAACCGGGAAAAGGGGGGAACCTATGGCACATATCTATTCAAAGGGCTGGTTCATCCAACGCCTGACAGAAGCTGGAATTACTATGCATCCTGTTGAAAGGAGAAAATTACAGCTTTATAAAACATATGTGCTCCGCAATCTTTATAAGGATATAATCGAAAGTAAGCAAGAATAAGAGATGTCAAAGTAAAAGCCGGCGCATTTGCACCGGCTTTTATGCTTCCAGGAGTTGATGTGTATTGTCCTCGTTATGGTCCTGCCTAAGAATATGGAGGTTATACAAATCCTTCGGAATTTCGAATAAATCGTAAATCTCGCCATCCTGGTTTAACTTATCGTATAACGATTTCCTCGTTTCATTCGCTTTGATTACATAAGGTAATTTTTTGGCCGCGCGAATTGAGCGATGGTTCAGCTTGCGGATTCGCATATACACGGTATCAATGCCCAGATCAAAAAACAGTTCATTGAAAAAAGCCTCTTTAGCCAGGGAATTATATCCTTTACCATGATAAGGCTTGCCAAGCCAGGTAGCTAAAAATCCTGCATTGTCCTCAATATCAAACAACGAGATCGTGCCGATTGGCGTTCCCCATTCATCCGTAATAGTACGGGAAATCAATTCCCCATTTTCTTCAGCTTCCATCGTTTGCTTTGTTACAAATAAATATTCTTCATATGAATCTGTTTTATGGCGCACGAAAGGGAAGACATCTGGATGTTTCATCAATTCAAAAAGAGGATTACAATCTGATAAATCTCTTCTTTTTAACATTTCCGTCCCTCCGCATGAGGGCAGTCTTCATGTGTACTCTGCCCACCCTCGAAATTTTTTAAATCATGCATCAAAAAATTTCGGGGTGGGAATCGAACCCACTAGAACCGGAAACCGGTGGCGCACCATTTGCCTTCCCTATGTTATTTTTACTTGCATTTCTTAGTATAAACTTCCCTTAAAAAACTAATTTTTTTGTTGCTACGAAGGTATCATACTAAAAATATTTAAAAAAGAAAATAGGTATCTTCCCTTTTTTTTTCGTCAAATTTCTCCAGTTTTTATTCGGGAAGTTTGCCTACTGAAAAAGTGATCTTTCTCCCTTATTTAGTCTTTGCTAAAATACCCCAGCTGCTTGAAGTACAAGAATCAGCCCGCCCAGGGTCCAGACATATACAGAAAAAACTTTAAGTGATTTTTTTTGAAGGAATGAAATCATCCAGACGACAGCAATATAGCCGAACAAGGCTGCGGAAAGCGTGGCTACCAGCATGGAAGAAAAAGATATATATTCTGCACTTCCATTTAGCAGTGGTTTCATTTGGAAAACAATACCGCCTGCAATTGCCGGAATAGAGAGCATAAAAGAGAAGTAGGCAGCAGTCGAGCGGTCCAATCTACAGAATAGGCCCGCAGCAATAGTAAGGCCGGAACGCGATAAAGCCGGCATGATGGCGGCGGCCTGGAAAGTGCCGATAATGACAGCATCCTTAATGGAAATATTCTGCATCGATTTACTGCCGGACTTTACGCTATCGGCCAACCATAGTATCAAACCTGTCACAAGAAATTCCCAGCCGATTGTTATACCTGTCTTGGATATCTCATCAAAAAAGTCGCTAAACAGGACGCCAAATATTACAGCCGGAACCGTCCCACATATGAGCAGGAGCATTGTCTTTGAAAAAGGGTTTTTTAAGAGTGTGAATAGCTCATGTTTATATACGACAATAAGGGCCAACAGCGTGCCAATATGGAGCATCGTATCCAGAAAAATTCCCGCTTCGTCCAAATGGAACAGATGGCGTCCTAAATATAGGTGTCCGGTGCTCGAAATAGGTAGAAATTCGGTTAAACCCTGTATCAACCCAAGAATAAACGCTTGAAATTCACTTAACAAATCCTCACCTCATTTGTGCTTGGGACAATCTTTAACACAAATGTATGCGTATATGAAAATAAACATGTTTAAAACTGTCAAAATGGCAACAAAAATAACAGGATTAATGAAACATTGAACACACTCATACGTATATAGTAACAGGAAAAATTGGGGGGATGTTCAAGTGGTAAATAATAATGAAAGGCTGCTAGCAGCGCTTATATATTTCATTAGTTTTTTTACGGTATTTATCGGGCCGCTTATTATCTGGTTGATCAAAAAAGACGATTCTCGTTTCATTGATTTTCATGGCAGGGAATATTTGAATTTTATGATTTCCTACACTTTATACACAGTTATAGCAACCATCCTTTGTTTCGTATTAATTGGTTTTCTAGTTATCCCAATTATAGGGATTATTGCTTTCATCTTTACAATCATTGCGGGGGTGAAGGCCTATGATGGAAAAGAATATCGAATCCCATTTATTTTCCGTTTTTTATAAGCATCAAGGTACCTGAAAAGGTGCCTTTTTGGTTTGATTTTACGTTCTTTTGTTCTATACTCGTTTTGCCATTCTATCTTTCCAGCAAGCAGAATATAATCTAGTGAAAGTGGTAATTATCATAGGTTTTATACAATTACAATAAGTTTTAATATAATAAGCGCCAGATGAACAAAGGAGAACAAAATGAATATACGGACATATTATGAGAAAACCGCCAGCATGTGCTTCCATGCTTCCTGGATTGCCTTGATCATCGCAGTCTGTTTCTTTATTCTGCATGCAAGCAATCTGTTTCAGGGAAATATTCTAGCTATTACAACTCCATTTTTGATAGTGAGTATCGTGCAATTCACCGGGTCAAGAATATATGAACATCGAATGAAAGATTTACCCGCAGAATATGCCACGAGAGCCTCCTCTCCTTTAGAAACGAAGGATATTTTGCTGACATTCATGCCTGCCCCCACCTTACGTGTGCTTCTATTCCACCCGGACGGTTCGCTGCTTGGTGAAATAAAGGACCGTAATATGCACTGGTTCATGTGGATGGTTCCTAATTCTCTTTCAATGATTATGCCGAAGAGATATATATTAACGGATGCAGATGGGGAGGTGCTTGCTGAATATATGTTGAAAGGCGGAATAAGCCCAGCCTTATCGATTATTAATGGAAACGGTTCTCCCATTGGGACCTATAAGGAAAACCTAAGGGAATCTTTCATCCGTATAAAGGGCATGATATACACGGCGGACGGCAACGAATGGATACCGGTTAATGTAGGCGGGCTTCTTACGGTATTTGAATTAAAAACAGCTGCAGGAAAACCGATTGCAGCCTTCCAAAAGGGCTGGATGCCACTGGATTGGGGGAAAAGGTTCAAGGATCTCAATACGCCGATACTTACTTTTCATGAAAAGGCCACCGCGAATGACAAAATAGCGTTTTTCGGTTTCTGCGCATCCGCTTTTAATCATCGTTCCAACTAATTGGACGAGCACAAGTATAAGGTTTTATAAGAGTATTTTTTTCGCATATCTGATATAATTTCCTAGCATAATAAATAGGAAAGTGGTGTTCTAGAATGAGTTTATTAAGTGATGTTCTTGAGTTTAATGAAAAGTTTGTAGAGGACAAGCAGTACGAACAATACCAAACGGATAAGTTTCCGGATAAAAAAATGGTAGTTATTAGCTGTATGGATACCAGGCTTGTAGAATTGCTGCCTAAAGCAATGAATTTAAAGAATGGTGATATAAAGCATATCAAAACAGCAGGGGCTGTGGTCTCTCATCCTTTTGGAAGCGCAATGCGAAGTATCCTTGTTGCTATTCACGAATTGAAAGCCCAAGAAGTATTTGTCGTTGGCCACTATGATTGCGGCATGTCATCAATCAACGCTGATGCAATGATTGAAAAAATAATCAACCGCGGAATTTCAGAAGAGACAATCAAAACCATGGAGAATTCAGGTATTGATTTGAGAAGTTGGCTTCGTGGGTTTAATGATGTTTCAGAAAGTGTAAACAACAGTGTTTCCATCATTAAAAATCATCCACTTATCCCGAAAGATATAGCTGTTCACGGGCTGGTAATCTCCCCGGAAACAGGAAAGCTAGATACAGTCGTGAACGGCTACGAAAGCTAATCCGAATAGAATCGCGGCATTGTTGATAAACTAAGTTAGAAAACAATATTCGAATCATTCGTTTAGTGCGGTTTGTCACTATTACAAACGGGCGGGAGAGGGCTATTACATACAAGAGGACACATCATGTATAAGTCTTTTTTTAAAAGGATTTTTCAGCTATCTGAAAATGGAACAACGATCAGACGGGAAGTTCTGGCAGGATTTGTTAGCTATTTTACAATCGTCTACATCATTGCAGTCAATTCGTTGATCCTTTCTGAAGCAGGGATGCCGATGGACGGTGCGATTTTCGCTACGATCCTGCTTTCCGCTGTAAGCTGCATCCTGATTGGTTTATGGGCGAACGTACCAATCATTCTCGTTCCGGGAATGGGCATAAATGCTTTTTTCTCCTATACTATGGTTGAAAGCATGGGGATGTCCTGGCAAGCTGCACTAGCAGCTGTTTTCGTTACCGGATTGATTTTCCTTATTGTGGCATTCAGCCCTTTTTCAAGTATATTGAGCGACGCTATCCCGGTCTCCTTAAAGGAAGCTATTACCGTTGGCTTGGGTTTATTCCTAATGCTGCTCGGATTGGAGAAAGGCCGGCTGATCACAAAAGGCGAAACCTCGATAATCACTTTTGGAGATCTGGGTGATCCATATGTGGTCGTTTCTGTCTTGACCCTGGTGATTGCCTTGGTTTTATTTGTCCGTAACATACAGGGAAGCTTCCTGATCACAATTGTTTTAGGCTGTATAATCGCAGCTTTGTTCGGTACCATTGATTTTTCAGGCTTTGAGTGGGGCGGCCTTGATTTCGCCTCCTATCAAAAGGTGTTCCTTTCCATGTCATTTTTGGAAATGGGGAAGTTTGAATTTTGGATAGCGGTATTTTCCCTGGCGATGGTCATCATATTTGAAAATATCGGCCTTGTCCACGGACATGTAGCCAGCATTAACCACCCTGAGCGATATCAGAAAGCTTTCCGTGCAACCGGTGTATCTGTACTTTTATCCGGCATCTTTGGTTCCAGTCCTACCGTGGCAACAGTTGAAACCGCTGCAGGGGTTGCGTCAGGCGGCCGGACGGGATTCACTTCGGTAATTACCGGGCTCTTATTCATCTTGTCCATACTGTTTATTCCTGTGATCAAGATGATACCGGATAGTGCTATTGCTCCCATATTAATCATAATTGGTATCTTAATGCTTCAAAATATCAAGCATCTTGATTTTGATGATTTGTCCGAAAGCATTCCAGCAATTATGGTCATCGCAATGATCCCTTTCACTTATAGCATTGCAGACGGCATGGCAATCGGATTTATTCTTTATCCAGTCCTCAAGCTCATGCTGGGCAAGGGAAAGCAGGTTTCCGTAGTACTGTATATCATTTCTGCATTGTTCTTGGCATATTTCGTTTTTAGGGCAATAGGCTGAAGCTCACTGAAGCGGCCTTTGAGAAATTACTGCTTGCCGGCAGGGAAATTGCTCAATGGTTCGCTTCTTTTTTATGCCAGGCTGGGTATCACAAAAAAGGTTTTTGCGGCTTGATATAGCGTCTGAGTTCTATCAGCAGCATTTTTTTCATTGTGGGTGTACCATCGATAGAATGGATGTCCCCGGGCAAGGGGAAAATTCCAAATTCATTTAGGTCTGCACGTAATTCGCCTTCCCAAAGCAGCTGTTTATCCATGGTGTATACTTTTGAAGACACAACGGCCCTTTTGGTTTCATTATCCAGCTCAACAACTCTTTCAACAAAAAAATCAAAAAGATACGTATACTTTTTGAATGTAGATTTCACTTTCACCTGCTGGTACTTCCTTTCTTAAGATGCTATTATAGTTAAACGGAACGCTTTGATATGTTATTAATAGAATAGTATAACATCTTACATATTTTGTAACGTATAAGATAAAGGGAAGTGACTGCTATGAAGTTGGAATTGTTAAAATGCCATGGTTCAGGAAATGACTTTTTATTAATCGATGAACTGACAAATGATCTCTCTTTTACAGAAGAAGAACGAAAGGACCTTGCTCAGCTTTTATGCAACAGGGAAACTGGTCTAGGTGCTGATGGGATTCTTTACGTGCTTAAAAGTCAAAGCTGCGATGCGAGAATGCGCGTTTTTAATGCAGATGGCTCAGAAGCATCGATGTGCGGAAACGGACTCCGATGTGTGGCTCGATTCGCCCATGAGGTGATTGGCAAAGATAAATTGCTTATCGAAACAATGAAAGCTAACTTGGAAGTGGAGAAAACAGCAGATATTTATAAAGGTATTCCAACTTTCAAGGTGGAAATTTCACCGGTTTCGTTTGATACAGCGGACCTTCCGCTTCAGATTGAAAATGACACACTGATTAATGATAAACTTCCGCAATTATCTGATTCGCTTGTATTTACAGCACTTGCGGTACCCAACCCTCATCTTGTATCTATTGTAACGGATGATGTCCTTCATTCGGATGTCCAGGAAAAGGTCTCCAAGAAGGTAAATAGCCCGAATGATTTATTTCCCGATGGTGTGAACGTCAGTTTCATAAAACCAATAGAAGAAGGCCATATTTTTGTTAGGACATTTGAAAGAGGGGTAGGTTTCACGAATGCATGCGGAACAGCAATGTCTGCATCAACCTTGGTGACATGCTTGAATGGAATCAACGCTGTTGAACAAGAAATCTCCGTATACAACAACGGAGGCAAGGTAAAATGTGTCGTTCATCATAATCAGGAAGAAGACCAATACAAAATTGATTTGATTGGAAATGGAACGTACGTTTATCAAGCTTCCGTTGAGATTAAACTTGGAGATTCCACAGATTTTTCATTACTATCACAAGAAAATTTTGACCAGGAGACACAACTCTACTCTGAATTCCAGGAAGAGGTACAATCATATTTGAATAATAACTAAATGGAGAAAGCCGATCTGCTTTTCAAGCAGGCCGGCTTTTTTTAACTTATGAATTTCTCCCTTTCAGAAATTGGAGCACTTCTTCAAATGGCTGTTCTCCCCTTGCTTCTTCATAGCCTGAAAACGGGCAGCCCAGGCTTCGGATCCTTTGAGGGACTGTCCATACTGTATAGTCTTTTATCGATAAATTCTCCGATAATTCCTCCCAATACAGCGGAGTCGCCACGCCGGCAAAATCGTTTCCACGGGGGGAGTATGGAGAAATGATGGTCTTTCCTTCACTATGTTGTACAAAATCGAGATAAAGCCGGTTATGGCGATTTTTCTTAAGCCTCTCAACCGTAAAAATATCTGGATGGGCATCTGTTAGGAAATCAGCCAGGAAGTTGGTGAATATTCGAGTATCCCGGTAACTGAAGGTGTCGGCTGGAAGGGGAATATGGATTTGCAGCCCTTTATTACCCGAAGTCTTAATAAATGACTTAAGATTAATCGAATCAAGTACGTTTTTACTTTCTAGAGCTGCTTTAACAGCTAAATGAAAAAGATCGGGCGAGGGTGGATCAAGATCCAGGACAAGCTCATCAGGGTGAGTCTTCCCGGCCTTTTGATAAGGCGTGTGGAACTCCAGGGCCAACTGGTTGCCAAGCCAGATTAACGTTTCCAAATCATTGCATAAAATATAATCGTTGCCGTCCTCTGATGAGAAGGACTCTACAAAATCCGGGGCATAGTCAGGCCGATTTTTTTGAAAAAATCGCTCCTCTCCCCTTAGTGTGCCATGTGGATACCTGATCGTTGTTAATTCCTTGCCTTCAAGATGATGCAGGAACCACGATGAAACGTCGCGTAAATATTGAAGGTATTCAATTTTCGTGATGAGTTTATTCTGTAATTTCCAGATTGGTTTATCCGGTGAAGTAACCGGTATGGTGGAAGGGAAAGTATATTGGCCTTCGGTAAACCGTTCCCACGTACATTCTTCAGGCTTTACTGTTGTCAAAAACTCTTTAAATTGCGGTTCACGCAGATCTGTGTCTTCATAGGCATGAAGAAAATTGACAGCTAAACAAATGGAAGGATGAATATAATACTCATTCCCATGTACCTCAGTTGCGTTATGTTTGATAATCTGTTGAAGGATGGAGCGGTCATGCTGGCATATCCCGTTTTTCACCTGGCCTATAATTAGGGGATCGCCTGCCCTGTATACTCCTAAAGTAAAATACCCGTTTTCAATGTTCATGGAAGTAATAAAGCATGGAACCGTCCTCCAATTTTTTACTTTTATCCAGCCGCTTGTGCGCTTTCCTTCCTCCCACAAACTGCTTTCATGTTTCGCGATTATTCCTTCACCGTCATGGAGCACCACTTTCTCTAATATTTCCTCCAAATCCTGAAAAATAGGTATGAACTGTATTATTGCCATATCCAGCGGATTTGGTTTTAGCGGCAAATTGAGATTTATGCAAAGCTTTTCAAGCTCTCTTTTCCTTTTCCTAAACGGTGTTGATTTCCATGATTTCCCTTCCTGAAGTAAAAGGTCAAATGCCAAAAAGCGAGATGGTGATAAACTGGCAGCTTCTCGAATAGGCTGTTTGGTCTTCAACCGGCCTCTCCATTGCAAGTGCATGAAGTCTGACTTTAATGGGTTAGAAAGCCAGACGAGTTCCCCATCAATTGCTAATGGCAAGAACGGATTAAGCTTAGGTTTGATTTCTTCAACAAAACGTTCAATCTCTGGGAATGCGGGAAGCAATTCCTTTCCGTTCCTGCTGGTCAGGGAGGTTTTATCTTGATGAATGCTTAGAATGGCCCGGAACCCGTCATATTTTACTTCGTAGCCCCATGGCTTTCCGGAAGGAGCTTCTGGCTTATAAGTCGGAAGCATTGGTTTCACCTGGATCACTCTTTCTGTATGTTTTCTAATGGGCTGTTCGGTGCCAAAAGAAACGGCCATTACCAATTGTTTTTATGAGTTATTTTAAGGCGGGAAAGAAAAAATATGCTATACAGAGCATTATTTTTACAGGAAGAAGGTGAAAGCGTGCACACGATGTGGAAGGGCAGCATCAGTTTTGGCTTGGTAAACATACCGATCAAGTTGCATGCAGCAACAGAAAACAAAGACATTTCGCTCAGGACGCTCCATAAGGAATGCCATTCTCCGATCAAATATGAAAAAGTTTGTCCCGTTTGTGAAAAAGAGGTAGGAAGTGAAGACTTAGTCCGTGCTTTTGAATATACGAAAGGCAAGTTTGTGGTTATCGAGGACGAAGAATTAGAGGAATTAAAGAGGGTGAATGAAGAACGGGCAGTGGAAATAATCGATTTTGTCAAGATGGAGGAAATAGATCCAATCTATTTTAATAAAAGCTATTATATGTCCCCTAACGAAGGGGGTGTAAAAGCATATTCCCTTCTTAGGGCAGCCCTTCAGGACTCGAAAAAAGTCGGCCTGGCCAAAATTATTATCAGGGCAAAGGAACAAATGGCCGTTATCCGGGTGGTTGAAAATACGTTGTTGATGGAAACCATCCATTACCCTGATGAAGTACGTCCTGTAGCGGATGTACCCAATGTTCCGGCAGGGGAAAATGTCACCCAAAAAGAACTGGATACGGCCATTATGCTCATTGACCAGTTAACGACGAAATTTGAACCTGGGAAGTACAACGATGACTACCGGACCGCTTTATTGGAACTTATTGAATCCAAAAAAGAAGGCAGAACAATCACTCCGAAAGAACGGGATACCCCAGCAGCTGCCAATGTTACAGATTTAATGGCGGCTCTCCAAGCATCCATTGACAGGACCAAACCTGAAAAACCAGCAGCCAAAAAGAGGGCAACGCGTAAAAAGGTTGTGGCCAGGAAGAAGGAAGCTTAATTGTTTAAATCGATCCAGGGCATCAAAGAATGCACTGGATCGTTCATTTTCTTATGATAAGTATTAATGCTTGTTTACATATCGCCCGGTGAGGTATATTTCTAACAAACGATAGTTGCTACATTTAGGGGGATTCTGAGAGATAAAAAAATGACATATTTTGTTTCTTTTGAAAAGGGTTTTTAACAGGGAACGTCCGTTTTCCCTTCAGTATCTGTTAAAAAAGAGGTACATGACAGTCATCATTTTTACAGAAACTGGAATGTCCGAGATGCATTCCATTTTTTCGTTGCGGCTGTTTTTGGCTCTTCCTTCCTATAAAAGCGGTTAACTTGCTTTAATAAAAGGAAAATTACGAAAGAAATAATGAAAAAGTTTATGACATTGTTAATGAAAAGTCCGTAATTGATTGTTGCCGCTCCCGCTTCCCGGGCTGCAGCAAGTAACCTGTATTCTGTTTCCGACAGGTTTATAAACAAGTTGCCGAAATCAACTTTACCAACTATGAGCCCGATTGCAAGCATCAAAATATCATTCACCGTGTGAATCAACGATCTTGCTGAACGCTGCCCCGATCACAACTGCAACTGCCAGATCCAGTACATTTCCTCTCATGATGATTTTCTTAGATTCTTTAAACATTTTTCCCCCTGCACTTGTGTAAAAGTGAATGGATCATATATTTACATCATTCCTTAACTCAACCAATTATTCTAGCAAAAAAAAGACGCCCTAAAAAGAGCGAGAGAAGAGGAAATCTTACTTTTGAAATCAATATATAGGCGAATGTGGTAGAGTTTCAACTATATATTGTGTTTTAATTTTAACATATTTTTTTTAATGAGCAACTATTTTCAGAGAATTTTGTTTATTATTTAAGGTATTCAAATCTATTATGTAGGGCAAAAGTCATTATTTGGCACAGAATAGAACAAATGTTCGGAAAGATAGCATGTATATGATATAATAAAGATACGGCAGTACAGATCAGTGGGCGGCCGGCCACCCCGGAAAGGGGGTGAGGCTTCTGAGTATTTTCGAAACCTTAATGGCCATGTTTTCATTTGCCACTCTTGTCATCGCTATTTTGACTTTTCAGCATAGAAAATAGACCTCCCATGGCCCTTATGCATATGGTAGGTCTATACAAACTTAATATGAGCCGAGCCCCACTTTAAGGGACCGTCTGCCGTAAAGCCGTAAATGCTGGCACATTTACGGCTTTTATATTTTTTGCATTTCTTCCATAAGGATACCATAAGATTCTTGGACTGTCACGATAAGCATTATTATGTCTACCTTCAATAGGCTGAATTTTTGTATAATTAGTGTAAACTTTAAAGGAAGGGGAATATAGCATGGGATCAATTGTCTCACTTCAAATTGGAAGGCCGCAGCTGCAAATTCTTTCGGGCGCACAGCTTAATACCGCGATTAACAAAAATCCGGTAGAAAGCGCCGTAGCGACAAAGGAAAATATTAAAGGGGATGGTGTTGGAAACAGAAAAAATCATGGCGGGCCTGACCGGGTGATTTGTTTTTATGCCCATGAGCATTATCCAATGTGGGAAACACTTTTTGCGAAAAGGCTTCCAATGCCTGCTTTTGGTGAAAATCTCACAGTTAGGGGAATGAAAGAAGATGAGGTCTACATAGGAGATATTTTTAAAATTGGCGATGCGCTTGTCCAGATTACTCAAGGCCGTATCCCGTGTGCAACCATTTCCTATTTTAATAAAGAGCACACATTACTTAAAAAGATCCTGGAAACAGCTTATACCGGCTATTTTGCAAGGGTTCTAGAAGAAGGTAGGATCTATTCCCAAGGCTCAATAGAGCTTATGGACAGGGTACAGGATAAAGTGAGTGTCCTTTATGGAAATCAGGTTCTTTTCCACGATAAGGATGGGGTGGAGGGGTTGAGAAGGCTTCTGGAAATTGACGAACTTGCCGAAGTCTGGAAAAACAAAGCATCGCTGAAATTGGATGCTCTGTTTAAAAATAAATAAGGATGTAATTCATTTTTCCGAAACACCTTATTGAAATACGGCATGCTTAAAAATGGTTCTTTTTGCAAATGGCTGTTACACATACAGTTAATTGCGGCCTTACCTTTTTGAATTTTACCGATATATCGCGGAAGCCTGCATAAAATAAATCCTGCTCGATTTGGACCGCATGGGAAAAGGTCTTTTCACGCGACGCATCTTCTTCCCTCGGCTGCACAGTAATTGCGATTCTTCCCCCATCGCGCATTAATTGATGGATTCGGATCAACGATTTTCTTTTATTTTTCCAAAGTGGATAGTTGTTTACTGAAATGACTTTTTTATAGGGTGATAGATTTTCGTTGAAATCAGCAATATCACCCTGGAACAATCTTAGACGCCCGTTTCTGATAACCTGCTCATTTTTTGAAAGGACAGTATGAAGCATAGTCTCTGACAAATCGATCCCGTCAATTTGGAGGTTCCGATATCTTTGGAACATTTCCTCAATGGCGTATCCGGGACCAAATCCTATTTCTAAAATATGGTCTCCTGGTTGGATACCAAGCCGATCGATGGTCCAGCGGTTTATTTTTCTGTTCTCAAAAAACATCACCAAGCCTGCCAGCCTTCCTAGTGCGCCATTTGGTTTCCTAAACTGTTTTGCCAGTGCACCAAGCATCTTGATCCTCCTTGTCTTTAATTGGGCTTTTACTATTCATATAACCAAAATAAACGTAACGAAACATCTGTAGACATATAATTGTTGTTTACAAAAATCAAATCCATTGTATTTCCTCCTCACTAAAACAGGCATCCTAAGTGTCTTTATTGATATTTGTTAGGGAAAAAAAGCGTTTTTTGCAAGAAGAAGGATTGGTGGTGACATTCTCCTCATTTATCAAGGGTTCGAATTACGGCTTCTTTTTCTTTACGGTACCAAGAAAACTTAATGGAATGAAACACTTTCACGAAGTTCACATTATTAATAAAAGGAAAGGGGTAGATCACGTGAAAGTGCTATTTAGTTTTCTTTTCTTCTTTTTTCTTGTGAATGATACAGCTGGGGCTCCTATGGCGAGTCATGCACCTGCAGGCCTCCGAATCAAGGAAATGGCTCGGCCGAATCCGGATGAATTTATGCAGTTTGACCCCATAAAAAGGGCAGAGCAGCAAAAAATAGCATACCTCACATTTGATGATGGCCCATCGACTAATACAAGGGCGGTTCTTGATATCCTTGACAGATACAAAATAAAAGCCACTTTTTTTGTTATGGGTCATGAAGAGCCATATGCCATGAAAGGGTACGAGGAAATCAAACGGAGGGGTCATGTTGTCGCCCTACATTGTTTTACGCATGACTATTCCGTTATTTACCGATCTAAAGATGCATATCTTAACGATTTGAACCAGCTTGAAGCGTTTCTAAAGAAAAATTTCGACCTTTCTTCAAAGCTTGTACGTTTACCTGGAGGTTCTAGAAATATTACGACGAGGCAGGCAAGCACACAACATGTAGTTCCAGGTATTATTAACGAGCTTTCTAAAAAAGGGTATGTTTACTATGACTGGAATGTCGATTCAAAGGATGGTGATAGTCCATTTGTTAGCGAGCAGGCCATTATTAGAAACGTTTTGAAAGGGACAGTAAATCAGGAACATGCAGTTATTTTGCTCCATGACATCAATAGCATGAAAAATACGGTCAAGGCTCTTCCTGAAATTATCGAGGGTTTAAAAGCCCAGGGCTTCGCGTTTGATAGTATCCATGAGTACTCGCCTCAAGTGCAATTTAAATAATACTAGCATTAACAATGTATATAAGAACCTCCCTTCTTGTTTGAATAGAAGATTAGTTTGTATAATAGAAACAACAAGAAGGAGGCACTATCATTGAAAGAACTATCTATTGATGAATTTATTGAAAAAAATGATGCAGTCGCTATTGATGTACGTTCCCCTATTGAATTTGCTGAAGGATCGATTCCGAACGCCAAGAATATTCCTTTGTTTACAAATAGGGAAAGGGAAGAAGTAGGGACGATTTATAAACAACAAGGACCGCAAGCGGCTAAATGGAGAGCCATGGAGATTGTCTCTCCAAAGATTCCCGGCCTTTTAACTGAAATCAAAAGGGTAAAGGAAAACGGAAAAGAACCGGTTCTCTATTGCTGGCGCGGGGGGAGCCGGAGCCAGTCCATGGCTACTTTTGCCGCCCTGTCGGGACTCGAAGTGCCTAGAATTGTTGGAGGGTACCGGGCTTATCGTGAAAAAATACTGGAACAGATACCTGAAATGCTCCAGAAAAAAGCGATTGTTCTACACGGGATGACGGGTGTCGGGAAAACGTTAATCCTTGAAGAATTGAAGGGAAAAGGGTACCCGGTATTAGACTTGGAGAAATACGCAAACCACCGTGGATCCGTTTTCGGCTCATTTGGACAAGGGGATCCTCATAATCAAAAAATCTTTGACGCGCTTTTGTTTGACGAATTATCCCAAATGTCACCATCGAATTATTTTATTATGGAAGCCGAGAGTAAACGAATCGGCCGGGCGACACAACCTGATGCCTTATTAACCGCGAAAGAAGAAGGAATCCACATCAGTGTTCATGCCCTAATGGAAACGCGGACAAAACGGATATATGAAGAGTACGTTTTTCCTTATAAAGAACAACCGTGGTTTAAAGAAAGAGTATGGGAAAGCATCCACAAAATCGAAAAGAAAATCCGAAACAAGGAGTCTTTGCAGAGCTTGTACGAAGCAATAGAAACAGAAAACTATGAAAAGGTTATCAATATCCTGTTTGTGGACTATTATGACCCTCAATATTCCCACAAAGAAAATTCTTATCAAGGGGAATTTTTTTATGTGAATGCCGATTCCATCGCCAGTGCTGTAGCCGAGATTGAAAAAATTATTGAAAAGATTGGATTTGCTGTACCTTCCCAGCTTAATTCACAATAATAAACAGAATATACCTCCTTTGCAGGTCAAGGGAGGTACTTTGCTTTGGAGCCGGATGTTTATTCAGGCTCGTTTTTTTTAAATATCCATCCTCTATTTCCTTAAAAAAGTATCGAAAAAACAGATTCTCTATACTGAAAAGCGTTAACTAAGTGGTTTAGTTTTCCTTTGTTCAGGAAAATAGATAGAGAAAAAAACCATTTGAAAGGACAAGTATAGATATGCTTCCATCACTGTTTTTGGCACACGGAACACCCACCCTTGCTTTAGAAAAACATGAATATGCGGAATTTCTTAAGGGCTATGCATCGGAAATCCCAGTCCCAAAAGCTATTGTGATATTATCAGCACATTGGGAAAGCAGTGAACAAACCGTTACCGCGGTGCAGAAACATGGGATCATCCATGATTTTACCGGATTTTCAGAGGAGCTTTATGACATTACATATCCTGCACCAGGCATGCTTGAATTGGCAGATGATATTCTATCTTTATTGGCCCATGCTGGTGTATTTGCTTTGTTAGATAATAGGCGTCCACTTGATCACGGGGCATGGGTCCCGCTGCATATCATGTACCCGAATGCGGATATACCAGTCATTCCTCTTTCCATTAATCCAAATCTCTCAAATAAAAGGCAATATGAGATTGGTATGGCACTGGCTGAATTAAGGAGTAAGGATGTATTAATAATTGGAAGCGGCGGAATTGTCCATAATCCAGAGGAATTCCGATTGGATATGGATGTTGCAGAGGGATGGGCTGTTTATTTCGAAGAATGGGTCGAAGAAAAAATATGCAATTGGGAATTGGATGATCTGTTTAACTATGAAGCATTAGCACCATATGCAATTTCCGCAGTACCCACTAAGGAGCACTTTACACCTCTGTTAATCGCGATGGGCGCAGGGCATGAAAATAAGGATCCCCGTTTGCTTTACCGATCTTTTGAATACGGAAATTTGAGCCTGACTGCATGGGAGTTTTGAAATAAATCAGTCAGGAGCGGTACAGTTTAACACCAATTATCAGGCAATACAGGGAAGGATATAAAAAGTAATGAAAAGCAAAGCAAATTGTGAAAAAAGTACGATTTCGTTCAATTTTCAGCCAATAATAAAAAAATGCCGTTCTTTTTCACTATTATTGCAGTTCTAAGGTTTGGATATTTCCCGGAAAACATGATAATATAGCATTTGAAAACGTTTTATGCTTTGAATTTTAATAATCTTTCAAAAAAAACACTATTTTTATATAGTAAATCGAAAATAGTTCCTGTTTTTTGGAGAATGTATTGATTTTTTTAGAGCCAAAAACGAAGATGTGAAAATTCTACGAACAGTTGGGGGTTTACGAAATGGCCAACAAGGATGCTAGCGCATATGACCCATGGAAAGTTTTTTCTGGTCCAAACCTTGGCTACGTCATGGAGCAATACGATTTATTTCAAACAAATCCGGATGAAGTAGATCCGGAGCTAAAAACTTTTTTTGAAACCTACGGCCCTCCATCCGAGGAGATCGTAGCTGGGACAGTGAGCGCTCAAATCCCGGTACAGCAACCGGTCTCTTCATCTGGTTCGCTCCCGATGAAGAAAATCATGTCGGCTGTAAAGCTTGCTGAAAATATCCGTACATATGGGCACCTTGCTGCTGATATTTATCCGTTAAATGAGATTGAGCTTGATCATGAACTTCTTCATCTTGATAATTACGGGTTAACTGCCGAGGATTTAAAGGGGATACCGGCTGACCTGATTTGTGATGCTGCGCCATCGAACGTGAAAAACGGCTATGAAGCAATCCAATACTTAAAAGAGCTTTATACCAAAACGATTGCTTTTGAATTTTCTCAGGTAAATGACCCTGAGGAAAGGAAATGGCTGAATAACATGGTTGAGTCTGGGGAGATTTTCCCTGAGATTTCTAAAGAAAAGAAAAACCTGCTTTTAAAGAGGTTGAATGAGGTAGAGGGCTTTGAGAAGTTCCTTCACCGTACATATGTAGGCCAAAAGCGGTTCTCAATTGAAGGACTGGATTCCCTTGTTCCGGTTCTTGATGAAATCATTTCAGAAACCGTCCAAAATGGGACTCCAAATGTTAACATTGCCATGGCACACCGCGGCCGTTTGAATGTGCTTGCTCACGTGCTTGGTAAACCCTATGAAATCATCTTTTCCGAATTCCAGCATTCGCCAAACAAAGACCTGGTTCCTTCTGAAGGTTCCGTCGGGATTAACTATGGCTGGACTGGAGACGTAAAATACCATTTAGGCCTTGATAAACAAATTACGAAAGAAAATACACAAAAAGCCAGGCTGACACTTGCTAACAATCCAAGCCATTTGGAGGTTGTCGGACCTGTAGTGGAAGGTTATACACGGGCCGCGCAAGATAACAGAACAAAGTCAGGTTTCCCTGAAACCGATATCGAAAAGTCGCTTGCTATACTTGTTCACGGGGATGCAGCATTCCCTGGTGAAGGTATTGTTCCCGAAACCATTAATTTAAGCCGGTTGAGAGGCTATCAAATTGGCGGGGCCATCCACATCATTGCAAACAATATGATTGGCTTTACGACTGAAAGCGAGGATTCTCGCTCTACAAAATACGCAAGCGATCCGGCAAAAGGCTTTGAAGTCCCAATCGTGCATGTGAATGCAGATGATATCGAGGCATGCCTTGCTGCAGCCTCCCTTGCACATAAGTACCGTACGAAGTTCAAGAAGGACTTCCTGATTGACTTGATCGGATACAGGCGTTTTGGTCATAACGAAATGGATGAACCGCTTGTTACACAGCCGCAGATGTATACTTTGATTCACAAGCATCCAACTGCTAAAGAAATTTATGCAAATCAACTGCTTAAGTCTGGGAATGCCACCCAGGAAGAAATCGCTCAGGTTGAAGAGCAAGTGGAGGCAAAGCTTAAAAAAGCCTATGATCGAGTATATGGAAACAAACCGGAGGAACCAGAGGAATTAAATCCGCCTGAGACCGTAGAGCATGGTTTGCCAAAGCTTGACACTTCTGTATCTGAAGAAGAATTGAAAGCGATTAATGAAGGTCTGTTGAAATGGCCTGAAGGATTTAAGGCGAACAAAAAGCTCGGCCGCATCCTGTCAAGGCGCCTAGATTCATTTGGTGAAAATGGCAAGATTGATTGGGCCCATGCAGAATCTTTGGCTTTTGCGACTATATTAAAAGATGGAACACCGATCCGATTGACTGGACAAGATTCAGAGCGTGGAACATTTGCCCAGCGTAACATTGTCCTTCATGACAGTGAAACCGGGAAGACGTTTTCCCCGCTGCATACATTAGATGGGGTAAAAGCATCCTTTGCTGTACACAATAGCCCGTTAACGGAAACAGCGGTACTTGCTTTTGAATACGGTTATAATGTTTTTGCTCCTGAAACGCTTGTACTTTGGGAAGCGCAGTTTGGAGACTTTGCAAATACTGCCCAGGTCATTTTTGATCAGTTCATCGCAGCCGGTCGTGCAAAATGGGGACAAAAGTCCGGGCTTGTTATGCTACTTCCTCATGGTTATGAAGGGCAGGGGCCCGAACACTCCAGTGCCCGCCTTGAAAGGTACTTATCATTGGCTGCTGAGAATAACTGGACTGTGGCAAACTTAAGTTCTGCTGCCCAGTATTTCCATCTGCTAAGAAGGCAGGCGGGAATTCTTGAACTGGAGGAAGTGCGCCCGCTTGTTATCATGACACCAAAAAGTATGCTTAGAAACCAAACAATGGCATCACAAATATCGGAATTCAGTGAAGGTGTATTCCGACCAGTCGTCGAAACTCCAAGCGGCAATCCGGAAATGGTGGAGCGGGTCGTATTCTGCACAGGCAAGATTGCAGTGGAATTACGGGAATTAGCAGCTTCCCAGGAAGGTTTAGAGTGGCTGAAAATAATTAGTATCGAGGAAATTTATCCGTTCCCGTTCAAAGAGATTTGTAATCTTCTCAGTCAATATCCAAATCTCAAAGAATTGTTCTGGCTTCAGGAAGAACCGAAAAACATGGGGGCATGGAGCTATATTGAACCAAGGATCAATGCTGCTGCACCAGCCGGCCTTTCTGTGTCCTATATCGGCCGCAAGCGCAGATCAAGTCCTGCAGAGGGTGATCCGCTGGCCCATAAAAAGAAACAGCAGAAAATAATGAGGGAAGCAATCACGCGTACTGTAGAGGGGGAAAAGTAAGATGGCTGAAGTCAAAGTGCCAGAATTAGCGGAATCCATTTCGGAAGGAACAGTTGCCCAATGGCTAAAACAACCGGGGGACCACGTAGAAAAAGGTGACTATATCGTTGAGCTTGAAACTGATAAAGTAAACGTTGAAATCATTTCTGAACACGCAGGAACGATTCAGGAACTTCTTGCTGATGAAGGCGATACCGTCCAAGTTGGACAGGCAATCGCAATTGTTGATGAAAGCGGTACAGCCGGAGGATCATCTTCGGCAGCGGCTGAAGCTCCTAAGGCAGAAGCCCAAGCCCCGGCAGCAGCACCTGAAGCAGCAAAGGCTGCCCCGGCAGCTGAAAGCGCACCTGAACAGCCGGTGACGAAAGATGAGTCTAGTGCCGTAAATGGCCAAAGAACTATTGCATCACCAGCAGCCCGAAAGCTAGCTCGGGAAAAAGGAATCGATTTGACTCAGGTTCCTGTAACGGATCCGCTTGGCAGAGTTCGTGTCCAGGACGTTGAAGCAGCAGGAAAAGCTCCTGTAAAAACGGCTGCACCGGCTCCTGCAGCACAGACAAAGCCTGCTCCGGCTGTGCAACTACAGAATGATGAACGAGTAGAAGTTATTAAAATGTCGCGCCGCCGCCAAACCATTGCGAAGCGATTGGTGGAGGTGCAGCAAACGGCAGCAATGCTGACAACATTTAATGAAGTAGATATGACTGCGATCATGGAGCTGCGCAACCGCCGCAAGGATGCATTCTTCAAGCAGCATGATGTGAAGCTCGGTTTTATGTCTTTCTTCACCAAAGCTGTAATTGGGGCGCTTAAGAAGTACCCACTGTTAAATGCCGAAATTCAGGGCAATGAAATCATTAAGAAAAACTTCTACGATATCGGTGTTGCTGTCTCAACTGATGAAGGACTGGTTGTACCGGTTGTCAGGGATGCGGACCGAAAAGGCTTTGCCGACATTGAAAGCTCTATTGCTGATTTGGCTGTTAAAGCCCGGAACAATAAACTGGCGCTTTCCGACCTTCAAGGCGGTACATTTACCATTACAAATGGCGGTACTTTCGGTTCCCTGCTTTCAACGCCAATTCTGAACGCTCCACAGGTCGGAATTCTGGGAATGCACAAAATCCAGGTAAGACCGGTTGCGATTGATAAGGATCGTATGGAAAACAGACCAATGATGTATCTTGCATTATCTTATGACCACCGCATCGTTGACGGTAAGGAAGCGGTTGGTTTCCTCGTAACAGTGAAAGAATTGCTGGAAGATCCTGAACAATTATTATTGGAAGGCTGATTAATTTTTATAGGTTGCCCGCCCCCTGTCTGTCCTCAGACAGGGGTTTTCTTGCAAGTATGGGGAGCGACTTGCAGAAGTTTGTGTGTTTTGAACGAATTATGGATATATTTGGAAATAATATGTGGAAGTTTGGACAGATTGCCATGAATTTTGAACAGATTAAACTGAAAATTTAATAAAACAGTTCTCACCCAAAAGCAGGAGGCGGAAGAAATGTTAAAAAAGATTAACCTAGAGACGGCAAAGCGTGATGATATGATAGAAGTTACTGGGGACGTACAAAAATTTATTTCCGAAGCCGGACTTGAGTCCGGCACCGCTTTAGTTTATTGTCCTCATACGACAGCAGGAATTACAATCAATGAGAATGCAGATCCCGATGTTAAACAGGATATGCTGCGTAGATTTGACGAAATATATCCGTGGAGTCAGACTCTTGACTTACATGATGAAGGGAACACCGCTGCCCATATGAAGGCAAGCACTGTAGGTTCTTCCCAGCAAATAATCATCCATCAGGGGAAATTAGTGCTTGGCACCTGGCAAGGCATCTATTTCTGCGAGTTTGACGGTCCCCGCAACAGGCATTTTTTCGTCAAACTAATGGAGGGTTAATTTTTGAGAGGTAAGCAACCATAGCTTACCTTCTTTTTTGTATAGAGGTTTCTTAAACAAAGGAATTGGGTAACGGATTGTTGAGGAATAAATTGGAAAGTGTGCAGATTTGTTACATAGTGTTACAAGTGAGGAAGAAAAAGCCTTTATAGGTCAATTGACCCTTTTTTTAAAGGGAAAATAAACCATTAATCCCATATATGGCAATTTTTTTACATGATATATTATAAAATGACTATAATTTTGCAAATAATCAAATCTATATTCTCTTGTGTAAAGCCATTTTAGGAAGAGGTGCTATACATATTGTTCGCTTATTTATATGAAAGGTTAAGAGAAAAACAGGAACACCTCGTACGCTTGAAGACCTGTAAAACTAAATTGGAAGGAAGCCAGGATGAATTCATGAGCTATGAGAGAATGTCCAGGGAGCCGGCGCTTACAGTTGAGACATGGCATGGCAAATGGGCAACTGAGTTTGAGGACATTCGAAACAATGGAATCCTTATGCAATATAAACAACTTGCATACCAACAGTTAAACAATTCTATAACTGCTGTAGAAGCCGCTATTGTAGATACAAAGCTTGAAATTGAAAACATTAAAAACCAAATTGAGGCTGCGGAGGATCGGGAACGGCGGAAACGGGAAAAAGCAAGACAACAATAATAAAGCGTATAAAGGATAGTGAAAAAATTGAGTGAAATTAAACTAAGATCGAGTGACATTAAGGCAGCGTTAAAGGAAATGAATTCCGCTGCCCAGGCACTGGAAACCAGTTATCCTTCCGATATTGCATCTCGCAATCAGCTGGAAATCGTCAATAGAATGAATGAAATAAACACCAGTATGCAGCAGGCTTTAGAAACTTATAAAAAATTACTCCTTGCAAATGTTGATTCCACAATGAAATCGACCGAATGGCTGGAACATGTGGATGCCGAGGTTGCAAGAGCCATTAAAATCAGATAGATCGGGGGATATTCGCCGTGAAAGTCTTGGACGTTAGCGGGCTGGAAAATGGGATAAAGGAAATAGAAAAAATTCTCAAGTCACAGAAAGAACAAGCGGAAGGCATAGAAAAGGCCATCAATGATTTCAACGGGCTGGCCAACTCTTTTTCCGGGAAAGGAGGCAACGCCATCAGGGCCTTTTATGAAGAGTGCCATCTGCCCTTCATCCAATCCTTTCACAACTTTCTTGGCTATTATAGTGAAGCAATCGAAACAATGAAAAAGGAATTGAATGACTTTGAGCCGGTAAACAGCGGATTCATTTCCCAAAGCTTCCTGGAACACGACATCGACCCGGCATTGAACCGATTGAAAAACACTGTATCAGAGATGACCGTTGAAGCGAACGGATACATTGCAGAAGTCAGCGATATTGCCTATATTCCACGTATTGAAGACCATTCATTCCAGGGAATGGTACAAAGCGGCCAAAAGAAAATGGATGAGACAATCGAGAAATTGAATGAATTTGATAAGGACAACGTGTCTGCACTTGGTATTCTGGAAAAAGACGCGCAAAACCTGAAAAGCTATATGAGTAAAATAGAATCACTGTTTCAATCAGGGGGTCTAAGCATTTCAACATACAAGAGCGGGCAGATGGAAAAGTATGAAGAGTACAACAAGGTGACTGCCGATCTGACAAGGGACATGTGGAGTGACCTTACGAACCCTTTTGGGCAGGTGAATGACAGGTTAAGCTGGGCCGATGCGGCTTTTATCAGTACGCACGGATTGTCTTTATTTGGATCAACCATCATGGCAAAAACAATGGAATTCAAATACGTGGGCGGGAAACCGAATGTAAGGCAAATGCTAAAAGGTGATTTTCGATTCAGCGTGAGAGCATCTGATTCATGGACCAGCAGGGGGAATTACAGTTCTTATTTCGCCAGGAAATTCAAAAACTTTCAAGCTTCCTCACCAACTAGCTGGATCGGTAAATTCGTTCACAGGCACGCAGCCACATACCGGACGCCTTCTGATTTTATCAAGTATTTGGCCGGTTATCCGAAGAACATGAATGGCATCATGAGGGGAACAGATTTATATAAGAGTTATTTCAATAGAATCGAATCAGGCTCTAAGGAAATTTTAAAGTCTGTTGCAAAAGCAAAAGGATTTACTAATACAGCAAAGCGGATTCCAATTGTGGGAACGGCGATTTCTTATGTATCAAATTTAGGTGAACTGGTTTCACAGGAAAATAAAGATAAAACACTTATGGAAAAAGCTGGTCGTACTATATTCGGTATTGGAGCTGATACTTTTTCTGTAGCTGCTGGTGCGAAAGGTGGCGCCGTGGTGGGGGCACTTATAGGAGGTCCGCCAGGTGCCATTATCGGAGGGGCTGTTGGAGCGGTTGGAGGTGCTTTTGTCGGAGCTGCCGCTGGCGACAAAATAAAAGACTTGGGTGAAAAAGCGTTTGGAGGACTGGAGAAAGGTTTCAAATCTATAAAGAAATGGTTTAAGTAATATAAAAAAATAGTCTGACTAAAAGAGACTATACTTAATATTGGGAGAAAAAATGGGTAATGATTTTGTACTATATATAAAATATATTGGGATTGTATTAATGTGTACTCAACTAGGTTACGCTAGTGCAATTTTGGTGTTAGGGAAAACGATGCTTGAGTATTATGAATGGGGTTACTTCAAAAAAACCGAAAATTTGTTTCAACGATTAACAAATATTTTTTTAGATGTTACAGCAGGATCCGGTTACTATATTTATAAGGCATTATTACGCTTTCCCTGGATTGTGAGAAAACTTTTATTTTTACTCATTTATGGGATTGCCATATTTGTAGGAATGGTTGTTGTTGCATTTTTAACTACAAGATAGTCACAATTATAAAAAATTAGTAAGGTTTCCCGGGAGTTTAAGAAAATTATTTTTTGCTTTAATTAACATTGGGGCAGTAGCTAGAATGTGAATTAATGACTTAGATGGGAAGGGTGATGCATTTATGAAATTCCTGACTGCATGTACGACAGCAGAGCTTGCGGCAATGGTGTCCATTAATGGCTATCCAGGTGTAGCAAAGGGCATTGCTGAGGCCGGGCTTGGAGAAAGAAGCGCCAAGGAATGGGAAGCCATTATGGAGGTTACTGCCCATCAATTAATACTTAAGCAAATATGGGATGAGGAAAAGGATGAAAGGGATGGGAACCCGTTTACTCCTGAGCTGCAGGAATTTATTAAGAATTATGTAGAATCAAAATGGATGGTACGTTGTACAAATATCCCGAAAAAATCCGTATTGATGATCCACCACATGAACGACGATACCTGGTTAAGCCATATTATTTATAAAGACTTTCTTCATGAGTTCTCATACATAAAATCTGAGGACATTCTCGATTACATAAAAGAATTTTATTTATTCCAGCCAGTTTCACCCGGTATCGAAGCGGAATTTAGATTGACTGATGACCTTTTTGATATGCTAAGCGAAAAGAAGAAGCTTAAAAAAGTCATGAAGTTATCATCGTTTTCATATGAAGAAGAAGAAAGTTTTAACAGTTTTATAGACGACCTGGATCAGCAGCAATGGTCCCTATATAACATTTCGTATTTTAATATTCCCCATTATGAAAAAGAACCGTTCCTGGAGAATATCGTATTCTTCCTGCCAGGCCCAAACGGCATCTGGCTTGTAGAGTACACGGACCATGAAACCAAGCCGGTTCATATACGCCTCGCTTCCAGTGAGGAGTGGAATGATCTTTTGGCCGGTGTCGGCACTGTGGCTTCGTATGCAAACTAGTAGAATAGAAAATGGTGGCATGAAAATTTCATGCTTCTTTTTTTTCAATGAGTACTCATTTGCTAAAACTAAATTTTGTTGCATGGGTTATGAGATTTTAGTATCTTTTGAAGAGTTTTATATTTATTGAAATTGAGCGACTCAAATTAGCTTTTTGTATTAATATTTAAAATACTCACTATAAATAGTTCCTTTTTTTCCGATTTCTATTGACGGTCCTTTAGCCAAAGGTCTAAAATCAGAAAACAATACATATTGCGCCAACTTGACATTGTGGCTGTAAAAGAGGTTTTAGACTATGAGAAAAATACTGACAGATGTAGGTCCGGTAGGATGGAATATTATTATCGGAACCATGTTTGGCCGGATGGCCACCTCGATGAGCATGCCTTTTCTGGCGATTTATTTAACGAAATCCATGAATGTAACCCCGGCGATGACTGGTGCGATTGTTGCTGTCAGTTCCCTTGTCGGCGTGCTGGCAAGCTTTCTGGGAGGTTATTTATCAGACCGGTTTGGCAGGAAAAGGGTCCTCATCTTATCAATTTTTGCCTGGGCTTTTGTTTTTGCCGGGTTTGGTTTTTCAAAGACCGTAGCTGCTTTCTTTATTATGAACTCCTTAAATGGCCTTTGCAGAGCCCTGTTTGAACCTGCGTCAAGAGCGTTGCTGTCCGATATCACCGATCCGAAAAAAAGGCTGCTCATCTTCAACCTGCGTTATTTTGCAATCAATGTCGGGGTAACCTTCGGGCCGCTGCTGGGTTTGAAACTGGGTTCTGCAGACTCAACGGCCACATTTTTTGCTGCCGGTATCATTTATGCTTTATACGGTGTAACCCTGGTGCTTGCATTGACAAGTTATCAAGAGAAGGTTGCTGCCGCCTCCAATACGATCACTTTCACGGAAGCCGCAGGAGTAATAAAACAGGATAAAATTTTTACTATGGCACTGCTCGGTTTGATTCTGGCAATCATCGGATTTTCACAATTCAATTCCACGTTGCCGCAGTATTTCTCTTCTTCGGATGCTTTTGAAGATGGAGTTGCCATCTTTTCATACCTGCTGACGCTAAATGCCATTATTGTAGTCATATTGCAATATCCAATCGTTACTCTAAGCAAAAGGTTCCCTTCCGTTCTTTCCATTGGAGCAGGTAATTTGATTATTTCATTGTCGCTTTTGGGATTCGCTTTTGCAAAGAGCATTCCTGTCTTAATCGCGGTTATTTTATGCTTTACAATTGGTGAGATCCTGATGTTTTCGATGACGGATATTTTCATTGATGATTTGGCGGATTCGGATATGAAGGGAACCTATTTTGGAGCCATGGGCTTTAGCAATCTTGGAAATGTGATTGGGCCTTGGTTTGGCGGTGCTTTGCTCGGGCACTTTGGCGCTGGCCAGCCCCTGTATTTATTTGGGGGACTTGGTGTTACAGCCATCGTGGGAGTCCCGATATTTCTGATTGTCTATATCCAGCTGAAAAAAAGGAAAACCAGTGAATTATCCCATCATATCGAGGTTTCCAGGTAAAAGATGGGTAAGCTGCTGCGTCATGGTTGATCATCCAATACAAAAACTTCCTTAGCTTCCTTGGTAAATATTTTGCACTGATAATATGGGTCAATTCTGTTATCCTTGTCACGTATTTACCAAGGAGGTTACCTGCATGAATCATAAAAAAGTATTATCATTCATTCTGGCTCTTTGTGTCACTACACTTGGATTCAGTTTTGGACAAGGGGAAAAGGAAAACGCCGCTTCTCCTGTTAGCCATAAAGATAGAAATTACCTTTATAAAGCAAAAAAGCCTTTCTTACCAACAGGGGAAAAGCATGTTGTAAAAAAGGGTGAAACGATCTCAGATGTAGCTAAAATGCACGGAGTTCCGATTGATAGGCTAAAGAAGGTTAATGATAGTGAACGGGATGGTGTAAAACCGGGAGAAGCTTTACAGATACCAAAGTCGCCGCTAAAACCTTCTGATAAAGAATTATTGGCAAGGCTTGTGCACGCTGAGGCAAAAGGAGAGCCATACAAAGGTAAGGTCGCCGTAGCCACGGTCGTGTTAAATCGTATCAAAAGTGAGCAGTTTCCGGATACCGTCCGGGACGTGATTTACCAGAAAAACCAGTTTGAGCCTGTGGCAAATGGCAGTATTAATAAGCCAGCGGGGAAAGAAGCGAAAAAGGCGGTTAATGAAGCGATTGCTATTCAGGGTAAAACGGAAAAAGCATTATATTTCTATAATCCAAGTATTTCTGACAGTCAATGGATGAGGCAGCTGACAGTTATCAAGGTTATAGGCAACCATCATTTTGCCATATAAAGTAAACCGGCCGCATGTTATGTTATCTTCTGCAGGCCGGTTTTTTCTTTTGTTGAAATAATATCTCTTTAAAGTGATACAGGGATAAGATATAATGATTTAAACTAACTTGTATTTTCTGCCCGATTTGGAAAATAAGGAGATGACATTTTGGCCGATACCCATGTTTATACAAAAAAAGAGGAAATCGTCAACGCCATTACACATGGTATTGGTGTGTTGTTAAGCATCGCCGCGCTAGTATTCCTAGTTTTATTTTCGGTAAAACAAGGAACTGCATGGCATATTACGGCTTCGTCCATTTATGGAGCTACAATGGTTGTTTTGTTTGCAGCTTCGACATTGGTTCATAGCTTTCCACCCGGAAAAGCCAAGGATGTTTTTGAAATTTTCGACCATTCCGCCATATACTTTTTCATAGCTGGTACATACACACCGTTTACGCTTATTGTTATAAAGGGTGCCCTTGGATGGTCACTATTGGGAATTGTATGGGGTATAGCTCTTGTTGGGATTGTTTTTAAGGCATTTTTTGTGAAAAGATTCTTATTCCTATCCACGATTTTGTATATTGCGATGGGGTGGCTGATTGTGATTGCTTGGAATCCGTTAACGGAAACTTTGCCGCCAGCCGGAATGCAGCTGCTGGTTGTAGGAGGGCTTCTATACACGGTTGGGGCCGTGTTTTATGTGTGGCGCGGATTTCCCTTTCATCATGCTGTCTGGCATATATTTGTGCTCGGTGGTACAGCCGCCCACTTTTTTGCGGTTCTATACTATGTCATCCCGATTACTTTATAAAAAACCTATCCAAACGGATAGGTTTTTTTCTTGGCGGAAAGAGAATGAACGGTAACATTATGTAATATTTAAGGCATCCATTTTCTATGATATGTCCATCACTGTTTCTTGATTGAATAATCCTGTATGAGTATACCTTTTCAGAAAATTCGATCATGTTTTTGCGTAATGAAAAGGGGAATAAGTATGTAAGCCAGTTAGCTGAAATGTAGGCAACAAAAATCAACTGCTATTTCAAGCCAAATGTAGTGGGGCTGGTACAAACATCTAAGAAAGTGGGATAGCATCATGGATGGAATTTTTTACGCGCTGCTTCCGGCAATTTTCTGGGGAAGCATCGTTTTGGTCAGTGTCAAACTGGGAGGCAATGCGTACAGCCAGACATTGGGAATCACCCTTGGCGCACTGCTTTTTTCTTTTATTATGTATATTATTAAGACTCCTCATATGGATATGCTAGTTTGGGTAGTCGGAATCATTTCCGGAATTTCTTGGGCTGTCGGACAGCTCTATCAACTAAACAGTGTTAAGTATATGGGTGTATCAAAAACCGTCCCAATTTCCACAGGGATGCAGCTTTTGGGGACCACTTTGGTTGGAGTTGTAGTTTTTAAGGAGTGGACCACGCAGACAACAATCACCATAGGAGTGATTGCACTTGCGTGTATCATTGCAGGAGTTATTTTAACCGGGTTAGGCAAAAAAGAAGGAAGCGGAAAACAGGAGAATCTGAAGAAAGGGTTATTGGTGCTTGCCATTTCTTCCCTTGGTTTCCTTGGTTATGTAGTCATTGTTAGATGGTTCAACATAGAAGGGTGGGCTGCCATACTACCCCAGTCGATTGGGATGCTTTCAGGTGCTATTTTCCTATCACTAAGGCATAAACCTTTTACAAAATATGCTGTCCGGAATATATTGACCGGAATTATGTGGGCGGTTGGAAACATTGGCCTGCTTCTGGCAAACCCCAAGGTTGGAGTAGCGATCGCTTTTTCACTATCACAAATGGGTATTGTGATATCCACCCTGGGAGGAATTTTTCTATTGGGTGAAAAGAAATCCAGGAAGCAACTAGCATATGTAATCATTGGCTGCTCGCTTGTTATAACAGGCGGAGTTATGCTAGGCATCACAAAAAAATAAGGAGTGGTTAACATGTACAAGGACTTAGAAAATAAAGTTGTGGTTATTACCGGTGCAGCTAAAGGATTAGGCAGGGCAATGGCGGAACGGTTTGGCGAGGAAAAGGCAAAGGTGGTTGTGAATTATCATTCAGACAGCCATGAAGTGGAAGAACTTATTGAAAGGATAAAAGCCTCTGGTGGGGATGCAGTTGCCATAAAGGGTGACGTTTCAAAGGAAGATGATGTAAAAAAGATCATTTCATTTGCGGCTGAAACTTTTGGCTCATTGGATATCATGGTCAATAATGCGGGAATTGAAAATGAAGTGCCGAGTGAACAGCTTTCATTGGAAGATTGGAATAAAGTCATTGATGTGAATTTAACAGGTGTGTTTTTGGGTAGCAGGGAAGCTATTGTGTATATGCTCGAACATGATATAAAAGGGAGCATCATTAATATGTCATCTGTTCATGATAGGATTCCATGGCCCCATTTTGCCCATTACGCGGCAAGCAAAGGCGGTGTTAAAATGCTGACTGAAACGCTTGCGCTTGAATATGCACCAAAACAAATCCGCGTGAACAACATTTCGCCTGGAGCGATTGACACCCCGATTAATGCGGAAAAATTTGCTGATCCCGAAGCGAAAAAAGAAGTGGAGGCTTTAATTCCAATGGGTTATATCGGCAAACCTGAAGAGATTGCTGCATGTGCGGTTTGGCTGGCTTCCAAGGAGTCTAGTTATGTCACAGGATTAACACTTTATGCAGATGGTGGAATGACTAAGTACCCCGGCTTTCAGGCAGGTAAGGGTTGAGTAGACAAGGGAGTGATTTTCACTCCCTTATTTTTATACCGACAAAATATACCAAAAAGAGTATAATAGTAATTATTGGTTAAAGTTTTAAACAAAGAGGGGTAATTATGAGTCGGTATAAAGGATACATAATGGTGATTATTGCAGCTTCGTTATGGGGAATCTCCGGAACAGCCGCCCAGCACTTATTTCAGCAATCCAATGTGGAAATGGGGTGGCTTGTTACAGTCAGGCTGCTCGCTTCAGGAATGCTTTTTTTGCTGTTTGCCCTATTAGGCGGCAAGAAGCAGGCAGTATGGAATGTTTGGAAAGGAAAATATTCCATCTTTCACTTTGTCCTTTTTGGTTTATTTGGAATGCTTGGGGTGCAGTTCACCTATTTTGCGGCTATTGAAGCCGGTAACGCAGCAGTTGCAACTTTGCTCCAATATGCAGCACCGATAATTATTATGGGTTACTATTTGCTAAAGCTCCGCAAATTTCCAAATCGTTTTGAAATCATTGCGGTGTTCTTAACGCTTATGGGAACATTTATGCTTTTGACAGATGGATCGCCAGAAACGCTTGCCGTATCTAAAACTGGGTTATTTTGGGGGATATTATCTGCATTCGCGTTGGCTTTTTATACGCTTTATTCAGACAAATTAGTTAGGGAATTCGATTCAATTATTGTTGTGGGATGGGGAATGATGATTGGAGGCCTGGTGTTATGTCTAGTATATTCTCCTTTTTCTCAGGCATTTGAGTCATTGGATTTTTATGCTGTAATATTGATTTTATTTGTCATTATATTCGGTACATTGATACCGTTTTATTTATTTATTGATAGCATGCGGTATATTACTCCGAAGGAAAGCAGTCTTCTTTCGTGTACAGAGCCTTTATCATCAGTCATTACATCGGTCTTTTGGCTGGGCGTTTCTTTCGGCATGTACCAGGCTCTAGGCGCAATCGGGATTATCTCTATGGTCATTCTCCTAACATTAAGCCCAAAACAGGTTGAAAGTGGCACTGTACCAGTGGACGAAATGGACACCAGATTTTCATGACATCCAAATGCCTAAATTTCATTTTTCATGATGATTGCCTACTCAACATCTGCCTTATAGACATATTACTATAGGGAAAGAACACTTCACCATGAGGAGGAATATTATGAATAACGAACTTCAAATAGCAGATGATATGAGGATACGTCCGTTTGGCTTTGGACGGTGGGGCTTTGGTAGACCATGGGGCTTCGGCCGCTGGGGCTTTGGCCGTCCGTGGGGAGGTTATGGATTTGGAGGGCCTTGGGGCTTCGGATTAGGCTTTCCTTTCTTTGGAGGTTTATTGGGAGGACTTGCAGCGGGTACTTTACTTGGCGGCTTGGGCGGATACGGATATGGTTATCCAGGCTATGGGTATGGCTATGGCTACGGATACCCTGGCTATGGATATGGGTATGGCTATCCGTTTTACGGCGGCTTCATCTAAGAAAGACGACTATCGGGCAGGCATACTGCCCGTTTTTATGTCCAGTCAATTAATCGCACCAGTCCCCTTAAAGCCCACCACAATAACCGAAATGGAAGAACGATCAATTCTGGTACATAGAAAAATAAATCGGCAAAAAAATCAGTCCATGAATACCTAGCTTGATTTCGTGATTTTCGTTTTTGCAGATATTTCTTTCTGCGTTCTTTAAATGGCATAGATACACTCCTTATAAACTGAGGTATTTTTTCCATCGGTTATGGGCAAGCATGTTTGTCAATGGCATGGCCCTTCATTAAAGAGCCTGTTTTTTTCATATAAGTTATGGAAGATTCTAAAGTGGAAGGCAAAATCATCGAATAGGTTCCTTTCATTTTCGGCAAAGCTGTAATTATCTAAAAAGGACTCGAGGATCCTGCTATTTTCTATTTTATCAAACAAACCGGAGACATAGAATTGATAGTTGAATTTTTCATAGAGAAATTCGTATCCACTGTTTTCAAATATATCTTTCACCACACCTGCATCCAATTAAATTCCTCCTTTTGGTGCATATTATTCCAGGGAAAAACGAATCTTAAACAACAGTGATAAAAATCAGGCAAAAAAATACCCGCCAACAGGCGGGAATTGATCATCATTGGGAAAGGGTATCATCATATTTTCTTAGCCTGATAAAACGGTACGTATTAAGGACGATTGCCTTTGAAACGGCATACGTCGGGACAGCCAGCAGCAGGCCGACAACACCGGCAAGACTTCCAGCCACCATTAATAACAGGATAATGGTTAATGGATGAACGTCCAGCTGCCTTCCCATAACCTGTGGAGAAATGAGATTGCTTTCAATCTGTTGGACAATTAGTACAACCAGTACAACCCAAAGGGCCATCATTGGTGAATCGATGAAACCAACGATGACTGCCGGAATAAGACCGATAAATGGCCCTACAAAAGGAATCACATTCGTAAGCATCGAGACGATGGCCAATATTAGCGGGTACTCCAGGCCAATGATCAAATAGCCTATATAAATGAATATTCCCACGAAGACGCTGACAAGAATTTGCCCCTGGATATAGGAGCTTAATGCCTCATCCATGTCTTTTAATACCCTGCGCCCCTCATCTTTATGTTGGTCAGGCACCAGCTTAAGGATTTGATCAGGAAGCCTGTCGCCATCCTTCAGCATATAAAACAGGACAAAAGGAATCAGGACAATGAGAACTAGTATGCTTGTCAGAGTAGAAAGGAAACCAACAGCTTTCGCACCTAAATTGGAAACGAATCCGTTGATGTTTTCTGTAACCTTGTCGGACAGGTTTTCAAAAGAAAAATGTTCGTTTTTCTGAAACCGGTTCACGTACTCATTGTCATTTAAATCAATTACAGTTTCCCTGACTTTTGTAATGTAGGTTGGCGTATTTTCAATCAGGCTGCTGAACTGCTTCTGAAGCGGAGGCCCGACGACAAACACGAGTGAGACGATTAAGCCGATTGCGATCAAATAGATCATTAAGATCGAAAGCACCCGGGGAATAAATCTCGACAATAAATTCACGAGAGGACGTAGCAAATAATAAAGCACACCCGATAGAACGATCGGGGTAAACAAGGTAGTCACCATAACGGCAATTGGCGTAAAAATGAAATTAACTTTTGCGGAAAGTAAAACGATCAGCAAAATAATGATAATTCCATAGCCGAGCCGGAACATTTTCGTTTGCGGCACAATATCAACTCCAATACGGTTTACAGCATAAAACACTGTTTCAATCATACATTATCCATCATAAATTGCAATCTTTAGTGTATCCAGATTTTCCCTTTGAACAAAAACACACTCCCAAATGGAGAAGTGGAGTGTGTTTTTGCAATCGTTTTTAGTTATACATAGAAGCGACTTGCTTTTGGAGCTCGCTGTTTTCCAGGTATTCATCGTATGTTACTTGCTTATCTACCAATCCGTTTGGCGTGATCTCGATGATACGGTTAGCGATTGTTTGGATGAACTGATGGTCATGTGAAGCAAAAATCATTGAACCTTTAAAGTTAATCATCCCATTATTCAAGGCAGTAATGGACTCCAAATCCAGATGGTTGGTCGGTTCATCAAGCATCAATACATTTGAGCCGCTGAGCATCATTTTCGAAAGCATGCAGCGAACCTTTTCGCCTCCGGATAAAACACTAGCCTTCTTCAGAACTTCTTCTCCCGAGAATAGCATTCTTCCAAGGAAGCCGCGGAGGAAGCTTTCACTTTGGTCATTAGGAGAATATTGACGCAGCCAGTCTACAAGAGTGACATCCTTTCCTTCGAAGAATTCAGCATTATCTTTCGGAAAATAAGCCTGGGAAGTTGTGACTCCCCATTTAAAAGAGCCTTCATCAGGTTCGATTTCTCCAGCCAGTATTTTAAATAAAGTGGTTTTAGCGATTTCATCACGTCCGACCAACGCCACTTTATCTCCTTTATTCATGATAAAGCTGACATTATCCAATACCTTTACACCGTCCACGGTTTTGGAAATACCCTCGACGCGAAGCAAATCATTTCCGATTTCGCGTTCAGGCGTGAAATGGACATAAGGATAACGGCGGGAAGAAGGCTGGATGTCATCCAGGGAAATCTTATCAAGCAGCTTCTTTCGAGATGTGGCCTGCTTCGATTTTGAAGCGTTCGCACTGAAGCGGGCGATGAAGTTCTGCAGCTCCTTTATTTTCTCTTCCTTCTTTTTATTGGCTTCCTGTGCCAGTTTTGTAACTAATTGGCTGGATTCATACCAAAAATCATAGTTTCCGACATAAATTTTAATTTTGCCGAAATCGAGATCCGCAATATGCGTACAAACTTTGTTCAGAAAGTGGCGGTCATGCGATACGACAATGACGGTGTTTTCAAAGTTGATCAAAAACTCCTCAAGCCATTGGATCGCCTTAAGGTCAAGGTGGTTGGTAGGCTCATCAAGAAGCAGGACATCAGGCTTGCCGAACAGTGCTTGGGCAAGTAAAACCTTTACTTTATCTCCACCTGTCAGTTCCGCCATTTTTTTGTTGTGAAGGTCCTCTTCAATGCCAAGGCCTTTTAATAAAATAGCAGCTTCGGATTCAGCTTCCCATCCGTTTAGCTCAGCAAATTCGCCTTCCAGCTCCGCAGCTTTCATACCGTCTTCATCGGTGAAGTCAGCTTTCATATAGATGGCGTCTTTTTCCTGCATAACCTGGTACAAACGTGCATGACCCATGATCACGACGGTCATGACCTCCTGGTCTTCATATTCAAAGTGGTTTTGTTTTAAAACAGCAAGGCGTTCACCTGGCCCCATATGAACATCGCCAGTCTGTGCTTCAATTTCGCCAGAAAGGATTTTTAGGAAGGTAGATTTTCCGGCACCATTTGCTCCAATCAATCCGTAACAGTTTCCGGGCGTGAATTTTATATTTACATCTTCAAACAGCTTGCGGTCACCATAGCGCAAGCCGACATTAGTAACAGTAATCATTTGCTCCGCATTCCTCCTTGACAATATCCTTAAAATTATATCATGAATGAGGGAGATCTGGAAAATGGTTTCTGTAGAAGCATTAATAAACGGGCTAGTTTTCAGGTTTATATCAAAAACCACTGAAAATAACAAGGAGGAAGGTGAAGCCGCCTTCCTTCAGAAAAGACTTATTAATTCACTAAACTGTATAAGCCTGTTGACTTATTATAAGAAAAGATGCTGTATGTCTTGGACCGTTCCTTCCGACATTAACTTATTTCTTTAACGGGCTGTTTACCTGCGTACATTTGTTCTTTTTCCATTATGGTAACAAATACCTCGGCAATATGGGGATCCCATTGGGTTCCCTTTCCCTACCTTAAAATCTGCAGTGCCAGGGAAACATCCATCCCATTTCGGTAGGTCCTGTCAGAAGTCATAGCGTCAAAGGCATCCGCTACGGCTATGATTCTGCTAAAAAGGGGAATTTATTTTCCAGTGTGGCAAGCGTACCATTCTTGACAGAATCCATCCCAAGTTTCAATTCATCAATAGGCTTTTGGATGTTATCCGAAAGAAGGACAGATCCACCGAATGCCACAAGAACCAATAACGCAAGGAAAATCACTGGTCAATTCGAAAAATCGTAGAGTACGTTTCGCTCTCCTTCCATCATATTGGCAAAGGTTAATAAACTGAAAAACAAAATGGGAAACACCGCCAGAAACAGGGAGCTAGCAAGAAGTTTCTTTTTAATCCCCAGAAAATAAGTTTCTTTACCGTGTATCAAGTTAGCATCTTGTTTATTCATTTGCCGCGATATGTCGGTCAATAAAGGTTGAACCGCTTTTCATTGTCAGGAAATACTCAATTAGCGCGTGCATGGCCGACATCAATATAGCCCCAATAAAAGCTAAAAGCAATAGGAATGAGGAAGGTGCAAGTCCTTCATATGCATAAATAAAAAGGTCTATGGAATATGGAAGCGGCATTGCCGCAAGAAATCGATTATATTAAATTAGTTAAGCACCAACTGGATCACGAAAAAGGGAAACTTACTTACGAATTTTACTCTTCTGAGGAAATAAGGAAACCGACAATCGTGGCTGTAGACGTCATCCATAAACCTGAAGGCTGGAAAATCAGAAGTTTTGCAATGGATTCCTAATCGTCGTCAGTCTCCCCCTACTTTAACGCATCGCAGTAGTGGGGGACTGACCCCTTTATAAATACACGAGTATGTCATGAATGTCCTCCCAGCCATATGCTACCTCTCTGAGTGGAGCTCCTGACATCAAAATTGGTTTTTTGTTGACGATTTTTCCCCCTAACGAGTCATAAAAGGAGCGGCAGGCGTTTTTTTCCAATGCCCAGATCACGAGGTTAGGGAAACCTTGCCCAATTAACTCTTCAATGACTGGTTTCAACATCTTTTTCCCAATCCCTTTTCTTTGATGGCTTTCTAAAATGTAAAGGGCATATACTTCCCCTAAGTACTTGGGATCACTAGTTTGTTCACGGCCGCCGCTGGCAAACCCTACGATTTCTCCACTTTTATCCTCAGCTATGTAAACAATGCTGTTGCCCTGTGTGATAATGTTTTCCCAAAATACTGCCTTTTCTTCAATGTTTAAACTCTTTAAATAGGCGCTAGGCACAATTCCCTTATAGGTAGTGTTCCAGCTATTGATATGTACATAGGCAATTGCCCTTGCATCCCTAATTGCTGCTTTTCGGATTATCAAAATACTTTTCTCCTTTTGTTTAAACTCGTGTTTCCAGCTATATTTTACCTCATTTCGAGGGAAGAACAACTTCGTTCATTTAGTAAATCAAATTAAATAATATCCGGCTTCGATTTCATTAATCCATGTTTACCTTCCACGGTTTTAGGTTATGAAAATATAGTAGGTAAAAACTAACCACCCAAAGCTGAAAGGATGAATCAATCAAATGAAGTTGAAGGTATCATTTTATTTCCCCAGCGGGGCAGAAGTTTCCCACGAAACAGAAGGGGAAGATTCCACACAATTAATCAGCAATATTCAAAAGCACCGATACTATAACATGGTGAAAGAAAATACACACTATGTAGTAGACACGGAAAAAGCTGCGTACTTTAGTGTTACTGAGATTAATGAATAGTTAGCATGAGCGGCCGGGAAAACGGCCGCTTATTTAATTTCTCAAACCATTGGCGATTCAAAAGTGGGCGGTACGAACAATAAGATAAATATGCAGCGCCTTAGGTTGGAAGATCACAATTAAAGTAGGAATTATGCAAGAAACAGAGATGAGTCGCAACTTCAAATAAACTAGTCATTCGTTCAAAAGTTGAATTACATAAAAGTTCACATCCGTTGAATCCAAGGGTTCATTACAATGTTGATGACCTTTCCTCATTTTTTTTGCCAGACTTTGCCCAAATAGGGTAAAGTTAAGTTAATGACTCTCTAAAAAGGAGACCCTTATGAAAATTGACCTTACAAATCAACAGTACGAACTATTAGTGAAACTGATTGAATATGGAATGTGGGTGGTAGATTCTGAAAACCCCGAATCACCTAATAATGATTACCGGGAGGTGGAACAAACCATTTTAGCAAGTGCAGAGAAATTTCAATTCTTCGATATAATCCAGAACAAGGACCAAAATCTGTTAGAGCCAGCACCTCCATTGCAGAATGAAATATTCCAGGTGTTGGATTCCTATGAAGATATGGTGTTTTGGGATAAATTTGTCTATTACATGGCCCGCAAAGACATTGATACTGAGCACCAAATTCATAACTATAATGAGGAGCAATATATGGACCGGCTCATGGAACTGGAAGAGTATTATCATGAGGAATTTAAACGTTTTGGGGTGGGGAAAGTCAAAATCGAGGACTAAAGGAAACAAATCAGTATGGGTACCGCGATTGAAACCAGTAGTTTGTTTGTTCCCTTCCCATTGCGCATAAAAAAGAACCAGCCTTTCGAAAATGATGATATCATTGAACGAGGAGCTGGTTCTTATTTATTTCTGAAGTTTCCAATTTTTATAGTACGAGTATTTTTATAGCATTTGGTTTATCAATCGGCAAGGTAGATTGGTCTAATCCATTTATAAAGGCCGCTCTATCCATCGATGAGCGGCTTTTTTCTTCTGGCTGCTTCAATTCTTGTAATAAGTGGGATTTTCCCTATCGCTAAGCATATGGTCTTTCAACCGGGGTAGCGCCATTGCCTCAACTCATTTGTGTATTCGTTTAGGGTGGAATAATTTCTGTCTGGCGAATTCAAGGAAAGCCATCATTTCTTCCTTAGTACTAAATCCTGCCTGTGCGCTTTTATTATTGCCGCCGCCTTTGCCGTTAAAAGGAGGTAAATGTTCCTTCAGGAAATTGCCGCAATGTAGTTGTACACTTCCATTATGGGAAAGTAAAATCTTATTGTCCATTAAGGTGCCGAATAACAAGAGGACATCCTTATCTTTTGCCGCAAGTGTAGCAAGTTTCTGAAGATCCTTTAGCGATTTATCGTCAAAAATATAGAAAATATTTTCACTGATGCTTTGTTGTATCAAGTCTTTTATAAGATAAGAAGCATTTTCTTCGGAAAGCCTCTCCTTCTCGATCAAAGCTTGCCTATAGTCCTGTTCTAATTTCTCGACGCGGCTGATGACATCCCTGTGTCCGGTGTTAAATATGGAAGATACGGTATTAAGGATTTCCAGACTGTCATTAAAGTGGGAAAGTGCTCTAAAGCCGCATTTAAAAAATATCCTTGTTACTCCTTTTTGTTTTTCTGTTTTCAGGATTTTAATGCTGCCGATCGAGCCAGTTGCTGACAAATGTGTACCTCCACAAGGATTATATTCGATACCTTCTGTCTCAACGATGCGAATATTCTTAGTTACTTTTGGCATTTTTACGACAGATAGCTTGCTGATCTCTTCGCTTGTCACAAAGTAGCTATGAATCTCCCTACTTTCAAAGATGTATTGATTAACCTGCGTTTCTATATGGCTTATTTGTTCGGATGATAACCCGGGATTATTGATATCAATGGAGACAGAATCGGTTCCAAGGTGAAAGCTGACAGTGTTTGCGTTGTATAATTCCCTGCACACAGCTGATAAAAGGTGTTGGCCGCTATGCTGCTGCATATGGTCAAAGCGCCGTTTCCAGTCGATTTCACATTCAACAGCATCGGTTTCCGGACGCCTTGGCAGTTTATGAAAAACTGTATCATCATCCAAATAAACGTCGAAAACCGGTATCCCACTAATTGTCCCGGTATCAGAAGGCTGTCCGCCTCCTTCCGGGTAAAACGCTGTTTCAGCTAGGGTTACAAGGTAGACCTCATCTTGTTGTATCACTGACTCAATAGTGGTTTCCCATTCCCTTATATATGCATCTTCATAATATAACTTTTTGCCCATTGGAGTTCCTTTCTTCCTTTTTTGACTAGTATATCATTTTTTATAGGCTATACATCCATAAGCAAAAATGATAGATTCAACTATGTTGGAAAAATTTCTAATTTGGGTAAACTGATATAAGAATGTAAGCAAAGCGGGAGGAAGTAAGCATATATGACTATAATAGAAGCCGGTACTGTTGTGGAATTGGAAGTGGAACGGCAGGCCGATTTTGGTGTTTTTTTAACGGACGGAAACGAAGATGTATTACTTCATAATAATGAAATGGAGACGGAACAGGAAATTGAAATAGGGGATAAGGTTCGTGTTTTTCTGTATAACGATAAGCAGGGCCGCATTACTGCTACAATGAAAATACCAGAGATACAAATCGGTACCTACGGCTGGGCCGATGTTGTCAATGTACAAAAGAACCTCGGTGTTTTTGTTGATATTGGAATATCCAAGGATATCCTTGTATCTGTCGACGATCTGCCAGGGCTTGAACATCTTTGGCCAGCAGCAGGGGACAAGCTCTATGTTTCATTGAAAACAGACCGCTACGGCCGTCTGTTTGGAAAGCTTGCAACTGAAGATGTCATCCAGGAAATATCGTTAAAATCCCCTATGAAGGGTATGAGGAATACGGCCGTGAAAGGGCATGTATACCGTCTTTTGAAAGTGGGCTCGTTTATGATATCTGAAGAAGGATATAGATGCTTTATCCATGAAAGTGAACGGAAGGAAGAGCCGCGTCTAGGTGAATTTGTAGATGGTAGGGTTATCGATATAAAAGAAGATGGAAGCTTGAATGTATCCTTGCTTCCATTCAAACAGGATAAAATGTCGGAGGATGCCCAAGTCATTTTCAATTACCTTCAGAATAGGGGCGGGGCAATGCCTTACACTGATAAAACGCCGCCTGAAGACATCCAATTCCATTTTGGCCTGAGCAAAGGCGCATTCAAAAGAGCGCTCGGCAAGCTGATGAAGGAAGGGAAAATTCATCAGGAAGAAGGCTGGACTTATTCGTCCGACCGCAAAACAAACTAAGAAGGAAGTAATATTCATTTTATAAACACAAATACCCGAATTATGCATCGCTGGCGTATATGTATGAGCATCGCCTTTAGTAAAAAGCAGCAGAGTGAAATCTGCTGCTTTTTTGTTAGAAAACTTTTTTCTGATCCTGATCTTCTTTTAAAATTTCAACCGCTTCACGGAATCGCATGGAGTGGACGATTTCACGTTCACGTAAAAAGCGCAGGGAGTCGTTAAGGTCAGGATCATCCGACATGTCAATCAGCCATTGATAGGTTGCTCGTGCTTTTTCCTCGGCGGCAATGTCTTCATATAAATCGGCTATCGGATCTCCTTTCGCCTGGATATAGGCAGCGGTCCACGGAACACCCGCCGCGTTGCTGTAATGCAAGGCAGCATCATGATTTGCATAATGTTCCCCAAGTCCGGCATCTCTTAGCTGCTCTGGTGTTGCGTCTTTTGTAAGCTTATAAACCATTGTAGCAATCATCTCAAGATGCGCAAATTCTTCTGTACCTATATCAGTCAACAACCCGATCACTTTATCGGGTATCGTATAACGCTGGTTTAAGTATCTTAATGCAGCGGCGAGTTCGCCGTCAGCACCGCCGTATTGTTCAATTAAATACTTGGCAAGTGTGGGATTGCAAGTGCTCACTTTTACAGGATATTGCAATTTCTTTTCATAAATCCACATCCTTTTTCCTCCTTAAACCTGCCATGGCCATGGCCCCCGATTCCAATCCCAGCGGGGGCCTGGATCGTTACTAACTCCAAATTGGAATAGAGGTCCGTATTTTTGCTCAAATGCTTGTTTGATTTGCCGGGAATAAGCTGAATATTGATTGAATTGCTGAAGAGCCTGCTGATCTCCGGGATGGGTATCCAGATAGAGGGTTAGTTCGACTAATACGAAATCTACGGCTTGAATCTGTCCCATTAATTGATAATATTCATCATCAATATTTTTCACAAATTAAGACTTCCTTTCATAGGGATTTTCGTAGAAATCGTATAGTGCTTTCCAGAGAGTTCCCCTCCTTAATGCTTCATATGGCTGAAATTGTTCAAGATTAGGAGGTTGAAAGTTCATGAATAAATTGGGAGGAGTGCTATAGTATTTTTGTCCGATTGGCGGACAGGGATCAAAGGGGCTGTGAAAGGGACGATAAGATTTAACCCGTGTAATGTGTTGCGGATTTTCTTGGTGCAATTTAGACCCTCCTTTCTATATCCGTTCCATCTAATTGTATGTATGATGTTGAAAAAAATGATATTAAGGACTGAATATTACAGTATCGCTTGGCCTGACTTGTTTCGTAATATCCTGTTAAAATCCTGTTATGTTTGTTACCAGACTTTTACCTCTTTGACCTTTGTTTGAAAGATTACTATGCTATGATAGGTTTCGTTAGCTTGATAGAAGCTTACAGGGAGGTAACTAATATGAAAAAATCAATCTTGGCTTTCGCAGCCGCTGCTGCAATCACAGGGGGTCTTGGAACTCATGCATCTGCCCAGGATGTGAAAGTAAAAGATGGAGACACACTTTGGGCACTTTCCCAAAAATACGACGTTTCTGTTAAAGACATAAAGACATTGAATAACTTAAATTCTGATGCAATTTACAGCGGGGAAGTCCTTACGGTTTCTGGCCAGAAGGTTTCAAACAAACAATATTATACAGTTGAACAAGGCGATACTCTTTGGAAAATTGCGCAAAAGTATAGCACAAGCGTAGAAAACATAAAATCATTAAATAAATTAACATCCGACATAATCCATCCGAATAGACAGCTTTTGATACTTAAGGGGCAAAAAGGAGCTACAGTGCAACAAGCATCTGCTCCAGCTGCAGCACAAGCCGAGCCAAAAAAATCAGTGGTTAAAGCGGCTACGAATGTACCCGCCTCAAATACCAATGGCTCGTCACAAACAGGTGATGCCGTTAAACAATTGACTGTAAGCGCAACTGGTTATACTGCATCTTGTGAAGGCTGCAGCGGAGTAACAGCGACAGGTGTCGATTTGAAAGCTAATCCAAATGCGAAGGTCATCTCAGTTGATCCAAATGTAATTCCACTTGGTTCAAAAGTTTGGGTAGAGGGCTATGGATACGCTACTGCTGCAGATACAGGCGGCGCCATTAAAGGAAACAAAATCGATCTATTCTTCGCAAATAAACAGGATGCTCTCAATTGGGGAGTAAAGCAAGTGACTGTAAAAGTTTTAAAATAAATAGCATCAAACAACAAGGTGTTAGAGATGGGTAGACCCCCTCTGGCACCTTTTTTAAAACTATTTATTATAACGTGCGTTTTTTTTTCTTTATCTTTATCGGTAAAGCGAAATCACCAATTCTATTCACCCAGCATCTTCATTAATGAAGGAACAAGCAGCAATCTTATAATATTTATTAAGAAAAAGATACATGATAGCAACCCAAAATGATCTTTATGTTTTAAAAAAATAAATTATGTGACTAAACTCAACTCGATGTGTTATAAATGTTATATAATCTTGGTATAAGCAGTGTCCCTTCTTTTTTCTCCGCATATCCTCTTTCTTTCCTAGCTACATCTCTATGAACAAAATGAGACCCAAATCTAGAATGATAATACCAGCAAAACGATAAAAAATAGAATGGGGGATTTTTTTGCTGCATCAAGCAAGGCAATATTTAAAACAGTATTTTGGCTATGATACATTTAGAAACGGTCAAGAAGCGATAATCGCAAATGTTTTGAATGGAACAAATACAGCGGGAATCATGCCGACTGGAGGCGGAAAGTCAATTTGCTACCAAATTCCGGCGCTTATTTTCCCTGGAATCACACTCGTAATTTCCCCATTGATTTCCCTTATGAAGGACCAGGTTGATACCCTCATCCAAAACGGGATTCCTGCAGTTTATTTAAATAGCAGCCTCTCTGCGCAAGAAGCGGATAAAAGAATGGATGATGCAAAGAGCGGGGCTTATAAACTGCTTTATATTGCTCCTGAACGGTTAGAAAACCGATTTTTTCTCGAAAGTTTAAAAGAGTTGGAGATCTCACTTGTCGCCATTGATGAAGCCCACTGTATCTCACAATGGGGCCATGATTTCCGTCCGAGTTACTTAAAGATACAGGCCTTAATCAATCAGCTGCGGTCTGAGCCTTTAATCTTAGCGTTGACAGCCACGGCTACAACTGCAGTGCAGCAAGATATTTGCCGGTCTCTTGGAATTGTCGAAAAAGATGTAGTCGCAACCGGTTTTTCAAGGGACAATTTGTATTTTAGTGTTGTTAAAGGTACTAATAAAACTGCCTATGTAGAAAACTTTCTGGCTCGTAATAAGAACGAAGCGGGAATTATTTATGCTACTACACGAAAAGAAGTGGACTCTTTATATTTACTGCTGACCAAACAAGGAATAAAGACCGGAAGATATCACGCCGGAATGAATGAAATGGAACGCAATGCACAGCAGGTTGCGTTTCTCCAGGACGAACTGCTGGTCATGGTTGCTACGAATGCATTTGGGATGGGAATAGATAAGTCCAATGTGCGATTTGTGATTCACTACCAAACACCAAGGAATATGGAGAGCTATTATCAGGAAGCAGGACGAGCGGGCCGGGACGGGCTGCGAAGCGAATGCATCTTACTGTATTCTCCTCAGGATTTACGGATTCAAAGATTTTTAATTGATCAATCTGACGCTTCAGAGATCCGGAAGGAGCAGGAGCTAAAGAAGTTAAACTTGATGAAGGATTATTGCCATACTGAAGGCTGCTTGCAGGCTTTTATTTTAAAATATTTTGGGCAGCTTGAAGCTGGAGATTGTGGCCATTGTGAAAATTGCCTGGATAAAAGAACCTCTCATGATGTAACCGTGGAAGCGCAGATGGTGCTATCCTGTATTGTGAGGATGGGAGAGAGATTTGGTAAAACGCTAGTCAGCCAGGTGCTCGCCGGATCAAAAAATAAGAAAATTGAAGACTTCGGCTTTGAGAAACTTACTACCTATGGAATCATGAGACAACAGTCAGCTAAATCGATCGCTGATTTTATTGATTTCCTGACTGCGAGGGAGTATATCGAAATGAGCAGTGGACAATTTCCGGTGTTAAAGATAACCAAAGAGGGGAAAAACGTTCTTACTGGTAAGGAAAATGTCCTGCGCAGGGAATATACCAGCACTCACACAATGCTTGAGGATGATGCTCTGTTTGAAAGGCTGCGCACGGTTAGAAGGGAGATTGCCAGGGGTGAAGGGGTACCGCCTTTCATTGTTTTTTCTGATGCAGCCTTAAAGGATATGTCAGCAAGAACGCCGCGTTCAGAAGCTGAGTTTCTAGAAGTGAAAGGAGTTGGAAAACAAAAACAGGAGAGGTATGGCCAACAATTTCTACAGGCAATAGAGGATTACCTTAGTAGCGAAGCAGAGATAGGGGAGAACCAATTATAGACTGGTGCAGTTCATGAAAAAGGGACATACGGTAGCCGATAAAAATAAATATTACTGGTTGAACTTGCGTATACTATCTAAGTAGGCAAAAGAGAGCTTACACGGCTTTCTTATGAATCGAAAAGGAGGTTACTCATGTACTTTGGAAAAAAGAATTCTGAGGAACCCGTAGTGATCATGGAAGACACGGTCGTATACGCTTGTGAAGCCCCAAATTGCAATGGATGGATGAGAAAGGAATTTTCGTCTGATAATCAAACGTGCCCAATGTGCGGCGGAAATTTGCTTGAGGAAATTAGGGAGCTCCCGAAAATCCAAACTGAATATAATTCATTTCGCTGATAAACTTTGATATGCCACTTTCATTAGTGGCTTTCAATTTTTTTACCTTTGGGATGTGAGTGGAATGTTGACTTTTGGGTTTATAGGTGGTATAATTCATTTTCTGTTGTTCTTTATGTTTACGTGGATAACAGTGAGGGTAATTTATATAAGTACACATTTTTATTAAAGTAAATTAAAGTAAAATGAAACAGATGTTTAATCAAAGAAAGTCAGAATGCTTTAGAATAAGTTAGTTACAAAAATTGATAATCCCCATGTGTTTTATCCTTCCACATTAACTGCTTCTACTATTTGGAATGCTTAAAAGCAAGCGATTTTTGCAAAAAGAAAAAAACGCTAAAACTGCTCCAGATCATCTTTGACTCACAATACCCTTTAATAAACATGTGCTATGAAGCTGAAACCTGATTCCAACAGGCGCGGTCCAGGAACCGCATGGATGGAAGAGAGGCAGGGCTTTCATTGTGTTGGGTTTGGCGCGAAAAATTACTCTTTAGTCCTTAACGAACAACGGGCCGTTCATTTATAGCTAGTTGCCCGGAAAAAGTGTTAAAGACAATCGCATGTATACATGCTGAGGCTATCTCGTTGGAAGGAGATAGCCTCTTTCCTTTTTGTCCATCATTATATGTTATAATAAATTTGGAAACAGTTTTACTGGTTTACCAATCTGCTTCATTGAAGATTGTTTAAAGCAAAGAGATGGCACGAACAAATCAAAGGAGTGAGATATATGTACCGACGAATTAATCCAGAAGAAATCGTCCACGTAGAAACAAAAGTATGGCAGTGCACATCCGAAACTTGTAAAGGATGGGTACGAGATAATTTCACGTTCAGCGATGAACCAAGCTGCCCGCTTTGTAACAGTAAAATGCAGGCTGCAACAAAAATGCTCCAAGCGATCAATAATCCGGGAATGAAATAAAGATTATTGGCTAAGGCTGTATCATAAGGGTTTTGATTCGTGGTCTGTATAAAATGCAGTCGGGTCAGACCCTTTGTTTTTTTTGCATAGCCTCTAATATTCTTGGTTACATAATCAATGGATATCCTTCTTCTTAAACCGGCCGCCGCGAACCTCTGCGATATCAGCTACTGCCAGGAAGGCTGTAGGATCATACTCACTGACAATTTCCTTGAGTTTTGCTTCTTCCAAACGGTTAATTACACAAAAAATCACTTTTTTATTATCTCCAGAAAATGCTCCTTCTCCTTTTAGGTAAGTAACGCCCCTCCCTAATCGGTTGATAATGGCATCCCCTATTTCCCGGTACTCTTCGCTTATGATCCACACTGATTTCGATTCATCCAGTCCAGTTATCGTGATATCCATCGTTTTAAAGGCTACAAAATAGGCTAGCAACGAATACATGGCTCGATCCCATGAAAACACGAAACCGGCCGATCCTAGAATAAATAAATTAAAGAACATGACAATCTCGCCTACGGAAAAAGGGAGTTTTTTATTCGCAAGGATTGCTAAGATCTCAGTCCCATCAAGGGAACCTCCGTACCTGATCACGATTCCTATCCCGGCACCTAAAAAAAGTCCGCCGAAAATGGTCGCTAGCAGGATATCCTGTGTTAAGGCAGGCACCGGGTGAAGGAGTGAGGTAGTGATTGAGAGTATAAAAATTCCATACAAAGTAGATAGGGCGAAGGTTTTCCCTATTTGTTTATATCCGAGGAAAAAGAATGGAAGGTTAAGCAGGAAGATAAACACTCCGAGCTGCCAGCCCGTAACATAAGAAAGCATGATTGATATCCCTGTGATCCCCCCGTCAATAACCTTATTTGGAACAAGGAATATTTCAAGGCCTACACCCATCAGTATTGCTCCCAGGGTAATTAATAAACCGCGCTGAAGGATCTTGGTGGCGGGCAGCTTTTTATGCTGGGCCTTTTTAATGGGAATTTCAATTACAGGCGTTTCTGGCACAGTATCCGGCATGGATACACCCCCTTGATTTTTTTTTTGTATATATCTATTATATTTTATTTGGGGTTTTTACGAATGAAATTAATGGATATTATTTTTTACAACCTCTACACACACAGAAAATAGTCAGTACTGCCCTTTTCTACATGCCGTATATTCTATCCTATTTATATGATTTAATAAGAAATATATTAAATGAATCAGGTGATGTTATGAATTATAGCTATCGCATTTCGGTAAGATCGTTTGTTGAGTATGTTTATCGTAGTGGCAGCCTCGATACGCGCTACTATATGAATAATAGTATGGCGGAAGGGACAAAGGTCCACCAAAAAATCCAAAAACAATATCGAGAAAAAGACCAAAATGAATGTTTCCTTAAGACAGATCTTGAATATAAGGACATTACCTTTCAAATCGAAGGAAGGTGCGACGGGCTTTTGTTTGATGAAGGGACCGTCACGGTTGATGAAATTAAATCCAACCAGAAGTCTTGATTTGGTATCTGCAGACAGCCATCCGGTCCATTGGGCACAGGCTAAATGCTATGCATATATGTATACAAAAGCAAATGAGCTAGATCAAATAAATGTGCAGCTGACATATGTTCATACAGAAACAGAACAGATCAAGCGTTTCCAAAAGTTGTATTCTTTTACAGATTTACAGGCCTTTATTCATCAAGTCAGTGAACGGTATTATCCATTTGCGAAATGGCAGGTAACACATTTAATCCGCAGAAATCAGACCGTAGGGGAATGCAATTTTCCATTTTCGGAATATAGAAAGGGCCAAAGAAAACTAGCGGGAGCTGTTTATCAAACCATAAAGGAACAAAGGAGTTTATTTGTTAATGCTCCCACAGGAATAGGAAAAACGATTTCGACCATCTTTCCGTCCCTAAAAGCAATGGGGGAAGGAATGGTTCAAAAGATTTTTTACCTGACTGCACGTACCACAACAAAGCAGTTGGCAGAGGACGCCTTTTCTCTATTGACTAAAGATGGCCTGTCGCTCAAAACAGTTACCATCACTGCTAAGGAGAAGGTTTGCCTTCAGGAAGAAACATTATGTACGAAAGAGGAATGCGAATTTGCTGATGGATATTATGACCGGCTTAATGATGCCATACTTGATATATTAATGAACGAAAATATATTGAATAGTCAGGTGATTCAACGATATGCCAGAAAACACAAATTATGCCCTTTCGAGTTTTCGCTTGATCTTGCCTATTTGGCCGATGCCATCATCTGTGATTACAACTATGTATTCGATCCGCGAGTTTCGCTAAAACGCATCGTGGAGGAGCATAAGAAAAAAACAGTATTACTTGTTGATGAGGCACATAATTTAGTGGACCGGGGCAGGGACATGTTTTCGGCAGAGCTAAATAAATCACCATTTCTACAGTTGAAAAGAGAGTTTAAGAATATTGATAAAGGCCTCTTCACCCATTTTAAAGAAATAAATCAATTTTTCATCGATTTAAAAAAAGAGCACGAATCAATGAATGCCTTCGAATTAAGTGCCATACCGGAAACATTAATTGGACTTCTTAAACAGTGCGTGGAAGCTGCGGAACAATTTTTATCCGTGTCGGTGAATGAAGGGGATAAAGGTCTATTGCTTGAGGTGTACTTTGCTGCGCAGAATTTCTTAAGGATTTCTCAATTGTATGATGAACATTATACAATTTATGCAGAAGTAAAACGCAATGAAGTTAGGCTAAAACTATTCTGTCTTGACCCATCACAGCTGCTTCAGAAAATCTCGGCCGGATTCAGGGCGACGATTCATTTTTCAGCAACTTTAATGCCGATGCCTTACTACAAAGAAATGCTTGGCGCGTCGGTTGATGACTATTCCATTTCTATTTCTTCACCCTTTTCTCGTGAGCAAACGGAGGTTTATATCAAACGGGTGTCGACCCGTTACAGGGATCGTGAATCATCTAAGGGAGAAATTATCGACATGTTAGAAAGTATTTTAACCGTAAGAAGGGGCAACTATCTAGCGTTTTTCCCTTCCTATCAATACATGAATTTAATATATGAAGCTTTAAATAAGGAAACTGGTATTAAAACCCTCATTCAAAGCCCGAATATGATAGACGCTGAAAGGGATGCTTTCTTAACGCGGTTCCAGGAAGAAAACGAATCTACTCTGCTAGCATTCGCCGTAATGGGCGGTATTTTCTCAGAGGGTATCGATCTAAAGGGTGATCGTCTAAACGGCGTCATTGTAGTTGGTGTCGGAATGCCTCAGATTGGTTTCGAACGGGATATTATTAAAAATTATTTTCAAAGACAAGGAAAGAACGGGTTTGATTATGCGTATGTATACCCAGGTATGAATAAGGTCCTGCAGGCAGGGGGGAGGCTTATTCGGTCAGAGCAAGACCATGGCCTGATTGTACTGGCTGATGATCGTTTTTTGACATCCAAATACCAACACATGCTCCCTGAAGAATGGGAAGATTTTACAATTATCTAATACTTTTATCCTAATAATAGCGCGCAGACAGCCGTAAAGTTATTGTTGTACAAGTGCAAATACGATAAGATGATTAGTAAGTCTTGACAGGAAAAGGTGATTAATAATAATGGATGCCGGTATCGTTTCTACCAATCCGATTTTATTATTGGTGGCAGTAATCTTAACGTTTATCGCGACGTATACAGCGCTCGATTTGTTGACCATGCTTCAAACAGCGGAACGTAATAAGAGATTTCTTTTTCTTGGAGCGAGTTTTTCGATGGGCATCGGAATTTGGACGCTCAATTTTTTTGGTGTTTTGGCCTTTGATATAAGCGGTGCTGCAACTTATAATGTGCCGGTGGCCATTTTATCGATCGTTCTAGGCATGGCATTGGCATCGATGGGCTTTTTTTCTGTCACAACCCAAAGGATCCGGTTCACAAATGTGGGCATTTGTAGCCTCCTGCTAACAGTCGCCCTCCTTTCTAATTATGTCGTTGGCATGTATTCATTGAATTATAACTTAAACATTCATATTTATTTGCTATCATTCACTATTGTTCTTATTTTTTGTTTATTTTTGTTTGCGTTCATGGTGTTATTTTATTCAAATAGGATGGGGACATCGAACCGCCTATGGTTTAAGCCGGTTTCGACTTTTATAATTACTGGTGCCATCGCACAAGGGCATTTGTTATTGCTAAGAGCACTGCCTGTTGATGCTCCTGTGAGAACGATCAACCAGCTTGTAAACGAAACGCCATTCATCGTTTATTTGGTCATATTCATGTCCATTTTGATATTAACAGGCCTTCTTGGATCTAGTGCAGCCATTAGCAGGCGCCTTGCTGCGAGCGCTCAGCACGTCAAGGATATTCGATCTGCTTTGGACCAGTCGACGATTGTGGCTATCACTGACGCTCAGGGCATTATTACTTACGTGAACCAAAAATTCATTGAAATCTCCAAATATAATGAGGAAGAACTCATTGGCCATAGTCATGCGGTGATTAACTCTGGCTACCACTCGAAAGCTTTTTTCGCAGAGCTTTGGAATACAATCTCAAAGGGGAGGACCTGGAAAGGGGAAATATGCAATAAAGCTAAAGATGGGACATGGTATTGGGTGGATACAACAATTGTTCCCTTTATGAAAAATGGTAAGCCTTATCAGTATATTTCGATCCGTACCGATATATCCAACAGAAAACAAGCGGAAGAAAGCTTAAAGAATTCGATCAAAGATGTACGTGATATCCATTATGCACTCGAACAATCCTCTATTGTCGCTTTTACGGACGCAAAAGGAATCATCACACAGGTTAATAATAAATTTTGTGATATTTCCGGGTACAGCCATGAGGAGCTAATCGGTAGAAATCACAACATTTTAAACTCCGGTTATCATCCGAAATCCTTTTTTCTGGAGCTGTGGAAAACGATAGGGAATGGGAAGGTATGGAAAGGAGAAATCAAGAATAGAGCAAAAGATGGTACTTACTACTGGGTGGACACCACGATTGTACCTTTCCTTCGAGAAAACGGTAAGCCTTATCAATACCTGGCAATCCGGAATGATATTACAGAAAGGAAGAAAACGGAAGAAGTGCTTCACCGGCAGGATAAATTGGCAGCGGTCGGCCAGCTTGCAGCAGGGGTTGCTCATGAAATACGCAATCCGTTAACTTCCATGAAGGGGTATACCGAATTCCTTCAATTAGATGAGTCTGATCCCTCAAGAAGGGAGTTTCTAGATATTATCCTAGAAGAGATCGAGCGCGTGAACAACATCGTGGAGGATTTTATGGTATTGGCAAAACCAAAAGCCGTTCATCTTGAAATAAAGAATATTATCCCTGTTGTCCGAAATGTGGTGTCCTTGATTGAATTCGAAGCCCGAAAACGGAACATCCACCTTCATTTTCATGCTGCTGAGAAAGATGAAATTCTTGTTTTATGCGATGAAAACCGATTGAAGCAGGTCTTCCTGAATTTCTTAAAAAATGGGATGGAGGCTATACCAAATGGCGGCACAATTGATGTAGCGGTCCAGTGGAAAGACGGGGACGTTCAAATATCCATAACGGATAACGGAGTAGGAATACCCGAGGATAAATTAAAGCGGCTAGGAGAGCCTTTTTATACGACAAAGAAAACAGGAAACGGCCTGGGATTGATGGTTAGCTTTAGGATTATCGAAAGCCATCATGGCCGTGTTCTAGTTGAGAGTGAACTGAACAAAGGAACCCGATTTAACATTGTTCTACCTACGAAAACTGCATAAGTAGGAAGAAACAGGGACAACATGTTCCTGTTTTTTTATTTGGTGTATGAGTATTGAATAGAATGGGAAATAAGCACTGATATTCCTAAAAAAAAAAATGATGAATATCATCAAGCCCAGTTAAAGAAAGGGTTAACGAAAGTTAAGATTTGTAATTTCACCTTTCCATTGTCCGGAAAAATTGTATGATAGGCTTGTAATCCATATTGGACAATCAAGGAGGCAAAGGAAAAATGAAAAATGTAAAACAATGGTTATTGGCGTTGATGGCGGCTTTCCGGCTTTCATGTTAACAGGTATTGCCACAGGTTGCAGTGAGGATTCTGGTTCGGAAGGAACAAATACGGAAAAAACTTAAAACACAGAACAAAACACAGAAGAAGGCCCTGAAGAAAGTGTAGATGAGGAAACAGGCACGGAAGAAAGCACAAATGAACAAACAGAAACTGAAAACGAAACTACCCAGGAAGTAACAGACGAAAGCCAGAATTAAATCATAGGGTGCAGACCAGTTATGGCTCTGCACTTTTTATGTAGTTATGAATCCATTATAGAAATACTAGTAAAAATTTTCTAGTAATACTATAATGTTGATGTTGTATATATTTTGATCACAGTGATTCCGTTTCACCATACTGTAATACAGTGCATGTGGGGTTATTGATAACATCGCACTGAAGGTCAGTGAATAACATTGTCCGGATGAGTATTCGGACAATTTTTATTTTAATTAGCGTAAGCGAGAACATAACGACATCTTGGGGGATACATAGTTTTGGAAAAATCTATTCGACTTAACCTGATGAGGCTGCAGGGTTTTTATCTGTTCGCTTTTTTTGCGATGGGGAGCCTCACCCCTTTATTAAGCGTATACTTAAAAGAAGTGGAGCAGTTGGACGGATATCAAATAGGGACAATTATGTCGGTTGGACCGGTGCTCATGATCATCTTTCAGCCATTATGGGGAATGGCTTGCGATTGGACGGGAAAGCCTGCAAAAATCTTGTCAATTGCTACCCTGCTTGCAGGAGTCTTTGGATTGGGATATTTATTTCTGCATCAGTATCTCCTGTTGGTAGCGGTTGCTGTATTCTTGGCGATCTTCCAAAGCGCGATCATCCCGGTTTCTGATAGCATTTCTCTCCAATACACTAACAAGATCAAGGCGAACTACGGAAGCCTCCGTATGTTTGGTTCACTTGGTTTCGGAATAGCGGTCTTTGCAATGGGGCGCTTGTCTGAAACAAACATAGGTCCCACAGTGATTTTCTATGCTTTCTTTCTTGCATTGGCATTGGCGGCAATGCTTGCACTCAAATTGCCGCAGGAAAGACAGGATTCCAATGGGCGAATCACGCAAGGAATAAAGGAATTGTTTACAATCAAGCGATTTTTGATTTTTCTTGCTGTCACATTTCTGATTTTTGGGCCGAATCTTGCCAATAATGTCTATTATGGTTTATTTGTAGAGGCGCGGGGAGGAACATATACCGGTATTGGGATTGCTTTTCTACTTGCCGTGCTTTCTGAAATTCCGTTCATGAGGATTGCGGCAGGCTGGATCAGCAAATTAGGGCTTCTTCCCATAACGCTAGTCGCCGGGGTTGCTTCAATGGTAAGGTGGATATTTTATTTCACTGAACCTGAACTTGGGATTATATATGTCACGTCTGTAATCCAAGGCTTTTCACTGGGTCTGTTTATTCCGGCGGGGCTCCAATATATCCGCCGGATCATACCGGCACATATTATTGTAACCGCAGTAACGGTGTATTCCGCGATTGGAAACGGTCTGGGTAACTGGTTTAGTACCTTTACTGCAGGAATTGTAATGGACAAAAACGGTATTTATAGCGTTTATCTTTTCTTGGGTATTCTTTCGTTTATTGGTGTGCTTCTGACATTCTGGCTCATAAGGCTAGAAAAGGAAATTTAACTTGGCCCAAACAGCGCTAATTGAATAACATTTGTTGTATATTCGTTTTGCAACCACATTTGATACGGGAGCGGGGAAACCATGAATTTTCATTGCTGTGCCACGTGTATCCATTTTCGGGCGGAAAAGAAGGAAAGCTCTATGAGATATTATTGTTCCCGCCTTGGGTTCGATACAAAAACCACTTACCAATTCAATTGCTGGACACCGACACAGAAGGTACAAAAATTGATGAAAAAGCGTACAGAAAGCTCATAGACTTTTTTCCAGGTAGCCGGAAGTACTGGGAAAACCTACACCTTGCGGATTTTATTCGGATCTTGTAGTATTAGAACATAAGCTGCTTTGTACGTATAGCTTAATTAAGTTTTAACCTTTAAGCTGTAATAGGGAGTTTTATATTAAAACGGAGATGGCGGGCCTCTGTCACGGACAAAGGATATACAGGAACGTTTTTGCAAACACCCACTTTGAGGAGTGGTGGTTTAAAACTTTCTTAACAAAGCTACGGCAAGTGCGGCTTACTCTATACACTTTTGGAAATAAACACCTTTGTATTTTACAGAAATTTAGTGTATTATAATTATATAGCTGCGTTGTACGTATTGCATAATAAAGTTTTAACCTTTAAGCTGTAATAGGGAGTTTTATATTGAAACCGGAATGGCGGGCCTTTATCACGGATAGAGGATAAACAGGAACGTTTCTGCAAACACCCACTTTGAGGAGTGGTGGTTTAAAACTTTCTTATCTAGCTACGGCAAGCGCGGCTTACTTCTTATATATCTGGAAATAAACACCTTTGTATTTTACATAAGTTTAGTGTATTATAATTATATAGCTGCGTTGTACGTATTGCATAATAAAGTTTTAACCTTTAAGCTGTAATAGGGAGTTTTATATTGAAACCGGAATGGCGGGCCTTTATCACTGATAGAGGATAAACAGGAACGTTTCTGCAAACACCCACTTTGAGGAGTGGTGGTTTAAAACTTTCTTATCTGGCTACGGCAAGCGCGGCTTACATATTCGAAATTAAACCAGTCCTTCGGGGGCTGGTTTTTTTGTATTCCTGCGTTTTCGGATGGCATTAGGTACGACTCTTTTTCAATTAAAGACAAGTTATGTTTTAATGGTTGTATCAACAAAAATCGAAAGAGCAAACAGGAATGTCGACTAAAAGTTGCCATTTCCTTGGGCAAGCATCACGTCAGCACATCCTGTGCAAGTGATTATGAAAGGATGGTTTTTCTGCGCAAAAACAGTGTGAAACTCGTGACTTCCCTTTCTGTCGTACTTGGGATAGTGTGGTTAGCAGGTTTTGTATGGGCAGTACAGGATTATTATGGAGGACAATCTGCAACAGGGTTAAAACATACACCTGAAAGACCCGTCAATGAAATGGATGGCCAGGAATTGACTATTGTTGCTTTGGGAGATTCATTAACAAGAGGGACGGGCGATGAAACTGGAAAGGGATATGTCGGGCTTGTAACTGAAGATGTTAAGAAACGGTTTGAGGGAAAGGTTACGGTTCATAACCTCGGAATTAACGGACAAACGTCACGAGAGTTGCGAAAGCAGGTAAAGCAAAGAGAGGTCCGCCGCCAGTTAGGTGCAGCTGATACGATTTTGATTACAATCGGGGGAAATGACTTATTCAGAGGAGGACAAACCCTGCTGGATTATAGCCCTGGCTCACTCAGCAAGCTTCAGGTGAATTTTATCCAGAATCTTACATCGATACTAAAAGATGTCCGTGGCGCAAATCATAACGCAACAATCTTTTTTGTTGGCTTATACAATCCATTTATCAAACTGGAAGATGGAGATGAAACGAGCCGGGTTGTAAGGGAATGGAATAGGTTGAGTGAAGAAACAAGCGCTGCCTTTTCCAATGTCGTGTTTGTACCGACCTACGACATTTTTCAATTATCTGTTGATGATTATCTTTACACCGATCGATTCCATCCGAATAAACAAGGGTACCGATTGATAGCTGAACGAGTTGCCCCTTTGATTAAATGGGAGGAGAAGCAGGAATGAGCAAGGTTACTCTCTCAGTTAGCGACTTAAGAAAGACAATAAAGAAGAAAGAAATTATTAAAGGCTTAAATTTTCAACTCCATGAAGGGGAAGTTTTCGGTTTTCTTGGTCCGAATGGCGCTGGTAAAACTACGACGATCAGAATGCTGGTGGGTTTGATCAAGCCCACATCAGGAGTCATACGGATTTGCGGATATGACGTGAAAAGCGAATTCACGAAGGCCATGCAGTATATGGGGTGTATTGTAGAAAACCCTGAATTGTATCCATTCTTATCCGGCTATGATAATCTTCTTCATTTTGCCAGGATGCTTCCTGATGCGGATGAAGGACGAATACAACATGTGGTTAATTTGGTAGGTCTGCAAACCCGCATTCATGACAAGGTTAAAACCTATTCGCTGGGAATGAGGCAGAGGCTCGGAATAGCTCAGGCCTTATTAAATAAACCAAAAGTGTTAATCCTTGATGAGCCAACAAATGGGCTGGACCCTGCAGGTATCAAGGAAATGAGGCAGTTTATTCGAACTCTGGCCGAAGAAGAGGGCTTAAGTGTCCTTGTTTCCAGCCATTTATTAAGCGAAATCCAACTTTTATGCGACCGTGTTGCCATTATTTCAAACGGGGAAATTATTAAAGTTGATACGGTCCACAATCTTCTCAATAAACAGGAAAAAATGATTTGGAAGCTGGAGCCGTTTGAAAAAGGAAAAAAAATATTAAGCAGCTTAACCGAAGTTATCATAACGGAAGATGGCTATATCATTACGCCTTTTGAAGAAGGGAAGGCGGGTGTCTGGAACCGTGAATTGACAAAAGAGAGCGTTCTTGTAATGGAAATGAATCGGAAGCTTCCCGCCTTAGAGGAATTATTCCTTGAATTGACTGGAGGGGGAGGTGGCGGCATTGGCTAAATTAATCCAAAATGAAATGATGAAATTGCTGGCAAGAAAACGGCTGCATGTGATCGGAATCATCGTCACAGTTCTTGTACTGCTTTTTACTTATGCCCAGTATAAACAAGTGGAAGAACAACGGGAAAAGCTTGGTACTGCAGATTGGAGGGCTGCTGTTCAACAGCAGATCATAGATATACAGAATCGGCTTGGCTCGAGCAGGATGTCCGATGATTGGAGGGAACAGCTTCAGGTTACAATGAAACAGCAGCAATATTATCTTGACCATAACATTAATCCTACGGAACCGGGAGCGCCTTCTTTTATGAGGATGTTCGTCGAAAATTCCAGTGACCTATTCATACCGCTCCTCGTCATGATTATTGCAAGTGACCTTGTTTCGTCAGAACATAGCCTAGGTTCCATGAAACTGCTGCTGACAAGGCCGGTGAAGCGGTGGAAGATTTTGCTCAGCAAGTATATTACCTTACTGTTGGCGATATCAATGATTATCGCTATGGCAGGTTTATTATCCTATATTCTCTCAGGCATTGTATTTGGTTATAAGGGAATAAACGCACCTATTATTACGGGCTTTACTGTAACCGGAGGGAATCTGAATACAAGCGAGGTTCGGCTCGTTGAGCAGTGGAAATTTCTTCTCATGGATTTTGGGCTTGTCTGGTTCGTCGCTGTTGTTGTCGGTACACTTGCATTTATGCTGTCCGTTTTAATTAGGAGTACCGCTGCCGGAATGGGTGTAATGCTTGCTGCACTAATTTCGGGCGCGATTCTTAGCAATATGGTATCTTCTTGGGAGTCTGCAAAGTACTTATTTATGGTGAATTTAAAGCTTACAAATTATTTAAATGGGGTGGCCCCTCCGATTGAAGGAATGACGCTTTTCTCATCACTATTGGTTTTATTTTTCTGGTGGGCTTCGGCCCTTGTTGTTTCCTTTGTGGTTTTTACAAGGGAGGACGTATATTAAATTTCTCAATCTGCCTGTGCGTTGCGGGCAGATTTTTTTCATAACTAGATGAGTAATTTAGGAAAAATAGGGAAAGGGACGGATGGAGGCTCTTTAAGTTCTACTAACCATCATATTTCTGGGATGGAATGATAATACTAACAACGCAGTTTGTTAAGGGAGGATTCCATAATGGATGACAATAATATAAGTAAGAAATTCATTCCCGTCACTTCTGTCACAAGCGGCGACAATATAGCTGTTTCGAGTGATATTTTTTGCTTGCCGATTCAGATCGTCAATATCTGTTACATTGGAAATCCCGGCACGAACGACGATTGGGTTTTGATAGATGCCGGAATGCCTAGGTCAGCGGATGAAATCATAGGGACTGCAAGGGAAATTTACGGAGAACATGTTCCTCCAAAAGCCATCATTCTTACACATGGCCATTTTGACCATGTCGGCGCCTTGCTTGAGTTGGTTGAACAATGGAATGTTCCGGTATATGCTCACGAACTGGAAATGCCATATTTGACTGGAAAGAAGGATTACCCGGAGCCAGACTCTACAGTTGAGGGCGGAATGGTGGCCAAAATGTCAAAATTATTCCCAAACGAAGGAATTGATTTAGGGACACATGTCCGTGCTTTGCCAGCGGATGGGTCGATTCCTGTGCTGCCGGGCTGGAAATGGATCCATACACCGGGGCATACCGAAGGCCACATTTCTTTATTTAGGGAAAGAGATCGGGCTTTAATCGCCGGTGATGCGTTCGTAACTGTCAAACAGGAATCACTGTATAAAGTGATAACCCAGGAAAAAGAAATTAGTGGCCCCCCGAGATATCTAACTCCAGATTGGGCAGCTTCCAAGAAATCGGTGGAAAAGCTCGCGGCTCTAAATCCCACAATGGCCATAACTGGACATGGACTTCCTATGTCAGGCGATGAACTAAGGGTTAACCTGGAAAGGCTTGTGTCCGAATTTGACGAGATTGCAAAGCCCGATTATGGAAAGTTTGTAGACTAATCTACCAGGAGGAATTTGTATGGAAAATAATAAAAAAAAACCATCGTTTGATTCAACTGAAATTGCAGGAAGAACCTTTGATTTTGAAGACTATAATAAGGACGAAGAGGTTTCTTCAGGCCTTGCGGAAACACACGAACAAATGAGCGACCATTATGCAGGACGAGGAGATACGGTAGAAAACCGGGATCGCAACATTTAACCGCGGGAACAACCATAAGGACATTGCGAGTTTCCTTGTCAATGCAAAAAAGACTGACCTAACCAGCAGGATTATGCTAGGACAGCCTTTTATACGGAAAAGCCGGCCTCAGCCCGTGCCGGCTTTCTCTATTTATGCTTCCATCTTTTATTATGAAAATGATGGTGTGGCATAAGAAAATCATTTTGTTCAACCATCTTATAGTGATCTTCATACCGTTTTATGATCCTATCACCGGTTTCTTCTGTAATGATTTCAAACTCGACATATTTCCGGATCAACTTTTTCTTTTCTTCTAAAATATTTTTATGAATTTGTTTTAAGTCTGCTTTTTGTTCTGGAGAGAGGTCAATAGTCCGTTCTTGCAAGGGTGCCTGGGCTCCCTCTGCAGAAACTGCGCCTGTGATCCAACCAATCGACAAGGTAAATGCAATACAAAAAGAAAGAATATATTTTTTCATATTCAAACTCCTTCCATTTTTCTATTATTTTCTGTTAAACATACGAGAATTATGTAATATAGAGACCAACACCTAATGCGTGGTCGCGTCAGGCGAGCCATGTCATCAAAAGAGGTGACGTTATGTATAAAGAACTTAAACAAGTCGACCATCGCCCTTTTCCTCTTCCAAAGGCACCTTGGATTATGACACAGGTATGGAGGAATTTGCTTTTTTTGCATTATCCGATTCAGCCCGAAGCAGTTGAAAAATATATTCCCGATGAACTCATGCTGGATACTTTTGAAGGGAAAGCATGGATAAGCATCATACCCTTGAGGATTACAAATATGAGGGTGAGAGGTCTCCCGCCGTTGCCTTTTTTACATTCATATTTAGAGTTAAACGTAAGGACCTATGTGGTACGTGATGGGATTCCGGGCATTTACTTTTTTAGCTTGGATGCAGATCATCTTCTGGCTGTTGCTGGAGCAAGAATTGGTACGGGCCTGCCGTATAAACAGGCGAAAATAAGGTTTAAAGAAGAACGGGAAACATTTCGGTTAATAAGTGAGCGGCTAAAGGAAGGGGACTTACTCGAGTCGCTGGATGTATCTTATAAGCCAAGCGAAACTTTATATGAAACCGAGCCGGGTTCTGTTGACCACTGGTTATTAGAAAGGTACTGTATGTACTCCTTCCACGGGGGTCACTTGCTTAGGGGCGATATTCACCATGAGAAATGGAAAGTAAGAGATGCAAAAGTAGATATTCTTTTTAATTCCATGGCTCCATACTTGTGTTCCAATTGCTCGGATAACCCGCCAATCATTCATTACTCAAGTAGAAGAAGATTCTTTTTTTATCCACTGGTAAAGCTGCTCTAGATTAACGTGTAAAAGGAAAATAAGCTGGAAAATGGCTAATAAAAAAAGAGGTGTCGTCGAACACCTCTTTTTTGCTTTAACAAGTAATCTTCTTAGTTAGAGCACCAAAAATAGTGTAAAATTTATAATTCCTTCGCCCCCGAGATATAATAACAAACAATCAATCTTTTGGAGGTCCTTCTCCCATCAACCGTTTATGGATCCAGATTGCCGCCTGGGACCCATCGCCCATTGCAATGGTTGTTTGCTCGGAATGTGCGATTAGATCTCCGCCCGCCCATATTCCTTCTATATTAGTTTCTTTTGTGCGAGGGTTTACAATTACATGTTTTTTCTCATTTAAGGATACCCCTGCTTGTTTAGCAAGCTCATAATTTAACTTGTTTCCGCTAAAGCCGGTGAATCCTCGTTCCGCTTCAATGATTTGGCCGCTCTCGAGCATAAAGCCTTTTAGATTTTCATCCTGGTCAAGGATGACTTTTGAAACAGGTTCCGTAATTAGCGGTATATTATGGTTGTCTATCGCTTCTTTAGCACTCCCATCAATCTGGGTTTTGCCATGGTTAATATAAATGATATTATCCGACCAATATGTGAGCATAGCCGCCATATTTGCTCCCGTATTTCCATTTCCTAGAACAACCGTTTTTTTTTCTGAAATCTCATATCCATCGCAGTCGGGGCATACATAAATACTTTTGCCAAGGCAAGGCGCCAAATTTTCGATGCTGGGCAGATTATCGACTAGCCCAGTAGCCAAGAAAACAGTCGCTGCCGAATACTTCCCATCTTTCTCGGTTCCCAGTTCAAACCGTCCTTCATTTTTTGTTAGGCTTACAACCTTATCTTGTAAAAAAGAAACGCCATATTTCTCCGCATGCTGCTTACCGAGCCGCCTTAGTTCAGCCCCGCTTACACCGTCAGGCCATCCCAATATATTATGGTAACATTTGCAAATTGTTGACCTTCCCTGGTTAGAGTCAAGTACCAGTACATCATGGTTATACCTTCCTAACTGGATGGCAGCCTGTAAGCCCGCAATGCCTCCTCCGATAATTACACAATCTGTTTGTCTCATCCAGTCGCCCCCACCTTTGAAATGAATTACAATACCTTGTAGGAAATATACCTAGTTTTAAACTTATATTTGAAGATTATACCACCCGGATACAATGAATAAACTATTCTCCACCTGAAGGGAGATTATGAATTCCATTCTAAAAAAAACGCTACCAGAATATATAAAGAGAGGAGAGAGGAGGAGTTTCATGTCATATAAAGAGGAAGCCATGTTTGAGCACAGCTTCTGGCTTCAGGTGCTAGGTGATCATTCACGATTTATTTTAAATACACTTGCGCCGACAGAAGCTCAAGATATACAAAAGGCACAATACTTTAAACAGAATTATGATGCCATGTTGAACGGTCTGCCGAATCTTTCAGAAAACCAGTTGGTGCCTTTTACAAGCAATGTAAAACAGCTGACGCTCCGCTTTCGTGAATTCAAGTTATCTTTGATTAGAAGGCATCTGAACGGCACAATAAAAATCAATATGACTCCAACGTTCATTAACCACATGGTAAATGAACTGGAGGAATACTTAAACGTTATTGGTTACCTTGAGAAAGGAGAAAAACCGCCGATTTTTCATGAACTCCATCACCATCTTCTGTGGCTAATAGATGCAGCAGGCCATGCAGGCATAATAAATGATACAATGGATGCCGTAGAAAAGGATTTAAAGCTTAAATCCGCCGTTTTTTCAAAGAAATTTGAGGACTTTTATTTGAAGGCCGTTGAACTTACGGGGTATTTGCGAACGAATCTTGATAAATTCCCTGCCTTGCAAAAGATGAATAAAGATGTAAAGCTTGAAATAGAGCTGTTTCGAGTTTTTTTGGGGGAGCTTGAGGAATATGAGCTATCCGAGCAGACATTGGGAATCTTTTCTGCATTGATGGCTGATCATATGGCAAGGGAAGAGTGCTATTATTTAATGAAGGTAGCGGAATCGACCCAAACACAGCCTCCAAATTGCAACCCTTCGAAAAAACGGGTGGAAAAACGGATTGAGAATGAGTAAAAAGGAGGACCTTGGTTGGCCTCCTTTTAACCTTATATTTATTTAGCAGGTTCAATCCACTCCGTGCTCCAGTTCTGGATTTCCCTGATTACCGGCTCAAGAGCTATTCCCTTTTCCGTTAAAGAATATTCTATGCGGACCGGCGTTTCTGGGTAAACCTCCCGCTTTACAATCCCTTCCTGCTCGAGATCCTTTAACCGTTCTGAAAGGATTCTTCCGCTAATCGGAAATGAGGATTCAATGTTACAAAATCGTTGTGGACCGTTTAGAAGTTGGCTGACAATTAGGCCAGTCCAGCGTTTACTCAGTATTTGCATTCCTTTTTCAAAACGAGGGCAAATCGTCGATTTCTCCATATTCATCACCTCTATACATATATTATAGCCCGAAAAAAGGAATTGTAACAGATTGACTTTTTAATAACTAATGCCTTGACACTATTAATATACGATACTATACTAGGTTACGTAAAGTAATCGACATAGAATCCGAAATATTTTCCGCTTTTATAAAGGAATTACTTCCCTTTGTAAAAAAAGATATTAAGCAAAAAATAAAAAGGGCCAGCGTGTTCGGCTCTTTACGTTTTGGGCACCTTGTCGAGATCTTTACCGGTGGTGGGTTTTTTGCCCATCACAAAACACAAAACAATAAAGGCAGGTAAATTTCATATGGCACAAGTTTTGTACATTACCGCACACCCACATGACGAAACACTTTCTTACAGTATGGCAGCAGGAAAAGCGTTCATTGAATCTTACCGGGAAGCAAATCCTGGAGATGAGGTCGTCCACTTAGATCTATATAACCTGGATATCCCACAGCTTGATGCTGATATTTTTAGCGGTTGGGGCAAGTTGCGTTCAGGTTCTCAATTCGACCAGCTTTCAGCAGAGGAACAACGGAAAGTGAGCCGTTTGAACGAGCTCAGTGACCAATTTGTTGCTGCTGACAAATATGTTTTCGTTACACCGTTATGGAACTTCTCTTTCCCACCGGTAATGAAAGCTTATTTAGACTCTGTTGGACAAGCAGGTAAAACATTTAAATATACAGAACAAGGTGCAGTAGGCCTTTTAACTGACAAAAAAGCCCTTCATATTCAGGCACGAGGCGGAATTTATTCAGAACCGCCAATGTCTGAGATAGAAATGGGCCACAGATATATCAAAATTATGATGGACTTCTTTGGTGTCCCATCTGTGGAAGGGCTGTTCATCGAAGGTCATAACCAATTCCCGGATCGCGCAGAAGAAATCAAACAGGATGGAATTGCACGAGCAAAAGAATTAGGAAAAAAATTCTAAGATCATATTGTGGCTGTCTCCATTGATTCGGCTCATCTCCCGCAAGAAATTAAGGAACGGAAGAAAGTAAGCTTTTGGATGTTGCGGCTAGGGTGTTTGAGCAGTCTTAAGGGGGCAGCCTCTTTTTATTACCAGTTTTCTCGTACCGTAAAGTGGTTTTGATACAAATCCAGAAACAGGTTAGATTAAACCATGGCCCTAAAGGATAGGGTCTACATCATGATGCGTAAGAGAAAAAATAAAAGGAAGCCTGGCTGGCTTCCTTTCATTTGTGTTAAACGCTGTCTTCAATTGGACTTCCTCGGAAAGCTTTGCGATTTTCGAGCTTCATCGCAACAAAGAGAAAACAAAATGAAGCGGCAAACCTTGCGGCTGATACAAGCGTCATTGCGGAATCCATGCCAAATTGATTTAGTAAAAAAACACCCATCTGTGGGGCAATAAATCCGACAATTGCGAGCAAAAAGTTATAATTTGCAATGTAGTTCGTCCGTGATTTATCTGGAGTCGCTTTTAAAAGCTGGTTAAACAAAAGCAGATTTGTTCCGGCTACGAAGATCCCGATCCAAAAATTAATTAATGTAATATACACCAGGTTTGTAGACAATATTGTCAAAACAGGAGCTGATGCCATGCCCGCAGCTGCAACAAATAAAAGGATGTTGTTTCCCCATCGGTCCGCAAATTTTGCCCACCATTTAAGGCTGAGAATTTGCGCCAGCTGATTTGTAACTGAAAATAAACTGAACCATAAGGCTGTAGCATGGGCCTCCTTAATGTGATAGATGCTAAAAATCGACCAGCCCATTTGGGCAGATATATTGTAAGCAATCGCACACACCAGAAAGGCAGCATAAGGCTTGTACCTAAAAACGGTAAGCGACAATTTTTGCCTTTTCATTGTTTCTTGTTTTTTTTCGGAGGTAGGAAAATCGTCTTTATGTTTCAATAGGAAAATAATTTCCAGTAGGGCAAGTAGAAAACCGATAGCAAGGAGAATTTGATAAGGAAACGCATCTTGCTTATTAAATAAGCTAAAAAAAAGGCCTGTGAATAAAGTAACGGCCAATGCGGCAACGTATTGCACCTGTTTCGCGAACTGAAAAAGTTTCCTCTGCGGTCTTCAGGCACAATATCCCCAATCATGGACTGCCAGGACAAATTGGAAAGCGCTCCAGGAAAATTTAATAAAGCAATTAATCCAACAAGCAGCCAAGCTGCATAACCGGTTTCAGAAAAAAACGGAATGAACAGAATCAACATAAATAAGAATCTTGTGGCAAAAGTGGAGGCAACTGCGAAGTTTTTCTTACTTTTCGATTCATTGAGCCAAATGGCGCCCGGAATCAGAGCAAGCATTCCGATGATGGACGGTAAGGATGTAATAAGACCCATTTGATTATTAGAAGCACCAAGGACACTAATTGCAAACAATGGAATATACCCATTCACCATGGTGGTGGAAGCGGTAGACGCAATGCCGTTGTATATGCTCAACTTTTCATTTTTTGTAAATCCCAACGATTAATTTCCCCTTTTTATCTTTTCCTGATTCACACACTTCTGTTTCATACTGTAGAGTCGTGTTTATCCTCACATATTCCCATGAACCGAAATGAATTTTACAATGACGGTGCTCGCATGGCAAGAGTGCGGGCGAAAAACAGTCCGATCGGCATACCTTCTCAATTGAGAACAACGGGCATGACCAATGCGTTAACACACAAACGCGCAGAGGTCAGACCCCCAGCGCGTCAATGCGTTAATGAGTTATTGAAGTCAAAGCCCAGACATTTTAGTAAACCATTTGCTGATCCTTGTAGTACTTAAATTCAAGAAGATTGTTTGAAGGGTCGATTAAAAAGAAAGTTAGGTGTTCTTCAGGCATACCCTTAAACCTTGTTCTAGGTTCAAGAAAAAAGGGAAGTTCGCGGGTATAAGCGTAAGAAAGGGTAGTATCATATTCATCTTTATTAAAGAAAGTTACTCCAAAGTGCCTTGGATACATGGCAGGTTCTGGCTCGATACTTTCCGGCTTTAGATGGCATACGAGTTGGTCGCCAAAAAAATTAAATGTGGCGCGGTCATTATATCTCCTGCACACGTTGCATCCAAGCTTCTCGTAAAATACCACTGTTTCATCCAGATCTTTGCAAGGTATCGCCAAATGAAACACTTTATTTGTATCCCGCATATCCTATCTCCTGTGCACTTTCTAGGTCGAACGTATCGGAGCGTAACCCGAGTCTTAATGTTTCCAAGGCGATAGGGTCTGTTAAGGGGATATTCGCAAGATTCACATTAGGTCCTATAGCTTTGATAAAAAAAGTTTGCATTTTTTTAGTCGGTGCTTCAAAAATTAGCCGTTCCATAGCAATGCCGGATGTAAGAAACTGTTCAATTAGCTTGACACGGAGCGTTCCGTCTTTTAAACAAATCCCACTCGTTCCACTTTCTCGTGCTTCCGTAATCACTTTCAGGGAGCCAGCCTCCAGGTCTTCATGAATATATTCCATCCATTCTGAGTCGCTCTGTAGCTCGGCAAGGTCGATGTCTTTTTTTCCGATTTCACTTAACACATTGAATTCCGTTGAAAAATCTGTTATAAATCGTGCTTTTTCTTTATTGGAGATATCAATAGTACCATTTGAAATTTCAATGAAGCGACAATGATTTTTTTTGCAGTACTGATAAAAATCATCAATCTTCCCTTGGCTTAAATATTTTTCAAAAAGGGTACCCCCGAAAAAATATTCGATGTTATTCTCTTGCAAACACTCAATCTTTTCCCTAAGATGTCTGGTCACCAAGGATGTTCCCCATCCGAATTTAATAAAATCAATATAATCACTTGCACTGTTCACAGTATCCTTAAAAAACTGGAGGGGGGCGCCATTGTCAATTACAATTGTGAGTCCGTTCGTCCTTGGTTTATTCTCACGTCTTGGGACGGCAAGTCCGGTTAGATTCATATAAAGAACCTCTCAATCGTCGGTATTTCGCATTCTTGATTCACTTTCATCAAGAAATTGCTGTTTATTTCTTTGCTGCAGGTTGCTATGTCTTTGTAATGGAAATATGGGTTGCTTTCATCAAAGAATTTTTCTGCCACATGTGAATTCTTTATTCTGGCCACCACTTCTTCCGTCGAAATTGTATTAGAACCAGCGATTATGCTATGGATATATTCGGCACAGGCAAGGTCATCATCTCCAGAGGGATGGGAAGCAATGATATTGATCTTTGCAGTTTCATTACTAGAGAGATAACGTTTCCTCGCATATTGGGCAGTCTGCCGTGCGTTGGAAAAGCCGGTCACAAATAATTCGTTTGCATTTAAAGAGTTTAGTGCAGCCCTTACTCCATTGGTTGTTTTTTGGACAATGGTTTTATCTTTTACATCGCATTCCATGATTGTTAGAGGAGAATTATCTAGATCAAACCCCTCTATTGCGATTCCATTGATTTCTCCTGCCAATAAATAGGCCGGATGGCTTTTTCTTAATTGTATGGCTGCATCTACATTTCCAACAAGCAGGATTTGTTTAGCTCCCCTTTCAAAAGCATAGTGGGCAACGGTAAATGCGCGAATGACATCAATCACAATATTGATGTCGGAATTCTCTAAGGTGTGGTCATAGCCCTGAAAAATTCGAATTCCCATGTTCCAACCTCTCCTGGCAAAGATAGATAATTAGGTTTTCAAACAATTATATTCCATAGGCATTTATAAGGTTACGATAATTTCTCCAATTACCAAAATACTTCCTATTCAATAAGAAACAGAAAATTTTGTTTTCCTTAGCTGAGAAAAACATTATTGTACTTTGTACTGACAAGGATTAAGATAAAAGGTGTTGTTTTACAAGAATGTTATAAATGTATTTTGAGATAATTAGAATAAAAGGGAGTTGATACCAGAATGAGTGGTTCTTACGATCCTGATCCCAGCAAAAAAGAGGAGGCTGAAGCCATGAACTTGAGAGCTCTGAAAGTATCAATTCGAAAAAGGTGGAATGGCTTCCTCTAAACGAATGAAGAGGAGGTAAATAAATGCTGGCCATCTATAAGACAACTGAAGACAGACGGTTGGAAACCGTTTCCGAGATATCAAAGGGCTGCTGGATCAATATGGTGGCTCCGACCGAGGACGAAATCGAACAGATTTGCACCAGGCTTGATTTGCCTGTCAATTTTATAAAGGACCCCCTTGACGATGAAGAACGCTCTCGTATCGAAAAGGAAGACGGGAATGTCCTGATCATTGTAGATTACCCCTACATTGCACGTGATGATACAGGATTGGCGATATATGAAACGATACCGATTGGGATGATCTTTACGGAAGAATGTTTTATTACGATCTCGTTAAAAGAAACCCCTGTTTTGGAAAATTTCATCATGAACAGGAAGAAAGATTTTTATACCAATAAAAAAACGCGATTTGCCCTACAGCTCCTATTCGAAATATCTTCCTATTATTTGCGATATTTAAAGCAAATAAACAAAATTTCAAATGAAGCCGAACGGGAGCTCCACCAGTCTATGAAAAATAAAGAGCTTTATACATTCTTAACTTTGGAGAAAAGCCTGGTTTACTTTACTACCTCGTTAAAATCAAACAAAGTAGTTCTCGACAAAATACTTCGGTTTAATTATTTGAGAATGTATGAAGAAGACAAGGAATTGCTTGAAGATGTTATAATCGAAAACACCCAGGCAATAGAGATGGCGGAAACCCACAGCAGCATACTGAGCGGGATGATGGATGCTTTTGCATCGATAATTTCAAACAATGTCAATATCGCAATGAAATTTTTGACTTCGGTGACGATCATTTTAACACTTCCTACAATGGTTGCGAGCTTTTTCGGAATGAATGTGAAGCTGCCATTTGAACATAACCAATTTGCTTTTGTGATTACACTTCTAATCGCAGTTGGCCTGGCGGGTGCAACAGCGTTTATTTTTTGGAAAAAGAAGTATTTTTAACATGAGAAGGCCATCCGTTATGGAGGCCCTTTTTGTATAAAAAGAAATCCCTTCGCTTCACTCTTGGCGCCAATGTATCTGATCAGTCAAATGTAATTATTAACCCCGAAAGCATACTTCGGATAATAGTGAGTAATTTAATCATCAAAGAAATTCCGAAGGCGGGTGTTTCCTTCATCCTTGCCATTTCTTTCGAAATATGGGTTTTCATCCTCCACATTCTCTACATCCAAATTCGTTTGGATGACCAGCCGGGGGCTCCCGGACGGCTCTGCGATTATACGATCATTCAACTCTTTAAAATCCGGCAGCTTTTTGTTGCCTGGTTGCCTCGGTTCCATTCCACGCACCTCCTGGAATTAGGATGTGGAAGGAAGGTGAAATTATGTATTCCCAAATGTGGATGAATAATGGTGGATAGAGGCAGATTACAAGAGAAACACACCAAAAGGGGTGAAAGGATGGATAAATGGAATAGCCAAGCAGCACAGAATAATAATCAAAAATCAAGTGATATAGCGCCGGCAACTGATGCCGCTTCGGATATGAGCATAGAAGGGATCGCTCAAGAAGGTGTTAGCGATATGAAGACGGAAAATGAAGTAAGAAGGCTTAACTTTTAGCACTATGTAAGGATAAATCGGGACAATCGATCTTTTTTCATCAAGAAAATTTTTTTTACAAAAGGCTGACTCGTTTTTACATGAGTCAGCCTCACCTTTCAGTGCCGCTTTTGCTTCTTTCTTGTGGAGGATATCTTACTAGAGCCTGTTTCCACGTTGGTCGTTCCCTGGCCTTCCACCTGCGGAGAACCTAACCCAATGGTCGATGGATCCTTTTTACGCTTATGGTTCACGACTTTCACCTCCATCGTTACTTTCTCTATTTGCCTTGTGTTATATACATAATTCGTGTTCACTGGGAAAGTTTAAATGATGGAGGAGGTGTAAAACCATGGCGAGAATAGGTGTTGAACAATCCTTGAGCAATATACAGCAGGCATTGAGGGATAGAGGGCATGATGTAGTTGAATTGAAACAGGAATCCGATGCAAAAGGCTGCGATTTCTGTGTAATCACAGGCATAGATTCTAATGTGATGGGAATGCAGGACGTTGCCATTCAGGGATCGGTCATTGAAGCTAATGGATTATCCGCTGAAGAAGTATGCCAGCAGGTTGAAAACAGAATATAACGGTATCCGGGATAAACAATTCCCATGAAACGGTGAATCGCTACTTTTTTGCGGCCGTTTCATGGGAATAAGTCATTTTAGAAAAGTCTAATCTTTTACTGACCAGCTATTGTAATTTCAGGTTTGAGCTCTAGTTCGATATTTCCTTTTATAGCCCGCGATATCATACAAGATGTTTCCGCCTTTTCAGCTAATCGGTGTGCCAAGCTTAAATCCCTTTCAGAAGCATCTGGAAGAAGAATGATTTTTGGGGAATGTATGATTTTTTTATATGTTATGACCCCGTTTGTTACATCGACAATCCCTTCTGAATCCATTGTCAATTGCCGTTTTGTAAGTCTGCTCCGTTCCATCATTGCTGCCAATGTAATTATATAACAAGTAGCAGCAGCTCCTAAAAGCATCTCATCCGGGTTAGTTCCGATTCCAGGGCCATCCATCTCTTGTGGTATCGAGATTTTTGTCCGTAAATTTCCTGCCTCGATCTCCCCGACGTCGTTCCTAAGACCAGGCCAATTTGCAGTCAGATAAAAATGATGTTCCGCCATAAAAATGCCTCCTTAATGAATGAATACCTCTAGTTTAATATAATTTTCCTAAATTTTATGTATAGATGCTTGCTTCAGACACTTTGTCCAGCTCTGTTTCTTTCTACTCGCTTAGCTTTAGACCAGCCAAAGATCATCAATGGAATAACAGGGAGGCTAGAGTAAAATAAAAGACTTGGTTCATTTTTACTTTTTTGGATACCGGAGTTTTAGCCTCCTTACTTCCAAGAGAAAAAGCAATAGCTTCCATCCTGTGTCCGTTTGTGAACATTTCCAATCTAAACAGGTGGTCGAGTATACATCTGCCAGCCATTATAACATTGTAATAACAAAAATGTGTTTTCCAAAAAAATAAGTCAGTTGTGCGCAGAAAAATCACCTCTTTTTTTTCAATATCCTGCCGGTGCGTAGGCTCGGGCGTCAGAAAAGAACAATTCCACATTTGTCCTGATGAATTTGTCTATCCCTGTTTTCCGTAACTGAATATATTGCTGATATAAAGCGAAAGGAGGAATAAATATGGCGAGAAGAAATGGCAATGGGGATTCAGAAGCGGATGCTCGTTTTGACGCAGAATTAGACAATGATTTTGACAACGACGTGGATATTGACAATGATAATGATGTAGATTCCGAGAATAGAGTGAAGAATGAGGACCATAATACGAATGTTGCGAAAATCTGCAACTCTGGAAATTCCAGAATCGATCTGGATATCGATGTAGATTCCGATTCTAGCGCCCGTGTACGCTCCCGTTCGCGCGCGAACTCCGATGCGGATGCCGACCAGGATCAAGACTCCGAACAGGATCAAGACACAGATCAGGACCAGGACGTGGATGTGGACGACTAGGTTTCAGGCGGGAAGGGGATGTCCTGTTCCCGCCTTATTTTAAACAGAGGAAGTGTTTTGAATGCCAAGTGAGCAAGACAATGTGTTTTCACGCGGAAATGTCAACCATAATGACACTGATTCCAATGAGAACAATGCCAGGATTGGCCACAGTGGCAACTCTGATGTCGATATCCAGTTGAATGTTCAAGTTGACACAAGGCCGATTGCCTATGCGATTCTTTGTTCTCTGCTCGCGACAAAACAGATGACCAATGAAGAATTTTCAGCAGCAGTCCAGAAAATGGATGAAATGACTCCATATCAGACAAACGATAAGGACAACATTGAGCGGGAACCGGACAAAAAGGGTAAGGGGAATGGTCCAGAAAGGTCACAGAATGAAGGTAAACCTGAAAGTGTGAACAGGCGGAGGCCAAATAATTATCCTGGATTAAGCTTCTTTGGGCCGATGAGAAGGGAAAGGCAATGATTCAGGGGCGTTCATTAGCTTTTCCTTTACATATTTTATTGAGAACTGTTTGTTGTCCCGACTTGTTGTTGGGTGATAGTACTTGGACATTCTTTGTGTCTAACACGCATATTGCAACTTGCTTCGGTCTCCTTTATTAAAAAGCTAATCAACCAATCGGTTGTTTTCTCATGATTTTAGATAAGATTGGCAAACTATGAGACAAAAGGGTGTGTTTTCAAACAGGAGGAACGTAAATGCAAGACGAGAATAGGTATGCGCGTGACAAGGAAATCTGCATGCATTTGGGCGATGACCAGGAGCGGTTTACGGGAGCTGTTGTACCACCGATATTTGGTAACACATTGTTTACCTATCCGACCCTTGAAGAGCTGGCAAAGGCGGAGTCTCAAGAACAGAACCACTATGTATATAGTCGGGGAAGCAATCCCACGGTAGAAATCGCTGAGAAAAAGCTTGCTGCCCTGGAGCGGGGTGAAGCATGCAGGTGTTTCAGTTCAGGAATGGCTGCTATCAGCGCAACCCTATTTAACAGCCTAAAAAAGGGTGACCATGTACTTTGTATTGACAATCTGTATTTCTCAACAATGGATTTAATGAAATATCTACAAAAATTCGGGGTTGAACACTCCGTTGTGTATTCCGTTTCAATTAGTGAGATTGAAAACGGAATCAAAGACAATACCAAGGTGATCTATATAGAAAGCCCAACTGATATGACATACCGCCTCGTAGATTTACAAGCTGTGGCAAAATTAGCAAAAAACAAGGGAATTAGAACAATCATTGATAATACCTGGGCTACCCCCCTTTTTCAAAAGCCGCTAGAAATGGGCATTGATATTGTTATTCATTCCGCGTCAAAGTATTTAGGAGGGCACAGTGATCTATTGGGTGGTGCAGTGATTGCCTCACGTGAAATCATCGATTCCCTCTTTCACAAGGAGCTATTGCTTTTTGGGGCTAATTTATCGCCCTATGAGGCCGCGTTGCTGCTTAGAGGGCTAAGGACTCTGCCCTTCAGAATGAAGGCCCACCAGGAAAATGGCATTCAGGTAGCTAAATTTCTTGAAACCCACCCCGCGGTGAAAAACGTCCATTATCCGGGTTTGCGCTCACATCCTGATTATGAGCTCGGAAAAAGACAGCTCAGCGGCTATTCCGGGTTAATGGGTTTTGAACTGGAGGATGTACATTTTGAACAGGTAAAAAAAGTCGTTAACTCCGTGGAACTCTTTCAGGTAGGCGTCTCGTGGGGTTCATTTGAAAGTTTAATTTATTCCAGAAACAACGGGAAAAATGCTGATCGGCTCAGAAAGGAAAATCAGAGTCCGGGGCTTATCCGGCTGGCAGTAGGATTGGAAGACTGTGACCTGCTTATCGGTGATTTGAAAAAAGCCCTTGATAGATTATTATAATTTTTTGTAGGTCGATTGCGCTGTTATTGTGAAACAGCGCAGCTTTTCTTTATTGACATTTATATTTCAATCATTTATCTTTAAATCAAGGTAAATATCTCGAATTCAAGGTAATAGTTTGTTGAAAAAGGAAAACGGCAAATAATAATGAGACGAGGTGAAAATACATGGAGTTAAAAGGCATCCACCATGTTTCGGCATTAACGAAGAACGCGGAGAAAAACTATCATTTCTATACAAGTGTGATGGGCATGAGGCTCATAAAGAAAACTGTGAATCAGGACGACATCTCGGTTTATCACTTATTCTATGGAGATGGAATCGGAACTCCAGGAACCGAATTTACTTTTTTTGAAATACCAAATGCAGGACGGGCGCATCCAGGAACAAACAGTATTTCAGAAACGTCACTCCGGGTCAGGACCGATGCGGCCTTGGATTATTGGAAGAATCGATTTGCTAGGTTCAGCATCAATCATGGCCAAATAACAGAGCGTTTTGGTCGAAAAGTACTGCCTTTTACAGGTTTTGAGGAACAGAGGCTACTGCTGGTTTCTGACGAATCTGAAGAAGGAACTGTACAAGGGAGTCCTTGGGTATTGAGCCCTGTACCCCCGGAATACGGAATTGTCGGATTGGGCCCGGTAAAGCTAACTGTTACTGATTTGGAAGCAACCTCAGGGATTCTCTCAAGTTTGCTCGGCTTCAGCAAAAAAGGCACCTTTCCTTCCATCTTTCCTGGACAGCGCGATATTGAAGTTTATGAGACTGGCGGGGGCGGAATAGGGGCAGAGGTGCATCTTGAGGAGAGAAAGGATCTTCCGAAGGAGCGGCTGGGCCGTGGAGGTGTCCACCATGTGGCTTTCAGAGTTTCCGATGAACAGGAAATGATGCAGTGGATCAATAAAGTACAAGCGGCAGGGATACCGAATTCAGGGTTTGTCGATCGTTTTTATTTCCGTTCACTCTATTTCAGGGAGCCCAATGGTATTCTTTTCGAGTTGGCAACGGATGGACCTGGCTTTGCTACAGATGAGGAACTGGAACATTTAGGGGAATCTCTGGCGCTGCCGCCATTCTTAGAGGAAAAGCGGCCCATCATAGAAGCAAAACTAAAACCTCTTAAAACGAAGAAATAGGGCTTATTCGATGGAAGGAGAACATGATGAAAAAAAAGACAACTGGTATTCACCATATCACCGCGATTGTAGGGAATCCTCAGGAGAATGTAGATTTTTACGCTGGTGTGCTGGGTCTTCGTCTTGTAAAGAAAACGGTGAACTTTGACGATCCGGGAACATATCACCTTTATTTTGGCGATGAACAAGGGAGCCCGGGAACCATCATGACCTTTTTCCCTTGGCCAAACGCATTCCGTGGTAAAATTGGGGGTGGCCAAGTCGGAAAGACGTCTTTCGTTGTACCGGAGGGTACTCTCGATTTTTGGGAACAACGGTTGGAAAAGTTTAAGATTTCATTTGAAAAATCCTCCCGGTTTGGTGAAGAATACCTTGCTTTTGAAGATCCACATGGTCTAAAACTGGAGCTTACAGCTAGAAAAGAAGGCAGGAAAAGCGATTGGGCTTTTGGCGGGGTTTCACGCGAAAATGCTATTAAAGGCTTTGGAGGAGCAGTATTACTATCTACCCAGCCGGCCAAGACGATGGAGCTGCTTGTGGATGTGATGGGTCTTGAACAGGTAAAAGAAGAGGGCGATTACGTAAGATTTCGTTCAATTGGTGATATAGGTAACACCATAGATGTAGGAAAGTCAGCTATGCCGCTAGGATCTATAGGAGTAGGCATCGTCCACCATATTGCCTGGAGGGCAAAAGATTTTGAAGACCATGAAAGTTGGAAACAGCATGTAGCCAATGCTGGTTATGGTGTTACACCGGTCATCGACCGCCAATATTTCAATGCGATTTATTTCAGGGAAGAGGGCCAAATTCTCTTTGAAATAGCGACCGACCCGCCCGGTTTTACCCGGGATGAAACTGCCGAAGAGATGGGAAGAAGGCTTTTGTTGCCTCCGTGGCTTGAGGAAAGGCGTCAGCGTTTAGAGGCAACGCTCCTGCCTGCCGAGGTACGGGTCTTAAAGGAGGATAAATCATGAACATGAAGCATATTTTTAAAGAAGGAAGCAGCAATAAAGCGCCTGTTCTTTTACTTTTGCATGGTACAGGCGGCACGGAAGAGGATTTGTTGGGGCTTGCAGAATTGATATCCCCTAAGTCATCCATTTTAAGCGTAAGGGGAAACGTTCTGGAGAATGGAATGCCCAGATTTTTTCGCAGATTGGCCGAGGGTGTATTTGATGAGGAGGATCTCGTCATCCGCACAGAGGAATTAAACCAATTTCTTCAGGACGCTTCGGAGCAATACGGGTTCGACCGCTCAAATATAGTGGCGGTTGGGTATTCCAATGGGGCAAACATTGCCGGAAGCCTGCTGTTTCATTATGAAAATTCATTAAAGGGGGCAGTCCTTCACCATCCTATGGTTCCTAGAAGGGGAATAAAGCTGCCGGTTATGCGAGATCTGCCTATTTTTATTGGAGCCGGTAGCAATGATCCAATTTGCCCTGCGAGTGAAACAGAAGAATTAGCATTTTTATTAAAAAATTCCGGGGCAAGCGTTGATATACACTGGGACCAATTTGGGCACCAGCTGACCCGGTCGGAAGCGCTAGCTGCCGCAGGCTGGTTCCAAAAGACTTTCACGGTTGAATAGGAGTTGATTTGAGTGTTAACGTTAAATCCTAATAAAATGTCCGAACGCGACAATTATAAATTTTTAACAGGGAGTATCATTCCAAGGCCGGTAGCGCTTGTCACGACATTATCTGTGAACGGTTCATTAAATATCGCCCCGTTTAGTTACTTTAATATTGTTAGTGCGAACCCGCCTATGATTTCCCTTTCAATCCAGCGCAGAGGTGGAAGCAAAAAGGACACAGCCAAGAACGCTTTGGAAAAAGGTGAGTTTGTGGTCCATATCACAGATGAATCGAATGTAGAAGCTGCCAACAAAACCGCCGCAGAACTGCCTTATGAAGAAAGCGAATTACCGCTGTCGGGCTTTGAGGCAATAGATAGCAGTTCGATATCAGTGCCAGGCATAAAGGAAGCAAAAATCAGATTCGAATGTAAGCTTGAGCATTCACTCGAGTTAGGAGGAGCTGAAGGGGAACCTGCCTGTGATTTACTGATCGGCAGAATTGTAACATATCATATAGAGCCAAGCCTGTATCATGACGGTAAAATCGATCCTTTCAAGTTAAGCCCTGTAAGCCGTCTTGCAGGAAATGATTATGCCTCTTTAGGAAAGACATTCACGCTAAATCGGCCGCGATAAAATAGAACTTCTCCATTTGAAAATGGGGAAGTTTTTTTATGTAGTTTTTCTGTAGGAGCACTTGCGTATAGAAAAATGTTATATTTTACAGTTTATGCTAATAGATTAAAAAGTATTAACCGAAACGGGTTTATGCAATCTAAAACCCACAATACATAAAAGGAGCTGTTTGGCATGCCAGAAGGATTGCATAAAGTTTTGCTTCCGTTTCCCATAAGGATGGTTTGGAATTTTGTAAGTGTTATGGATAATTGGTCTCCCCTGGTGCCAGGATATGTTGGTCACGAAATCATTAGCGATAATGAATCCACATGGGAGTTCGTAGGAGATTTAGGTCCTCTTAAGAAAAAAATAAAAATGAAGGTGCAAATTACAAAATGGGTGGAACCGACGAAGGTGACATTTGATTTGTTAGGCCTGAATGAAAAATTTATTGGAAAAGGTCATTTTTCAGGCAGACAAATAGACCCGCAAACTACTGAGATGGAGGGCTTCCTCGATATTACTGCGAATGGGGCAACTGCACGGCTTACAAATGGATTACTAAAATCTTTTGTTCCCCGCACGTGTACTGAGTTAACAGAAGCTATTGCAGAAAAATTGATCAGTTCAGCTGGGAATGAGCATAATGTTTTAAGGTATCACACTGGTTTTTCCAATAAATAAGCTGTGATATTATTAACCCTGTTTACAAAACCTAAACTTGATGCCAAAGGCGCATCAAGTATCCATCAATTGGGGTGATTCGATGAGTTACAAAGATCAATTAGATCCACACTCTGAGCTTTTTCACCATAATTGGACCAGGCCCAAGCGTGCTAAATCACAGGTAAATGGGCATACTCAAATGACCAAGACCAATATCATATTAAGAAGCAACGCCAAGGCTCATCGCTGGTAAGGATGCTATGGAAAACAGGGAAAAGACGCTTAAGGCGTCTTTTTTCTTTTATGAGTGCTGTTATGGATGTTATGTCTAGGTTGAAAGTAAGGAACCTATGAAAGTTAGGTGGCGTAAGGGTTTCCGTGTAAGTGAATATCTGCTTGAATTGGATGGTGGGTGTTAATTGAAAACTTACTATGGTTTACCAAGAGGAAATAAATTTGGAAAATCAGGGAAATGCTGCTTATGATTACATTTTCATTGCTCAATCCCAAGAAACAACAAACCGCACTAGTATATAACCGTGCGGTTTGTTTAAAACTTTATTCTAAATTCGCATGTTTTCCATACATTGTGTTGGAATCCAGTCCTTTTTTCTCCATGAACCGTAAAATGACAGCATCATAAAACAAAAGGAGTGTTTGCTCAAAAAGCGAACCCATCGGCTGTATTGTTTGGTAGTCGGCTTCGGATTGGTCTTTAGGGGAACCGGGCATTTTGATCGTAAAATTTGCAAGGCGCCCGATCGTAGATTCGGGAAAAATGGTAGCAGCCACCACGGTACCGCCTATGCTTTTTGCTTTTTCAGCCATGGATACAAGGCTTTTTGTTTCCCCTGAACCGGAACCGATGATCAAAATATCACTTTCTTCGAAATTTGCGGTTACTGTTTCCCCGATAACATATGCATCCAAGCCCATATGCATCATCCGCATAGCAAATGACTTGCCCATGAAACCTGACCTGCCTGCTCCAGCGACAAATATTTTCTTTGACTCGAGAATCGCGTTCACCAGCTTTTCCGCTTCTTCATCGGAAATCATGTCTGCTGATCGTTCCAACTCTTTTAAAATCATTGCTAAATACTCGGTTGTCTGCATGTTGCTTTTACCCTTGCTTAATCAGTTTTTTCATTTCGGCTGCCGCCGCTTTTTTATCATCTTTCCCGGTAATGCCGCCACCTACGATTACAAGGTCTGGTTGGGCTTTCATGACTTCAGGGAGTGTTTCTAGCTTAATTCCGCCCGCAATCGCAGTTTTTGCATTTTTTACAACATTTTTGATTTTTCGAAGGTCTTCAAAAGAGTTCTCTCCGACTGCTTGAAGATCATAGCCTGTATGAACACAGATATAGTCTACACCAAACTCATCAAGCTCCTTCGCACGCCCCTCGATGTCTTTTACTGCAATCATATCAACCAGGATTTTCTTGCCCTGTTTTTTCGCTTCTTCAACAGCACCCTTTATCGATTGGTCCTCGGCAGCACCCAGGATTGTGATGATGTCAGCGCCAGCTTCGGATGCTTTCATAACCTCATAACCTGCCGCATCCATGATTTTTAAGTCAGCCAATACTTTTAAGTTTGGGAAAGCTTCCTTGATTTCCTTAACTGCACGAAGCCCTTCATTAATTACAACTGGTGTACCAATCTCGACGATGTCGATATGTTCTTCGACTTCCTTCACCAATTGTTTTGCTTCTGGAATGTTTACAAGGTCTAATGCAAGTTGTAATTCCATGAATGTCTCACTCCTAATCATTTATTTCTTAGGTGTACAGTTTTAAAATTCCCTATAAGGATTACACTAAACCTGGAAAGGAATCTGTACTTAAAGCTTTTACCTGGCAAGTATATCTCCTGTCCGATGAAATAAGAAGTACGCACTTTATTTTTACATAGTAACAAAAAGTATACTATATGTTTTCAATGTCAGTGAGTTAGCATTATCACTCAGACAATTTACAAAAAACTTTCAACGAACCGGGCCCCGTTTGGAATGGAACCCGGTTTTTCCGTTTTTAGATGAAATAGAAACCTTGGTACATACTATTTCTAACACGGTATGAAGGAGAGTAAGGTATGACGATCTACATAAACACATTAGGGATTGTTTTTGTATCAATCGGGATAACCTTGGCTCTCTTCAGTGAAGGGTATCACGCTCAGGCTGTAGTTTCAAAGAGACAGAACACTTTTGATCAGATTTCAAACATACTGGACCATCCGCTGCTTGACGGATCTGTCACAGGAATCAGCGTCAGGAGTGCAGAGAGCGGAGAAATACTATATGAACATAACGGGAATACTCGACTGAGACCTGCGTCAAATATGAAGTTGTTGACGGCAGCAGCGGCGCTGGATCAACTGGGCGAGAATTATACCTTTAAAACGGAATTGATGACAGACGGTTGCATTCGGGCTAGAATTTTAACAGGGAACCTGTATTTGAAAGGATACGGTGATCCCACTTTAGTGGAGAAGGATTTCAATGAAATGGCCGATGCTCTAAAAGACAAGGGTGTCAAATTGATTATTGGGAATATAATAGCTGATGATTCCTGGTACGATAAAGAGAGATATTCGAAAGACCTTCCCTGGACCGACGAAATGCAATATTATGGAGCACAGATTTCGGCCATAACTGCTGCACCAGATGATGACTATGATTCAGGTACGATTGTAGTCAAAGTGAGGCCGGGAAAAAAAGTGAATAGCCCTGCAGTTGTTTCTATATTTCCTCGAACCAAATATGTTAAAGTTATCAACTCAGTAAAAACAGTTGGTCAGGGTAGAAAGAGAACATTAAAAATCCGAAGGGAACATGGAACAAATACAATAACAGCGGAAGGAACCATTCCAGTCGGTGAAAAAGCGGCCAAAAGCCGTGTAGCTATTTGGGAACCCACTGGGTATGCTCTTGAGTTATTTACAAATGCGCTTCAAAAACAAGGGGTAAAAGTGTTAAAAAGGGTGAAGCACGGGATAACTCCAAAGAACGCCACCGTTCTGGTTTCCCATAGATCCATGCCGTTATCCCAGCTCTTGGTACCATTTATGAAACTAAGCAACAACACCCATGCTGAAACTTTGGTCAAGGAAATAGGCAGGACTGCAAAAGGGGAAGGTAATTGGGAAAACGGTCTTGAGGTAATGGAGAGAAATCTTCAAACCCTAGGGGTCGATACCGGAAACATGGTCATTCGCGATGGATCCGGAGTTTCGCATGTCAGCCTGCTTAAGGCTAACGATATCACAAAATTACTTTTCTTATGCCAAACAAAGACATGGTTTCAGACATATCTGAACTCCCTTCCGGTAGCTGGTGCCAGTAATCGTATGGTTGGAGGTACCTTGCAAAAACGAATGAGAAATACCTCAGCAGCAGGAAACGTAAAAGCAAAAACAGGCACTATTTCCACAGTGAGCTCACTTTCGGGCTATGTGTCAGGAAAATCAGGAAAAAAGTATATATTTTCTGTTCTATTGAATAATGTTGCCGACGAAGCAGCAGTTAAAAAAGTGGAGGATCAAATAGCCATATTATTATCCAATCAATAGTCCGAACCATAAGAGGATATGAGTTATTGGTGTCGAATTAGCTTTAATAGGAGGAGAGAAAGAATGAAAACATACATAATTACCGGTGCCTCGAAAGGACTTGGAGAAGCGATTGCTGAACAGTGCTTGCAAGACGGCAATCATTGCATTTTTGTGGCCCGTTCAGCTAATGACCAGCTGATTGAGAAGGCTGGAAGCCAGGGTGTTAAAGTCTCAAGTATTTTCGCTGACCTCGGTGAATCGGACCAGCTTCCTGAACTAGTGGACAGAATTTTTTCTGAAATTAGTGACGCGGAGGAGCTATATCTCATTAATAATGCCGGGGTGGTTGAGCCGATTAAGCCTGTTGGCCAGATTGAGCAGGAAAGATTGGAAACCAGCATTAAGGTTAATTTCCTTGCGCCAATGATGCTATCCAATGCTTTTATTGAAAGGACGAGGGATTTTTCAGGGAAGAAAACTATTGTCAATATATCCTCTGGCGCAGCATTGCGGCCATATCAAGGATGGGCGGCTTATTGCAGCACAAAAGCCGGTCTTGAAATGTTTACCCGGGTTACAGGCGCCGAGCAAGCGCAGGAACGGCATCCTGTTACTATTATTTCGTTCTCACCGGGAATCATGGATACAAATATGCAGGCGGATATCCGGCAGGCTGACGAGAAAGACTTTGCACAAGCTAAGACCTTTCATTCCTTCAAAGAACAGGGGATGTTGAGGCCGCCGCAGCTTGTTGCCGAGAAATTGATGGCGTTACTAGAGGGTGGTCCGCTTGAAAATGGAGGGTTTTATGATGTCAAAAATCTCTTATAGCATTTCTATTATTTTATCGTAGACATATACTAAAGCTTGCCCCAATATGTCTTTCAAGCTTTCCCCTTGCAGTTCAATGGTTTATTGACACCCTTCTGCCAAATAGTGATTGGCCGGCCTTAGTGTCAGTAAGGCTTGGTTTATTGCTCCTATATGTTTTACGTACATTTTTGCAATATGTTGTAAATTATTGGGGACATTAGCTTGGGATCAATATTGAGACTGATATGCGTCAGCAGTTGTTCCAACACGTTCAAAAACAGTCGTTTAAGTTCTTCGATAAATCCCTTAAATTCAACTAAAGCTTTGACGAAAAAGACATTACACAGGGCTGTTTTTTACAACTTGCAACAGCATGTAAACACTGCAATTAGGAACTCATGGTGAAAATCAAATTTTCTCCGTGGGTTTTTTGTTTTGTCATAAGGAAAAAATTTAGGGATTTCATTAAAAGAAGCAAATAATACCAAGCGCTTAATTTGAGAGAAATTACTTTTATATTAGTTAAAAAGAAATTTAATACCTTTACAAACCTCTTATTTCCTGGTATATATTATTATTTAGTTGGTACAAAATTACTAATCAAAATGAAAAAAATATATACACATTAAGGGGGAGCAATCATTGAAATACCGTGTTTCTGCTGTTCAATATCACTTGCATACTATCCAATCATTTGAAGATTTCGCAAATCAATGCGAACATTATATAAAAACTGCCCAGGAATACGGTTCTGAGTTTGTCCTGTTTCCTGAGTTTTTTACAACTCAGTTGTTGTCAATCGGCAGCGACCAGGGAACAAGGTTAACAATCAATGAGCTCCCTGGCTTTACTGAACAATATAAAATGTTATTTTCAAACTTTGCCAAAGAAACTGGCATGCATATTATTGGCGGCACGCATGTTATCCAAAAAGAAGGCCGTCTATATAATGTAGCCCACCTTTTCTATCCGGACGGAAGGATCGGGGAGCAAGCAAAGCTCCACATCACGCCGACCGAAGTTCATGAATGGAATATGTCTGCCGGTGATCACTTGAATATTTTTGAAACTGAGAAAGGAAAGATTGCCATCCTGACTTGTTATGACATTGAATTTCCGGAAATCGTGCGTATGGCAAAGGCAAAGGGAGCAGATGTGATTTTCTGTCCATCATGTACGGATGACCGACATGGCTTCCATCGGGTACGCTACACTTCACATGCCCGCGCAATCGAAAATCAAGTGTATGTTGTAGTTACTGGAACAATTGGTTCCCTTCCAACAGTTGATTTCATGCGTGCTAATTTCGGGCAAGCTGCCGTCATTACACCTAACGATATTCCTTTCCCTCCGAAGGGCATTATGGTGGAAGGTGAGTTAAATAGTGACATGATCGTCACTGCAGATCTGGATTTGAGCCTGTTGCATGAAGTTCGTGAAAAAGGGTCAGTGACAACCTGGAGAGATCGCCGGACTGATTTATACACGGATTGGGAAGAAACTGAAAAAATCTAAGGGTGATGGATGCAGATGCCGTACCGAAAAGAATTATTTGTGTTTGACGATGGAAAGCCTGTCCCTGCTGTCATCCGAAATTATTCGGAAACGGATTTTAATGAACTCATCGCAATTCAGGCGGAATGCTTTCCGCCGCCTTTTCCCTCTGATTTATGGTGGAATAAACAGCAATTGCAAAACCATGTAACATTATTTCTGGACGGTGCATTGTGCATTGAAATAAACGGGGAGGTGGCAGGATCCTTGACAGGCCTATGTGTCAATTTTGACCCTGCCCACCCGGTACATACGTGGGAGGAAATTACCGATTCAGGGTATATACGCAATCATGACCCGAACGGAAATACTCTATATATTGTCGATATAAGTGTTAGGCCGAAATATCGGAAATTCGGATTAGGTAAGCTCATGATGCAGTCTATGTATCATGTTGTCATCGAAAAGAAACTGGATCGATTGCTTGGCGGAGGAAGGATGCCAGGATACCATAAACTGGCAGGTGAGCTAAGCGCTGATCAATATTTGCAGAAAGTAGTGTGCGGGGAATTAAAGGACCCGGTTATTAGCTTTTTGCTAAAGTGCGGCAGAATACCGGTAACAATTGTTGAAAATTATCTTGATGATGAAGAATCACACGGTTATAGCGTGCTGATGGAATGGAAAAACCCGTTTAAATAATCCCATAAAAGGTGGAAGCTTGATGGAATATATTAGAATTTCCAATATAGAAGACCCATTGTTTGAAAAGATGCATGATTTAATGAAGAATGTATTTCCACCGGAAGAAGTGTTGGACTTCCAGCTTTGGAAGGAACCGCTTCAGGATCCTGGCATTCGGGTTTTTGTTGCCGTCCATGATGACAAGGTAGTGGGGGCAACCGAATACCGCTACTATCCTGACTGGAATATTGCCATGACCGATTTTACCATTGTCGGAGAAGCCGGTTTAAGCCTGGGCCGATTCCTTGCCCAAAATAGACAGCGTGATTTAGATGAACTGGCCAGGAATAACGGAAAAGAACTGTTTGGCATGTTTGCCGAAATCTATAATCCTTATATTTCAAACGAGAAGCATGATTTTGGCGGCGTTCAGACAATGAATCCTTTTGTCCGCAGGGAAGTGCTGTCTCACCTTGGATATAAGCGTTTGGACTTTCCATATGTACATCCATCCTGGCAAAATGATGGGGAAGCTGTTTCAGGGCTTGATTTCTGTTTTATGCCACAAAATGAAGAAGTTTCGGAAATACCAGCCGAACTGATTGTTAATTTCTTAACCACTTATTATGCTGTTCTTCCGAAGAAACCGCAGCAGTGGCAAGATATGATAGAAAATCTCAAAGCAGTGAAAAACGTAGCATTGTTGCCTTTATAAAAATGAATCAGGCTTTGAACACTTCCAGATACTCTATTGGCAGATCTACTAAACAAAATACATTTTACGTAAATGGAAACCGGATCCTGGCTGTATTAATATGGCCATGATTCGGTTTTTTTAACTGTATTTCAAAAGTTGTTTAAAAGGACAAATCATACATTTTGATATCTATCCAAACTAACCAGTGCAAATGAGCATAACTATAAAATAAATCACCAAGGAAAGGAGAAAGTTCTTTTGCCTGTAGCCATGCACTTAAATTTAAGAGTTGATCCAACTCAATATATTTCCCAGGTTAGGGAGGTACCAGGCTATGATTATATTCATTTGGTGCGAGTGCCAAAGTATATGGTAAATCTCTCTCGACAGCAATTAGGTTTTATTAATGCTTTTTTTAATCAAGTTAAGAAAATAGATCCTGCCTTGCACTCTGAATGGAAAGAATCAAAATAAAAGGTACTTGCATCTTGGCAGGAATAAGCACGGTTACTATTCAACTTTTTCCAAAGGCTCGCCAAACGGCGGGTTTTTATTTGTTTTAGGGATATTACCGAAATGATTACATGTGGTAACACTTATGACCTTTCATATATATCTTTGTTTGTCATACATTTTATTACTAAAAGAAAAATAGATTTATAATCGCCACAGCCCTGTTTCTATTGGCACTGTTTCTATGTATGTGAGTTTACACCTCAACTGAAGCAAGCATGTTTTATATTTTAGCTGGCAGGGTACTGAAAATGAGAGAAGCTGATTCTATCAGTGCTGATTATCTGGAAAGGGGAGTTTTTTTTGGAAGAAAAGATGCAGATTAATGTAAACGGTGTGGAGATGGAAATCACCGGCAACAAGACAGTCCTTCAAATGCTCTCTGAAAGTTCTATTGAAGTGCCAAGCGTTTGTTACCATCCAAGCTTAGGGCCAATTGAGACTTGCGATACTTGTATTATTAACGTAAATGGAGAGCTAGTCAGGTCATGTTCGACATATTTAAACGATGGGGACGTCGTGAATACCATTTCTTCTGAAGTAAAGCAAGCACAAGTAATGGCGATGGACAAAATCTTATATAACCATGAATTATATTGTACGGTTTGTGATTATAACAATGGAGGGTGCGAGATACATAACACCGTCAAAGAAATGAAAATCAACCACCAGAGTATTCCGTATGACCACAAACCGTACGAGGAAGATAATTCACATCCTTTTTACCGCTATGACCCGGATCAGTGCATCCTATGCGGACGATGCGTGGAAGCATGTCAGGACGTGCAGGTTACAGAGACACTGACCATTGATTGGGAGCGCGAACGGCCGCGCGTCATCTGGGACAAAGATGTACCGATCAATGAATCTTCTTGTGTATCTTGCGGACACTGTTCTACCGTTTGCCCTTGTAACGCCATGATGGAAAAAGGAATGGTAGGGGAGGCTGGATATTTAACCAATATTGCTAAACAGACCTTGCGCCCTATGATTGAAATCACAAAAGGAGTGGAAACCGGCTACGGCTCCATCCTTGCCATTTCCGATATGGAATCGGCCATGCGTGATGAAAGAATCAAGAAAACAAAGACAGTTTGTACCTATTGTGGGGTTGGCTGTAGCTTTGATGTATGGACCAAGGACCGTCAAATCCTGAAGGTAGAGCCCCAGGCAGAAGCACCGGCCAACGGAATCTCTACATGCGTAAAAGGGAAGTTCGGCTGGGACTTTGTCAACAGTGAAGATCGCCTAACCAAGCCGTTAATTCGTGAAGGCGATACCTTCCGCGAAGCTGAATGGGAAGAAGCGCTTAGCTTGGTTGCAAGTAAATTTTCAGAAATAAAGAACCAATACGGGCCTGATTCTTTGGCATTCATTACATCCTCTAAGTGTACGAACGAAGAATCTTATCTAATGCAAAAGCTTGCCCGAGGTATTATTGGTACAAATAACGTTGATAACTGTTCACGATATTGCCAGTCTCCTGCAACAGTAGGGTTAATCCGCACTGTTGGGTATGGAGGCGATTCTGGCACAATCAAAGATATAGAAAAGGCTGGACTTGTTTTAATTGTCGGTTCCAATACTTCCGAATCGCATCCTGTTTTATCCACCAGAGTCAAACGCTCCCATAAACTGCGCGGCCAAAAGCTGATCGTTGCAGACATCAGGAAGCATGAAATGGGAGAGCGAGCCGATTTATTTGTTCATCCTAACGCCGGCTCGGACATGGTATGGTTGTCTGCAGTGACCAAATACATTATCGATCAGGGCTGGACTGATCATAAATTCATTCAGGAGCGCGTCAATGGTTTTGCGGAATTTAAAAAGAGCCTCGAACCATTTACAATGGAATATGCCGAGGAAGCAACAGGAATTGCGAAAGAGGACCTCATTACAATTGCAGAAACAATTCATAAAGCTGAAGGAACTTGTGTGCTATGGGCCATGGGTGTCACCCAGCATATCGGTGGCAGCGATACCAGTACGGCAATTTCAAATCTCTTGCTTGTAACCGGTAATTATTGCAAGCCGGGTGCAGGATCTTACCCATTGCGCGGGCACAACAACGTGCAAGGCGCCAGTGACTTCGGCTCTATGCCAGATCGCCTTCCTGGGTATGAAAAAGTCGCCGATGAAGAGGTTCGTGCTAAGTACGAAAAAGGTTGGGGAGTGAAGATTCCGGAAAAGCCGGGCATGAACAACCATGAAATGATTGAAGGCATCCATGCCGGAGTACTGAAAGCGATGTATGTAAAAGGCGAAGAAATGGGACTGGTGGATTCAAACATTAATCACGTACACGCCGCTTATGAAAAACTTGATTTCTTTGTTGTACAGGATATCTTTTTCTCCAGCACCGCCCAGTATGCGGATGTTGTACTGCCAGCAAGCCCAAGCTTTGAAAAAGAGGGAACGTTCACAAATACAGAGCGTCGTATCCAGAGGCTTTACCAGGTTTTGGAGCCGCTGGGTGAATCCAAGCCTGACTGGCAGATCATTATGGAACTGGCAAACCGGCTTGGTGCTGGCTGGAATTATACACATCCGTCACAAATCATGGATGAGGCCGCGATGCTGTCACCTATTTATGCTGGTGTTACGTATGAACGACTCGAGAGATATAACACATTGCAGTGGCCGGTTAATGCGGACGGAACTGATACACCGCTTCTGTTTGCGGATGGTAAATTCCCATTCCCGGACGGTAAGGCGAACCTCTATCCGGTTCAATGGTCTAAACCGATTGACTTTGGAGAAGAATATGATATCCATGTCAATAACGGACGCTTGCTGGAGCATTTCCATGAAGGAAACCTGACATACCGATCTAAGGGCATATCCATGAAAACTCCGGAAATCTGGCTGGAAGTTTCTCCTGAGCTCGCAGCAGATAGGGGGCTTAAGGACGGTACGCTTGTAAGGCTGACATCTCCTTATGGAAATGTGAAAGTGAAAACTCTTATTACCGACCGTGTCCAAGCTAATGAAGTATACCTGCCGATGAACGATTCAGGTGAAGCGGCGATCAATTTATTAACAAGCAGCTTTTCCGATAAAGATACCGACACGCCTGCTTACAAAGAAACGATGGCTAAAATGGAAATCCTTAAATACGAAGGTACCAATCCAATGCCAAGAATTAACCATCGAAATGGAAATCCACAGCCGCAAATAGGGGTACAGGTTCAAAGAAAATGGGCGCGCAAGGATTATGTTTTTCCTGGAGACGCAGTAAGGGAAAGGAGGAAGCAGCATGGCTAAGGCGATAAAACAAATTCAAAGACTAGAATACTCGGAAGAAGACAAACGGAAAAAAGATTTGCTAGAGGTGGAAAATGCCTTGCTTGAAAATAAGGATGCTATCCTTGAATCGTTGCAGGTAATGAAGCATATGCATGAACGAGGCATTCTGTCTTTGTTAAGGGGAGTGTTCGGCCAAGGAGACAAGGTCCTTCATATTCTTGTTAAAACAGCCGATACACCTGAAACCGCGAATATGCTGAAAAATCTTCTCCTTCTAGCAGGAACGCTTGGAACGTTGAATGTAAAACAGCTTGAACCGTTCATTTTAAAAATCAATTCCGGTATTGCTAGGGTCTCAGAAACTAGAGAAATAGATGATAAAGTCGGATATTTTGATATTGCAAGAGCGCTGAAGGATCCCGAAATAAACCGTTCGGTATCATTGCTGCTTAATTTCCTCAAAGGTATGGGACAGGATACCGAACCGCTAGAGCGAAATACACAGCTGCCAGAAGATCAGCTGTATCAGCAAATACCGCGTGAGAAACATGGAATGCATAAAAGAGATTAAAAAAAAATAAACACCCGGATCGAGCATCCCAGCTTGGTCCGGGTGATTTTTTTTATATAAGTGGTTTGTCCTCCTGCGCATTAATTCCTTAAAGCAGAAGCCCCTTAATATTTCCTTATTACAAAGTGCAACCTATAAGCAAAATATTGAAATTTCTTAAAGGAGTTGAACTGGATGGCTTTATGGCTTTTGTATGCAATCTTGGCTGCTGTTTCAGCTGCATTGGTTAGCATTTTCGGAAAAATCGGACTGCAAAATATTGATGCTAACACGGCAACTGCAGTTAGGGCGTTAATTATGGCTATTTTTTTAATAGTAGTGGTTGCTTATGAAGGCAATTTGAGTAAGATCCCTGACATTGTCGCTGACAGAAAGACTTTTTTCTTTATTATTTTAAGTGGTGTAGCCGGAGCGACGTCGTGGTTATTTTACTTTCTGGCGTTGAAGGTCGGTAAGGTTTCACAGGTGGCACCTATTGATAAACTTAGTGTAGTAATTGCGACAATTATTGCAGTCATCTTTTTTGGTGAGAAATTAAGCTTACTAAATGGCCTAGGAGTTGCCCTGATTGCGATTGGAGTTGTTTTAACCGCGTTATAAAATTGCCATTCAGCCTATCGCCCTAAGCCTTCCATTTCCCCTTATTATCCTAAGTTTGTTAAATTAGTAATATCGTCAGAATTAGAAAGGCAGGAATGGTATGATACATAATATCACAAAAAAAGAGATAAAGTTAATCGCGCTTGATATGGATGGTACGCTATTGAACGAAGATGGCAAAGTAACGGAAGGAAATCGGGCTGCTATTAAAGAGGCGGAGGAAAAGGGAGTAAAGGTAGTGCTCAGTACTGGGAGAGCCTATGCCACATGCAATGAAATCGCAAAATCGCTTGCGTTATCGTCATATCTTATTACGGTGAACGGCAGTGAGATATTTGATCCGAATGGAGACTTGGTTGAAAGGAATATAATCAGTCATGAACTGATTGAATGGATGTGGAATTTAACCCAAAAATATAAAACCGGTTTTTGGGCAACAAGTACCGACAAGGTTTGGAGAGGTGAGATGCCTGAGGATATTCGCTCCTATCAGTGGCTGAAATTTGGATTCAACATTGCGGAAGACAAAATTAGGGATAAGATCTTTTCCTTATTAAAGGAAACCGGGAAGCTTGAAATAAGTAATTCAAGTCCTACAAACATCGAAGCGAATGCTCTAGGAATTAATAAAGCAAAAGCTATAGAAAAGGTATGCAGCTTTCTGGGATTTGGTATGGAAAATGTCATGGCAGTCGGTGACAGTCTGAATGACATTGCGATGATTAAGGAATCTGGATTAGGAATCGCAATGGGGAATGCCCAGGAAATTGTGAAGGAAACTGCTGATTGGATCACCGATACAAACCAAAATGACGGAGTAGCCAAAGCCATCCGGAAATTGGTGTTATAAATCTGGAACCAGTGAGAAGCCGAACTTTATTCCATAATGAATTTCATTGCCCTTTTACTGGATAGCCAATCCGCATAAGCGGGTTGGTTTCTTTTTCGAAAAAAAAGACTTTCTGCCACCAGTTAAGGACAACAAGTCTACCGCAAAACGGGAAAATAACGAGTTGCGTTTTGTCTGAAACTTAAAAAGCTTCAGAAAAGCGACTGGCTTCTCTATAATTGCGTTGAAATTCTATAAGAAAGGAAAAACTTGAACAAAATTTATTCCGGGAGTATGATTGAATAGTGATTCATATCTGAAAATTCAGTACGGAAAGCGAGGAGTTTAAATGGGGAAAACAATTCCAGAAAAATGGTGGAACCAGCTGAGATTACCAGCAATTTCAGCGCCAATGTTTTTAGTGTCTGGCCCAGAGCTTGTGGAGGCTGTATGCATGAACGGCGTAATTGGTTCATTCCCTGCACCGAATGCGCGTCCAATAGAAGTGCTTGATGAGTGGATGGGTCAATTGAATAAAAACCTGGATGAAGCAAGAGCTAAAGAGCCGGAGCGAAAAATCGCGCCGTGGGCCATGAATATGGTCGTCCACAGCTCTTACAGCAGATTACAGGACGAACTCGAATTGGTAAAAAAGCATAAGCCAGAGTTGGTGATTACTTCACTTGGGAGCCCACGTGCTGTGGTCGATACAGTACATAGCTATGGAGGTCTTGTTTTTGCCGATGTCAGCAATCTCAAATGGGCAAAGAAAGCAGCTGAAGCTGGAGCGGACGGGTTAATCCTCGTTGCGAGCGGTGCTGGCGGGCATGCCGGCAATCTGAATAGCTTCGCTTTTGTAGATAGCGTCCGAAAATTCTGGGACGGAATCATCATCCTGGCCGGGGCGATTTCGACAGGGACGAGCATTTTGGCTGCACAGGCCGCCGGAGCAGATCTTGCTTATATGGGTACTCGTTTTATTGTTGCTAAAGAAAGTCTTGCAAACGATGACTACCGACAAATGTTAGTGGATTCTACCCAGGACGACATCATTCTTACCGATGCATTTTCCGGTGTAAATGCAAATATGCTCATACCAAGCATCGTAAAGGCGGGACTGGATCCTGCACATTTAAAGAAAAAGGAAAACGTTGAATTCGACCACATGCAAAAGGAAAACAAAGATGTGAAAGCATGGAAGGATATTTGGTCTGCCGGCCATGGTGTCGGTGCGATTACCGAGATTGATACTGCGGAAGGCATCATTGCAGCGTTGGAAAAGGAATATAATGAAGCGATCGAAAGACTGGCTGTACAGACAGGTAAAGTGAAATCAGTTGTTGTAAAATAAATTTATATGTAAGCGCTTTAAATGAATTCGCTGGTCATGATAAAAAGTGGCCAGTAAATTTAACTATTAAATATTGGTTAGAAGGTGAATTTACTTCTTTTTGGTAGCACTTTCACTCAGGGGACTTCTTGAATTTCAGCCATTTGTCTTTTCATTTTACAAAGGGGGTTTATTTATGGTTCAAACATTCCGGCCATACTGGCCAGCAGGAACACCTGATAAAATCAATTATTTGCATGGAGAAAAGCCTCTTTATCAATATCTCGAGTATCACGCCGCCAAAAAACCCGACGAAGTAGCATATTATTTTTACGGAAATAATATTACATGGAAATCCCTGATTGATCATGTAAATCGGTTTGCTGGTTACCTGCAAGGAAAAGGGTTTAACAAAGGCAGCTATGCAGCTCTATATCTGCAAAATTGCCCGCAATACATCATTGCACACTATGCCATACAGCAGCTGGGCGGCATTGTAATTCCGATTAACCCAATGTTTAAGGAAAGTGAACTGGCATATTGCTTTGAAGAAGCCCCAATTACAGTGATTATCACAAGCGACAGTGCATATGACACCACGTTTAAGGCAGCTGAAAAAAGTGAGTCATCCCCTCTGATTGTCACCACAAATTATTGTGATTATCTACCTAATACACCTATATTCCCGCTCACCGAAGAATTTTCCCAACCGAAACGAAGCAACCAAATAGCAGAAGATATGTGTGAAATCATCCGAACCAGTCCAATTCTAACCGAACATGCTGAAATTGATCTTTGGAATGATGTCGGACTAATGGTATTCACATCCGGAACTACTGGGCGGCCGAAAGGTGCACTTTTGACTTACGGAAATGCATTATTTAAGACGGCAGCCTCCGTTCAGGCTAATGGTCTTTCTGCCAAAGAACGTTTCATGGCCCATGCACCGCTCTGTCATATAGCAGGAATGCTAATGGGACTGAACACTCCAATTTATAGCGGGAATCCCTGCGTCCTTTTTACGAGATTTGATCCAGTATCGACAATCAATGCCATTGAAAAGTATAAAATAACTTCATGGTACAGCATAGCACCGATGAACGGAGCAGTCCTGCAAGTACCGGGTGTTGAAGACAGGGACTTTTCAAGCCTGAAAATAAACCTGGCTACAAGCTTTGGTGTTCAGGTAACACAAGAGCTTTCGGAAAAATGGAGGGCGATAACAAAAGGCTGTCTGATGTACGAAGCTGCATACGGACTGAGTGAAACCCATACTTGTGACACATTCATGCCCAGGGAAAAAATAAAATACGGTTCATGCGGATTGCCAATCATAGGCACGGAAATCAAAATCCTTTCACTAGATAATGGTGAAGAAGCCCCTACGGGAGAATCTGGTGAAATCGTTGTTCGAAATCAGGGAGTCTTCAAAGGCTACTTGAATAGGCCGGAAGCAACTGCGGAAACGCTGAAAGACGGCTGGGTATATACAGGGGATATCGGATATCTAGATCAGGACGGCTATTTGTTTTTTCAGGGGCGGCTAAAAGAGATGATCAAAAGCTCTGGCTATAGTATCTTTCCTGAAGATGTTGAGGCATTGCTTAATGAACATCCAGCCATTAGCCAGTCTGCGGTAATTGGGGTGCCTGACCCGATGCGAGGGGAAAGTGTAAAGGCATTTGTGGTTCTCCATGAATCGGAAAAAAACAGGATCACACCAGACAAAATCATTTCATGGGCAAAGGGACATATGGCAGCATACAAGTATCCTAGATACGTAGAACTCATTGATCAGCTGCCCGCTACCCCATCCGGAAAGGTTTTAAGAAAACTGTTGAAAGAAGGATGACGCCAGTACGATCAAGCCCTTTCCCTCTATTATAAATAATCGACACCTATTTAATAGACTGTTTATGCAGTCTTTTTTTGCTGTGTGGACATATAAGAAAGTCGGATTTGTAATATCGGAAAAAATTTTTAAAATTTTAAATTTTGGTACAAGCTAATCTATTTATTTCTACATAACATAGTGTAAAAGGAAGGGGGCAATCAAATTTGAATGATGTTAATTCCACAAAACAAGCTTCCCTTGTTCCAAACAGGAGATTTATTACCGGACACTTAAAGCAATTTCAGGCCGATCCTCTCGGTTTCCTAAAAAAAGTTGCTGGCCATGGTGAAGTTGCAAAAATGCGTTTTGGGCCTTTCCAGCATGTTTATCTTATATCCGATCCAGAGTTGATTAGGGAGGTGCTGGTCACAAAACAAAAATCCTTTGTAAAATCAAAGGACTTCGATGCGCTAAAAACAATCGTCGGTGAAGGGCTCTTGACCAGTGAAAAAGAGACCCATATGAGGCAGAGAAGGCTCATCCAGCCAGCCTTTAAAAAATCGCATATCAGCAATTATGGCCAGGATATGATAGATGTTACAACTGAATACCTATCGAATTGGAAAGACGGGGAAGAGAGAATAATTACCCAGGATATGATGGATATCACACTTGAAATTATTTCAAAAACAATGTTTAGCATAGACATAAAAGAAGGTTACAGTATCGTTGGCGAGGCTATAGAAACGGCAATGAAAATGGCCGTCCAGAGGATGAGGACAATCATAAATCTTCCATTATGGATTCCGACTAAAAGAAATCGTGATTGTAAACAAGCAATAGATAAACTTAATTCCACAATATTCCAGATTATAGAGAGTAGAAGACAGGATAAGGCAACGCATGAAGACATGCTTGGAATATTAATGGCTGCACGTGATGAACAGGATGGCTCTGGGATGACAGATATTCAAGTCAGAGATGAGCTTATGACAATATTTCTTGCGGGCCACGAAACTACTGCCAATGCTTTATCATGGACTTTGTACTTGCTATCACAGAACCCTGAAGCAGAAAAGAAACTCTTTGAAGAGATTGATATGGTGATTGGTAATCGAACAGTGTCTCCAGGTGACTTTGCCCATTTGCCTTATACCCAAAATATAATCTGGGAATCCATGAGGATCTATCCGCCTGCCTTTGTTATAAGCCGCAAAGCAGCTGAGGATGTCAAAATAGGAGGTTACCAACTTAAAAAAGACGACACCATTATGGTTTCCCAGTATGTCATGCACCATAAGCCGGAGTATTTTTCTGATCCAGAATCCTTTCTTCCTGAAAGGTTCGAAAATAATTTTATTAAAACAATCCCCTCATTCGCATACTTTCCATTTGGAGGCGGTCCAAGGGTCTGTATTGGCAATCATTTTGCACTCTTGGAAGCAGTGCTTGTCCTCGCCACTATTGCCCAGCGTTTCAGAGTCCGGCTCATACCAAACCACCATCCAGTACTATTATACCCATCAATCACTCTGCGGCCCAGAAGCGGATTACGCATGATAGTTGAAGAAAGAACTGAATAACTTTAGACAAGCCAAAAGAGAATATGCACAATAAAAAATTGGAATAAAAAATCTTACACTCTCTTTCCAAAGCTATTAATAGAAAGGGATGATTAAAAATATACCATGACAAAAAACAAAAAAGAGAGCATCCAATCAAACGAGAGTCATTTTTTAACCAGCAAGGATATAAAGTCTATTCATGAATGGATGGCTATTTATAGAAGATACCTCCTCTATACCCCGTGGCAAAAAAAACAACTAGCTCTTCGTACGCTCACACTTCCCTATAAAGTTATTGGAAATGGTCTAAACCGGATGGTCTATGATTTAGATAATGGTTATGTCTTAAAGATTGCACTTTCGGAGATAGGTGTGATAAGCAATTCTCAAGAGTTTAATCTATACCAGACATCCGATTCAACTATTCGAAAATACCTCGCTCCGGTAATGGAAATGGGACAAGGTTGGATTGTCATGAAGAAGATGGATCATAAGGTCCCTATAAATTTGGTAAGCCTGCAAAACCTGACTGAGCTCACAATGAAGTTTTTGCTGCACAGGGTTGTTCCAGTTGATCTAAGACTGGGAAATGTGGCTCTAACAAACGATAACCAAATGATTGTAATCGATTATGGTTTATTTATAACATTATGAATTTGGTTTGCTATTAGGGCAGAATTTTCTTGGTATTACTTGCTTTTTTATAGTTAGAAGTGAAATAAAAATATAAATAGAAAGGACTATGTAAATGGAGAAAAATAAGAAACCAGATGAATTTTACGACACTCTTAGAAAGATGGGTTTAAAGGTAGAGAAAGAAATCAATAAAAAAATTAAGGATTTGCTGAATAATAGAAGAATCATCAACCAGGCAAGCATGGAATCAAATAATATTGCCCAGGCTTTTAAATGGCTGCAGGATTCAATGGAAACAATATCAGCCCTTGGCAATTTTCCGACAAAAAGGGATATAGCCAATGTGGCTAAAATGCAAGTGCAGCTGGAGGGAAAAATTGATCATATTGAGGACATGCTATCGAATCTTGAAAATGACCATAGACCAAAAGGAATTCATTCCATACAAGCGGAATCTGCTGAAAAGGATAGGAAAGCCAGGAAGCGGGCCAGACTGCGCGCAGTCTTACGATCCATGAACCAAGGGGTGGGTTCATAGGATGAAAAAAAGGAACAAAAACAACAACGAGGATGAATCCTTAGCGAAATTTGAATTGGCGCTTAAGGCTTTAAAAAGCCCCTTGCCCGAAATGGGCGTAACCAGAAGAGAAGCTGTATGGAAGAAGAATAAATCAACATTATGGTATTACCCGCCGGAAAGGAAAAAGTATAAAGTTCCAGTGTTTTTAGTCTATTCACTTATCAATACACCTGTCATACTTGACCTTGGTCCTGGCAGCAGCTTAATTGAGCATTTTGTAAACGAAGGTTTTGAAGTGTATCTATTGGATTTCGGTGCGCCTGGATATGAAGATGGAGATATCAGCTTGGAAACCTATATCGTTGATTACATTCAAGTAGGAGTGAGAAGGGCATTGAGGCATTCTGGCGCGGAAGAAATTACTGTATTCGGCACATGTTTAGGAGGCACTCTTGCAGCAATGTACGCTTCCATAGCAGAAGAACCTATCAAAAACCTGATTCTATCTACTCCGCCAATTGATTTTAGTCATACTCCGGAATTTGACCAATGGGCCGAAGCGATCCGAACTGGAGAGGCGAGGTTTGATGAAATCCTTGATGTCATACAAACCGTTCCTGGTGCCTTTGTAAATGAAGGAATAAGTTTACTCATTTCGCCCATTCATTTTTCCAGCTATCTTTCATTAATTAGTAAAGCAGATGACCCCGATTATATTGATAGGTGGCGCCGGTTTAATAAGTGGACGGAAGACCACGTTTCATTTACCGGAGCAGCGATGAAACAAATGCTAAATGATCTAGTTAAAGAAAATAAATTCATTAAAAGAAGACTTAAGATAAAAAACAAAAAGGCCGAATTAGCAAATATTAAAGCAAATTTGCTCGTTGTTGCGGGAAAAGACGATATTTTAATACCTGAAGCGATGATCAAGCCAGTGATGACGATGGTTTCCAGCCAGGATAAAACCTACAAGCTTCTAAAGGGAGGCCATACCACAATTAATATAGCTCCTCGTTTTCCAGATTACCTTGCTGAATGGCTTCCTGACAGATCAACTCCTATATTAAAATCCAGGTAATTGTACAAATTGCTCTTAGGCTATATTTTTTATTAGATCCACACAAAGTCTTCTTACCTGATACATTTTTCAATGAATAAAACGTATCAGGTAAGTCCCAACCATTTCAACGCGAACATATAGATGATTGTAAAAAGTGAAAAGGAAAAGCCATTTGGAAATACAAATCAGCTAGAGTCCGGTTGAATAACCGGTTCTTTTTTACAATAAAGATTGTCTAGTTGTTCGTATACATGGATGAAATAACCGTTTTTCCGTTGTATGTTAAAAGCCCGCATTCTAGTTTTGCAGGAGAAACCAGAATGGTACCCAGGTTGTTTTCTGTTTCAATAATGGAACCATCGTCGAGAGTGTAATAGTCGATCAACTCTTTTGCTACGGTTTCGTGGGAAAAGTCATGGTCAATCTCAACATGAAAAGTTGTCATGTTATCCCGTATACTTTTTTTTCCTTTGTTGTAAAATCGTAACACCGACCTTACTAGTTCATTCGATATGCCCGTCATGGTAGTGTTTTTTAACGGGCTGCTGGTCATCTGGAAAATCGTTTTTTTATCCCCGTTTAAATAAAGTGAATCGGTTTTGGCCATGTAAGCGTACTGTGCATCTCCCGATAAGATTATACAATATGCCGGATCTATATCGGTGATCCATTTATGGAAGCTTTCATACCCTTTCCCATTATATTTCCAGGAATCCATATTAAAGGTTGTCTGTACCGGAATTCGTGTATTAACTAACGGATATGCAGTCTCTTTCATTGCTGAGTCAATTAAACCCACGCTATAAAACGGAACAGAAGAAACAACAATAACGGGGTGCCCCGAATTCCATCCACATTCCAATAACGCAAATTTGGCCTGCAGCCAGCCTAGTTCATTAATGATTTGCGGCGCTCCCCCGTTCGCTGTATGCTCACTTATGGAGGAAGAACGATGCGTTCGCGTATCAAGAAATACGGCCGGGGGATAGGTAGGCGCTGCAAAAGTCCAGACATCAAAGCTCCACATCGATGATTCCCAGTTAAGCCGTGCTTCCTTGATTACATTTTTTGAGGTTAAATGTTTCGAAATCATGTTGATAAAGGATTCATTGAATGACAACGGATTGTTTCCCCACCCCTGGAACGCCCAAAAAGCCGTGAGTGCATTGGAGATTATGTGCCTCCCCAAAGGAGAATGCCTAACAGCATGGCGCCATTCAAAGGTAATATTCCAATCATCCGTTATGTCATGTTCATCAAATATCATATAGGAGGAGATATTAGCCATAAGTCTCCGCACATACGGAAGTGAGTCTGCAAATTTCCTGATTTCCTTTAATTGTTTATTAAAGGCCCGCCTAATGGTTTGCGTGTTCGTTGCAGGGAAAAGAGCTGGATTCCTTTCCATCCATTCATCGAAAGTGGCAAGAAGGCCTTCTTTCTCGGCAAGTCTCCATATTTCAGGATTAAAAGCAAGCAGATACATAGATGCATACTCACCGAATCGCAGCAAATGATTGGACGATTTCCTTGAGGTAAACCTGCACAGGTCGGATGCAATTCGTTGCCTCCCATAAATTGCATCAACGACTGTTTTGTAAGGATCATTGCCTAGGCGAGGCTCTATCTTCACCAAATTCTCTTTCTGGCCTGTAAGGGTTTCTCCAAGCTTCATGATAAATGGCATGACCGGTCCGGCTACATCATCCGCATAAATTTGGTCTCCCATAAGAAACAGAGCTTCCGGCCTTTCCTTTATATTGAGGTAATGCTTCTGCAGTAGCAAATCGGCACCTGCGAGAACATCTTCTCCCTTCCCGTGAATCTTCCGGCCGGAACCGTACAAGATCCTGGATTCCTTTCGCTCGGTAATATAAAAAGAGGGATATTTCAGATGTCCATATACAATGGAATCCCCGGAATCCGGTGATAATAACCCGAGGCTTCTCAAATCAAAAGAGGCCCGGTTTTTAGTAAAACGCAGATTATATCCTAGCAATCGATCCAAAGGAAAAGAATCGCCCTCGGGTGATAATGTTACGATATTGGCTATAAGCTTATCCCCGAGTGACACAGATCTTACAGAGGTGTGACTTTGAACCGGGGTGTAGGTGTACTCGCCAACTTCCTCATTTATCAAAAATAATTCGGCAGTTATGTCGAACATTTCACAGCAGGCAATCCAAATATTTACATGATCGTTTTCTGTCCTGCGCAGGAAGGGGCCTGCCAAGATTACCGGCAATTTCATGGTGCACCACCGCCCATTTTTTCATTTATGCATAGAATATTCAGAAGCAAGGGAAGTTGTGTTGAGGTGACCATTATAAAAAATTAATAGGTATAAAGTTTATAATGATAGTAAAAATTGAGGATAAGAGAAGTGCAAGCATGGAACCAAAAAATTGCCCAACATGTGGTGGAAAGCTTGTGGAGGATGTAAGAGAAACTATAGAATTCCTGCCAGATGGAAAATATGATGATTAATGTCGATCTAAGAAAATTCATTTTATCGTTTTTGTTTGTTGTTATTTATTTTTGGGTGTGATATATTCTTTCAATAGTAAATGACCAAATTTAAATTTTAGTCAGAGGTGTAGATTATGGCAGTTGACCGAAGAAGGTTGATTATCGAAGCTGCAAATAAATCGTTCTCCATGTTCGGTTACAAAGCAACTACAATGGATCATGTCGCCAAGATTGCAAATGTAGGAAAAGGAACGATTTATACGTTCTTTTCCAATAAAGAAGATCTTTTTGAAGAGATTGTATCAAGTTTAGTAAAGGAAATGATCGCCCAGGCAGAAGCGACAATAAATCCAGAAAAGCCGTTTTCAGAAAACGTACAACAGGTCCTGGCTAAGCTGCTTGAGTTTAGAAATACTCATGTTTTGATGATCAAACTGCTGCAGGAAGAAAAGGAAATCGGCACACCTGCCGTCCTTGAAATGTTAAACCATATAGAGGATGAAATTATCGGCTATTTGAAAAGCAAGATCGATACAGCAATCGATAAAGGCTATATTATTGAAAATGACTCGGAAATCACTTCATTTCTTTTATTAAAAACCTATATCTCTCTTGTTTCTGACTGGGAACGTAACCACAAGCCATTATCGTCAGAACAAATTGCCAGCATAATAAAGTTCTATTTGATGAAAGGGTTATCTGTTTGATGATCCTTACTTTTTCTGAAAAAAATGACTAAGTGAGAAAAAAAGTCAAAAGTTCAAATGTGAATAAAAGGAGGATATTTTCAAATTATGTTTACATCAATAAAAGGGGAATTTATGGGGATTTTCAGGAACAAGAAGCTTCTGATCGCCATCATTGGTATCCTTGTCATTCCTTTATTATATAGTGCCGTTTATCTATGGGCTTTCTGGGATCCGTACGGCCATGTTGAACGGATCCCAGTGGCAGTCGTTAATCATGATGAAGGGGCGGAGTATAATGGGAAGAGGCTTGCGATCGGCGATGATTTAGTAGAAAAATTAAAGAATAAGGAAAGCTTTAATTATTCATTTGTAAGTGAAGAAAACGCTGACAGGGGACTTCAAAATGAGAAATATTATCTGAAAATAAAAATTCCAGAAGACTTTTCCAAGAACGCGACAACATTGCAGGACGAAAATCCGAAGAATTTGACTTTGATTTATACGCCAAATGAGGGAACAAACTATCTTTCCACCAAAATAGGAGATGCAGCAATCGAGAAAATGAAGGAGGAGGTTTCTACCGCGGTAACCAAAACATATGCTGAGTCCGTATTTGATAGTATAAAGGATTCCGCTAAAGGCCTTGAAGAAGCAGGGAGCGGAGCAGGAGAGTTAAATGATGGCATTCAATCTGCGAGAAATGGGGCAGTTGACTTACAACAAGGGGCTGCATCCGTGAAAAAAGGCGCCGGAGACTTAGATAACGGACTGAAATCAGCGGAAGAAGGTGCAGACCAAATTAGTAAGGGTGCAGGAGATGCCCATTCAGGCGCTACCGAAATACAAAAGAACCTGAAGACATTGGCACAGAGGTCGGTCACATTTTCAAACGGTATAAAATCTGCGTCGGCAGGTTCCACGAAATTAAGTAACGGGTTGCAGCAATTCAATACTGGATTAGGCCAAATGAAGGAAGGACAAATGCAGCTGCTTGAGGGAGCGAAGAACTCTCAGGCTGGGGCAGGTCGGCTTTCCGTTGGGCTAGAAGATTCCCTTAAAGGGTTCAGCGAAGTACAGGGCAATCTTCATCAATTTACGGAAGGTGCGAATGCGATGGCTGAAGGGGCAAAGGTGATTGCAGGGAATTTAAATGAGTGGAAAGCGGGGGCAGAGGAGGCAAAAAGTAGAGCTTCTGAAGTGAGCAATGGTATAGAAGGCGTGCTAAATGATTTGAAAGAACAATCCGCAGCAACCAAAAATGCAGAACAAAAGCAGCAAATCGATCAGCTAATTGCGACGCTAGATCCTATTTATCAAGGGAGTAAAGGCGTGGCTGATGGAGTTGGAACACTATCCTCAAATGCAGGCGAAATCGCTGCTACAGGTTCAAGCCAATTAACAGATGGTGCAGCCAAAATGGCACAGGGAGAGCAGGCTTTAAGCGATGGTTTTAACCAGTTAGCCGCTGGGCAGCAGGAACTAGCAAAAGGTGCCAGCAATCTAGAAAAAGGACAGGGCGAGCTTGTTAGTGGTTTAGCCTCTTTCGGGGATAAAATCATTGAGGCGCAAACTGGTATGAGTGAGCTTTCAAAGGGAAGCAGTGAGTTAACTTCTGGGCTTGGAAGTCTGGCGGAAGGTTCCGGCCAGATGGAAAATGGGACAGCTCGACTGGTGGAAGGTTCCAAGCAGCTTGCAAATGGAACACAGAGGCTTTCGGAAGGTTCTTCCGAATTGGCCGGCGGTGTGGGACAACTATCACAGGGATCCGGCAAACTTGAAAAAGGAATGGACCAGCTTTTGGGTGGAACAACCGAACTCGAACATGGAATGGGTAAGCTTGAAGATGGTTCGAAACAGCTTAGCGACAAGCTTACAGAGGGAGCTAAGGGTGCAGCAGAGATCAAAGCCAACGATGAAGTATATAACATGTTTGCGAAACCGGTCGACGTGAAAGAAAACCGGGTCAATCATGTACCCAATTACGGTACGGCATTTGCACCTTACTTTTTGTCACTCAGCTTGTATATCGGAGCACTAGTACTATCCATCATCTTTCCACTGCGAAACCCGGCTATTATACCAAGCAATGGTTTCAGCTGGTTTGCCGGAAAACTGGGAGTCATGCTTTCAGTAGGAGTAATCCAGGCTTTGCTAGCTGATTTTGCCTTATTGCAATGGCTTGGACTCGAAGTGAAAAGCGTTCCTTACTTGATGATGTTTAGTATATTAACTAGCTGGACGTATCTTGCCATCATTCAATTCCTGGTTACTGCTTTCGATAATCCAGGACGATTTGTCGCCATCCTGATTCTAATCATGCAGTTGACCAGCAGCGCGGGAACCTTCCCGATTGAATTATCGCCTAAACTTATGCAAGAGATCAGCAGTTATTTGCCGATGACTTATTCTGTTTCAGGATTCCGGAACATTATATCAACAGGCAATTTTGATTTTGCATGGCATTCCGCCGGTACGATGGGAATCTTCTTTGCAACATTCCTGCTGATAACTTTGGGATATTTTCAGTTATCATACAAAAGAATGAAGCACGTTTTTAGCTCTGAAGCCAAAACGGCATAAACTGAAATAACTTAGGAGGCTACTTTAAAGGAAGCCTCCTTTTTGTATATTAGTAGGAACCTAGGCATTTATCATCCGTATCTCAACTGAGTGTTGTTCTCAACGTTTAGTCCCAGCTTGCGTGCCCATCAAAATCTTAACGTATCGTTTTACCAATCGAAACAGAATGGAGGAAATTTTTCAGATATATAGTGTGAATTTCTAATGCAGATAGGAAAGTGATAAATTTTAAATCTGCCAAAACTATTTCCCATTGGATTGGGTTTTGGTGCATCACTTAGAAAACACATTCCACCACTTTTTCTCACCTTTCTCCTTTTTGGCAGCAGCCACTTCCCTAAAGCTTGACACCATATCCTGAAATGCTTCTTCCCTGTCCCGGATAACCTGTGTCAATTCCTTTAAATTTTTATTCATCGCATCGACAAATAGTTCCTGGTCATGATGCAGCGATTTTGATACCGTTCGAATATCCTTCTGTGCCGCTTTAACATCCTGTGCCACCTTATTTGCCAATATCTTATAGTCTTTCGAGGTTGAGTTTGTAGAGTCAGTAAGGCGTTTAGCAATTTTATCGTACGTATCCTCTGATGATTTTATTACGTATTCGGAGAAGGCTTCAATTGTTAAAGAAGTCTGTTCCGAAGCTTTCGCAATGTCCTCCGAAAGAGTTCCGAACGATTCAGAAGTATAATCTACTGCCTTTGTGATTGTCTGGGCGATTTCCTCTGCCTCTGCCTTACGTTTATCGTTGGATCTTTGAATCGATTTGGACAGGCTTTGTACCGTGTGCATGGTTCCTTGGGAAATTTCCTTTTTTACGTCTTCAACTATTTCGGTCTGGCTTGATTGGATCACATTTTTTATATCAGATAACATACTCTGTTTGTAGGTTTCCATAGCTGCGAAAAATTCCTCGATATTTGGAGATTGTACAGGTGAAACCGCATTCTCAGCTGGTACGATAGCATTTTCCTCAGGGCTGGGACTAGAGGTTTTGAATGTTTCGGAAGGAGCCTTCGAATCCTCGTTTAAATGCTTATCCAGCAGCATGCGAATCATATCTTTGCTAAGGTTATTAGCTCGCATTTCTTTTACTTTCTCCAGGAGTATTATTTCTTTTTCCGTGTAAAATCTTGCTCCCTGTTTAGAACGGGGAATATAAATCAGTCCTTGTAGATCCTTCTCCCACTGTCTGATTGTCCCGGTAGGAATGCTGATTTTTTTGGAAACATCTTTAATCGAATAAGCGCGCTGGATTTGATTATTAGTCATATTGCCAATCCTTTCTTTTAAATCATTTTATTTGGTGAAAATATTACATTCGTTTGCAGTGTATATTCTGCAAAGCTTTCGGCATTTTCCTGCCATATGACAAAAGCTCTCAAAAGAAGATGGATTTCTGCAAAACAACGGAAAAAACCGCAAATTGCTGCTCGATATGCCATATAAGCTGATTCAACGATAAAATACTCCAAAGGTAGCTGTTAAAACGAATTCTGAATTGTTACACTATTTGTAACATCATGATTGGCCAAAAAATAGAAGCTGTCAGGAGGGAGTACGAATGAAACAAAAAATGCGGTTAATTCCCTATCAGATCATGGAAGAGACAGAAGAGGTAACAGAAATTCCACGAGGTGTTGAACTCATCCAGGCCCCAAAAATTTGGAAGAAGTCAAAAGGGCAGGGAATGACGGTTGCCATTTTGGATACCGGCTGTGATATAACCCATCCTGACCTAAAAGAGAGGATTATCGGTGGAAGGAATTTTACAGGCGATGACGGGGGAAATCCAGATATTTATAAAGACTACAATGGCCATGGGACCCATGTGGCAGGGACGATTGCCGCTGTTGAGAATGACAAAGGAGTCGTAGGTGTAGCTCCTGAAGCGAATTTATTAATCCTTAAGGTGCTTGATAAAAATGGTTCAGGCAGGTATGAATGGATCATCAATGGCATCCTTTACGCCGTAGAGAAAAAAGTTGATATTATTTCCATGAGCCTTGGAGGTCCAGTGGATGTTCCTGAGCTTCACGATGCTATCAAAAAAGCAATTGCAAGCCATATCCTTGTTGTTTGTGCTGCGGGAAATGAAGGGGATGGGCAGGATTCGACAGATGAGCTGGGTTACCCAGGCTGTTATAACGAAGTCATTAGTGTGGGGGCGATAGACCTTGAACGACGCTCTTCTGAATTTTCGAATTCAAATAATGAAGTGGATTTAGTAGCTCCCGGAGAGAACATCCTTTCAACTTATTTAAATGGAAAATATGCTACTTTAAGAGGGACATCAATGGCAACTCCGCATGTTTCAGGAGCTCTGGCGCTTATCAAAGATCTTTCTAACAAAAGCTTCGAGAGAAACCTGACCGTCCCTGAATTATATGCTCAATTGATCAAGAGAACTGTTCCACTTGGAAACTCTCCACAGCTTGAGGGGAACGGACTTTTATATTTAACAGTAACAGATCATTTGGCGGATGTGTTTACAATGGAAGTAAGCGCTAAGGTAATGGGGCTGAAATGGAAAATCTGAAGCAGTTATCAGAAGAATTTCTGGCAGCAAAGGACTTGTTAAACAAGAGCCGTCAAAACCGTCGATACTATGACGTAACAGTGGATGTTGGAAAACGGAATGAGTATTACAGGCATATTTCGTTCACTGAACCCGGGTTGGCGGACAGCATCCATTCACTGCTTGAGCAAACCCATACGAAAACATTAAATTACACACCGCATCTATATTTATATCCATGGGTCGATTTGCATGAGGATGGAGCTTTGAAAAGCATTTACTCAGGAAAGGGCATGGAACCACTTGAAGCCATCCAGCATGATATTCGACTCTATGAAAATCAGGAAAAAGGGTTAATTACTGCCTTTCAGGGAGAAAATCTATTAAACTGTGAGCATGTCGTCCCCCAATCTTGGTTTGGCAAGAAGGATCCAATGAAAGGGGACTTGCATCACCTCTTCGCCTGTGAACCTGGCTGCAATAGCCGACGGGGCAATTTTCCTTATTATGATTTTCTTGATTATCAGCCTGAGGCGCAGATTCTCGCAGTCAAAGATGGATGCGGAAAGGCAGAGGAGGGCAAGTTCGAGCCTGAATACGGAAAAGGGATTGTCGCCAGGGCAACGCTTTATTTTATGTCCCGGTATCCGAATGAGATTAAACGAGACTTGGTGCATGTCCCACTGTTGCTCGAATGGCACGGAAAATTCCCTGTTTCTGTTTATGAAAAACACCGCAATCTTGCGATCCATGACTTGCAGGGAAACCGTAATCCATTTATAGACTTTCCAGATTTGGCGGAGAAAATAAACTTGAGCTTTATGTAATTGTATGTGGATAAATTTAAAGAGTGAAAAAATGGCAGCTATCAGTTGCCATTTTTTTATGATGTGTATCTATGTAAAGCCATGTAGTAGTTTAGAATCTAGTAATTTACCGGGAAATGAAATATTTCATTGTAAATGTTATTGATAAAATTAAAATTTATGTAATAATTAAGAAAAATAAAAATTCATCTAAGAAATGTTGTAACTGCTATGGAGGAGATTAATATGTCTACAGGAAAAACGGCAATTGTCGTTGGCGGGGGAATCGGAGGGCTCGTTACTGCTCTTGAACTTCACCGCGTTGGCGTATCAGTGCGTGTATTTGAAAGTGTAGAGGAGATTAAAGCGCTGGGAGTTGGCATTAATTTACTTCCCCATGCTGTCCGCGTTTTATCGGAATTGGGCTTAGCGGAGGAACTAGAGCGGATAGGCTTGCCTACAGCGGAACTAATTTATTTCAGCAAATTCGGCCAGAAAATATGGCAGGAACCGCGGGGAGTGAATGCCGGCTATAAATGGCCTCAGTATTCGATTCACCGAGGCCGTTTGCAAATGCTTCTGCTACAGGCAGTAAAAGAACAATTGGGGGAAGAAGCTGTTGTTACCGGACATCATTTGTCTTCATTCAACATATCTGATGACCATGTAGAAGCTCATTTTAAGAATCGAAAAAGTGGGGAGAACATCGGGGCCTATCGTGCAGATATTTTAATAGCAGCGGATGGCATCCACTCTGTGGTCCGTAAACACTTTTATCCTAACGAAGGCCTGCCCAAATTCAGCGGAAGGATTTTATGGCGGGGGGTAACGGAAGCAGACCCGTTTTTAACAGGCAGGTCCATGATTATGTCTGGATATCAGGATCAAAAATTTGTCGCTTATCCAATTTGTCCTGAAACAGCAGCAACCGGACGTTCACTGGTTAACTGGATTGCGGAGCTGGCAGTTGAAGGGGATGCGCCTGCGCGAAGTGATTGGAATCGAAAGGTTAATAAAGAAGTTTTCGCACCACAGTTTGCCAACTGGGATTTTGGATGGCTGAATGTTCCTAAGATCATAGAGGATGCGGAATTTGTTTACGAGTTTCCAATGGTGGACCGAGATCCTTTACCGCAATGGACATTTGGCAGAGTTACTCTACTTGGCGATGCGGCACATCCGATGTATCCGATTGGATCGAACGGGGCGTCACAAGCAATACTCGATGCTAATGCTTTAGGAAACGCAATAATTGAACAGACAAACTTAGAGTCAGCTCTGCGTGTTTATGAAGAAGCACGTATGGAACCAACTGCTTCTATTGTAAGGAGCAACCGTAAAAATGGTCCTGAACAAGTTATGCAAATTGTAGAGGAACGTGCCCCAATGGGCTTTGGAAAATTATCGGACGTTGTTACACAACAAGAGCTGGAAACTATTGCGAATAAATATAAACAAATAGCCGGCTTTGATCGCCAAACACTAAATAGCAAATAGGGGGAATGCAAGATGGTAGAGCATATTGTACTAATTAAGTTTTCGGAGGAACCAACAGAACAGCAAATGGATGAAATGATTACAAAAACATTATCTTTGAAAGACAGGATACCTGGAATTTTGGACATTAGGCAGGGCAAGAACTTTTCCAATAGAAATCAGGGATTTCATGTTGGGTTGACTGTACGCTTTGAGGACAGACAAGCATTGGAAAACTACGGTCCACATCCAGCACATCAAGAGCTCGTCTCATCCCTAAAAGAAATGGGCTTAGTGGATTTACTTGTCGTTGATTTTGATATTAAATAATCCTTTTGCGCTCTTTCACTTTAGTGCTTTGAAGCGTTTAAGCAAAAATGAACTAGCATATGTATTTTTGATTTAACCGCGAGGGGCAGGTATTCTTGTACGACCAATATATTCGGCTTTTTACTATAATTTTAAGAAGGTGCTTAAATGAATAGAGTCAACGCGGGCGAAATCATTGACCGCAGCCGTTTTAGTTCTTTTCATATCTCGTTAATGATTTGGTCCTTTTTGATTATCCTAATTGACGGATATGATGTCGTGATTTACGGTTCGGTCGTTCCGTCTTTGATTGAGGAATGGTCGATGTCACCGGTAACAGCCGGAGCGATTGGCAGCTATACTGTTATTGGTACTGCAGTGGGTGCGGTATTTTTTGGAATGATCGCAGACAGGATAGGCAGAAAGAAAGTTATCGTGTTTTGTACGATTCTCTTTAGTGTTTTCACACCATTATCAGGTTTAGCAGATGGCCCAGTTACATTCACAGTTTTTCGTGTAATAGCAGGCCTTGGTTTAGGCGGAGTAATGCCTAATGTTATAGCTTTAACCACGGAATATGCACCAAAACGCATTAGGAATGTAATGGTTTCTTTTGTATTCTGTGGATATTCGGTTGGTGCTATTGCGGCAGCTCTTGTAAGTAAATCCATCTTGCCTTCGATGGGATGGAAGCCTATTTTTTGGATTGCGGGCCTGCCACTATTGCTATTGCCTTTCATCGTGAAAGCAATCCCGGAATCTGTAAGCTTCCTTTTAGATAAAGGAAAGGATCATGAAATTAAAAAAATACTTAATAAACTGAACACAAAGCTAGAATTGGGAGCGAATACGGGCTTAATAAGAAATGAAACACTAGAAAAACAAAGTTCGCCGATTATCAAATTATTCGAGAAAAAACGCGCCTTTAGTACAATCATGTTTTGGATTTCATGCTTTTGTTGTTTTTTGCTGATTTACGCAATGAATACATGGCTACCAAAATTAATGCTTCAGGCTGGTTATAGTCTAGGTTCCAGTTTGATCTTTGTTGCCATGATGAACGTGGGTGCAATTGTAGGGACAATCGCTTTTAGCGGGCTGACAGATAAATGGGGATTTAAAAAAGTGATGATCCCTTTATATATATGCGGTGCTATTGCACTATCAGCAATCGGACTGACAAAAAATACATTGGTGGCTTATCTTTTAATAGGTGTTATTGGAGCGGCCTCAGTAGGTGTACAAAATATCAGTAATGCTTTTGTTTCACAGTATTATCCGCCTTCCGTGCGTTCAACCGGAATAGGTGCGACAATGGCTTTTGGGAGAGTGGGTGGAATTGTAGCCCCTACTTTTGTAGGGATTTTGCTGACCATGAACTTGCCGGCTCAGATGAATTTTACGGTTATTGCCATTTTTGCGGTATTGGGAGCCATATCAATCTTTTTTGTCCAGGAACGGTACGCTCACTATAACAATGAGGCCGAAGGGGTAGAAGGGTCGGAAGACAATAACCAAGACAAACAAATTACCGCCTTAAAAGCATAGCAGTGTAAACACTAGAAAAACGTGGAGATTTTCCACGTTTTTTTACTATATCAACGTAATTACAGGCGAATTGGGTTTAAAACTCTTTCCCATTCATTTTTCTTTCTGAAAGAACTATGAGAAAATATAGTTGACAAAGAGTGGACCGAACAGGAGGGTAACAAGTAATGGTCAGCAGCATACAAGATTGTACAACCTTACATAACGGTGTAAAAATGCCATGGTTTGGTTTGGGAGTTTATAAAGTGGAGGAAGGAAAAACAGTTATTGAGGCAGTGAAAGCAGCACTCCATCATGGATATCGGAGTATTGATACTGCTTCATTTTATAAGAATGAGGAGGGGGTTGGACATGCTATAAGGGAATCAGGTGTTCCGCGGAAAGAGCTTTTTATTACGACAAAAGTATGGAATACAGATCAAGGTTACAAAAGCACACTACAATCATTTGAAGAAAGCATGAACAAACTTGGCTTGGAGTATTTAGATTTATACTTAATCCACTGGCCTGTCAAGGATAAGTATAAAGAAACATGGAAAGCGCTTGAAACACTATACAAAGAAGGGCGTGTCCGCGCTATTGGTGTAAGCAATTTCCATAAACATCATTTAGAGCATTTGTTAACTGATGCGGACATTAAGCCGATGGTTAATCAGGTCGAATATCATCCACGCTTAACCCAGTTGGAACTGCATACATACTGCCAAGAAAATAGTATTCAGCTTGAAGCGTGGTCTCCACTAATGCGTGGACGGCTATTGGACAACAAAATACTAAACGAAATCGGTGAGAAATACAGTAAAACTGCTTCCCAAGTGATTTTACGATGGGATTTGCAGAACGAAGTAGTGACGATACCAAAGTCAATTAGGGAAGATCGTATTATTGAAAATGCAAGTATCTTTGACTTTCAGCTGACTAGCGAAGACATGGCAAGAATCAATTCCTTAAATGAAAACACCAGGGTTGGAACAAATCCGGACAGCTATGATCTATAAATAGTCACCTGGCTTGCATATATAGAATAAAGCTAAAATAGATGTATGACAGAGCCGATAGAGCGGAGTGGTGGTTCTTCGCTCTATTTACCCTTCTTCTAGGTCATCGATCAAAACCACCCGCTTTACATCATGTGTTCCTCTGGCATGCACCGTTGCCATGTTTGAAGTTTCATCCACACCTTCAATCCACACGGGAACTCCATGGTAGTGGACTGTGATTTCTCGCTCAGAATTCACAATTTCTATTGCTCGATTCATTTTCATGTTCATCACCTCAAACATATTATCCCCAGGTGTATCACTTTTAAAAGAGCTAAATGTTTATTCCTCATTTACGTAAACATACTACTTATTACTATACTCTTAGGAGCAAACAGAAGGATATTATAACAACTATTCATGTATTCTTGTACATGACATACATCAGTTATAAAAATTCTGCCTTGCTTATCCTATGGAAAAGAAGGAGGATGTATTTTGGTATAGCCTTCGATATGTTTCTTTAATGGGTATTTGTTTAATTGTCGCGATGGTTTTAATGGATTCATGGATCATCATGGAGTGGGTTTGTTTACCATGAAAAGGGCCTTCAAATGGCCACGGACCATCGGTTTCAACCATCATTTGTCCAATCGGGAAAACTGACACAAGATCCCGTGTTCTCTGCTTATAAAGGATATCCGGCGTGACAGAAATATTGTGCCCATTCGATGCAATTCTCTCTATAGTTTTTGTATCCCCTTTAAACCAGTGAAAATGAGCCTTCGCAATTGAATGTTTCTCAAGGAGACTGCATACGGATGGTGCGTCTTCATAGATAGCATGCAAAACAATTGGTTTGTTCCATCGTCTGGCATGCAAGATAAACGTTTCTAAGATTTCTTTATATTGTTCCTTAGTGGAATGGCTTTTCCCCAGGGTCTCTGTTCTGTAATAAGGGAGACCGACCTCCCCTACGGCAACCATGGAATCCTGATGGGAATCCATCCATTTCAACAGGTTCTCTAACTCTTGATCTGAGGGTATATCCTGTTCTGGATGAAACCCGAAGGCTGGCTGCACCCTAGAGTCGCTTAAAAGTAATCGATGGTTTTTCATACAGGATTTTAAGTCTGTGGATACCGCAATGACAAATTCAAGGGTATTGTCAGCATTGAAATATTCTTCCACCGTTTTTAAATCAAATTGGTCTAGGTGGATATGTGCGTCAATAATGTTATTCATTGTTTCCCCTCGCCTATTTTAAAGCCTGTGCTTTGATGCTGTATACATATTCCTTTTCTCATAATTTTATCACCAAATCGGTCTGTCATATCAAGAAACAGAAGATTGATCACAATAAATTCGCCCCTGATATTAAGAAAGAGAAAAATAGTAATAAACTGACATGTGAGGAATCAAAGATTGGATAATATGTGGTCCGTAGCTTGCCTAGGATATGAAGCAATTCTAAAGGTTGTTTTCAGGCAATGCTACGATCCATGGAGGAATTCTATAAAAATAACAGAATAATTAATATGAATGTCAGATAATAGCAGTCAAAAGGGTAAGGACTTTTAAGAATGAATAATAGTATGACATTAATTTGTGGAAGGGGAGGAATTTGGATGACGATACATCCTAAAATGCAATTCTTTTTGGATAATCTATTGCCAGTTTACCCGGAAGGATATACTCCAACGTTGGAAGATATCCGTGCAAGGAACAAAAATGTGCCTAAAGGCTCAGTGGAGGCTATTCATAGGGTGGAAGACCGGACGATCAAAGGACCGGAAAGCGAAGTCCCGATTCGTATCTATACCCCGGAAGGAAGCGGCCCATTCCCGATGATCGTTTTTTTCCATGGCGGGGGATTTGTATATGGTGATCTTGAAAGCCACGACTCCGTTTGCCGGAGTATTGTAAAAGCTTCCCAGCACATTCTTGTTGCCGTCGATTACCGGCTGGCTCCGGAACATCCGTTTCCCGCTGCCCCCAACGACTGTTACGCCGCCACTAAGTGGGTGTATGACCATGCTGACGAATTGAATGGTGACAAAGAAAGATTGTCAGTAGCAGGCGATAGCGCCGGCGGAAATTTGGCAACAGTCGTTTCCATTATGTCGAGAGATTTAGGCGGACCGCCAATATACAAACAGGTATTGCTGTATCCAGCCACGGACCGCTACCAACCAGGCAATTATGCCTCTTACGAAGAGAATGGAAGTGGTTACTTCTTAACAACTGAAGCGATGGCCCTTTTCAGCAAACTGTATGTCCAAAATAATGAACTTCCAAACCAACATTATTCATCGCCAATTAATGCGCCAGACTTAAGTGGATTGCCTCCAGCCTATGTGATCACGGCAGGGCTCGACCCACTCCGTGATGAAGGGGAGCTGTATGCAGAAAAGCTGCGTGAAGCAGGGGTGGACGCAGTTGTGAGAAGGGAAGAAGATCAAATCCATGGATTCTTTAATATTTTTGCAATTATGGACTCCAAGGATGATATAAAAGAAGTGTATGAGTCCATCGGATCGTTCTTGAATGGGGCAGCTGTGGTAAGATAGCTGAACTAAATGATGATTAAAAATAATTAAAAAACTAATATAGTATTACTTGGTACTTAACAGATGTTAGGTACCTTTTTTTCGGAAGTGTACCATGAAAGAATGTGTGTTTTAGGATAAATCTACCCATAGTTAAGGTACAGTTATATTTCCAATGGAGCTTGTGTTCTAGATTTAACACGAATAAAGGTCTGTTAAATAGATTTTTTATCTGAAATAATATTAGACGTTTTTGTAAAATCAAAAGAACTTTAGATAAAAAGAGACAAGATTCGGAAAAAATTTCAGAAAATGCACATAAAAAAATAGTGTTTTTAGGAGTTTAGCAGCATAGTTTGTAATCGTTTTCTAAGTATTTATCAGAATTAGTTGAATATTGTCGATATTTCATTATTTACACTCCCTCGTTTGTCATTAATAATTTTATTAGTATTTAAAAATAAAAATATTCCGTCAATTACAAGAAGAAAAGATGGAATATATAACTTCAAAGGGGAGAAATCAATGGATCGTACAGAAAAACCTTGGCTTAAATATTATCACCCAAAGCTAAATGAGTTTGCCACTGTCGAAAATATTTCTTTATTCAAAATGTTCAAAAATGCTGTGGAATGCTATTCCAATGATACTGCTTTAACATTTTACGATAAGAAATTTACATATGAAGAGGTGGCTGGCATTGTTGAAAAATTTGCTGCTTCTCTACATAATTTAGGCTTTAAAAAAGGCGACCGGCTTTCTATCATGCTACCTAATTCACCTCATTATATTTTCTCTCTTTTTGCCGCTTTCCGTTTAGGTGGAATTGGGGTCCAGGTGAATCCGATGTATGTGGAAAGGGAAATCGAGCATGTATTAAAAGATTCCGGTTCAGAGTTTATCGTTGTGTTTGAAGCTTTATACCCTAGAGTGAAGAAAGTCCAAGGGTCATCATCTCTTAAGCATATTATTGTAGTTGGATTTGAGCAGAACAAGATTGATCTGGCTGATGGCGATTTTTATTTTGATAGTCTACTGGCCAGGGAAGTGGAAAATGCTCCAAAAGTAGATATCGTACCTGAAGAAGATGTGGCTGTTTTACAATACACAGGAGGTACAACGGGTGTATCAAAAGGGGTCATGTTAACCCATAAGAATTTAATGTCAAACATTGAACAAGTAAATGATTTCATTTTCAAACCGATCGAAGTACCTCATAACGCAAAAATTATGTCCATTCTTCCTATGTTCCATATATATGGGCTGACATGCAATGTCTTCCTTGGAATTCATGTCGGATGCAACCAAATTATTCTTCCGCGGTTTGATGTTCAAGAAGTAATGGAAACGGTAAAACGCGAGCAACCTTTCCAATTCTCAGCAGTACCTACCATGTACATTGGATTAAACAGCCATCCTCGCCTTGAAGAGTATGGTTTTGATAAAGTTGCTTTCTTTAACAGTGGAGGGGCTGCAATGCCAATCGAACAGCTGCATTTATTTGAAAAACGTACCGGCTGCAAATTAAATGAAGGTTTTGGTCTTTCAGAAGCATCACCTGTAACCCATAATAATCCTACGTTCCTTGAGCGCAGGGTTGGAAGCATCGGCCTGCCTTTACCTAGCCTTGAGGCAAAAATCGTTCGTGAAACGGATGAAGGGTTTACAGAGGTTCCTGTAGGCGAAGCTGGTGAATTAATCGTTAAAGGGCCTCAGGTGATGAAGGGATATTGGCAGCGGCCAGAAGACACAGCAGAAGCAATCAAAGACGGTTGGCTTTATACGGGTGATATTGCAAGGATGGACGAGGATGGTTATTTCTATATCGTTGATCGTAAAAAAGATATGATCATCGCTAGCGGATATAATGTTTACCCTCGTGAAATTGAAGAAGTATTATACCAGCATGAGGCCGTACAGGAAGTGATTGTCGTTGGGGTGCCTGATGAGTATCGGGGGGAAACAGTAAAAGCGTTCGTAACGTTAAAGGCTGGAGCAGCGGTAACTGAAGAAGAACTTATTCTTTATGCAAAGCAATTTTTAGCGCCATACAAAGCTCCAAAATTTGTAGAAATCAGGGACGAGCTGCCAAAGTCTTCAGTAGGTAAATTATTGAGAAGAAAACTACGGGATGAACCTGTTGTTAAAAATTAATAGAGTTTCGACATGGGAGAGGTAAATAAAATGGATATTAAAGAATTGTATGACATTCAAGGGAAAACAGCTATCGTTACGGGAGGTGGACGAGGCCTGGGTGAGCAAATAGCATTTGCTTTGGCTGAAGCAGGAGCAAACGTTGTAGTTTGTTCAAGAAAAATAGAAGCTTGCCAGGAGGTCAGTGACCGTTTGAAGAAGCTTGGTGTTCGTTCCTTGGCGCTACAGTGTGATGTTTCAAAAGCGGAGGATATCCAGTCTGTAGTCCAAAAAACAGTCGATGAGTTTGGTACAATCGATATTCTTGTAAATAATAGCGGAGCATCGTGGGGCGCACCCGCATTGGAGATGGAAGCTGACAAATGGGATAAAGTCATGGATGTAAATGTGAAAGCAATTTTTCTATTTTCCCAGGCAGTCGGTAAAATCATGGTTGAGCAAGGGTCCGGAAAAATTATAAACATTGCCTCAATAGCAGGTTACGGTGGACAGGATCCAAAGGTAATGGACGCTATCGGTTACTCAACAAGTAAAGGTGCAGTTATTACTTTTACAAAGGATTTGGCTGTCAAATTGGCGCCGTATAATGTTCACGTTAATGCGATTGCCCCAGGATTCTTCCCGTCAAAAATGACAAAAGGAATCTTGGACTATGCAGGTGAAAAAATCCTTGAAAGAACACCGGCAGGAAGATTTGGCTCTGATGCCGATATGAAAGGCCCAGCTTTGTTCCTTGCTTCAAAAGCGTCTGATTACGTGTTTGGTCATGTACTGCTGGTCGATGGCGGTTCGAATGCAGCTGCTATTTAATCTAGGGATCAGAAAGCGTTTGTAATTCTTAAAACATGGGACAAATTGGATCATCCTCGACGAGCTTGTCTAAAAAATCATACTTAAACAGTATACAATTAGCCAGTCACTCGAGGCTTTTAGTGAAGCCCTGAGTGATTTCAACAAATTAGTGAACGAGGAATATTTAGAGGAAAAAAATAATAAAATCAAACGTTTAGAAGATGAACTAAAAGAAGTAATCAATCTCTTTACGTAGCTTCATAGAAAAAATGGAGGAACTGAACATGACAGTAAAACAAGGAACGAAACCAAATGATTCAAGCGTCGATTTATTGTGGAATCAAGCTTTTCAGGAATTAGATGCGTGGGTGAAACGCTCAAATTTCAGGGAGGATGTGCTTCTTCAATCCGCCAAGCAGTTTTCTGAAAATGTAAAACGCAACCAAAATAATATAAAGGAACTGTATGGCCAGTTCTCGAAGGAGCTTCGCGATTGGGAAAAAACAGCGAGGGAAGAGCTTTTGACGACAACGACAGGCTTACAATATTTATTCCCGGTTAAATCCTATGAGGAGATCAATAAACAGCTGGACGACGCACAAGACAAAAGAACAACTCTGGTTTCTAGTCCGTTGAATCATCTGGCGAATGGTGACCATGCAGATAACTTCGTATCCGCACTAGAACAATACATTAATTTTAGGCGAAAAAACCGTGCTCTCTATGTGAAGAGTGTGAAGGAAACAGCCTCCATCATCCAAGATAACCAAAGGGCTTTCTTGAACATCATGACAAACCAGATAAAGAATCTCTTTTTTCCTATCAATCAATATATAGAACGTTCAAGCGAAGCGCCAAAATCATAACCATCATTAGGGGGACTAAGAATGGCAAAACAGAAGACTTTCGATCCTTACGATATGTTTAAAAAGTTCAGTAATCAATGGGAAAAACAAATGAACGATTTTATCTACGTTTGGACAAATAACAGTGATTTTGTTCGTTTTTCCCGGTTAAATTCCGATGTACATGCCCGTTACCTGGAATTGTACAAAAGAAATCAAGAGTTTTTCGCAAATCAATTAAATCTTCCAACAAAATCTGACATGGCCAATGTTGCAAAATTAGCCATACAGTCGGAAGAAAAGCTAGATTCGCTGGAAGAACAGATCTGGACATTACAAGATTCAGTTGATTCATCTAATAAAGAAAATGAAACCATGGTGGAAGTTTCCCGCGATATTATAAAACTTGCAAAACAGCTTAAAACAGAGCAGCTGAAAGCAAAAAAAGAACTTGCTGAAACAAAAGAGCTTCGCGCAGAACTTCAGGAAGTAAAAAGTGAACTTTCTGAAATACACAGTTTAAGAGAAGAGATTGCGAACCTGAAAGTGTTAATGGCAGGGAATGTAGACATTGGTAATGAAGGAGAAGCACAAGAAGAGTCTCTAGTGGAAGAACGGGAATTGGAACTTGTTACAAAATGATCAGTCTATAAGGAGGAGCACATTTGGCAACGGAGACAGTTAACAATAAAACCTTACCCACATACGATGTTGAAAAAGAGTTAAACCGTTGGAACAAATTTTTGAATCTTGGAAATCTACCAGAACCTACGGTAGGCCATACGCCAAGAAACGTAGTTTGGAAAAAGAATAAAGCGACTTTATGGCATTATCCAGCTGTCCAGAAGAAATATGATGTACCTTTATTCTTTGTTTATTCCCTTTTCAACCGGTCGTATATTCTTGATCTGGCTCCAGGTTCAAGCGTTATAGAGGGCCTTGTGAACGCTGGCTATGATGTTTATCTATTAGACTGGGGGATCCCAGGCTATGAGGATAAAGATATTAGTATAGAAGATTATGTTATGGACTATATTAAAAAAGGAGTTCAGCGTACATTAAGGCATTCTGGAGCAAATGAGGTTTCTGTGATCGGGTATTGCCTTGGCGGAACACTGGCAGCAATCTATGCCGCAATCGCAGATGAACCGATTAAAAATCTCGCTGTAGCGACAGTCCCAATAGATTTTGGCCCGGCAACCATTCCGGATAAATGGGCAGAAGGATTAAAAAATGGTTCATTCAATGTAGACCGGTTTATCGATGTTTACGGTGTAATTCCGCCTCAATATGTGGAAGGCATGTTCAGGGCAATCAGTTCACCTATCTATTACAGCCCGTATGTTGCGTTTCTGACCCGTGCCACTGATGACCGATTTGTAGAGAAATGGCGCCGTATGGACAAATGGACAAAAGAACATGTACCTTTTACAGGAGAAGCGTTCCGGCAATTAAATAATGATTTTTTCAGGGACAATAAACTGGTAAAAGGCGAATTTAGCGTAAAAGGCAAAGTAGTAAATTTGGGGAATATTAAAGCAAACCTTTTGATAGTCACATCGAAAAATGATCATTTGGTACCTGAAGAACAGAGTCTGCCAATGGTGGAGTTGGTCTCAAGTGAAGACAAAACATATCAGCTAGTCCAGGCGGGCCATGTTTCCTTAGCCTTAACAGGCCAGTTCGCGAAAATCCTGGATGCATGGTTGCGCGACCGTTCAAATTAAAATAAAACCGCCCAACCCCAGTCATAGTTTTTCAGTTGCTTCATACAATAAAAGGTAGGAAGGACGAACTCCTTCCACCTTTTATCCAGCTTTTCTGTGAACCCTTTGCCTACTTAGAAATTGGCACAATGTTTGATTGAATTGTTCAGTAACTTCTAGCTTTGCAATATGTCCCGATTTTTTGAAAATAACCAATTCAGAGTTCGGTATTTCTTCGTGCATGAGAATTTGAATCCAAACAGGGAGGATTGTGTCATATTGGCAGCCGATCACGAGTGTTGGTATACTAATATTTGGCAATAAAGAACGGTTATCAACTTCAAGACATGCGTTCATCGACTTTACATATCCCATCTTATTCGGCCTATAAAATTTAAAAAATTCTTTCATGTTCTCCTCTCTCCAAGAGTATAAACAGGTCTTGGCAGCGATCATCCTTTGTTGTTGGGGGGTAAGAAATAGCGTACGTGCCTTTCGATACTGTAAAAACAACTTTCCTAATTGCTTTGGAGCATAATGGAACGTACTAACCAGGATTAATGATCTGCATCTGTCTGGCGCCTGGCGGTACATCTCCTGGGCAACAGTTCCACCCATTGATAACCCGCAAATGTGCGCGCTTTCAATTTTTAATTCATCCAGTAACGATAAAACATCTTTAGCAAAGTTCTCAATGGATATTCCGTCCATTATTGAATTCTCTCCATGTCCCCTTAAATCTGGAATGATAAGCTCGTACTGATCCGCCAACACGAATTGTTTTTCCCAGCCTTCTTTTACCTCGCCTAACCCGTGAATGAGTACCAGAGGTTCGCCCTTTCCCATACGCAGGTAAGGCATTTTGTTTTTGCTTAAAGCAGTCTTTTTCACTTTGTTTGCCTCCTTTTAGTGTTTTGCTTGGCACGTAGGATAATGGAATTTCCATTTAGCAAAAGCTGAACTGCCTACTGTCTCTGATGTTTCGGTTCTGCCAGTGGGGAGCTTGGTAATCTTTATTTCCGGATTAGACGAATTATAAACATTTCCAAAATTCTTGTTTTTTTATATATATGCACGGTTGACTAAAAATGACTTATAAGTGTAAAATACACATATAGAGAATTTTTTACAGAGGTGAAATTAAATGGCAAATAGCAACAAAGAGCAATCCTTAGCGCCTTCAAAAAACTTCATCATGCCATTCATTTTGCTACTTCTCAGCAGAATGTCCCTTCATGGGTATGAACTTATCCAAAAGCTGCAAAACTTTGGGTTTCGTTCGCTTGATCAGGGTAACCTGTACAGGCTCTTGCGAAAACTAGAAGAGGATGAGTTAGTGTCTTCAGAGTGGGATACAAATGGGGCCGGACCTGCGAAAAGAAAATATTCAATCACGGAAACCGGAATTACCTATTTAAAAGTTCATGCGAACCAGCTGGAAAGCTACCAATCTATGTTGGATCAATTTTTTCGAATGTATTCAAGCTTTCTTGAGCTCTACATTCCTTCTTTTCCTAAGAAGGATTCAATAGAGAAACCTAAGAGTAAAGGGGAGGAATAACCGTGAGTCAAAAGAAGAATGAACAAGGTTCAAAGGAATATGTATCTGATTCATTTGTAAATACGATTTGGAACCAGTACGAAGATGCCTTGCAGCGCTCCCGTAAGCTTCGAGAAAATCGATATGAAGCTTATGTAAAGGCTCTTGAGGAAACCGCTAAGTTTAATTCCGAAGTCCGCAAAGCTGTCAGCTCGTTTTATGGCGAAACCAAAAAAGCTAATGAAGAATTAATAAACTCTTTCCAACGCAATCAATCAGAGGAAGTAGCAATACAAGGAATTGGAGAAAAACGCGAAGCTTTAAGAAATCAATGGAAGGATGTTGCAAGCCGGTGGGAAAAAATCATGCTCACACCTTTTAAAACATCTTTCGATATTGTTGAAAGAATGGAAAAACGAGTAATTGATAATAGCCAATCCTATCTGCAAGACCTAAAAAAGCGTTCCCAAGAACGGTCTACTGCCGCGGATGAATACATAAGGCTGGCAAGAACTACACAACAAAGATATGTACGACGTATTGAAGATAGCTTTAAGGTACTAGTAGGTTCAGGGGAAAATAGACAGTAGACATCTTTCCAATATGCAGCAGCTCCACTTGATCATTCAAGAGGAGCTGCTTTTTATGTTGCATTTTACAGTTTATTCCACGTGAAAAAGGGTATAAATGGATAGCGATATTTGATAATGTTATAGAATGTGCGTCCATCCAAGAATAAATCGCTCTATTGGTATTGCTCCAACACTGAAAAATGCTGTTTCATAAATTCATAAAATACCTTCTCGGAAGGTGCCAACTCCCTATTTTTGGGAGTGATAATGCCGACTGTACGCCTGACTTGCGGACTATTAATTGGAATTTTAACAGTTAAGCGGGGAATGGAGTCGTAAAACGTACTGTCAGGCAAAAGACTGACTCCAATACCTGCCGATACAAGTCCTTTGAGAGCATCCATATCCTCGCCTTCAGAGGTGATATTCGGGGTGAAGCCTGCTTGTTTGCACGCTTGCACTACTATTTTCTGCAAAATATAACCCTGTGGAAAAAGTACAAAATCATCATTTCTCAACTCGTTAAGGGAAAGGCTCTTTTTTTCTGCCAATGGATGTGAAATTGGCAAAAGAGCAGAGATGCTCTCCGTAAATAATATATCTGCGTCGATTCCGGGTTCACCGGTCGGGACTGGCCCAAGAAAAGCTAAGTTGATATCTCCAATTTTCACAGCTTCCATTAATGCTGAGTAGGATCCTTGGCGCAAATGGAAAACGACGTTTGGTTTTTTTTCTTTATAGGCTGAAATAACGGTAGGAAGCAAGTAGCTTGCCAGGCTGGTAGGATAACCGATCTTAATACTTCCGTGATTGGGGTCGAGGTATTCGTCTACCTTTTCCTTTGCATAGTCAATGGCTTTTATCGCAGATTTGGCATGGGTTAAAAAAATCTTTCCAATTTGAGTTAACTTCACATTCCTTCCTGCCCGCTCAAACAGTTTCACACCGAGCTCCGCTTCAAGCTTTCCAATTTGGAGGGAGATAGCAGACTGTGCTACGTGCAAATGATCGGCAGCCTCCGTAACATGCTGGCGTTCGGCAACCTCTATAAAGTATCGTAATTGACGCAACTCCATGATACAGCCTCCAATCATATCGAATCAAGATTATTATAATCTATATTATATATTGTTTATATTAATATGAAAACCTAAAATAGGACTTAAGTGATTTTTCCGGAAAATATTGAAATAAACGGGAGGAGATAAATATGACATACAATCAAATACCAAAAGCGCAAGGTCTCTACCGTCCTGAATTCGAGCATGATGCATGTGGAATCGGATTGTACGCACATATAAAAGGAAACGCAACGCATGAAATCGTAAAAAAAGGACTGCAGATGCTTTGCCAATTAGACCACCGGGGCGGACAGGGAAGCGACCCGCTAACAGGGGATGGCGCAGGATTAATGGTTCAAATCCCGGATCAATTTTTCCGCGAATCTTGTCCGGAAATTAACTTGCCTAAAAAGGGTCGATATGGAGTAGGGATGCTCTTCTTTACGAAAAATGAGGCTGAGCAATCTTCGATTGAAGATAGTATTAATCATTATATAGAACAAGAAGGCCAGGTTCTTCTTGGGTGGAGAACTGTACCTGTTGATGTCAGAAAAATTGGAACAGTAGGAAAAGAGACAGCGCCAGTGGTCCGGCAGGTCTTTATCGGGGCTAATGACAACATATCTGATGACTTAGCCTTTGAAAGAAAACTATATGTAATCAGGAAGCAGGCAGAACATAAAGCTGCTGTGCAAGGAAATAGGTTCTATTTTGCAAGCTTGTCAAGCAGAACAATTGTTTATAAAGGGTTATTAACTCCTGATCAGGTAGATGAATTCTATTTGGATCTTCAAAGCGAAGCCTTTAAGTCCGCTTTTGCATTAGTACATTCACGTTTTAGTACGAACACGTTCCCTAGCTGGGAAAGGGCGCATCCAAACCGCTATCTAATCCACAATGGAGAAATCAATACACTCAGGGGAAATATAAACTGGATGCACGCACGCGAAAAGCAATTCATTTCTAATGCTTTTGGGGAAGACATAAACAAAGTAGCTCCAATTTTGGACATTGATGGAAGCGATTCGTCCATTTTGGATAATGCACTTGAATTCTTTGTGCTGGCTGGGAGAAAGCCTGCCCATGTCGCCATGATGATGATTCCTGAACCTTGGACTGAGAACCCTCACATTTCAAAGGAAAAGAGGGCGTTCTATGAGTACCACAGTACGTTGATGGAGCCATGGGATGGACCGACTGCCATTTCGTTCACCGATGGAAAACAAATCGGTGCCATTCTGGACCGCAACGGACTGCGTCCTGCTCGTTACTATGTAACAAAGGATGATTATATTATTTTTTCTTCGGAGGTCGGTGTAATTGAAGTTGAACCGGAGAATGTTTTATATAAAGAAAGATTAAGCCCAGGGAAAATGCTATTGATCGATTTGGAACAAGGACGGATTATCTCAGATGAGGAAATCAAGTCAGAGATGGCTGCTGCTTATCCTTATCAGCAATGGCTTGATGAACAGCTTGTTGTATTGCCTGATGATGGAGACGCGACGGAAGAAAATCCGAAGTCTGAGCTTTTCGTTCTCCAAAAAGCATTTGGTTATACGTATGAAGATGTTCATAAATATCTAATCCCTGTCGTAACAGAGGGAAAGGACCCGTTAGGATCCATGGGAAATGACACACCTCTTGCGGTATTGTCCGATCGCCCGCAATCATTGTTCAATTATTTCAAGCAAACATTTGCCCAGGTAACGAATCCGCCTATTGATGCCATTCGTGAACAAATCGTAACTTCGACTGTTAGTTATTTAGGGGCAGAAGGAAATCTTCTTCATCCGAATGAAGGAAATTGCCGTCGAATCCAGCTTGAAACGCCAATATTGACAAATGGCCAACTCGCAAAATTGAAAGCGAATGAACTAGAAGGGTTTTCTAGCAAAACCATTCATACTTTATTTACCGGTGACCTGGAAAGCGGACTCTCACGGATTTTTGCTGAAGCCGAAAAAGCTATTGCTGACGGAGCAAGCTTGCTGATTTTAACAGACCGTAATATCAATAGGGATGAAGCGGCGATGCCTATTTTGCTTGCTGCAAGTGCATTACATCAGCATTTGATCCGCCAGGGAAGCCGTACAAAGATAAGTCTTGTAGTTGAATCTGGTGAAACACGGGAAGTGCACCATTTTGCAGCCTTAATTGGTTATGGCGTGGATGCTGTTAATCCGTATTTAGCTTATGAAACTTATAAGCGGGCTATTTTGGACGGCCATTTGGCTATTAGTTATGAAGAAGCGGTTGCAAAGTACGTAAAAGGTATGACAGAAGGCGTTATTAAAGTAATGTCTAAAATGGGAATTTCAACTGTACAAAGCTATCGCGGTGCTCAAATTTTTGAAGCTGTTGGTATTAGTGCAAATGTTATTGAAAAGTATTTCAGCGGTACTCCTTCGCAGATTGACGGAATTCAACTTGACACGATCGCTAAGGAAGCCTTGATGCGCCATGAGGCAGCATATGGTGAATCAATTGATGATACGCTAGAGGCTGGCAGTGATTTTCAATGGAGAAAAACAGGGGAGCATCATGCATTTAACCCTAAGACCATCCATACACTTCAATGGGCGACCCGCAAAGGTGATTATGGATTATATAAACAATATTCCGAAATGGCGAACCAAGAAAGAATCGGATTTTTGCGTAATTTATTCTCCTTCGATATGACTCGCAAGCCTGTATCAATCGATGAAGTAGAGAGCGTAGATTCAATTGTACGCCGTTTTAAATCCGGCGCGATGTCCTTCGGATCGTTAAGCCAGGAAGCACACGAAACTTTGGCAATTGCTATGAACCGTCTAGGCGCTAAGAGCAACAGCGGTGAAGGCGGAGAGCATCCAGCCCGTTATACGCTTGACGAAAATGGAGACAACCGTAGAAGCGGTATCAAGCAGATAGCATCAGGACGGTTCGGGGTAAAGAGCGATTATCTTGTAAATGCAGATGAACTGCAAATCAAGATGGCCCAAGGTGCTAAACCAGGTGAAGGCGGCCAGCTGCCAGGAAACAAAGTGTATCCTTGGGTAGCTGAAGTTCGCGGATCAACACCGGGTGTTGGGCTAATTTCGCCTCCTCCGCATCATGATATTTATTCGATTGAGGATTTGGCGCAGTTGATTCATGATTTGAAAAATGCGAATCGTAATGCACGGATTAGTGTTAAGCTAGTTTCAAAAGCAGGTGTTGGAACCATTGCAGCAGGAGTTGCTAAAGGTGTGGCGGATGTAATTGTTATCAGTGGATATGATGGCGGAACAGGAGCTTCTCCTAAAACGAGCATAAAGCATACTGGTTTGCCGTGGGAGCTTGGGCTCGCTGAAGCACACCAAACTTTGATGATCAATGGACTGCGTGACCGTGTTGTTTTAGAAACTGACGGGAAGCTGATGACTGGAAGGGACGTAGTCATGGCTGCATTGCTCGGTGCAGAGGAATTTGGATTTGCGACAGCGCCGCTTGTTGTTTTGGGCTGCATCATGATGAGGGCATGCCATTTAGATACGTGCCCTGTAGGGGTTGCCACTCAAAATCCAGAGCTTCGTGCAAAATTCACTGGAACGGCCGACCATGTTGTGAACTATATGAGGTTCGTAGCACAGGAAGTCCGTGAGCTTATGGCAGAGTTAGGATTCAGAACGATTGAGGAAATGGTGGGCCGTACGGATGTCCTAGAGGTAAGCGATCGTGCAAAAGCGCATTGGAAAGCAAAGCACTTAGACTTAACTACTTTGTTGTTCCAGCCTGAGGGACCTCGTACTTATAAAACACCACAAAATCATAAAATCGACGAGTCCCTTGATATGAAGGAATTAATGCCGGCTGTGCAGCCAGCATTAGTGGAAGGAAAGCCAGTTGATGTTTCATTCCCTATCACAAATGTCAACCGAGTGGTTGGAACGATTGTTGGTAGTGAAATATCTAAGCGTTATGGGGAAGAAGGACTGCCGGAAGATACAATTACCCTTCGCTTTAACGGATCAGCGGGACAAAGCTTCGGTGCGTTTGTGCCTAAGGGTATGACTCTTCGTTTAACTGGCGATGTCAATGACTATATAGGAAAAGGCTTATCAGGCGGAAAGCTTATTGTGTCAGCATCGGAAGAATCCAAATTGGTAGCAGGCGAAAATGTTATCGCAGGTAACGTCGCATTTTACGGAGCGACAAGCGGTGAAGCATACATTAACGGTCGTGCAGGAGAACGTTTTGCTGTACGGAACAGTGGAGCAAGCTTGGTTGTTGAAGGAATTGGCGACCATGGCTGTGAATATATGACAGGCGGCCGCGTCGTGATTTTAGGAGACGTAGGCAAAAACTTTGGGGCAGGTATGTCAGGTGGAGTTGCTTACGTATTTGCTGAGAACCAGGATGAGTTTAAGCAACTATCCAATCAAGAAATGATTGAATTCGAAGCACTTAGCGATGTAAAGGAAATGAATGACGTTCGTGAAATGATCGTCAAGCATTATGAATATACAGACAGCGCTAAAGCTGCTTATGTGTTGGAAAACTGGAAGGATCTTGTTAGTAAATTCGTAAAAGTCATTCCTAAAGACTACAAGCGAATGATGGAGCTAATAAAGGAACAACAGGAAGCAGGATTATCCGAGACAGCAGCTATCATGAGTGCTTTTCAGGAAAATGCTAACCAAGAGAAAAAAACAGCTGTAAAACAGCTTAATGCAGTAATGTAATTAGGAAGGAGAGAAGGAAATGGGAAAAGCAACAGGATTTTTGGAATATGAGCGTGAGAAGGCAAAAGAACGCAGTCCACTCACGCGCCTAAACGACTGGAAAGAATATTCAACTCCCTTCTCCGATGAAAAGTTAAGCCGTCAAGGAGCAAGATGTATGGATTGCGGCACTCCTTTTTGCCATATGGGCATGGAAGTTCAGGGCACCACAACTGGGTGCCCGATCCACAACCTGATTCCGGAGTGGAATGATCTGGTCTATCGTGGCAAATGGAAAGAAGCATTGGATCGTTTGCTTAAGACAAATAATTTCCCGGAATTCACAGGACGTGTTTGCCCGGCTCCGTGTGAAGGTTCTTGTACGCTTGCTATTTCCGATCCGGCAGTCGCAATCAAAAGCATTGAACGGACGATAATCGATAAAGGTTTTGAAAATGGCTGGATCAAGCCACGCATTCCAGCCAAACGCACTGGAAAGAAAATCGCTATCATTGGTTCCGGCCCGGCTGGATTGGCTAGTGCGGACCAGCTGAATCAGGCAGGTCATACTGTGACAGTTTTTGAACGTGCAGACCGCCCAGGCGGACTATTGATGTATGGAATTCCAAACATGAAGCTGGAAAAAGGAATTGTTGAACGTCGTATCAAGCTGTTAAGCCAGGAAGGCATCGATTTTGTCACGAACACAGAGGTAGGCAAAGATATTACAGCTGAAGAGCTTAAACATCAGTTTGATGCCGTCATTTTATGTACGGGAGCACAAAAACAGCGTAACCTAGATATTGATGGGCGTGAAGCGAAGGGCATCCATTTTGCTATGGATTACTTGACTTCAACAACCAAGAGCCTTTTGGATTCAAACTTCGAAGATGGCCAGTTTATTGATGTGGAAGGTCAGGATGTGATTGTAATCGGAGGCGGTGATACAGGTGCTGACTGTGTTGCTACTGCGTTGCGCCAAAAATGCCGCAGTGTTGTACAATTTGGTAAGCACCCACTGCTCCCGGCAACACGGACTCCTGAGAATATGTGGCCAGCTTATCCAAACGTATTTACACTTGATTATGCATATGAGGAAGCTGAAGCTAAGTTTGGTAATGATCCAAGGCAATATTCTATTCAAACGAAGAAAATTGTTAATGATGAAAATGGCCATGTAAAAGAATTGCATACCATTCAGATGGAAAAGATCCAGCATGAAAACGGCCAGTACATCTTTAAAGAAATTCCAGGAACAGAAAAAGTATGGCCGGCACAGCATGTCTTTATCGCTATAGGGTTTGAGGGTACCGAACAGCCGCTGTTACAGCAATTCGGCGTGAAAGCAACCAATCAAAAAGTTGATGCCGTTTATGGTGATTTCTCTACCAATGTAGAAGGCGTTTTTGCTGCTGGAGACGCAAGAAGAGGCCAGAGCCTAATCGTTTGGGCAATCAATGAAGGCCGTGAAGTAGCTCGTGAAGTAGACCGTTATTTGATGGGAAGCACAGTTCTTCCGTCATACAATATATAAAATGTTTTTAATGGGGTCAGTCCCCCGGTGCGTTAATGCGTTAGAGCACCAGGGGACTGACCTTTTTTATTTTGTGATGTATACGTTTTTCATAATGTGGGATCATTTTTCAGACAAATTGTGTAATGCTTCATGTGTCTAGTTGCCTTCTAATGTTAATTTTATTCCAATATTTTTTTATTAATTATGTAATTTTTAACAAAATTATAGGGACACCACTCGTCAGGGAGATTGGCTGTTGCTAAACGGCAAATTACAAGGTATGTTTATATGCTATTTAATGTGAGGATTTTGGTGGGGTTCTTCTCCAAGATGGAAAAAAAGTGCCGGATTCCTAGTTGTTTAATGAACTAGGAATCCAAGCACATTCTCATTTTTTAAGCAGAAAGCTTATTTCTTTCTTTTTCTAATTGTTTTGATGGTTTTACCCATTTATAAAACAGGATTCCGCTCGCTAGTAATATCATTCCAAATGTAAATGTTTTGATATCTGCAGTACCCGCATAGATGACCCAAACGGAATAAATGGTTGAAAGAGCGGCAATTACTCCATCGGTAATCCTGCTTCTTCCAGTTGTATAGGTTTCTCCAGTAAGAATCAATTTTAATTGGAATACGGATGCAATAAAGTAAGGAACAAGGTAGGATAATGTCGCAACAACAATAATAAACTCAAAAGCCTTAGAAATTGTGTTAGAAATGGTTGAAAATATAAATAATTGACCAAGAATATTAGTGATTGTTAACGAAAAAGTAGGAATTCCTTTTTTGTTTACTTTTAAGAATGCTGGAAGGAATAATCCTTGTTTAGCCGCTTGATAAGGAACCTCAGAGCTAAGCATCACCCAACCTATTGTGGAGCCGAATAAGCTAATGAGGCCGATAGCCGCTAAAACTTTGCCGGCAACTGGGCCTAATACTGCCGAAATGGCGTCAATCAGTGGCTTATCAGAGGCTATAAGAACATGATGATTTAACATTCCCATTACGAGTGTGCTAATTCCGATATAAATGGCAAGAGCCATCAATAACCCTAACATCGTCGCACGCTTGACATCAACCTGTTTTTTTGCGCGAGAGGCAAACACAACAGCGGATTCCACTCCGATAAATGCCCATAAAGTAGTAACTGCCGCGTTATTGATTTGGCCGAATAAACCGATAGTATGACCGGCCTCATCGACTCTTGGTGCGACAAATGGAAGCATATTCGCTTTTTGGAAAGCAAACAATCCAACCAAAATAAATAAGAAGAAGGCAATCACCTTTGCAGCTGTCGCAAGGAAGTTCAATTTTCCGGCACTTTCTACACCTCTTAAGATGATGAAGTGAGTTCCCCATAAGAGGGTTGTGCAGACAGCAAATGTTAAGGCATTCCCTACTTTTAACGTAAAGCTCCCGATTGTAAACAGTTCAGCCTGATTCGTTAAAGCCGGGAAGAAAGTAGACAAATATCCTGCAAATGTTGTTATGATTGCAATATTACCTGCTAAATTTCCAATCCAATATCCCCATGAAGCCATGAATCCAGATAAAGTGGATGCATTGCTGCCAAGCTTAAATAGTTCCTTAGCGTAAATTTGGGGACCGCCTGTTAGCTTTGGCTTTCTTAATGCTAGGTTCCCAAACACAAGTGTTGTCATCAATACACCAAAGCCTGTTACCAACCAAGCAGAGAGCACACCTGCTGGACTGGCAGCTTCACTTAAAGACCTTGGCAGCATAAAAATTCCGGAACCGACCATATTTCCAACTACTAACGCAGTTAAAATCCATAAACCGAGTTTTTTGCTGTTATCCATATATAAATGATCTCCTTTCTGGATATCCTCTTGCTGCTCAAAATAGGAGACTATCTTTTTTGTCAAAAATAAGCACAAAAAAACACACGCTTGAAACGGTGTGTGTAAAAAACCGAATCAGACAAAAAGGGATAGTTCAACATAGCTTAACACTATGACAGTCCTGCACCTATTCGGTAACAGTCCCAGCTGCTATAACCAGAGAATTACAGCGCTTCGGCGAATCGTCCTTTCGTTTGACCTCATCGAGTTCCCTGACTCTCCATCAAAGTACTATTACTCTTCGCGACCTCTACCTCATCTTGAGCTGATGAGGGTTATATTCAATTACCTGTATAATACTACGGTGAATTCATAGTAGAGTCAATGGTATATTTTAGTTTAGTAAAGTGATAAAGAAGGGGGGCAGTCCCCCAGTGCATTAACGCTTTACTGCACCGGGGGACTGACCCCTAAATTTTAAGCGGAGAGGATTTCTTTTTCTGGAATTTTTGTTTTTTGAGGTTTAACCCATTTATAAAAAATAATTCCACTTACTAAGAGTGCCATGCCAAGAGCGAATGTTGTTAGATCCGCCGTGCCGGCGATAATGACCCATACGGAATAAATCGTGGCCAGTGTTCCAATCATTCCATCTTTGATACGGCTTTTTTTGTCTGTATAGGTTTCTCCGGTTATAACAAGCTTCAGCTGGAATATTGAAGAAATCAAATAAGGGACAAGGTACGCTAGTGTTGCAATGACAATTGCAAAATTAAACGCTTTTGAAATCGTGTTGGATATCGTTGAAAAGATTAACAACTGTCCAATTACATTTGTTATAATCAGGGCAAATACAGGAATTCCTTTTTTGTTCACCTTTTTGAATGCTGGTAGGAACAGGCCTTGCTTTGCCGCCTGATAAGGAACCTCGGCACTCAGCATAATCCATCCCAGAATCGAGCCGAATAAGCTGATCAAAGCAAATCCTGCAAGTACTTTTCCTGCAACCGGCCCCATAACCGTTGTAATAGCGTCGATTAATGGTTTATTGGAAGCAGCCAGCGCACTTGGGCTTAACATTCCCATAACAAGCGTGCTGATACCAATGTAGATGGCAAGTGCGATCATCAATCCAAGCATAGTAGCGCGTTTTACGTCCACTTGTTTTTTCGCGCGGGATCCGAACACAACGGCGGATTCCACTCCGACAAATGCCCATAAAGTTGTTATGGCTGCATTATTGATTTGGCTGAATACACCTATAGCTTGTCCAGCTTCATCAAATCTCGGTGCAACAAATGGCATGATATTAGACTTTTGAAAAGTGAATAAACCAACCACAATAAATAAAAAGAATCCAATTACTTTGCCGGAAGTGGCAACAAAATTCAGCTTTCCTGCGCTATCCATACCTCGTAAGATAATAAAATGGGTGCCCCATAAAAGAAGTGTACAAACAACAAAGGTTAAGGCATTGCCGATTTTTAATGTGAAGCCGCCTATTGAGAACAGCTCAGCCTGATTTACTAAGATAGGGAAAAAGGTAGACAGATATCCGGCAAAAGTTGTGATCACCGCGATATTGCCGGCTGCATTTCCTACCCAATAGCCCCAAGAAGCCATGAAGCCTGACAGAGTGGATGCATTACTTCCAGACTTAAATAATTCTTTTGCGTAAATTTGCGGGCCGCCGGTCAAATTTGGCTTCCTAATGGCTAAGTTGCCAAACACAAAAGCGAGCATTAATACCCCAAAGCCTGTTATTAACCATGCCGATAGGACACCGGCAGGACTTGCAGCTTCACTTAAAGATCCAGGCAACATAAAAATGCCTGAACCAACCATATTTCCAATGACGAGGGCTGTTAAAATCCACAGTCCTAATTTTTTATTTGTTCCCATTTTCAAGTTCCCCTTTCTAGTGTGTTCTTCTCGATGTGAAATAGGAGAGTTTATTTTAAAAAATTTTTAGTTGGCAGATGAGAATTTATTCAATCACCTGTAATAATATACGTGCATTTTTATAACAAGTCAATGGATTTTCTTGCATAAAGAATAGTAAGGTATATACTTTCAAAAGTGGAAAAACACAGATATGTTTGAATACTAAGTTAAGGAGATAAGAGTAGGGAAAACGAATTATTGTATTGCGTATCCGGCGGTAATATATTCTTATTGGCTATGTCTTTTTTGATTTAAATACGGCTAATTGAAATAGTTTTTTTATAAGGGACCTTACTTGGTGAAAAATAATACTGTATATTCTTCTTACCTTGTTAACTCATCAAGTGAATTCAAGCTTGATTATTCCTAATCTTAGAGTGAAATTATTGCAGAATATACGGTTCATGGATTATAAGAGCAGTGGAAGTCTATTGGTTACCTGAATAGATTAATCTCAAGCTTGTGCAAAATTGCTTTTCATAATGTTATGATGTTTGTTTGGTTTGTAGGGAGGTAGAAAAAATAGCGGCAGCTAACGAATATTCATAGGAGGAAAGGCGGTGATAGGGATGATGAAGGGTATAATGATTACTTCTAAGGTCATTTTAAAAAAGTAACATCGTTTTAAATCCTACTGATAATGAAGTTAAGAGGATATGCGATACCTTCCAAAAATAAAGGCATCGCCCGGTTTAAACTCATGATCTCTGTAGTTTCTATTATTCCCCAGAATAAGAAGGTAGCTGCAAATGGAAAACTGTCCCTTTTCCTATAGTGCTTTGGACAGAAATTCTTCCGCCATGTTCGTGAATGGTTGTAAATACCTGTGTCAGGCCCAAACCAGTTCCTTCGCTTTTGCTGGTGAAAAACGGTGTACCGAGCAATTTTAATTTATCGTGCGGTATGCCTACTCCCGTATCACATATTTTGATGCAAATTACTCCATCTTGGTAATAGTGTTCGACTTTTATCTTTCCTTTGTCTGGGATTGCTTCAAAAGCATTTTTAATAAGGTTGAATAATGCCTTAAGGAATAAATTCCTTTTGCCCATTATTTTCTTGTTTGAATCACTTATATCCATTTCTATTTCCACGTTATACAATTTATCCTGGAATAGGTTCACAATAGAATATAGTTCATTGCTTAAATAAATTGGAACAGTAGGTTCTTCATGTAAATCAGGTTTTGATACATGCAACAAATTCTCCAGCGTATCCAATGCCTTCTTCAATTCAGATTCAATCGTATATATATACGGATGTGGATTGGATTCCTTCATTAGTTGCAAAAAACCCTTCACGGATGTCAGGGGATTTTTGACTTCGTGTGCAATTCCTGCTGCTATTTGCCCTAGTGAAGCCAACTTTTCTCTATCATTCAACAGCTTTTCAGCCGTTTTTTTGTGTGTTATGTCCTGGATCACCACTTGGGCATATACCTTATCTTTTAAATAATAAGGTGCAATCCTGACTTCAACATCTATTATTACGCCATCTTTTCTTATCATTTTGGCTTCTGCGAGTTCCATTGACTCTTCTTGCTTTTCCAATACTGTTAATAACCTTTCTTTGCAGGTAGCATGTAATTCATGAGGAACAAACTCATGCATATTTTTAAATAGGATATCCGATGAAGATGTTGCCTTTAGCAACGTTAAACAAGCGTTATTACAATAAAGAATTTTGCAGTCTCCGTCTAAAATCCAGAACGAATTTAACGACCGTTCGACCAATTGGTGAAAATCGATATCATCACACTCAATTTGCAGATTCAAGTTAACCGCCCCATTCACATACAACTCATAAAACTTTTATTCATAAACCTATATAATCGATCTTATACTATTAGAACCTTTAATTGTGTTAACAATGTATATATATGTTAAAAATTTTACTATATTTATAGATAAGGTAACAATATTTTTCAGTATAAAGGCAAGTATATTTTTATATGAAAAGATGGCAGGAATTATGTAAATGATAATCTTTTGAACATTTCGATGCATTGTTGCTATTTCAAGGTATACAAATAAGCGGGAATCACCTTTTTGTCAGGAAGGTCATTTATACACCAATCCGAATGACATCTTTTTGGATGCAGGATAATTTAACAACAATTTAAAGAAAACAAAAATTTAGAAGAAGTAAAAGCCAGGGATCCCACCTTAACAACATATTTACGGGCTTTTATCGTCCGTAGTGAAAGGAAAGAGGATGTTAAAACTGGTACCTTTTCCTGGCTCGCTTTCTACTTTGATTGTTCCGTCCATCATTTCGATCAGCCGATAGCTTAGTGACAAACTGAGGCCGGTTCCTTTTTCTTTCGTTGAATAGAATGGTGTACCGAGGCGTTGCATTTGTTCTTCTTTCATTCCTATTCCGTTATCACAAATCTTAAGCAACATAGTTTTTTCTTTTGAAATTGTGGTTATTTCTACTTTTCCTTTGCCAGTAGAGGCCTCAATTCCATTTTTTAATATATTGACCAGACTTTGGGTCAGCTTTTCTGTGCTTCCATTAATAAATATGTTTGGAGTTACGTTGGATACAAGTTTGACATTATGAAAGGCTGCGTATGGAGACATCATAGAGAGTAAATTTGAAACAAGTGCAGAAATATCGATCTTTTCTAATTCCTCCACCTCGGGCCGAGCAAAGGAAATATAGTCGGATATCGTACTTTGTGCGCGGTCCATTTCGGATATAGCCAAATCTATGTAGCTTTGATTTCTTTCATTTGAAATCTCCTCCTTAAGCAATTGCATAAATCCACGGCTTGCCGTCATTGGACTCCTTATTTCATGTGCTATTGAGGCAGTAAGCTCCCCTAAAACGTTCATTTTTTCTGCGTGATGCACTTCTATTCGCAATCGTACAATTTCCAGCAATCGCTCAATGAGATAAATTGATAAGCATACTGTGAATAATGATACTCCACAAAATATTAAGATAAACAGATTGGAAGTCTTTGGAGCAAACCCGATATGTTGTGCTAATATGATGGGAAAAAAAGACATGCTGGCTACAATAATCGATACAAGGAACAACTTGTTTCTTAAATTGTATCGCAAAAAGAGAGGCCTTACTGAAATCACAATGGAAATAAATGCAGAGTAAAATAAAATTGTATTGAGGACTCCGCTGCCCCCTAGAAAAAATCGATAAACTACCATAATTCCTGTTAAGACTAGCCCTATCCAGGCTCCTCCATAAAAAGTGCCAATTAATATAGGTATTTGTCTCAAATCATAAAAATAACCGGTTGACTGAGAAACAGGGAAAGCAATACACAATAAAAGAGAACAGCTGCAAAGTAACGTAATGATGAACTGATTCCGCTTTACAGTCATTATTTTAATTCGGTTAATGTGATCAGCCCAAAAAATCTGATAGGCGAAAATTGAAAGAATAATGAACAACATATTGAGTAAGAATTCTTGGATTCCGAACAATTGTGGCTCCCCCTATTATGAAAAAACATCTATTTTATTGTAAATCCATTATCTTTATTTTTCTATATTTTTTACAGATTAACTAAAAAACGGTTATTGTTTAATTAGCCAGACCATGTTCCTATACCTTGTGGGAAGTAAAGAAACAAAACAGTTTAAGGATAAGGATTCAGATAAAGCATGTACTAGAGTCATTTAACCTTTTACAAATTAGCTAGTACGTTTATGAGAACTTCTGCAGAGTTTTACTCTCGAATAAAAGAGCCGGCTGCCATTGCTTTATTTAAGAAGAGTTACTTTTTTCTCGATATTTTTGAATACTATAGATTGTTGCTTTGGAAAGACAAAGCTTCAAATTTTTTACCAATATATTTTTTACTTAAAACAGGCCAAATGGAAGCTCCTTGAAATGCTCGTTTATCTTTTTTATTTATGGGGAATAAAAGGACTATGATAGGATAGGAGGGACAAGTTTTATGGCCAAATCAAAAAATAGTGTTTTGGGACTTGCTGCTTTGGGAGCGGCTGTCTATTTATTCCGTAACAAGGAAGCACGTGATAAAGTGTTTAATCAGGTTCAGTCAATGGTCTCCCCGGAGATGCGTGATAAAATCATGACGCAGGTTAGGGCTTTTACGGGAAATAGTACGGTAACAAAAACTGAGAAAACTTCGGAGAATATGTCTCCTGAACCAAACAGCCAGGCCTTAACAACTGCTGATACAATGAAAGCCCAAACTGAGGAAAGACTGGGTTCTCAAGACAATGACGATATAAAAGAAGTTAAAGTTACAAACTGATTACTCTGGTGTTAATAAATTACTTCTCATGAAAAGCTGTTTTTAGACAGCTTTTTATCTTTGTGAAAAGCGAAATAAGAGCGGGTTGTACTGTATAAAATAAGCAAGCGGAGGTGAACCAATAATGGAAAAAGAAATTTTAAAAAAGGCCAGGGACATGGACCGAGATGTGGAGTATGATTTTAACAATGGAAGTAGAATTAGAGATGAGGTTGATGAAAATCGACCGGGGTCAAGGAAAGGAAAGCATGGTGGACATCCACCTGATGTTGAATAAGAGAGGCCAACAAGAGGGAGTCCGACTGGGACTCCCTTTTTCAGTGTTTGATGTTAATCACGTTTAAGCCAAAGCAATTTCTATATCTTGCTCTTACATTCCTGAATCCGTTCACTGCGCTGGTATAAAGCGGTATACTAGTAGATGGAGGTACTCGAAATACAAGAGCCGGTTCTAGCGGATGATTCTATAGGACATGCAAGAGGGAATGGTTCTTTACCATTAACAGAAGAAAAATGGGAAGCTATTATGCATGACAATGTGGCGTACAACGGAAAGTTTTTTTACGCCGTGAAGACTACACGTATTTTCTGTAGGCCTTCGTGTAAATCCCGACTTCCTAATAAGGAAAACGTTCTTGTTTTTGAATATACCCAGCATGCCATTAAAGCAGGTTTTCGTCCATGTAAACGATGCAATCCAACCGAAGGTCTTTTACCAGATCATAACTGGGTCGCACTAATTATTGATTATATTGACACACATTATAGTGAAAAACTGACGCTTGAATCACTCGCTGCTGTTTGCCATCTTAGCCCTTACCATTTTCATCGGACTTTTAGAAGAATCAAAGGGATCACTCCGATTGAATATGTGCAGCAAGTGAGAATAACAAGGGCTGTGAAATACCTGATTGAATCAAAAGAGTCGATTGCAAATATTGCCGAGGCAGTCGGCATATACAATACATCTTATTTTACAACATTATTCAAACGGAAATTGGGGCAAACGCCTACTGAATATCGGAACGTAAATACAAAAAAAGAAAGATAAGAAGGTGATAAATTTGAAATTAAAAGATAAGCCGGCCATTTATTATTCCGAACTAGAGTATGGTGAGTGGAGAATTTACATGGCAGCAACGTTAAAAGGGCTTTGTTATGTAGGTTCTCAGGATAAAACATTTGAACAGCTATCTGATTGGGTTAAACGGCACTTTCCTGGCAGCCTTCTTTTACTGGATAGAGTAAAGTTACAGCCATATAAGGAACAGCTTATTGAATATTTTCAAGGTATTCGCCTAAGTTTTACCTTGCCATTTGATTTGCGGGGCACTTCTTTTCAACGCACAGTATGGGAAGCGCTTGGTAAAATTCCTTACGGGCAAACCTGCTCCTATTCGGACATTGCACAAGAAATCCAAAACCAGAAAGCCGTTCGTGCAATTGGTGCGGCAATCGGGGCAAACCCTGTGCTGATAACGATTCCATGCCACAGGGTAGTTGGAAAAAATGGGCGGCTCACCGGTTACCGGGATGGGTTAGAAATGAAGGAAAAACTCCTGCATTTGGAACAGGGAAATCTTCCCGTTACCTTGAAAAGGTGACCTTATTTTTTATTGGAGATGAAACTGTCTATTGGTCAACTGATAAAAACATAAATTCTTTTAATATCGTATAAATTGACCCAACCATCACACTCTAACGATAGACCATAATAGTTAGGGTGAAGACATTGCAAAGTGATTGGGTTTCCGTTATTCCCTTTTTAGTTGTGATTCCTATTGCCATGAAAACAAAACAGGTGCTTCCTGGTTTGTTTGCCGGATTACTGGCGGGTTCTTATCTTCTTCAGCCAACACTTGTTGGTGGTATGGAAAAAATGGTGCAATTCCTCATCAAGGGACTTGTAGATCCAAACAACATAAAAATCCTTATGTTTCTTTATTCTTTTTCTGGACTCATAGGAATGATCAAGATCTCAGGAGGAATACGCGGATTTGTTGAAGAAGCTTCTGCTCGGATTAAGACAAAAAGAGAGGCTTTGATTCTAACATACGTTTCTACTATTGGGACGTTTGCTGCACCTAGTTTTCGATTTGTGACTGTTGCGCCAATTATGCGTGCGCTTCTAAAAAAAGTGAACATGTCAACACAGGAATTAGGGTTTGTAATTGAAACCACAGCTGCCCCGCTGATTGTCCTTATTCCCATTGCTACAGCATTTGTCGGCTATATGACATCTATTGTTGATATTGCCATTTCGAATGAAAATATAGAAGCCGATCCATATAAGCTATTTTTAAAAAGCATTCCTTATAATTTCTTTTCATTTGTGATCATTTTGCTTGGGATTTACTTAAGCTTTTTCCATCATTCCAAATCCACTCAAGACAGCAATCCGGAAAAAGTCGGAAAAAAGGGAACGGATGGGGAGGATGACTGGCATAATTGTGATCCTGCAGTTTCAAGGGATTTGCCTTCCAAGCCTTTGAATTTGCTGGTCCCGTTATTTTTGGTGGTGAGTTTAACGCTGCTGCTAACATGGTGGGATGGCTATAAGAAAGAAAAAGGGATAGTCATTGCATTCTTAAAGGCGGATGTTATGGATGCTATGCTGATCTCGCTTGTTTTCACTACATTATTCACTTTCCTTTTTCTGCGCTTGCAGAAAATGAAAACGGCCGATCTATTGAGTAGCTTTATCACTGGAGGAAATGAGTTAATGTCAGTAGTTGTATTGCTGGCAGCAGTTTGGGGACTATCCTCAGTAACAGAGCAGTTGGGCTTTTCCGGTTTTATAGCGAACCATACAGGATGGATACCGCCATCCATTGTAGTCCCGCTTTTGTTTATCTTTGGGGCAGCCGTTTCTTATGTTATTGGGTCGGCGTGGGGAACCTGGGGAATTCTGATGCCGCTTGGAATTACAATGTCCCAGGCAGCAGGCGTTTCCCTTCCTCTTGTTATTGGTGCCGTTTTTGCGAGCGGAACCTTTGGGGCCTTTACCTCTCCCTTAAGCGATGACACAAACACGATTGCCAGAATACTAAACTTATCCGCGATGGAATACGCCCGGTTCAAATTAAAGCCAGCCTTGATTGCAGCAGGAATTACCGCTGTTTTATACGGAGCTACAGTTTTCTTTTAATAAAGAATTCGAACTCTAAGAATGAAAAAACCACCGTCCAAAGATTGGAAGGTGGTTTTCATAGTTCATCTGTTTTTAAATGGCTTTAATCCGCGTCTTTGAATTTCATCCTTTAAATACTTAATCAAATCCTGATCCTTATTCGACGATACAGCATCACGATACGAAACAACCAACAGCTCATTACTCATGATTTTCATAGTGCATGCCTCCCAGGTAGGATGGATTTGGTGCTCATTGCTATTGTAAATGTTTTGTTAACATTTGAAAAGACCGAAAATTCAATAAAATCAAAAAGGTACTTTTGGCGGATTTAAAAGATTAGGAATGTTACGCCACCAGGTTTATTCGGGCTAAAGAGACAGGATCCATCCCTGTGCTTATCTACCTACTTACAAATGCAATGCGGTGGGACTTGGTATTGGTTTGTCGTAATTTTGCCAATAAAAATTGAGAGACAAAAATGTTATGGGCTTTAATTAAATCTCAAGTTAAAGCAGGCAATAACTTAGCAATTGCTAACGATGTACATCTTGCCGAAGCAGTGCATTTAAAGGCAAGTTCGGTTTGTTGGGATTGGATAACCGCTACAGAAAATGCTATAAACAACCCTCAATCGAATGCTTCAACCTCTAAGATTATTGATGAGGCTGGAGTAGATGTTGGTTTAGGGGCAGTTTCTTTGGCTGGTGGCGTTATTGCCGTATCGCTAATGGCCAGTATTGAAACACCATTCATTGGTGTAGCTACTATAAGATTTGCAGCCTCCGTAGCCATAACGTCTTTATTTGAGGGATTAAGTTGATAAGGATGAAAAAACGGTGTTAACAATAACAAAAAATGGTGTTCAAAATGGAGTAAAAACGATAGCAGGCTGGTTTAAATAAAAATTTTATTAAGGGGTTTACGAATATTACATATTAGGTGGGTAGTACATGTTTAAAATTAGTAAATATGTAAAATACAGGCAGTTACCAAACCGTATAAGAGAACAATTAGAACCTTTCTCAACTTTGAAAAGCAAAATCATTATTAGTAGTTTTACAACCTAAAAAAGCAAGAAACCTTTAATAAAGCTGGCGTGGAATAACTTTAGAAGGTGAGTTCCTTACTTTTTAATGAGTAAAGGTGCCATACCCCCACTTAGATATTTCGCGGCGGGGGTATGGCACCTATTTCGTTCATACATAAAGGTACAGGGGACTAACCTCATTATAGTAAATATGTTGCTGTACCGATTTCTGCAACAATCAAGTTCGATTGCAGGGCATGCTGTTCACCGGGCATAGAGTTTTCTCGAGTAGCCGCCAGAGTGAATTGTCTGAAATAGGAACTTTCCAGACCGATAATATGCCGCGTTAAATAGGCTGATTGGACGGGATTTGGCTTTCTTTTCGTATTTAATACCTGAATAATTCCTTCCTTTGTCGTTATCCCAATGCCGTGTCCATAGAAAAGATTTTCCCCAAGCATGATCGCATTTTCTCCTTGCCACTGTGGAGTCTTGGGGTGATGGTCTGGATTTTTGAAGTACAAACAGTCTCCAGGCAGGTAATCGGTTCCCTGGTGAAAACGAAGCGCTAAATTCTGATGGTATTCCCAATCAAACAGGTAAATGCCTCTAAAAAGCCGATCAAATTGTTTCGCTCCAATCAGGTCCAAAACAGCCTTATAAAAAATGATCACCATGGCGGTAGCACACTCAAAAGCATAAAGTTTTCCATTTATATAAATATCTTCAATGGCTGTATGAGGCAAAGCGAATGGCTGAAGGATAAACGCTCCTTCGCTGGTAAGCCGCCAAAACTGAGGATTGCATTTGGAATAGTCAAACGTAGTAAATTGAGCTCCGCTTTTATGAAGCTTAAAAGCAGCTTCCATGATACGCAGACGAGTTTCCACCTCAAATTCAAGTTCCTCTATGCTATCAAATTCATACACATTACGGTACCTGCCCATGAATAGAAGGATTTCTGCGGCTCTGCCAGAGGAAAAACCTAGCTGGATCTGTTTGGCATCGACCAATTGCTGATTAATCTTAATCATGAACTTATCCGCCTTCTTCAGTTTTGTCATTCCTAAATTCGGGCTAATTGTTGTCATATTCAGTTTATTCCACAGGTCATTTAATGTTCACCAAAGTTTACTTTGCTTGCTCCACATGAAGTTCGATTAAATTTCCATCAGGGTCGGCGCAAAATATTTGCGCAAAGCCGCTCACACTTTTCGGATTTTCCAGTATTTCCAAATGGTGTGCCTTTAGCCAGCGCAAAGTCTCCTCATAGCTTTCTACCCTTAGGGCAAGATGCCCCTCTTTAGTATTTAGTTGTTTATCTTTGCGAATAGTTTGTGAATTTGGAAGCACGATCAAATGTAGCTGTTGATGCTGTCCGATTTGGTACCAGGCGCCTTCAAAATCAAAATCTGGCCGTTCTATTTCTTGTAAACAGAGTATGTCACTGTAAAACCGCTTTGCTTTTTCTAAATTGGTTACATTTAGCCCTACATGGTGAAGCTGCATATAATTGATCAATCGAGAACCCTCCTTTCTAGGTAAACCAGCACGAATTGTTTCTTTTAAAATAGTATCATAATTAGGAAAGAACTATCATTGTTTAGACTGGTACTCCGGTGAAAGTGACTTAATGCGATTTGAAATATACTCCAGCCATATATCTAACATCGTGTAAAATTCTAATAATAACACCCATTGTTTTCTAAAAGAGGAACAAATTAATATTCTGTTGTATAATAGAATACAAATACTGTAAAGAAGCTTAATAAGATGGGTGTGGTTATATTGAGAACATCACAAAAGATAACGGGTGTTGACTTGATTGAACTACCTACTGAATGGCCGGTAGGTCCGGTAAACGTTTTTCTAATTTATGGAGAGAAATTAACATTGGTGGATTGCGGGAGAAATATTGATTCAGCGTGGCGGCAATTCAATCTTGCGTTAAAAGATCGTGGGCTGACAATTATGGACATTGAACAAATCGTATTAACTCATCATCATGATGACCACGTTGGTTTCCTGGATAGGCTGGTGTACTTGAACCCTGTCCCGATCTATGCGCACAAGAATTGTCGTCCCTATTTGACAAAGGATGAAGGACATTTTGCAGGTGGTACTCAATTCTTCATTAACTTCTATAAGGAGTTCGGGATACCGGAGGAAGTCTCTAATGAACTGGCAAATCTAAAAGACTGGAACCAAGGCTTGGAGAATAAATTATATATCACCGAGGAGATAGATGAGGGTACAGCCATTCCTGGGCTGCCTGATTGGCAGGTGATTCAGACAAAAGGCCATGCGCAAAGCCACATAGCGCTTTACCGGTCAAGTGACCAGGTGTTAATTTGCGGGGACCATATAATCAAGCATACACCTGCAGGGGTTTTTCTGGAGGCGCCAATCCATCCGGAAACAGAGCGTAGCAAGCCGCTGAATCAGTATGTCGATAACTTGAAGAAGTGCCTGGAATACCCGATCACTATAACACTTTCCGGACATGGTGAACCTATTGTGAACACGCATGAGTTTATAAAGGAAACCTTGAAAAAGATTGAAAAAAGGGCGCAACGGGTCAAAGGAAAATTAGAAAATGCCAGAAAGACCGGTTATGAATTGTTGCAGGAATTGTATCCTGGCAGATATGAAGATGCCTTAATCTTGCTCGCATCCGATACAATCGGCTTATTGGATTATTTATTGGAGAGAGGGGATATATTCTCTGAGAAAGAGGATGGGGTCTTTTATTATTTCGCCTAAAATGAATGAGTGTTCAGTCGACAGGCGTTTAAGACGAAAAAAACAATCCCCCGTAAAACCTGGGGGATTGTACTTATAGGTAGTACTGCTGTTTAACTGACAGGCGAGTCAGTAGCCTCGTACATTTCCTTTAATTTTCTTTTTAAAATTTTGCCTACACCGTTTCTTGGCAACTGTTCTAAAAACACAACGCGTTTAGGGGATTTATATTTTGCAAGCTTTTGCTGGGAATACGCAATGAGTTCTTCAGCGCCGACCGTTTTCCCCGGTTTCCGGATGATACAGGCAACTACTTCTTCACCCATTTTTTCATCTGGAATCCCAATCACCGCTGCTTCTGCTACCGCGTCATGTGATGCAAGCACTTCTTCAATGTCCCGAGGATACACATTGAAACCGCCTCGGATTATTAAATCTTTTTTTCTGTCCACGATATATAAATAGTCCTCATTATCCATTGTTACTAAATCGCCAGTATAAAGCCAGCCATCCCTAATGGTATTTTTCGTCTCGTCCTCCAGACCATAATAACCTGGTGTGATATTATCTCCTTTGACAATCAATTCACCGATTTCTCCTCTTGGGACTTCCCTCCCGTTTTCATCTACAACGCGCACCTCGACACCAGGAATTGGAACACCGACGGACCCGGGTTTAATTGGCATACCTTCTCGATGAGCGGAAACAACAGGTGCGGCTTCAGAAAGGCCATAACCTTCCCTGATTTCAGCATTGAACTTGTTCTTGAAAGCCTCAATTATAGCTACTGGCAATGCAGCTGACCCGCTTGCAACGGATTCGAGGCTTGAAAGGTCATAATTATGGGCATTTGGAGAGGATACCATTCCATAAAGCATAGCGGGAACAGCTGAGAAACTCTTGACCTTAAACTTTTCGATGCTTGCAAAAACTTGGTCCACGTCGAATTTAGGGAAAATAACGACAGAGCTTCCTAAAAGAAAGCAAGAATTCATCGCCGTAAACCCATAAACATGGGCCAAAGGCAAAACGCCAAGGGTAGTCCCTCGTCCTCCGTCTGCGCGGTCCTTCACCAATTCATAGGCAGAATTGGCACTGCTATAAAGATTTTTATGGGTGAGCATAACCCCCTTTGGCCTGCCAGTTGTACCTGAAGTATAGAGGATGACGGCTACATCATTTTCCGATGCCATGGCTAATTGTTCCAAAGAGGCATCCATGGCTTCCATTTCTTTATACAATTCGATGATTTCGAAGCCTTCATAGGCGTTTTTGTTTTCCAATGAATCTACAACGATGAATAATGGTTTGTAAGAAAGATTTTTAGAAGCTTCAATCATATTCGGAAGGACTTGAGAAGATGTAATGATTGCTTTAGCTTTCGAATCATTTAAGATGAAGTGGATTTCATTAGGGTGGAGTAGGAACATAACCGGAATGACAATGCTACGGGAACGTAAAATGCCTTGATAAGAGAATATGACCTCCGGACAATTTGGCATACTGACTAAAACTCTTTCTCCATCGGCGATGTTGCGGTTTCTTAATAGAATCGAGATTTTCTTTGCCATTTGTTCCACATCAGTATTGGTATATTCCTTATTTCCGAAATACAGAAAAGGATATTCCCCGTAATGTTCCTTCGTATGGTCTATTAAATTAGTTAAGAGCATTTTAAACCTCCTTCTAAACTATAGTAAATGGAAGTAACTTATTTATGGATTTTATCAGATAAAACAATCTAATGAAAGCGTTTTCCGAAAAGTTTTTTACGTTTATTCATCCCTTTCCTTGTATTAAGTATATTGGTATGTACTTGAAAAATGACAGGTTTCGGGCCTGTAAAATTACTAGACTTGATGTATAAATGGCGACTTAGCCATTTTTTAGAGTAACCTGGATTAATTTTCTGTAGTGGAAAGAAAAGATCTTACACAAACACGTAAAAGAATTTAATTCAGCTACTACTTATGTTAAAAGGGAAAGGAAATTTATAGAAAAAGTTTTTACTAGGAAAAATAAATATGGTAAAGTGGGATAAATAGTTTAAATTTTCAGAATTATTTTCGACAAAAGACGACATAACCCACAAGCTGAAATATAAAAGATTTTTAGGAGGGATGAAAAAGATGGATTTAGCTTTTAGCAAAGAACAGGATGAGTATAGACAACATGTAAGGGAATGGTTAATCAACAACATTCCAGAAGGATGGGGAACACCGGAATTCGATTGGCCAAATGATGAAACCGAGAGAGGAAAGATTCTTCGGGAATGGGACCGGAAATTATATGAAGGCGGTTTTGCCGGTATATCTTGGCCCAAGCAATATGGCGGCCAGGGTTTATCTCATGTAGAAGAAATCATTTACGATGAAGAGGCAGGCAAACTTAATGCCCCAAGTGGTTTAAATGTACTAGGCAAATTGCTCCTAGGCCCCACATTGCTATTGTTTGGAACGGAAGAGCAAAAACAATGCTTTCTTCCTCCGTTGCTGAAAGGAGATGAGGTCTGGTGCCAGGGTTTTTCTGAACCAAATGCAGGGTCTGACCTTGCTGCCATCCAGACACGTGCCGAACTGCAGGGCGATAAATGGGTGATTAACGGGCAAAAGGTGTGGACCAGCTTTGCCCACCATGCAGATTGGTGTTTTGTATTGGCAAGAACGGACCATGAGCTGCCTAAACATAAAGGCATCACATTCTTTTTAGTGCCGATGGATACGGAAGGAATTACTGTTAGGCCTCTCGTTCAAATAAATGGAAACAGGGATTTTAACGAAGTGTTTTTTGATAACGTTTACATACCTAAGGAAAACGTTGTTGGCGGCATCAATAATGGATGGAATGTAGCTATGGGGACGCTCGGGTTTGAGCGTGGAACGTTGGCGCTTGGACGCCAGGTGCGCTTCCAGAATGAGTTCAATACATTGGCCCGGATAAGTTCATCGCTTAAAAAATCTGAAGAAAGCTATTACCGGCAAAAAATGGCGGAACTATTCGCTGAAATCCGCATCCTGAGATACCACGGCTTAAAAACGATCAGCCAGCTGCTAAATGAAGGGAAATTAGGGCCGGAAGCTTCTCTGCAAAAACTATTTTGGTCGACCATGCATGTAAACTTGGGGAAATTAGGCTTGGAAGTACTTGGTGACCAAGGGCTATACATCGGAAAGGAAAGCATAGGTCGCGGCGTTTTGCAGGACATTGATCTGGGATCGCGTGGTGCGACCATCTATGCAGGTACAACGCAAATACAAAAAAATATCATTGCCGAGAGAGTACTCGGCATGCCAAAGTGAGGTGCTTGTAAATGTTTTTTGGTTTTACTTATGAAGAAAAAATGCTGAGACGAAGTGTAAGGGACATGTTTAAGTCCCGCAATACATCAGAGCATGTCAGGACCTTTATGGAAAATCAATTATTGCCAAGCCAGATGCAAAAGCTTCTTGCAAGCCAGGGATTGTTGGGAATTATTGATTTAGACGGTGCCGCTGAAGAAGGAAAAGGGCTCATGAACGCGATTTTGGTAGCCCAGGAAGCAGGACGTTATTTGTTGACTTATCCTTTTGTTGAAGCCATGGCTGGGTTGGCTGCACTTAAAACCTGCAAGCAGCAAATACGGTTGGCAGAGGAAATTGAGGCAGGAAATAAAGTATTGACCGTTGCTTGGGTGAATGTTGATGCCAAAGTGAAAAAGTCTGAGGATGGATATGTGCTAGATGGAACCCTTAGAGAAGTGCCGTTTGCAAAAGATGCTGACGTGATTTTGGCTAATGTAAGAGTTGCCGGAAAAGGGTTTACGCCCGAGGAGGAAGAGACGCTTGTTGTGATTCACGCAAAAAGTCCAGGCATCATTATCCGAAATACTTATTCAATAGATGAGACGTATCCACTTTATGAAATAAGTCTATTAAACTATCCGATTCAAACGGAGCAAATTGTGCGAGGGTTCGGCATGGGGCAAGGCCACGCCCTTATGGAGAAAATAAAGAGGATAGGAGCCCTTCTTGTGTCTGCAGAACTTGTCGGCTGCTCGGAAAGGGTTTTATATGATACGGTGGAATACACAAAGCAGCGAAAACAGTTTGGTGTTTTGATTGGCACTTTTCAGGCAGTGAAGCACATGGCAGCCGACATGTATTTAAAGGTGGAAAGTGGAAAAGCCGCTGTAGAATACGCAGCTTGGGCAGCCGACACAGAGAATGAAGATGCGGAATTGGCAATTTCCATAGCCAAATCCTATACATCGGATGCCGCCATCCAGGTATGCGGCGATGCCATCCAATTGCATGGAGGCATAGGTTTCACATGGGAAAATGATATGCATTTATATTTTAAACGGGCAAGGCGAAGTGCGGCTGTCCTTGGAGATGTGTATTCACATCGCGAAAAAATTGCAAAAGCCGCAATCGATGAAGCCATAAGCCAGCCGGCATCAGCTTCTAAGATGCCGAAGTCTGTACCTGTTTAATTTCGTTGAAAAAGGCCGGGGGCATTCCTTAAAAGGGCTTGCCCTTATTTTTGATTGTCCCGATTATCGTCTGAAGGTAAAACCGGTGAAGGCAGCTAGAATGGCCAGTACTTTCTTGAACTTAAAATTAAATAGGATTTACAATAAGTTATCTCTAATTGCTCAACTTTTGCCTAACTGATCATTTCCTGAAAGGAAATACATGAAGATAGAATTTTTTTAATAGTTAGAATATTTTGCGGCTAAAGCAACATTAATGTTACACTAGTATGGTAAACTAGCGTAGTTGTTGCCCTGCTTCATTTCATTTAGTTACGCAGGTTTTTTAAAAAAGAAAAGGGGGATAAAAATGGCTGAAGACATACTTAAAATCCTGGAAAGCAAGAACATTGTTGTACCTCAACACCACATTGAACCTTTATTGGCACAATGGCAAGGCTATCAACAATTAAAAAAGAATGTGGATGCAGTAAAACATGCAGACTATGATATCGGATTAACACATATCCCTGGAGGTGACAGAGCGTGAATCAAGAACTTTCAGCAAAATCGATTCAAGAATTAATGCCGTTAATTCGTGATAAAAGCATTTCTCCAGTAGAAGTGACAAAATCTGTATTAGAAAATGTAGAGTCCTATGACGATCAAGTGAATGCATACATAGAAGTTCAAAAGGACGAGTCAATCAAAGCAGCCCAACAGGCTGAAAGTGAAATCATGAACGGTAACTACCGAGGACAGCTACATGGGATTCCAATGGCTCTGAAGGATATATTATATTTTAAAAATGAAAAGGCAACAATGGGGTCCAAAATCCATAAAGATTTCATAGCTGGTTTTGATGCCACAGCAGTATCGAAACTCAAAGATGAAGGAACCATTTTTACAGGTAAACTTAATATGCATGAATATGCCTGGGGTGCTACAACGACAAATCCTCATTTCGGTGCAACTCGAAACCCTTGGGACTTAACCAAAATCCCGGGAGGCTCAAGTGGAGGTTCAGCAGCAGCAGTTGCCAGCGATATGACGATTGCTTCCCTGGGGACAGATACAGGGGGATCAATAAGGATTCCGGCTTCCTGCTGTGGCATTATTGGTTTAAAACCGACTCACGGAAGAATTAGTAAATATGGATGCTTCCCATTATCTTGGTCCTTAGACCATATTGGCCCAATGACAAAAACAGTATATGATGCTGCATTACTTCTGGAAACTCTTTCTGGCTACGACCCGCAAGATCCAACTTCTGCAGATGTCCCCAACAAGAATTTCACAGATTTATTATCAGACGATATTAAAGGTACTGTTATCGGTATAAATGAGGAATATTTTTTTAACAATGTCGACAGTAGAGTTGAAGAAAGTGTCAAAAAAGCCATACTTGAACTGGAAAAATTAGGAGCAAAAATTGAAACTGTCCGTATTCCCGCCCTTGCGCTTTCTGAATTCGCCGAACTGGTTACGATTACGACCGAAGCTAGTGCCATCCATCATGATAACCTGATTTCACAGCCAGGGAATTTTGGTGATGATGTTCGATTTTTACTTGAATTTGGAGAGCTTATCCCTGCTGTCGATTATTTAAAGGCTCAGCAAATCCGTCGTCAGCTTAGTAATGATTTTGCGAAGGCATTTAAGCAGGTGGATGTGCTGATTACTCCTACGTTGCCTTTCCTCGCACCTAATATTGGTGAGCTAACTGTGAATATAAATGGAGTACAATTAAGTTTTCTTGACCAGGTTATCCGTTTTACAGGTCCAGGAAATTTAACAGGCCTCCCGGCTTTAAGTATTCCGTGCGGGATTGCTGACGGCCTTCCGGTAGGACTGCAAATTATGGGACCCGCATTTAAAGAGGAAAACGTTTTAAAGGTAGCGTATATCATAGAAAAGCTTAACCTCCTGCAAGGGAGGAAAGCAGATTTGCGTGGGGCCGTTTCTAGCTAATATTTTTGGAGTATTTGGATTGGTTTTGTTTCAATGGCGATTTATCTGAATACACAAGAGGGCTTTCAGAGACATGCTTCTGCTGCAGTAAAAACGGGCTGGTTTGATCCTTTTTGATTACAGACAGAACCTAAGGTTTATCGCTAGATCCTGAAGATATCAGCCAAACACCCGATTATCAGCTAATTCTAGGTATATCAGCCAAACACCCGATCAGCTAACTATAGGATATATCAGCCAAACGCCCAGCTAACTTAAAGGATATATCGCCAAAGTCCAAACCTGAAATGTCGGTAAATTTGTGATATGGCTTGAAGTGGTAGTTGAAGCTACTCTGTAGCATGAAAAAAGGTATTCTAAAATATGCAAACACAGTGAGGGGGGAGGGATGATTCTTCCCTCTCCTTTTCATTCATTGTAATACTAATATAATGGAAAGATTCGTTATTCATGCTTTTTAACTGCAAGAACCATCCATTCATCTATAGTTAAGGACTGAATTTCGCCATTTGTTGTCTCTATGGAGAAATAGCCCTTGATTTTTTCATTAGCAGAAAGTACATGGGAATCTACATTTTTGATTTGTTCTTCAGATGTTGTTGTACGTCTGACCCAATCAGGGTAAGTAAATGTCTTCTTGCGGGGCGCTGCTTTGAGTAATATTAAGCCCGCAAGCTCCAACCATTTTGTCCATTCCTTGACGGAATAACTGCGTACATGGCTATCATCACGTAATTTTTCGAGTTTGTTAACAAAATCATCCAGCTCTTGTTCTGCGGGAGCAACATTGTCTATAAGAAGAAATTTACCGCCCTGCTTAAGTACACGAGCAGCCTCTTTAACAAATTCTTCAGGATGGGAGAAATGATGGGGTGCAATCCTGCAAGTTACCGCATCAAACGTGTTATCTAAAAATGGCAACGACTCTGCATCCGCTATAACATAAAACACATTTGTTTGTGTTTGTTCCAAATGGCGTTTGGCGGTTTCCAGCATCTTGAGAGTGAGATCCGTTGCAAACACTTGGGCGGCATACGGTGCAATAGCTTTTACTACATGGCCTCCCCCAGTTGCGATATCGAGTACGATTGATTCTGTTTTTAGCTTGAGCCAGTTAGGCAGAAGGGCAAGGTCAGACCCATTTGAATGGGTTGTGCTTGTTACATATTTTTCTGCATATTTTCCAAATTGCTCCTGAACTTTCTTTTTAATGGAATCATCTTTTTCTTTCATACGAACATTCTCCTTTTGGAAAAATTGTTAGAAAAAATTTGACGATAAAATAACTTTATATCATTTTTCTTTGAAGTCCGTAACAATTCCTTCTATTTTATATGTAGTGATAAACGAATAAATGTTTTGATTTCATGCTGGAACTTTCATCAATCGAGAGAATTTATACAGAGCATACTCTTGTATAGGAAACATAGAGAAAGCAAATTATATAAACGAAAATTTGGAATAGAGGGTGAGAAGTATGTCGCAGGATCACGTCAAAAAAGCGGACCGTCTATCAGACAATAATGATGTTCAGCAGCCTTTGAAGGCCACAGGAACGAATGACACGGGCTTTGATTGGGCAACAGATGGTGCAAAACTAGTGGACAAGCCTAAAAAGGGTGATACCCTAATGGGGGAAGACGGCATCACAGGCCGTATTCGATAGGTTTGCTTATTCCATAAATGAAAGACTGGAGGCGAAAATGTTGAAAACAAAAGATGATTTTTCTAAAGGCGCAAAAGTGACACAAGACAACCAAATATTTGCCGGCGGCGGGAAGAGCAAAAGTGAGAGGACAAATCAAAGCAATTCAGGCAGCTCTAATGGTTCCCAAAATACAAAATAAACTAAAAAAGGAAGGCGAAGATATCAAATTCTTGGCCTTCCTTTTTTACATGTGTTGAAGCTGGTTTAAATACTTTTCGTTGACTTTATTTCGATAACCGGTTTCACAGAAGGCATATTCGCAATAAACACTCCAAGCAATACTAACACGCCGCCAATAATCTGGCTAAGCAGGATTTCATCACCTAATACAAAATGGGAAGCAAGTATGGCGATAAACGGCGGTATATTCATGAACATGGCGGCAGTTCCGGCCCCGACTGAGGCAATGCCGTTATTCCACCAGAAACCGGCCAGTCCCTGCGCGATAACCCCTGCTGAAATGAGCAAGACCCATAGTAGCGGTGAATGGCTTATTTCCCAACCGCTGATCAATCCTTCAACGCCTGCGGCCGGAATCATTAGCGCACTTCCAAGCACCGTAGAAAAAATTGTGACAGCGAATGAATTCATCGTTTTTGTTAAGCCTCGGACAAATAAAAGGCTAACCGATAAACTTACCATGGCCAGCACTATGTTGAAATCTCCCCATGAAATGCCCAAAGATCCTTGGGAAATCCCTATGATTGAGAAGACACCAGCCAAGCTGATTACAGCCCCTGCAGCTTTTTTACCTGTCAATTTTTCTTTAAATACGATTCGTTCAAGGATGATTGTAGCGATCGGAGACATGGCGATAATCAAGGATGCGTTTCCTGGAGTGGTGTGATTTAGCCCTGTAAAATAAAAGGTTTGATTAAGGAGAGTTCCAAAAATCCCGACACCTGCGAGGTATTTCCATTCAGTGGAAGTAGGGAACTTCATCCCTTTATGGATGAATGCTACACCAATTAAAAATAAAGATGTAAAACAGATTCGTACCGTTGATAAAAAGACAGGGGAGAAATGCCCAAGCAGATATGCGCTAATTGGAAAGTTAAATCCCCATAGGACTGTTACCAGAAATAAGCTTATAAAAGCTTTATTAAAACCAAATGACATAACAATTGACACTTACCTTTCTTTAAAGACGTATAACATACGTAAATCGTTTTTAATTATAGCATGGATCCTCATTAAATAATCCTAAAAATTTCGGGAATCGAAAAATATTGTTGGAATAATTGCTAGTAGTATGGATTCTGAAATAGTTAAATCATCTGCTGGCTTACTGATTATTTGAATGTTGAGTATTTTTTCGTTGGCATTTAGCTTTACAGAGTAATTACCAACGAAAAAAAGACAGGGTGTCCTTTTTGGAGACCCTGTCTTGGGCAATCGCGCTTTTGAATTAGCGGATCCCTTTCATAAAGCTTTGAATTTTTGGAGATATTGCTAATAATAGGACACCAAGCACAAGAGATGCTACACCGATTCCTCCGAAGTATGCAATTTCATTATCAGCAGAGTAGAATCGAACAAGCTGGGCATTTAGCGCTTGAGCTGCTGCGCTTGCCAGGAACCATAAGCTCATTGTTTGTGCTGAGAAAGAAGCGGGAGCTAATTTGGTTGTAGCGGAAAGGCCGACAGGGGACAAGCATAACTCCCCTAGTACAACTAGGAAGTAGCTTAGTACAAGCCACAATGGATTTACTAAAGTATCGTTGCCGCTTAGGTATCCAGGCAGCAAAATAACAAGGAACGAGAGACCTGCAAACAATAAACCAAGTGAGAACTTTTGTGGAACCGTTGGCTGTCGGTCTCCCATCTTAACCCATAACCATGCAAATACGGGTGCCAGGATAATTATGAACAATGGATTTAGCGATTGGAACCACTCCGGTGCAATCGTGATTCCAGCAAATGTTAAATCAGTACGTTTATCAGCATAGTTGGCTAAGATGGTAGAACCTTGTTCCTGGATTGCCCAGAACATTACGGCCGCGATAAATAACGGGATATAGGCGATTAATCGTGAACGTTCAACGGCGTTTGTTTTCGGGCTGCGATACATAAAAATAAAAAATGCCGTTGGAATAAGAATACCAAGGATGCCGACCAGGTTAATAAAGCTATCTATTGTTAATGCATTACGAGAGATAGCAAGGGCAATGATAACTGCGAGAATGACAATGGATAAACCAATTAATGTGAAAACTTTCTTCTTTTCATCCGAAGATAGAGGATTGGCAGGAATTGTTCCAGCCAGGCCTAGATTATTCTTCTTAGTTGCCATAAATACGATAAGGCCCAATAACATACCAATTGCGGCGGCTGCAAAACCTACGTGGAAATTATAATTTGTACGGAGTGCCCCAACAATTAATGGCGCAAGGAAGCCGCCCATGTTAATTCCCATATAGAATATTGTAAAACCAGCATCACGGCGGTTATCATTTTCAGCATACATTTCCCCTACAACACTCGAAACGTTCGGTTTTAATAAACCAGTACCAATTACAATCAAAACCATGGATACGAAAAACATTTCAAGGCTTCCGGGAAGAGCTAACACAATATGCCCGAGCATAATCAAAATACCGCCATAGAACACAGCTTTGGATGTCCCAAAAATCCTATCGGCTAACCAACCGCCGATAATTCCGGACATGTATACCAGTGATCCGTATATAGAAACGATCGCCATTGCTGTCGTTTCATCTAAACCTAAACCACCTTTTGATACTTCATAATACATATAAAAAACGAGAATCGCTCTCATTCCATAATACGAGAAACGCTCCCAGAACTCAGTGAAGAAAAGAGTGAACAGACCCTTTGGATGTCCGAAGAAACCCTTTTGAGGCACACTATCCACAATTTTCTGTTTATTTATTGATGACATTTTTCTTCCTCCTTTAACATTATTCTATAATAACGAATTACTTTTCTGTGTGTAAATAAAATAATCTAATTTTATGTAAAAAAATACTTCAAATACATGAAAACAGTGGAAATACAATATATTAGAATAATATTTTAATTGTTAATAGTAAGAATATTTTGATGATAATAGTACATATAATCATTTGAAGAACACTTAAAAATTCATATAAGCCATTATTTGGTTGGGAGGAAGTTCTGGATGTAAACCACTAATTCGTCAATGGAAGCATTAGGGAGAGTGATTACATGAAAGATAAAATTATGGTTTTTGTGTACGGAACTCTTCGCAAACATGAGAGGAATCACCATTTTCTTGAAAATGAAAGGTGTTTTGCGGAACAAGCTTGGATGAATGGGAGGCTTATGGAATCAAATTCCGGGTTGCCGTTTTTAGAAGTATCGAAAGAAGGAAAGGTCTTTGGAGAGTTGTATGAAGTGAGTTTCATTCGGCTTCAACACCTTGACTGGCTAGAAGACTATGAGGGTCCCGGGAAAGATAATTTATACGATAGATTGGTACAAAGGGTGTATACCAATACAGGCTCCTATGATGCATTTGTTTATGTAGCGCCTTCTGGAGGCAAACTTGAAGACATGAAAGCTATTAAAGGTGGAGACTGGAGAGTACATCGGTTTCGAAAGGAAAAAGCAAAATATATATACTTCGCTTATGCGAGCTGTATGGATCATGAACGGTTTAAGTCGTCCGGAGTAGATCATCTTTTTCAAAATATTAAGGGATGCGGGACACTGCGTGGCTACTCTCTTAGGTTTACCAAGAAATCATATGACGGCGGCCGCGCTGATATCGTAGAAGAAGGGGGCGTGGTAGAAGGGAAAGTGTACGAAGTATCACAGGAAGGCCTCGATTATTTATATATGCGAGAGGGAGTAGGGTTAGACATATATAGGCCTGCATTGGTGGATATCGAAATAAACGGAAACACTGTTGAAAATGTGGTGACATTTATAGTAGTAGACAAGGATGAGGAAACCGCACCGCCTGTTCATTATTTAGAGGAAATATTACGCGGGGGGAGTGGCCTTCTTAGTGATGCTTACATGCAAGAACTAAAAGATAGGCTGGAAGTAAACTTTCATCTCAAGATAGAATAGAAAAAGCAAAAACCGCTGTTTGCCTAACCTCCTATGAAAACTTTGAAAAACAGTTACTACAGTAAATTTATAGAACATACCAAAACTACAAGTAGACTATCGAAAAACAAACGTGGCAGCACCTAAGTACGCGAAGAAGTTTTCTTAATAATTTTGGAGACTTACAACATTTAATAATAAAAATAAGTTCCTGGTGCTGAGGAGCTTATTTTTTTTATTATAATACACCCCTTTAGCGGGTTGCTTTGAAAACAATTACTACACCTGCAATTGAAAGAAGGGATATAGAACTCAAGAAGGAATACGCTTTACAACTATGTTTACAATTAGATTCTAAAAAAAGATTTGCTACAGAAGAAATTGGATAAAAATGCATAAATACTATTCTGAAAATATTGATAATTCTAAAATTATATGGTTATAATATATTAAACTAAATTTAGTTCCCACAGGCTCTTTACTTTTATCGTGAGCAGCATATGTTTGCTTTCCTGTAATAGTTGGAAAGCCTGATAGATTGAAAGCGTTTCATCGTAGAGTTTTCTATGGGTGTAACACACTTTACTAAAGTTATTGCTACCCTAGATTGCGCCAATGTACTGCTTTTCTTATGATGCAAACTTTAAACATGGGGGCTGGCGAGGAGGGATGGTTAAAAAGCAGTGAATATTTTGAAATATCAATATCGGCAACATGAAACCACTAGAACAGCTGTTGTTACATTTAAATAATTTTGCACTCATTATGGAAGGTTTTGTTTTATATTACAGTTACTGCACGAGATTAGGAAGGAGTTAGCTTCAATGAAAAAAAGTCGAATTCTTTTTGCCAGCCTTTCTGGATCGGTCATTGAGTGGTATGACTTCTATTTATACGGAACGGCTACAGGTTTGGTTTTCTCAACTCTCTTTTTTCCTTCAGGTGACCCAGCTGTGTCGCTTCTACTAGCGTTTGTCACCTTTGGCGCAGGATATGCGGCCAGGCCGCTTGGCAGCATTCTGTTTGGCCACATGGGCGACCGCTTGGGGCGAAAAGCATCGCTTATTTTTACCCTTGTAGGTATGGGAGGCAGTTCCGTGCTTATGGGCCTGCTTCCAACTTATGAACAAGTTGGTCTGCTTGCCCCAATTCTATTGGTTATACTACGGCTGATCCAAGGTCTCTCCCTTGGAGGTGAATGGGGTGGCGCTATCCTTCTTGCAACTGAGTATGCACCGAAGGGAGTCCGCGGACTTTATGGTTCCATTCCTCAGTTGGGAGTACCAATTGGGTTGGTCGCAGGATCCTTTAGTTTAACTCTTATTAGCTCCTTAACTACTGATAGCCAGTTTTTAGCCTGGGGTTGGAGGATACCGTTCCTTTTAAGTGGGGTATTGATTGCTCTTGCGGTTTGGGTCCGGAGCGGAATCGAGGAAACACCGGACTTTCAGAAGCAGAAGGAAAGTGGGGATATTGCGAAGGTTCCTATTATTGAAACGTTCCGGAACGATGGAAAAACCGTGTTTCGTTTGATTGGGCTAAAAGTTGGTGACGGCTTCTTTAACGTATTTATTATGTCTTTTATACTCGTTTATACAACTGTGTATATTGGTTATTCACGTGATACAGCTCTAACCGGGCTTACGATTGGGTGTGCCACCATGCTTTTAACTATTCCTATTGTGGGATACATTTCGGATTTTATTGGACGAAAGGTTATATACATAGGGGGCTTGTCGCTATTATTCGTATCTGCTGTTCCATATTTTACATTGATAGGGAAAGGAGAGGTTCCGTTTTTCATCATGCAGGCAGTTGTGCTTGGGATCTTATGGGGAGCGGTATTTTCAACACAAGGTACATTATTTTCAGAGCTTTTCCCGGCCAAAGTCCGGTATACTGGGTTGTCTGTTGGATATCAGGTTGCAGCGGCATTAGCGGGATTTGGACCTTTGATGTGGACACCAATGGCAGAAAAATTCGGTCCGTCTCCATGGGTCTTTGGCGGCTTTATGATGGCTGGACTGGCAATCTCCTTGATTTTGTGCCTCACTCTATCAGATACTCGGAAAGCAGAAAATTCACGTTACGAAGAAAATGTGAAATCTGTAGGAAGCTGATATCAATTTGACAAATTTTTTTGGGAGATGATGCGAGGGTTTTCTCGCTTCCATTCATTTGTTGTCAATTGTTAAGATTGGCGGTTAATGATTCTAGAAGAATGGAAAAGATAGAAAGCTTAAGGGCACTCTAACTTTGGAGTGTCTTTTTTGTGCAGTACTTGCCGGGAAGATGTGCTGCCACTCCTGCATTTTCACATCATAATATTCCTGCTTTTTTGCGGCACAATAATTTTTAATTTAACAGTCAAGGGGGTTCGTTATGAAATTAGTGATTTCTACGCTTCTATTTCTTGTAGCCCTATGGGTTCCCTCAGAGGTTTTCGGAGCTCAGGCGGTTCCTATTTTAATTTACCATTCCATCGACGAGTACAAAGGGATGGGATCTAAAGAATTATTCGTAACACCTGATAACTTTGAGAAACAAATGCAGTACTTAAAGAATCAAGGATACACACTGCTTACATTTGAACGTTGGAACGAGATTAGCCGAGTGGATAAACCAATTTTTGTCACATTTGACGATGGTTATAAAAATAATGAAAATGCGTTTCATATCTTTAGGAGTCTGTCTAGTGATACATTTAAGCCTGTTGGTACGCTTTTTGTAATATCTGATTTTGTCGGACGTCCGAATCGATTATCAAAAACGGAACTTAAGAACATGTCCGATTCGGGATATTTCTCCATACAGTCCCACACTGCCACACATCCTGATTTAACAAAAACAACTGACTATCAAACTGAGCTTAAGGGGTCAAAAGAAAAGATTGAAAAAATCACAGGCAAACCCGTGATTGCTCTTTCTTATCCGTATGGAAACTTCAATGACCGTGTTGTTGCGGAAACCAAAAAATACTATCGGTTTGGAATCACCACCACTCCTGGACCATATATAGAAAAAGGGATGAAAAACGAACAATATTTGTTGCCGAGGACTTATGTCAAATATTCAACTACGCTAGAAGACTTTGCAAAGTTAGTGCGATTAAATTAAATCAAGCAGAAGCATTCACTCGATGGGCGATTGCGGTTAAAAAGTGGAATGTTTCAACCCTGAACGAATACATTAGTGGTGTGGGGATAGTGGTAGTTTTGCAATTTGGATGTCTACAGGATTAGTTGTCATTGTTTTTCCTTCCGTAAAGGGGAGTAGCGTCAGGGATATCCTGAAATAAAGTCGTCATTACATGGAATTTTCCATCGGCTTTATTGGCCTATTTGCTCTAGGCTCAGCGAGACCTTTGCCTTCATGGCAGAGGTCTCTTTTATGTTTTAAAAAGGAGGCGCGCATATGGAATTTATAACAGGATTGTTTGCCATCATTATGATTGATTTGGTTCTGGCCGGTGACAATGCCATCCTTATTGGCCTGGCAGCTCGTAAACTTCCGAAAGAGCAGCAACGAAAAGTTATAATTTGGGGATCTGTCGGAGCTATTGTGATTCGAATCATTGCGAGCATGCTTGTGGTAGTGCTCTTGGATATCCCTGGACTACATCTAGTAGGCGGCTTGCTTCTGGTATGGATTGCTTATAAGCTTTTGCTGGATGAAGAAGCACATCAAGTTAAGGCGGCTGATTCCATGTGGGCAGCGATAAGGACTGTGATCATAGCGGATGCTTTGATGGGATTGGATAATGTGCTAGCAGTTGCGGGGGCTGCACATGGGAATTTCCTTCTGGTAGTAATCGGCTTGCTTGTTTCGATTCCGATCGTCATGTATGGAAGCACAATGATACTTAAATTGATCGAACGCTTTCCTATTATTATCACCATAGGCGCAGCAATCCTTGGATGGACAGCAGCTAAAATGATGGTTTCAGAGCCGTTTTTAAGTGGGTATTTTTCAAATGTTTTCATAAAATATGGGTTTGAGGCATTGGTGGTTGCCGCCATTTTATTTGTGGGCAATTATAAACAGCAAAAAATTGTTCTTGAACGGGAAGCGGGGAATGAATTACTACTAAAACAGAATGTCCAATAGCGATTGAGACGATGAAAGAGGCTTTTCTTTATGGAAAGTCTCTTTTTTATGGTACTTGATAGGAAATTTAACTGGTCAAGTAGAAAGAAATAAAGAACCTGAACATAAAGCATTCACAGCAAAAAAAGGAGTTTTTTAACTTTTGGAAATAATTATCATCTTTATATTGTAAACTTAAAAAATATGTGATAAAATATCAGAATATTTGAAATAAACAAAAAATAATTTCTGTACCAAAAGTGTTTTAACTTCTCAGTGTTTCCGAATGATGTAATTGTTTTTGCCAATCAATAAAAACAGTGTTTTGTAATAAGAAACATATTTCGTCGCATTTTAATTTTTTGTTTTTCATGTAAATAAAATAAGCGATATTAAGGGGATGTAAGGATGAGAAAAATTAGAGAACAGGCCTTGGAGCTTCATAAGCAAGCAAAAGGAAAATTAAGTGTAGAATTGAAGGTTGGGTTGAAAGATGCCCATGATTTAAGCTTGGCGTATTCGCCTGGTGTTGCAGAGCCATGCACCGAAATCCATCAGGATCCAGGAAAAATTTATGATTATACGATAAAGGGGAATTTGGTTGGGGTGATCTCGGATGGTTCTGCTGTGCTCGGCCTTGGAAATATTGGCGGAGCGGCTTCCATGCCTGTTTTAGAAGGGAAAGCAGCACTATTTAAAGCGTTTGCGAATGTAGATGCCTTCCCTATTGCATTGAATACTACTGACCCGGAAGAAATCATTAAAATTGTGAAGGCTATGGAACCTACATTTGGGGGAATCAATTTAGAGGATATCTCAGCGCCTAATTGCTTTATCATTGAAGAACGGCTGAAAAAGGAAATGAATATACCAGTCTTCCATGATGACCAACATGGAACAGCCATTGTCACTGCTGCGGGACTTATCAACGCCTTGAAGGTTGTAAACAAAAAGCTGGAAGATATCACTATAGTCATTAATGGGGCGGGAGCGGCTGGCATTGCCATTGCCAAGCTGCTTCATGGAATGGGTGTATATGACATCATTTTGTGTGACACTAAAGGTTCCATTTATCAAGGGCGCACTTATGGCATGAATACAGTGAAGGAATCCATTGCACGAATTACAAATAAAAATAAGGTATCTGGGAATTTGGATGAAGTGATTGAAGCTGCCGATGTCTTTATCGGGGTTTCCGTTGCAGGGGCGCTGACACAGGGAATGATAGGCCAAATGAATGAAAAACCGATTGTTTTTGCAATGGCCAATCCAAACCCTGAAATCATGCCAGCTGAAGCGATAGCTGCTGGGGCAGCTGTAATCGGGACCGGCCGTTCGGATCTGCCCAACCAAGTAAACAATGTACTTGCCTTCCCTGGAATTTTCAAAGGGGCACTCCGAGTGCTGGCCTCAGAAATCAATGAAGAGATGAAATTGGCTGCCGTGTACGCTATTGCGGACCTAGTTGGCCCTGAAGATCTTACGCAGGATTATGTCATCCCGAACGCGTTTGATACCAGGGTAGCAGAAGCTGTCTCATATGCTGTGGCAAAGGCAGCTGTGGCTACCGGTGTAGCTAGAAGGAGATTGGATGCTACAGCTGCGACTGTAATAATTTAAAAATTTATGTTAAAGAACGATGGACCACGGCGTTTTGCCGCGGTCTTTCTGTATGTAGATGGGTATTACAGCAAAAGAAAAAAGTGATAAAACTATATAAGGAATAATTTTGAATTATGAAGCCATATTACGCAAAACTATATGATTATTAAATAAGTCAAAAAAATGTCGTTTTAAAAATAGGTTAAAATAATTGGTATTTCCCCCGATATTATAAAGAAATAAACTTTAGCAAAACCACGGAGGTGACAATACCATGAAATTAAAACAACGCATGCTTATCGTAATTTTAGGATCAATATTGGCAATATTGGGTGCAATGATAACTTACATAAGTACCAACACAAATCAAAGTGCTGTGAACTCGGCAACCTCATTGGCGTCGGTATCAAGTGAAAAGATTGCTGGGTCTGTTAAGAACGACATTGACATGGCAATGGATACAGCTCGGACCATTTCTCAGGGGTTTGAAGGGATGATAAGTGCCAAGCAAGAAAATCGAGAGATGGTTAACTCCATGTTAAAACGGGTCTTAGAGGGTAACGACTCATTTTTGGCCACCTGGACAGTGTGGGAACCGAATGCATTTGATGGTCTAGACCAGAAGTATTCAAAAACCAAGGGAACCGATGGGACAGGGCGACTTATTCCCTACTGGTCCAGAACGGACGATCGTGTTTCTTTGACGGCATTGACCGATTATGATAAACCAGGTGCTGGGGACTATTATCTACTGGCAAAGAACAGTGGAAATGAAACCATATTAAATCCGTATATGTATAAAGTAGGAAACAAAGAAGTACTAATAACATCTGTGGTATCACCTATTAAAAAGGATGGGAAGGTCATTGGGGCTGCTGGTATCGATATAAGTCTTGACCGTTTACAATCCATGATGGAAGACTTTACATTATATGAAACTGGTTTTGCATCGATTTTCGCAAACGATGGATCCATTGTGACTTCACCAAAGCCTGACCATATTAATAAAAGATTAGATGAAGTATCTAAAGGTTCAACTGTTGCTGTAATCATGAAGTCAGTACAACAAGGAGAATCATACAAGTTTGTTTCAAACGATGAATTCAAATTCTTTACACCTATTGAAATCGGTCGTAGCAAAACACCTTGGTCAGTTGGTATCACTATACCAATGAATGAGATCACTGCTGAGTCTGACCAGTTGCTCCTGTCAACTGTGTTAACTGGAGCGTTTGGGTTAATCCTGTTAGGTATCGTTGTCTTCTTCACAACAAATTCAATTGTGAAACCCATTATTTCTTCTGTAACAATTGGTGAATATATGGCCAAGGGAGATTTTACACATACTGTTCCAGACCGCTATTTGAATCGAAAGGACGAAATAGGAACCTTGGCCAGGGTTTTTCAAAGCATTACGAGCAGCATGAAGACGATGATAGGCCAAGTGAATCTTAATGCGTCACAAGTAGCTGCTACCTCAGAGCAATTATCAGCTGGTGCGGAGCAAACAGGAAAAGCCACTGAACAAATTACGATAGCGATTCAGGAGGTAGCTTTAGGCGCAGACACACAAGTAAATCATGCATCCCAGGCGACCACGGTAGTAACAGAAATTTCACAGGGGATGAGTAAGGCGGCAGCCTCGATTCAGGCGGTAGCGGATTTAGCAGATACTGCAAACCAAAAGGCACATGCAGGTAACCACGTAGTCGGGGACACGGTCAATCAAATCAATACCATTCAACAAAAGGTAGGCTCAACGGCAGAGGTTGTCGAAACGTTAGAAAAAAAATCAAAAGAAATTGGCCAAATTGTTGATATAATTACTCAAATTGCGGACCAAACTAACTTATTGGCATTGAACGCAGCGATAGAAGCTGCAAGAGCAGGAGAACATGGAAAAGGATTTGCTGTTGTTGCAGATGAGGTTCGGAAATTAGCTGAACAGTCAGGCCATGCTGCAGGAGAAATTAAAGCATTAATCATGCATATCCAAATGGAATCAACCAAAGCAATGCAATCGATGCATGAAGGAACAGTCTCGGTGGGGCAAGGAATTGATATGGTCCATCAAACAGGTAAGGCATTTAAGGAAATTTCAAACCTGATTGAAGAAGTTTCCTTTATGTCTCAAGAAGTTTCTGCTATTATTGAACAGGTTAATGCCAGCTCCAAAAATACAGTAGATATGATGGAAGAGATCAGTTATATATCCAAACAGTCCGCAGCAAATACGCAAAACGTTGCGGCATCTGCAGAGGAACAAAATGCATCGATGGAAGAAATATCTGCTTCATCAGAAAGTCTTAGCAGAATGGCACAAGAGCTACAAGAGACTGTTAGTCAATTTAAATTATGATGTATTCCACCTGGGGGATTCCAGGTGGTTTTTTATTAATGGAGTTTACTTTCTTAGGTCTTTATAAACGAATCATTCAGCAATCATTAGCTTAGCGGTGACTCCTTTAGCTTTAATATAAAAGTGTAATCTGGCAAATGACAATTACCAGTAAAGCGTAATATAAAATATAAATAGGGGGATAAAAATCTAGTTGGGAATGTTTTGGGATTGTATAGTGAAAAAAAGGCTAAAAAATAAAGTATGAATCTTTACATACCGTACCAGGGTATAATATAATGCGGATAAAGGAGGCGAAGCGATGTCTTTAGAATTAAATAATGAAGAAACAATGGCCGAGGAATGTTGTGGATTAGAACACAGTGACAGAAAGAGCCATCATTCAGATAAAGTGAAGAAAAATCTAGTGACACGGTTAAACCGAATAGAGGGACAAATCCGTGGAATTAAAGGATTAATTGAAAAGGATACCTACTGTGATGATGTAATAACCCAAATATCAGCAACCCAATCAGCTCTAAATAGTGTAGCAAAGCTTTTGCTTGAAGGACATATGAAAAGTTGTGTGGTTGAACGGATTCAAGAAGGAGATCTTGAAGTTCTGGATGAGGTTCTCATCACTGTACAAAAATTAATGAAAAAATAACGGAGGAGATCAACAATGGAAAATGTAACGTTAAATGTAAAAGGCATGTCTTGTGGACATTGTGTTAAAGCGGTTGAAGGAAGTGTAGGAAAGCTTAACGGTGTAGAAAGTGTGAAAGTGGATCTTGATAAAGGCCAAGTTGCAGTAAAATTTGACTCGAATGTTGCTACACTTGATAAAATTAAAGAAACAATCGATGATCAAGGGTATGACGTTGAATAATTGCTTTGACACAAGAACGTGACTGATTTTTCAGCACGTTCTGTTTTTCATTTTACGGGCTGAAGGTTCTACATATAGCGTTATAAAAAAGTGATTGACTTATACGGTAGGAGGGTATAGTATTACTGTATTAAATAATTAATCTTTCTTTATAGAAGGAGTGGTTTGAAGATGAGTAGTGGCGCTTTGAAAGAGGTTCAATTGCCTATTTCAGGTATGACCTGTGCCGCCTGTGCAACCCGCATTGAAAAAGGATTAAACAAACTAGAAGGCGTTGAGAATGCCAATGTTAATCTAGCGTTGGAAAAAGCGTCTGTGATGTACAATCCAGAGGTCACTAAGGTGGAGGACTTAGAGAAAAAGGTTACTGACCTTGGCTATGGGGTTGTTAAGGAAAAGATTGACTTTGATTTGATCGGAATGACCTGTGCCGCATGCGCAGCACGGATTGAAAAAGGATTGAACAAACTGGAGGGTGTCAGTAATGCTACAGTCAATTTGGCCCTTGAAACAGGAACGGTAGAATATAACCCTTCAGAGATCACCATTCAAGACATGATCAAGAAGGTTGAAAGCATTGGTTATGAAGTAAAATTAAAGCAAGAAAATAAGGAAACGGCAGATTATCGGGCGATGGAAATTAAAAAGCAGAAAGGAAAATTCATTTTCTCGTTAATCCTTTCTCTTCCATTACTGTGGTCTATGATAGGGCACTTTGAATTTACATCCTTCCTCTATGTACCTGATCTGTTTATGAATCCTTGGGTACAGCTTGCGCTTGCTGCACCGGTACAATTTATTATTGGCAGGCAGTTTTACGTGGGAGCTTATAAAGCGCTTCGTAATAAAAGTTCCAACATGGATGTGCTCGTTGCATTAGGGACTTCCGCCGCGTTTTTCTACAGTTTATACCAATCGATCCTATCAATTGGCTCTCATGCGCATAGGGTAGAGCTATATTATGAAACGAGTGCTATTTTGATTACATTGATCATCTTAGGTAAACTGTTTGAGGCCCGAGCAAAAGGGCGGTCATCAGAAGCTATTAAAAAATTGATGGGCCTTCAGGCGAAAACAGCCATGGTGGTTCGAGCGGGAGAAGAAATGGAAGTTCCTCTTGAAGAAGTGGCAGCTGGTGACATCGTCTATGTGAAACCCGGAGAAAAGGTACCAGTTGATGGTGAGATTGTCGAAGGGCGGTCCGCACTTGATGAATCCATGTTAACGGGCGAAAGTGTGCCGGTAAGTAAAACAGTGGGGGATTCCGTCATCGGTGCAACCCTTAATAAAAATGGCTTTTTGAAGGTAAAAGCAACGAAAGTAGGGAAAGATACAGCCCTTGCCCAAATCATCAAGGTGGTAGAAGAGGCACAAGGTTCAAAGGCTCCTATCCAACGTGTGGCGGACCAAATTTCTGGCATATTTGTGCCAATTGTAGTAGGAATTTCAATTGCCGTATTTCTGATTTGGTATTTATGGGTGAGTCCCGGCGAATTTGCGGAAGCACTGGAGAAGTTGATTGCAGTTCTGGTCATTGCTTGTCCTTGTGCCCTTGGGTTGGCAACTCCAACTTCAATAATGGCCGGCTCTGGACGTGCGGCCGAGTACGGGGTCTTGTTTAAAGGCGGGGAACATTTGGAAGCAACGCACCGTATCACAACTGTCGTTTTAGATAAAACAGGTACGGTTACAAACGGAAAACCGGTGTTAACGGATGCAATGGTGGAAGGCAGCATAAATGAAGCCAAATTCCTTGCCCTTGTAGGTGCAGCCGAAACACAATCTGAACATCCTCTTGCTGAAGCGATCGTTCAGGGCGTTAAGGAAAAAAATATTTCCTTGCCGGATGTGCAAGAATTCGAAGCAATTCCAGGCCACGGAATAAAGGCAACAGTCGAGAACCAGCAACTTTTAATCGGTACCAGAAGATTAATGGCAAAATATAATGTCTCCATTAATAATGCGGCCAATGAAATGGAAAGATTTGAAGATAACGGAAAAACCGCAATGCTTGTCGCGATTGATGGTGCTTATGAGGGAATAGTGGCTGTAGCAGATACTGTTAAAGAAACATCCAGGGAAGCAATTAAACGATTGAAAGATGCTGGACTTGAAATAATCATGATGACAGGTGACAATCAGCGCACTGCACAGGCCATTGCAAATGAAGTAGGCATTGATAAAGTAATTGCGGAAGTCCTGCCGGAAGGAAAAGCGGATGAAGTGAAGAAGCTACAGGAACAAGGCAAGCGGGTCGCGATGGTTGGTGATGGGATCAATGATGCGCCAGCGTTGGCCATGGCTGATATAGGAATGGCAATTGGAACCGGAACGGATGTGGCTATGGAAGCGGCCGATATTACCCTCATGAGAGGTAATTTAAATAGCATTGCTGATGCAATCGTAATAAGTAAGAAGACGATCCGAAATATCAAGCAAAACCTGTTCTGGGCATTGGCGTATAATTCGCTCGGTATACCGGTAGCAGCAGCAGGATTTCTTGCCCCATGGCTTGCGGGTGCGGCGATGGCGTTTAGTTCCGTATCTGTTGTGTTAAATGCACTGCGCTTGCAACGGATAAAGTTGAATGAAAAGACAATGTAACACATTTTATTGCATCACTAAGACAATTTTGCAAAAGTAATGTTTCGCCCCGGGAATTAGTCGATTTCCGGGGCGAAAATATGAATAAAATTGAGTAAATTTATAATACTAAACGTACAATAGGGTTACTAGTTACATGGTTCAAGGATGTGTTGTCCTGAAGGTTATAGCAATTCTGGTTTGAAAGTTTTACAATCCGTTTCTTTGCTATCTGATGCATGGTTGCCATTGTGGCTTACTACATAAATGGAATCAGCCTTACATTTATTTCCTGTTCCCCAATACGTACAGTTATTCACTTCACAAAGTACATCTTTCGCCATGCTTTGGAACACCTCCTGATTATTATCATTTACGTAACAACTTTCATTGATACTTTTATATCAACAATCTTCTCTGGATTATTTGGTATTTTATTATGAGATGGCATGGGGAATTTTTGAATTGCAAATTCGTACCTCCCCTGTTTTAAAGCATCTGTTAGTAAACAGAAAAAAATTGTTCACCCGGTGTATAAATTCCTCTATGTAATGTTTGAAGAGTCAGCATGAATGTCTTTATACTGTATTGAAAGGCATTTAATGAACAATTGTTGATTTAATTGAGTTGAAAACCATCATATAAACGTGGAGGGATTTGTAATAAAACTTGAAAATAAGGTAGCAGTGAATATTAGCTCCAGTATGACAGGCATTAATGAATTCGATATGGGACGTATCCAACCTGGAATGGGGATTAACCCTCGAGTAGGCAAACAGGAAGAAATCGCAACGGTAGCCCTCTTCTTAGCTTCGGATGAATCAAGTTTTATGAACGGAACAGTCAATACAGCAGATGCTGGATGGACAGCATATTAATGAATTCATAAAGATCCTATCACAAAAAATGATGGAACAAGGGTTTGAGTCCATGTTTAACGAAAAGAGGATAGATGAGTAGAGATCGTGCTCTGCTGATTTATCCTTTTTGTGTTTCCCTATTTTCTTATAAATCAATCTAACTATAGTTGTGGGAAAATTGACATTTTTTGAAAAAATTCGTACCATAAGACCAATCATGAGATTTCACAATTTTTAAACGTTATATAAACCGAACACAAAAATCATATGGTTTAGGGGGATTTCGATGAGCCAATCTGATAGCAGCAGTGTCATCTCGATAAGGAACGTCACTTGGAAACAAGAGGGAAAGGCTATATTAAACAACATATCCTGGGAGATCAAGAAAGGTGAAAATTGGGCTCTGTTGGGTTTGAATGGTTCTGGGAAAACCTCCATTCTCAAGATGATTACAGGGTACCAATGGCCGACTACTGGAGATGTTTCTGTGTTGGGGAACCAGTTTGGCAAGACAAACATTCCAATGCTACGAAGGTCAATAGGCTGGGTAAGTACGTCCTTGGACGACAAATTTCATATCAGGCAGTTTGATACAGGTCTTGAAGTCGTTCTTAGCGGCAAATTTGCTTCGGTCGGCCTCTTTGAAGATATTACAGAAAAAGATTTAGACAAAGCCTATCATTTACTTGAACAATTTAACATAGGTCATCTGGCAAACGAAGTGATTACGACCTTCTCACAAGGAGAGAAACGAAAAGCTATGATTGCAAGATCATTAATGGCTGGTCCGCGTGTGTTGATTTTGGACGAGCCCTGCAATGGATTGGATATTAAATCAAAGGAACAGCTTTTATCGACAATCGAACAGATGTCTGCCATGCCTGATGGCCCGACGCTATTATATGTAACTCATAATGTCGAGGAAATTATCCCTTCCATATCCCATGTTATATTGATGCATTCAGGAGGCATTATTGCTCAAGGAGATAAAGAACACACCCTAACAGAACCGTTGCTTCAAAACACCTTTGACGTGCCATTATCACTTGATTGGGAAAATGATCGTCCTTGGATCCGGGTTAAATCAGAACATATGATTTTTGATTAAACTTGGAGTTTATTCAAAACGTGTGAATAGGGGTCAGATTGTTTGGCCTCTTTTCAAACACAAGAAGATGATTTCAACACTGTAAAAAACCTTGAAATTGAAAGCGTTTTCAACTATAGTTGATACATGAAGTGAAATTTCCATATAGTCGTGGATATGCCAGCCATTTTCGGCCTATTCATGGCATTTGAAATTGTAATTATTTGAATCGTAAATTTGATGTTAGTAGAACTGTTTTTTGGGGAATGTAATATATAAATTATAGGAGAGTAAATGAAGGAGGAGAAAATCAATGGAAGAATATAAACTGACTGATTTTGCGCACGAAGAGGGATTTGAACTAAACACATATTTAACCTATCTGTTTGAACATGCAAAAGCAGGTGCTCCTGAACGAGATCTTCAGGCTATCAATGAATGAAGCAAAAAATGAAGTCAAATATTAGGATACATTACTTAATATAGGCGGTCTTGCATGTTCTGAATAGAAGAACTGGCAAGCCGTTTATTTTTTTGCTTAAAGGGTGTTTCGAAAAATACAACTGACAATTATGGGACACAACAATAAAGAGATAGTAAAGCCCTATCTCTTTATCAAAGGCAAGTTAAAAGCTTTCAAAAAAATCCTCAAAAAATTCTTTGGTTGAAAAGAACTCACCGTCACACCCGCAGTTGCAACCAGAGTTGCAGCTGCACTTTTCATTTCTTTCACAATTACACCCTTTTACTTCGTTAAAGTTACAGTTTTTGTTCCATTCGCAGAAAGACACTAGGTTCACCTCCTTGATGATGGAATATTTTATTCACATCAAGAAGGTTAATTGAGGGCAATAACCTAGAGATAATGCGGTTTTTATTTTTGTCTATTTTGTAATTGAACAGGAAAATAAATTGAAGCGGACTTGGTGGGATTTGAACCCACAAGACACACAACAGTTTGCGCCTAAAACTGCTGGTTGCTCTGTGCTTTGAGCTACAAGTCCATACAAATATTATTTACAGAATGGATCAGTTTATTCATGGAGATGTGAAACATTAAAGACACTGTTTTTAAAGCAATAGATGCAGTTGACCAATTCGAAATGATTCTAGGTAAACGGCAGTACTATATTCTGTTCGAAATTAGACCGTTAACGTATAAACAACCAGTGGAGGCTGCATTCAAATGAGGATGATCTTATCGGATTACACTTTTTTTGGCTTTTTTTGTGCGTATAGGCCCGCAATTTGAATTGAAAGAATAAGTTAGAGGGATATTTGCAAATTGTTATTCAGAATATTATTTACGTTTCCGGTCCATTGGGATATAATCGCATAAGACAACTCGGATTTAAAATGGGAGGCAACACGATGACTGTCGGTATTACGGTTTTGGGTTTAATAGTAGGCACTCTAGTTGGCATGACGGGAGTAGGGGGAGCAGCCCTTTTGACGCCTTTTTTGATAGTAATGGGCATTAATCCGACGATAGCAGTAGGAACTGATCTCGTCTATAATTCAATTACAAAAGTATTCGGGGCAGCTCAGCATTGGCGGCAAAAAACCATCAATTTTCAATTGGTAAAATATTTAGCGTTTGGGAGCATTCCCAGTGCCGTCATAGCAATCGGCTCCTTGCACCTATTTCCAGCATTTCAACAGCACCAGGAAAACATCATTAAACATACACTTGGTTATGTGCTCACATTGGTCTCGATTTCTATTATTCTGCGAGTCTTTTTTGATAAGAAAATGGGACTGAATCGTTGGCAGAAGCTGCCCTTGGAAAACAAGAAGACATTAACCATTCTGGTTGGTGCATTCTTTGGATTTATCGTTGGCTTAACTTCACTTGGTTCAGGATCTTTATTTGCGATTGCAATGCTATATCTTTTCAACATGAAAACCTCCGAGCTAGTGGGGACAGATATCGCGCACGCTTTCTTGTTAGTCACGGTTGCTGGCATTCTTAATGCCAGCTTTGGTAACGTTGATTATTTGTTGGCAGCCAACTTGCTATTGGGTTCGATTCCGGGGGTACTATTAGGCAGTAGGCTATCGCTCAAGGTATCACCGAAACCGCTCCAGGTCATTATCGCTACCATTATCTTAATAAGTGGTATTAAGCTCATCAGTTAGAAATGTTTTACTGTATACAAGTATGAAAAAGACGATTCTCCACTAATCTGTGAGCATCGTCTTTTTTTTATTCTGTAAGTTGATGTATAGTAGGAAAGGAGAATTTTTGATAAAGGTCGTGTGTACATGATCCCATTACTCATATTGACGATGTTGGCAGCAACCTGGTTCGCTTACACGCGCCATTTTCCGGTGAAAAAAGTGGATTGTAGAAAAAAAGAATATATCATCAAGGACGATAACATCATTATGTTGGATATAAGAGATTATAATGAGATACATGATTCGGACAGCCGTACGTTGAACATTCCGTATGCGTATCTTAGACGATTTAATAACGAAATTTCCAATGGAAATATACATGTGATTGCGGCCAATCAATTAGAATTGAATTTAGGGGTACGCTTTCTTAGGAAAAAAGGCTTTAACGTAACGAGCTATGAAGTTAAGGATTGTCCATGTAAGGGGAGCAGCAATAAAGGGCCAACTCGTTCCAATTAAGGAGGAAGCTTTAGCAATAAAGTTATTTCCAATATTACTATTATAGGTTTATAAAATGGGCTTGAGAAAATCAAAAATGGGTGTAACAATAAGAATAAAGAAAGAAATTTACGCAGAACCATACCTAATAAGAATTATCTTATAATCAATACGATTGCTAAACATAAGAGCAGTATTTCTCAAGGGTTCTCAGCACATCCTCAGAAGGAAGGGTGTGGTGCTGATGACGGCCTTTGAAGCGTTGATGTTTGCATGTGCGTTTGCAAGCCTGATCGTGGCTGTTCTGTCATTTAACCAAAAAAAATAATTCACCCGCAAGAGACGATGTGACAAGGGTGAATTATTCCTCATAATCGCTGGTCCCCTTGTGAAGGAACCTCATAATTTAGACCGTTGGTTGGCCACTGACGGTCCTTTTTTATTGTATGTAAATTTCCTCCTGATTGATACCTGCCTCTTTCCATTGTATTTCGCCGTGCATGGCGATCAGAAAATGCCATATAAAAAATGGCCATCTGCTGAAATACAAAGGGTTGTCTACCTGTTTTTCGAAAATATATTATAACTGACAATACTTTTAAAGAAAGCAGGGCTGGGCATGAAGAGCAAAATCCATCGATGTAATTGCAAGAAGGTCTGGACTGTGCAAAACCGAAAAGTGACAATGAGCGCCAATACCGTGCTCTTGAATGGTGATTGGATTACGGAGGTGAAACCTGATAGGAGCTCTAATCCTAAAGGATTTGTTACAACAAGTAAAAGTGATGAAATTATCTTGAATCCGTCCATTGACTTTTTAACACATTTTAACAAAGTAGCCAAGCTGATTTATGATAAACAAAGGGTATACTTCAATGTGAGCAGCGGAAAGTATTTGTATTTTGATGTGGATGGCTCTTGTTACATACTTAGTAAAAGAAACGGGTTACATTGGAGTCGTGGGTATTAGATATCGCTATTTTCGCTATGAGGCACCCTGTTTTGTTATGAGAATATAGTTTACCGGAAATATTGGTCGGTATTTTTTTTTGAATATTTGTGAAAAGATGTAGATTTATGTCGATGTTTACCATAGTAAATATATTTAAAGGGGAATATAAAAAGAAATGAAGAAGGTAAACATCAAGAAAAAACTCGTGGGATGCTTTATTATTGTATCTCTCATCTTTGGAATGGCAGTAGGCTATTCCTATTTCAAAATTAAGCAAATGCATGATTCTTACGCATATTTACTTAAAAATGCGGCAGCAATGAACATGCTTGTTCAAAACATGGAAAAAGACTTGGCCATGAAGATCGCGGATTTAAGAGGGTATTTGCTGTACGGTGATCCTGAAATGGTGGAACAAATGAAAGAAACACATGAAACCATTCAGGCAGACATAGATGATGCCCGTAAATTAGCTACAAGAAAAGAATCCCTTGATTATCTAGATAAGTTGGAACAACTAAATATTAACTGGCAAGAAGAAGCGGATAAAGTAATTGAACATTCAGCTATTAATAAAGCTGAAGCTTTAAAAATGGCTAGAGGACACGTGGTTCCAGTAAGCCAGGAAATGAACGACACGGCAAATAAATTTGATGATTGGTTAACAAATGATATATTAAACAAAAACATCGCACAAGCAGATGATGATTCCCGCCGAGCTTTGGAATTAGTTTTAATCATTAGTTCTATTGCAACATTGCTTGCGATTGGTTGTGGTTTCTGGGTATCAACCATTATATCCCGTCCTATTGTGCAATTGAACAACATTGTCAAAAAGGTAGCTGACGGTGACTTAAACGTTGAACAGGTTAATGTAAACAGCAAGGATGAGATATTTGAGTTGAATCAATCGTTCGAACAGATGACCAAAAACCTTCAGGAAATCATTGTCGGCATTTCGAATAACGCCAACCAGGTGGCCGCTTCTGCTGAGCAGCTGCATTCTAGTGCAGATCAATCTACTACAGCGACAGAAACGGTTGCCACGGCTATCCAGGAGATTGCTACAGGTGCAGAAAATGCCACACATGCGCTTGAGAAAAATTCGGATTCCTTACAAGAAGTGCTAAAAGGAGTCTTGCGAATTTCCGAAAGTTCTTCAAGCGTTTCACAATTAGCGAGAAACACGTCAAGTGAAGCTGAAGAGGGAAGCAAGTTTGTGTCGGATAATCTTTCACAAATGCAATTCATCCACGATTCGGTCAGTGAATCCAATAAAGTTATTGGACAGCTATTCGAACGTTCACAAGAAATAGGTAAGATTCTTGATGTTATCAGTGGAATTGCTGATCAGACAAACCTCTTAGCCCTAAATGCAGCGATTGAAGCAGCAAGAGCCGGAGAGCATGGAAAAGGATTTGCGGTTGTGGCTGATGAGGTAAGAAAGCTAGCGGAACAATCCCAGTCTTCAACAAAGCTAATCGCTGAACTAATCAGTGTGATTCAAAGAGATACAGAGCAATCCGTAAAAATTATGAGTGAAGTGATGGGGAATGCGGAAAAGGGTTTAAAAGTCTCATCTGCAACTTCAAGTAAATTTGAGACAATCCTAGAGAGCACTCGAAATATAACTCCACAAATCGAGGACATAAGTGCTACTGTCCGACAAATTACTGCCAGTGTTGAAGAAGTGGCAGAATCGGCAAAAGTCATTACGAACCTCGCAAAGAGTAACGCTTCCAGCTCGGAGGATGTAGCTGCTTCTACGGAAGAACAATTGGCTTCTATGCAAGAAATCAATGCTTCCTCAACCGCCCTAGCAAGAATGGCAGAAGAATTACAGGCTATGGTAAACAAATTTAAACTGTAAAAAACAAGTGCGTGGCTCAGTGAGGTCGCGCACTTTTTACTTGTTTGCTTCACCAAATTGCATTTCTTAGTGGCCGAAGCGGTAGGGCCTAACTAATAAAGAAGCCCTGGATATTAAAGAAATGGACAGGAGATTTTTAAATTCTGGAAAAGTGGAGGACTGGTTGGGACCCTTTGAACGGACGAGATATGGGAGTTTAAATAATTAATAGTGCGGGTTAATTGTTTGTCCGCACTCTCATAATTCTAAGAAACATAATAGGCAAATCCTATTGAACTTGCGAATTAGAGTTTATCCAGTTTATCTAGCTTTTCTGAAATCTCTCTAGTGAATTAGTTTCTTTTCCTGTTCAAGTTTCTGGAATTTGAATGCAAACCAGATAATAAATACAACAGGTGCTGATCAAAAGGAGGAGGTCCGTTAATGAGTGGTGACGCAGTCTTTGCTATTTTGCCTATCTGAAATGGTTAATTACACCACGATGAGAAGAGGGTGAAGTGACTACTTTCTGTGACGGAAATCTACGTGGTACACTCTTTTTTGTTCCGAAGTAGAATTTACATTTTCCATGAAAGGAATTTTGGCGTATTCTAGTAAAAGTTCCTTCAATTTCTTCATCCTTACCGGTCCGATACCAGGGAGGCCATCTGGAATATCGAGTTTAACATGGTCGTTTTTTTTGTAAAGGCGGATACTTCCATGACCCATTGCTGTCTTTTTACCAAGCATATATGTAAAGGTAAAGTTTTGCTCCATATGCGATGATAATTCAGGCAATCCAAGGCCTTCATAAATTTCAGGGACTACATGATACACAGGTTGGCCTGTGAATGAGAACGAACTGATATTCATACGGGTTCTCCTTTTCTGTTTCTTCAACTAAGGACAACAAAATTTTCTCCATTGTCCTAGGGTGTAATTTTTAATTATTTTAATTCCGTAAAATAATGCTAAGCTCTCCGTATAAAAAAGCTTATTGACGCTGGGCTTCGGTAATAAAACTGCTATGCGGTTGTTACTAACCACTTTTTGTGACTGGGTTGTTGTGAAACTTGGGTACATCATTTTTTAGAAGGGAGTATGCGGAGGGGGGAATTGATTACGGATTTAGGGAAGGCTTCAAAGCATAACCAATCAATTTCTGGATTATCCGCTAAATTCCTGATATGGGTTAAAATATTAGTTTTCCCTTTTTTATCTTGAAGGCCAATGAAAAATTTTATATCTGGGAAAAGTGTATAGGAAGCCTTTGCGACCTATACACTTTTGGACTTTATTTAGCGATACCAAGCCTTACATTCGTTTCAGGCACACTTAGTCCAAGGCGTTTCAGATGCTTGCGAATACCGCTGCGTTCCCAGGTTTTGAGGAGCGGTACATCTAAAGCTTGTTTTGGATAGAAAATGCCGATACTCGTGATTTCATCAAAGGTCAGTCCTTGGCGTACATATTTTTCAATCATTTCATCCCTTTTTTCAATAATGGCAAGGAAGCTTTCCATTCCTTGTTCGAATTCTTGCCTAGAAAAAATCCCTTTTTGGTGACCAGTGATAAATGTGTCAGCATCCAGGCTGAGCAGGCATTCTCCTGACTTAATGAAGTCTTCAATGCTCCCATCTGTACCGTTATACCAGGGACCAAATGAAGTCATATCGTAATCACCTACAAATACAACACCCAATTCTGGAAAGTAAGGGCAAGAAAGTCCTGAGGTATGTCCTGGCGTATGTAGAAAAACAACCTTTACGCCGCCAAAAGAATACTCCATATCATATTTATATGCCTGGGAATATCCTCCGAGGTTTTCGACCCATTCCTGCGGCAGGTCTTTCTTCCAAATTTCAACTCCTTCAGAACCCCATTCCTGATACACTCCATTAAGCCTGGCTATCCCTTCAACCGTTTCAGCTTTTTTAAATTCAATCGGATTTATCCATTTTTCTGCATTGGGAAAAAGATAATTGTGTCGTGTATGGTCAGGGTGGTAGTGAGTGTTTACTATTAACTCAATACCGTACTGCTGGTCTATTTCCTGTAAGGCTTTTGGATCAGCACCAGAATCAATCAACACTTTTTCGTTACAATCAATGTACAGGCTTCTTGAAAAAGGAACCTTACTATTATTAGGAGCTTCCACTATTATAAGGGGACCTTTGCGATTCATCATGTTCACCTCTTTAAAAATTTTCATTATACCCGAGTAGGTTTCAGGGCAATTCATATATAATGAATGATTATTCATTCATTATACCATAGCTTTTCGAAACATACATAATTAGAAGGGTACCTAAGCGGCATCTAGCGTTTAATGGTAGTCAAACAGCCTTAGCTCCATGTTTGGGGAGTAAGGCTTCATTTTCTATGATGTAAAACAATAATATTGTTGTAATAGAGCATTTAGAAGATTACTCACTATTGTGCAGACACGGTTGGTTCCACAACAGTCAATGTATTATCCCTTGTATTTAAGGTAGCATTTGCACCAATCGGTATGGCAGCTTTATAATAGCCATGTCCTGTAGCAAGGTTAACCATTAATGGTTTTCCTAAGGGAACTAATAAGCTGTTAATTAACTCTTCATAAGTTGTATTGTATGATACAGTACAGTTCGTACATTGTCCCATAACGATACCCAAGCATTCTTGAAGCTTTCCTGCCAATAACAGTTGAGATAGATATCGATAAATCATATTTGTAGGAGCATGGGTTTCTTCCAAGAAGAGTATTTTACCACGTGTATCGATTTCATATGGCGTACCAAATGCATTGACCAATGAAGTCATGTTTCCTCCAACTATTGGGCCTGTAACATTCCCCGGCACTAGACTTCTAAGCGGTAAATCTGGCGGATTCTCAATGACCCTTCTAGGTGTCGTTGCAGAGGTTGCTGCAAAGAATTGATTATAATTGTAAGTAGGTGTGTCCGGTCTAAAATCAATGAGCATAAGGCTATGGAACGTGATTAAGTTACTTCGTTGGTATAGATTATTCAACAGTATTGTCACGTCACTATAGCCAGATATAATTTTGGGGTTCTCCCGTATTACTTCAAAATCAAGATAAGGCAGAATGCTCTGAACCCCTGTACCTCCACGGGTTGGCAGAATCATTTTTATTCGCGCATCCCTAAACATGTTCATCAGGTCTTCAGCTCGTTCCTGGGCCGGTGCAGAGACGATTCCTTCATAAGAATAAACGTGCTTTCCATAAACTACATTAAACCCCATGTCCCTTAAAGTTTCCGATCTGGTGTTAATTAGATCGGCATCAAGAGGGCTTCCAGGTGAAACCAATCCAATTGTGTCCCCTCTTCGCAACATTGGTGGTCTGATTGCCATCTTTTTCCACTCCTCATTTGCTTTACAAATTAACCACCGGCATTCAGTCGCCTGCGTTTGACCTTCTGCCGCTTCTATAGAAAAATTTGGTATGCAGTTACATATTTAAATATCCAGGCCTTTTAGGAACTTTTTAATGTGTCATTAAAGTTTGGCAGGTTTAAAGCTTGAACTGTCCAACCCCAAATAAAAATTCTCTTTTTTGCATTTTAATGATCCTAATGCCAGACACATTATTTAGATGACGAGACCAGAAAGGAAGCAGCTTGAAAGTGCTTAGTGATAAGGCTTCCTTTCCGAGGAAACGTGACGGTAATCACTTCCTTAATACCCGGCTTTTGTCCTTCATGTCCACCATGAAGGACATTGGAGGGGGGCTTATACGAACCCATGTATCTTTTTCTGCCCGGAATTTTGGGTATGTTCCCAACTAATCTATGCAAGTGCTCAAAACGAGTGCAAGTATCATTGCTACTAAAACTATAACAACTCATTCTCCAAAAATTGAAACGCAACATAAACATATATAGAATTCTACTTCCAAAATCAGTATGTTCTTAAGTATACTAATAAGAATAACGTTGCTTAATTTTTCGATATGGTTTTACTAGAAAAGTAGGGGTTTATAATTATCCTTAATGTTAAAATACTTGGTGAATGGTTTATGTGGACTTATTAATTCGGCTTTTTTACCCTCCGTTCAGGAAGGCTCGTCCGCGCAGGGTTAGTCGGGATCTAAGCCGAGGCGAAAACATACTTGTCCGGGAGTTTTTATCGAAAAATCCCAATCCTTACATATGACCGAATGTTTGTTATGATGAAAAAAATGGTAAAACAGGCTAAGGGGGATTTTTTAATGAACCTAGAAAAATATAAAAATCATTTGTTTCAAAATATAAAAAAACAACTCTCTGCATGGTTCGACACAGATGAAGCAGAAACTGTACCAGCACCGGAATTGTATAGATTCTTGCATTCTATCAAGGGGACCTCTGGTACTTTGGAGCTTAGAGGTTTACAGCAAATATCCGAGAATCTATTAAAGGACATAGATGAAGACAGCCAGGAAACTTGGGGAAAAAAATCATTAAGGAACTTCCTCTATGATTTAATTGAGTTGACCTATGAATATGAGCACTTTGAGGATAAAGAACCCAAAAGCAAGAAAAATTCTAATTCACCTCTCATTCAATTAATAGATGATGATGTATCCATGTTAATTTTGCTGAAGGATGCTCTCGAAGAGCAAGGGTGGATGGTAATTACGAATACAAACCCTGAAAAGGCTATGCATCAATACTTTGAAATGCAGCCAGATTGCCTAATCTCTGACCTCCATTTTCCTGATACAAGCGGCTTTCAAGTGCTAAGGGATTTACAGGAACACAATGAAAAATATTTTATCCCGAAAATTATCCTCAGTGTGAAGAATGATAGAGAAACACGGATTTATGCTTACAAAATGGGTGCTGATGATTTTATCAGCAAGCCTGTTGATATTGAAGAATTTGTTGCAAAGGTGGAAAGGCATCTACAACGCAAAAAAATCTTTGATCAATCCGTTTTGATTGATGAATTAACACAGGTCTATAACAGGCGCTTTTTTGATCGCAGCTTACAAAGGTTTTTTGATGAATGGAAGCGGACTAAACAGCCATTTACAATTTCGGCTATAGATATCGACCACTTTAAAAATGTTAACGACACATATGGCCACCAAACAGGGGACATGGTCCTTATCGAGTTTGCTGCGTTCCTAAAAACCAATGTTCGCAGTACCGATATTGTTTATCGTTACGGTGGAGAAGAATTCGTTATTATTTTCCCTAGAACGACTGGAACAGAAGCAAAAACCAGGCTAACCCATTTAATTAAGGAGTTCTCAAACCAGGTTATTACAAGTAAGGATGGACAAACATTCTCTGTCACTTTCTCGGCTGGAGTGTTTACGGTCGAGGATGAAACAGCTACTCCGTCCAGTGCTTTTAAAAATGCAGATCAAGCGTTATACAAAGCAAAGAATAGCGGACGTGCACGGGTTGAATCGAGCGAGGCCTCTTCTGGTTCTTATCGAAAGAAAATCATGTGTGTTACTGTAATTGATGATGATGTGATTATCAGAACCATGCTAAACCAGATCTTGCAAGCCATGACACTTGACCATTGGGAATTAGATGTAGCGGATTTCGAGGATGGACATACTTTTTTCCAATCCGGCAGGGCGGATCATAATTTGGATCATTTCTTGATATTGGATGGGGTTATGCCGGTAATGGATGGTCTTGAAGTGCTTCAAAAAATTAAAAAGCTGCCGAACAGCCATCTTTATAAAATATTGATGCTGACCGGCCGAAAAAGCGAATACGACATTGCGCGTGCATTAAAGCTCGGTGCAGATGATTATGTTACCAAACCATTTAGCATCACTGAGCTACAGGCCCGGATTGAAAGACTATTAAAAAGGGGAAATTAAATGCTGATAAACGAGATAGTTGTTCTGGGTTTAGCAACTCTCATTCTTTTAGCCCTTTTGTTGATACAATTAATTTATCTTATCATTAGAAAGGCATTGGAAATAAAGAAAAGGAAACAGCTGGACCAACTAAAGGAAGAATATCAACCAATCCTGTTCAGCTACATAAGCAGCGGACATTTAACCAGGAAAATTCAGACGGATACACTCGCAAAAAAGAAGGCTGTCGAGGAGTTGCTAGGCAGCTTTTCGGATTTATTGGAAGAAAAGCAAATGAATGAACGGTTAACAGCATTTGCTGAACAGCATCTTGGGAAATTATATCAGAAACAGCTGCGGAGCAGAAGCTGGAGCATAAGGATGAATACATTATCATACATTGATGGATTTCAAATGAAAAGCATGCTCCCTTATATATTAAAGATTCTAGAGAAGACTTCTTCATCAGATGAGGAAAAAGTATTATGCCTTCGTATTTTGGCATCTTTTCAAGAATCGCAGTTGGTCGATTATCTAAATCAGGCTGCCTTTCTTTCAGACAGCGACTATCGAAACATTTTAATGCGATTGGACAAAAAAATATTTGATTTATGTGTATTAAACTATCATAAAAGCCACGAATATATGAAATACGCCATTTTAGATGTGATCGGCATAAAAAAAGAACTGGACTATACTAGTTTTCTAAACCATATATTCCAATCCTCAAATGGCGAGGAAAGAATCAGGTCGCTAAAGGCCATCGCAAATGTAGGATATATCAAGGAGCCGGAAAAGATTTTACCTTTGGCTGAGTCCGATAGATGGGAAGAGAGAATGATTGCTGCCCGCATTTTTGGAATCATAAAGGATCCCCATTTCATCCCATTGTTGATCAGCCTAATTCACGACCAAAACTGGTGGGTTCGTTCAGAGGCAGGGGCTTCACTGTTGTCGTTCCCAAGCGGCAGAGATATATTACACGATATTAGCAAGCATGACGAAGACCGCTTTGCCAGAGATATGGCATGGCAATGGCTTCATAAAGGGGCAATTTAACACATGTCAATCATTGGTACGCTGCTAGGCTGGTTCTTAGTAATTTATATGGTTTTGGTCATTGGCTTTTATACAGTTATTTTATTTATTTCCATCCTCCAGCTTCGACGAAAATACCACTTGGATACAAAGAAGCTTCATGAGGACCTTGCCAATGAAGTTTATGTAAAGCCCATTTCGATATTAGTCCCTGCTTATAATGAAGAAGCCGGAATAATTCAAAGTGTGCGGTCACTTCTCAGCATACAATATCCAGTTTTTGAAGTCGTCGTCATTAATGACGGTTCCAAAGATGCGACACTGGACAAAATGATCGAGCATTATGAAATGAAGCCTGTCGGGAAGGTTATTCGAAAGACTCTTAACACGGCAGAAGTGAAAGGGATATACCAGTCGGAATTATTGCCTCATCTCTATTTAATAGATAAGGAAAATGGAGGAAAAGCGGATGCCTTGAATGCAGGCCTCAATTTTTCCAATTATCCATACTTTTGTTCACTTGATGGAGATTCCATACTGGAAAGCGATGCTTTTATTAAAGTAATGAAACCGATTCTCGACTCAAATGGAGAAGTCATTGCCTCAGGAGGGAGCATACGTATCGCTAATGGCTGCGAAATACGCAACGGGAATATTCTAAAAATCGGTCTTTCTGATAAACCACTTGTAATCATGCAGACAATTGAGTATTTACGGGCCTTTTTGATGGGAAGAATCGGCTTGTCGCGCCATAATCTTCTATTAATTGTTTCCGGTGCCTTTGGCGTTTTCTCTAAGCAATGGGTATTTGATGCTGGAGGATACAAAAAGGATACAGTCGGGGAGGATATGGAGCTTGTTGTCAGACTTCATAGATTAATTAAAGAAAAAAAAGCTAAGAAAAAAATTGTATATGTTCCCGATCCAGTCTGCTGGACGGAGGTTCCGGAAGAAGCGACATATCTTAGAAGGCAACGGAGAAGGTGGCACCAAGGATTGTTTGAAAGTCTATCTGCCCACCGCAACCTATTATTTAATCCGAAATACGGTTCAATCGGATTCGTTTCGATTCCTTACTTTTGGATTATTGAATTTTTTGGACCGATTATAGAATTTTTCGGGTACATCTATATTATATTCTCCTTGTTTTTTGGTGGAATTTATCTGGAATTTGCAATTTTGATATTTTTGCTATCCTGTCTATACGGGTCTGTGTTCTCTATGGCTGCTGTTTTGTTGGAGGAATGGAGCCTCAGGAAGTACCCTAAGGTCTCGGATATTATCAAGCTCTTTTTCTATTCCTTGACTGAAACACTTTGGTTTAGGCCTTTGACAGTGATATGGCGCATGGAAGGAATCTGGAATATTATAAGAGGAAACAGCAGCTGGGGAGAAATGAAGCGAAAGGGAGTCTCTCAATGAAGAAACTATCAAAAACTGAATGGAAATTCCTTGGTTTTATTGTCCTGATACTGGCTGTCCTGACCTCTCCTTTCTGGCTTTGGCGTTTGACCCCTGAGCATAAGCTTAATACATTAATCGTTGATAAGACCGTTCCAGATACATCATACAGGGAGCATAAAGGCTTTACATGGCTTCTGAATAATGGCCGGTACGTCAAGCCTGACGGCACTTCTTTTTCGGAGGCCGAGGACTACATAGGATACCAGCCGGAAAGTAAGCAACAAAAAGAAATGCCGGCCTCCCTAAAAGAATATCAACTTATCTATCTATCAGACCAGTACGGTGTGTATGAAAACGACATTTCCACCAAAAATGGGAACAATCGTCCAAGAAAAATAACGGGCGGTTTAACGGTGGATGAAATAGAAAAGATCAAAAATGGTTTGCTTTCTTCTGGCCATAAAACCTTAGTTGCCGAGTTTAATGCCTTTGCAAGTCCAACAGGGAGCAGAGCGCGTGAAGAAATGTCAAATTTGTTGAATGTTGATTGGACAGGCTGGACGGGAAGATATTTTCAAGACCTTGGCAATGATGAGGTGCCTGATTGGTTAAAGAAAAACTATACACAAAGCAAGGAAAAGAAGTGGAGCTTTTCCGGTTCTGGACTTGTATTTATCAATCAGGAAGGCTTTATAGAAGTGATAACCGAAAAAGAACTGAACGATGAAGGGCTGCGTTTTTCATTAACCGATAGCGGTCAGGATTTACTGGATACAGAATTAAATGCCCAATATAAATACTGGTTTGACATTATCAATCCCCGCAATCCGGATGAAGTCGTTGCAGAATATGAGCTGCCAATAGGAAAAGCGACAGCTGCCAGAGTGAAAGAATTAGGAATACCACTTACCTTTCCAGCCATTATTTATCATCGTAATGCAAAATACACCAGCTATTATTTCTCAGGTGATTTTGCAGATGAAAAAGAAGTACCGGCCATTTATCAAACAAAGGGTTTAAACACATGGAAGAAACATATCGGTGCCAAAGATTCCTTTTATTGGACTGCTTATGTGCCCTTGATGAATGCGATTCTCGACCGTGGATTGCAAAAAGTGGCGGAACAGGAAAAAGTGGAGGTTAAGAAAGTAAACGGAGTATTAGTGAACAGCCAAACCGATAAACGATATATGCAGATATTGAAAAATGGGAAATGGGAGAATGTGCTGATTAAGGGAGTGAATATGGGAATCGCAAAACCTGATTCGTTTCCCGGTGAAACCGCGATAAAGAAGGAAGAGTACTATCGATGGTTCAAACAAATTGGCGATATGAATGCTAATGCGATCAGGGTCTATACCCTTCATCCACCTGGATTCTATGAAGCGCTTTATGAATATAACCAAATGGCCGAAAAACCTTTGTACTTATTTCATGGAATATGGATTAATGAGGAAGATCTTGTTACTGAAAAAAACGTTTTTTCAGATAAACTAACAAAGGACTTTCAAAGCGATATTAAACAAATAGTAGATGTCATCCACGGCAATGGCGATATTCCGCCACGTCCCGGACATGCTTCCGGCGCATACAAACATGATATATCTAAATATATTCTCGGCTATATCCTGGGAATTGAGTGGGATCCTGAAGCTGTCCAGCAGAGTAACATGAAAAACCCTGCGGTGACGTCTTTTGATGGCGCTTATTTTCAAACGGCGAATGCATCACCCTTTGAGAATTGGCTTGCAAGCATGATGGACTTTACAACCCAATATGAAGTCCATAAATACAAATGGCAGCACTCTATGAGTTTTAGCAATTGGCCAACAACCGATTTGATAAAACACCCTGCGGAGCCGTCGGTTAAAGAGGATATGGTAGCGATAAATCCAAATCATATTAAGAAAAAAAATACTTTCCAGGCAGGACTGTTTGCTTCCTATCATATCTATCCATATTATCCGGATTTCATGAACTACGAAAAGAAATACATCAACTATGTGGATCATTGGGGGAAAAAGAATGGTTATGAAGGCTACCTTCATGATTTAATTATTGCACACGAAATGCCAGTGCTCGTTGCGGAATTTGGAGTACCAGCTTCCAGGGGATTAACTCACAGAAATCCATTCGGATTTAATCAGGGCTTCCATTCTGAGGAAGAACAGGGGACATTGAATAAGCAGTTGTTCGAATCAATTGTACATGAGAAGTATGCTGGTGGATTGGTGTTTACCTGGCAGGACGAATGGTTCAAAAGAACCTGGAACACAATGGATTTTGATAATCCGGACAGGCGCCCATTCTGGTCAAATGTCCAAACCAATGAGCAGCACTTCGGAGTATTAGCTTTTGAACCAGGAAAGCGGGGACATGGAATCTATCCAGATGGTAAAATTTCCGACTGGAAAATAAATAACATAAAGCCTTTTTACGAAAATAAGGATCCGAAATCGATTTTAAAGGAAATGTATGTTTCTTCGGATGAAGCATATGTGCATATAAGATTGGACTACCGAAAGCCAATTGATTGGGATAAATATAAAACCTTAGTCTTATTTGATACAATTCCTGGCCAAGGACAGAAAAAAATCAAACTGAACGGTATCCCCTCATTCACTTTAAAAAACGGGATTGATTTTGTTGCAAAATTAGATGGCCCGAAACAATCAAAGCTGCTTGTGGATAGCTATTATGATAGCTTTTACTATCAGTATGCAGAGTCTTTAAAAATGATTCCGAGCGTCCCTTATGCCGCGAAAAAGGATAATGGCCAATTCCATCCTGTACGTTTAGCCTTAAATAAGGCCATGACCATCCCTTCAACGAATGAAAAGATTCCTTTCCAAGCATACGAAACCGGGGTTCTAAAGTTTGGAAACGGAAATCCTGATAGCAAAGATTATGATTCTTTAACCGATATAAGTATAAGCAAGGATAAACAAATCGTTGAAATGCGTATTCCCTGGGGGATGTTAAATTTAAAGGATCCAAGCCTTAAAGAAGCAATGGGCGATTTATGGAAAAATGGGCTCGAATCAAAAACAACAATAAAAGGAATTACAATTGCGGCTGTTGTAATGGATGAAGGAAACCTGTCATCAAGCCTGCCACAATATAAAAGAGAACCATTTAGCTTAAGGCCGCTGAAAAGTTATGACTGGAATGGATGGGAAGAGGCCCGCTATTTTGAAAGGTTAAAAGATTCTTATTTCATTATGAAGGATGCTTATAAAAATGCTTCGGTTAAGGAGGACTAGCTTTGAAAAGGATTTTATTGGCAGAAGATGAAGAAGTATTGCGGATGCTGATTGTCGATACACTTGAAGATGAAGACTTTGAAGTTGACGAGGCAGCGGATGGACAAGAAGCAATGGAATATCTGGAGAAAAATAATTACGATCTTGTCATACTGGATTATATGATGCCGGTCCATACGGGATTGGAGATCATTGAGAAGTTAAGAAGCGATGATTCAAAAAAAGGTCTGAAAATCATGATGTTATCTGCGAAGAGCCAACAGCATGAACAGGATGCAGTACTGGGAGCAGGGGCGGACTACTTTATGGCCAAACCCTTCTCACCGCTCGACCTATTGGCAAAAATTGAGGGAATCCTACATGAAGATGATTGAGTACATCAAAAAGAGTTTGTCCCGACAGGTGGTATACCTGATGTGGGCATTCCTAATACTCATTTTGATCGGGACTTCCATATTGTTTTATTACCAACACAATCTAGGACAACACTATATCGGTGAACGGGAAAGCATGGTCGAGAAAAGGCAGCTTATTCAAGATATTTCAGGAAACTTTAATTCCGCCTTATTCGACATCCGAGGATACTTAGCCCTTGATAACAGTCAGCTTAAAGACAGTGCCTTGGCTCAGGAAAGGGTTATAAGAAATCTAAATCAAAGATTTTCATCCCAAATTAAGAACAAAAATCAAGCAGATATTGAGCTATACAATGAACTTACTACCTTTACAGATTATTATTTTGACGATACCCTGCCAGTCGTTATTCAAGCTTTTGAATCAGGTGACCGAGAAACAGTAAAAAATATTGCTAATACTTCAGCGACCAAAAGAGTAACTGAATTTCAAGATTACTTGAACGCTTATGCTAAATCACTGGATCGGCAGTTGAATCAAAACGCAGAAAATCTTAGAAATGACCTGACATTCCTGCAAATTGCGCTTGTTAGTTTTTTAATTCTGTTTTTCATTTTAATGCAGGTTTTCATCAGAATCATCGTTAAAAATATAGGAAAGCCGCTTAGTGATTTTGCCTATGCGGCAAATGAAATTGCAGCAGGCCGTGACGCCGTCATAGACGTCCAGCATTCCAGAACGGATGAACTAGGTGCCTTATCAGTCGCGTTCAAAAAAATGATTGCAAGTGTACAGGACAAGGAACAAGATCTGATGGCACAAAACGAGGAATTAATGGCACAGCAGGATGAATTGCAAGCCGGCCAGCTGGAATTGGAAGATGCATTGGATGTGCTCAAGGAAAACGAGAAGACATTATCACGCAGGAATGAACTCATTAATGGTATATCCAACACCCTTGATAAAGATGAGTTACTTCGTACAATTGTGGAAAGCATGTGCAAAATCATTTCAGCCGACAAAGGGATCATTGTGTTAATGAATGATCTTTCCTATGCATCATCTGGCGTCAGCGAACGCGGGGTCCAACAGTTTTTGGAAAATATGGATAATGGAATGCATGAGCGGTTGTTCAGCAATAAACGTGCATTTTTTATCAAGAGGGAACAGGACGGTACGGAAAAAGGCTACCATGAAAACATTAACTATAGCTATGACTTATATATACCAGTCCAGTCTTCATCAAAGGAAGTAGAAGCGATTCTTGTATTCAGCAGATATAGCCATGAATACAGTGGAAAAGAGCTGCATGATTATGAAACACTGGCTAAGCAAGTCTCTATTTCTCTGGAAAAAATTAAGCTTTTTGAGCAAACTGAAAGCGACCGGCAGCTTAATCAGGATATTTTTAATACCGTTCAGGAAGGAATTCAATTGATCGATAAAGACGGGACAATCGTTCAGGTAAATCAGCAGCTGTGCGAAATATATGGTTGTTCCTATACTGTAGACAATATGTCCGGTCTGACATGGGACAGTTGGACGAAGTTGATGGAGGAACAGATACAGGAAGACAACTTTGTAAGTATGCTGAAAGAAGCTCTGGAAAATGCAAAGGCTGGAGAGGACAATGATTTTTCAGTCCAATATTCCAAGAAAGACAGCAACAGGGTGTATAAAGTATATTGCAAGACCCTTACAACTGGGAACGAAGAATTTGGTACACTTCTGGTACATCGCGATATAACCAAGGAATACGAAGTGGATCAAATGAAGTCCGAATTCGTCAGCACAGTCAGCCATGAGCTTCGGACACCGCTCGCAAGTGTGTTAGGTTTTACCGAATTGATGCTCAATAAAAAGCTGACGCCGGAAAGACAAACCAAATATCTTCAAACGATATACAATGAAGCAAACAGATTAACTTCACTAATCAATGACTTCCTGGATGTCCAGAGGATGGAATCTGGTAAACAGACATATGAAAAGAAGTATATTGAATTACTGCCGATCATCCAAAAGGTAGTTGAAAGTCAGCAAGTAAACACCTCTATTCATAAACTCCAGGTTGAAGTGTTGACGGAGGAAAATGTTATCCTCGGGGATAAGACCAAGATCCAACAAGTTTTCACAAATATAATCCATAATGCGATCAAATACAGTCCTAACGGCGGTAATATATCAATAAAGATTTACGATAACGAGAAGGAAATTAAGGTGGATGTAACAGATCAAGGACTTGGTATCCCAAAGGATTCCGTCGGGAAGCTATTCCAAAAATTCTATAGGGTCGATAACTCAGACCGCAGGAGAATAGGAGGAACCGGTTTAGGGTTATCAATTGTTGATGAAATCATGAAGGCTCATGAAGGCGAGATAATGGTAGAATCTGAATACGGCAAAGGAACAACATTTACATTATCTTTCGCGAAAATGACAAGCAGGCATAATGACAAGAGGCAAGAGGTACCAGGAAGCGGACTTTTCTATAACGTAATGGTAATCGAAGACGATCTTAGTCTTGCTGATCTTATTAAGCAGGAGCTCTTTGATTCTGGTTTTAACGTTACCTACTATAAGAACGGTTCTAAAGCAATGGAAGCAATGAAGCTCCAAACTCCGGATGCCATTGTGCTTGATATTATGCTCGAAGAAGGAGAAATGGATGGCTGGTCCATCATGAAACAAATGAAACAGTCAGCCGAACTAAGTCAAATTCCAATCTTTGTTTCAACTGCTCTTGAGGAAAGGGAGCGTGGAATATCGCTTGGGGCAAATGATTTTTTGATAAAGCCTTATAAGTTAAGCGATCTTTCCAAAACTATTATGCAGACCTTATTAAGCTCGGGGAAACAGGGGCAGATTATGGTGCCTGAATAACTGTAAGGATACAATCTGTTGAATGGCGGGCAGGAATATAATCATTATTGAAAAAACTTAGGCATCAAAATGCCTAAGTTTTTTTCGCATTGCAGAAAAGAGTAGATAATCACTAGGGCATTCCTTATATTCTTCAATATCCCACGAGTATATCAACTCGAACCATTTAGCTTCATGGAAACAAATCCTTGCTTTTTACTTGTTTCACTTGTATCAAAGAGCTCCAGTTCCGAAGGAGTTATATTGGATTTTTTCACTGTGGGATTTGGTTTCCTAGATTTCTTTTTCAGCTCCTGCTGGAAGTTTAATAAAGCTTGAGATACAGGAGTGTTTGTTTTTTGTTTTTTCTTTTTTTGAAAGATGATGGGTAGTCACTCCTCTCGAGGAATGTACATATGAACCATTGAATAGAAATAGGCTAGAAGCCATTAAATTAAGGGAGGGTTGATTCCGATTGAAGCACGTAGTCAATTTAGAAATGGAACGACTCATTGCAACATTAACAAATGACCAGACTATGGATGGCTCATGGGACTATGCCTTTGATACGGGGATTAAAACAGACGCATATATGATTATATTATTACGCTCATTGGAGATACATGATGATAAGTTGATACAAGCGCTGGTTGGGAGAATCTTAAGCAAGCAGGAAAGGAACGGGGCCTGGAAGCTATATCATGATGAAGGAACAGGAAATTTGTCCTCAACTCTGGAGGCGTATTACGGACTTCTTTATTCTGGTTATATCAATGAACAAGATCCGAGGATGAGGGCTGCCAGGCGATTTATCTTGGGGCAAGGGGGGATGGAAAAGGCAGGAATGTTTACAAAAATAATGCTGGCTTTGACCGGCCAATCCCCCTGGCCTGCTGTCTTTCCCGTCCCGATAGAAGTAATGCTTACCCCTCTTTCCCTTCCTATCAATTTTTACGATTTTTCTATTTATGCCAGGGCAAACCTGACACCAATTCTTATTGTGGGAAATAAAAGGTTTCAGATAAAAACAGAACGAAGCCCGGACATATCAAGCTTATTAAATGGGCGTCCATATAATGAAGAAGATCCATTTTTTCATATGGAGAATGTTAGGGAGTGGAGGAATTTATTCACTCTGATTAAACAGGGAATTAACTCGATCGCCGGTATCCCTAAACAGGTAAGAGAGATGGCATTTGAACAGGCAAAACGGTATATGTTGGACCGGATTGAGGAGGATGGCACTTTTTACAGCTATTTCAGTTCCACTTTTCTAATGATATTTGCTCTTTTATCTCTTGATTATCCAAAAAACCATCCAATCATCAGAAACGCCATGAAAGGGCTAAAATCAATGGCCTGTAATGTCAATGGACATTTACACATGCAATATACAACAGCAGATGTATGGAATACCTCTTTAATCAGTTACGCGCTCCAGGAAGCGGGCGTTCCTGACTCTGCGGAGCCGATCCAAAAGGCAAACCGATATTTATTATCAAGACAGCATACGAAATATGGGGACTGGGTGATTCATAATCCTGATACATTGCCAGGAGGTTGGGGTTTTTCAAATATCAACACAATCAATCCTGATGTTGATGATACAACTGCCAGCTTGCGTTCAATTCAAGTTTTAGTAAACAAACAGCCGCAATATTCATCAGCATGGGCAAGAGGGGTCAACTGGGTTTTTTCAATGCAAAATGATGATGGTGGATGGGCGGCATTTGAAAGAAATGTAGATAAAAAACTATTGAACTTATTGCCGGTGGAGGGAGCTGAATTTCTTCTGCTCGACCCATCCTCAGCTGATTTAACGGGAAGGACCCTTGAGTTCTTAGGCAAGTATACCAATCTAAATAAGAATCACCCTTCCTTAAAAAGGGGGAGAAAATGGATCCGCAGCGACCAACGGATGGATGGTTCCTGGTACGGACGCTGGGGGATCTGTTATATATACGGAACATGGGCGGCTATCACTGGATTGATGGCGAGCGGGACACGGTCTGAGTCATCCATCATCCAAAAGTCTGTCGCATGGCTAAAGAACATACAAAATAAGGATGGAGGTTGGGGGGAATCATGCCATAGCGATACACAGAAGAAATATATTCCCTTAGGAGCAAGTACATTGACGGATACTGCATGGGCAGTGGATGCTATAATTGCCGCTTCCGACAAATTGACACCAGAAATTCAGGCGGGAATCAACTATTTACTCGAAAATGGGAGCAGACAGCATTGGACAGAGCAATATCCGAAAGGACAAGGAGCCGGGGGGGCGTTTTATATCCATTATCATAGCTATCGCTACATTTGGCCGCTTTTGGCGTTGAGTCATTTTAATAAGAAGTTTTTAATGGAATGAAAAACTATAGATGAAAAGGAACCCAGAATGTTGCGGCTGCTACTGAAGAACAACTAGTTTCTATGCAGGAGATTTCAGCTTCGGCAAATGCCGCTCATATAGGCTGTTCAGTAGCAGAGATGAAGGTACCGTATGAATTTCAGACAAATGCTAACTCATTGGTGAAAATTAAAAAAACTAGTGAAAGGCGGGGGGAACTTCCTTAATAAATAACGGGTGCGATGCTTTAAGAAGCGTCGCACTTTTATTGTCTGTTAACTCCGCTCCATTGGACCATTAAATCGGGACTGCCTTCACTTTTTTCGTAACCAACTCAAAAGACTAAGTATAATTAACCCAATCATGATACAAGAATATGTTTGGATTGCGTAGGTAAGACCTATCCACTGCCCGATATAACCCAGTGTAATAATCGGAATACTTATACCTAAATATGTTACAACAAAAAAATAAGAAGTCATGTTTGCTCGAATATCGTCCGTAGACATTTTGTTAAGGTAGGCTAAACTCCCCGCATAGCTTGGTCCATTGCCCATACCGATAAAAAGGGTGGTTAAAAAAAGTAAAATTAAAGACTTGGTTAATAAGGTGAATATCATACATAGCAATCCAAGAACTAATAAGATGTAGCCTATTATTATTAAGCGTTTAACAGGTTGTTTTCTCAATATGATTTGATGGATGGTAGATATGCCTAAAACTAAAGCCACCATGGTACCTGATAAGCTAAGACTAGATTGATGGGTAAAAAGGTTGAGATATGTTGGCATTACTGATAACATCAAACTCATAATTCCCCAAGAAAGAAAAGAAGTAGAAGACGCCAACAGGAACGGTCTTTGGAACTCTCTATCAACCGATGGAAGATGCAGAGATGTTACACGTTCCGTAGCTTTAATATCCTCCACCATCAAACGCAACCCTATGAACCCCACCATGGCAAGCAATAAATGCATGATATAAGAAAACTGCAACGGGTATGGTGCGTACTCTCCTAAGAAACCAGAAATAAGCGGTCCAATTGCATTTCCAAGGGTCCCAGCTATAGCTGCAATGAAGGCACTTTTCTGTTTGTCTTGATTAGGATGCAGCTCCGTCATGAATGTAACTGCGACTCCATTCAGTATCCCTACAGATAATCCTTGAAAGACCCGTGACACTATCAATCCACCTATACCATCAGACAATGCGAAGCCAATAGAACCGAAGACTGATAGAAGAACCCCGGAAAATAGTACCTTTTTTCTTTCCCATTTTTTACAGATTTGTGCAACTAATATTATAGTTGGAATCACGATTAAAGCGTAGAGAGCATATATAAAGGTCATTGTACTCGGTGACATTTGCCATTTTTCACGGTACAACGCATAAAGAGGGGCGGGGAGATTCGTCCCTAGTAAGGTGATAAACAAACTATATGCCACTAACCAAAAGGAATACTGATGCTGGCGGGACACATCAACCCTTATTACATGAGACACGTTTCCTAATTGAACAGCAAATGATTCAAACGAGTTGTCGACTCCGGTAGCTGCAATTTTTATTTTTGTGAGATTTGTTTTTTTGTGCTTCCGCGCCTTAATCTCTTCAATATTGTATCCACCACGGACAAATAAATCAGATAATTGAGCTAAAACCCCTGGCTGGTTTTGGACAAGAATCGATATTGTTTGTGTCAACAAGGTTCTCAATCCTTTCATTTTTTGTTCTCATTTCATGTCTTATATAGGAGTTATTTATCTAACTACTATAAAAAAACTAAAGAAAATACGGTTCTTTATTCGAACCGTTTTCCTGTAACGACGTGGAACAAATCCGGATCATTTCTCCAAAATGATTGCACTTTATCTGATCCTACTTGTTTGGCTAATTCTCCATATGCAATATCGTGCCTAATGTATTCGATTGCCACTAAAACTAATGCAGGGTCTTTTGTTTTAACTGCCCAAGCAGCAGTGCTAGGGGCGAAATTAGCAATTAAAACTTCCTCCTGGTCGCGAGCCACAATGGTCAGTCGCCCACCCATCCGTTTTTCTGCTATATCTGGAGCCATGAAATCGTGATGATAGGTCACACCCAGTTTAGTGTCCGGTTCCGAAAAAACCATTGAAAACACCTTAATACCTTCATTAATTCGTTTTTCTATTAAATCTTTCACGAAAGATGCTTGTGGATTCCAAATCGACAGCCAAACTTCTTCCTGTGCCTTATCAATCATGTCCAAAATTTCAGCCATTACATGCTCATCGCTATTCACACGCCAAATCACATCGGTGTCCCGTTCATTTTCCAGAGTCATTAAATTTTTTTCTAGAAAATTGAAGGATTGATCAAAGCTTTTCCGTAACCGGTCCATTAACTCTTTTGCCGGAAGGGGCACATATTTCACAGGTTCCGACGGGACAGTAAAAATAGCTCCCTTGTCCAGCAGCTTCCCTAGAACCTCATAGACCATTGAGCGAGGGACACCGGATCGCTTACTGACCTCATATCCCGTCACAGGAGAATTTTTTAGCAAATTAATATAGGCCTTGCATTCATATTGGGAAAAACCTAATTTCTGCAGTTCTTTAACAATTTCCTCCATAGCTTCTTCCTTTTAGTAGTTATTGTAATAATTACTATATTCTGTGGTTTTGGAATTGTCAATCTTAGAAAGGGCGGTGTTTTATAAAATTTTCAAAATACTATTAGCATTATTTATATCTCGAACCTGCCTGAAAAACCTATTGAGTCTATGATTTCTTTAAAACTCGACTGAGTATTTTCAACAATTCCAAGACCTTGTTGGACGTCATCCTTCACTTGGTTGATAGAATCAGTTGAGCGAACCATATCTGTTTGAATTTCTTTGACTAATTGAGAAATTTGAGTGGATGATGCTTGGGACTGCTCCGCCTGTTTACGTACTTCATCTGCTACTACCGCAAATCCTTTTTCATGTTCTCCAGCTCGCACGGCCTCAATTAGGGTTCGGTCTGCGTGCCATTAGTTTTTTAACCAGTAACCTAGTTAAGATATGATCGGTTCCTTTAGGAAGAGTGGAGATGGGAAGTAAGGGACGTTATTTCGTGAATGCGAATGTTAGACAAGTTAGAGAGGTATCATGGAAAGAATCATAAATTATAGAAATTCTAAGTACTGTTTGAAGTAACAGATCAGGCTCGCCTGTATTTTTTGTGCAAAAAAAATGTCTTGTCTTGGAAACTTCTTATCAAAATGCATGAATGGAACATTTCCGGTACTCAATATAGGAAAAACTGTGTCCAAAAGGAGTGAAAATGTGTTTAAAGGCGATTGGACATGATTCTACACATATGTTTTTATTAGAAATAGGTTAAAGTACCTAAATGGTTTGCGATATATAGGAACTATTAACTATGAAAATCACCTTACATATTTTCATTTTTACCAAGTAATAAAGGATGTCAGAAATGAATCAAAATAAAGGATATACACTGCGTTTTATGATTAGCTTGCTGGTTATTGCATCTGTATTGCTTACTGCCACTGTAAGCATGTACTCTTCAATAAGTTCTAATAAACGATCATTAACGGTAAACTATCTTGATTACAATCATCAATATGCGGAAAAACTAGCTTTAGAGACTAATACAATCTTATCGTCGATGCAGCAAAAATTAGACGCTGTGGCAAAACTGGCGACCCATCATTCTTTTACACAAGAAGAGGTTGATCTTTTGCTAACTGCAAACATGCACTTCTTCAATTCTATTTTTATAGTTGATTCTAACCGGGTAATTCAGCATATTAGTCCTTCGAATACTGGCTTAACAACAGGTATACAGCTAAATACTGATACGGCAAAATTGGCTGTCAAACTAAAGAAGAGCTTTATTTCAAACCCTTATAAAGCCACATCTGGACGGCTTATTCTTCTAATATCGTCTCCGATTTTTAAACAGGATGGAACATATGCAGGATTTGTAGGAGGTACGATTTATTTAGAGGAAGATAATGTTCTTAGCCAGATGTTATCAGAGCATTTTTATGGAAATGGTTCATTTGTTTATGTCACGGACCAGGACGGAAACATTATTTTTCATCCTGACAAACGAAGAATCAATACTTCAGCATTATCAAACAGTACTGTAAAAAAAGCACTTTCAGGGAGAAGCGGGTCACAGCAGGTCCGGAATTCTAAAGGAAAAGAATACTTTATGGGGTATGCATATGAGCCCAATACAGGTTGGGGGATAGTATCACAGACACCGGTTACGGTTTTAAAACAGCCGCTTAATGAATTGATCGTTCAAATGATACTAAAATCTTTACCACTCTTTATATTAATTTTATTGATTTCCTGGTTGCTTGCCTATCGTATTTCAAAGCCGCTGCATGTATTAGCAAAAGGATCTGAGGAGGCTATAAGGCGAAATAAGCAAATTCCCGCACAGCCCAAAATGAGTTCCGGAATCTATGAAGTGAAGCAGCTATATAAGCATATAAACAATCATATAGAACTCTTAAACAGGGAAAATCAAATTGACGGATTGACAGAACTTGCGAATCGAAAAACCTTTCAACGAGTGATTGAGGAGTGGGTGGATAATGGAATATCTTTTTCCCTCATTCTTCTCGATGTTGATCATTTTAAAACGATCAATGATGAATATGGACATGTAACAGGTGACGAAGTTTTAAAATCGATCGCTTCTACAATCCGATTGTTTACAAGAGACGGTGATTTGAACTTCAGATATGGTGGTGAGGAGTTCGGCATTCTAGTAAAGGATGCTAATAAAGGTACTGCATTTAAAATAGCAGAACAAGTAAGAACTGCTGTAGAGAAGTGCCGAACCCCATCGGGAAGAAACATAACCATTTCTCTTGGTATATCAGAGTTTATCAATGAGACATCAAATACAGATGAAATAATAAAAAAGGCTGACTATGCTCTCTATCAATCCAAGTCCAATGGGAGAAACGTAACAACCATATATAAGGGTTAACATATGAAATAAAGCGCGAGGGAGATCACATGGAAAACTATTACCGCAAAATTATAAATAAAATGTCGGGAGAACAGAATAACTCTTCTTTTGAGCTTGCCTTTTATCAAACAACGTTTCATACATTAATAGAAAAAGCGCCAGTTGGCATGTATATATTAGAGGAAGGGAAAATCGCTTATGTAAACCTGTTTTATGCGAAGCTATTAGGATATAAAAAACAGGAATTATCCGAAACGGAATTTTCCCTTGAAAAAATTATTTACCCTGAAGATCTCCTCATCTTAAAAAACCATATACAAAAGATTGGTTCCATAGAAGACGATGTGGCAAGGTTCAGGGTTCGACAGATTAAAAAAGACGGAACTGTACTGCTGACAGAAATAAATATCTCTATTACAGAATTTTATGGGAAACCAATATTTTTTGGCACAGTAATTAATATTTCCGAACAAGTAGCGGCCCAGCAGCAGGTGTATGACGCCAATGAACGGTACCGATCCCTATTCGAAAATAGTCCGGATGCAATTTTCTCATTTAACCACGAAGGAAATTTCATTAGCGCAAATCCTGCGACAGAGAAGATATCGGGATACTCGGATAAGGAGTTATTGAATATGTCTTTTATGTCCCTTGTGTCAACAGAGGATTTACCGATGGCTATTAAAAGCTTTGAAGAGGGAAAACAAGGTATGTCAAGTAACTACAACTTAACAGTAGAACGTAAAGATGGAAAAAGGATACATTTAGACACTATTCATTTTCCTATGAGAGTGAATGGAGAGATTATGGGTACATACGGTGTTGCAAGAGAAATTACAGAAAAAATTCAATATGAGCAGCAATTGGAAAAGCTCGCATTTTATGACCCTCTAACTGAATTGCCCAATCGGAGGTTGTTTGAGGACCGATTAGGACAATTACTCGATCAGCAAGACAGTAATGACAATCAACAATTTGCTGTTATGTTTTTGGACTTAGACCGGTTTAAATTTATTAATAACTCATTGGGCCATCAGAATGGCGATCAATTCTTAAAGCTGGTAGCAGCAAGATTAAAGCAACATCTGCGGAAATCCGATACGATTAGCCGTGTGGCTGGAGATGAGTTTACCATTCTTTTTCCAGACATTAGAAAAGAGGAAGCGATAAACATTGCAATACATCTTAATGAAGCGATAAAGGAGCCATTCGAAATAGCGGGCAATGTTATAACGGTTTCAGCAAGTATTGGCATTGCTTTAAATACAGATATGGCGGAAGCAACAGTTGAGGAGATCATCCGAAATGCTGATACTGCCATGCAGCATACTAAAAAATTCAAGAAGAATATTTATACTCTATATACGGAAGAGCTGGATACGAAGGTATCTTATAAGTTTTCAATTGAAAATGACTTAAAGGTTGCGATTGAGAATAATGAATTGGAGCTATATTATCAGCCGATTATTGATTTAAAAACCAATCAGCTAAAGGCAATGGAAGCCCTCATTCGCTGGAACCATCCAGAACATGGACTTATCCCGCCAAATGATTTTATTCCTGTAGCAGAGGAAAGCGGGCAAATCATTGAAATCGGCTCATGGGTGCTTAAGACCGCATGCCGTCAGAATAAAAAGTGGCAGGAATCAGGGATACTTCCTTTTAAAGTTGCAGTAAATGTTTCTACCAAACAGCTGCAGCATTATAACTTTATTGATTCAGTAGCTAAGACCTTGGAGGAAGAACAGCTAGAGCCCAATTGGCTTGAACTGGAGGTAACAGAGAGCATTCTTCATGAGGATGTTGAATTTATAAAGGAAAACTTATTGAAGTTAAAGGATATTGGAGTGTCGCTATCTATCGATGATTTTGGGACAGGCTATACTTCGTTAAACTATTTGAGAGAATATCCGTTTGATAAATTAAAGATAGACCGCAGTTTTATTGATGACATCAATCGGGATTTAAATGGAAAACGGATTACATCAGCTGTCATATCTTTAGCCCACAGTTTAAATATGGATGTCGTTGCGGAAGGAATAGAAAACGAAACCCAGCTGAACTACCTATATGATAAATGTTGCGATGAAGGCCAAGGGTATTATTTTAATAAACCTTTGCCAGCGGATACATTGAAATTCAGTTAAATGAATAGATGGCAAAACTAACATGGTAGATGAAACTAGATTGGCGGATGGGAAAAATATAATCCCATAGCATTTGGATAAAGAACGTACACCAATCGGTTAGATTGGTGTTTTTTTGCTTTGGCTTTGTCAATCGGAGCAACAGCAAGTGCAGTTTTCTACCTACAGATGTAAAAACCTGAGGAGGCTAACTAAACACAAATTCCCTGAAACATGGTGTTTAGCAATTTATGTATAAGGTAACGCATTCCCTAATGGATGGCACTATAAAAAACAAAAAGATAGCACAAAGCTATCCCTTTACAATCAACCTTCTATTTGAATAGATGTGTTAAGCTTTTGAACCACATATTCCCCGATTTCATCAATCGACTGTTTGGCTTCCGGTGTGGGGAACTGTTGAAAAACATGCCACATCTCTTCCCAAATTTTAAAGGTTACATCAATACCCGCGGCCCGTGCTTTTTCAACCAGCCGCACGGAATCATCCAACAAGATTTCATCATTGCCGACATGTACGATCATAGGAGGTAATCCTTTCAGGTCAGCATAGATTGGTGAAACATGAGGATGTCGAGGATCCAGGCTACCTATATATAAAACAGGGCTTTGACGGGTTTGTTCCGGATTTAACCATGGATCTACTGAAGCACGTGATTCCATTGATTCCCCTGTACCTTCCATATCAGTCCACGGAGATAGAAGAACGGCAGCTGCAGGTAAGGTGTCACCAGCTTCCCTAAGTGACAATAGAGTCGCCATCGTCAGACCTCCTCCGGCTGAATCCCCGCCAATTATGATACGTTCAGGTGAAACCCCAGAAGAGACTACCCATCGATAGGCTTTTACCGCATCCTCGATGGCAGCAGGATATGGGTTTTCTGGTGCAAGGCGATAGTCAATTACTAACACACGTGTAGCTGTGGCACGGGAAAGCTTAGAAGCTATATCTCGATGAGTATTTAAGCTTCCTACTATATAGCCTCCACCGTGAAGATACAGGAATACGGCATCCTGTCGGGCATTCGGAGCAGCGACCCATTCCACGGGGATGCCTTCTACGGAAAGCTTCTCTACCTTAACTTCAGGATCTAAAGGGAAGGATCCCAATAATTTGTCTAACCCTTCCCTAGATTCTTGAAGACTGACCGGTTTTCCCTTCTGAGATGTTACGTGCTCAATCAGACGTTTACGAATTGCAATCGCCTCATTACTTGCCATTACATGACCTCCTTTAAAATCGAAACGAATACAATAAGTATTCAGCAAAGAGTATGTTTTTCCTCTCTTGGCCCTCATTTCTTGTTTATTTGTAAGAAAGATGATAAAGAAAAATCTTATGTATTCAATTTAATGGCACTTCATTATTTGTATTTTTTGTGTCAATACTTATTGATTGGAAAAAGTAAATTTACAAAATTGTCTAATAATTGCATAATCGAACTAGAGGGAGTAGGAAGAAAGTCATATAAACAAAAAGTGATGATGGGCCAAGCTTTCATTCATTCGAAAAAGGTTTTCGGATATTAGTGATTTGAATTGCGGTGAGAGGAATATCTAAGCAGAGTTCCTTATAGATTAGCTTGAAATGTTCAGTCAGCAGGTTATATTGGAGGTGAGGAATATTTGAACACAAGTGGTAGATATAGATGCCATTTACCAGTGAGGTAAGGAAAAAATATAGCAAAGATTGTGTCTATAGTGAATAGAATGGTTCAATCTTTTCTTAGAAGAAAACCTTTTAGGCGCCATCTTGGCGGATCACCGCCTAAAAGGCCAGAGATGGAGTATACCAACTCTATATTTCTAGTATACTCCTATTATTTTTAAAAATGAATAGGGGGGATATTTTTGAAACCAAGAAGCAGTTATTTGATTAATGAGAAAACCGTACTTCTGGCGACAGAATTTGATAAACATGGACATGAATGTACAAGAATCATTCACGGAGATCATGAGTTTCTGGTTGGAAAACGGTTGAAGGAAATTATGGATGCAACTTTAAAGTGCTTTGGGTCCAGTCTAGCGATTTCAGTATTGAGCTCGAAAGGAATCCTCGGCAGGAAGTACATGGTTCCTATAGTGATCAATCCGGGCTCAAGTATTGTATTGATACCATTTAAGAGAGCAGGCAGAAAGGAAATGATATGGCTTGCTCTATCCCATATTATAGAAGCAGAGAAAATCAGTAAAGAAACCACTAAAATTTACATGAATTACGGACATAGTCTGACTATGAATATGAAAATAAAACATTTTGAAACAAGACGCCAGATTGGAGCTTTTCTTCAGATAAAAGTAATTGAAAACGCAGCCAAAAGCGCTACCTTTCTTTATGAACCAGAGAGTGGCTTTAAGATTATGGAAAGTAAGGCGGAATATAATCTGATTATAAAGAAGGGCAATCAAGAATGAAGTCTTTTTAAATCTATTGCGAATACTCAGATAGAGATTTAAAATGGGGAGGATAATAGATAGAGAGAAGGATACACCATGTGGCTTGCTGCAGCATTCGTAACAACTTTAAGCTTCGGAACGAATAACACAATATTTAAATGGAGTACCGGGAACGGTTTATCAAAAGTACATATTCAGTTTTTCTTTTACTTAGTGGCTTTTATGCTTACACTGGGGTATGGAATTTTTGCGGAGGCTTTACATTTCAACCTGCTTGCAATCATTTTAGGGGGTCTGATCGGAATTTTAAATGCCAATGGCAATATACAAATGTCAAGGGCTTTTGAAAAAGGTCCAGCCAGTCTGACATCGCCTCTAATAGGTGCAAATGCCATTTTCCCTATATTTGGTGCAGCTATTATCTTTCATGAACAGATTAGCCTTCTTCAATGGATTGGCATAGCGTCCATTCTTGGCTCAGCCATAATCATTCAATATTCACCGGGAACAACCCGTCTCATAGAGTACCGTCCATGGCTTCTCCGTGTACTTTTAGCAATCATATCATTTGGAATCCTGGGTATTCTAATGAAAACCACTTCTTATTTGGACATCAGTTCGCTCAATACCCTTATTTGCATGTACGGAGGCGGCTGCATTTATTTGGGAATGACGAGCCTTCGGGAGAAGGAAAACTGGCGGAAATCTGAAGTAAATGTCGGGACATTTGTGGGATTAATCAGCGTAATCGGTTACAGTTGTTATTTCTATGCCCTCCAGAATGGACCAGCAAGTGTAATATTTCCGGTCGTAAGTCTAAATTGCGTCGTTGTAATACTCGCCGGCTGTTGGATATTTAAGGAGAAATTAAAGGGATATCAGCTTATTGGTATTTTTTCAGCTCTTCTTGGGATCATTTTCACAAAGATGTAAGAATGAAATCAATATTTTTGTACAAAAGACGCCATTTATAAGAGAAAAGGTAAATAAGATTCCCCGCGGATATGGCAAGTATATAGAAAGGTCAACCAAGTTATTAATTTTGGCTGACCTTTCCAATAGAAAATAGTTACGATTGTACCTGTATAGTCAATGGATGCGGACTTACCATGTTGACTTAGCTATTCGCCTATGTCAGAGTAATTAGCTTAAATCTCCGCCTTGCAGGATTTGTTCCATGGAATTTATTTTTTCCTCTAAACCATCCATATTTTTATTTAATAAAACAGGATCCACTTTTCCTTTTAATTGTTTGCTTATTTCTATTGCTAAGGAGTCCAGCTGTGACCACTCTTCATAATGCTCTGCTGCCACATTATTATAAAATCCTTTAAGAGCCTTTTCTAATTCTTCAATTTCTGGCTTCATTAATGCGTAGTTCTGTTCAAATTTGTACTGTTTCAGGACTGCTAAATGATGTTTTACTTTCCCTTTATGTATTACATTAATGAAAAGTATAAAGCCCATCAACGTGATTTACAGCAAATACATAAATTCTCTACATCTTAACGCTCTCCTACAATCACTGTTTAATGGTAAGATATGTAAGGTTCTGATATAGAAAATTCAATAATAAAATCCCCATTGTTTTCTATAATAAAAATTTAAACTACTTAACAAATTTTTAATGAACCTTTATGGTAAAAATACAAATAAATAATGGGATTTTAACATTATTTTAGTTTAATTGGAGATGAGCGATAAAAACGATATACTAGGAGATGTTTAATTTTGGGTAAAAATCTTTTTGCAAAGAAAAGAACTGCAATGGCACTTGCACTTGCATTAACTATCCCGGCATTAACACCTGCAGAAGCCGCTACTTCTCACGATGTTAAAATTGATGCTGTTAAGTTTAATGGCATGCCTGCACCTACTACCATTGAACAGATGGTTCACACATATACGAATGCATCAGTAGAAGTGAAATATAGTGATGGAAAGGTAAAAACATTCCCGCTAACATATAAAAGATTATTTAAATCTGAGGATAAAGTAGCCACTGTTAAAGGTGAAAAAGTTCCGGCTGGTACACCGATCGATGTGAATGGCAATCCTATCGTTGATAGTAGTGTCCCTGGAGATCCGCAATATTTTGTTTCGGACGCTCCGGATTCAAACAGTTTATTAAACCCAATCAAGGGCCAGCTATATATGGTCACACATTATGAATATGACACAATTGATGCTGCAGGAAAATCAGCATATGGGCTAGTACCAGCTTCTATGTCCTTGACACATTTGGAACAAGACTCTAAAACAGGTGAGTTAGCACCTAAGGAAGTAAAGAAAATAGATTTCTCAGAAGTGAATGGGCTTTGGATTCCTTGTAATGGTTCTACTTCACCTTGGAACACACATTTAGGATCTGAGGAATATGAACCTGATGCGCGCGCTTTTGAAACGGACCCTGCTTCAAGTGCAAGAACCTGGACTGAAAGCTTTGCAGAGCTTTATTTTGGTGATAAGTCAAAGGCTAATCCTTACTTCTATGGCTATATCCCTGAAATCCATGTTAAGAAAAATGGAAAAACAAAAGTCGAAAAGCACTACAGCGCAGGCCGCTTCTCTCATGAAGTGATGAAAATGATGCCTGATAATAAAACTGCATTCTTCGGTGATGATGGTTCCAATACAACAATGTTCATGTATGTAGCAGATAAAGAAGCAAACCTATCAGCCGGTACTCTATACGCAGCTAAATTCCACCAGACAGGTTCTGAAAATGGTGGTTCTGGTAATCTTGAATGGATCAAGCTTGGACATTCAACTGATAAGGAAATTAAAAAAATAATCGATAAAGGCATTAAGTACAGCGATATTTTTGAAACATCAGAGGAGCCAAAAGAAGGATTTAAAGCGATCAAACAATATTCAGCAGGCGGTAAAGTGGAGTACTTGAAGCTAAAACCTGGTATGGAAAAAGCGGCAGCATTCCTTGAGTCCCGACGCTATGCAGCTTATTTAGGCGCAACATCCGAATTTAATAAGATGGAAGGTATTACAGTAAACGAGAAAAACAAAAAAGTATATGTGGCCATTTCTGATTTAAGCGGCGGTATGGAAAAAGATAAAACCGGAAAAGAACCAGCGGATGATATTCAGCTGCCAAAAAGTAAATCAGGCGTAACATACCAGCTCGATTTAAAACCTGGCCAAAAGGATAGCGGTGGTAATAGCATTGCAAGTGATTATGTAGCGGCATCCTTGTCTGGATTAGTTGTCGGCGAAGATCTTTCAACTCCCGATGCTTATGGTAACACTTCTAATGTGGAAAAAGTGGCAGGTCCAGATAACTTGAGTTACTCTGAGGCGGCGAGAACACTATTCATTGGTGAAGATACAAGCAGGCATACAAATAACTACGTATGGGCTTATAATATCGACACGAAAGAGTTAACACGTGTTCTGTCTGCTCCAGCAGGGGCTGAATCAACTGGATTATTTGCAGCTGATGACCGAAACGGCTTCTCTTACATTATGAGTAACTTCCAGCATCCTGGTGATGAAGTAGATAGTAAGGCCATTACTGCTGTGAATAAAGAGGAGCTTTTGAGTGCTATCGATAGAGAAATCGGTATTAATAAGACTGGTGGAGTTGGATATATCTCTGGACTTCCATCTCTTGTATCAAAATCTGAGGCTCAAGATAATGAAAACCAAAAAAACAATCATGGCAAAGAAGAAAAATAGCACTAAACCTTTACATTAAATATTGCCAACTCTTAATGCGGAGCCTGTCTTTTTAGGATAGGCTCCCTTTTATATTGCAATGCGAAACGGCTTTTTTGGCTGTTTTCGACAGGCAACCAAATTTGTTACCGTATAGAAGCAAAGGGTCTAAAAAATGGTTGACTCTTTTTTTAATGCCATTAAGTATATATAAACCCTTTGTTCTGATGATTCTCAGACTTTATCCTTTAAATCTCTGATGAAGTCCCTTTTCTTGACTATTTCAGATGCTTTGTCTTTCAAATCCCGATGAGAGTTTTATTTTATTGAAAAAAGGAAAAAGAATAGAGAATCTTTGTCTTCTTATATTGGGACATGAAATTGTCAATTAGATATTGAAAAAAAGTTAGCGTAATTGCGATTCTAATATATTAAAAAAGTTAGGGAGTGAACGTTATGTTTGGGAAAGGTAAGGATGAAGAAACTGAAACAGTTGTAACAGAAGCCAAAAGCAAGGAAAAGGGTTTCGGATCTAAAATGATGGATTTCAGTGAGGAAGCCATAACAAAGGTAAGGGAATATATAAAAGATAAGGATAAACTGAAACGATTGATCAGGGATGCTGAAGAAAAATCCGAGCAAGCGAAAAATAAGAAAGGGTTTGTTCAAGATACTTTGGATAACTTAAAATCTATGTTTGAGCTTGTAAAAGCATACATCAAGGGTGATTATAGGAACATTCCTTATCGATCCCTGATTGTCATAATAGGAGCTATTTTATACTTTGTTATGCCGGCAGATTCGATTCCTGATGTATTAGTTGGTCTAGGATTCACCGACGATGCAGCAGTCATTGCATTTGCATTAAAACAAGTGAAAGAGGATTTGGATAAATTCATAGTCTGGAAAAACACTCAAGAAAGCATGGAGGAGGAAGGCTTAACTGAGTAGAGTGCTTTATTGGTAAAAGTAAGCAATCCCTTGGTGTACTTAAAATGGGATGGTGTCCAAAGCCTGTTGGATGACACAAAACAAGACAAGACCCTTGAAGTAATTCTTTTATGGATGGATAATCGGTTGTCCCAACCGAAAAAATTAAACGATTAGAGATTTTATGGAACTAAATTTTATTAGGATTAAACGGCGGAAATCGAAGGATTGGCCGCCTTATTTTGTATGTCATTCCCTATGGGTTGAAACACTGATCCTTATCTTTGTTTTGGTTTTAATTTCTCTCTCTCGGCTTTGATAGAAGTGATTATTATTAACTAAGGCATTCCAAAAGCGTACTATTTTCACAACATTTTTTCTTTTTAAAACTTACAATTGGAAAAGTATTCAACCTGGTGTAATATTAGGGTAAAAAATAAGAGGTGGATATAATGTCATCAGGTTCAAGTTCTGCCAGTGAGATAAAGGCTGATGGCTCATTCAATCGCCAGGTAAATCGATTTACAACACCTTTTGGGCCGAATCGTGGGGATCTTCCGGTTGAAGCTGGCAGATATCGTTTGTTATGGTCCGCTGTCTGTCCCTGGGCGCACCGTTCGGTTATTGTCCGAAGAATTCTTGGATTGGAAGATGCAATCAGCTTGGGCACAGCAAGCCCAATGCGTCCCAAACTCCCTCATGTTGACTGGGAATTTTCGCTGGATGATGGTGGAATGGATCCAGTACTGGGAATTCAATATATGAGTGAGATATACAAACAGACCGAACCTGAGTATAGCGGAAGGCCAACTGTACCGGTAGTGGTCGATGTAAAGAAAAAAAAGGTTGTAAACAATGATTATTTTAAGCTGACAAACTACTTGGAAACTGTGTGGGCCCCTTTTCACAAAGCGAATGCTCCAGATTTGTATCCAGAAAACCTTCGTGAGGAGATTGATCAATTAAACGATATCATCTTCCATGATGTGAACAATGGGGTTTATAAGTGCGGATTTGCACAATCCCAGGAAGCATACGAGTTGGCCTATGATACATTATTTTCCAGATTAGATGAGTTGGACCAGCGTCTTTCTGACAGGCGTTTCTTATTCGGCGATTATATTACAGATTCAGATGTCAGGCTATATGCCACTTTAGTTCGCTTCGATACAGCCTATTACACAGCCTTTAAGGCGAACCGGAACCGGATTGTTGACTTCCCTAATCTATGGGGCTATTTAAGAGATTTATATCAAACACCAGGATTTGGCGATACAACAGATTTCCATGCCATAAAAGTGCACTATCATCTCTCAAACCATATAGCTAGTGACGATCAAAAAAGCTACAACATATTGCCAAAGGGACCAGACCTTACAGGACTTCATTCTGCTCATAATCGTGAAGTTTTAAGCGGTAAAATACATACGTTTATTATGAAATAAAAAATATATGATAATAGTGGGGGAAGCTTATGATCATTCGTAATGCAGAGGTTCATGAACTGCCTTATATCCGTGTGCAGAGAGTTGGCGCATACCAAGAGCATGCGGCAGCTATCCCAGAGGGGCATTGGAACGCCTTAAAAAAGGCAATCTCATCTAATGCGGATACACTGGATGGCGTTGAATTACTTGTCGCTGAGGTGGATGGGAAAATTGTTGGCAGCGTTGCATTGTTTCCTGCTAAAAGTGACGCATACGAAGGATATGTTGATGCATTGGATTATCCTGAAATTCGGATGCTTGCTGTAGCGCCGGAAGCCCGAGGGAAAGGTGTTGCCAAGGCTTTGGTTACCGAGTGCATAAAGAGAGCGGATGGAAGAGGGTTTACATCTGTTGGGCTTCATACTGGCCAATTCATGAAAGCGGCCATGAGATTGTATGAAGCACTGGGATTTGAAAGAGTGCCGCAATATGATTTTGAACCTGCAAATGATGGTATTATTGTGAAGGCCTATCGACTTAATTTTAAATAATGGCGACTAGTATATTTATACCAGCAGGAATGTTTAGTTGCTAAAGGAATGATTTTTTGAGATTTTTGGGAGTAATAGTGGGTTATTTCGTGGCAGATTCATTTTTTCATATGATCCATGCCTTTGCGGCAGGGTTAAAGGCTGATAGTCCGGCGGAGAGAATTGGAGCCGTTGTTTTTGGAATGGCGGTGCTGATGATTTTGATGGGGCTTTTTAAAAAGTTCTTTTCTCAATCATTTTTTCAGGGCTTTATAGTGGCGGCAGGACTATTTTTAAGCTTTGATATTGTAGTATTCCACTGGGTTTTTCAGCTTCACAGAATTACGAATGGTCCTGAGGCGAATTGGCTGGAGCCGGTACTGGTTGTGTTCGGCAGCATTTTTGTCTGGTACGGGATAACAAAGGAGCGGCAGAAAGCCAAAGTCGAGCATACAGCAAATGCTTACCATGGTTAATAAATTCAACATGTATGATTAGCATACAAAACGGAGGCTACTATGATTAAAGCAGTATTTTTTGATTTAGATGACACACTTCTTTGGGACCAAAAAAGTGTAAAGGAAGCGTTTGTGGCTACATGTAAAATTGCCCAGGAGCGCTACGGCATTGATCCTGAAAAACTGGAGGAAGCGGTTCGGGAAGAGGCGAGGAAATTATATTCCACCTATGAGGTATTCCCTTTTACACAGATGATTGGAATCAATCCGTTTGAGGGGCTATGGGGGAATTTTTTAGATGACCACGATGATTTTAGGAAATTGAAGGACCAGGTTCCAACTTACAGACAAGATGCCTGGACTTTAGGGCTTAAGAGGTTGGGCGTCGATGACCCGGACTTTGGATTTGAGTTAGGGGAAAGATTCCCAGAGGAGCGCAGGAAGGTACCTTTCGTATACGAAGAAACCTTTACTACGCTCGATAAATTAAAAGGGAACTATCAGCTTTTGCTACTTACAAATGGCTCTCCTGATCTGCAAAAAACAAAACTCCAGATTACATCTGAACTGGTTCCTTATTTTGACCAGATCGTAATCTCGGGCGACTATGGAAGAGGGAAGCCGGATCCTGGGATTTTTGAACATGCTTTATCGCTCATGTCCTTACAGAAGGATGAAGCGATTATGGTCGGAGATAACCTAATGACAGATATTCTAGGGGCAAATCGGGCAGGTATCCGTACGGTTTGGATTAACCGTCATAACAAAGTCCGTGAAGAGGTTGAACCTACATATGAAATTCAGCATTTAGAAGAGCTGTTTCCAATTTTGGATGAGTTAAAGGAAAAGTAGGACGAAGGAGAAATCTTGCAGATGATTACTTGATGATGTCTGCAAGATTTTTTTATCTATTTTTTAGATCATTGTGTTTTACACAAACTCCTATGGAAACTTTTAGGCTTAATTTTACCCAAGGTGTCAGTTTAAACCTGAAGGGCTAGACCTCCCGCGATTTTTCCAACATTTTTGCGTATAGAGAAATCATTAAACGGTATGCTATCTACTGACTCTATCGAAGGTCATTAACTAACGCATGAAGATTCTTTTTTACTTTGGCAAATTCCAACGTAGTATAGGAATTCAAACAATATGACTTAATTTTAGAAAAGGAAGAAGGTTCTACAATCGCTTCAGGCAAATACTTTTCACAACGGTTCCATGCATCTTTTTCTTCTTGTATTAGGAATTGTTTATATTTCTCGACGTCTTTATTAGTAAGCCTGGATTGGTTACATCCAGAAACAAACTGCTTCAGTCTTTTGATCAATGGTTGTTCTTGATCCTGCAAAACATGGCCAAGTTCATGCAAGATTAGGATTGTTATAAAATGAGAAAGATCTATTGAATGTTTAAAATACATATTCCATCGTCTAAATATCCGGGAAGGGTTTAAATAAATTGTCTTCTTTATGTAATTGTAACTAGCTCCCTTGCAGAATGAAAAGTATCCTACTTTAAAATGCACGGGATGCCCTAGCTCTTTTAATCTTGAGACACAGAGTTCCGAGAGAGAGAAAACCATATCATAACGATCAATTAGCTGGACAATTGAACCGATTGCAGCAGACGTGTTATATTGCAAATCCTTGACCAGATTTCTATCTAAAATTCGTAATACCCCGGATGGATGAACAAAATGAAGGACATCGGACCCAGTGATAAAATTTAATTTGTATTGGTCAAAACCAAGAACGCTTAATTCTTCATTTACTCTTTCAAAGATCTGGTTATTTGTCATGGTTTATTCCATCCTCGCCCAATGATTTCTGGAAGCAGCCAAGCTAAAAAAATATAGAATATACTATTAGTACCTAGTCCTATAATTATGCCATACCTACGGCGTTGTCGAAAACCAAAAATATTTGTTGTTTTGCACAATATTCTGTCGGTGTGTCGGAATATAGTTATTTTTTGTGAATGCTCCATGGCCAGGAGAGGAGTAGCAGTGGGTTATACATGATATGGTGTCGGAGGCTGTTTGAAATAGTAATTTGCTCTACGCGGATCTAGGCGTTGTTTGGGGGAGTTAAGGAATCTTCGGAAATTTTAAGCGGTTATACAAGGCTCGGCTATTTTGTGGCAAAACCGGCACCGTTTACAAGATAATCTTATAAAACAAGGGGCGGTCCGAAAAGTAGTTTTTTTAGCACAAAAATTAAAAAGCAAAACCCAAGAATGCTGTTATATCAACATTCTTGGGTTTTTATTTTGGGAGAATTCTACCCTATAAAGGACTTTCTGGACAGTCCCTGTTTGTGTTACCTGATGTTATGTTCGTTACGAATTTTTTCCAGTAGTGATTTGCAACCTTGGGAAACAAGTTGATAGGTTTCCTCAAAATCTCCTGTGTAATACGGGTCTGGTACATCCTGATTAAGTTCCACTATATCGAGAAGGCGGAGGATCTTAGGATGGTCAGCCCTGCCGGTAATCTCCTGGATGTTCCTTACGTTGCTTTTATCCATTCCAATTATGTAATCGAACTTTTCAAAGTCATCCTTTGTTAATTGACGTCCGACAAGGCCTTTTGCTGATATATTGTATTTCTTTAGAATGGTAAGGGTGCCTTTGTGTGGTGGAGATCCAATATGCCAAGAGCTCGTTGCAGCGGAGTCAACGGTTATTTTGTCAGTGAGATTTTCTTTGACTACCAGATCGCGAAATAAAGCTTCAGCCATAGGTGAACGACAAATGTTTCCTAGGCAGACAAACAAAACGTTAATCATGTTAGTAGCTCCTTTATGAATAAACTCATCATATATATTAACTTGAAATAAAAATTGTTGCCATAAATAGAGAAACTTGAATGAAATTTCAAGATTTATCTGTGTTCGTTTGGCGTAAGGATTGCCTTCATGGGATTTCCTGCAACGTAATACTATTATAATTTCAACAATATTTAAAATGTGATGATCCGTTGCCATATTGAAGACTCTTTTTTTCATACAAATCTAATGAAATGCAGAATTTGTATAGAGGCTGCAGTTGTTGTTTTCGCATATTTTGGTTTCGATGCCGTTTCGACCGCAGCGGAGGAAGTGAAAAATCCTCAAAGAAATCTTCCAATAGGAATCCTGTCGGCATTAGGTATATGTACAATTTTGTATATTGCTGTATCCTTGATTCTTAAAGGAATTGTGCCTTATGACATGTTAAATGTAAAAGACCCGGTAGCATTTGCGTTTAAATTCATCGGCCAGGACTGGGCTGCAGGACTTATCTCCCTGGGTGCCATAATGGGAATAACGACTGTTTTGCTAGTCATGATGTTTGGACAAACACGTTTATTTTATGCAATAAGCAAGGATGGACTGCTTCCGAAGTTCCTGTCTAAGATACATCCAAAAACAAAAATTCCACTGCCAAGCACATGGGTTACGGGTGTGCTTGTAGCAACATTTGCCGGCTTATTCCCATTAGATAAATTAGCGGAATTAACGAGCATAGGTACATTATTCGCTTTTTCCTCCGTTTCACTGGGAGTAATCGTTTTGAGAAAAACTAATCCTGATCTGAAGCGCGGATTTAAAACGCCATGGGTACCTGTTATTCCTGCATTGGCCATTATCTTCTGTTTTTATCTGATGCTTCAGCTGTCTGCGTTTACTTGGACAGGATTCGTTGTATGGTTAGTTATTGGACTTGTGATCTATGCAACATATGGATATAGAAACAGCCAGCTTCGTTAAGAATGTTGTTTCGTATAGGCTTAGGAATTTTTGATGCCATACAATTTAATTTATTAATGTACCTCAGATTGTAACGGTCTGAGCTTTTTTATGACTTACTAACAGCATTCCCTGCCATTTGAGATGAAAAATCACAAGACATGAAAATTTTTTTTTAAAACATTTGACTCATTTGGAATTAACTATATAATGTAATAGAACATTAGTCCTAGTTAAATATATCCACATATGTCGGAGGGCAAATATGAGTATTTATAATTTCTCTGCTGTTGCAATGAATGGGCAAGCAACATCATTACAAGAATTCCAAGGGAAAGTTGTTTTAATCGTCAACACAGCTGGTAGATGCGGGTTTACATATCAGTACGAAGATCTTCAACGTTTATATGATCGTTACAAAGACAAAGGATTTGTGATTTTAGGTTTTCCTTGTAATCAATTTGACCATCAAGAACCTGATTCCAATGAAACGATCCAAACAAACTGTTTATTAAATTATGGGGTGAATTTCCCTCTATTCCAAAAGATAAACGTGCGTGATAAAGGAGCTCACCCGCTATTTGAATATCTGTCAAATTCAAAGGCTTTTGAGGGATTTAATCCATTTCACCCAGTTGCTAAAATCCTATTGCCATTGATAAAAGAAAAGCATCCTGAGTATTTACTAGATGACTATTCAATTAAATGGAACTTTACTAAATTCTTAATCGATACAAATGGGAACGTAATCAAACGATTCGAATGTACAACTGATCCGGTCGATATGGAGCAAGATATTGAAAACCTATTGGAATCTGTAACAATCTAATCTTTTATGTTGTTTCTATTGGTATTTTACTAGAAATGACTAGCACTAGCATTCTGTATACTTATAATCATTTATATAATAGAAAACTTGCACAGCACCCCGTTGTTAGAAGTACCCCTAACAATGGAGGTGCTGTTTTTATTGTGATTTCTTTAGTAAAACATGCAGGATGAAGCAGAAAGAATGTAGGTAATAATAATTGCTTAAGCTATTTTAGGGATTCGCTTACTTTTTTCACCCTTTAGAGTTAAATTGCCCATACCATGTGGTACAGTCTTTTTCAATTTCCAAATATAAACTTTCTAAAGTATACTAATATTTTCAGTGATAAAAAGCATGATGGTATTAACAAAAAAGGATAATCATGTATACTCGAAATATATTTTATTTAGGGTAAGATTAAACGGAGGCAAAAAAATCCGCTCGTCCGAAACATTTTATTAATCATCAAGATTACAAGAGTATTGAAAATCTGAGTTATATTGTGGAACGTATATACGGCTTGCAGTCTCAGGTTTAGCTCTAAGTAGGAAAGAAGTGGATAGTTTGGGAAAGATGTATTTGTTATTAGTGATCATTATGGTGGTTTGGGGGCTGAATGTGCCAGCTACGAAAATCCTTGTTGACCAATTTATGCCGGTGACTATTACAGCGCTGCGCATATTTACAGCAGGGATTACAGTGTTTGTGATCCTGTATATTTCAAAGCTGTTTCGGATGCCAATGAAAAAAGAGATCCCATCGCTTATTTTGGGTTCCGTTTTAAATGTTGCAGTTCATCATTATTTTCTCGCTGTTGGCCTAAGGAATACAACAGCAGTAAATGGCGGGATTATTTTGGGCCTTGGTCCAATGCTTACCGCTATCCTGTCCATTATTTTACTTGGAAGCCGGTTTACCGTTGTAAAAGGTTTTGGTTTTGTCATTGGTTTTGCTGGTGTGTTGGTGATTGTTCTACAAGGGAAAACGGGATTTGAGGAGGTGTCCAGCGGCGATTTATTTATATTTATCTCCATTTTGTCACAAGCGCTCAGCTTTATTTTGATTAAAAGAGTCTCAAAATCGATGGATCCTCGTTTGCTGACCGGGTATATGCTCGTGATAGGATCCTTTATGCTATTGATGATGAGCTTAATCGTGGAACCTGGGGGGCTTAAGAGTGTGGATACAGGTTCAGCCTTAGATTACATCATCTTTTTCGCATCAGCCATTTTGGCCACCGCGATCGGGCATATGACCTACAATTATGCAATAGGAAAAATCGGAGCAGCAGAATCGGCCATTTTCATGAATTTGCCGCCGTTTTTTTCTCTCTCCGGTTCGGCACTTTTATTGAATGAACACATTTATCCTGCCCACTTAATCGGTCTTATTTTTATAATTGCGGGCGTAGTGGCTGGTTCGGGGGCCTATAAACAACTGCGCAAATCGAAACACACAGGGATTCCATTATAAAGATGGAATTGGAATTTGTGTGTAATGTCCAAATATAATCCGGGAAAGCTTGTTGGCTTTTTTGAATGATCTCAGGAAGGGAATAAAAGCAGGAGTTAAACAAGTCTTCGAATTCCAGGAACCCATTAGTGCAAGAGAATTCCCGGTAAAGTAAGAGTAAAAAAGAATTAACACACATAAAAGACATAATGTTGAAGAATTAGGAGTACATCATGCAAGGGAAAACACACATTGCCGGTGGCTTAGCTGCTGGCGCATTTTATTTAACCGCCGGAGGTTCAGTGGAGCAGGAAACTTTATTTTTCGCTAGCTGTGCAGTCGGTGCATTAATACCGGATATTGACCATACAGGGTCTACGATTGGACGGAAAATTCCGTTGCTGGATAATTTGGTGAGCTCCCTGTTCGGCCATCGCGCTTTTACGCATAGTTTACTATTTTTATTTCTAGCCTATTTATTATTTACCCAAACCCCTTGGCCAGAAGCGATTGAGTTCGGCATTTGGCTTGGAATGGCCAGCCATCTTGTATTGGATATGATTACTGTTAAAGGCATTAAATTATTCTGGCCGATTAAAATAGATATCGGATTTCCTTGGGGAATTAAAACAGGGAGTGCTTTGGAAAAAGGGTTTTTCGGATTGTTGGTCGTATTTATAGGTTATTGCGGCTATCAATTATTTATAAAATAATGGTGCTATTTGTTAATTTTATCGTTTAGAAATAGTAATAGGGATATCAAAAAAGCTAGTGAAGAGTTTACCATGAATATGCCGTTTGTAAGCGGATCGAGTAAAATACTAGTAGAATGTTAAGCGGGTTTTGGAAAGGGGTTTAAAGGGCAATGACTTTATTCAAATATAGAATCATTGTCAGCATCGTCTACATCATATATATATTTTCTCCTTTCATTACAGGAGTAGAAACGCCGTTAAATATTGATATAACATTCCTTTTTCTTCTAATGGTTTCAGTGTGGGTCTATGAGTGGAGAATAAACAAAAAAGGAAAGAGTGATTGAAAATGCTATTCGGTTGGCTTCGAAAAAAGGGAGAAACTCCGTTGGTTGACCCGGAACTATTTGCAAGGGTGAACAGATTGGCCAGAACACCAGTCGGTCCTAGGAAGGTTCCATTATACAGGACACCCACAGCAAAACGTAACGCCTTTAGGGTAATTAAAGGAGATAAGAAAGAGTAGTGTTCATACTGCTATACTAGTTGAAAAAGCTGCCTTTACACGGTAGCTTTTTTGATCTGATTTATTTTTTAAACCTTTTACCCATAGTGCTACATGGCGTCAAAAAAAATTCCTAGAAACTAGTTTATCAGTAAATGATTAGGGGAAAAATACTACCTTACAGGTTCCTTTTCAACATATGCTAAAGAATTTATAGACTTTAGACCTATATTCTGGTTAAATAGTCATATTATATATTATAGAAACCTCAAATAATCCGATAAAGGCAAACTTATCGAAAGGTAAGGACGCAAAGCAACAGACCTAAAGCTAAGGCTATGGTGGCTGTGTTACCGAAAAAAGGTTGTAGATCTCGTGCACACAGCTCTTTTTTGGGGCTGTGTGTTTTTCATATTCAGTGAGATAGATAGGCTATAAAATGAAGAGCAAGAGTTGTGAAAGAGTACCTGTAACATGTTTTTAGCTCGTTTTTCTTTTAAGTGTTATCAGACCAGAAAGGAGAAGTATGATAAAAAATATGCAAAATTCTAATTTTTTTCTAGATCTCTTCAGTCAGCAGTCTTTTGGTCAAGCACAACTACGTGACTTACAGGTTAGTGAGCAGAAAATTCGCATGTTAATTGATTTAATTCCAGAAATACTCTTGGTGAAGGATGAAAAGGGCCGCTGGCTTGTGGCAAACCAAATGGCTTTGGATTTATATGAGCTAGGTGACTGTGAATATATAGGAAAAACAGATGCAGACCTTGCTAAGATCAATCCAAAGTACATAGAATCGTTCAACTATAATATAAAAACTGATGAGCTTGCTTGGAGAAACAGTTCTACTACTACAGTGGAAAAGACGGTTGAAAAGCCTGATGGGAACAAACAGGTTTGGGAGGTCATGAAGACACCTATATTTGATAAAAATGGAAACCCGCATCGCCTGATTATTGTGAGCCGTGATATTACTGACCGTAAAATAGCAGAAACAGCTTTGCAATTGAGTGAAGAGAAGTACCGATTGATTGCTAATAATATGAAAGATCTGATAGGTATGCTTGATGAAAATGGTAAGGTAAGATATGTATCTCCCTCTTTTGGCAGGGTGTTAGGATATCAAGTCATTCCTGATGGAGAGTTTGACTTTTTCAGTATTGTGCACGATGAGGATCTTTCTTACGTAAATGAAACATTTTACAAGGTGATTTCTCAACAGCAAGACCTGACAGCTGAGTTTAGATGTAGGCACAGTGATGGGGAATACATATGGTTTGAAATCAATTTTGCATGTGTGAATGGTATCGGTGGTGTGGTCGATCACATCATGATCGTTGCTCGGGATATTAGTGAGAGAAAAAATTATGAACATCATTTACAGTCCATAGCATACCACGATTATTTGACAGGACTCCCAAATCGAAATATGCTATACTCCCTATTCTCGAAGCAGCTTAAGGCTGCTTCACGGAAGAACCAAAGTCTTGCAGTATTATTTATAGACCTGGACCGATTTAAAACAATAAACGATACTCTAGGGCATCACACTGGCGATAAACTCCTTCAAGCTGTATCCAAACGTTTAACAAATATTATAAGAGAAGGTGATTTCGTCTTTCGACAGGGAGGAGACGAATTCATTATCATCCTAACAGACGCCAATAGGGCTGCTGCAACCAAGATTGCAGAGAGAATTCTACGAGTGCTGTCAGAGCCATTTCGATTGAATAATCATGATGTGTTCAGTACTCCAAGTATCGGGATCAGTTTGTTTCCCGATCACGGGGAGACTGTAGAAAAACTAATCCAAAATGCGGACACTGCCATGTATCAAGCGAAAAAAGCAGGAAAAAACACGTTTGAATTTTTCTATTCTAAAGAAAACCAAACCCTGATTGACCCCTTAAGAATGGAAATGGATCTTCACAAAGCAATCGAGAGGCATGAACTTGTCCTTCACTACCAACCCAAAGTGAGTTTGAAAACTGGGAAAATTGTCGGAGCAGAGGCTTTAATCCGCTGGTTCCACTCTGAAAACGGATTGGTTTCACCTGCAGAGTTCATCCCGATTGCAGAAGAAACGGGCTTGATACTGCCGATTGGGGAATGGGCCATTTATACGGCCTGTAGACAGGTTAAAGAGTGGATAAACAAAGGGTTTTCCACTGTGATTTCCGTTAATATTTCAACCACACAGTTTGTACAATCAAATTTTGTGGCATCCATTGAACGGATTCTGGGGGAAACCGAGCTTGAACCCCAATGCTTAGAAATAGAGATCACAGAGAGTGTTTCGGCTGATATTGAACACACGATCACTACATTGCGTGGGTTGAAAAAATTGGGTGTTCGTATCAGCATAGACGATTTTGGCACAGGATTCAGTTCTTTAAATTATTTGAAGCAATTTCCGGTTGATACCTTAAAAATCGATCAATCTTTTACCCGTGAGCTTTACAATAATCCAAACGATGAAACGATTGTGAAAACTATCATATCAATGGCCCATAATCTTAATTTAACTGTAGTTGCAGAGGGAATCGAAACGAAGGAACAACTGATGTTCCTACAACAGTACTTTTGTGATGAAGGCCAGGGATATTTGATAAGCAGGCCAGTGTCCCCACAGGAATTCGAATCAACCTTTGACAAAGTTGAAACCATTGTGGAACAGTGCGGGCTTTCACTAGATAAGAACGAGAGACAGTGGACCGATGAAATATTGCGCATGGCGCGTGAGGAATTAAATAATACGATTAGGCTTCAGCAGGGGATGACATTAAAATTTAAGAAAATAAATAACAAGTTCATTCATACTTTATGTGATGGCGAGTTATTATACCGCATGGGTTTTATTCCAAATGAAGTGGTAGGTAAGCAGCTTTTCGACTTTCTCCCAGATGATGTTGCAAGCGAAAAGACTAAATATTATGAGCGGGCTTGGGAAGGGGATGAACGCGTTACTTATGAAGGGGAAATTAATGGCATCCACTACCTTGAGGTGTTTAGCCCAATTAAATCTGGTGGAAATGTAGTCGAGGTAATAGGATCATGTGTAGATATTAGTGAACGGAGAAAAGTAGAAGAAGCCCTTAGACAAACGGAATATCAATATCGATTGATCTTGGAAAATGCCACCGACTTGATCCGGATAGCCGATAAAGATAGAAAGTTGTTATTCATTTCCCCTTCCCATGAAAAAGTACTGGGATATAGAACAGAGGAACTTGAAGGCAAAAGTATGGATGAATATATTCATCCAGGGGATTTAGTAAGTCTGGAAAAAATTAGGGAGTTTATGATAACGACCAGTACTGCTAGGCATTGCCAATGCAGAATGCTGCATAAAAATGGATATTGGGTCTCGATGGAAATTGGTTTAACCCCTGTGTTTCATGATGACGGACGCCTGAAATACATTGTTTCCGTTGGGAGGCCGAAAGACATGTAACAAGCTTAAGTGCCTCCAAAGAAAAAAACTAATCCGTAATTCTGTAAATAAGATAGACTGAGGTGCCAGCTCCTGATGCTATCATTCATCAGGGGGCTGGATTTTTTACTTACTAGTTTGGTATTCGTGAACAACTTAGTAAAAATGGTATATTATTCCATTTAATTTACCTAATATTTCCTTCTTTTGGCTCCTTGTATAATTAATGCATCACTTTTTATGATAAATACTTCCATTACGTACAGAAATAATAGGGGGATATGATGAAAAAGATACCTATGCTTGTTACTACTTTGTTACTTTCTTTGGGAACGGCCCAATTTTCGGCAACCGCGCAGGAAGTGACAGAGAAAGATTATATTGTCGTGCTGAAGTCAAACAAAACCGACAGTGCCTCTCTTCAAACTCTTCAGGATCTTGGGACCGAAGTCCTTTTTCAGGCGCCGGAAATTGGAGTTGTTAATGTGAAGTCAGATGATCCGGCCTTCCTTGAAAAACTGGAGGGGAATTCTAGCATTCTTGAAGCCTCTGAAGATATTGAAATCCGTGTTGACGAGGAAGAAGCTGTTGCTCTCAATCTTCAAGAAAGCGGATTTTCACCAAGAGGAGCTGCCGATCTATATGAGCAGTATCAGTGGGACATCAAGCGAGTAACCGAAAACGGAAAGTCATGGACCATCAATCCTGGAAATAAAGAGACTCTTGTTGCAGTTATCGATACAGGCATTGATTTTAACCATCCTGATTTAAAAAAGAATCTGGTGTTCGGTAAAGCGTTCTTCCCTGGCGCACAGCCTGAGGATGCCTATATGGATGCAACTTCTCACGGTACACATGTTGCCGGGACAATTGCTGCCAACGGAAGAGTGATGGGAGTAGGTCCGGAACTGGCTATTGCTTCTTATCGTGTTGCGGATCCTAAGGGGAACATGGATTGGACAGGAATTTTATCCGCTATCACAACTGCAGCGGATGACGGTGCCGTTTCAGCAAACCTTAGCATTGGAACTTACACCGTTATGAATGACAAGCAGGACCGTGCTATTCATCTATCTGCCAAAAGGGCTGTGCAATATGCTTTAAATAAAGGAATGCTAATAGTTGCCGCTAATGGCAATGAGGGATTGGATTTAGGTAAACGGATGGCAACGGAACAAGGAGAAGGCAAATTATACGACGGACCTTTATTTGATACCTTTTCAAGCATTCCGGGAGTGGTCAGTGTTTCTTCTACAACAAACCGTGACACTTTGTCGTACTACTCAAATTATGGTTCTTCAAACGTCCATCTTTCCGCCCCTGGAGGAGATTTAGGTCCAAACTGGCCAAATGAACAAGCAGATCCTTCATTAATGGAAAGAGAGGCGAGCGCTCTTTCAACCATTCCGGTTGAATTGGGTTCATATGGCCGGAAGATCGGGACAAGCATGGCTGCCCCGAAAGTAACAGCCGCTGCTGCGCTTCTGAAAGCCGAATACCCACAATTCACACCGCAACAGATTTCAACCCACCTGCAAAATACGGCAGAGGATCTAGGGAAACCTGGCCACGATGAATTTTTCGGGCATGGTTTAGTAAATGTGTATCAGGCATTGCAATAAACAGATGCATGGCAGGAGGATGTAAGAAGCTGAAGCGACCTCGCTTCAGCTTCTGTTATTCTACGAATATTGTACTGTATTCAACTTAAAGCAAGAAGTAGCTCCGGCCTATTTCTTCCAGCCGTTAAAAAGTCGATTTATTAAAACGTAATTAAGTTCAATCTGCAATAAACACATTACTATCAGATCTTCCCAATTGTCGCTTTGATTATATTGAGTAAAAGCCGGGGGTCTCAAAGTGCTCCATTTTTGGTCATTTCACTATTCGTTGACTGGCGTAATGATCTCCACTTCAAAGCTTACCCTTTTCCTAATCGCTTAAAAATTTGTTTTCCGCTTAAATACCTGGGCTATGCTTTATGTGTAATTTCGTTAATAAATTGTGATATTCTCGCTAGAATTCTGGGTGTTCGCTGAATATTAAGACTAGCGCTTAAATAGGTGGATTTCACTAATATATTGGAATATCACCACAATTCATCATTCTGGTGTTTAGTCTGAGGCCAATAAAACGAAGAAACTGCAGAAAAAAATTCAAAAAACTCAAGAGTGTAAATATAAGTTTTAAGCTTAATAAACTTCTGGATAAGAAGAGAGCCAACTTTTAGAACAATTAGAGTTTCGCCGCTACTCTTTAGATTTTTAGAACTGGCATATATAAAAGCTTTTCATTGTATGAACAACGTTTTAACACTGATGGGGTAAAGAGTTAGCCTTTTGCCAAGCCTTTAAAAGGCTCTAAAGAGTGACGCTTTCATTCTTCACCTGTGATATCTTTTCTATGTATCTTTTATAGGCGGCTTTCAGCGCGACAATTACCGATCCCGAGGAAGGCGCAAAATAGTGTGTTTCAATGTGCTTCACAAGTGTGTCTACCCCATTGCTTAAATTATACCCAATGGTCATGCGCCGGAAAAAATCCTGGGCTAAATCTGTGATAAATGTGAATTCGGCGTTGACGATTACATGATTAGACGGATTGATTTCTAAAACAATTCCCGCATGTTTATAAATCTCGTACATGGCACTGCCTTGTGGAGCTTTTGCGTAAGCGGTTACCAAAACGGTTTTAAGATTATTTTCACTCACATAGAACCCTCCCTGGTAAATTTGTTTCCTGTATATTTTCATCATAACAATTTTTTTAAATAAAGTTGACGATTATCTGAAAATAAAATAAGATAAACGTAAGAAAATTGAATTTTTTGACATTTAGAAAAGCGTATTCTTAACGGTGAAACCAAACATTTCATTTAACTTAAGAAAGCCTAGCTTTTCCATTAAAGATAAGAATGCTACACGTCCATTCTTATTTTTCATGGTGCAGCTAGGTTTTTATTTTTATAAAAAATAAGGAAAGGGGGGATCAGGATTACATATCGCAAAGTTTCCATAATTGGTGCGGGTAGTATGGGAATTGGGATTGCCCTGCTTCTTTCGCAACAAAATGTAAGCGTTACCCTTCATGATAACAATCCAATCGTTTTAGAGGGAGCGAGAGAAAAGCTTAAACACCAGCTTCAGGAATTACAGGAGTACCATCTCATTGGAGAAAGTGCTATGGATGAGGCACTGAAAAATGTTACGTATTCAGTAAATCTTGAAAATATACAAGGATCATGGATGGTGATCGAAGCGGTTCCAGAAATTTTGGAGCTTAAACAAGAAGTTTTTCAGCAAATAGAAAATATATGTGAACGAAGCGTGATTCTTGCGACCAATACATCAGGTCTGCCAATTAATGATTTGGCGCAAAACCTAATGCATCCAGAACGGTTTATCGGAACCCATTTTTTTATGCCGGCTTCGGCTATTCCGTTAATTGAAGTTATAAAAGGAGAAAAGACTTCCGAAACGGTATGTCATGAGGTAATCGACTTTTATAAACAGATTGGCAAAAAGCCGGTTCTGATTCAAAAAGATGTCCCTGGGTTTATCGGAAATCGAATTCAGCATGCAATGGCAAGAGAAGCCATTTCGTTGTTTGAGGCTGGTGTAGCGAGTGCTGAAGATATCGATATGGTGGTCCGATGGAGTCTGGGAGTACGCTTGCTATTCACCGGGCCGCTTGAACAGCGGGACTTAAATGGTTTGGATGTTCATCACCATATCGCTTCTTATCTTTATAAAGATTTGGAAAACAGAACAGAGCCATCAGAGATGTTATCTAAAAAAGTAAAACTCGGGGAGTTAGGTTTGAAGACCGGAAAAGGATTTTATCAGTGGACAGATGAACAGCAAAAAACGGAAATGGAAAAGAAAAATCTAAAGCTGCTGCAGCTAATGCAATGGCTTAAAGAAAAACATCCTGAGTGAAGAAATTCATAAACATATTGTAAAGGAGCATAGCAATGAATGTAGTAGATTTATCCGTGTTATTGTATGATGGTTTAGTTTCTTTTCCATCCCATCCTAAGGTAGTAATGATGGATCATATCACCCATGATTTTTCAAAGCCAAGATATACCGCTCCCTGTGAGGGGTATGCAAGTAAAATTTTTATGATGTCCGACCATAGCGGAACCCATATGGATGCCCCTTATCACTTTTTTAAGGATGGATTAACCATTGAACAGATTCCGATTGAAGCAACAATGGGAAATGCAAAGGTAATTGATGTATCAGAAAAAGATCCACATGAGCTCGTTACAAGAGAAATGGTTGAAGCTGCAGTAGAAAAGGATCAATTAGAAATTAATGAGAAGGATATTGTGCTTTTTCGATGCTGGCCTGGTGAATGGAATGGAGAGGGATTCCACCAGTGTAAATCACTCGCTCCATCGGTTGCTGATTGGGTTGTCGACCATAAGCTTAAGGCGATTGGCCTTGATTTGCCGAACGCGGATATTAATGAAAATATGCAACGGGATGTACACTTAATGCTGTTGGGACGTAATATCTTGATCATGGAGAATATCGTAAATCTTGATAAGCTTTCAAAGAAATCCTTTTATTTTATAGGAACTCCCCTTAATTTGAAGGGATTGACCGGTTCACCAATCCGTGCCATTGCCATAGAGAAATGGTAGAGATCCAGGAGAAAATTAAACGTGGAAAGTCAGAAGCTTTTTGATGAGAATGTTTACCCCATTCTCATAAGAAACATGATTGCCAAGCAATGAAATAGTACGTGGTGAAATAACGGGTTAAAGGTGTATATGGAGTTACCGAAAGGACCCTAAAGCGGGCCATCTCAATGGCAGTATATGGAAAATTTACATACGAAAAATTAGTCTCCCACACTTTTCCAGTGGAACAAGATATAGAAGGCTTTGAACTTGGCGTGAAAAAACAGGCTATAAAGGTGCTTGTAAAACCATAATTAGAGAGGTGGTAAGGAATATGAGTGAAATGAATGGTTTGGAGTATTTTGAAAAGGTGTATGGCCAGGTTCCTGATTGGGCAGCAAAAATGCACCAGTTTGCACCAGAGGCATTGGGTTATTACACAAAGCTTAGAAATGAGATCCTTGTAAAAGGAACGATGGCTCAAAAGGATAAGGAATTGATATTGGTAGGCATTAACGCTGCAAGACGATATGAACGGAGCATGCTGTACCATACAAAAGGAGCAATGGATGCCGGAGCGACTGTAGAAGAAATTGTTGATATCATTTCTACTTGCATCATTTCCAGAGGGATCCCTGCTTGGCTGACAGGAATCAAAGCCATACAGTATGCGATTGAAGTTATGAACAACAAACGTTCCACGGAAAGGTCTGAAGCAGGAGTCTGCTTCCAGAGTGTAGAAGAATGCCTTAGCTATTATGAACAGGAAACCGGTAAAATTCCAAACTGGATCGAATTGCTGATGGAACATAATCCTGACGTACTGCTTCAATACAGCAACCTCAGGAATGCAGTATTGAAGGATCATTACGTTTCAAGAAAGCTGAAAGAGCTTCTCCTTGTTGGAATCAATGTTTGTGAAAGATACAAAGAAGGAGTCAGCCTTCATGTAAATGGCGCAAAGAAATTTGGTGCAACCGACGAAGAAATAGCAGAAGTTTCCCTTGTCGGACTACTGACAGCAGGAATTCCTGCCTGGTTTGAAGGCAGCGACTTTTTGTAAGGAGGTCAGTCCCCTGCTGCATTAATACGTTACAGTACTGGTGGTAAGCTCCCACTACCCTCCATTTAGGGGCCAGTCCCCGGCAAGGTCTCAGCACCTGATAGGATCTGTCAATATGGAAGACAACTCTTAAAGATAGCATTGTAAATGAAGATAAAAGCTAAAATCTTTGGTTATATATCATATATGATATATAAAATTTCTTTCTGTGAGAGGTAATGCTTATTGAAATATAAAACGAAGAAAGAGTTAATCTATCAACAGCTTAGGGAGGAGATACTAAGCGGTCAGTATGATTTTAGGGAAAAACTCGTTATTAGCAGGCTCGCAAAGCGGTTTGAATGCAGTGAAATTCCAGTAAGGGAAGCCATGAATTTGCTGGAATCCGACGGTCTTATCGAAATCAAACCCCATGTTGGAGCCATGGTAAGTACGTTGTCTGCAAAAGATATCCAGGAAATATTCGAATTGAGGGTCGAGCTGGAAGGTCTGGCAACAAGATTCGCTGTGGATCAACTAACCGAAGACCACCTAGATGATCTAAGAAGAATATTGAATGAATCTATTAAGGCATACAAGGAAAAAAACCACGTCCATTTCGCCGAACTGAATTTTGAGTTTCATATGAAGATTTACGCTGTATGTGATAACAAGCTTTTGATAAAGATGATCAAGGATTTATGGAGCCATACAAAACGGTATCCGTCTATTTTCAGAGAAAATGATACCCATATTCAGCAGTCGATTAAGGAGCATGAAGAAATTTTAGCAGCATTAGAAAAGAGGGACAGCATGCTCGCAGAAAATTCCATGATTAAGCACAAAGCCCGTGCTGGAAAAGAAACACTACGGGTCAAACAATGGGAATTTTACAACAGGCTGAACAGCCTTATATCCAATCAAGGTGTATAAAAATATAACGAAAAGGAGAATGACAATGAAATTCATACGTTTTTCCAAAGATGATGAAGTGATGTTTGGGATTTTGGATGGAAAAGCTATTACAAAATTAAATGGTGATTTTCTGTTTGAGGCAGCGAGTCCACTGGATCAGACTTATACTCTTGAAGAAGTAAAAATCCTTGCGCCAGTTGTTCCTGGACAAATCGTGGGAATAGGACTTAATTATGCCCTGCACGCGGAAGAGAGTGGCAAGCCGTTACCGGATGAACCAATGATGTTTATGGTGTCACCGAGTGCAGTAATCGGAGAGGGAGAGGTTATCGCATTGCCTTCCATCGACCATCGCATTGACCATGAAGTGGAGTTAGCCATTGTCATTGGGAAACAAGCCCATAAAGTAAAAAAAGAGGACGCACTTTCTTATGTATTCGGTTATACGTGCTGCAATGATATTTCGGACAGGGATCTGCAGAAAAAAGATGGCCAATTCACCAGAGCCAAGTCCTATGCAACATTTAAGCCGCTGGGTCCTGTCATTGAAACGGAGCTTGACCCGGACAATGTTGAACTCAAACTATCTGTAAATGGGGAAATCAGACAGCATTCCAATACTAATGACTTAATTCATGATGTGAGAAGCCTTATTGAAACGGTTACTGATGTGATGACTTTGAATCCTGGCGATATCATCATTACTGGAACGCCATTCGGGGTTGGCCCGCTTCATCCAGGAGATGAGATCGTCATGGAAATAGAAGGTATAGGAACGTTAAGAAATAGAGTTACGGCAGGTTAAGAAAAAGTTAAATGAGTAAGGGAGGTTATTCAATGCTTATACACATTGAGGCAATAGAATCTTTTTCAAATCAATGCTTCATGACGCTAGGAATGCCTGAACACGAGGCGGAAATCATTACTGAAGCCATGCTGGAAGCGGATTTGCGCGAGATTCATAGCCATGGTTTTATGAGATTGCCAATCTATGTAGAGAGAATCCAAAAAGGACTGATTCAAAAGGAAGCCAGTATTACATATGAAACCGACACCAATACGTTGGCTCTGATTGATGGCGGTTTCTCAGCGGGTCAAGTCGCCGCCTATGAGGCTATGAAGAAGGCAATCGAAAAAGCGGAACTCTCCGGACTCGGGCTTGTTGTTGTGAAAAATAGCAATCACTTTGGGATTTCGGCGTATTATTCTCTCATGGCAGCGGAAAAGAATATGATCGGGATCGTCATGAGCAATGTTGCTCCGCTGATGCCGGCAATCGGAGGCGCAGAGAAAGTCATCGGAAACAATCCACTTTCCATTGCTGCGCCAACGCGTACCGATTATCCGCTAGTTTTAGATATGGCCATGAGCAATACCGCTTTTGGAAAAATTTTATATGCAAAAGAGAAGAAAGAGAAGATTCCGGAAGGCTGGGGTGTAGATGCAAAGGGACTACCGACGACGGATCCTGAAGAGGTACTGAATGGTGGATTCCTTTCTCCGGTTGGCGGTCCAAAAGGCTTTGGTTTGGCACTCATGGCAGAGGTATTGACTGGCATTCTGTCAGGCGGCCCTTTTTCGAAGATGATCCCTTCCATGTACGATGTCACACAAAAGCAATCCATTTCTCATTTTATGTTAGCGATCGACATCAAGCAGCTTCTTCCACTGGACATTTACTATGAGAATGTTAATCAACTAGTTTCTTATATGAAAAACTCCAAACTAGCGGAAGGAACGAAAGAAATTTTCCTGCCTGGAGAAATTGAATTTTTAAAAGAAAAAAAGAATAAGGAACAAGGGATTCATATGGAAGAAGAGACTTTCGAATCCTTAAATAGCCTAGCAAAAGAATTGGGGATCAATAGATTAGAGAGCTCAAACGTTTCACTGTAGTAATGAACTCTAGGACGAGGAGGAAAGAGAATGGAGACGCAGCATTCAAGTTCAGAGATTCAACGAAAAAAAATGAAAGTAATCGATACCGACGTCCATCATGAACTAGCATCGATACATGATCTAGTCCCATATCTATCCGATCATTGGAAAAGGTATATTACCGATTATGAATGGAAGCCGATCAAGACGGTACCATTCCATCAGGTAAGGCAGGGAACAAAGCACAGAAATGATGCGTTCCCGGAGGTCGGCCAGCCAGGCTCGAATCTGGAATTGATGCAAAAGCAATTGTTAGATGAACATGACATTACCTATGCCGTTTTGGGCGGATGGTTTCATGAAGCGACAGTAGCGACCGGCTGGTTTGAGTTTGCAGCTGCAAGGGCCTCCGCGTATAACGACTACACCATAGAAAAATTCTTAAACAAGGATAAGAGATTATTAGGATCTATCACCATCCCACGTGATCCGCAAGCGGCTGTAAGGGAGATAGAACGAGTAGGCACACACCCGCAAATGGTTCAGGTTATGCTTTCAATCGGAAATTTCGCGTGGGGCGACCCATATTATCATCCTATTTTTGAAGCGGCCAACCGAATGGGTTTAGCAATAGGGATGCATCTTTCTGCTGACATCACGGTTTCCGGCAATGATTTTCTTCGCTACTATGTGGCCTGGCGTTCCGCCCATCCACAAGCATACATGACACAGGTCATCAGCTTAATTACGAATGGGGTTTTTGATAAATTCCCAGATTTACAGGTTGCTATAATAGAGGGAGGCTTTGAGTGGGTGCCTTTTATGATGAACCGCATGGACTCCGCCTACAAAGCTTTAAGGCAGGAAACACCTTGGGTCAAGCGGATGCCAAGTGAATACTTCCGCGACAATATGAGGTTTGCCACCCAGCCATGGAATGATATCTCCACTAAGCACTTCCTGGATATTGTAGACATGATGGGAACCGATAACATGCTGATATTTTCGACGGATTACCCGCATTGGGATTTTGACTCTCCGAAAAGGACACTGCCGCCAAAAATCCCGGAAGGACTCAAAGAAAAAATCCTTTTTGAAAATGCGCGGGAGTTATACCATCTCTAGCATATAAAAGGGTGCATGATCATTATGCGGATAAAATCTTTTATCCGATTTAATAAACACAAGAAAGGGGGAGGAACTAGTGAGACATCCAGTATGTGAAGAAGCGCTTTTAAAACCTGGAGAAATGAAAGCGGTTAACATCGAGCGGACACCCATCGTTGTTATACGGTCAAAGACCGGTGAGATTTTTGCTTTGCGCAATGTTTGCCCTCATAAAGGTCCGGCCCTTTCAGATGGTTCGCTGGATGGAACCTGCAGTGCATCAGAGCCGGGAGAATATAATTTGGAAAAGGATGGAGAAATTCTAAAATGTCCATGGCACAGCTGGGAGTTTGATATAAGGACTGGATGCTCGCTGTTTGACCCGGACAGGGTCCGGGTGAAGACCTATCAAGTGACAAGCGAAGAGGGTACTATTTTTGTCCATGTTTAAAGAAAATATATAAATCTCTAAAAAAGGAGTGAAATCGGTGGGGAAATTAGATGGCAAAATAGCTTTGGTTACTGGATCTGCCGGAGGGTTAGGAAGAGAGATTGCTACCAGTTTTGCAAAAGAGGGCGCTATCGTTGTCTTGAATGATGTGAATGAAGAATTATTAAAGAGCACCGCTGATGAACTCCAAGAAGAATACCAGGTAGACTATGTGGTCGCCGATGTTTCTAAAAAAAGTGATGTTCTCAGAATGATGGAACATGTCGTTGAGAAACACGGCAGGATAGATATCCTGGTCAACAATGCAGGAGGAAGCTTACATACACCGAGAGTGCTGGAAGAGATTGAGGAAGAAGATTGGGATAAAGTTCTGGGTGTAAATCTTAAGGGTACGTTTTTAGCTTCACAAGCAGCAGTTAGGTACATGAAGCAAAATGGTGGAGGCAGAATCATCAATATGTCTTCCATAGGCGGAAGGACAGCCAGTTTGGTAACCGGTGTCGCATATGCAGCTGCGAAGGGCGGTGTCCTGTCATTAACCAGAAGATTGGCTGCCGAGGTAGGCCCTCATGGAATAAATGTCAATGCAATAGCGCCCGGAACAATTATCAGCGGAGAAAGAATGCATAAGCTTTTTTATAAGGAAAACTCAAAAGAGCAACAAGAGCGGGTCATAAGTGAAATTCCATCAAGGAAACTTGGAGAAAAAGAAGACATTGCTTCTGCAGCTGTTTTCCTAGCTTCCCAAGATTCTAAATATATGAATGGCGCGGTGATTGACGTTAATGGTGGAAGGTTCATGGGTTGACTTTATTTTTAGTAGCTGGGAGGGGTCGTTAAATGGCCAAAATAATAGATATGACAATGCCGATTTTTGAGGGGATGCCTCAGCATCCTGCACATGGAAACACACCGCACTTTATGTCTGGTACAAGAAGCCATGATGCATGGCGCAATTTTAATAGAGTGAATCATTATGACGAATCCGACCTGGTATCGTTCGAAAATGAAAATATCATTATATGCGGACATACAGGAACGCATATGGATGCTTGCTTCCATGGTGATCCTAAATCGGATTATACGATTGATAAAATGCCGATCGAATGCGGTTTTGGAGATGCTGTGTGGCTGGACGTTTCGTTCAGGTATGGACCAAAAGCTGAAGTGACCGCTAAGGATTTAAAAGAAGCGGAAGAAAAGTCCGGGACAAGTATTCGACCTGGTGACATTGTATTAATTCATACCGGATGGTCCACTGTCAAAGATCCGATGAAATATGCTTTTGATCATATGGGACTATCCATTGATGCGGGTGAATGGCTGAGGGAGAAGAAGGTAAAGACAGTCGGGATTGATAATTGTAATGTCGACGCACCAGGAGCACTTACTCTTCCCGTCCACATGAATTTCTTAAGGCCCCGGTCACTGGGTTTGGCAAATGATGATTTTATCGCCATCATTGAAAATCTCGTTAACATTAACCGAATTCCCAAATCAAGATTCCTTTTCTCCGGTGCACCTATCCCCTATCTGGGTGGCACAGGAGGTCAAGTGCGTGCCCTGGCATTCGTAGAGTAGAGCATTTTTAAAAATAAGGAGGTAAAGTGATGTCGAAGCTTACAAATTTTTTTACCGAATTGATGAGAAAATATCTGCCTGATCCATTTGTATTTGCGATCGGTTTAACGTTGCTAACAATCCTTTTGGCTGTACTTGTTGAAGGCCAAGGAATTTTGGCAGCATCCGTGAGCTGGGGGAGTGGATTCTGGAACCTGCTCGCGTTCACTACGCAAATTTGTGTGATGCTAGCGATGGGCTATGTCCTTGCCAGTGCCCCGCTGGTAAATCGATTATTAGATAAGTTGGTAAGTTTAGTGCATACACCTAGAACAGCCATTATTGTGGCAACCTTGGTCGGAGGCATTGGAAGCTATCTGAATTGGGCTTTCGGACTGGTCATCGGCGGAATTGTCGCAAAAAAGCTGGGCTCAAAGGTGAAAGGAGTACATTACCCGCTCATCATCGCAGCTGCGTACAGTGGTTTTTCACTTTATGGCATGGGCCTATCTGGAAGTATACCTGTTCTAATTTCAACACCAGGCCATCCGATGGAAAAAGAGATGGGAGTTATCCCTTTATCCGCAACGATTTTTACATGGCCTATGATTGTTACTGCCCTCATTACCATCATTACTTTGCCTATATTAAACGCGATGCTCCATCCAAAGAACAAGAAGGATATTATTGAACTGGATCCATCACTTGATGCTGCTGCCAAAGAGACAGCTGCCACCACAGCGACCGCCTCCATTCAAACACCTGTGACCTTTGCAACCAAAATGAACAACAGCAGAATTTTAAGCCTTTTAATCGGTGTTTTAGGGTATACCTATATAATCCATCACTTTGCCACAGGCGGAACACTCGATTTCAACACGATTAATTTTATCATTCTGTTTGGTGGAATCTTGCTTTTGGGAACACCCGCAAACTATGTGACTCAATTAAATGAAGGAATTAAAACAGTTTCAGGAATTCTTTTGCAATACCCTTTTTATGCAGGTATTATGGCCATTATGGCGGGTTCGGGGCTAGTAGACACAATCTCCAGGATTTTTGTTGACGTGGCAAGTGCAGAAACATTACCACTTTGGGGATTGTGGAGCTCTTATGTGATTAATTTTTTTGCTCCATCTGGGGGCGGACACTGGGTTATTCAGGGTCCATTTATGATAGAAGCGGCAAAACAAATGGGTGCATCGCTCAGCCAAACATCCATGTCCGTTATGTTAGGAAATGCCTGGAATGACCTTGTACAGCCTTTCTGGATCCTGCCAGTCCTTGCGATTTCCGGCCTTAAATTAAAAGACGTGATGGGGTACCTTGTTATCATGATGATCTGGGTCGGGATTGTGTATAGTGCTGCCGTGTTAATTTGGGGGTATATGGGGTAGTAGATAAAGTTATTGTTTTGCAGCTGACATAGTGTTAGCTGTCTTTTTATATATATGTTGCTAGTGAGTAAGATCTATTAAATGAAATGAAACTTTTCATTTTTAATTTGGTATAATTTTTAAAAATATTTCTAATTTCGGTAGCAGGTTGAGTGAGAATTTGTTACAATGAAATCAATTCAAAAGGCTATGTGTAACTGGCGAAACGCGGATAACCGTGAGGGAGCACATAGTGTCGCAGCCGTTCGCCTGGGCAGAGGTAAGGGAAATATCCCTTGCCTCTTTCTGTATTCCGGGAGATGATATTGGAGTCGATACTATTTACCATTCCAATAGAAAATTGTAAAATTGCAATAGTAGCTATTTTTACTTTAACCAAGGCTTGTTTGCTTAATTCAGAAATTTTAAAAATATCATAGATAAAAAGAGGAGACTACAACATGAGCTCAGTAATTGTAGACAAAGTGAAAACAATCAAAACCTTAAATAATATTGCAGAAAGCGGACTAAATGTATTCAATAAGGATGCCTTTACTATCGATAATGATAGTGAAAATCCAGATGCCATTGTTGTTCGCAGCTTCAATATGCATTCTTTGGAATTCGGCGATAATCTAAAAGCAATCGCACGGGCAGGAGCCGGGGTCAACAATATTCCAGTCGACAAGTGTACAGAGCAAGGAATTGTCGTTTTCAATACTCCTGGTGCCAATGCCAATGCTGTAAAAGAAATGGTACTAACCACACTAATGGCATCATCCCGTAACCTTTTTGCTGGTGTAGCCTGGACAAAGACGTTAGAAGGGGAAGGCGACCAAATTCCAAAGCTTGTAGAGGCAGGAAAGAAAGCATTTGTAGGAAAAGAAATTAAGGGGAAAACTCTGGGTGTAATCGGTTTAGGAGCAATCGGTGCGCTTGTAGCGAATGATGCTCTTGATTTAGAGATGGATGTCATTGGATTTGACCCGTTCATTTCTGTCGACACAGCTTGGAACCTGTCCCGTAACGTTCAGCGCGCTATGACACTTGAACAGTTGTTTGCTAACTCTGATTATATTACTGTGCATGTTCCATTAACCGATGATACAAGAGGGATGTTTAACAAAGAGACTTTCAGTATCATGAAGCCAGACGTTCATATTTTGAATTTCTCACGCGGTGAACTTGTAAATGAAACGGATATGGCAGTAGCTCTTGAAAGCGGCAAAGTTGGCTGCTATATTACAGACTTCCCGAATGAAAATGTGATCGGAATGAAAAATACGGTTTCCATTCCACACCTTGGGGCCTCTACAAGAGAGTCAGAAGAAAACTGTGCCATTATGGCAGCTCGTCAGGTAAAAGAATTTTTAGAAACAGGAAATATCAAAAACTCAGTAAACTTCCCGAACACTTCCCTTCCTTACACTGGGAAGAGACGTGTGGCAGCTTTCCACCAAAACGTTCCAAACATGGTTGGACAGATCACACAGGCTTTATCAAGCTATCATTTAAACATTGCTGACATGGTTAACAGAAGCCGCGGCGAATATGCATATACGATGATTGACATTGACAATAAAATAAACGGTGATGTCATTCCTGGATTGCTGGAAAAAATCTGCAACATTGATGGTATTGTTACGGTTCGCGTTATTTAAATGAAGGCATCTTTTGATGACTACCTGGGTGCAGTGAATGTATTTCGTGATACATCTAAAGTTTCGCTGATAAATTTGGGGTTCTGCGATAAATCCGGAGTTTAGCTGATAAATCTTGAATTTCACTGTTAACCGGAATCCGTATTCAGCTAGTAAAGCGGGCCACAGGGCACTTTAAAAAGGGGGTAACCCAAGAGTCAGAATTACTGACACATGGGTAGCCCCTTTTGTTTTTGTATATTTTCGATTTACAGATGACCATCAGTCGATGGTTCAATAAGGATCATTTGTAACAATTCTTCTAGGTGAAAGAACAACTCCGGGCTCTGCGTCAATAAAAGCAATTACTAGACAATGTATTCACTTTGTAGCTGGTTTTTATCAGTCTTTAAACTTTGTATCACTAACTTTAAAATGTACATTAAAAGCGATTCCATCTGCGTAGCTCTTATTTTCTATGTCTGAATTTTTTCTTTTTGCTGCCCCAAGCTCATATATGACTGTCTTAGATGGCATGCGAGATGAATTTTTAACAGGGTGTCAGGATCATCTAGTGAAACATCCATTAGTTCTTCAATTTTTCTGAGCCGCTGGTACAGTGTATTTATGTGGAGATGTAACAGTTCAGCGGTTTTTGTTGTCGAGCGGTTTGTCTGAAAATAAGTAATAAGGGTTTCAACTAACTCATTTTTACGTCCCTTTGCGAGGTCTAATGGAGCGAAGATTTCCAATATGAACCTTTCAATATCTTCGGTAGATTGTTTTAGAAATAACCGATTGATTCCAATATCGGTAATCTGAATGATTCCTGGAAGTTTACGAGATGCAACATAGGAAAGGGCGTTGTGTGCTTCATTTTGTGATTTTGAGATAGAGGAAATACCTTGATATAACGAACCGATCCCTCCGTAAAGCCGAATGCCTTCAGTCATTTCCCATTCCTTCAATACTGATTTCAGCTTTTTGATGACTGATGACAGGTTTTCAGGATCTGGCAGTGAAATTAGTACGGTTATTAGATTGTGGTCACCAAAAACGATTTTGGATACATCAGGGGTCTTTTTCTTGATGGTAGATACAAGACGATGTACAGATCTTCCTAGTACTTGAAGGTCAGTATAGTTAGGAATTTCGGTTAGCGTGACAAACATATGTGTATGGAGATCAATGCCCAGGTTAAAACCTTTGGAATATAGTAAGTGCTCATCCTGGTTCTGTAAAAGCTCTACGTAGAATTGATGTGTTTTTTTATAGTAAACTTCAGTTAACGATTGTCTTTTGGATAATTCCAAGGCTAGTACAGATCCGCCTTGTTCTAGCAACATATGATCAAGTTGGGTTAAGGGCCTTTCTGTAATGGAAATAACTAAACAACCCAAGCAAATCGTTCCTACTAATACGGGGTAAATATAAAAGGCATGTTCCTCCTTATCATAGAGGTCAACATAAATAGGACTTGTTTTCTCGGATACTAATTTCGATAATTCGTCCATGCTAAACCGTAACTGTTTCCTTTGCTTTTTAGGGAAACACTCATATTCAGTCATATCCACAAACAATAGAGAAGGGCTAACCATACGATTTAGCTCTTGTGTAATGGCTTCTGCACCTTTATTTTGCAACGAGAGATTTGTCAACGAGGAATGAATTTCGTTACGTTTCATAAGGACATGATTCTTTCGTTGAATCTCTGTGAACAGCCTGGCATTTACAATAGCGATCGCAATTTGTGCGCATAGGCTATTCAACAGCTGTAGGTCCCACTCGTTGATACTATAATCACGGCCGGTCAAATGAATCCCCAAGACGCCAATGATTTCACCCTGGAATGATATAGGGACAGTCATGCACGCCTTTACTGTTAAATGATGAAAGGCAGATTTTAAATAATGCATATTATCCTCTGAGGTATCCTTCATGGCATCGTTTGCTTCGCGGAATTTATAGTAAATTCTTGATTTCCCATCCTGGTAGGTTCTTCCGGTTACCGACTCACCAATCTTATAATGTACCTTCTCTATATCTTTTTTCCATCCTCTATACGCTTTACAAGTTAAACGGTCGATGGCTGGGTTATACATCCAAAGAGCGGAAGTATTTGCCCCTGGTATCACAGCTGCCACGTTATCAAGGATCCGTGTCAATAATTCGTCCAATTCAAGTGCTGAGTTGATTTTCTGGACACCATCAATTAATTTTTGTAATTCCGTTTCCTTATTGCGCAAGGCCAAATGTGTATACACAGGATACAAAAGGTGATATAAAATCTGGACTGTATCAATATCAGGTGAGAGTAAATTTTCAGTACTTATGATGGTTACTTTAAAATCTTGTGGATAGCTTAAGGTGAGGGAGTTAGTTTTCTCTAATTTTATGCAGCTTTCATAATCGAAATCAGAAGACAATTCCATTTTGCTTCCTTCACAATGAAATAGAGTCCATACATGAAGCTTCGGCTCAAAAATCCAAATCTGGTAGGAATATACGGATAGATTTCTGGATAAAAAGGAACTCACCAGTGTCTTATTTAACAAACCAGTATCACCTCAATGTAAAATTCTACAGTTTATACACCAAAAGAGTGGAATACCTCACATTGATTACATTTTAGCAATTATATATACTTACCGTAAAGACAGAATATTTAGACATTTTTCTCAGAAATGTAAGCGGTTACTTTATGTTTGTACTTTTATCTTGTATTTGTATGAGGTAAAACCCTGTCTTCTTTAATACATACGCACATTACAACAGTGCTTCAGAGTTATCAATCTACCAGAATATAACTGTCCACCTTCGTTCTCCATTTTTTCTATCCATCATCTAGTAGTTATTCAGCTTACTTTTTATCTATCATTAAAAAACAGAAGTGAACTGCTCTTGCGTATTATCCTGTAGGCCAGTAAGAGTCTGCACATTATCTTTCAAGAACAGAAGAAAGAATTGCTGTGATTAACAAGGGGTGAAAATTATTTAAGAAATTCAAATAATCTTAGGAGGGGTAAATACTTTGGATGTATTTACTGTTAACGATCAGCCACTTCATCAATTCCTTCGTCATCATGCTATTGCAACTCCTGAAAAAGCAGCCATTATCTATTACGGACGATATATTTCCTATAAGGAACTCGATGATTTATCGAATCGTTTTGCTAACTTCCTTTTGTCGAAAGGAATCAGAAAAGGGGATAAAGTGGCTCTTTTTTTACCCAATTGCCCGCAATTTCTCATTTGTTTTTATGGAATACAAAAAATAGGAGCCATAGTCGGACCATGCAGCCCTATGTTCAAAGAGTGGGAACTGGAGTATGAACTGACCGACCTTCAGGCAAAAGCAATTATAGCACTTGATCAACTGTATCCCATTGTAGATATCGTACTTCCAAAAACCGCAGTTGAAATCGTTATTACTACTAGTCTATTAGACTTCCTTCCAAGCATTCCCACACCGGCGTTCCCAGAAGAAATAATAGAGAAACAATTTTATTCTGGGACATATGATCTTTCCGAACTGCTTGAAAGCAGTCCTTCAGATTTCCCGACTGTTGATCTTGAGATGAATGAAGATGTTTGTCTTATTGTATACACATCCGGTTCAACTGGATTGCCTAAAGGAGCGATGTTAACGTATCGTAATGCTTTGTATAAATCCCGTGCTGTGGCACAAACCCGGGGATTTACCGGTAAGGATGTTTCATACTCTGTTATGCCAATTTGCCATATTGCAGGAATGCTTGCGATGAATGTCACGATTTTTTCAGGCGGGACAACGGTTTTAATGTATCGGTTTACCACAGAGTCCGCATTGGACGTTATGGAACGATACCATATCACCGTCGCACAGACGGTAGTGCCAATGAATGTGGCCATAATGAATGATCCGCATTCTAAACATGTGGATTTTAGTTCTTTACGAATGAATTCTTGCACCAGCTTCGGTATACAGCTTTCAGAAGAAATATCGAATCAATGGAAAGAGCTGACTGGTGTTATTCTATTTGAATCCGCGTACGGATTAAGTGAAACCCATACTGCCGATGCCATAATGCCTCCTGATGCAGTAAAGTTCGGGACTACCGGTAAGCCGCCCATTGGAACTGAAATTAAGATCGTGTCACTCGATGATTTTCCAAGCGAGCTTCCGAATGGGCAGGAGGGAGAAATTATTATTAAGAGCCCCGGAGTGTTTAAGGGATACTTTAATAAACCAGAAGCAACAGCCAAAGCGCTGCGTGATGGATGGCTCTTCACAGGTGATATTGGAAAGCTCGATGAAGACGGTTACCTTTATTTTCTTGGACGAGTAAAGGAAATGATTAAATGTTCAGGGTATAGCGTGTTTCCGGAAGAGGTGGAATTGATGCTGATTAACCATCCTGCTGTAGCACAAGCGGCTGTAGTGGGAGTTCCTGATTCAGTACGGGGGGAATCAGTCAAGGCATTCGTGGTAATTCACCAAGACTATAAGGATAAGGTATCACCGGAGGACATCATAGATTGGAGCCGAGAAAAGATGGCAGCTTATAAATACCCGCGCCACATGGAATTTAGGGAGAGCCTTCCTAAAACGAGTACTGGTAAATTGCTTCGCAGAATGCTAAAGGAAGAAGAACAAACGAAAATTATTTAAGGAGGTCAAAAGGTTTATGAAGAAGGTGACAAAAGTATTCTTTGCCATTCTCTTATCCTCGATTTTGATGATTGCAGGCTGCTCTAATTCTAGCACGAACACCACAGGTAATACCTCCGAAAAACAGAGTAGCAGCGGCCCGAAAAAAGGTGGCAGCCTAGTGGTTGCTTACGATTCTGATATCAGTAACTATGACCCGATTCTGGGTAACTCAGGAAATGACCATCCGCTGTTATATCCTGTATACGACACACTTGTGAACTATAATGACAAATTAGAACCACAACCAGGTCTGGCTGAATCATGGGAAGCACCCGATAATAAAACTCTAATTCTTCACTTGAAAAAGGGTGTTACATTTCATGACGGATCACCTTTTAATGCTGACGCCGTCAAGTTTAACCTTGACAGGGTCAGGTCTGCAGATTCAAAGGTGTCTGACTTAATAAGTGTGGAAACTGTGGAAGTGGTGGACCAGGAAACGGTAAAGTTACATCTTAAACAACCTGATTCATCCATTGTTTTAGCCCTTTCGGACCGTTCGGGAATGATGGTTTCCCCAACAGCCGTTAAGAAATATGGAGCTGACTACGCTCAGAATCCTGTTGGCACAGGGCCATATAAGATGGTTAAGTGGATCCGAAACGGTGAAATACAATTTGAAGCCAATCAAGACTATTGGCAGGAAGGCCTTCCTTACCTTGATAAGATTACAGCAAAGATCATGCCTGATGAAAATACTCGTATGAATGCCTTGAAATCAGGACAAGTGCAGTTTTATTGGAATGTTTCTCCAGATAATAGCCAGGTATTAAAAAATGACAAAACCATCAAAATGGATACAAAAATGAAAGTAGCTTTTTATAATATCTACCTAAATACGAAAATGCCTCCATTCGATAAAAAGGAAGTAAGGCAGGCGTTACAACTTGCCATCGACCGCGAGGCGTTGGTTAAGGCTTTGACATTCGGTGCAGGAGAGCCTGCGTATCAAACCTTTCCGAAAGAATATTGGGCAGCAAGTCCAGATATGAAGATTCCATACGATCCGGCTAAATCAAAAGAACTTTTGAAAACAGCAGGTGTGGAAAATGTGACATTTGACATGTTTGTGCCGACTTCTTCATTCTATCAGCGGCTAGGTGAAGCGATTAAAGGTCAAGTAAAGGAAGCCGGATTCAATATTAATATATTGCCGATGGAGCTTACTAAAGGCGTAGCCCTGTATTTCAATGAAAAACAACTTCCGGCTAATCTAACTTCATGGACCGGCCGTCCGGACCCGCAACAGACAATCAATCTATTCCTTGCCGGAAAAGGCTTCTACAATGTTGGCGGGGAAACGACTCCAAACAAAGAACAGTTGATAACACAAGCGGCAGGCACTTCTGACCAGAAGGAACGAGCAAAATTATATGGAGAGATCAACCAGATGTCGCTGCTGGATGAATCCATGACTGTGCCGATCATCTTCACTCCTTCCACTGCAGCCATGTCATTAGATGTGAATGGTTTTGAAGGAACATTGTTGGGCAAGCCTAAGATTTCTTTCCTATGGCTAGAAAAACGATAATGGTCCAGAAAGGAGAGGAAGACAATGTTTCTTAAATTCCTTCTAAGACGTGTAATGTATGTGATACCAATGCTAATTGTTACTACAATGGTAGTCTTTTCCTTGATTTTACTTATACCTGGTGATCCTGCCATTGCACTGCTAGGGGACAATGCTACGGAAGAAAAACTGGCCCAGTTGAGGAGTCAACTGGGTCTGGATCAACCTCTATTGGTTCAATATGGGAATTGGCTGTTACATGCCTTTCAAGGCGACCTTGGGAGATCACTTTTCACTGGCGAGATCGTAAGTGAAGCTGTTTTTTCAAGACTTGGCGTAACTCTACAGATCGTCATGACAGCTATGGTTTTCTCATTTGTAATCGGTATGTTCTTTGCCATCACTTCTATTATCAAACCTAATAGCTGGATGGACTATGTTGCCAGGTTTTTTGGTACTCTCGGTACGGCCATCCCTAACTTTTGGTTAGCCATGTTGTTAGTTGTCCTTTTCAGTGTCAAGCTAGGGTGGCTTCCTGCCACTGGTTTTATTAGCCTATTTGAAAGTCCCGCAGGATTTGTACAAAGTGTGCTCCTTCCAGCCTTTTGCCTAGGGGCTTTTGGAGCCGCTCAAATCACTCGTCAATTACGCTCCTCTCTTGTTGAGGTATTGGACACCGACTATATTCGAACTGCTTATTCAAAAGGGTTGTTGTTGTGGGCAGTCATTTGGAAGCACGGGCTAAGGAATGCCATGCTTCCGGTAGTTACGACAGCAGGCCTGTTATTCGGAAATATGCTTGGAGCCACAGTGGTAGTTGAAAATGTGTTTGCCATTCCAGGAATGGGACAGCTGGCTGTTCATTCCATTCTGCAAAGAGATTTCCCCATGCTGCAAGGGGTAGTGCTCGTCATGGTAGTAATGGTGCTTATCATTAACTTTGTTACAGATGTTCTATACGGTCTCCTGGATCCGCGAATTGAATTTGATTGAAAAAGAGGGAGGGGTCAGATGAATGTTCGAATGATCGGCCGTCGACTCGTAAAGGAGCGTCTTGCCTTCGTCAGTCTAATCTATCTTGTATTACTGATACTGGTATCTATATTCGCCCGGCATTTGGCTCCCTTTGATCCAGATGCCCAAAATTTAAACAATTTAATGTTACCGCCAAATGGTACCCATTGGTTTGGTACAGATGAGCTGGGAAGAGATATCTTCAGCCGGCTCCTGCTAGGTGGTCAGGCTGCGATTCAAGCAGGATTAGTTGCAATAATCATTCCCCTTTTTATTGGTGTGCCATTAGGAATTATTTCAGGGTATTTGGGAGGCATAGTGGATGATATCTTTATGCGGATTGTCGATGCCATTCTTTCTTTTCCAGCCATCCTGCTTGCCTTAGGAATCACTGGTGCACTTGGGGTAAGTTTATGGAATGCAATGATTGCCATCGGAATTATCTTTACCCCTCAATTTGCAAGATTGGCGAGGGGGCAGACCCTACAGGTTAGGCGTGAGCCCTACGTGGAAGCATCCAAAATTTCCGGTGCAGGACCCATTTGGATTATGATTCGGCATATTCTCCCTAACATAGCCTCGCCAATCATTGTTCAGGCGTCTTTTAGCTTCAGTCTGGCCATTTTAGTTGAGGCGTCACTAAGCTTTCTGGGAATGGGGGCTCAGTCCCCTCAAATCAGTTGGGGCGGGATGCTTCACCAAGCTTACAGCATGATTGCTGTCAACCCATTGATGATGGTTTTCCCTGGATTAGCCATTTTGGTCTCCGTATTAGCTGGTAACTTTTTTGGCGACGGACTACGGGTTGCCGTCGATCCAAAAATTAAGCGCAATTAGGAGGGGAAGATTTGAAGAGCCACTATGAAACATTATTAGAAGTGAAAAATCTAAAATCCTATTTTCCATCGTCGAGAGGGAATATAAATGCGGTCAATGATGTTTCATTCCATATAGGCAGAGGAGAAATTGTAGCGCTCGTAGGGGAGTCCGGAAGCGGGAAAAGTGTTACCGCTCTATCGATAATGGGTTTGAATGCCCCAACCATTCAGTATGGGAAAAATAGCAGCATCTTATTTAAAGGCGAAAATTTGCTGCAAATGAAGAAACGACAGTTAAAAAAAATCCGCGGCAACGAAATATCCATGATTTTTCAAGATCCAATGTCATCCTTAAATCCCCTCCAAAAGATAGGAACTCAAATTGCTGAACCAATACAGCTGCATCAAGGTTTAAGTTATAAAAAAGCACTCCCGTTGGTTGAAGAATTGTTGACAAAGGTCGGTATACCCGATGCCGGCAGAAGGGTTATGGATTATCCCCACCAGTTATCCGGTGGCATGAGGCAGCGCGTCATGATTGCAATGGCACTGGCATGCAGTCCTTCCTTATTGATTGCAGATGAACCTACTACTGCACTTGATGTAACGATTCAGGCCCAAATTCTTACGATCATGCGCGATTTGCAGAAAGAGACAGGGGTCTCTATTTTGCTCATCACCCATGATCTTGGAGTAGTAGCAGAGATAGCCGATAGGGTGCTTGTCATGTATTGTGGTGAAATTGTGGAAGAAGGCGACGTGTTTTCCATTTTCGAAAGTCCGAAGCATCCTTATACGAAAGGCCTCCTTGATAGTGTACCAAAGCTCAGGGGAGCATCGGAAAGCCGCTTGCAAGCTATTCCTGGGGTAGTTCCGAGTCCTCTGGAACTTCCAAAGGGTTGTAATTTTCAAACCCGTTGCGGCTATGCGACTAGTGAATGTCTCACCAACGCTCCAGTTCTTGAACAAATAGACCGGCAAAACCGTGTTTCCTGTTGGAACCCTTTGGAGGTAAAAACAAAAGAGGTGGCCAATCATGCTTGAACCATTAGTCTCCATAAAAAATGTAAGAAAATATTATCCTGTCGGAAGCGGATTGTTTGGGAAGAAGGATAAATGGCTAAAAGCCGTGGATGGAATAACTCTTGAGGTGAATCCCGGTGAAACATTGGGTTTGGTTGGTGAATCGGGTTGCGGAAAATCTACCTTGGGCCGAATGGTGGTAGGGCTGCACGCTCCAACAGAAGGCCAGGTTCTTTTTGAAGGGAAACCACTGTTGTCCAAAGGAAGAAACAAATTTGAGGTAGGTAAAAAAATCCAGATGATATTCCAGGACCCCTATTCTTCACTTAATCCAAGGATGACTGTGACAAATATCATTGCTGAGCCTTTAATTCTTCACCGTATTGGAACTAGCAAGGAACGAAAACGGCGTGTAGATGAACTTCTTGAACGGGTTGGTTTAACTTCCAGCCATGGTACACGTTATCCGGAAGAATTCTCTGGCGGACAACGTCAAAGAATTGGGATTGCGAGGGCCTTGGCTTTGAATCCACGGTTAATTGTATGTGATGAACCCGTTTCTGCTCTTGATGTTTCCATTCAAGCCCAGATCTTAAACCTTTTAAAGGATATACAGGAAGAGATGAATCTTTCCTATATATTCATTGCCCACGGCCTTCAGGCAGTTAAGCATATTAGTGACCGGACAGTGGTGATGTACCTTGGAAAAGTAATGGAAGTAGCAAAAACGGACCAGTTGTTTGAATCTCCCCTTCATCCTTACACAAAAGCTTTGATATCTGCTGTTCCGGAGCCAGATCCCTCGCTGAGGAACCGTGAAAGAATCATCCTTTCCGGGGATCTTCCAAGTCCGGCAAATCCTCCCGCAGGCTGCAGGTTCCATACACGCTGTCCCTTGGTTCACGACCGTTGCAAACAAGAAGAGCCGCCACTTATTAAAACAGGTGAAGGAAGACATGCTGCATGTTTTTTATATGGTGACCAAACGTACTCATGAGAAAAATAACAGTTTTAGGAGGAATAAGATGAATTGGGAGCCGGAGATCAGCGAACTTCGTCATCGCGAAGAATTAGCGAAGCAAATGGGAGGCACGGAAAGAATTGAGAAGCATAAATCGCGAGGAAAACTGACTGTCAGGGAAAGGATAGATAAGCTGCTTGACCAAGACTCCTTCCATGAAACTGGAGCGATTGCTGGAAAAGCAAAATATAATGAGACAGGTGAAATGATCGACTTTACCCCAGCGAATTTTATCTTGGGGACTGGAAAAATCGAAGGCCGAAAAGTTGTTGTCGGTGCAGATGACTTCACAGTCCGCGGAGGTGCTGCTGATGGAGCAATATACGGGAAACAGCATTATGCAGAACGCATGGCACATGACCTTCAACTTCCAATCATCCGGCTTGTAGACGGCACAGGGGGAGGGGGGAGCGTTAAGGTTCTGGATATGCATGGCCACACTTACGTTCCTGTCAACCCGGCTTGGGATTTGGTAGTGGCTAATATGGAACGTGTTCCGGTTGTAGCTGCTTGCATGGGTTCAGTAGCGGGGTTAGGTGCCGCAAGGGTCGCTGCCTCCCACTTTTCAGTCATGGTAGAGGAAACCTCCCAGCTTTTTGTAGCCGGTCCTCCGGTCGTGAAATATGGAATGGGACAGAATGTGACTAAGGAGGAGTTAGGTGGTATTCGAGTACACCGTTCGAGCGGGGCTGTAGATAATATAGCAAAATCGGAAGAAGATGCCTTCCATCAAATTCGCCGTTTTCTGTCTTATCTGCCGTCGAGTGTGTGGGAGCTGCCTCCTGTTTTACCTACTGAAGATGTCATCGACCGCAGGGATGACCGATTGATTTCGGTGATACCTAGAAACCGAAGGAAGACATACAAAATTCGTGATATCTTACCTATGATATTTGATGAAGGCAGTATTTTTGAGATGGGCCGCTATTATGGTGGAGGTACTGTTACATGCTTTGCCAGGCTAGATGGCCATCCAGTTGGCGTAATAGCACCAGATCCTAATATGAACGGAGGAGGACTAACAGCAGAAAGTTCAGAAAAACTTCAGCGCTTTGTTGACCTGTGCCAGACGTTCCATTTACCGATCGTAAACCTGGTGGATCAGCCTGGCATGGTCATTGGTATCCAATCCGAACAAAAGGGAACAATTCGAAAAGGGGTTCGGGCAATTGCAGCGGTATATCAAGCGACTGTACCCATGATAGAAATCATTATGCGCAGGGTATTTGGTGTAGGCGGAGCCGGAATGACGAATGGACATGGTTTAAACTTACGTTATGCATGGCCCTCAGGTGATTGGGGTTCACTTCCGGTCGAGGGAGGCGTTCAGGTTGCTTACCGCCGGGAACTTGAGGCAAGTGAAAATCCAGGTGCATTATTGCAGGAAATACTGGAACGAATGGAATCGGTTCGTTCTCCTTTCCGTACGGCAGAAGCTTTTGGTGTAGAAGAAATCATCGATCCAAGGGATACACGCCCTTTGCTTTGTGATTGGGTGAAGGATGCCTATCGTCTTCTTCCTCAACAGCTGGGCCTTTCCCATCATGGAATGAGGCCTTAGTCTGTAAAATGAACCAATCTCAATTTTTGTGTAAAGTGTAACTTTACTTCTAATAGAGAGGGACTTAGGCCATAAAAATAGAGTTTCACTATGGTCTCCTTTTTAAAAACTCCCTTTGTAAATTTGCAGCTCCAGTACGATCTTGTTCACATCATCTTATTATCGAGACTAGCATGAAACAATAATAAGAGGAGGAAGCAGGCTATGAATCAATTAGAACTATATAAATTAATCGCTTCAGAAGAAGAGGTCGTAACAAAAAGTCTTGAACGTTGGGCTGGCATCTTCGGCGACAAAACCTTTATCTATTATGGTGAAACCGAAAAAAAAATAAGCTATAAGAACTTTGATCAACTAACAAATAGCATTGGACACTGTCTGAAAGCCCGCGGTGTTGAGAAAGGTGACCGAGTGTCCGTTTTTTTGAAAAATCCTCTGATCATGACACTTGCGATGTTCGGAATTTGGAAGTGTGGCGCGGTTTTTAGTCCGATTAATTTTAATTACCGTGGAAAGCTGCTTAGTTATCAGCTAAAGGACACTCAACCCAAGATACTCATAACAGAACGGACAATGGTTCCAATCTTAAACGAAATTCGTTCGGAAATTAGCGAACTAATTACAGCTGTACATAATCCGCAAGAAGGCGACCATGACTTTGTAGCAGAAACAGCGGAAATGAAACTAGATGAGAGGTATGGCGAAACCTCCTTTGAAAAGTTTCTCCAAGGAGATATTAGTAAACCCGATATAGAACTTAACTATTGGGATACGGCGAATATCATTTATACTTCTGGAACTACCGGGCATCCGAAAGGAGTGGTCCAATCACATCGCTGGATCAATGGATATACTCAACGGATGAGGCATATTATGTGTCCGGAAGATGTGGTATATAATGATCTCCCGCTTTACCATGTGGGTGGTGCGTTTGCTAATATTGCAAAGGCAGCGTATGCGGGCTGTACAGTCGCCTTGTGGGATAAATTCAGTCCAAATCAATTTTGGAACCGGATTAAAAAGAGCCAGGCGACAAATGCTATTTTGCTGGATGTCATGATTCCTTGGCTAATGAACGCCAGGCCTAAGGAAGACGATAGGCACAATACCCTCAATAAAGTACACATGCAGCCCCTTCCTAAGTATCATAACGACGTCGCTAAACGGTTTGGTTTTGATATAGTCAGTGCTGGGTTTGGCCAAACAGAGTCAGGAAATCCGATAGGCAGCGTGATCGTGGAGATGGAGGAAGAGCAGGGAACACCTGATGACCTATTTAAGGGTTTAACTCGGCAGGAGATCATTTCTCAATGCGAGAAACATAGCATTCCGGTCATTGATGGAGAAAAAGAGCTAAGTAAAGGCTTTATGGGAAAAGAAACTGTGTTTTTTGAGGTAGCCATTCTTGATGATAACGATGTGGAAATGCCCGTTGGAGAGGTTGGTCAAATTGCGCTCCGGCCCCGTTTGCCACATCTAATATTACAAGAATATTTTAACAAGCATGAATCGACAAAAGAAGCGTTAAAGAACCTGTGGTTCCACACTGGCGATGCTGGATACCTAGGGAAAGATGGATATTATTATTTTGTTGATCGCTTAGGAAGTGTAATCCGTTGCCGTGGGGAGAAAATCTCATCCTATCAATTGGAAGATCTTATGAATGGCCATCCTCATATCGATTTTTGCGCTGCGATTCCTGTCCCCGCAGAGGAAGGAGATGAAGACGATATCGCCGTCTTTATTGTCAAACAGGATGGAGCAACAGTAGAAGAGGTTGATTTACGAGAATGGGTAAAGAATAAAATGCCTAAATATATGTGGCCAAAGTATATCCGATTTACCCAGGAGCTTCCTCGCACACCAACAAATAAAGTAGAGAAGTATAAGTTAAGAGAAGAAATAATGTCCGAATTGAAAGAATTAAAACCGGAAATGGCTTAATGTGAATAATGGAAGAATGTAGTCGTAATTACCTCTGTTATAATGTTAAAAAGCAAGTATGCTAATCACTAAATACATGCCTGCTGAGAAGAAAAATCTAGAAATATAAATATCTTTTAAATATAAAACTCTATAGAAAAAAATCCGTGGATTTCCCTACTAGCGAAATCCACGGTAGTGAAATGAACCTGTTTTTATTTACATAAGCGGGAATGCTTAAGTCAGTGCTACGGCCTGTCCAACGCTTTGCAGACCAGGTTTTCCACTTTCAACCTTAAAAGAAATTCTTGTTGAGACCGGGGCGCCGGGACGGCTTACATAAGGAATGATCCGGTAATCTGATTGCCACGATTGTGGGGTGACTGTACACCGCACATATCCCCGCTGATTGGTATAAAATTTGATATGCGGGTTTTCCTTCAACATGTTCTTTCCATAGCTCGCTATATCGTAGCCGTCTCCACCTGATGTGATAGAGGTGCCGACGAATTCTACGCCGATTGCCGGTGAGTTTGGGTTTGTATAGTCCAGTTTAATATCATTTGCCCAGTTGGTATGTACATCTCCAGTTAAAACGACAAGGTTAGGAATGTTGTGTTCGTTAATATAGGTCAGTATTCGGTTCCGTGCCGCAGGGTAGCCATCCCATGCGTCCATGCTCAGATTATCTCCGTCTCCCATTTTTCCATCACGACGTGCAAAAAACACTTGTTGAGCCAGTACATTCCAGGTGGCGGTTGATTTGCCCAGCTCACCAAGCAGCCATGCTTCTTGGTCATTTCCAAGCATTGTCCGGTTTGGATCTTCTGATTCAGCAGTTGGTGCTTTCCAAAGATCTCCATTTGCCTGGTCATCTCGGAACTGGCGAGTATCCAAAATGTTGAATTGTGCCAGGTTGCCGTATGTAAGCTTTCTGTACAACTGCATATTGTCTTTATGCGGGATTGAGGTACGCCTTAATGGCATATGTTCATAGTATGCCTGGTAGGCGGCAGCTCTTCGGATAGCAAATTGCTCAAGGGTTTGGTCATTCTGGGATGGGACGCCTCCCGCATAATTATCTTCTACCTCGTGGTCATCCCAAGTTACAACCCATGGAAATGCTTCATGCACCTTTTGAAGATCTATGTCACTTTTGTAAAGAGCATAACGATTCCTGTAATCTTCTAACGTATGAATCTCCGGAGTATTATGGATGCGACCGCCAGCTCCATCTCCGCTTTGCCCGGTTTCATATATATAATCACCTAGATGGAACACGAGATCCAAATCTTCCTTTGCCATGTGGTCATACGCAGTAAAGTAATCATTATAATGCTGGCATGAAGCAAAGGCGAAAGTGAGCTTCGAGACATCCGCCGTAAATGGGGGAAGCGTTTTCGTCCGCCCGACCTGGCTTATATCATTGCCTACCTTAAATCTATAAAAATACTCCGTACCCGGTTCAAGACCATAGACTTCTGCATGGACAGAATGGCCAAACTGCGCTCTAGCAAATTCAACTCCATGCTTCACGACATTACGGAAATATACATCTCTGGCAATCTCCCATTTTACTGGTACGTCTTGCTCTTTCATCCCTCCGCCAGTAAGCGGGTCTGGCGCAAGGCGAGTCCAGAGGACAACGCTGTCTGGCAATGGTTCCCCGGAGGCAATGCCGAGCGTAAAAGGATAAGACTTAAACATTGGTGTTTCAGCGGAAACCGAGAGTCCGTTAAACTGGTTGGCTATCGTTAAACCAAGAGCCAGGCTTGCCACTCTGCCAGATGCTTGGAGAAATTTCCTGCGGTCAAGCGATCCAGCAGCTTCTTCCTTTTTTAGAATTCTTCTGACTTCATCAAAACCATGATTATGTTTCAAACTGATTTTCCCCTCTCATTAACCTCTGAAAATTAGCTGGATAATTGTGTTTGTCAAATTCATTTTAAAGAAGGAATATTGGCGAACTATTAAAAAAATTTAATAAAATTATAAATTTTTACTAGAAATGTAAATAGAAACTTTACCTAAATGAGGACTAATGGATGGTGGGAATTTTTGAATTTCATTCTAATTGCTTAAATCAATCATGGTTCCACTACGATCGATATGGCATAAAGTGCTGGAGGGCGATGGAATTAGGTGTAGAGTTGAGAGGGGAATTTTTTTGGTAGATGTATGTATTGTTGTGTTTAAGAATGAAGTCAATTATACTGGCTAAAAAAATGAATCGCAATGGTTCTCGCATGATCTTATACATACGAGAAAGGACTCTCCCACAGGTGAAGTCCTTTTTTTACGCTTATCATCTATTATATAAAATCCTTTAAAGTCATCTGTTTAACCTCTTCTATATGCTCATCCATTAAATCCTGGGCTATCGAAATATTCATTTTTATTAGAGCATTTAGAATATCCTTATGTTTTTCATTTGCACGGCGGGGGCGTTCCGGAGTTTTGGCAACCATTACGCCAATCCAGGTAATTTGAGCCTCGAGAGACTCCATCATTTTGATCAATCGGCCGTTTTTTGAATGAAGCACAAGGGATTTGTGAAAATGTCGGTCAAATTGGAAAAACGACTGATAATCTCCTTTTATGATCTCCTTATCCACATCCAATGCAGTTGCGTAGATGGTTTCTAAATATTGGTGTGAGATATTAGGCATTGCGAGCTTTATAGCCTGCCTTTCAAGAGCTTTTCTAACCTCAAATATTTCTTCGATATCCTTTTGGTTTGGCGTGCTTACGAATGTGCCAGATCGGCTTTTCACTTCAATTAATCCATCCTGCTGGAGTAATTGTAAGGCATCTCTTAATGGAGTTTTACTGACACCTAACTCATTTGCGATGTCATTGTAATCAATCCTTGTCCCGGGCTTTAAGTCGTTATGGACAATTTTATCTCTTAAATAAGAATATATTTTTTGATTTAAATTACGGGTATCCAATTGTGCTTTACTCAAGTTTTTCACTCCTATTCATAGTAATAACTTAAGTTTTAGAAAATATTGTCATTTTTATCTAATATATCAGATATAATGTACCAATATTACTTTTTCTTCACCAAAAGGGGGGAGCTTGTTGAAAAGTATTGCACTATTTGGATTAACAGGACAGGGGATTGAAACCGCTGGTGAAATCCTATCTAAAGCAATCGAAGCTCTAGGTTATGCACATAGAAATTGGCGTGATTTCTCAACCATTATTCGCGGCGGAAATACTTCCTTTGAAATCTACATCGCTGATAAATTCGAAGCCGAACCACCACCTAGAATAGAAGAAATAGATTTGGCAGTTGTTTGGAACGAGGAAGGAGCAGATCGCTATTTATCCAGGCTAAAGGATAAAGCGATGATTTTCGGTCCCGAGAACGTTAAGAGTATATCAAGTGAGCATCAAGGAAATTCTCCGAAACTTGGATTTAACGTTTGGGCTCTTGGAATAGTAAGCGGTTATCTCGGTATTCCGTATCAACAGGTTGAAGTCGAAGTTGAAAGAAGATTTAAAAAAGGGAGAAATACCGATCTGTTAGATGCAGGTTATCAGTTGGGATTATTTGTTACAACGGCGGAGCCGCTCACAAATTTATCGATTGAAAATGCAACCATTTCCGGAAATGATGCATTGTGTCTTGGGGCTATTGCTGGAGATGTTAGATACTACTACGGTTACCCTATTACTCCAGCCTCCGAGATACTGGAAAACCTGACAAAATGGCTGCCGCCACTAGGCGGAGGAGCATACCAGGTTGAAGATGAAATGGCAGCCATACATGCAGCTTTAGGGTGCAGCTATGCCGGGAAACGGACTTTTGTTGCTACGAGCGGGCCTGGATTAGCATTAATGACCGAAGGATTAGGGTATGCTGCAGCAACAGAAATCCCGTTGGTGTTAGTTGATAATCAACGTGGAGGACCCTCTACAGGCATGCCAACAAAAACAGAACAAAGCGATTTATTGCACCTTATGAATGCAGGACATGGGGAATTTCCCCGTATCCTGCTAACCCCAACAAGTGTATTGGATTGTATCGTCACGATACAAGAAGCATTAAACCTCTCTGAGTATTATCAATGCCCCGTAATTATAGCTTTAGATTTAGATCTTGCACTTAGAAAAATATCCCTTCCATGGCAAAACATAGAGAACGCGATCAAATCCATTGAAATAGACCGTGGACCAACCATCTTAGATTCTGAAGTAACAGGACCCTACAAAAGGTATGAGGCAGCTGGCAGCGGATCGCCCGTGCGGACAGTACCTGGGGTAAAAGGCGGTGAACATGTAGTCAGCGGTGATGAACATGATGAAAGAGGACTCATGGAGCCTGATTTTAAAAAGGTTCGCAACACGTTACATATAAGGCGGTTAAGAAAGGCTGATTCCATCCAATACAATCGCCCATTTACAACAATAGGAGATGAGGATGCACTCATTACGATTATTGGTACGGGGGCGATGGGTGAGTTAATTAAGAATTTTGTGAATAATAACTCCGGTTATAATGGCTTGTTGATTCGCCAGCTTTGTCCACTGCCTGATGAGGCCTTGAGAATTGCCTTAAAGAACTCGAATAAAATCATAGTTGCAGAATACAATGCCAAAGCTCAAATACGTACTATATTAGAAGCAGGACTGAAAGACAAAGAAGTCCAATCTCTCCTAAGGTATGATGGCGAACACTATACGGACAGAGAATTTAATGACGAAGTGGCAGCCATATTAACAAGATTTACTAGGAATCTTACATTTTAGGGGGCCATATAATGGTGGAAACATTAACAGCAAAGGATTTTTCGAATGGGAATACACCTACATGGTGTCCAGGTTGTGGAGACTTTGGTGTACTGAGAGGCATCCAAAGCGCATTAGCAAAATTAAATGTCAGGCCGGAAAATGCAGTACTTGTGTCTGGCATCGGATGCAGCGGTAAAATATCGCATTATTTTGGCGGCTATTCAATCCATACAACTCATGGAAGAACATTGCCAACAGCATTAGGGATTAAATCCTCCCGACCTGAGTTAACAGTGATTGCAGCAGGTGGTGATGGAGACGGATACGGAATAGGCGTAGGCCATCTTGTACATGCTGCACGGCGAAATTTAAATGTTACCTATATTGTGATGGATAATTCGGTATATGGAAATACAAAAGGTCAAACTTCACCAACCAGTCCGATTGGGTATCAATCCTCCACTACCCCTGGAGGCAATAGTGACCAGCCAATTAACCCGCTTTTATTAGCATGGTCTTCTGGGGCAACTTTCATTGGCCAGGGTTTCTCAGGTGATATCAAGCATTTGGAAGACTTAATCATCAAGGGCATTCAACATAATGGATTTTCATTAATCAATATATTTAGTCCATGTGTTGTTTTCAATAAAGCTCAGGGATACGATTTTTATAAAAAGAATATAACTTATCAAGAACGTCCTGCTGAAACAAGTCCGGAATTAGTTTCGGTAATCTCTGAAAATCCTTTTAGTGTTGGTGTGCTTTGGCAGAACAATACTCGCAAAACCAAAACTCCACAACCACAAGTAGTGCAAAGAGATCTCATAACCTACTTAAAAGCCAGCATCGGATAAAGTCCCGGGCAAAAGGAGAGTAACGAATACAAGGGGTGATGAAATGGAAGGTAAAATCTTCGAATACTTAGATAAATATAATTATGAAAATCTATTCTTTTTCAATGATAATGAAACGGGGCTAAAGGGTGTTGTTTGTATTCATGATACAACCTTGGGACCAGCAACCGGCGGACTTAGAATGTGGACTTATCAGAATGAATGGGATGCAATCGAAGATGCCCTAAGGCTGGGCAAAGGAATGACATATAAATATGCTGCTGCCGGGGTGGACCTTGGCGGTGGAAAAGCTGTTATAATTGGCGATCCAAAAAAGCAAAAAAGTGAAGCCTTGTTTCGAGCATTCGGACGCTTTATCAATCGATTAAACGGCTTATATATTACTGGGCAAGATGTAGGTACTACATTACGGGATATGGAAACCATCCGGCTGGAGACTCCTTATGTAGTGACTCTGCCAAGAGAGTTTGGCGGTGCAGGAGAAATCTCTCCCTATACTGCCCTCGGTGTTTATCAGGCAATCAAAGCTTGCACAAAGGAGAAGCTGGGAACAGATCGTCTCGAGGGTGTGCGAATTGCCGTTCAAGGTGTGGGAAGTGTAGGCTATCACCTTGTTAAACATCTAGCAGAAGAAGGAGCTATCATTACGATTGCAGACATCGATGCGAAGAGGACGAATGAAGTAGCAGAAGAGTTTGGAACAAATGTAGATTCCATAGATAAGATTCATGCATTGGATGTTGATATTTTCTCCCCTTGTGCACTTGGTAAAGTGATAAATGACCGTTCTATAGAGGAATTGAAATGTTCGATCGTTGCAGGGTGTGCAAACAACCAACTAGCTGAAGAAAAACATGGTGACTACCTGGATGAACTTGGCATCCTATATGCACCTGACTACATTGCAAATGCTGGGGGAACGATTTTTGATACAGATCGTATCAAACCAGGCGGATTTAATGAACAAAGAGGGGTCAATGCTGTGAAACGCATTTATGAAACAATGACAGATTTAATTCATATTTCAAAAACTGAGAAAATACCAACCTATAAAGCTGCGGATTTATTTGCAGAAAGAAGAATTGAGAGTGTTGGAAAAGCGAAGCATGTGCGAAAACAAAGTTCCATCTTTAAATAGTAATTTGAAGGGAGAGATTGATTTGCGGTTAAAAGACAAGGTTTGTATTGTAACAGGTTCTAGCATGGGAATCGGTGAAGCAATTTCGGAAAGATTTGCCGAGGAAGGGGCAAAAGTAGTTGTAAACTCCCGCAGTCAGGAAAGAGCGGATCAAACGGCAAGAAGCCTGCGAGAAAAGGGGTATGAGGTATGTGCGATTGCTGCGGATATGGCGAACAAACAATCTGTAGAGAACCTAGTTGCAACAACCATCCAAAAATACGGACAAATCGATGTATTTGTAAATAATGCAGGGATCAACCGGATCGGCCCTTCCATGGCATTAAGTGAAGAGGATTGGAAGGCTGTACTGGACACGAATCTATCCGGGGTTTTCTTTGGATGCCAGGAAGCAGGAAAAGCGATGGAAAAGGTCGGAGGGGGCTCCATCATCAATATTACCTCTGTTTATGGCCAGGTCTGCGTTCCAATGAGAGCAGCCTATAGCTCGACTAAACACGGCATGATCGGCTTAACAAAGGTATTAGCAGTCGAATGGGCAGAAAAAAACATCCGAGTTAACGCGGTAGCACCTGCTTATATAAAAACTCCATTAGATGAAACGGACCAAGAGGCTGGCGGCTATGATGACCAGGATGTAGTCAGGCGAACACCGCTTCGCCGCTTTGGGACAACAAAGGAAGTGGCAGATGTTGTCTTGTTTTTAGCAACCGATGAATCAAGCTATGTGACCGGTACTACCTATAACGTAGATGGAGGTTGGGTAGCATATGGAGGCTGGTAAAGGGGGGATGTTTATTGGCGGTAAAATTGATTCGCTCGGAAAACTATGAATTTGAAAAAATGGACGGTACCATCGGGCCTGGTGAAGGGTTGATTTCAAGAAGCGTTACAGATGAAGTATCCGAAACTTTGGGTGCCGGCATCGTTATATTAAAACAATGCAAATTTCCTTGGACTCTTTTATATGACGAAACGATTTATGTAATTGACGGCGAGGTAAAAATTGAAACGGATGGAAACAGGTTTATCGGGCATCAAGGAGATTCCTTTTTTATTGAAAAAGGTACATCGATTATATATGAAAGTACAACACAGGCATCCTTTTATTATGCTTTGTATCCAGCAAACTGGAAGCATAAATACAGATAATAAAGTACTTTTAAAGCCAATAGAAGAATCTTTTCTTAATGGAAAGATTCTTCTATATCAATATACACAATCATTCTTCTTTCCCTAACCTCCATTATTCTGCAGTATCATTTACCATCTCATTCCTTTCCAATAGTCTTAGTACATGTAAAATTTTCAAAATATTCTTTAAATTAATCAACTTGTTGGTTGATCAAACGAACTCACAAGGTTGAAAAATTAGTAAATATTGAATGGAGTGTGAAACGTATGAATATGGTCATTCTATTTGAATTGATTCTTTACTTTGTAGCGATGCTGGGAGTTGGAGTCTATTATAGCCGTAAAAATCTTGGGTACGATGACTATCATCTTGGAGGCAATAAAATTCCGGGATGGGCTTTGGCTTTTTCAGAAAGGTCAACTGAGGCTTCGGCATGGTTGTTATTAGGAGCAACAGGTTTTGCTTTTTCGACAGGACTTTCAAGCATATGGCTATTTCTTGGAATGTTAGCAGGAATTATAGTGTCATGGGTATTTTTAGCGAAAAAGTTTATGGAAGAAAGAATAAAGTATAACGTACTGACACTGCCTGATTATTTATCAGCCAAGTTCCCAAAACATGCAAACTTAATCAGGGGCATTGGGGCTATCATTATTATTCCTTTCTTTACTCTGTACGTGGGAACTCAGTTTGGAGGGACAGGGAAGACGTTAGAGCAAACAATGGGCATTGATCCATTAACAGGTATTCTGATCGTGGCAGCGGTTGTAATTGTATATTCTTGCCTGGGAGGGTTTCTATCAGTTGTATGGACAGATGCCATCCAAGCGATTTTAATGGTGACTACACTCGTTATTTTGCCTATTGTAGCATTGATCAAAATCTCGGCATCAGACCTGTCCATAAGTCATGCACTAATTCAAGCAGGCAATGGAGCGGATTCCTGGACTGGTGGTGCAACTGGATTTGCTATTGGGCTTTTAATATATACAAACTTTTCTTGGGCGTTAGGGTATCTTGGAGGGCAACCGCATATCAGTGCAAGGTTTATGGCATTAAAAAACGAACAGGATGCCAAAATCGGAAGAAACTTTGCGATTCTTTGGGGAGTATTAGCCTATGGCGGTGCATTCTTGATCGGTATTACAGGTTTGACGTTATATGGTTCTGATTCAGTAGAAAATGTTGAAATGATTTTACCTTTTATGCTGACCGAGCTGCTTCCAGGATGGTTAGTTGGTATCTTGCTTGCCGGGATTTTAGCAGCTATTATGTCTACAGTGTCTTCTCAGTTATTAGTGGTCACTAGTTCGATAAGTGAAGATATTTTGCACAAGATTATGGGTATCCAGTTCACCGAAAAACAGCTTTTAATGATTTCACGTTTGACCGTTACTGTGGTTGGACTAATTGGATTAGTAATCGGGCTTATGTCTAAATCTTTAATTTATGTTGTGATTGGCTGGGCTTGGGCCGGGGTTGGAAATAGCTTTGCCGCTGCCATTCTATTAACTTTCTTTTGGAAACGAGTCTCGGGTGCTGGTGTCATTGCTGCGCTTCTTACTGGATTTGTTAGCACCATTATCTGGATCAATACACCGCTCGAATCCATGTTTACTTCCCGTGGCGCAACATTGATTCTTGCCTTAATCGCTGGAGTCATTGTCAGTTTGATGAAGCCTGAAGAGAAGGAGGGCTCCTCTGGAGAGAATCGGGGAATATTGACATCGTGATTGTGCGTAAGGGTAAAAAGTCCACATTAATGTGATTCTATAAAAAATCACATGGTGGAATTTTACACTATTACTACGAGCAGCTAATAGCTAGCTCTTTTTTAATTGTTTTAATTTAGATTGATGTTTTTACCGATATTGCTAGGACCTTGCTATAATTGCGGCTACAAGGCGGTTGCCATCAGGCGGGAAAACAAAAGGGCTGAATCCGAGACAATAACGAACTCATGCCCAACTAGCTGATTAAAATTTGGGTCTACCTTTTTTGTTTCAGATACAGCTTCTCCAGTAGTATAATACATAGCTTATATTAATAATGATTACCAAGGAATAATCCCATTTTCATTTAGAATTTTACCATTGTAATTTGTTTCGCTTAAGGCATATTTGACAATGATTTGTGCACCTTCCGCAGTTGTTTTGCCTCCTGGGGCATTTCCGTTAAGGTCAGTGCTGGTAAAACCAGGTGTCACGCCTAAAATTTCAGGGCCGTTTGTGCCAAATTCTTTACCAAAGGTTAATGTTAAAGAGTTCACAGCGGTTTTTGATGAGTTATAGCCTAATATATTGAGTGGTGCAACTTCACCATTCTCGAACATTGTTTGAGAAGCCATATCGGTAGTAACGTTTAGGATTTTTCCGGATGGTGATTTTTTTACTAGTGGTAAAAACGTTTGGATCATTTGAAACGTTCCAAAGAAGTTAACATCAAATTCTTGACGCAGCGTTTCTAATTTTAGTTCACTAGGCAAAATGTTGAAATCGAGTGCAATCCCTGCATTATTTATTAACAAGTCTAGGTGATCCGTAACTTGAAGGATTTTATTTTTTGCGTTTTGAATGGATTGTGTGTCTGAAATGTCAACTTGAACATATGTAACATTCGAAAAGCCTAATGCTTGTACAGCTTTTTCTCCGAGTTCTTCGTTGCGGGCTCCTAAAAATACGTGATAATTTTTTTCTGCTAATTGACGGACAATTTCATACCCAATACCTTTATTAGCTCCTGTTACAAAAGCGAATTTTGTCATCTTTTTTCCTCCAATGTTTTATTGATTCATACAATAAAAAGATACACCTTAAACCTATGATCAGGTCAAGTTTCTTGTGTTTTTTTAGGTCAAACGGTAAAACTTTTTTTATCGGGAACAATAGTTTTATTTAAGGAAATCAGAGTTATTATCCTGCTATGATAAGGTATGGATGGCCACTATTTTTTATTCAGATAATATGTTGAGGATTAGGCTGCCATTAGGCGGATTAAAGGGGGAAGAGGTTAGAAAGGTTTGTTAAAATGTTATTTAATGGGAGTTAATGGATGTACAAGTTCTAAGGTATTTTGAGAATTTAGAATCAAAACACAAGGGAATCCAATATGAATACTTGCTGATAATTAGCCAGAGCTTTTTAGAAAGTTGTATAAAGCTAGTAGAAGGCCCTTTGAGATAAAATCTTTCAAGAATCTTCTTTACTTAGTGTTTTGTAAAATTTTCACTCCACCAACCGGGCAGGTGCAACAAAAGACTTCCATAAAAAGTGGAAAATGTTCTTAAGGAAACAACAGTGTTTCATTAAGCGATTTACGGGAATAAAGGGGGTAGACTAAGTAAAAAAGGAGTAGATGTTGGTGAAAGTTATTTTAATCTTGGCTTTAATTGTTATCGCATATATGGTATATAAAAAGGTTTTTAAACGAAGATAGATAAAACGAGTAATTGAATTTCTTTCCCGAGTCGGTCTTTTTGTACCAGCCGATTATTTAATTGTTTTCGAATAGGCATCACTGTTGTCCGCTGTCTCGGTTGCCTGGGCCAATATTTCTTCCATTTCGGAGACCATCCGATGGATGTTGTGGAATTTTGCGTTCATATATAGCTCAAAGCTCTTTATCTCGTCGGTCAACTGCTCTAATTCCTTTAATAATTGTTTCATGAAAATAACACTCCGTTGAGCCGTCTGTCCGGCAGGATGTTGTTAACTTTTTCTATTATGCTTTGTATCGTTATTGCCATATGCAGTGTAGGAGTTGTAGCATAATTGTAAACGTCTTGAAAAAATAGTTACATAGTTGTTACCCGTCCTATTCTAAACTACTACCGCTCATTGTGTACAGGCGTTTTTCATAGTTAAAAAGACTCAATATTCTTCGTGCAAGAATCGGTAAAGTTCCCCATGTTTGGTTTGTCCTTGCTGCTATTGGGAAAAGTAAATTAGCATGCTATATTGAATGGAGGAATTAAACATGGGGAAAACAATTTTCATTACTGGAGCAGGGACCGGGCTTGGCAGGGGTGCAGCGATCGGTCTTGCTAAAAAAGGGCATCGTGTGATTGCGGCGACAGAGCTGACTTCTCAAAAAACAGACCTTCTTCGGGAAGCTAATGACTTGGAACTGGATATAGATGTGATAAAAGTGGATATTACGAACCCGTTGGATTTGGAACAGATTAAAAAGTATGATTTTGACGTATTTGTTGCAAATGCCGCAATTAATGAACGAGGGCCGCTTGGGGAAGTGCCAATGGACCGCTTTCGGGCACTTTTTGAGGTAAATGTTTTCGCAACCTTGGAAACAGCACAGATAGCTGCGCAGAAGATGGTTGAAAAGGGAAGTGGAAAAATCGTCTTTATGAGTTCCATGTCTGGAATAATGGCATCTCCATATGGCGGTCCATATGCCGCTACAAAGCACGCGATTGAAGCAATTGCCCATACCCTGCAGTTGGAGCTTCAAGGATTTGGAGTGAAAGTTGCCACCATTAACCCTGGTGCCTTCAATACAGGCTTTAATGACCGGGCGGCAGAAGAGTTATGGAAATGGTACGATGAAGAGAAAAACTTCACGAGAAAAGAGGATATAAAAAAGGCGGAAGAGGGGTTAAAGAACCAGTATGACCCGGAAGATATGATTGCAAAAATGGTAGAAATCATCCCAGCTGACGATCATAAATTCCGAACCGCCTATCCTCAGCAAACGGAGAAACAGATGAAGCAAGAAGAACAAAAATGGTGGGAGATGGACATATAGGGCACTCCTTTTATTTTAACCCTGTTGTATGGGCGTTTAATAAAAAGGGAAAAGAGACAAGACTCTTTTCCCTTTTTACATTTTTGAATGTGCTTTAGGTGAGAAAAGACATAGAAGCAATAGGTACTTGATTTTATAAAGGTTTAGATATTAAAGCATGTTGATTTTCTTGTTTAACTAACGGTACAGGTTTCGTTCAATATAGGAATGCAATTTATGTATAATGAATAAAGGTAGCATATGTTTCAATTGCATGAAATAAACAGAAAACATACGGATCAATATGCAAGTGGTGCATGCGAAAAATTTAGTAAAAGGGAGAGTGGAAACATGCAATACATAGTTACAGCTTATGATGGTACTGATGAAAAAGCGATTGATAGAAGGTTAAAGGTGAGGGAAGAGCACTTAGAAGGAGTAGAACGAAGAGTTAAAGAAGGACACCATTTATATGGTGGAGCTATTCTTGATGACGAAGGAAAAATGATAGGTTCAATGATGGTAGTGGACTTTCCATCAAGAGAAGAGCTGGATAATTGGCTCAAAGTTGAACCCTATGTCATGGGAAATGTATGGCAGAAAATAGACATACAACCTTTCAGAGTGGCACCCATATTTATGAAACTGTATGAGTGAAACCTTTATAACAGAAAGGCCCCAGTTACTTTCTTCTTAATTAGTTAGTGAAGATTTGTACTAACACTAGGTACAGACAGGGATTGCTATGGCAATCTCTTTTTTGTATAAAAAGAAATGATAAAAATCTATATAGTATAAAGTTTCAAGGTGTGATGTATTGGATAATAGGCTGATAGAGATTTGTAATTATTGAATCCTGAAAATTTACAATTATGAATATTCCCCCCAATTAGCTGATTGTATATATCATTTGTCTAACAAAATGTTTAACTACCGGCCAGAAGGTAATATAAAAAGTAAATCATAAGGAGGGGAATTCCTTGAAAGCCTTTCATTATATTTTAGGTGTACCATTGATGACAATGTTTGCGTTGAGTGGCTGCAGCGACAAAGATGAAGTGGAAAATCCGCCTGTTGCTGAAGATGAAAACCAGGCCGGCACTAATCCTGAAACGAGTGTGGGGAGCTCTCATAAAATGGATTTCACATTTAAATCATTCGAATTGAAGGTAGAGGATGCCGAGGGTCAGGAATACGAGGCTGAATATGATACAGAGGGTACAGAAACAGAAGCTTCGATTGACGACGAAATGAACGACAAAAAGTTATCCGGCGATGAAGCGATGGACGAACTGGGGCCTCAGCTGGAAAAACTGGAATTTAATCAAGATGCTCCTGAAGATGAAGTAATTGCAGAAGTGGTGAAGGATTTTGGATTTGAAGAAGATTACAAGAATCTGGAGCTTGACATTACGTATAGTGATGGTGAAACAAAGGAATACACGAAGTCAAAATAAAGAAGGATTCTTACACAGTAGGGATCCTTTTTTCTAGCAAAAACGGAAAATCGGATTGTAAAATTCATATAATCTAACAGTGAAACTAGATAGTATGAATTAATATTTATATTTAAAATTTGCCAGTAAGCTTTAGTAGAAGTATTGTGGTTGACTTTATAGAGGAGGCTCATGCTCTTGCGAGATATAACTGGATATATCATAATAAAATATTACATGCTATGTTATAAATAGATAGGGATGAACAGGTGGAATGTCAATGGAAACCAACCAAGAAAAAGAGCTTTTAGATAATTGGATATCCATTACCAATATTCAAATGAACATGACAAATGAGCTGGAAAATGCATTGCAAAAAAATCATGGTTTGTTATTAAAAGAATTTTATGTTCTTTACTTTTTGTCACAACAAAGTGATAAAAAATTAAGGTTACAGCAATTGCAAGAATCGGTTGGCTTAAGTCAAAGTGCGATGTCAAGGCTAGTAACTAGACTAGAGGCAAAAAGTTGTGGAGCTTTAGAAAGGTAAGCGTCAAATATTCCCCACCTACTACTTGTAAATAGCTCATGAGATAATCTCCTTACATTCTTCTTGTTTATTTGTCTTTTGCAATCGCTCACGCGATAAACTAAAGATTCTAGTGTGGGAACATAATGGTTTTTGGTTGCATTATCGCAGATTGGAAAAAGGAAAGTTTGACTGGCCAACTCAACATCCAAATGTGCCACTTACCATTTCAAGAAGGCAACTGAGATGGCTTCTTTATGGATTTCCATTTGACCAAAAACAAGGGCATCAAGCTGTATATGCGAGCACAATCCTGTTAAAAATTCATATATTTAGAAGGGATTTGATTCATTTTGTCGAAATGGATTCATCTATGAAAACAACATCCTCTCATCAAAATCAACCTACAATTGAATCTCTTCAAGCTCAAGTAGAAGAACTCACGGTAAAAGTGAGATGGTATGAAGAACAATTTCGTCTTAGCCAACAAAAACGGTTTGGTACGTCTAGCGAAAAAACAACGGAAAATCGGGTAACAACAAACAATATACGCTTTTGATTGGTCATTATGTATTACCTCCCGAAATTTGGGTGCATTTAAGAGGAAATAAGTCATCTCATCTATTCTAAAATTTATTATCTCCGTATTTTTTAAAATCATTTCATCAAGAGAGCCAAACAAGTAAGAAAACCTTCAATGGAGCTTTTAAAAAAGCAGGATGTCCTGTATGCTCTCAATGTTCACTCGCGAGTGAACATTGTCCCATTTGACTATTAAAATGTTTGCTTGTTACTATAGAAAAAAAACCAATAAATTTGTAGGGCTAACGCATTGCTTGTATAGAGCTAACTTGAACCTAGAACAGGTGGGACGAATGGAATTAAATCAAAACAAACAATTGATAACAAATTGGCTTTCTTTAACCCATATACAAATGAAAATTACGAACGAACTAGAAGGTATACTTCAAGAAAATCATCAATTATCATTAAAAGAATTCTATGTTCTTTTATTTTTATCCGAAGCCCCCGAAAAAAAATTAAAGTTACAACAATTACAGAGTATGGTGGGACTTAGTCAGAGCGCCATGTCAAGACTGGTCAGCCGATTTGAAGCAAAAGGCTGTGGAACATTAAAACGTTATATTTGTGTAGACGATCGTAGAGCCATCTTCACTTCCTTAACACCTGAAGGAGAGGAAAAGCTTAAAAAGGCGACTGTTACGTTTCATGACACCCTTGAAAAGGCTTTTTCTCAAGATATGATTCGCGAAGAGCTATATCGATTACTTGATCAATTAAAACCATGACGGGATGATGGGACAAATGTCCTAGTTCTTCGAATTTGGGAGGGTTCATGTTATGCCGTCTTTTGGTTGAAATCAGTTAAATTGACGAAGTGTTTTGTTTCATGCTATTTTATATGCATGCGCATACATTTAATAAATAATTACTAATAGCTTGTTATCCGTCTATCACAAATAGGAAGACTTAGGTTGAACGAAAAAGTACCAATAACCTCGTGAAAAAGGAATGTGGAAACCGTAAATTTATACATACGCCTATATAGAGCATGGGTGTAAAGCTTTTTTCACTATAGAGGTAAGTAACTCTTGCTAATACACCAAGAAGGAGTTTGATATCATGGATCATTTATTTACCCCTTTTCTGCTCAAAGGAATAAAATTAAAAAACCGAGTGGTTATGCCACCTATGTGTCAATATTCGGTAACGAATAAGGATGGAATTGCAACGGACTGGCATTTTATGCATTATGTTAGCCGTGCCATTGGAGGTGCGAGCTTAATCATTATCGAAATGACAGATGTTGATCCAGATGGCCGTATCACCGATTATGATTTAGGATTATGGTCAGATGAGCAAATCCCGCAACTTAAACGTATTGTTGATGCTTGTCATCAATATGGGGCAAAGGTAGGTATTCAAATTGCTCATGCTGGGCGTAAAGCAGAAGATGCCGAGATTCCAGTTGCACCGTCTGCGATTCCCTTTGATGTAAATTCAAAAACGCCAAGAGCACTCTCTACAGAAGAAGTAAAAGAAATGGTTGGAAAATTCCGTATGGCTGTACGTCGTGCCGTTCAAGCTGGAGTAGATGTAATCGAGCTTCATGGTGCACACGGTTACTTGATTCACCAATTTCAATCCCATATCACCAATCAAAGAACAGATGAGTATGGAAAGGAATTAACGAAATTTGGTAAAGATGTCATTCAGGCTGCAAAGAGCGAAATGCCAGAGGATATGCCGTTGATTATGCGAATATCTGCTAGAGAATACGTAGACGGTGGATATGGCATCAATGAAAGCATTGAATTTTCAAGGGAATATCAAAAAGCAGGGGTTGATATGTTTCATGTGAGTGCAGGGGGAGAAGGACCTATTGCTGCAGATGGAAGACCTGGTACACATGTAGCTTATCAAGTGCCATTAGCAAGAGCCATTAAGCAAGCTCTTAATATCCCTGTCATTGCGGTTGGAAGATTGGATGAACCATCATTAGCGAACTCCGTTATTGGAAATGAAGATGCGGATCTGGTTGCGGTCGGAAGAGGAATGTTAAGAAATCCTTATTGGACACTGGAGGCTGCAACTGTTCTTCATAAAGAAACAGGAATTCCAAGACAATACGATCGAGGTTTTCCTAAAAATTAGTAAAAAGTAATTACATGGAAAATCAAGGGCGAGTGCCCTAGTGGTGCCTGTTCTTGATTTTCCACTAGATATGTAAAGTAAATTTTTATAAAACAGTTTTTTAGATTAATGGAAAATGATTGTTAAATAGAAAGGCGAGAAATAGTTGAATAAATTAACAGGTACCAAACGATTGCAACTTGCTTTACTCTTAGGGTCACTTGCACTATTAGGTCCTTTTACAATCGATATGTATTTACCTTCATTCCCTACTATTGTGAAAGAATACCATACAACAGCTTCCTTAGTACAAATTAGTTTAACGTCTTGCCTTTTAGGATTGGGATTAGGTCAATTGATTATAGGACCAATGAGTGATGTTCAAGGCCGCCGTAAGCCATTGAGGATTTTCCTCCTCCTGTATTTAATCGTTTCTGCAATATGTGCATTTGCACCCAATATTTACACCTTTATCGGGGCTCGTTTCCTACAAGGTTTTGCAGCAGCAGGTGGGCTCGTGATTTCTAGAGCAATTGTTCGCGATGTGTACAGTGGAAGGGAACTCACCAAGTTCTTCGCTTTATTGATGTTGGTAGGGAACCTTGGGCCAATTGTAGCACCGATTGCTGGAGGGATTATACTAGCGTTTACTAATTGGTCAGGAGTTTTTCTTGTTTTAGCTTGTATAGGTCTCGCATTGGTTTTCATGGTTTCATGGAAACTCGAAGAAACATTACCAAAGGAAAACCGTGTTCCAAGTAATATTTCACAAATAGTGAAGAATTTTGGCTCTTTGTTAAAAGATCGTCAGTTCACTGGATATGCCCTTACTCAAGGCTTCATCATTGCAGGAATCTTTGCTTACGTTTCAGGTATTCCTTTTGTCTATCAGAATATTTATGGTGTAACTCCCCAAGTGTTCAGTCTATTATTTGGAGTGAATGGAGTTGCTCTAATTATTGGAAGTCAGGTGGTTGGTCGCTTTACAGATATCATATCAGAGAGGACTTTCCTAAAGATTGGGTTATTGATTTCTAACTTAGCAGGTGCTGTTTTATTGGTAGCTCTTCTATCAAAGGCTCCCCTTATCGCTGTCGCCATTCCCATTTTCTTTTTTGTATCTTCGATAGGAATCATTGCTGCAACTTCTTTTTCATTAGCAATGGAGACACAAGGACATATTGCAGGAAGTGCCTCTGCACTATTAGGACTCCTACCCTTTATACTCGGATCATTAACGGCTCCACTCGTAGGAATAGCCGGAGAGTATACAGCCATTCCAATGGGGGTTGTTATTTTTTTAGCAAGCTTAATGGCTTTCTTATCGTATTATGGATTAGTCGGAAGAGCTTCTTTAAGGGTTCAGGATACAAAATAATACAATTTATTTTTAACTGAAAGGTAATAAAAAACGAGGGATAAAAGGAGAAATGTACCATGAATTTTGTTACTCTAAATAACGGATTAAAAATGCCGCAGCTGGGATTTGGTGTTTGGCAGGTTGAAGACGATCAAGCAAGACTAGCAGTTGCAAAAGCAATTGAAGTTGGTTACACATCTATTGATACGGCAATGATCTATAAAAATGAAAAGGGCGTTGGAAAGGCTATTGCTGAATCATCTGTATCTCGTGAAGAGTTATTTATTACAACGAAAGTTTGGAATAGTGATCAAGGATTTGAAAATACGTTATATGCATTTGATGAGAGCTTGGAAAGATTAGGTCTTGATTATGTTGATTTATATTTGATTCACTGGCCTACTCCGCAATTTAACCAGTATATTGAAACCTATAAAGCGTTAGAAAAGCTTTATCATGATGGCCGAGTGAAAGCAATTGGAGTTTGTAACTTTGAAATTGAACACTTAGAGCGCCTTTTAAAAGAATGTGAAGTTGTACCAGTATTGAATCAGATTGAGTGTCATCCATACCTTGCTCAAAATGAGTTAAAAGAGTTTTGTGCAAAACATAATATCTTTGTAGAAGCTTGGAGCCCTCTTGACCAAGGAGGAGAGGTGTTGCAAGACGAAGTAATTCAAAGGATTGCTACGTCACACAGCAAAACGCCAGCTCAAGTTGTGTTGCGCTGGCATTTACAAAATAACACAATCGTCATTCCAAAATCTATTACACCATCACGAATCGAAGAGAACTATAATGTATTTGATTTCGAACTAACTTCAACTGAATTGAACGAAATAAATAAACTTAATCGTAATCGACGTAAAGGTGCACATCCAAATGATATGAATATTCGATAAAAATAACAAGGAACCTCTAATTTTCCATTAGACTATTGTCTCTAACCCATTTTAGCTTTCAACTGGAATGGGTTTTTTTCAAGGGAATATTCTTTTTTATACGGCTATAAATCAATGAACGAATCTATAATAAAAGGACCATATTAAAAAACTCCATTAAAGCTTAGCAGTTAGTAATAAGCCTTTGAACCTTGTTTCACCTTCTAGCGAGGTCTAGAATTATTAAATTCATTTACCTAGTTTCTTCCAGAATGTTCTTAGTTCCCTTTTGGAAACAGGAAAAATTCAACGAGAACTTCAGTCTTTAATAAAGAAGTTATAATTTTTGATTCACGAAAGAATTTTATACGAATGTACTTTGTCTTAAGCCCGGTAAACTTCACTTGGGCTTTTTTTTATAAGCCTATATATTCACATCTCTATTTGCATAATCGTCTACAGTGCTAAACATTCTAAACTTTTAGATTAACAATCAAATAACGAGGATGTTATTTCGTATTTGGGAATATGTATGTACACATTTTTAAGAGGATGTGGATGGTGATATTTGTTGACATGAAGAAATGATTATTATAATTTAAATGCATGCACACGCATGTATTTTACTTTATCAAGCTTGTACATAATGTGATGCTATAGGACATAACAGAAGAAGGATGCTTTTATAGCATTCTTTCAATTATTTTGCATAAAAGGAGTTTTAAAATGGAACATTTATTTAGTCCTTATACGTTCAAAGGTTTAGAGTTGAAAAACCGCGTCGTAATGCCGCCAATGTGTCAATATTCAGTTGAGAAGAAAGACGGTATTGCTACAGACTGGCATTACTTGCACTATGTAAATCGAGCAATCGGCGGGGCTGGTTTTATTATAATGGAGATGACAGATGTGGAACCGGATGGCCGTATCACAGACTTCGACTTAGGTTTATGGTCAGATGAACACATTCCTGCTTTAGCACGAATTGTGGAAGCTTGCCATCAGTATGGAGCTAAAGTGGGTATCCAGATTGCTCACGCTGGACGTAAAGCGGAAGACGCTGAGGTACCTGTCGCTCCTTCAGCCATTCCATTTGATGAAAATTCAAAAACACCTAGACCACTTTCAACAGATGAAGTAAAAGAAATGATCAATAAGTACCGTAAGGCTGTACAGCGTGCAGTAAAAGCAGGATTTGACGCGATTGAGATCCATGGTGCGCACGGATATTTGATTCATCAGTTCCACTCGCCTTTAACCAATCAGAGAGAAGATGAATATGGAAAGGATCTCACGAAGTTTGGCCGAGAAATTATTGAAGCTGCAAAAGCCGAGATGCCAGAAGATATGCCATTAATCATGCGTATATCCGCAAAGGAATATGTTGAAGGTGGATATGGTATTAATGAAAGTATTGAATTTGCAAAAGAATATCAAAAAGCAGGAGTAGACATCTTCCACGTCTCTTCTGGTGGAGAAGGTCCTATTGGTGCAGGTGGAAGACCTGGTACACATGCAGCATATCAAGTACCATTAGCACAAGAAATCAAGAAAGCTCTTAATATCCCCGTTATTGCAGTTGGCAGATTAGATGAGCCAGCGTTAGCAAATGCTGTCATCGGAAATGAAGAAGCAGATCTAGTGGCCGTTGGAAGAGGTATGTTGCGTAATCCTCATTGGGCATTAGAAGCTGCAGCTACACTGAAAAAGGAAGCAAATGTACCAGCCCAGTATGTAGATGGATTTAGACGATAAATTAGATTAGCAAACCGCCTTATCATGTCATGTAAGGCGGTTTTTGGTGTTGAAGAAGATGAATAAGTTGTTTATTAGAAATGATCGGCGTAAAACCAATATTAACAGCTATGAGTCCTGAACTCGCATTGAAGGCTTTTAGTACTGATATGAAAACTTATAAGCCGCCTTTGTCGAGTATCTATAATACATATTGGAAACCACAATTTATAGGTGCAAAACGAATATAAAATACATATCTTGGAAAAAAGACCTGGAATCAGGCCTTTTTTTAACGGATAAATGTATCAAGCTGTTGTACAGCTCTCCGAATATTTGTCAGATTCTAGTTCGAACAAATAACCTATTAACAGTGTGCTGCCTTAGTTTCTTTTTCATTAAATGTAAGATTGCATAAATTATAAGGCTCTTGAATTTAATATAGTGGAGGTGCTTCGGCAGCTCCTATTCTGCTTCGGACGAGTGTTGAATAACAAATTTACATAAGACTAAAAATCTCAGGCCTTGGTTATTTTATGAATGGGAGGTGTTTCAATGGACAATATTTTTGAGACTGCGACGACTGCATTGAAGGCAATGCTGACCAACGAAAAAAAGCAGCCCCCTCATGTCGGTGAGGTCATGTCGTGTTGGATCTATCTATCGATGTTGGAATATGGATGAGCTTTGAAGAAATGGGACTGAATACGACAACTGATGAAGAAGTGAAGGATATGTTAAAGGAAGCGGTTAAACTGTGCCACAATCAGGCCAAGGAGGTAAGGAACCTGTTGATTCACGAAGGGGTGGCACTGCCGAACGGCCGGGAACCTCGGCCTAAGTCCAATCAAAACGAAGAACCTAATGGAGTTAGGATGACGGATGACGAAATTGCAAATAGCGTTTCCATCAAAATCGCCTAGTCAATCGTGAAATGTGCCATGGTTCAGTCTGAAGCAATCAGGACGGACATTGGGTTGATGTTCTTGAGATTCCAGCCTCAACATATTACCTTTGCCGCCACATTGAGAGCGCTCATGCAAAAAAGAGGGTGGTTGAAGGTCCCGCCTTATTATCAACCTCCTGGATTGCCTGATAAGGAATAAAAGAGAGAAAACCATACAATAAGTCACTTGATTGCGGCTTTTTCTATTACTTTAATACGGTAGGTTAGATAAGTCCGAATTGGCGAAAAGAGTGTTTTTTTTAATGGTTTCTATTAGGCAGGCATTAGTATTAATATCAAAATGGGTGTGTTAGTCTAAAAAAGGACACTTATCATTTGGTTAATAAGAGAGTAAATTAATAAGTATCAGCCCAGAGCTAAACGAAAGGTTAAAATAAATCTCTTTACAATTCATCTTATTGTCAGGAAGAAAACGGAATTATGAAACATTGGATAAAGGTTTTTTCTTCCCTTCCAATAGAACTTGTAGTTTTTTCTATGTTCTGTTATGATTAATAAGAATTATTTTTGTTCGGTGTAAAGGATAGTATTAGTTTTTGACTTTTCGTCTTAAAGATCACATTGGGCAAGGATAGTAACAAAATGTGCTTATCGCACTAGGAGGCAACACATATGGAACAAGGTACAGTTAAATGGTTTAATGCAGAAAAAGGTTTCGGATTTATCGAACGCGAAGGTGGAGAAGATGTATTCGTTCATTTCTCTGCAATCCAAGGCGAAGGTTTCAAATCATTAGACGAAGGTCAAAAAGTTACATTTGACGTTGAGCAAGGTGCTCGTGGCCCTCAAGCTGCTAACGTTCAAAAGGCGTAACTGAAATATACAAAAACAGGCTCAAATAATGAGTCTGTTTTTTTTTTGTTTTTTGCATAACCCTAAAAAACTCCCTACTCTTTAAGAAGGAGGGGGGGGGGGTACAGGCAAATTAAAATGATTAAAGCCTCAAAGATTATTTACAGTATGCATATTGGATGCAATATTGTAACGATTATTCAAAAACAAAACCCCGAAAGGCTAGTTTTTATCCCCAAATCATTGCGACGTTTTTGGTAATAAATGAGAGGGGGCTAAACTTTATAGAAGCTCATTTTTGTAGTTGGAAATTAGTAGTAAGAAAAAGAAAAAAACCTAAAGAAAGGCTTTTCTTAACAGTAGGCTCCATATCCGTATACTGGGCCAACTGGAGCATACCCGCGACCACAGAAGCATCCTAAAATAACCAGAAGAATGAACAGAACTATGATCAAAGCAAATCCGTTACCGAACCCTCCTGCAACAGCCACTGCATCTGACATAATATCACCAAACCTTTTTTTAAAAAATAATTTCCTGGGTTAATACATAGTATGTTGATCTTTCCTAAAGGATACAGATATTATATGTCCCAAATATTTAAGCCATTTTGTGCGAATAAATCGTAAGCATAATGCTGTTTTGTTTACAAGTATCCATTACAATTCCAGCACAAGCAAGAACGCTAGTGAAGTCGACACCTTTTATGATCATGCGCATGTAAATGAGGCAGAATTAGCAAGATATATCCAGGCTGAGCTGGTGAAACAGACAGGAATGAAGGGCTGTGGCGTTCAAGCTGTTTGATATTATGTAGTAAAAATAATGAGATGCCAGCTGTTCTTGTTGAACTAGATTTCATCTCTAACCCCCAAAAAGAATAAATTATTACAACAAATGCTTCTCAACAAAAAGCGGCACAAGGAATCTTTAATGGCTTAAGTATGTATTTTAGACAATAAGTTATGGGCTGTTTGTGAGGAAGTTTACAATACTCGGATTTGCTGAGATGTTAGGTTATTTGATCGTTTAGCTACGGATATTGCTATGTGTCTATTTTTATTCATAAGATTCCTAGTAATATAACTAGAGTTATAAAAAATACTATTGTGAATTAGAAATGGCAGTGATAGTATAAAATTTCAAATACTAGTCATTTATCACTATCTTTGCATAAATTTCTAAAGGGAGTTAGTTCATGGTTTTTGATGGGATCCTTTTGTCTTTACTCATCGGTTTCCTGCGTGGTGGAAACCTTTATGGGTTAGCGACACTGAAAATAAGATGGGGGGCATTTTTTCCTTTATTGCTTTTATTTGAAGTTACAATATTTATTTTTCAGCATCAATTTTCATGGCTGGAAACTGTGAGCGGCCACCTATATATCTTGATTTATATAGTAGGTTTGCTATTTTTATGGGTTAATAGAATTCAGCCTGGATTCATGGTCATATTATTAGGTGTCCTGTTGAATTTTATCGTAATATCCATAAATGGCGGCAGGATGCCGGTTTCTATGGAAGCTGCGAAAATATTAGATCCATTTTATATAGAAACTTTAAAAAATGGAGTTTATGCGAAACACACTTTGCTTACGGAGCATACCCGTTTGGGGTTTCTGGGTGACATCATTCCGATTACAAACCCATACCCGAAAGATCAGGTTGTGAGCATCGGAGACATTGTAATGAATATAGGAATTTTTCTATTTATACAATCACTAATGGTTATACATAAAGGCAACAGTCTCAATGAAGGAGGTGGCGTCAATGAACAACACGGAAGAAAAGAAGGAGTTAAATGTTAAAAATGTGTTATTTAACCTTGCCGTTATTGGTTCGATTATTGTAGCTTTAACTTCAGGTTATAAATTAGGTTAATGATAAGGGCTAAAAGGGATATTTCCCCCTTTTAGTTCATTGGGAAGTGAATATTCATGACTAAAATCAATGTTATAAAAAATAAAGCTGAAATGTATGTTGGAACGATATGTCTTGTTGGATTACTAGTCTTTATCTTTATTAACACACCAAGCTTTTCTTATGAATTAACAAAATGGGTATTGATTTTTTCTATTCTAGGATCCATTATACTTGTCAATCATTTTGCCATATTATTTCCTCTAACTCAAAACTCCCTGTCGATGGATTCAGCGATTTTCCTGGCTTCGCTTTTTATCTTTGGTTTAGATATGACTTTATTCGTTCTGCTCCTCGCTTCGGTGATTAATTTTATCTATCAACGTCAGACGGTTTGGTGGAAGCATTTATTTAATTTTTCCAATTATGTGATAATGCTTGTTGGAGCTCATGGAGTTTTCATTTTTTCGAAGGGAGAGGAAGGTTTATTCAATTCCGAGAATATATTACCGTATGTTCTTGCGATGCTTGTTTACTCTGTTATTAACCTCGCGATTTTCGGCGGTTATTTCTATATGATTGGTTCACCAAAGTTTATTTTAACAAACATTGTTAAAAACACCTTATCTACTTATATTAGCACTCTCATATTATCGATTGTTTGTAGTGTTCTGATCGTTTATGAACAAGTATTTGGTCTTGCATTATTCACCATTATAGTTGTATTACTTTCCATTGCTTTTAAACAATATAATGAACTCTACGAAAATCTTACAAAAAAAGCCAACACAGATGAATTAACAGGATTGTACAATCACGGTTATTTTAAAGAACTCCTTGTAAATTATATAAAAGACCGAAAATACTACCCGCTTAGCCTTGCCATTTTAGATATTGATGATTTCAAAAAATATAATGATCGGCTTGGCCATTTGGAAGGGGACAAGCTGCTCAAAACCTTTGGGTCCTTACTACAGGAACGGTGTGGCGAAGATAAAATTGTATCCCGTTACGGCGGAGAAGAATTTGTCATCTTAATGCCGAACATAGAAAAAGATGAAGCGTTATTATTTATGGACCGCTTAAGAAAGAGTGCGAATGACACATATATTGATGGAGTTGAATTACTTCCGCATGGCTGTCTCTCGTTTTCAGGGGGAATAGTGGAGTATGAGGAAGGAATGTATGATAGCGCTGAATTTTTAGGCAGGGCGGACCAGGCTTTATATGTTGCTAAGGCAAAAGGGAAAAATAATGTTCAGCTGTTTCATGATGAACATGCTAGTAATCATTTTGAATGGGAGCATGAGCTAGAACAGCTAGAACAGCAATTGCGGATCTTTCTGTCAAAAGATGTGAACACCTATCAGCATAGTAGAAGAGTGTACGGATATGCAGTAGACTTCTGCAACAAATTGGAACTTACAGATAGAGAAAGACAATTGTTGATTATGGGCGCGTTGGTTCATGACATTGGAAAGCTGGAAATTCCGAGAGACATCATCAATAAAAAGGGAAAACTCGATTCACACGAGTGGGAAATTATGAAGAAGCATGTGATATGGGGGAAAGAAATTATCTCTACCAACAAGGCTCTACATGATTTGATCCCCCTTGTTGAATTGCATCATGAAAGGTTTGACGGCAAAGGCTATCCATATGGATTAAAGGGCTACTCCATTCCAAAATTGGCACGTATTTTATGTATCATAGACTCTTTTGATGCTATGACGACTGAACGGCCTTATCAAAAAACCAAGTCTTTTGATGAAGCAATTGTGGAGCTGGCAAATTGTAGCGGTGATCAATTTGACCCCGAGTTCGTCCCTCTATTTATAGAGATGCTCAAGGAAAAATATCCATTACATTTCAGAAAATCACAGTATAGTCATTAAAAGTACTTCAACAAAGTTTTAGAATTGTGGAAGATCGAGGCAGCTATGGGACAGATTAAGGTGTTCGAGTAGTTCCGTAGAACAGTCATAATATTTAAAAGAATATTAGTTTGTGTAGTATAACAAAGCATCCTTTTAAGGGTGTTTTTTTTATCATGAAAAAGCCTAACAATAGGCTCGGACTAAAAGAAGGCTTGGCCAATTATTAGGCTCGCACGACTTAATAGCTGCTTAATAGAAGAGGAAGAAGGCTAAAATGATAACCAACAGAACGAAAATAATAAGAATAAATGCAATTTCTGCTATTCCGAATTCATCCATAGTTTTCACTCCTTTATTAGCGGTTTGTCTGTCATTTCAGTTAACGGTATATAGAGCGCTTATTTTCATAATATGTACAAGCTTTCAAAGTGACAGCCTGAATTTGTAATAAACCAGTACCATCGAATGAAAGGCTTAAAGCTGCGGTAAAAATACCAGATTTTATAACAATTGCACCTCGTATCAGAGAAATTACTTGCTTGATCAATTCCGTTTATATAAAGATATTCCAAGCCAAGGTATAGCGACATATTGAAAATTTTTTGAAAGCTTCTTCTTACCATATGAGGGGGGCTCGCCCATTTTCAAGTTGTTAACCAGTACAATCTATGTATAAGTGACAGCCCTTTTTAATCCAGATACTACTTAAATATACAATTGGTGAAAAAACACATTTTCATTAGGACAAACTCTCAACCCTGTCCGTTTCAATTAATTAAACATAGGATGAAGTGTACGGTAGGTTTTCCATTACAAAAAAAAGGGGGATACTAAATGAGCGGTTACGCTGGTGGCTTCTACGGTGGCAGCTTTGCTTTTATCATTGTAATATTCGTATTATTGGTAATTGTCGGCTGCGGTTGCTTTGGCGGCTATTAATCTCCAAAAGAAAGCCTGATAATGGTTTGAACCGTTATCAGGCTTCTTCATTCCAAAGATCATAAAGTGGATCAATGTCTTGAGATTGTTAAATAAAACCGTTACAAGTAACTATCTAGCCTTTATAGACTTGAATGGACTTTACTCGAGTAGCAGTAAACTTATTTATTAGGGTTTTGGTTAGCTGTTAAGGCGTTCTGGCCATGTAAAAAAAGCGGGCTTGATAAATTATTACTTGACATAAACAAATTGTAAAAATATAATAACTTACATAAAGTAAGTAACATATTAAAAGGTACTATTATACTTTTTGATTGTAAAACTTTATTTTTTTCGTGTATGGACCAAACACACCGATTTTGTCATTGAGATGGGGGAGAGGCAACTGGAGTGTGAAAACCTTATTCACGGTTAAATTTCCATTCTACCTGTTTTAAAGAAAGGAGCTGGTCCAAAATGAATGGAAATATTAAAAGGATGGGAAGCAAGGAGGTTGTTGTTTACAATACTATTTTAACATTTTATAGTGGTAAAAATCTCGAATTAGAGATAGTTTAATTGAAAATAATTACAAAACAAGAAATATGTCTTCTGAAATTAATCAGAGATCCTACTTTCAATATAAGTATGGAAAAAACGAAAAAGGAGAGGCTTAATAAAATGTTGAAAAACGAAGTTGGAGCACTTATTTTACGGATTACTTTAGGCATCATATTCTTCATCCATGGTTATGTAAAGTTTCAGGGAGGAATCGAAAATACGGTCGGTTGGTTCCAGAGTATCGGGTTGCCAGGGTTTATGGCATACGCTGTTGCTTTAATAGAGTTGATCGGAGGAATTTTATTAGTAATTGGTTTTGGTACGAGAATTGTATCTGCTTTATTCATTGTGATCATGTTAGGGGCGACAATAAAGGTGAAATGGGCAGTCGGTTTTTTAGGAAATGGACAAATGGCTGGATATGAATTAGATCTAGCATTTCTTGTTATTTCTGTATTCCTTGTCATCAATGGAAGTAACTTGTTTTCCCTGAGCCACTCATTGTTTAATAAACAAAAGTCTTCTGATATATCCTTATAAAGAGTTACAGGCGAGGGAACTTTTTTGATATAAATATTTATTCATACCTACATGTCGTCATTGGGCAACTCCTATTAAAAGAAGGCAACTAACCCATATGGGAGTTGCCTTCTGATATTTCTTGGGATTGTTCCGTTCAGGTTGGTTTTTCTTACAGAACGCTTGCTGTACGGAATGGACTCTTGTTGATTGCTTTGTCAACTGCCTGTAATTTTAATGAGGTTCCCTTTCTTTGCGGTTGAATGGATATTTTATAATTCCCTAGGGAATCAACCGTTGATTTGCTTACTAGTCTGCTTCCTGAGTATAGATACACGATCGACCCTTTTTCTGCTTTTCCGGTTATTAACCGTGTTTGGGTTGTAATTTTGTTGACGGTCGGAGCAGCTGGCGGTGTTTTGTCAATGGTTGTTACAACTCTTGAAGCACTTTTATTACCGGCAGGATCCTTGGCGTATAGGGAAATCTTCGTTCCTGCTTTTTGTTTTACCATACTGATTTTGTAACTGCCTTGCGGTGTTGCCTTAGCAGTTCCGATAATTTTGCTGCCCACCAATGCAGTGACAATGGAATTGGCTGCCGCTTTGCCTGTTATCGCTGTATGATTATCCCAAACAGGATTGACCGCAGGCGTTGCTGGAGGGTTTTTATAAATATTCAATACGGTAAAGACCTTGGTTGTCTTATTGCCTGCCATATCTTCCACAGTGAAGGTGTATGTTCCGTTTTTAGAGACTGGAAACAACGCATTATTCCCTTTTGAAAAAGTTCCTCCAGGCAATGTGATTCCCTTTATTGTATTGTTGTCATTGGCATTCACCACAAGTACAATGTCATTTTTAGTTGGAGTAGTCGTACTTGATATGATGCTAGCCTCCGGGCTGATTTTATCAATATTTGTTACATTCAAGGTAGAGGAAGCAACGTTTCCAAGCAGATCCTCTGTTTCAAAGAAATAAGACCCATTTTTTGTTACCGTGAAGGTTGTATTAGAATCTGCTACCCTTTTGCCATCTGGTAGTCTGATGTTTTTTATCCCGATGTTGTCGTTGGCTCTTACTGTAACCTGAACATTTCCATTCGTAGGGTTGGTCTTATCGGGAACCAGGGTGATGCTCGGTACAATATCGTCCTTTACAACCTGGCTGAATTCATATGACTTTTCAGATGCCTCCTCGCCCTTGCTCCGCACTTCTACCTTAAACGAGTAAGTCCCATTAGCTGCAGGCCTCCAAACCGTACTCTGGCTTGAGCTATAGTTCTGGATGACCTTCCACTCTCCGTTCGCCTTTACTGAATATCTGTATTCAGGTTCAACGCCTCCACTTGACGAGGCGTTGAAGGTGTACTGCAATGGCGCCTGGCTGTCGTTTACAGAGACGGAAAGATTTGATATAGGGGGATTGCTTGTATAGAAAGTGAAGGTTCTATCACTTTCAAGCTTTTCACCTGAATAGCCGCTGACTGCCCCTTGGCCAATTGTCAACGTATACTGAGTACTTTCATATAAATATTGCGGCTTGATATACAGGATCCCATAATTCAAATCAGTTGACACCTTGATTTCACCATTTGGTCCCTTCAACGAGATTGTGGATGGATCAACAAGGTTAACCTTTTGATTGAACTGTAAAACAAAAGAACTGTCTGCAGGGACCTTTCGAATGCCATTGTAAAAATCGTACGGCTTGATCCCTTGGGAGTCGGAGGACAGGAATAAACCGTCAACATAATTAAACGGCTGGGATTTATAATCCTGGATAAATTCTACAAAATTCTTTCCGCTTTCATCCTCATAAATGGCTATCAATCCATCCTTATAGTACAAGTGGTTGACCAACACATCTTCTTTGAGGGAATACAAGTAATGGTCTGTATTATACTCATAAATGTCAATTCCGCCATAATTGCTCGCAGCGAAGGTTAGCTTTTCGTGGAAGGCAAAATCATGAAATTCATCACCCATATCAAAACTGTATACCATGTCTCCAGATTTTAGTGGGGCAAGTTCAAAAACATAGCCACTATCGTTATACATGTATTGTCCGTCTGGTGTGATTCTCCCTTCAAAATCAATGTCATAGTCTCCATGATACGGAGAGTCGTATGTTGCCGTGATATCCCCTTTATTCACTTCAAAGGCATCTATATCCCTGGGGGAAAGAGTAGAGTCAATCGTATAAATCTTTGAGTTTTCTGCACTGTAATAAATGGTCGACCTTTCATAAACATTTGCCTCATGGCCGTTTGGGATTTCCGTTTTATCAAGTAAGGAATAAGCTTTTATATTTTCCCATTGTCCGGATCCTGGTGAAATATAAATTATTCCGTCTTTATCAATAGCAATGTCATATGGGTCCGTCGCTACTTCCATCAAGTCAATTAATGTGAAGTCGTTGGCATTCACTTCAGCGATTGCACCAGAATACGGCCCCATATTATAGGTGTTATGGCTAGTTTTAAGCTGGGTTACGTACAATTTGTCGTTGTACATCTCTATCTTTTCTGCTGCGTAAGGCAGAATAAGGGTTTTTACATCCCCGGTTTCATAGTTCACGGAATAGATGGTCTTGCTTCCTAGCTTTGTTAAATAGATAACAGGACGTTTCGGGTCTACAACCGAATCGTAAGGGTGAAAGGCAATGCTTACAGGACCTGCAGCTGCGTGAGCAGTATCAGGTTTTAGCATGGGAAACTGGCTGAAAATTAGTAAAATGACAACGGTAAAAAAATGAAAAATACGTCTCAAAATAAATCCTCCCATAAAACTACAATATTAGTTAAATTATAGTAAGATTCCTATATATTTATATAGAGGTAATTATTTACAATAACAATAACATACGTATTTATTTCACAGAAAAAGCTCTTCTCAAACGAGAGGGGCTTACTAACTAAGGCCTTGGAAAAAATAAAACCAAAATCAATAATATATAAAAAATAAGATTATAGACTTTAAACTAAGTAACCTTAATCCGCGGTTGATTTGGAAAAAGGAGAGGAGGCTTCTTAAACTAATAATAGAAGACTTAAAGAGCCCTGACTCCGATGAACGGATGGAGGCCATCGGGGCTCCGTACCGATTTCATTTGGCTCAAAAAAATCATCCAGATTTAATATTTGAAATATATTTCTAGTATATAGCTGGAAAATAAAAAACAGCGATTGTTATAATATTGTTTAATGGTTACATAAGAGCAGTTATATTTTTTTGCGACGTATGGTTGACGAGGTAACAGGCAAAAAAAGCAGGAACTATTTCAATTATTGATTGTGGTAAATTAACGTAAAATTGAAGGTTCTTGTCTTTTTAAACGCACACTAATTTTACATTTTAAGGGGAATTCAACCCGGCAGGTATGGAAATCAATGCAAACTATATTCGAAGTAAAAGTGATGGCGTTGTCACGGCAATAGCTACCCCTTTTCATAAAGGGCGTACAACAATGGTCTGGGATATTAAAATTACTGATGTGGATGGAAAACTAATTTGTATATCTCGATGCACTATTTCAGTTGTTAGTAGAAAACAATGATTTTTTGTGGAATGGTTAGCGATCTTCTATAAGTACATCGCTTTTTTCTCGTTCATTTATAATCATGAAGAAAAATGTAGCGGAATTAGAAGATCAGCGATTCAGGGGAAGTGGTCTTAGGTGAACTCTAATACTGTTCGGGAATGTTCCTTGTCTTTGGGCTTGTTTCAAGAAATTATACATAGCTTTACCACCAACAGCATTGGCAGAGTGAATCGTTATACTTGCTGCATACAGATCGTGCTTAACCATCAACTGAACAAGTAGAAAACCATTTCTAATCTTATCGGTGAGGTCGTGATCCAATGACAGGTGTTCAATTTCAAAATTCCTCAATAATTCTAAACAATCATCTATTGTCTCAGTTAATACATATCCATCAGGTGGCTCTCGGTAATCATCCAGGAATACTCGAATTTTCATATCTTCTCACCTCGCCTCTAAGGGAGGACTAAGAAAAGTCAGATATCCCAGATTTTTTATTTGATTTAAGTTTAACACAGTTATTATAACTCGTGTTGGAATATTCTGAAATTATTTACTTTTTCACTCAGGCATATAAATCTGCCTTGTTTTTAAAATGTAAAAGGGAGTTCGATTGAAACAGATTCTGATTTCAAAGATTAAGTCTGCCTTATATTCCAGTTTCATTCTCGGAGGGCTTTACTTTTTTATAGAACTCGGAACAGGCTCGACCATCTATTTTATGATAGTGCTTTATATGCCCTAATAGGTAGTGTTATATATGGGGTACCTGTTTCCTTTTTATCAGATTATGTAACAAAAAAGAGGGGCATGTATCGATTTTTTTAATGTTGAACATGCTCCCCGGCCTGAAAAAAATGGGGATTAAACGGTTTATCGATTAAATGAGAAAGGTTACACACACACCTAGCCCGCTTCCGCGTAGTTAAGGGATCATAGTAGATTAATATTATTATATTGATAAAGACGGGCATAAAGAAGGATTGCAAACGGATGACTACGACTTATGAGAAGCTATTCTTAAAATGCCCGTTTATTTGTTCACTGGCTACGGTAGTGTTGCACCACGTTTGCTTAGTTCTTGAAGTAGTTCGCGGTAATCTTTTATTGAAATCTTACCTAATATATACTCTTTTCTAGCGTGGTCCAGCAAGACATTTGCATGCGTTGGCAAATGAGATTTACTTATTATAAAATTTGTAATTAAACGTTCAATTTTCATCTTAGTCTCCTGAAATGTTAATAAATTTCCAAGGAAAAATATAACATGATTTGAAGAGATATCCCGAATTTTGAAAATTCAAATTAACGACATGAAATTACATAAACTTCTAAATTTATTAAGGGAATTAAGTGATTATCAGGAATCATCTATGGTAAGAGGTGCGTCCAGATTTTGACGAATTGTTAACTAATGTATTAGGGGAACATAAGAAAACTACACAGGTGGTGCACCGTAATCTATAGATTTGAACACGAGATAAAAAGACAAGGGAAAAGAATCCCTTGTCTTTTGAGTATGTACTGATTTAGTTACGTGCCTTTTTGACTTGATCGTTATATGCGTGTTCGCTGTCTCGATGCTTGCCTTTGTTTTCTTGGTCCTGATGAATCCAGATTGTGCGATCTGGTTCGCGTCCAAAACCGTCAATTTCCAGCCGATCCTTGTATGCCTCAATTACAGAAAAAGCACTCGTATCCGCCGTATCCAGCATTCCTCGGAAATTCAAGTAGGTGATGCCGTTTTTCTCAGCAAAATTACCCTCGTGGTTATGCCCGTTAAAGTAAGCAACAACATTGCCTGCACGTTCCAATACCTTGACAATTTCAGTGTCATTCCATGCGTTATGTTCGTTGGCTGGATAAACTGGATGGTGTCCGATGACAATGACTTTTTCGTGTTTCTTCTTTGATTCTTCCAAAACCTTTTTTAGCCAATCCAGCTGCTCTGGGCCTACGCCTCCATTCCATGTCTGTGCATTCGCCGCACCGGTAGCCATCAGTTGGTTATACATCTGTTCCGATTGCTGGTACTGGGCAGAACCCTGTTTGTGAGCGTATAGCGAGCGGTCATTCGTATCCAGAACGACAAAGCGATAGCCTTTCTTGGCAAAGTCATAATATTGATTCGGCATATCTAAAATGTCTGCGACTTCATCAGTTGTCACGGGGAAATCATGGTTCCCCAGGGTGTGGTACCTTTTTCCTTGAATCTGGTTGAAATAAGGCAGGATGGTGTTAAAGCTATCCACGTTGCGGTCGATCAAATCGCCTGTCTGAATGGTGAAGGCCAAATCATGCCGGTTAAGTTCAGCTGTTGCTGCCTGGAGCTTTTCAATGGAATTCCGGTAAAAGCGGACACCCTGTGTATCGCAGTCACAGTATTGAATATCGGCAATAAGGCCAAATTCAAAGGAGGGCTTTTTGTCATAGCGTTCGTTCTTCTCCGCCGAAGCCAAACTTGCGGTAAATAGGGAAGCACCCAATGCGACAGACGCTCCCATCACCATTAATTTTTGTGCGATGCTTGATTTCCGTGTTTTCATGAACAAGTTAATCCCCTTTCGTCTTTGAAAAATTACATTTCTAAATATAGCGTATGGAAAAATGAAAATTGGCAATTTTACAAAAGACTTAAAACGAATTAATAATGATATTGAATCTTTACATATTCCATGACTCTCGTTACTGGAGGATTGGTCGATATTATGTTAATGAACTATATAATTAGATTTTTCAACGATCAAAGATCAGTCTTTTAAAAATATGAATTGGAGGAAGATCCTGTCCTAGAGCACTCTCGTTAAAGGTGAGGACTAGGGAATACGTCTTTATTCATGTGATTAAGTAACCCTGAAATCCGCGGGTAACTATGATTCAATGTGTGATGAATAAATTTTATTAAAAATGAAACAAAAAAAGCTATTGACGACTGAGGTGTATTAACTATATAGTACACTTATAAAGTGTATGAACCATGTAATACATACACTAACGATTACCAATTCAGCTGTCGTAAATTTAGGCTGCATGGGAGATGTTGACATGAATGTTACCTTTAATAACCGCGATCCGGTGTATTTGCAGGTTGTCCGCCATTTTAAGGAGCAGATTGCAATAGGTGCAATTATTGCTGGGCAGGAAGTGCCATCAAGACGGGAGATTGCAGGCAGCTTAAAAATTAATCCAAACACTGCTCAAAAAGCGTATAAGGAAATGGAGGAACAAGGTTTGATTTACACGGAAAGAAATCATCCAAGCAAGATTACAACGGACCAGTCGATTTTAAATGCAGTGAGAGAGGAACTGATTCACGAGGCAATCGATGCGTTTCTGAAATCAGTTCATCGAATCAATGTGCCAATTGAAGAACTGTTGACGCTGGTCAAGGAAAAATATGTAGAGAGCTTTGAGGAGTAAGGGGGCAGGCAAACGTGATTGAAGTTAAGAATATCTCGAAAAAGTTTGGCAGGAAAAAAGTGCTGGACGGACTATCTTTTCAGGCAAACAAAGGGGAAATCACCTGTTTGATCGGAATCAATGGTTCCGGTAAGACGACGACATTAAAAGCAATCATGGCGTTAACACCTATTTCCGATGGACAAATCTTGATTGATGAGGCGGCAATTTCAAAGAATATGTATGAAAAAGTTACCTTTATTCCTGACACGATCACTATGTTGCCCAACATGACGATTAAGGAATCGATGATGTTCATGAAGGATTTCTACAGCAATTGGAATGAGGAACGCGCTTCCACGCTGCTGTCGTTTTTCAAGCTTGATGAACATACTCGCATATCAGAACTTTCAAAGGGGAATGCAGCCAAAATCAACCTGCTGCTTGGATTGTCCATTGATGTGGATTATGTACTGATGGATGAACCATTCTCAGGAATAGATCTATTTAGCCGTGAGCAAATCGCTGATGTTTTTGCCAGCCATTTGATTGAAGACAGGGGCGTAATTATCACAACGCACGAAATCGGTGACATCGAGCATTTGATAGACAAGGCGGTCTTGATCGGAAACGGGAAAGTCCTGAAAGAATTTAAAACTGAGGATATCCGTATGGAGGAGGGCAAATCAGTCGTTGATGTAATGAGGGAGGTGTATCTAGATGAAAAGTTATCTTAAACTAGTGGATTTTGAAATCAATAGGGCATCTAGATTTTTTGGGTCACTGTTGGTGATTGTGGCCATTTCGCAATTTGCCGGTGTTGTTGTAAGGTCAAAAACCTATTTAAGTGAAGCAAGCAGGGTCATGAGGGATCAATCAATCACACAAGCAGAATTTCTTACTAGCCACGGCACGATAAGCTTTTCACAAATCGTTACAAGCCTCTGGTTCCTTGCTCCAATCGCACTGAGCGCGGCTTTGTTGATTTTGTATATCTTTTTCATTTGGTATCGTGACTGGTTCGGCAAGAATACGTTTATTTACCGGCTGCTGATGCTGCCCACTGTACGAATCAACATCTTTTTTGCCAAGGCTACAGCTATTCTCCTGTTGGTCCTTGGATTGATCGCATTTCAGCTTATCCTGCTGCCACTGCAGCAGACGCTCCTTGAATCTCTGGTGCCGGCTGAGTTTATCGGTTATTTGGACTATCATCATGCACTAAACAGCTTCTGGTTTTTATCCATGATTATCCCGCATTCATTCGATCAATTCCTGGTGTCATATGGTATTGGCATTATGGCCGTGTTTCTGCTGTTTACCGCGATATTATTCGAGAGAAGCTTCCGGTGGAAGGGAATTGTAATGGGGATTCTTTTCATCCTATTTGCCGGGTTGCTGCTGTTAACACCGTTTCTAGTGGGAGAAATGTTGTATCCGAAAGAGCTGCTGTTACTCGAGGGCGTGCTGCTTATGTTAATCACGGCATTGTCAATTGTCATCAGCCGGTTCTTATTAAATAAAAAGGTAACGGTGTGAGGAGGGGTGAACAAATGAAACGATATTGGAGGACACTACTGATTACTCTTGCTGCTTTGATTTTCATAGGCTCTTTTTATATCAAGAATGCAGTATCTGAAAGCAGCCTTCCGCAGTTTACATTTGTCAAAGAGTCCGGTGACGATAAAGAAATCATGCCGGTCACATTCGCAGGCTCCTTCGACCGAGCTGGCCATTTTGGACGTTCGGAGGGCCTCCTTATCTCAAATAATCAGATTGATTACAATAGTGAGCAATCGTTCGTGCAACTATTCACCAATGGTTATGGAAACGATGGGGAAATAAGAGAACTTCAGGAGAAGTATCCTTCCTATATGAGAGGAAAGTGGGGAGCAGCTTCTCTTTATGAAGATAAAGATTTCCTGGTGCATGCTACCATAAAGGAAGAAGAGAAAAGTGAGAAGAAAGAATATTCCTTCAACATTTCACTCTTAGACAAGGAAAAGGAAGAACGAACGGATACTAAGGTTAAAATTCTGACGGAAAAACCAGTTTTATTTATGGGGGAATTGGATGTTCAGATGGTAGGCGGGATGTTGAAAGTCGTTGCAGTACAAAGTCTCCATTCATATTCAGATGTGGAGAACAACGAGGTCCATATTTACACAATCGATTTATCTAGAGAAAAAATCATTGCAGATGAACTTATTTTTAAAACTGAACAGGCAGGGAGCACCTTCATTAATTATCAAAAGTTGAGAGAAACAAATGTACGGAATCCAAACAACTATTTCGTATATGAAAAATATGAGCTTCAAGAAAGAACGGGCAGAAATGGGAACAAAACAATGGATAAACAAGGAAGCGAACTGATGGTTTATAATTTTGAAACTGGAAAACAACAAAGTATTCCAAATTCGAAATACACTGGATATGAATCGTTTTACAATGATACCGCCATTTATGTCATTCATCGAAAGGCTGAGAGATTACAAATCGAAACACATGATATAAACAAAAGGCAACTGATAAAATCTTTCGAATTTTCAATTATGGCCAGCCAAATGACGGAAGATACTAAGGTGATTATTAAAAACAGCCGAATTTACTTATATTCTGCTGATGAAACCTATCCCCGCAAAACTAAACAGCCGCCGGGTCAATTGATAGTTGCTGACCTAAACACTGGCAAGGAATTGTACAAGGGTCAGCTGAAAGCGAAAAAAGGAACGGAAATGGAAGGGATTCTCCGGATAAATTACATGGAAATACAATAAAAGGGCGTGCCAGTACATGTCACCTTTGAAGAAGAGCACAACACTCGTGTTGGTATGGTAACCAAAATGGGAAATCCGCTGTTATGACGAAAGTGAAACCGAACATCTCCTGACTAAAAAGCTGTTTTAGATCTCTATGTACATTCAATGGAGCATATTTATTATGATTGACACACGAAAAAAGCCTTAATTAGGATTGCTAATTAACAGGCTTTTTTCTTTGTAAGATCGTTTTCCAAAGGAGGTAAATGGAGAAGCTGGTAGGTTGCGGCTTAATTTATCATATGTACAAGCTATTAAAGTGACCGCCCATTTTTAATAGAAAAAAACTCATTTACTAAAATTACCGAAAAGACACATTTTTACGTAGGACAAACTCTCAGCCCTGTCCAGTAAATTGGGTTGTACATAGTATGAAAGTGTAAGGTAGCTTTTCCACTAACACATAAAAGGAGGGTACGACATGGGTGACTACGCTGGCGGTGGCTACGGCGGTCAATTTGCTTTCATCCTTGTAATCTTCGTATTATTGGTGATTGTTGGCTGCGGTTGCTTTGGCGGTTATTAATCATCACATAAAGCCTGATAACGGGTTTGAACCCGCTATCAGGCTTTCTTTATTTATTTGGGAATTGTCCGTTATCAAGTTTATTTAGCCGAAATGAAGGATAATCTATCCGAATTCAAAATAATTTAGCGAAAATGAAGGATAATTTGTCCAGAAATCAGATTAATTTAGCCAAAATGCAGGATAATCTGTCCGGACTGGCAATCATTGTTATCAGCTTACAATTTATTGATATAACTGGCACTCATTGATATCAGCTCCGAATTACTCGATCTAACAGAAACTTCATAGGTATCACCTTTATATTTATCGACATAAAGGCTGGCTCTGCGGATATAATGTTGGCAATTTATTAGCTAATGAAAAACTTTTGTAAAACTAGAACATTGTGCCAATTCTCTAATTAATGTTTGTTCCTAGATAAATAGGATAGTAGGTTAGTGGTTATTTCTGAAGGATAAAACATAACACCAAAGGAGTAAGTAGATTGTTTCCAGTAGAACTCATTAACCATGAACTTAAACGATTAGTTGACGATTATTATCAATGTGATAATTTGCAAATAAAGGAACAAATATACCATGATATGCTGCTTTTAAGTGAAGCATTGTTTTTTTCTGATCAACCAGAAGTGCAGAATAGCTGACGCAAATAAGGTGCGTCAGGGGATATTATCATGTAAAAGTATCCGTAAACTAAACTAAATTTGCATAAATCCATATAAACTTACATGAAAGTGCCGTGTTCCGGCACTTTTTTTATATACCTGTAGTGTGGAGTGTTTGAAGGGGGAACTGCGAGATAGAATTTCTACTATCTAGTTTTATTTACATAATTTGTAAGTTACCTAACTGGGTAATAGAATGATATATTAGGATATGTATTTTGAAATTTGGAAATTTCTAAACTTTCTTCCATAAATAAGCCATGTGATAAGCTTGTCCCTTAAATTAACGATTGCAGGTTGTTTTTTGGTTTTCCACTAAACATGCATTAAATTTTTATACTTGGAGTTTCTGCTAGATTGCTGTCATATTGTTACTTTTTCAAAAAAACAGTCTCATAGACTAGGATTATAGAAAATAACAGGGCGAGAGGGGAACATAATGAAGAAAAAGACAAAGTTCATGACGTTATTGCTTTGTACTGCGTTTAGTTTATCCATGATGGCTGACGGGGCTGCCGCAGTTCAAAAAGATTCAGCCGGAAGCGAAGAACAAGAAATCAGAGTTTTAGTAACCGGAGAGAAGAATAACGTAAAAAAAGTAAAAGAGCAACACAAGGAAAAATGGGATTTCGGCACGGAAGGATTTACTATGGACGTTAGCCAGACGGACTATAATAAATTGAAAGGCAATAAACAGCTGGAAATCAAAAAGGTTCCTGTCGTAACCATTTCAAGACCTCAAGCTACAGCCGTAAGTGCTGCGGCTGCTGTTTATCCCTCAATGCGAGTTCCATGGGGGATTAAAGCGGTATATAACGATTCATCCCTTCAGACAACATCAGGAGGGAATGGAACCAAAATTGCCGTTTTGGATACAGGCACGACAACTTCACATATTGACCTTGCAGCAAATGTAGAGCAATGTAAAGATTTCACCTCTACAACAGCCACTATTGTTAATAATTCTTGTACGGACCGTAATGGACATGGTACCCATGTGTCTGGTACTGCTCTAGCAAATGGTGGTTCAGATGGTCTAGGAATCTATGGAGTAGCACCGGAAGCAGAGCTATGGGCTTACAAGGTTCTCGGAGATGATGGATCTGGCTACTCGGATGACATAGCAGGCGCGATCCGGCATGCAGCAGATCAGAAGACAGCCACAGGTACGAGAGTAATTATCTCCATGTCTCTTGGTTCAGCGGGAAAGGACACCCTGATTACGAATGCTGTAAACTATGCATATAGCAAGGGATTATTGGTGATCGCAGCCGCTGGAAATAGCGGATATGCAGCTAACACAATCGGCTATCCAGGAGCCTTGCCGAATGCGGTGGCGGTGGCGGCTTTAGAAAACCGGCAGGAGAATGGAACCTATAGGGTCGCGAACTTTTCATCCCGTGGGAACCCTAATACAGATGGTGATTTTGTGATCGGGGAAAAGGATGTAGAAATTTCTGCTCCTGGAGCTTCCATCGAGTCCACTTGGATTGACGGCGGATACAATACGATTAGTGGAACATCCATGGCAACCCCTCATGTATCCGGGCTAGCTGCAAAGATTTGGTCAGCCAATCCAGGACTTACCCATGCGCAGGTTCGTTCCCAGCTTCAATCAAAAGCCAGGGTGTATGACATAAAAGGTGGATATGGCTCTGCAACAGGCGATGATTATGCGTCAGGCTTTGGATTTGCGCGGGTAAAATAACTGAACATATTGATATCCGAACCCGGACAATGGACAACCATGCCGGGTTTTTCCTACATGGCTACTTTTGTATACGGGACATTGGAGTCATTTTATGTATCTAGTCTATTAAAGGCGTTTTATTTTGCTATTAGTTTTGAAAAAAAGTCTAATAATTGCGATTAGGCGAATTATTAGACTAATACTCGCAAGGAGGAATTTGGTGAATATGGCTTACTATATAATATGTACAAGCTATCAA
>NZ_PGUW01000029.1 GCF_002863565.1 Bacillus sp. V5-8f
TAACATTTACGGGGCAGTTCACTTATGAGATGATAGGCTTTTTATTTTAAACAAACTAAATACTAAGTAAAAAGGTGGTAATCAAAATGAGAAATATTGAAAAGTATTCCAGAAGTTATTTTATGCCTCCAGTTAAAAGCTTGAAATGGACAGAGAAGGAGTACATTGCGGAAGCTCCTTCATGGTGCAGTGTTGATCTTCGAGATGGAAATCAGGTTTTGGTCGTGCCTATGAGTCTCGAGGAGAAGCTGGAATATTTTCAATTGCTTTTGGAAGTAGGTTTCAAGGAAATAGAAGTTGGGTTCCCTGCTGCATCGGATACAGAATACACTTTTTTACGTACATTGATTGCACAAGATTTGATTCCGGATGATGTGACGATTCAAGTGTTAACTCAGTCAAGAGAACATATTATAAGAAAAACGTTTGAATCGCTTCAAGGTGTTAATAAAGCTGTGGTGCACCTTTATAATTCTACATCTGTGGCACAACGTGAGCAGGTTTTCAAAAAAACGGAGGATGAAATAATCGACATTGCAGTAACTGGGGCAAAACTGCTAAAGAAATACGCTGCCAGAAACCGATGGGGATTTCCAGTTTCAGTATTCACCGGAAAGCTTTACTGGAACAGAGATGGAGTTCGCATTGAAAATATGCAATCAAGTGCTTAATATATGGCACCCTACTCCTGAAAACAAGGTAATTATCAACCTTCCAGCTACAGTATCCATGTCAATGCCTCACGTTTACGCAAGTCAAATTGAGTATATGAGTGACCATCTGAACTACCGGGACAACGTAATCCTGTCACTCCATCCGCACAATGACAGGGGAACGGGTGTTGCAGATGCAGAACTAGGAATGCTTGCCGGAGCACAGAGAGTTGAAGGAACACTGTTTGGAAATGGAGAAAGAACAGGAAACGTAGACATTGTAACGCTTGCATTAAATATGTTTTCGCATGGCGTAAATCCAAAGCTTAATCTTGAAAATATCCCTGACATACTGTCCAAGTACGAAAAATTGACAAGAATGAAAGTTCATGAAAGACATCCATATGGCGGTGAACTCGTCTTTACTGCGTTTTCAGGTTCCCATCAGGATGCAATTGCCAAAGGGATGAAATGGCGTGAGGAAAGAGAACGTCAGTATTGGACAGTACCTTATCTATTGATTGATCCAAAAGATATTGGAAGACGGTATGAAGGAGACATTATTCGTATTAATAGCCAATCCGGTAAAGGGGGAATCGGATATGTGCTTATGCAGAATTATGGGCTTGATTTGCCTATGGAAATGCGTGAAAGCTTCGGATACACTGTCAAAAATGTATCGGACCGTTTGCACAAGGAGCTTATGCCGAATGAAATCTATGACATTTTCCTTAACGAATATGTGAATATTAATACCCCTGTTGAGTTTATCAATTACAGATTTACTCAAAATAATAATTACGAAACCAGTGTATCGATCAGAATAGATAACGAAGTTCATGAATTTATCGGTGTTGGGAATGGAAGATTGGACGCAATCAGCAATGTTCTCCAAACTACACTAGGCATTAATTACAATGATTTAGTCTATAAGGAGCATGCGTTAGAAATAGGCTCGGGAGCAAATGCTGTATCCTATGTAGGTTTTACTGCTTTGGATGGGGCTATTTATTGGGGCTGTGGGATTGATGCTGATATTATGACCTCCTCTGTAAAAGCTTTGTTTAGTGCAGTTAACAACATGATATCCGGTGTTAAACCAAAAATTGAAAAAGAATATTCTGTTTCAAAGAAATAAGAGAAATGATTTTTATGACTACCTATTAATAACCATCTATCCTGTGATTATGTTTAAAATTAGTCTCATAAGAAAAGATATTGGCAAGGTTAATTTATCGGTGGGGGCTACTGAGTAATCTGTTGTAAGCAGATTGTTACAGCAGCTCTTTATTTTTGTCTATTTGTACTAACGGGGCAGAATAAATATGGAGTTTGAACAAAAAAATAACCTCTTGGTTGAATGAGAGGGTGTTGAAGCTGGCCATCGAAAAGGAAAAAATCATATCAAGGAGGCTTTCCAACGAATTATTATCAAAATAAGAAATTGCACAAATTTTGAAGAGGAGTAACAGTTGAATGCCACTTTATATCGACAGTAGCTCCCATGCACTTGCTATTTCTTGCTCTTTAGGGATGTAAGCGGGTTCGGGGGAAGAGTTAAAATCCCTTTTTAACATTCAAGCTTCTAGGTAATGGCTCGATAGGAGCTCGAATTTAATGTTTTTTTCAGAAAGCATCACACATGAAGATGCATTTTCAACAACGGCCTCTTTTTGAGGCTTTTTATTTTGCATCGGATTCGTTCGTTCAAAGGCATAGCAGTTTCTAAGAATGGTTTATTCATCGAATGCTTCTTCAATGGCTTTTTACTTTTAGGAGATCTATGACTCAAAACTAATCTTGTTTTATACCAACTCCAAAGATATTTTCCAACTTTAGCAGTAAAAAAGCGTTGGTTAATGAATACCTTCCTAAGTTAGAAAAGAAGTTTACACCAGTTAATTCATGAATTTTTTCAAATCTGTACCGTAATGTACTGTTATGGATAAAAAGTTTTTCAGAAGCTTCTCGTAATGAAGAGGTATTAAGACAAGTTTCCAGCGTTTCTATTAAGTATGATTTATATTTTTTATCGTAGCTTTCTATAGGCTCGATAATAGTTGATCTAATTAGTTCATGTTCTGGGGTATTCAACAAACTCATGATTATACGAATCTCGAAAAAGTCGTCGTAAAGAAAAATGCTTCTTTCTGGATAAAATTCTTTTCCAAGAAGAATTGCTCTTTTTGATGAATTTAACGCATTTGAAATTTTACAAAGTTGACTTTCTTTTATACTACAACCAATTTTAAAGCCTGAGGGAATTTCAATGATCTTTGAGAGATTACACAAAAATTCTTTAAATTTGGTGTAAATTTGAAATTGACTGTTATTATTGAAAAAAATAATTAGGTAATAACCCTCACCGATATCAGAAAGTAAATAGTTGTTTGTATGATTTTCAACATATAAGGAAAAGTCAATGGGAAGAAATGTTTAATCGAATCTGAAGAAGTATCGAGTCGAGATAAACAGATAGCGACCGTCATATTTATTAATCCTAAACCCAAGTTAATCTTAGCAAATAATAAAGCCAATCAAGATTACTTTGCTTTTAATACTAAAAATGCCGCTTTCGCGAAGACCATTCAAACAGCTATAAAGATATCAAAAAGTGATGCAAGCATTCTTATACAGGGGGAAAGTGGAGTCGGGAAAGATTTTATGGCACGTTTTATTCACAAACAAAGCAAAAGAAGGGATCATCCTTATACTGCAATTAATTGTGCAGCATTGCCTCGAGAACTAATTACTTCAGAATTGTTCGGTTATGAAGGCGGGGCCTACAGGTGCTAAACAAAAAGGTAAACAAGGAAAAATTGAAGCGTCTAACGAAGGCACAATATTCTTGGATGAAATAGCAGATTTACCGCTTGATTTACAAGCTACTCTTCTTAGAACTTTGGAAGAGAAGCAAGTAGTAAAAGGTGGGGGTATTACACCGATTCCAGTCGATGTGCGTTTTTTAGCTGCTACAAATAAAAAAAGAAAGAACTAGTGGAAAGAGGAGAATGTTCGAGAAGATCTTTATTACCGGTTAAACGTTTTTATTATAAAAATCCCTTCTTTAAGAGAAAGAATTGATGATTTAGACAGCATTTTGAATGCGATGTTAAACGAAGCCTGTGAAAAAGTGCAACGAATACCTACTCTCTTACTCCAAAAGCAATTAGTATATTTCAACAACATACATGGCCGGGGAATTTAAGGGAGCTGAGGAATGTAATTGAACGAATTGTTTATCTGCACGATGAGGATAACTTTGATTCAGTTCATGCTCATGAGTTTTAAGGATTGGAACAATGTGAAGAAAAAATAAGTGATCGTGAGTATATCATTTATATTTTCCATAAAACCAATGGCAATCGTGCTAAAGCCGCGAAGGAGTTAGGTATATCTCGAAGTGCTTTGTATCGGAAAATCCAAAAATATAACATCAGTTAACCTGTCCGAACGCAGACCGGTCAATTATACATTTTTTAAAATAGAAATACTCGACCCCAAAAGGCAAAAGGCCTAATCTAAAACTATTATATTCACTCTATTTTGAATATCCTTGGTACTTGCATCATAAATATTTGAAAATGGACAAAAGTAACATTGGTGTCCTTTCAAAAAAGTTAGGGGGAATTAAAGTGGAAAAAAGTATCTCATACCTGGGAATGCCAAAAAATAAGTGGACAATCCCTCCCACACCACAATTAATAAAGGATGCCTGGATGCTGATTGTAGGCTACAAGGCTGATCCGGAGGCGCTCCGCCAATTATTGCCGCCAGGACTTGAACCACATCCCAATGGTTTGGTTCAGATGAACATGTATGAGGTTCCTGATGCAGGTCGAACCAGTGGTTTTGGCTCATTTAGTCTGACTTATTTAACAATTGAAGTCGCTAATCATGACAGTTATGCCGAAAATGGAACAATCAGCATTCCTGGGCGCTTTTTTGCTCATTACTGGAACGACTCTAATTTAATGAGGATGTATGCCCGTGAATTCTGCGGCATCCCTGCTTTACCAGGTTCCCGCTCACATGAGATTGTCGATAACCAGTTGGTGTCAACTTTAACAGTTGATGGTCATCCTGTCATCAAAGCAACTGCAACGATTGGTGATGAACAGATAGGCATTATGGGAGGGCATTTAAATTATTATGCCCATCGTCAATTCCCGCTTCCTGAAGGCGGAGGTTCTGCACTTAGTGAATTATTGGAATTCCCATTGCCTTTTACAGTTGAGCTTTATGACGCTAGTGTTAAAGATATTCAATTTAATTTCCCAGAAGGGGATACAGCTTCGTTATTAAAGCCGCTGCAGCCTTTAGAAACTCCTTCAGTTATGTATGGGAAGGTTACCTTTACATATTCAATGGGCAGAAGGATTCGTAATTATTTGGAAGATTAAAAATTGAATGGAGGGTTAATTGATGAGCATCGGACATGAAATTATTGGTACAGGTCCTATTAAAGTTATCGTTCTTCATGGATGGCTTATGGATAGTAGTGTATGGAACTGGGCAAAGCGCCACTTAAATACTACCGATTTTAGCTACGCTTTTATGGATTATCGTGGTTATGGTCTTTCGCGTAATTTAGGGGGAGATATCACAATTCCAGAAATGGCTAATGATGGTTTGGAACTTGCTAATTCCTTAGGGTGGGAGGAATTTCATGTTTTAGGTCATTCAATGGGTGGTGCAGCGGCACAGTATGCAGCTGGGGTTTCAACAGGTCAGGTCAAGTCGATAGCTGCATTTACCCCTGTTGGATCTACTGGTTTCCCACTGGATGATGCTACGAAGTCGGGTTTAGAAAATAGTTTTAATAAAGATGGACTCACGGGCATTTTCTCTATGGTTAGTGGGCATGAGCTTGAGCAAGAATTATTAAACACATTGGTCGAATACTCTATTGACACAATCGGTAATGAAATTGTATATAAGGACTATTTTCGCAATTGGATAAATGCAAATTTTAGAAATGTGGTAACTGGATCAGAAGTGCCGGCACTTGCTGTACTGGGTGCAACAGATCCCCTTATAACAAAGAAATATGCAGATAATTCTATAGGAACCGACTTTTCAAATTGTAAGATTGAGATAATGGAAGGCGTTGGTCATTACCCAATTGTAGAAAAACCCGTGGAAAGTGTAAATATCTGGGAAGATTTTTTTAAAAGTAAGGATTAAAATTTAGCGTTAATTTAGATTAGTACAAAAAACACATAAAATATTGTCCGTGGTGTAGCGGTTAACATG
>NZ_PGUW01000005.1 GCF_002863565.1 Bacillus sp. V5-8f
ACTTTTCAGCAGGTTTGCCATTATCGTTTTTAATGCTATTCACATGTTTTTCCAAGACTCTGGAACTAATTATTTAAACAATAGTACATAAGTATCAATACTTTTTTTAGATAAATTTACCTAAGATGTAATTTTTTATCTTCATTTCAAACAATCTTCACCTCAATCACCTCTTTAGGCATAATAAAAAGCACCCGATTATTTGGATGCTGAATTAATTGTCTATATTAGCTCTTCCTATATGAAACGCTATTGCCTTTTCTATTTCATTCAGTTTAGAATCATCTAACTTCGTTATATGCATTTCTAAATCACTCTTCTTTATCGACGTAATGAGTGGAATAGCAGCAAATTGTTCTCGATCCTCTATTTTTAAAGGTATAGATAAAGGCGAAGGAGTTGCATTACTTATAAGTGGAATACCTGTAACAAATGACGAATGTTTATTCCCAATATCGTTTTGTATAATTAAAAACGGACGAACAACTTTTCTTCCGTTATCGGACATAATTATGTTTGCTAAAAATATATCACCACGTACAATGTCTGATTTTGTATGTAAGTTATCCTTTATAAATGGCATTGACGACTGATTACTATCTTCGCTTAAACTAGTGTTTGTTTCTTTATAGTTTTGTTGTATGCTAGCGTTTAGTTTTTTAAATTCTGCGGAATTTTGTTCTTTCATCCGTTTTAATTCAAGTTCAAACTCTTCTACTCTTCTTACATAGTCTCCTGACTGAATAATTTTATTTATTGTAGTTTGAGCCTCAGTTATTTTTCTTTCCTGTTCAGTAAGGTTTTGAATTAAGACCTTCGCATTTTCTTCGCTTTCCTTAATTTTTCTACCCCAGTAACCATATAATAATGTTACTATTGCAACTACTATAGCAGCTATCGCAATTAACCAATTTACGTAATTACTAAGTAAGGTAATCTTATCATCTTTAGATTCTAGCAATACTTCATATACGTCCTTAGTTGAAACTGGTTCCTCTGTATTCGTAGCAGAAAAAAACTTGGATATCGTTGTTAGTAACAATAATTAAAAGAAAAATTATTACAAACAAAATCTGTTTCATATGGTACTCCTACATTTTTTGTTTTATTTTCTCATAAAGTGATTGAAAAACAAATATGTACCTCCCTTTATTTTGAAAAAGAAAAAAGCCACCTACAAAGTAAGTGACTCACCAGAAGGGAGAATGTTTCAAAACTTGGTACAATATCATCTTATCAGGGTATAAACCTAACAACACGACTTTATTTAGGATTATTTTAGGAAAGTTTTAGGAATATTTTAGAACGACTTTAGGAGTAAATAAAAAGCACTCACCTATGTGAATGCATTATCGATTCATTATTTACTTTCTATTTCATCAATACCACGTGAAGTAATTTTAGCCCGACAATAATTTTTTCCAAAGATTTTGTAGTTAACTAACTCTTTATCAGCTAAATACTCGTACGCTAGATGTTCTTGCTTTTCTCCTTCGTTTTCACGAAGATTATTATACCTAATAGTGGCTTCCCGACCTCCGTTTTTTTCGTTGTGGTCGTATAACTCTTGAAGCTTTTGTTCTCTCAATACTTTCTTTTCTGCTACTTCCATTTCCATCCCTCCCTCCTGCCATCTAAATACGACAAAAGGGAAGAAATTTCCTGCTTATACTCCAATTGGCGGTTTCTCTTTATTTCCCCCAACCGGTGGTTTTTCTTTAAATGCTCTCATTGTCCATTTCTCCCTTCATAAGATTCTATTTCGACAAAGAACGTTTGAATCCCTGTAGTTTCGGACTACGCTATAAATCTTTTAATTATTTCCTTCACTGAATAATAAAATGGTGGTAATTCTATTACAGTATTGTTAAATTATAGAAAAGAATAAAATACTAGTTTTATGAAGGCGTGTATTTATGAATCGAACACTCGAACAATTACAAACTGATATCATTTTGACTGCAAAGAAAGGGTTTCCTATTTTATTATCTGGTGCCATTGTCTTTTTACTATTTACCTTCATGCCCTTAGTTTTCCCGAGGAAAACCGTATATCTAATATGGATTTTTGGTTTGAGTGTCATTTTTCCATTTGGAATACTAATAAGTAAACTAGTGAATGTTAATGTTTTAGTTACTGATAATCCAATAGGTACATTAGGAGGAATAGTTGCAGCTCCTCAAGCATTTTACATACCTGTATTTATCATTGTGTATATGCATATCCCTGAATACCTTCCTTTTACTATCGGATTATTAGGAGGCTCTCACTTTCTACCCTATATGTGGATTTACAAAAGCAAAGCTTACTTATTTGTTACTTTAGCTACCTGTATTTCCTCTCTCATCTTAGGTGGATTCTATGTTGATTTATCCTTTACTCTCGTACCTTTGGCAATTTCTATTGTGTATGCAATTGGTGTTCTACTAATTCTTAGAGAACTTAAAGCCAATCCCGTTTAATCACCTTTTAATAGGTGATTTTTTTCTTTATTCCATTGTTGTGCAGTTTAAGTCTACAATGCCTTAGTCACAGCAATATTTAAGTTCAAAGCCAGTTTATAGAATGCGTTCCACCGGAATTTAGAAAATGTCTTTTCTGAAATAGGTGGCTGGAACTTGAAACAGTAAACCTTGTAATCAGATAAATAATCCGCATCCTCGGTCATATATCGTTCTTTGATAAGAAACTTCTCCATAGGTGGCAAACGATTCACAGCCCGTTCTGTACGTTCACAGAAATGTTGTCTGTACATCTGAGCATCCACATTATGAATGGCAATGCTGCCGGTCTGATCGCTGGTTTGATTAGTAGGCCCATGATATCTGACTTCACTACTTGCCGTTACCACGGCTTCTCTTTCCTCAAAAATTAAGTATTTGTATAACCGGTATAATTCAAAGTGTTTTTCCACTTTTGCCTGTGTTGCTTTTCTGTCTAATTCAGGTAGTTCAAAACTCATTCTCTAACCCCCATTACTAAGAGGTGCCCCGGGTCAATGAAGCGCCCAGGGCTATTATTACATGTAATCGATGAACTATTTATCAACCAATCTCTTTTTCAAAATCATTCATTTTCTTGATTATGGTTTCAATATCATCGATTCTTTTTCTGTTGCGTATTTTCCCATCGTTTTTTAATGCCCAAAGAAAATTCTCTAGCCTTACTTTAAGTTCAAACCAAGCGTCTTTATAATTTTCCATGTTAATTCACCACTTCATCTTCAAGGCTTAACTGCCCGTCCACAACCACAGTGTCATCATTATTGACTTTATATAATCAATGCCCTCATGCTGTTCCTCGTAGAACTCATCAATGGACATTTGAGAAGGTTTGAGATTAAGAGAAACATTGGCGCCGCCTAATGGATATAGTTTAGTAACCTTCTTTTCTACATCACGCTTGATATGGAATTTCAGAACGACTTTTTTATCGTCACGCTGGATGGACACAAATTCTGCACCAATTTCCCCAGCTTCACTTTCTTCCACATTGAGGAGAGCAATGGTACCCGGCATTTTCATTAATTCTTCAGCATGTGGAAGATCCCCACCTTGAACTTGGAAAAATAACACTTCTTTCTTGTCGTCCTTTTGGATTTTCTTAAATAATACGTTCAATTTAATTTCGCTCATTTTAATTAGCTCCCTTGATTTGTATTTTTTTAATTTCTTATCATGCCGCGATTTTCTCTAGCTTTTTTAAAATTAGGATTATATAAACCTCTAATATCAAAATTCCTTTCTTCGCCGAGTACAGATTTTTCAAACGCCCATTTATATAGTTCAGTTGGGATTACCGTTTTCGTAAAAGTTGATTCTTCTTTAGATGATTTTACTTTCACAACACCAAGCTGTGATTTTCTACGCACTCTACCAGGCTGTTTAGCTTCTTGAAATGTATATCCGTTTTTCATCCGCCATCTAAGGGTTTCCAATTTCACTCCATTGTCTAACGCTTCTTGTATTTGCTCTGGTGTTAACTTACTGAAAACACCTACGCTATAAGTACCCCTGGCACCCCTTTTTTCTTTTGGTCTGAGGGGTGGAGTATTGATTGCTTTTTCTTTTGTCCATTTCTTTTCATATGTCATTAATCGTTTATATAGAGTTCGATAAGTAATCCCATGACTCTTGGCGATTTCTATTTCTTCATCCGTAATCACGTTCAACCCGATATAATATGGCAAGATCACCACCCCTTTACAATTCGGATTGCTTGTTAACCACTCGTCCTAGCCTTAGCAAACCTTTCAGCAGCCTTTTGCCTTTGTTCTTCCGTTACAACCCGTTCTTTTTTCATACTGACCATTTTCTCGGTCAATTCCCCTCTGACAGCTATCGGTCTGTCATCCTCCGATTCTAGGACGAATAACTCCACGAAATTAGAGAGTTTTCGGATATGTTTGGGAACAGTAGAGTAAACAGTCCACTTACCTGTTCCATTGTCAAAAACCAATGTAGTTTCTTGTTCTTCTCGGGAATATCCCACATTCAAGCTCCTCTCATTTTTTCTAAAGCCTGTAAGTAAATTTTTCTGGGATGGGAACGACTAAATCCCATTTGTTCTGCAATCTCTGGAAAGGTGTAATTATTAAACCTTCGTATGACCACAGTTCTTTCTTTTTCACTAAGAAGGGAAAACAGTTCATGCAACCACAATCGGTTTATGACCAATCTTTCAGCATTTTTATCACTCACTAAATGGATAGGTTGTTCTTCATCATCAATGGTGACTGTCTGTCCAAGACGTTTTTGTAATTTACTATTCCGTGCAATATCCTTTAAGGCATTAACCATAAACCGTGCCCAGAACCCTAGAAAGGGATGCTTTCCTGGTTTGAACCATTTCAGTGCATCGAACGCTTTTATTGAAAAAACTTGGATTATATCTTCGATAGTTGTGTGTAAAACTTCCTCAACATACTGCTTGGAGAACCATTTTGAGATAAATTTGAGCATATAGGCTTGATACAAATTTCACCGTATAGCTTCTTCCACAGTTTGATGAAGGAGGACGACAGGACATTCGCCATCCCCTTCAATGATGCTTTTAATTTGTTCATCAGTTGCTAAGTGCCATTTCATTACAAAGACCTCTTTAATGCTTCATAAGCCTGCTCGACAACCTTTAACCGTTGAACTTCCAGGACTAAAGCTAAGTTTTCTTCATATACTCTAAAGCGAGTGCTTTTTCTCAAATCACGGATTGTCTTATGTAACTCCTCGATGATTTGAACCAATTCAAGGCCCTTTCGAGCAGATTCTGAAAAACTTTGTCTATGTTCGAAATATTTCTTGATGTCCTCGACTCTATCCATTGGGGCTGCCCTCCAATTCCTTTTTGTGTTCAGGAATATATTTTTTACCTTCATAGGATTCAATCAGGCGTTCAGAATTGAATCTCATTTTCTTCAAATCTTCCAAGCCGCCTTTCATAGATTCCCTCAAAACATATTTCAAAATATTTCCTTTGCAAAACCCTTGATATTCTTCAGGTGTGCATTTCACCTGCATAATTTCATAAATATCAATGCCGCCTTTGTGATAATGGTTAGGTGTGTTGATTAGATCTTCAGGAGCTTCTTCATAGTTGATATTGCGGACAGGAATCTTCACTCCTTCCACATGATTACAAAGGCATTTCATTGGTCAACCTCCTTCAAATATCCGGTTCTCACAAAATGATCTCTCCAAAGTTTTGCGCGCTTCTCCCGTTGCAATTGCTTTCTACACTTTGCCCAATACTTCTTACACCGCCTTTTGTTCATGGTTCATCCCCCTTTTATTCATCATCCAAGGAAATCATCCGAAGCCGTTTAGGACTATCCCCACAACGCTTTTCATAAATTGGGTAAGTCATATATCTAAGAAAATTTATGGTTTTATTCGTTTCTCTACTGATTTCCCGTATCGTTCCTTCGGTAATGAATTGTTCACCTTTATATAAAGATAAACTCGTTTGTGCCATGGTATTTTCATTGAATCAACCACCCTTCAACTGTTCCCGGGCCCTATACAAGAAATGGTGGTAGATATAATTCCCTGATGTCTTTGGATCCACAAAAACGGTTGAGAAATTGTATCTTGTTTCGAATGTTTTTAAGCTGCCTAATAGTGATTCTGGTTTGTACTGACTGCGATATTTACCGTTCAGAATTTTTTCATATCCCTGGAGATCTTCCACAATCAAGACGAATGGATGACGGGAAGCACGGATTAATTCATTTTCAAAACGTGTACGATCCTTGATTGATTCCACAAGTTCATCTACACCGTTTTTTCTTTCCAGCAGAGCATTTAAGTATAAATCCCTGTGTATGCCCAGTTCTGGAATCGCTGGAATCATTGCCGAATAATCTCCTGTTTTCATGGTCCTGATTCTGTATTGGACATCTTTCTTTCTGAAATAATCCAGAATATGCATATTCTTTTGCTCCCTGGTGTCCACAGTGATGATTAGGCTATCTAGGATTGTCTTTAATTCCTTATCTGAGAAGTGATAATTTATAGCGTTCACACCGTTGCTCCCTTCTTAAAGAAAGCCATTGCCCTATCATAGATTTCTTTTGATAGTTTTTCAGTTTCATCATTTTCATAGTTTGCTACTGGATCCGTAGCAGACCATCCGTTATACGAAAATTCCACAAAGAGTGTCATGATCATGTTCAGTGCTGCTTCATCCTGATTTAGCCAGGCATTAATTTTTTCGTTCATATTTTGCTCTTGACCTAAATAGAATTTAATAATCTTGTCCACAGTTTGATTAATCGCCTGTTTATTTTTCATTCCCCACCTCTTTTTGTAAGAAATTAGGAGTATTTCTATAAAAGGGTTAGTTAAGGGTTAGTTAATTTTCTAACTTTCTAACCCACCAAAACCTTGATATATCAACGTTTCTATTCCCTATGGGTTAGTGAGTTAGTAAAGGTTAGCTATTTTCTGGTTAAAGACTATATAATATATATTTATTTTTTATTTATTATTTTTCATGGGAGGTAACAAAGAAAATAACTAACCCTAACTAACCCATAGGCTGAAACCCTTGATACTACTGGGTTTTTCGGGGTTAGTTAACTTTTTCAAAAACTAACCCTTACTAACCCGTTCGCTATCAACTGTAAAAAATCCATTGCTTGTTAACTCATTTACAGTCAATCCCAGGAAAAACATTTTGTTTTTTGCCCCGATTTCCTTTTTTGAATCCCCGCACTTCCAATTGCCTATAAAATTGGCGGTTTTTTAATTCCATTTCATGATTCTTGTAGCACCAATTCCTATAATTTTCATATAGGGTTTTAGATTCGATTTTTGCTGCTGGATGGACTGTGCAGTTTTCACTAATGAAAGGACCTAAGATATCCATATCCTCTCTGTAGCTTTCTGTCGCTTCGGTCACGGCTTTCGGCTCACCCAATCCATCCTTCTGCCACTTCAAGCAGCCTTCCACAGCCCAGTGAAGGATCCCGGGCATTTCATTAGCCAGTTTTTCCGGTAAGTCATAGTCGATTTTTTCTTTTGGTATGGTGACAGTGAAAGGAATCAACTTGATCCTTCTCCAAATCCCTTCGTCTGAACCTTTGATTATCGGCTTATGGTTTGTCGTGAAGAAAACCTTAAACTCAGGAGTGAATTCAAAGTATTCTTGGCGAAGGAAACGTGCAGACATTTTTTCCCCACCGGTGATTTGCTTTACTAAGGCTTCTGATAGCTGTCCGCCTTCCTCGCTCTCTACGGCTGAAACAAACCGGGCACCATCCAACCGGGCCACATCATTGTTAATCCCACTGTCATTTTTCTTTTTGATGAAAGTATCGCTGTTTGCTTGCCGGCCGTAATCACCAATCAAATCCTTAATGATGTTAATAAAAGTGGATTTACCATTCCGGCCGTTCCCGAATAAGAAAAACATGATTTGTTCTTTCGTGGATCCTGTTAACGAATAACCAATGGACCTTTGAAGGAACTCAATTATTTCATAATCCGGTTTATCATCGGTGATGAATATGCTTTCTAAGAAGGAAATCCAGTTTGGGCATTTTGCATCCTTTTCATATGGAATCGGTGATATTTTTGTCAGTAACAAATCCCTATCATGTGGAAGGAGCTCACCTGTTTTCAGATCAATTACTCCATTAGCACAATTGAAAAGAAAATTATGTGAGTCAAAATCTTTCTTCCTGACAGATACCATAGGTCGAACATCTAGAATGCTATTTATCCGGATGGACCTTCGTTCGCATTTCTTCGCCCAATCCAATAATTGCTTTGCACGATATTTGTCTTCCTCGGCTTTTGATTCTGCATACAAACCTCTAAGTGTCTTGGCTGCAAGTGCTTCAATTTTCCTTTTGTTATCCTCCTGCCACTGTTTACCGTTCCAGATAAGCCATTACAACTCATTGCAGTATTTGAGGTTTTCGCCGTGATAGTAGACGATCCGTTCTGCATTTCCTAACTCGGTTAAGTGAAAAGTAGGTGGCTTGTCGATAATCTCTTCTGTTTCCTCAATGTCCTGGTCTCCGTTGGATATATAAATCTCGTAAGGTTTTTCCGGTACCGGTTCAAAATCAGAAATTGTTGAAGGAGTAGAATGGATGGCTGCATTGATGGTCAGCTGGCCGTATGTGTGTCCCTCAGATGAATGCATCTTGTCCCATTTCTCACGATACAGACTTGATTCCCGGAACATATCATCCATCTTTGCCGGGTCCTTATCCGTCCAAAAGGCTAAGTGATTGCATAAAGCAATATCTGTGGAAGAATGGTCACCATTGATAAGGTGGCCGTTGAATAAGTCCTGTATGGTTTTCCCACTCTTGGAGTTGAACATCTTCTCCCACAGTTCGAAGTTTGTCAGATTGCTAATGTCATGCCTCGGTGTGCCTTCCACACTCTGCTTAGGTGTGATTTTCTTTTCCTCTAGATATTTATCAAAGAGGGTTTTGAAATCCTCAGTACAATCATTCACTGGCTTATCGTTCAAGCTGTTTCCAGTAAAGGTGAAGTATCTACCGTGCCTATAAACCTCTAATCCAATTGTGGAATTTTTCTTCCCTGTCCCCGGACCTGGAAGTGGTAATCTTCCTTTGGTAATGATGTGTAATCCCTCACCACTTGGGGAATATTCTGTATAGCTATCAATTATTTTCATCACATCTTCAGCAAGTGTGGAAAGAACACCGCCATCCACACAATGGTCGATGTCTATTCCTATAAACGGATCATCTTTTGAAAACATAAACCCTATTCCGTCATATCCACCTTGATTGAAGTATTTGATGACTGTCGGACAGGTGGACCATGTTCTCCTGTTGTTAGACTGGGCCATCTCTCCAGTTATTTGATAAGGAACCTTTGTCTTTTTCCCATCACGCATTTCCGATTTCCACAATATCCAGTGAGGAGTATTTTTCAGTTCAACCGGTATCTTGTTAAAGTTGTATTCCATGCCGACTCCCCTTTAGAAAAAGAGGAGCAATGCTCCCCCTCCTATTCAACTAATCTTTATTTCTTTTATTAAAATGGCACATCGTTATCTGAGACTTTAATTTCATTCGCTGGTGGTTGTGCTTCAGAAACTTTGAATGCTTTGATTTCTGGGTATTTCTTGCCATCATGAAATATAAAGATCCATTAACTGAAAAGTTCAAGGAGAAATCAAAACGTGGTTTCACCACTAAGAAAGAAGCACAAAAGGCAGCTATAGATGAGGAAAATCGCTTAATGGAAGGTCATGAACAATCACCTATGTCTTTAGAACAATACCTTCTTACCTGGCTTGAGGAATATAAAAAGGGGACTGTTCGGAAGAATACCTACGAAATTCATGAAAGGAATATAAAGAATCACATTCTACCGTATTTTAAAAATGTTCTACTAAAGAATGTAAAACCGATTATGTATCAAAAATTCTTGAATCACCTTACTGAAAAGGAATACAGTAAACGAACAGTCGAAATTATTCATGGAACTATGTTTTTAATGCTTTTGAGAAGGCTGTCATATTAGGTAAAGTTCAAAAGAATCCTTGTGAAGGGGCTACAATAAAAGGGAAAACAAAAGAAAATACACTAAAATTTATCGACTCCACTGATATCCCTGTCTTCTTACAGGAAGCATATAAATATGATTATATTTACTGGATTTTCTTTAAAGTTTTGATTGAAACTGGTTTACGAAAAGGCGAAGCTGCAGCACTACAATGGTCTGATATTGATTTAAAAGAGCGAACTTTATCTGTTGCAAAAACACTCGATTTCCAAGCGAAAGATAGATCGGAGCTGTTTGGGGATACAAAAACCTATAATTCCACAAGGGTAATAACAATTAGTCAATCTTTGGCCAATGACTTGCACTTCCTTAAGAAGTACCAAAACCAAAATAAAATTGCATTAAATGATGTATATCAACATGACTTAAATTTAGTTCTATGCAGGAATGACGGCGACTTCTTACCGAAATCAACTTTATTTAATGCTTTTTCTAGGATATTAAAAAGGGCTGGACTTCCACAGTTCCCTATCCATTCATTAAGACACACCCATGCTGTCCTTCAATTAGAAGCTGGTGCTGACATGAAGTATCTCCAGAAGCGACTTGGACACGGAAGCATGCAAATAACAGCTGATGTGTATGCTCACGTTTCTAAGAAAATAGAAAACGATACAATGGACAAATTCGAAGCATATACAAAAAATATTTTAAATTAATTTGTGGGTATTTCGTGGGTACGCGTTAATACTCAATCCTCTATCCCTCTTTTTACCCACATAAAAAAAGCCCCGATACTAGTAGTATCAAGGCTGCCCCATATTAATACATTGTCATATACTGCTCGCGCTCCCAAGGGTGAACTTGTGTACGGAACATATCCCATTCGATCTCTTTTGCTTCGACAAAGTGTTCTAACAAATGGCTGCCAAGAGCTGAACAGATTACTTCGTTAGATTTCAAGACATCAAGCGCAGCTGCCAATGTAGCTGGTAGGTCAACAATGCCTGCTTCTTCTCTTTCTTCTTTGTTCATGACATAGATGTTGCGGTCGACTGGGTTTGGAGGAGTCATCTTGTTTTTGATTCCATCCAGACCGGCTTTTAACAATACAGCTAAAGCAAGATAAGGGTTTGCTGCTGGGTCAACGCTACGTACTTCAACACGAGTACTCACGCCACGCGAAGCAGGAATTCGGATCAGCGGGCTGCGGTTTTTCGCGGACCATGCTACATAGCAAGGTGCTTCATAGCCTGGAACCAAGCGTTTGTAAGAGTTGACAGTCGGGTTTGTTACCGCTGTAAATGCTGGTGCGTGCTTAATGACGCCGGCGATAAACTGCTCAGCCGTTTCACTCAATTCAAGATTTCCGCTTGTATCATAGAAAGCATTTTCTTTTCCTCTGAATAATGAAACGTTGCAGTGCATTCCAGAACCGTTCACTCCGAATAATGGTTTAGGCATGAAGGTAGCATGCAAGCCATGTTTACGGGCGATTGTTTTAACAACTAGCTTAAAAGTTTGGATATGATCGCAGGCAGTAATCGCATCTGCATATTTGAAATCGATTTCGTGTTGTCCAGGAGCAACCTCATGGTGAGATGCTTCGATTTCAAAGCCCATTTCTTCAAGCTCAAGAACGATATCACGACGGCAGTTTTCCCCAAGGTCAGTCGGTGCAAGGTCAAAGTATCCGCCTTTATCGTTAAGCTCTAAAGTAGGTTCACCTTTTTCATCCAGTTTGAATAGGAAGAATTCCGGTTCTGGTCCAAGATTAAAGTCTGTGAAGCCCAATTCCTTCATTTCTGCAAGGATGCGTTTAAGGTTAGCACGTGGGTCGCCTTCGAAAGGAGTGCCGTCAGTGTTATAAATATCACAAATTAAGCGGGCAACCTTCCCCTTTTCTGAAGTCCAAGGGAATATAACCCAAGTATTTAAATCAGGGTATAAGTACATATCTGACTCTTCAATCCGTACGAAGCCTTCGATGGAAGATCCGTCGAACATCATTTTGTTGTCTAGCGCTTTATCAAGCTGGCTTACAGGGATTTCAACGTTTTTGATTGTTCCAAGAATATCTGTGAATTGAAGGCGGATATACTTTACGTTTTCCTCCTTAGCCAAGCGTGTGATGTCTTCTCGAGTGTACTTTGCCATAACCATAATTCCTCCCAAATAAATTTTACTTTTTTAAGCTTTTATTATTGAAAGAAACGGGACATGTCTCCTTGGCGGAGTGTAGTGCGGTGCTTGCCACCATGCATTATCTCGTTTCTTAGAAGCTTGCGCAGTTCTTCATCAGTTAAATTAGGTTTTTGTAATTTTTTTTCAAAATTCTCGGATGTTGGCTCTTGTGAGTCTTCTTTCCCCGCGAAAATCTTTTTAATGCCTGCCAGATTGACACCTTGTTCGATTAACTCTTTGATTTCAAGGAGCCGGTCGATATCATTCAATGAAAAAAGCCGGCGGTTTCCTTCTGTCCTTTTAGGAGTAATCAGCTGATGCTCTTCATAATAACGAATCTGGCGTGCAGACAACTCAGTCAGCTGCATAACGATTCCGATAGAGAAAAGAGGCATCGAACGCCGAATGTTATTGCCGCTCATCCAAGCATCCTCCTTTAATTTGTTTGCCTATTTAAACTATATTATATGTTATGTTTTCTGTCAATGAAATGTAAGGTTAAATAACATTAAAATTTTAAAATAATCAGATAACTAATTCACATGCTAGTAAAAGTTATATTATATTGATTAATTTTTTATCGATCAAAGAATCAACGGCAGTGAGTACCGCTATTTTTACATGCGAATATGTTAAGCCACCTTGGACGTAGGCAACATATGGGGGTCTGGTTGGACCATCTGCTGTAAGCTCTATGCTTGCGCCTTGGATAAATGTTCCTGCAGCCATTATTACATCATCTTCGTATCCGGGCATATAGCTTGGATACGGAGTTACATAGGAATTCACAGGTGACGCAAATTGGACCGCCTGACAGAAAGCGACCATTTTATCCCGGTCATCAAATTGGACTGACTGAATAAGGTCTGTTCGTTTCGCATTCCATACTGGTGACGTGTTCATACCTAGTTTACTTAGAAAGGCCGACGTGAAAATAGCGCCTTTAAGGGCTTGTCCTACAACATGCGGAGCTAGAAAAAAACCTTGATACATTTCCTGAAGGCTGTAAAGCGATGCTCCTGCCTCAGCCCCGATCCCAGGTGATGTCAGCCTATAGGAGCATGCTTCTACATATTCCTTCTTTCCGACAATATAGCCACCGGTCTTGGCAAGCCCGCCACCTGGATTTTTAATCAGCGAACCAGCTATTAAATCTGCTCCAACATGGCACGGTTCTAGGGTCTCGACAAATTCACCATAACAGTTATCGACAAAGACCACCACATCCGATTTGATTTCCTTCACAAAATCAATCATTTCCTTGATTTCATCCACCGTAAAGGATGGCCGTGTTGCATATCCTTTGGAACGCTGAATCCCGATCATTTTCGTGTTCGGTGTTATTGCGTTTTGAACAGCGTCGTAATCAATTTTTCCAGCATTAGTAAGCGGCACAGAGCTATAGCCTATCCCAAATTCCCGCAACGATCCATTGCCGCTGCCACGAATCCCTACAATTTCTTCTAGAGTATCATAAGGCTTTCCCGTTATGTATAAAAGTTCATCGCCAGGCCGCAATATCCCAAAAAGAGAAATAGAAATGGCATGGGTACCTGAAATGATTTGTTGGCGAACCAACCCCGCCTCCCCGCCAAATACATCGGCATAGATCATTTCCAGTGTATCCCTTCCAATATCATCATATCCATATCCGGTTGAGGGGATAAAATGTGAATCACTTACTTTATGTTTCTGGAAACTTTGCAGAACCCTGTACTGATTGCTTTCTATTCTTTCATCGACTTCTTTATGGGCATGAGCAACCATTTCCTCTACAGAATCCACGAGGCCCTTTAAATATGCTCCATTTTTTAAATTCTCGTACATTTGTTTCTCCTTTATTTTGCATAGTTCTTGAGTTGTCCTGTTAGGGGATGGTCTACTAAAGCAAAACCTTTACACTCATAACTTTCCTTTTCTTCATCAAAGGATAAAGAACGCATAATGGTTTCATTTTTTAGCTGGGAGAGCAGCTTTCCCTCACTGGCTGGAAGGAACACATGGTAAGCTTCCATTTCGCTAATCACTGTTTCCTCAATTTGTGCCAGGACCGCTTCGAGATCCTTTTTTTCAAAGGCAGAGATCAACATGGACTTTTCCTTGGATGTTGGCACGAAATCTTCATTTTTCAAGTCCCTCTTATTATATAAAGTCAGCTCTGGAATATGGTTTACCTCAAGATCGGAAAGAAGCTCCCTGACTGTCTGTTCATGATTAAAATAATCTGGGGCTGAGGAATCCACGACATGGAGCAGTAAATCCGCTTCCTTTACTTCTTCCAAAGTGGAACGGAATGCTGCAATCAACGTGGTAGGCAAATCCTGGATAAATCCTACTGTATCAGTTAAAAGGACGGTAAACCCACTAGGCAGTACTGACTTTCTCGTCATCGGGTCAAGTGTGGCAAAGAGCAGGTTTTCTTCAAAAGATTCTGCTTCCGTCAATCGATTGAACAAGGTCGATTTCCCGGCGTTTGTGTAACCGACAAGGGCGACCTGGAGCGTTTTGTTCCTCTTTCTTCTGTCACGATATCGCTCCCTATGCTTTACAACAACATCCAGTTGTTCTTTTATATCATCAATCCGGCGGCGGATATGACGCCTGTCACTCTCCAGCTTTGTTTCCCCTGGTCCTCTTGTACCAATTCCTGCACCAAGCCTCGAAAGTGCCGTACCCTGACCTGCCAACCTTGGCAGCAAATACTGCAGCTGTGCAAGTTCCACTTGAAGCTTGCCCTCCTTGGAACGGGCTCTCTGGGCAAAAATGTCCAAAATCAGTTGAGTTCGGTCGATAACCCTAGCTGCAAAGTGTTGGGATAAATTCCTGATCTGACTTGGGGAAAGCTCATCGTTAAAGATAAGTAAGTCGGGTTCCAGTTCTTCTTCAAGGTTTTTGAGTTCCTCGACTTTCCCTTTTCCAATGTATGTTGAAGGATGCACACGGTCCCTCTTTTGTGTAACAGTGATTAACACCTCACCGTTTGCTGTTTTAGTCAAAGACGCAAGCTCTTCTAACGAATATTCATAACGAATGTCATCCTGTGTCGTTTGGCATCCGATCAATATGACTCGTTCTTTTTCTTTATGTTCCATCAATACTCACTTCCTTTAGTGTCCCTACCCATCATATCAAAAAAATGAAACATTCCAAACTAAATTGAAACAAGAAAGCTTTTTAAACTGCAAGCTTGTTTCAAAAGATGAGGTTTATTATATTCTCACCTATCAGCCTGCCCTAGTAATTGTAAAAAAGCGTAAAGAGACAGCTAATATAGCTGCCCCTTACACAATAAGAAAGATCACAATGAACTTCAGATAGCCCTGTTGCCAATGTCAGGATGATCCGGATACTCAATCCAAACACACTGGAGAAGGGTCTGAGGAACTCCTATTTGCCCTGTTTCTTCAATAAGCCCTTCCGCTGCGTGAAATCCACCTGTACATTTATTTTTTTATGGAATAACTTTCCTAAAGGAACTTTATCAGTTGGCACACAATAGGGGGAGGTTATTGATATACTCGGCGATTTCGTTGATTGCCGCTTTCGGTTCCTCCCTCTCTGTGGAATGCTTTTTGTTAAGGACTTAACCATCCTCTTCAAAAACTAAATCCTGGCTCCTTAAGGTTAACAAATCAGCCTTATCATAGGTGTCCTCTACTAATAGCCTCATTGCCTGCGCACGAATCGTCTTTTCTAGAACATTTCGGATATATCTGCCGTTTGAGAACGATATCGGCGCCAGCACAGTTTTTACGTAGGAAAGGTGATCCCTTAACTTGCGCTCAGCATCCCGACTCATGATATATTCACGGTCCTCAAGCATTCCTTTTGAGATGTCAATCAATTGGTCGATAGAATAGTCCGGGAAATCCACAACGATCGGAAAACGCGAATGAAGACCCGGATTAAGGGTAAGGAAATAATCCATTTCCCGGGAGTACCCTGCAAGGATAAGGACGAACTCATGCTGCCGGTCCTCCATATGTTTTACCAACGTATCAATAGCTTCCTTCCCAAAATCTTTCTCACCGCCCCTACCGAGTGAATAGGCTTCATCGATGAACAGGATGCCCCCGATCGCTTTTTTAATCAAATCCCGTGTTTTCTGGGCCGTGTGCCCTATATATTCCCCGACTAAATCTGCCCTTTCCGCTTCAATCAAATGCCCCTTGGAAAGGACCTGCATTTTAAGAAAAAGCTTCCCTATTAATCTTGCAACGGTGGTTTTACCCGTTCCAGGATTCCCTTTGAACATCATGTGCAAGGCTTGCTTGCCTACCTTCAACCCCCGTTCTTCTCGCTTTTTATTGACATAAATCCACGCGTAGATTTCTTTTATCATCAGTTTCATCTGTTCCATTCCAACAAGCGATCCCAATTCCTCCTCTATCTCCTTCAAGGCAACATGCTGTAAAGGGATTTGCCTTTCCTGAAGCTCTCTGGGAGGATCTTTTTTTAACGCTTTTCGGTTTTGCCCATTTAAGACAACATTTATTTGTCCGTTATTTTTCATACGGATCGGTTGTTCCAACGCCTTCACCTCTCCATTCCAAAAACGTATGCATATTGTATTAATGGGAATGCATGACAAGACACAAGTATTCCAACAAAACTAGACACACCTTTATGAATTCTACAATTTCCTGACAAATTTCCTTTGCTTTCAACAATTTTGTCCATCAACTTGTCATTTCCTGCGGTTTCCCAAGAAATATTTCCTACCTTTATTTGTATTCAATAAACGGAAAAGAAAGTATACTTTGTTGGAAAAATTGTTGATTGGGGGGATACGTGACTGCAGAAATTATAGCTCCTTTACCTTATGAGCCATTTTGAGTTTGAGAATAAAAAACAGGCACTCATGAATGTGCCTGCTTTAGGAAGGTTATTCTTTTGATTCGAAATCAATTTGAACATTGCGCTGCGGTGCGAAGGTGGAGATGGCGTGCTTGAAAACCAGCTGTTGCTTTCCTTCAGATTCAAATAGAACGGTAAAGTTATCAAAACCTTTGATTTGCCCTCTTATTTGAAACCCGTTTAATAAAAACACGGTACAATACGTACCATCTTTTCGTAATTGGTTTAAAAACTGGTCTTGGATATTAACGGATTGCTTCATTACTAAATCCTCCTCTATTCTCTCTATTTTTTATTTATTCGCTTTTAATGAGAGCTTTCCTGCAATAAAAGCGGATATTTCATCAAGTTTTTTAAATAAATTACTGGTATCGGTCATGTCAAACCAGCTAACGTCCATCTTATTTCGGAACCAGGTTAACTGACGTTTCGCATATCGACGGGAATTCTGTTTCAATAACGAAAGTGCCTCATCCAAAGTCATTTCACCATCAAAATACGCATAGAGCTCTTTATAGCCTATTGCCTGTATGGAACCACAATCTCTCAGCCCTTTTTCATAGAAAAAGCGGACTTCATCAATGAGCCCTTGTGAAACCATTAAGTCGACCCTTTTATTTATACGGTTGTATAATTTTTCTCGCTCCATCGTCAATCCAATGATTGCCGTGTCATACTTTAGATGGGTTTGTTGGACGGAAAGCTGGTCACTCATTGTCTTGCCAGTACAATGATATATTTCAAGGGCACGAATTACCCTTCTCACATTGTTAGGGTGTATCCTTTCAGCGCTTTCAGGATCAATGGCACGCAGTTTCGCAAAAACGGGTTCTATTCCTTCTTCCTCTACCTGTCTTTCAAGATTACTGCGATAAGCTGGATCCGATGGCGCTTCTGAAAAATGATAATCGTAAATCACTGACTGGATATATAAACCTGTACCGCCGACAATGATCGGGAGTTTCCCCTTCTTATGTATCTCAGGGATGATTTTATTCACGCAATCCTGAAATTCTGCCGCATTGAATGGTTCATCCGGTTCCTTGATATCAATTAAATAATGGGGAATCCCTTCTTTTTCTTCTTCAGTAATCTTAGCGGTTCCGATATCCATACCTTTGTATACCTGCATGGAGTCTCCGCTTATTACCTCTCCATTGAATCTTTTAGCAAGTTCGATACTTAATTTTGTTTTTCCTACCGCCGTAGGTCCAATGATCACAAGAAGTTTAGCTTTATTGCTCTCCAAATAATCCACTGCCTTACTTATTTTTCCCTATCTTACCATAAGAAAAGATTTCTGTTAAACATCTACCCATTATTTACAAAACAAATGGAATTTATTCTGCCGTTTTATTCTTCCGTACAAAATTAATCTAGAATCAGTGCTTTTGCTAAATAAATCGCAATCCCCCACATAATGAGCGCGGATATTTTATTCAAGATTACCATCAGCTTCCCTGATGTATCAATGCGGCTGAATATTTTTCCTGCTAATGCCAAAAAAGCAAACCATGTCCAGGAAACCGCTATACAAGAAAGGCTAAATAGAAGCTTTTCGTTTCCGGAATATTGCAATGAACTGGTGCCAATTACACCAATTGTATCGATTATTGCGTGTGGATTTAATAAAGATATGGTTGCAGCAAAGATCATCTGCCTTTTAAAAGAGTATGCTTCTGCCTTTTTGTCAATTGTGGTCGGTTTGCTTTTCCATGTCATCCAGCCCATATAAACCAAAAATATGACCCCAGCGCTCATTAACACAACTTTAAACCAATCATTTGCCAATACAAGGACTGAACTTCCTGTCACAGCAAGGATGATTAGCAACGTATCGCATACAGACGCTGTAATAACTACAGGCAGTGCCCGCAGATAGTTTGGCTGGGAAGCTCCTTGCTGAAAAATAAAGACATTTTGAGCTCCTAATGGCAGTATCAAACCAAAAGCAAGAATTATACCATGCATGAACACTTCTAACATCAAAAATCCTCCATTACATATTATAATTCTTCAATTGTATAAAGGAATGGAGCAAGAGTCTCCATCCATTTGGATGGTAGGAATACCAACCAAATTGTATAATAGTTGCTGAGGTGGATGACTATGAAGAATTTAGGCTGGAAACCTGACCGAATGTCGCCTGTCCCTTTACACAGGCAAATTGAAGAGTTTATAAAAGGAAAGATACTGAACGGGGAATGGTCGACTGGTACAAAAATCCCATCCCAAAGAGACCTTGCTGATATATTTAAAGTGAATCGAAGTACCGTTGTCTCCGCGTTGGATGAATTAACGGCCCAGGGGTTGCTTGAGGGGAAAAAAGGAGGTGGAACGAGGGTTATAAATAATACATGGGGTGTTGTTGGCACTGATACCCCATTGGATTGGAGTACATACATTCAAGCGGGGATGCACAAGCCAAACATGCCCTCAATCCAGGAAATTAACCGTGCTGAGTTCCAGCCAGGTATTATCAGGCTTGGCACAGGAGAATTATCACCCGATCTACTCCCTCATTATCAAATGGAAAACATATGGAACCGATTGTCTTCGCGACAACTGTCTTTAGGGTATCCCGAACCAAAAGGTGACTTCTTCTTACGAAAAACGCTTTCTGACCATTTACGAGGAATAGGCATCGAAATTTCCCCATCTTCCATCATGATTGTTTCCGGTGCCCTCCAAGCTTTGCAGTTAATCTCGATCGGCCTGTTGTATAGAGGGTCTTCCGTCCTGCTTGAAAAACCTTCTTATCTTAATTCTGTCCATGTGTTTCAATCCGCAGGGATCAAATTAGTGGGTGTTCCGATGGATAAAGAAGGGATTCAATCTTCCATGCTGGGGAAATATAAAAAGCAATTTGGCGGTGATTTATTATATTCGATACCTTCCTTTCATAATCCAACTGGCATTCTCATGTCTGAGGAACGGAGAAGATGTCTTCTTGCCATCAGCGAACAAGAAAAGCTGCCTATTGTAGAAGACGACGTTTACCGTGATCTTTGGCTTGATAGCCCGCCCCCACTACCATTAAAAGCAAATGATAAAAGCGGAAACGTTCTATACATCGGAAGCTTATCCAAATCTATAAGCCCCGGATTAAGAATCGGCTGGATTGCCGGTGCGGAACCAGTGATTGATCGCTTGGCTGATATTAAGATGCAAACAGATTATGGATCCAGTTCCCTGTCTCAATGGGCAGCGGCGGAATGGATTTCCACAGGTTTTTATCAAGACCACTTAAACCTTCTCAGGAAGGAACTGAAAATCCGGAGAGACGCGACAACGAAGCTTCTGGAAACGCATTTTGGAGGCCTTGCAACTTGGAGTGTGCCGAAGGGCGGTTTCTATGTTTGGTTGCGAATACTTCCATCAATCTCCATTCGAGAGCTTTTCGAAGCCTGTTTGAAAGAAGGAATCCTGCTTAACCCCGGTAATATCTACGACCGGAATGCGGCACAATATATAAGAATTTCCTACTCCTATGCCTCTCTTCAGGAAATGGAAAAGGCTCTTTCCCGCCTTTCTTCAAAAATAGACGATATAAGCAACTGTTAGAATAATTTTTTTCTCCCAAACCATAATAAAGTTGAAAGCCAATTTTATGAATTGGTTACAAGGATAATAAGATTTATCTGAATTATGTAGAGGAGGTATAGTATGCAACAGAATTTGGCGCTTCATGAATCCCTCGAAGTACACGAATTGTTAACATTCAAAAATAACTGTTTGACAAAGTCTTCTACAATGAGCGTGCTAGCGAAAGACGAGGAATTAAAACGGTTGCTTGCTATGGATGTAAAACAATCCAAACAGGAAATCGAGCAATTACTTTCATTTATGCCAAAACAATAGGAGGTAGTGCGCATATGAACGAAATTATCCAAAACATGACCGGCATGGGCGACATGTCGGATCAGGTAATTGCCACCGATCTTTTGATCGCAGCAAAGTCAGCAGTGAAAATGTATTCCTTTGCTGTAACAGAGGCAGCTACCCCGGAGCTTCGCACAACGCTCCATAGCCAACTTAATAATGCAATAAATATGCATGAACAGGTCACAGACTATATGATTGCAAAAGGATATTATCATCCATACAATTTTAACGAACAAATTAAGATTGACTTAACAACATCACAAACAGCATTAAATCTGCCGCAACCTTAACTTATCAAAAGAAGAAAGGACCCTTTGGTTCCTATTTCAGTCCTTTCTTCTTTTATTTTCTTTAAACACCTACACGGTCAGATCCCATAAAGCCTTGCGCTTTCTTTATAGAAACGATATGCGACCATGAAGTAGAAATGACATATGTTTGTCCGCATTGTGAACATTATACGAATAGTCCAGTTTTAAAAGCTGGAAAGGATTGATTTTGGTTTTGGTTTTCCTATTAAATAGCACAAAAAATGATTATTACGGCAGCAAATAAAACAATGAAATAGGGATTCGGATTCTTACCATTGGCGAACCCCTTCTATCGAGAATTTCAATCCAAACCTTTCATGACTTGTGATTTCTGTGATTGATCACACAAAGTCATCGTAATTGAAACTAATAATACCACTAAATTACAATTCTATAACAATTCAATTTATATCCCTTTTTTCCTTCTTGATGTAACGTTTTCCCCTGCAATGCCCCAATTATCTGTTGGTACCTCCTCAATGACCACTACAGTCGTAGCAGGGTTCTTGCCCAATACATCCTTAAGGAGGTTTGTTACTCCCGCAATTAGTTCCTGCTTCTGTTCAGCCGTTGCTCCTTCATTGGTAATTTTAATATTTACGTACGGCATAATTCAACTTCCTTTCTTTCTTTTTATTATAAAGACTTCCTGCTCCTAACAATAACACAGCCAGTAAAAGTGTGCCGGAAGCCAGAACAAAAGCCGCGTGATAGGAACCGGTTTCATGAAACAAATACCCGGCACCTGCCGGAGCAATGATCTGCCCCAATCCATATACAACAGTTAAGACACCAATTACCCGGTTGCTTCCAGAAGGCAGCATACTTCTTGCATAGGAAGTGGCCATTGTCGTGATTCCCATGAATGTAGCTCCAAAAAGAAATGCTCCAAGCAGCACGAAGAACGGAAGTTGGACCATTACCGGTAAAACCACACCTAATGCCTGCACAATGAATGCTATACAGAGAGCTTTGATGTAATCTAATCTTTTTGCCAGCGCCATCCAAAGATAAGTAGATGGAATAGCAGCAAGGCCGACAATAACCCAGGTAAAGGAAGAGATGTTATCCAAGCCCTCGGTACCCTTTACCATATCAACTAGAAATGTTCCGCTGATAATATAACCTAACCCTTCTAAGCCATAAGCAATGATTAGCGGAATCAGAATAGGAGGAATCGTTGCTCCTGTTTTAGTTCGCATAGAGGGAGACAATGTATCCCTAGATTCATCTTCACTGACAGCGATGTACACGACAACGCTTAAGACTAAAGAAAGAATTGAAAGGATGAGCCATATCCCCTGCCAGTTCACAAAAGCTTGTGCCACAGGAACGATGATTCCTGTAAAGAAAATTCCGGTTCCTACACCGCTATAAAAAATTCCTGACAGTATGGTTTTGCCGTTAGAGGCAAGTGCATCCAGAACAATGCTAGACGATAAAACAAATATCAAGCCGCTTGCCACGCCTGCTATGAATCTGAGAAGAAGCCAGCTTTCATAATGGTCTGCAATACCCATGCCTGCCATTGAAAGTATGCAAGCAAACAGGCTCCAAAGCAGCCAGATTCTTAGCTTTCTCTTGCCTGTTACAAAGCCTGCCATTCCAGCTCCTATAAGGTAACCCAGATAATTAGCGGATGCAAGATATCCCGCTTTAACCTCTGTTAAACCTCCTGACAATTTCATAAGCGGCAAAATCGGCGTATAAGCAAATCGGCCTATTCCCATTGCCACTATCAAAGCACAGAACCCGCCTGCCAGGAGGATAGAAATTTTTCTTTTCATCCACTGCCCCCTTTTCCAATTGATACTAATATTGTAAATTAAAATTAGTATCATTTAAAACGAATAAAAAAGATAAAAACCATCATTTTTATTGATAGCATTCCCTCGAAGCGAAAGGAGAGCCCTGATGGATACTACGAGCCTTAATGTATTTCTAACAGTTGCAAAAGAAGGAAACATTAGCAAAGCTGCAAAAGAGCTTAATTTTGTCCAGTCCAATGTGACTGCAAAAATTAAGCAGCTAGAGGCAGACCTTGATAGCCAGTTATTTTACCGGCACTCTAAAGGCGTTACTCCATCTCAAGCCGGAAAGACTCTTATTGAATACGCACATCGAATTCTTCACTTGCTTGAAGAAACAAAAAAGGCTGTTCAGGATTCGCCTATTCCGAAAGGAACCCTATCAATCGGTTCTATGGAAACAACAGCCGCTGTTAGATTGCCTCCCATACTTGCTGGCTATCATAAGCAATTTCCTGAAGTTAACCTGTCATTAACAACAGGCCCCAGTGAATATCTAGTTCAAGCAGTCCTTCAATATGATCTTGATGGAGCGTTTGTTGCCGGCCCAATTGATCATCCGGATTTACTCCAGCAGACCATTTTAGAAGAAGAACTTGTTTTGGTGACGGATGACCAAAAGGGCGAATTCAACCATATTAACGAATTAATGAGAAAACCAATTTTAGTTTTCCGTCAAGGGTGCTCGTACCGCTCACGCCTGGAGGCTTGGTTAAGGCTCGAGGGTCTTTTGCCGGTTAAAGTCATGGAGTTTGGCAGCCTTGAGGCAATATTAGGTTGTGTAATGTCAGGGTTTGGGATTTCTCTCCTCCCGAGGTCTGTAGTAAAGGATCTGCAATCCAGAAATTCGCTAAACTGTTACTCCCTGCCTAATGACTTCGGAAAAGTCTCCACGGTATTTATCCATAGAAAGGATTTATTTTTAACAAGTGCTTTAAAGAGATTTATTGATATAGTTCATTTGAATGCAACCGAAAAAGGGCAGGAAACCGAGTTTTTAGCTAAAAAATAACAACACAATAAACCAAAAGAAAGACAAAATGAAAAAGGGCATGAGCCGGGTTCAATACTCGACTCATGCCTAAGCAGACTGGAAAAATACTTGTCTAACTCTAGGGTTCAATCATTGTTCCCCAGCCGGAGTTAATAACTTACGTAAGACAATGAATCCCATTAAGCTAATACACGGAATTCTCCCCGAATTAAGATGGCATTTATAGAAATTCCAAAACCGTTTCTATAACCGTGTCGGGAGCCTCAAACGGTACAAAATGGCCTATTTCCGGCAATGTTTTTAGCGAAACATCGAAAAAATGTTCCCTTAATTTATCAGACCAGGAAACAGGTATTACCGGATCCTTCTCCCCCCATAAAACCTTCGTTGTTTGGTAGATTGGGGGTTTGGAGGATTGATTGACAGCTTGGACAGTTTTAGCGGCAGCCCTGGCCTTATAATATAAAATACTTTTATTAAAATGTCCTTCTCTTGTATAAACGTTAAGAATGTCGTTTAAATCGCCTATAGTTGCTTTTGACCCTGGCCCTGTCCAGTGATCATAAAAGTGTAAAATATAATGTTTGATGTTGTCAGTTGAGCTGCCTATTAAGGTTTCAGCTAGTGGTAAATTGTGAAGATGCTGGTACCAAAACTCCTTTTGGATTGAAGGTTCAAACCTCCTGCTGCCAATGCCGGGATAAGGCGGATTTAAAAGGACCATTCCCTTTACATACTCAGGATAACTATACGCAATCGTTTGGGCCACTGTTGCCCCAATATCATGGGCCACAAAAATCGCTTTTTGTATGTGTAATTCAGCCATAAGGTTTATAATGTCCCTGGCTAAATGCTCAGGTGTATAGCCCTCAGACGGGAGGATGTCAGGTTTGTCCGAATCACCAAAACCGCGGAAATCCGGAGCGATGACGTGACAATGTTCAGCTAGCCCTGGTATCACATACCTCCAGTCAAACCAGAACCCCGGCCACCCATGCAACAAAATTACAGGCTCGCCTTTCCCTTTCCTAACATAATGCAGCTTTATATTGTCTGTTTCTGTGGAGTAATAATGCTTCCATTCGTTGCTTGCCAAACTGGTATCGAATCCAAGAATCCTCATTTGCAACCTCCCGTCTAACTAAAGTCTTCTTTTATAAAAACGAGATCAAAATCCTAAGAGGTTATTCACGTGATCGTCAACTTTAGTATATTAAATATATTATACATTCACCTTTATATGTAAATAATCGGATATTTTTCTTTTAATTGGAAATAAACTCATGAAATAACAGGGTTAATCGTTCATTAACTATTTCTTATCTTTTTCATGAAATGCAGTTCCCCCAAATCTTCTTTACCATTGACTGAATATTATTCAATTAACGGTTATTCGTCCACCATTCTAATTGATATAAAGAATGTAATTCTTTAATCTATTCGTTGAAAGGAGCAAAATTTATTCACTCCTTTCTTTATAACCTTATTGAGAATGACACAACCAATTTATTTCACACTATATTCTGATAAAGCTTTACTACTCCAATCATCTAATTCAGCTATCTTCTTGGTTTGGTTAGATATGTCGTTCATAGTCCCTAGGAAATCGTCTAAAAAGTCTCTCGGAGTAGGGTAGGATTTAAAGTAGCTACTGTGTTTCTTAAACTTTCTAGTAATTAAAGTGATATGATGAATAATATAATCAACTTGTTTTTTAGTGCACCATATGATGCCCATGTTTTCTGTTACACAATTTTTCCTTGGGCAAAGGATTCCCTGCTCCATGTAGAAAGGATGGTCATGTTTCACCCAACAGAAGCACCATTTATTATTTTCATTATCAAATCCCACACATATATCCATGTCGAGGAATTCTATACTTTCAGAAGCCTTATTTTCTATGTAAATTAATTGAGCATAGTTCCCCTCAATTAATTCTCTGGCACTTTTCGTATTAAATTGTGAAGTTTCTAAAAGAAATGCAAACTTTCCTAACCAGTCTTTTTCCTCTATATAATTAGATATTCCTTCAAGTGGCTTATTATTTCTTGCATCTTTTATAACTTCGGTAAAGAACAAATTTTTACTGAACAAATTTAGATCTTTATGATCCTGGTCCAGAAGAATATATCTTTTTTCTATAAATGAGGTAGCAATCAGTAAATGTTTGTTTCCTTCATTCCAATCTAAATGAGCAACTAATTTACTATTGTATATTCTATCCTCAGATATTACATTTCTTAATTGTTTATCTATGTTAGTCATGTCAGCTTTAACTCCAGGATATATTTTTAAAATGATTATGGAATAAACAGATTTTTTCACACTGTTCCAGTTTGGTGAAATTCTAAGGTAAAAATCAATGCTTTAAAAACTTCATACTAAAATGATATCTTATCAATCTAAATCATTAAAATCTCTCGAATATCCTCTTCTGTAATCATAGAAGCTGAACTTTTATCTTTTGAACCCATAATCTCCTGAACCAATTTCCTTTTCTTTTCCTGTAAGGCATCCATTTTTTCTTCGATAGTGCCTCTTGTCACAAGCTTGATGACTTCTACAGTTTTTTTCTGTCCCATGCGATAAGCCCGGTCTGCTGCCTGCTGGTCTACGGCAGGATTCCACCATATGTCATACAAAATAACAGTATCAGCACCCGTTAGATTTAGGCCTGTCCCCCCCGCTTTTAACGAAATGAGAAATAAATCACGCTCTCCGGAATTAAACCGATCACATATTTCTACTCGCTGTTCTGATGGAGTCAAGCCGTCAAGGTAGAAATAGGAGTGCCCCCTTCCAACCAGCTCTTTTCCGATTAACTCAAGCATCTTAGTGAACTGGGAAAAAATTAACACTCTTCTGCCTGAAAGCTTTGATTCTTCAAGAATCTGCATCAGCTGCTCAAACTTTGCTGAGCTTCCTTTATAACCGTCCACAAACAGGGCTGGATGGCAGCAAATTTGACGCAGCCGGGTCAACCCCGCGAGTATTTTTATCCGGTTTTTCCTTAGGGTATCCTTTTCTAAATGCTTAAAAGTATCATGCCGGAGTTTAGCCAAATAAGCAGCGTACAGCTTCTTTTGATCTGGAAGCAGTTCCGTTGTCTCCAATAGCTCGACTTTTTCAGGAAGTTCTTCCAGAACATCTTCTTTCATCCTACGAAGCAAAAAGGGCCTAATTCTGCGGGCAATCGTTTTCCCGTTTAAATTGCTGTAATCCCTTAGTCCTTTAAGTAATTCAGGGAAAACAACATGAAAAATAGACCACAGCTCTTCGAGAGAATTTTCTACCGGTGTGCCAGTTAGAGCAAATCGGTGATTAGCAGATAACTGTTTTACCGTTCTGGCGGTTTGGGTAAAAGGATTCTTAAATGCTTGGGCTTCATCAAAAAACACGGTATGGAAGGCTTGTTTTTCAAACCATTTAATATCCCTGCGTAAAAGTGGATAAGAGGTAATCACAACGTCTATATCCGCTAATTCCCCCTGAAGTTTCATTCTCTCACTTTTAGTTCCATCCATTACGACAACTTGGACATCCGGAGCAAATTTCGTAAACTCACTGAGCCAGTTATACGTCAAGGATGATGGACAGACAATAAGGACCGGGAGTTTTCCACCACGTATGTCTAAAAGCACGGATGTTATGTACGTGATGCTTTGGAGTGTTTTCCCCAGCCCCATGTCATCCGCAAGTATACCGCCAAATCCATAGTATGCAAGAGTTTTCATCCAGTAAAATCCTTCCCTTTGATAGTCACGCAAAATAGAATTTAGACAATCGGGCACCATAAAATCCAGGCTCCCCGGATGTGCGAGTTGCTCCAAAAACGTTTGGAAGGATTTTTCTGAAATAAATGCCTTACTGCTTCCTATAAAATCCAGCATTTGCATCCCTTCAACGAGTGGGACACGGATGGATGTACCCTTTTGACTTTTTGCCGGAAGGGCATTCAGAAAGCGGTGAACTTCTTCGAATTCCCGTGTCTCTAATGATAATAGTGATCCATCCCGCAAGCGATAATACTTGCGCTTTTCCTCAAGAGCTATAAGAATATGACGGATATGTTTTTCATGAATGCCATCCATTTCAAATGTAAATTCCAGCCAATTGGTTCTTTCCTTTTTAAAGCCTACTTTTATCCTTGGGTGCGAGTTTCCCTTAAACAGCCTGTTTCGCACTGCTGTCGTAGCGTATATGTGAACAAGCTTTTGAAGCTTAGGGACAATATGATTTAAAAACTCGTATTCTAATTCCTCATTCTGCAAAAAATAGCCCGCGTCTGTTTTGGTAAACGAACTATCCTCCATGAGCTTAAGAATAGCTCCCTCCTTTTCCACATCTCTTATAAGAACAGAGCCGGCCTTCGGTTCAAGATTCTCTACAGGGTTAATCACAATATGCTCATAATGAAATTCAAGACCAGCAAGGAGCCGGTTATTCACGCGGTCTAGATATAACTTCGCGTCTAAAGGGGTTTTTCCAAATATTCCTGATATAACTCCCGATATAGTAACAGTGCCTACCTTTTTTAAACCTGGGACCACTTTTTCCAAAAACAGTCCTAACTGATCCTGGTGAATAGAAATTTGATTTGCACCTGAATCCTCCAGCATCTGCTGTAGATTTAAAAGACGGCTACAATCCTCACCACTCAACTGCACTATTTTCCCATCAAACATAACCGCACTATATGTATTCAGAACCTTCAGCCGATCCAAACCATTCACCAACAATTTCCACCCCTGACCCACCGACTCCGCAAGCTCGAATGTCAATGGAAGGAGCTCTTCTGTCAGCTGTAATCGCTTGTATACGACGCCTTCAACTATAAGCTTTACGATCGGCGCCTTACAAAGCATGGGTCTGACTCTCTCCCATGAAGATGGAGGGATGAGTAAACTTGTTTCTCTGTTTTCATAGTCATATTGTGACGGCAGATTCTCAATAAAGGTTTTTTCATCATAAATGACTCGAATTAGCTCCTGAATTAATGCATGGTTCAATTCATGAAAACAATGTAGCTGCGGGTCAAATGTAAAGGAACTAGATAGTGTATGAGAGCCGCCTTTATGAACCTGCTCCAAAAAATGCCGAATATTTTGAACTAGTAGCTGCCCGATTTTGATTTCTATACCCATAAGCTGTAATCCACTACCTACTAACACAGGCTTACACAAGAATTCGACTTCACAAACCTGCCTTGATTCAAAATGGAGTTGATGATCACTTGAGCGTCTAATTTGCTCGCTAAATAAACTGAACAAGTTTTCTGTCAGCGGGGAGTTTAGCGAATGTGAGATAGGCTCAGATTCAGCGATAGAGGTGTTTCCTGAACGGTTATGTTCAGTATACGCCAGAAGTACAGCTGCTACATGCTGGCATTCCTGCTGAAATGATACAAGGGAAGGACAACTGCATAATGCCTGAATATTTCCACTTGACTCAATATTTATGTCTACATGGAAATCTTCGATACCTGTAACGGTTGCGGAACATCCAATTGACGAAAATTTTTTAAATACGACTTTATCGGCACGATAAAAAGCCTCACCTCTTTTGAAGGAGACAGCACCGCACATTTCCATGATCTTTTTCCGATCCAATTTTAGTTTCAAAACTTTACTCCTTTCAAAAGCACGAGAAAGAAAACCGTTCACAAAAAACTGTTTCATTGCACTGTTTTGGTAACTAAAAATATTTTATTATAAAGTGGTTCGTGCATAAATATAGCAAAACCAGACAATCATTCAATACATTGAAAAGGCATTCTGGGGTAGCATTTGTGGTCGCTTTGGTTACCGCCACGTAAGTATCGAATGAAAAAGCATGCGCTAATGCCACATTCATTCCCATTATTCCTTTTTCTTTTACCGTTCATCCCTATGTTGACTATTTTGCGAGATTGGAAGGACAATGTTAAAACTCGTACCCTTATTCTCGTCACTTTTTACCTTAATCTCTCCGCCCATGGCTTTAACAATGCTATAGACGACCATGGTGCCAAGTCCTGTGCCTTTGTCTTTTGTTGTGTAAAAAGGCGTTCCCAGCCTCTCCAGCTGCTCCTCACTCATCCCTGTTCCACTGTCAGTGATACTTAGACATGCATTGGAGCCCGCTTTCTTTAAAGAGACACTGAGTTGTCCCCCTTCAGGCATCGCTTCAATTCCATTCTTAATTACATTAATCAAGCACTGATGAAGCTTTTCGGCCTCTCCGGATATATACAAACTTTCCTCCCCGGACACTTCAATATATACGTTATTCATATTTGCATACGGAATTACAACCGTTAAGACATGATCCAATTCTTCAGCCAAATCCAATAACGTTACATTCTCGAGCGACGGCTTCGCGAAGGTTAAATAATCGGTAATAATATGTTCGGCACGCTCCAGTTCATCCAACGAAATTTTGAGATACAACAACTTATCTTCCTCAGTATGATCACGCTCCTTTAACAGCTGGAGAAACCCTTTGATTACAGTCAGAGGGTTGCGCACTTCATGGGAGATGCTCGCTGCTATTTCACTTACTGTCTTCAATTTTTCCAGCTTCCTCATTTCTTTTGCCAATTTGCTGAAATTATTCGTAAAACGGATGCTGATAAATACGGAAATGACGATCGCGATAATAACGACAAGAGATCCTGTGATCAAAATATTCCGGCTACTTTGATCCGCAGATGCCGCCAAATCTTTTTTTCCAATGACAGTTATGTATTTCCAGTTACGATTTTCCGAAGTAATAACATGTAAAATGGATTCTTGGCCGTCTACTTTTGCCTCAAAGGTGCCTCCCTGCCTGATCGCTTCCAACTTGGGAATTTTTAATTCAGAGATTGATTCAAAATTCAATTCAGGCTTTTTAGGATGTGCAAGAATTGTACCATTGCTTTGCGTTAGAATGACATACCCGCTTCCGCCTATTTTTACATCATGAATCAGGCTCGTCAGCCCGTCCAGACTGACATCCAGCCCTATGACCCCGATTCTTTTGCCATTTCGTTGAATCGTCACGACATTGCTGACTATTTTATGGGTGATTCCCGATGAAACATAAGCACCTGTCATCAATACTTCGCCTGGGTCCTCAAGGGCCCTTACATACCAGGGCCGTTTTCTAGGATCATATCCAGGCAACGTGGGTCCTTCAGGGTACTGGATATATCGGCCTTCCTCAGTGCCCATATACACATACATTGCATCCGGATGGTTTTTTCCAAAGTGGGAAAATACCTCATAGATTTCCTTTTCCACTGCCCCATTTTTGCTTGGGGTCATCTGGAGGAATCCACCATTCCTTTTAATATCTTTATATGTAGTTATGCTGCTGTCCGCTTTCAGCACTCGCGGGTCCGTCGCCAGCGTATTCAAATCTTCCTCTATTCCCGTAAAGTACAGCGAGATCGCATTATCCACTTTTTCGATTTCCCTCAGACTGGAATTCAGATACTCCTGTTCAGTCGTTTCCCGGACCTTTCCGTTCGCAAAAAGCGTAATAATGGAAAGAGGAATTAATAAAAGAAGGAGTGAATTCAATATCAGCTTCCTCTTTGCTGAAAACCATTTAACTTCCATGACAAACTCCTTTTATCACAAACTGAATGCTTTATTGTGATGCCAATATTCAGGTATATTCTCTTATATTAATACTTTGGCTGATTAAAAACCTCCATTTATTCAAAATGTTTTAGAAACCCCTACATTTAATTCCTGTTCCAATATTTTGGAAATAGTTCAATTCTTCACAAAAGGCAGCAAGTTATTTAGGTGGTTTCTGCACAACAAATTCACTTTCCACTCCCCCTTTCAAAAAACAAATGACCCACCTTGGTCCGCATTCCTAAGAGGAATAGTGGGGTTTGTTTCAAATAATATACCGTAAATAGGTAGATATGTTAAGGTTTCCACTTCAATGTGTCACCAACCCGCACCAAGTACAATAACTTATTTAACTCAAATAATAAATTTCTGGAAAAATATGATAAATCATTCGAGCTATGTACTAGTAATTGCATATGAAAAGACACTTAGCAGGGAACATCTTTCTAGTAACATTAAATATGGTCAATTTATACTTAAAAACAGCCTAAAAACACTGTAGTATCAATGTTTTTAGGCTGTTATTTTACATCACCCGCTTGAACATCTTCTCCATTTCATAAGTTGAATAGGAGATGATGATTGGCCTGCCGTGTGGACAGGTGAAAGGATCCGTTGTCTGGCGCAGTTTATCTAACAGTGCTTGAATTTCATCGTTACGCAAATGTCGGTTCGCTTTGATGGATGCCTTGCAGCTCATAAGGATTGCTGCCTCTTCCCTTAACCTTTTGATATCCACTTTTTTCATCGAGAGTAGCTGCTCAATCATTTCTTCAATGATTTGCTGTTCGATTCCTGGAGGAAACCACTGCGGATGGGACCGTACGATATACGAATTGTACCCAAACTCCTCAAGGAAAACACCCACTCTGGCAAGTTCGTCGTTATATTCATTAATCCGGATGCATTCATCTGTCGAATATTCAAGTGTGATCGGTACAAGCATTTCCTGTACCTCTTCAGCCACCTGTCCCACCTTTTCAGAGTAGAATTCATATTTAATCCGTTCTTGGGCGGCATGCTGATCAATGATATACAGCCCATTTTCATTTTGGGCAAAGATATATGTGCCGTGCATTTGGCCGATTGGATACATAGATGGCACCCTGGAAGCTTTCGGTTCTTTCGGCCTTTCTTCCAAGGTATCGAACGGACTGAAGTCAAAACCGGACCCTGTTTCAGGTTCCGCTTCAGGATAAGGATGGATCTTGTTCGTTGCCCTAGTTTCAGGCTCATACATTGAGGGTTCCTGTTTAAACTCCTTTGGAGGCATAGTTTGTTTAAATTCGGGCTCACGAACAACAGTTTTAGAGAAGTATGGAGTTTCTTTTTCTGTATATTCACTTCCCGGTTCCGTGCTGTCTGATAAATGGTGCAGTTCAAATGAAGGCTGGTCTGATTCAGATATATGATCCAGCTCAAATGAAGGCTGCTCGGTCTTGACTTGGTCTTTTTTTATTGTCCCGGCTCCACTTGGAATTAGCTCCATTTTTCTGAATGCTGTTTTGATGGCCCCGGAAACAAGCTGGGTTAGCTCCGTCTCCTTACTTAAACGCACCTCCATCTTGGAAGGATGGACATTTACATCAACCAAAATGGGATCCATCTCAACGGAAAGCAACGCAATGGGATACCGACCGATTGGCAACAGAGTATGATACCCTTCCAGAATGGAATTGGCCAGCGGATAGTTTTTTATAAAGCGGCCGTTAATCATGGTTGAAATATAGTTCCTGGAAGCTCTTGTGATCTCAGGTAGTGCGAGATAGCCTTTCACCGTAAAATCGAGTGACTTAGCATCAACAGGAATCATTTTCTTTGCAATATTGAGTCCATAGATGGCGGCCAGTACTTGGCGGACATCTCCGCTTCCATTTGTATGCACCAGTTTTCTCCCATTGTGGGAAAGACGAAACGAAACTTCAGGATGGGCAAGTGCCATCCTGTTCACAACATCCGTGATATTCCCAAGCTCCGTATGGATCGTTTTCATATATTTCAGCCGGGCCGGTGTATTATAAAATAAATCTGAAACAGTAATATCTGTGCCTTTTCGGCTGGAAGATGCTTGAAGCTCCTTTACTACTCCGCCTTCCAGCGTAATGCGGGTACCGGCGCCCTCACCTGTACTGCTATTTAATTCAAACCGGGAAACGGAAGCAATACTGGGCAGGGCCTCACCACGAAAGCCGAGGGTGCGAATCCTGAACAAATCGTTCTCATCTTTAATCTTGCTTGTAGCGTGGCGCTTGAATGCAGTTTCCACATCATCTGGCAAGATCCCATCCCCGTTATCTATAATTCTGATCTGAGCAAGCCCAGCTTCTTCTAACTCTATTTCCACAATGGAACTGCCTGCGTCGATGGCATTTTCAACGAGTTCTTTTACAACCGAAGCGGGACGCTCTACCACTTCTCCCGCAGCTATTTTATTGGACAATGCCTCATCTAGCTGAACAATTTTTCCCATTGTATTTCCCTCGCTTTTACTTCAATTTCTTTTGCAGCTTATATAATACATTCAGTGCATCGAGTGGTGTCATTTCAAGAATTTCCAATGTTTTTAGCTCATCAAGGACCTTCTTTTCTTTTTGTGATGGCACTTTTTTCACTGGGACAGTCACATCGGTAAATAAGGAAAGCTGGGCCTCTTCTACCGAAGCAGCCGTCTCTGTTGCCTGAACAGATGGTTTGGCAATTTTTCCAACCTGTTCCTTTCCCGTTTGCCCATTCGATACTATCTTCTGATCGAAGCTATCGTTTTGTTCAAGCTGAAATAAAATTTCATTTGCCCTGTTTATCAATGATTCCGGTAACTCCGCAAGCTGGGCAACATGGATTCCATAGCTTTTATCCGCTGCACCTTCTTTGATTTTATGAAGAAACACAACATTCCCGTTATGCTCCACGGCACTTACATGGATATTCCTAAGGCGTAGAAGCTCGTCCGCTAACACCGTTAATTCATGGTAATGGGTAGAAAAAAGGGTTTTGGCGCCGATTTTTTCATGGATATATTCAATGATTGCCTGAGCGAGCGCCATGCCATCATAGGTTGATGTCCCCCGCCCAATTTCATCAAATAATATTAAGCTGTCTTCGGTGGCGTTGACAATTGCATTTTTTGCCTCAAGCATCTCGACCATAAATGTACTTTGGCCGGAAATTAAATCATCCGCAGCCCCTATTCGTGTAAACACTTTATCGAATATTGGCAGCACTGCTTCAGCTGCCGAGACGAAACAGCCTATTTGGGCAAGGATCGCGGTAAGTGCAATCTGGCGCATATAGGTGCTTTTCCCTGACATATTCGGGCCGGTAATTAGGAGGATTTCTCTGTCAGCGTCCATATAACAGTCATTCGGAACATATTCTTGTGTTTGAAGCACCTTTTCCACGACAGGGTGGCGGCCATCCTTCAAGACGATTTTCCGTTCATTGGAAAACATTGGTTTCACATAATGCCTTTCCTCACTGACAGTTGCAAAACACTGAAGCACATCAAGCTCGCTTATTGTTTTTGCAAGAGCTTGAAGCCTCGGTATAAACGATTTCACCTGTTCCCGGATCTCAAGGAACAAATCATATTCAAGGCCAATGCTTTTTTCCTCAGCCTGAAGAATTAAAGATTCCTTTTCCTTCAATTCTGGAGTGATGAATCGTTCAGCGTTTGTCAATGTCTGTTTCCGCTCATATCGGCCCTCTTCAAGAAGATGAATATTTGCCCTTGTTACTTCAATATAATAACCAAACACACGGTTATAGCCTATTTTGAGCGATTTAATTCCCGTTTTCTCCCGCTCTTGCCGTTCAAGCTGTGCAATCCAAGTTTTTCCGTTCCTGCTTGCATCCCGATACCTATCCAATTCAGCATGGAAGCCGTCCTGGATGATGTTTCCTTCTTTAATAGAAAGAGGCGGATTATCCACTAGTGACATTTCCAATAAATCGGTTACTTCCTCGCAAGGATCGAGTTTATTTGTTAGAAAAGAAATCTCATCATTTCCCATTGAAGCCGTAATTTCCTGAATGGCGGGGATTTGCTGAAGTGACTTTTTCAACTGGATCAAATCCCTGGCATTTACATTCCCAAACGCGACCCGGCCTGCTAGCCTTTCTAAATCGTATACTTCTTTTAACCGTTCCCGAAGATCCTGGCGTTCAAAATAGTGGTTTTTTAAGATTTCTACAAGAGATTGTCTCTTTTCAATCTCTTTCCTGTTGATCAAGGGCCTTTCAATCCATTGCTTTAACAGTCTTCCGCCCATAGCCGTTTTCGTTTCATCGAGCAGCCATAGCAGCGATCCCTTTCTGCCTTTGGAGCGTATGGTTTCTGTCAGCTCCAAATTTCGCTTCGAAAAATAATCAATTTTCATATAGGAGTTTGTCTCATATGGCAAAACAGGTTGTAAGTGGTCAAGGCTGCGTTTTTGTGTCCTGTATAGATAGTTTAGCAATCTTGAAACTGCAATCTGCGGCTTTCCTTCAGGTAAAAATTTAAACAAGGATTCAAAATTCCCGTTGTCATCGGTAGCTTCTTCATAGGAGAGGGCAGTGACTCCTCTTTCCTTCATTTTATGCTGCCATTGGGGCTCAAACCCGCTGCTTATTACTACCTCTTTTGCTCCTAAAATAGAAAGCTCGTTAAGAATATTTTCGAAGCTGCCTTCAACGATGGTAACCTTGGTTTCTCCAGTTGATAAATCATTGTAGGCAAACCCGTAAGTTCCATCCGCAAAATCAGTCACCGATGCAATGAAGTTGTTTTCTTTCTCGTCCAGGCCCTTCCCGTCCATTTTTGTACCCGGAGTAATTAGCTGGACCACTTCTCGCCTGACGACTCCCTTTGCTTGCTTTGGGTCCTCCGTTTGTTCACAAATAGCCACTTTGAAGCCTTTTTCTATCAAAATATCTATATAATTGGGGGCCGAATGATAGGGCACGCCGCACATTGGGATCCGTTCTTCACTGCCGCCCTCCCTACTTGTCAAAGTAATTTCAAGCTCTTGGGAGGCCTTTAGCGCGTCCTCAAAAAACATTTCATAAAAGTCGCCTAAACGGAAAAATAAAAAGGCATCCTGGTACTCTGCCTTGATTTTTAAATATTGTTGGATCATCGGAGTATAACCGGACATAGCTTTCAAAACCTTTCTGACAAGTATTGCTCTATGTAATCGTGTACTATATTATATCATAAGTAATTATGTTATTTATAAATCCGGTCCAATGTTAAGGTCCTTGTATATATTGGATAAAAATAAAACCGGATGAAGGTGACTCATCCGGGGATTACTTAACGTTATTATTCCACAAGCGGGAGTGCCTCAGAACAGTAGAAGCCACAGTTCCATTTATTGTTCTGCTGACTTTATTACTCATCCTCAAAATCAACAAGGAAATCCGGATTTAAATCTTCAAACTCTGCATCTGAGTCTAAGCCCCATTCTTCATCGTCACAGCCATTCGGATTGACGGCAACGCATACCTTCGTTTCTCCGACTACTTCCACAAAGAATTCCCTTTCCACATGTACCATGATCTTTTTCCCATCCGGGGAGATACTGGCCTCGATGCAGTTCGGCTGTTGGACTGCCTTGGCAATGATATCATCATCATCATTGTATTCAGGGTCCCGGTACTTTAAGGAAACGGTATCCGTATAATGCACTTTTTCACACACTAGGTCAGTTTTTGTATTATGTTGAGTAGAATACCAGACGTTAATTTCAAATGTACCGCGTATCTCCACTTTGTTGCCGATCTTTTTTGCCTCATACTTATGATTGATAATCCAGCAACCTAAAATGCTTGATGGTTGATGTGCCGGGGAAATGGTATGTGTGGACTTTGTATATTTACGTCCTTTTCCAACCACGGCCTTGGTTATAATTTCTCTGTATTGTGCCATGCTAGCGAACCCTCCTCATACAGTTTCCATTCATCCTATGCGTGTTATTAGTCCAGTGTGCGAATTATTTTTATAAAAGAACCTGACATCTGAATCAGTTGATTGCGATATTTTATGCCGTCATTTAATGATATGTGCCAAGACGGACTATTATGGTTTAGATCTGTTAATTATTAATTCGCTTTCCTTTAACGGGAGACTGGGAATCTATTCTTCTATATATATGCATATTTTTGCGACCAGACATTTATCATACTGCGTAACATAAGGAGGGGTGTTTTGTATGGATCATTTTTTATCAATTCACATGAAATTTGGTTACTCTCCGCAAATAAAAAAACTGCCTGTATTACTTAACTAGTACTACAGGCAGTTTTGTATTTAGAATCAAATTTTTTTAATGCCAGTTATAGGCAATCAGCAGCTGCTGCCGCCGGCACGGACTTTTGATCCTGTTTCACCACTCAGCAAATCGCCCCCGGTGGATTCAATAATCGAGTCCGTTACAGTATTGGATACCTGAGATGCAACCATCTGGAGCAAATCATTAACATCTCCTTGAGATTGTTTGAATTCCTGGACAATCGGAAGTTCATCCAATTCCTGCTCCAGTGCATCGATTTTATCCTGTACCTGCTTAAAAGCCTTATCTTTTCCGTAATTCTGGAAATTAACTGCTTGTTTTTGCAGGCTTTTGATACTAGCAATCATTTCGCGTACCTTCTGGTTTTCGTTAATTTGAGCTTCTGCACGCTTAAAGAAATCAACTTCTTCAGTTTCTGCAATCATTTTCGCAAGGTCTGCCGCTTTTGCTAGGATGTCATCTTTTGTATATTTCGCCATCTTTATTCCACCTCTACCGCTGTAGCTTCTTCAACCATCTCTCCGTTAAGTGACCAGGTTTTTGCTTCTGTAATTTTCACTTTAACAATCCGGCCAATTGCAGACTTAGGTCCTATGAAGTTTACAAGCTTATTTTTTCTTGTATAGCCGGCAAAAACATCCGGATTATTCTTGCTTTCCCCTTCAACAAGTACTTCCACTATCTGGCCTTCCATTTCTTTCATTTTCTTGGCGGAAAATTCGTTAACAAGAGCATTTAACCTCTGCAGACGTTCTTTCTTAACTTCCATTGGTACGTTATCTTTCATGTTTGCCGCGGGCGTTCCTTCACGCGGTGAATAAATGAATGTGTAAGCAGCATCATACCCCACTTCCCTGTATAGGGACAGTGTTTCCTCAAATTGCTCATCTGTTTCATTAGGATAGCCTACGATGATATCAGTTGTCAGGGCAACATCCGGAATAGCCGTTTTAATCTTCCTGACAAGGTCCAAATACTGTTCTCGAGTGTATTTACGTGCCATGATTTTAAGAACATCGCTGCTTCCGGATTGGACAGGAAGATGGATATGCTCGACTAGATTGCCGCCTTTTGCGAGTACTTCTATGAGGTAGTCATCGAAATCGCGCGGATGGCTTGTTGTAAAACGTATTCGCGGGATATCAATTTTGCGGATCTCATCCATCAAGTCAGCAAGACCATACTTAATATCTTCGAAGTCCTTTCCGTAGGCGTTTACGTTTTGGCCAAGAAGCGTAATCTCCTGGTATCCTTGGGAAGCCAAATGGCGAACCTCCTGGATAATATCCTCCGGGCGCCGGCTCCGCTCTTTACCCCTTGTATAAGGTACGATACAGTACGTACAAAACTTATCGCAGCCATACATAATATTAACCCAGGCTTTAGTCTGGCCTTTACGAACTTTTGGAAGGTTTTCAATAACATCGCCTTCCTTGGACCAAACTTCGATCACCATTTCCTTTGACATATAAGCATCATTCAAAATGTGCGGCAGGCGATGAATATTATGAGTACCAAAAATCATATCCACAAACTGGTGCTTGGAAAGAATTCGATTGACTACAGATTCTTCCTGAGACATGCAGCCGCATACACCAAGCAAAAGATCCGGCTTTTCCATCTTCAGGGCCTTTAAGTGGCCAAGCTCGCCAAATACTTTGTTTTCAGCATTTTCACGGATTGCGCATGTATTTAGCAGGATGACATTAGCATCTTCCACTGTTTGTGATGGTTCATATCCAAGTGCCATGAAGATTCCGGCCATTACTTCTGTATCATGTTCATTCATTTGGCAGCCGTAAGTGCGGATGTAAAATTTACGGCCCTCGCCCATCCCGCGATATTCCTCTGGAATCCCGAAGTCTTTATGATATTTTACTTCTTCTTTGCCTCGTTTTTTTGCATCCTTTAAGGAAGGCGGGACATATACGGCCTGGAAGTACTTGCTGTAATCCTTTTCGGATTTTTTGTCCGCTGAATTTTCAGCCTGTACTTTTTGTGAATCTAATCGTTGCTCTTCGTTCATGTTTATCCCCTTTCCAGTAAGCCAATTCCCCATAATGGGAAAACTTATTAACAGATAACCGCAAGCCATGTACTTTCTTTTAGTCGTTTTACCATACACATTACTATAGTATATAGCTTTTAATAGGAAGAAACAATACTTCACACAGGGGAGCGCTAATTGTTTGAGAGTTGTCACAGTCTTATATGTAAATCCGAGGCAGACCCTCCTATCCCCTGCCTCAGGAACCCTAGATCACTCTTGTTATCTTTTAATAATACCAAAGTCTTTACCGGCTCTATCAAAAGCATCAAGTGCCTGCTGCAGGACTTCCATAGAATGCTGGGCGGTAACGATGGTACGAACTCTCGCTGATCCCTTTGCAACTGTTGGAAAGGAAATTCCCTGTGCAAACACCCCGTATTCCATAAGCTTATCAGAGAAACGGTGTGCTAGTCCTTCATCTCCTACAATAACAGGAGTTATTGGCGTTTCGCTTTTTCCGGTGTTGTAGCCTAGGCTTCGTAATCCCTTTTTAAAGAATTTCGTATTTTCCCATAGCCTTTCTATTAACTCGGGTTCTTCCAAAAGAACATCAAGCGCTTCAATACACGCTGCCGTGACGCTAGGGGGATGGGACGTGCTGAACAAGAACGGCCTTCCTTTATGAATCAAGTAATTTATTAAAGTCTGTGTGCTGGCGACATAGCCACCCAGGACTCCAATCGCCTTGCTTAAAGTACCAACTTGGATATGGACCCTTCCATCAAGTCCGAAATGATTCACTGTACCTCTGCCATTCTTGCCGAGAACTCCTGATGCATGGGCATCATCCACCATGGTCAATGCATCGTATTTATCCGCCAGGGCCACGATTTCAGGAAGAGGGGCGATATTCCCATCCATCGAAAAAACTCCATCGGTAACAATAAGCCGTTTGCGGTATTTTCCGGTCTCCTTAAGAACTGCCTCAAGCGAATTCATATTTACATGTTTATATACCTTTCGTGCTGCCTTTGTTAAACGGATGCCATCGATGATAGAGGCATGATTCAATTCATCGGATATTACAACATCTTCAGGTGAGAGAATTGCGGAGAGTACTCCTTGATTTGTGGTAAAACCGGATTGAAAGACAAGGGTTGCTTCTGTGTGTTTAAATGCGGCCAGTTTTTTCTCAAGCTGTTCATGCATTGATAGCGTGCCGGCAATGGTTCGTACAGAACCCGTTCCCGCCCCGTATTTTTCAATGGCCTCTATTGCTGCTTTACGAAGCCGCGCATGCGAGGTTAGTCCTAAGTAGTTATTTGATGAAAGCTGAATTAGCTCCCTTCCATCAATCGTAACTTTTGCTCCCTGTTCTGACTGCAGTGGTACCAGCTCACGAAATGTACCACCCTTCTTCATGGCATCCAGTTCTTCATGCAAGTACTCAAAACCTTTCAGGGAAATCTCCTCCTCTAATGTTTACTATCTACTATGTTTATTTTTCAATAGCGCTATTAGAATCCCTTTTTAAGGATAAAGGACAATTTTTCCACAGTTTCCCTTGATCATTAAATCAAATGCTTTTTTATAGTCTTCAAGAGGAAAATGATGGGTGATGATTGGCTTGACGTCCACCTGCCCAGAGTTGAGCAGGCCAGATACCTGCTGCCAGGTTTTAAACATTTCCCTACCGGTAATTCCCTGAACTGTTATGCCCTTGAAAACTATATCTTCGGTAAAGTCGATTTCCACTAGCATTGAAGGCAGGCTTAGGATAGAAACGCGGCCGCCGTTTGTCACCATTTTAAATCCCTGGTTAATAGCGGTAGGATGCCCGCTCATTTCACATACAACATCTACTCCATTTCCATGTGTCAATCGTTGCACTATTTTTATAGGATCCTGCTTTGCGGAATTTATCACCACGGCTGCTCCAAGCTTTTTGGCTATAGCAAGGCGATAATCATTAACATCAAACGCATAAATCTTTGAAGCTCCAGCTGCTTTAGCTATACATACAGCCATCATGCCTATAGGGCCGCAGCCAATCACCGCTACATTCATTCCCGCAATTTCACCTGCGAGAACAGTATGAACAGCATTTCCCATAGGTTCTTGTAGGGAAGCCACATCATAAGGCATATCCTCCGGGTTTTTCCACAAGTTTCCTTCAGGTAAAACTACATACTCTGCAAAGCAGCCTTGTGTGTCCACACCGATAATTTTTGTATGTTTGCAAATATGAAACTTCCCGGATAGGCATTGCGGACATCTGCCACATACGATATGCGTCTCAGCCGAAACAAAATCCCCTGGTTTAACACTCTTAACCTTAGACCCTATCTTTGCTACCTCTCCCGAGAACTCATGACCGAACACATACGGGGGATTGACCCTTCCTGCCGCCCATTCATCCCAAGTGTATATATGAATATCTGTTCCACAAATCGAGGTAGCTTTTACTTTAATTAATACTTCCTCGTCATTAATTATTGGTATTGTGATATTTTCCAATTGGGCGCCATATCCACGGCAGTGCTTCACCAACGCTTTCATTTTTCCGTTCACCATGAACACTCTCCCCCAAAAAAATCGGGTTAATTCTTATCTTCATAGTATTCTAGCCTATCCAAAAAATGCATGTACCTTTCCATGTCTTTTTCACACGAACAATTGGTTACATAGAAAGTATGATTTATATCCGACTATGCATGTTTCTTTCATTCTTTTGTTGAATTGTGGACATTGTCCCATGCAGCTTGTCAATTCGTGCATAAAATATGTTAGAAATTCAATAAATTTTTTAAGGAGTGACAGCATGGGCCAACGAAACAAACGGCGCCGAGCACGAAATGAAGAATTTCGTGATTGTGATTGCAACTGCAATGAAGACTGGGATTACTGTGATGATTGGTGTGGCGATGAACCTGATGAGCGCGATTATGGATACAGAAATAGATACGGTAATGAATCCGAAGACTGTGATAATGATTTGGAAAACAGTGATGATGAATTCAGGCGAAGAGATGAAGAAGAAGACCGGCGCAGGGAAGAAGAGGAAGTTAGACGAAGACGTGAAGAAGAGGATCGTCGCAGGGAAGAAGATCAATTTAGACGAAGACGTGATCGATTTGGCAGAAGGGAAGAAGATTATAGGGACACTCGTGATACTGATTTCCGGAGCAGACCTGGAGCATTTAGAAACACACAAGAAGATGAACGAGACAGAAGAATCAGGCGTGGTCCATTCAGATGGTTTTAATCATCCATTATTTAAAAACCAGTTTACGAAAGCAGAAAGAATAAGTCCGGTTCATAATGAACCGGACTATCACATTTTTTAGCTATCTGAAAAATGGTGTTTACTGCGCAGATTAGGTTGAAGAAAAAATTATCGATTTGACAAAGAAAGAGTAGCTTACATAAACTCAGCGACTAGCTGGTCAAAACTTTTTTCGCTCAACCTTAGGTCTGCTTTTGTCAAAGATTCTTCCCCATAACCAGGGAGCAGTTCCTGATAAGACTGGCGCTCGGTATTTTGATAGATGATTCCAGTTACCAAACCATCATGTTCCATTACGGTTTGCATAGCCATTTCACGATTTGAAGACTCATAGCCTTCAATCGTGGCAAGCTTCGTTAAGTTCTCTTTAAACCAGTCATACGTATTAATTTTATTGTATGTTACGCATGGACTGAAAACATTGATGAACGAGAAGCCTTTATGTTTGATTCCTGCTTCTATGATTGCAGTCAAATCTTTTAGGTCTGTTGAAAAACTTTGTGCGACAAACGTTGCTCCAGCTGACAAAGCCAGTTCCATCGGTGAGATTGCCTGTTCAATGGAGCCCTCCGGCGTAGATTTCGTTTTAAATCCTGCCGCTGATCTCGGGGAAGTTTGCCCCTTCGTCAGCCCATAAATTTGATTGTCCATAACAATATACGTGATATCGATATTGCGGCGGATTGCGTGTATGGTATGTCCCATACCAATTGCAAAACCATCCCCATCCCCGCCTGACGCAATGACTGTCAATTCGCGGTTTGCCATTTTGACACCCTGAGCAATCGGAAGCGCGCGGCCATGGATGCCATGGAAACCGTAAGATTTAATATAGCCAGAAATACGCCCTGAGCAACCGATTCCTGATACCACGGCAAGCCCTTCAGGTTCAAGGCCGACATTGGCTGCAGCGCGCTGAATTGCGGCCTGGACTGAGAAGTCGCCGCAACCAGGGCACCAGTTTGGTTTTACATTATTGCGGAACTCTTTGAATGATGCCATTATCGACCAACTCCTTGCATTGTGAATGTATTTCATGCGGCAGGAACGGATTTCCGTCGTACTTTAGGATGCTTTTAATCTTCCTTACATTGCCGACATTCATTTTCATAATATTAGCTAACTGCCCTGTGGCATTATTTTCGATTACAACCACATTTTTAGCAGAATCTACTAACGTTTCAATTTCTTCAGCCGGGAATGGATGGATTAATCGGATGTGAGCGTGATTCACCTTGATACCCTCTGCCTCTAATCTGCCCATCGCTTCTTCAATTACCCCACGGGTTGAAATGTAACCAACAATCAGGAGATCTGCTTCTGCATGTGGCGCATTCTTATATACCGGTGTTTTAAAAGCAACCTGCTCAATTTTCCTCATCCGCTTATCCATTTGGGCTTTACGGTTCCCTGATGATTCAGACGGTTTCCCTGTTTCATCATGTTCAACACCTGTTACGTGGAATATACCGTTTGGTGTTCCTGGCAACACACGCGGGGAAATCCCATTTGCAGTTACTTCGTAGCGCTTAAAGTATTCACCGTTTTCCAATGCAGGAAGCTCCTCGGTAACCAGCTTACCGCGCCTGATTTCAACTCTGCTGTAATCAAGCGGCTCAACAGTCTGTTTGCCTAGCGACAGCTGGAGGTCTGAAAGAACGATTACCGGACATTGGTACTCTTCTGCCAAATTGAACGCCTCTGCTGTATCATAAAATGCTTCTTCAACCGTGCTTGGCGCCATCACAATTTTTGGTATCTCTCCGTGAGTTCCATAGATCATTGCCATAAGGTCTGACTGCTCCTGTTTTGTTGGAAGACCGGTAGACGGGCCTCCCCTTTGTGTATCAACGATAACAAGCGGTGTTTCGGTAATCCCAGAAAGACCGATTGCTTCCATTTTCAACGATAGGCCAGGACCTGCAGATGCAGTAAGCGCACGGATTCCGCCGTAATTAGCACCGATCGCCATTGTCGCAGCGGCAATTTCATCTTCTGTTTGAATCACCGTTCCACCAAGCGCAGGAAGTTTTTTAATTAAGTACTCCATAATTTCAGAGGCAGGGGTGATTGGATACGCTGCCATAAAACGGCATCCACCGGCGAGTGCACCAAGAGCAATAGCATCGTTACCAATCATAAATAATCTTTTTTTGCCATCCGCTTTTTCAAGTTTCATAGCTCCTACTTTATCGCCTAGCTTTTCTGTCATATGTTCATAGCCGGCTTTAATAGCATCCATATTCTTCTGGACAACCTGCTCACCTTTTCTGCCGAAGATTTCTCCGACAACTTCGGAAAATACATTAATATCCAATTCTAGAACGGCACTGGATGCGCCGATAGCTACCATATTTTTCATAAGGGATGTTCCAAGGTCCGTGGCAATTTCAGTAAATGGCACAGCATACAATACCGCATTCGTATCGTCAGGACGCACCGGGTTAAACTTGGCATCTGCAATGATAATTCCGCGATCATGAAGCTCTTTATAGTTTACGTCAATTGTCTCCTGGTCAAATGCAACAAGGATATCCAAGTCGTCGGAAATGGATCTTGTTTGCACAGTGCTGACACGAATTTTGTTATTTGTATGCCCACCCTTTATACGAGATGAGAAATGGCGGTATCCATACAAGTAGTATCCTAACCTATTCAGGGCTATACTGAAAATTTCCCCCGTGCTTTCAATACCTTCCCCTTGTTGTCCGCCAACTTTCCACGAAAGTTGATTGATCATGTTTTACACCCCTCCAGATACGGTTAAAATATTATTCTCTCGTGAAAACTACTATTGAGACACCCCTCTTAATAAATGTAATCATCTGAATATGTATAAAAATAGGTTCATTTTATCATAGGAAAGGTGTACTAAACGCTTTCAATTCTAGCCCTAAACCCCCAAAAAAGCAACCCTTTGCCAACAATAATTGGTAGTTTCAGAGGTAATTTTTTGTATATTTTGATAATTTAGAGAAATTTAGCGAACGCAGTTAGACAGGGAATCTGGATGAAAAATTTTTAAACAAAATTCCTTTTATAAAATCTTCAGGATAATGCTTGTGCAGTTCTTCAATCAGGTTACCGTATTCTTTGTAGGATGATAGATTATATACAGTGTAGTCGATACCGTCAAAGTCTGAACCGAGTCCAATATTTGTTGCGCCGCCCATTGCGGCTATGTAATCAATTTGACTAAGGACATCCCTAATACTTGCCCTAGTTTTTTCCGTCAAAAAATGGGGTACGAAGGTAATGCCTATTACGCTGTTTTTATTAATTAATGCATGAATTTGGGCATCCTTTAGATTTCGGGGATGCCGGCAGATGCTATAGACATTGGAATGTGACGCAATTGGAAATTCAGCAATTTCGATCGTATCCCAGAACGCTGCTTCCGATAAGTGTGAAACATCGCACCACACAGATTGTTTATTTAACTCTTTTACGACTTGTTCCCCAAAGGCCGTTAAGCCTGCCCCCCGCTTTTCCATGGCACCATCTGCAACCCTATTGGCGAAGTTCCATGTCAAACCGACGGCCGATACACCTAAACGGAGTAAGGTTTTCAACTTCATTAAGTCATCACCAATACAATCACAGCCTTCTAAAGTTAATACCGCTCCGATTTCTCCTTCCCGAAGACCCTCAATATCCTTTTTGCAAGTTACATGCTTCATTCCTGGCATCGTGAGTATCTTTTCATAGAAAATATCAACCATGCCGAGTGCTGCTGCAAACCTTGCATCCGGATGAATGTCCTCCGGAACATATATAGCAAAGCATTGCACCTTGCTGCCGGCAGCTATTAGAGATTGATAGTCAATATGAAGGTTTTCATTTTGTGAAAATGAGATGGATGGATCAAGAAACAATTTCATTAGTACATCGCAATGAGCATCAAAGATTTTCATTCATTCAGTTCCTTTCAATACAGTTTCTATCTCTAACTATTTAATAAATCATGCTTTGGTGAATCCACCTTAATGAGAACGGGATGTGCAGGAACAAACAAAACCTCTCACCCCTCAAAAAAAGAACCTGTCTGCAAAATGCAAACAGGAACCGACGCACTGCCAATTATCTAGGCTCAACAATAAGCTTGATAGCCGTACGTTCTTCGCCATCAATCTGGATATCTGTAAAGGCAGGAATACAAATCAAGTCTACTCCACTAGGTGCCACAAACCCTCTTGCGATTGCTACTGCCTTGACGGCCTGGTTTAACGCACCGGCACCGATAGCCTGGATTTCGGCCGCTCCTCTTTCTCTTAACACTCCGGCCAGTGCGCCTGCTACAGAATTAGGATTAGATTTTGCTGAAACCTTTAATATTTCCATCCCTAGTCCTCCTTGTTTTCCCCTTACCCATTGGATCTGTAGTCCATAGGTATAACTCTTTCCATTGCTACTATATTCAGGGAATAAACCCTGTATGACAAATACATCTGGACTTGTCCGAGAAACGCAAAAGGAAAATTTAGAGTTTGAATCGAACTTCAGGATAGGTAGCAAAATAACGGTCCTAAGTCTGACTACAATCCGCTGATTTATGAAAAAAATGGATTGTCATCATTGATGAGGATACGATCGATTTTTCGTGATTGGCCCGTTTGCTCATCAATGTCGATTATGACAGCACTTAAAATGGTCCTTCCTGATTTCGGAACCTCAAAGCGGACTGGTAAACTTGTTAAGAATCGCTGGATGACTGCCTCCCGCTCCATACCTAATATTCCATCATAGGGGCCGGTCATACCGACATCTGATAGAAAAGCCGTACCGTTTGGAAGAATCCGATTATCCGCAGTTTGGACATGGGTGTGCGTTCCGACGACAGCTGACACCCTCCCATCCAGGTACCATCCGATAGCCTGTTTTTCGCTTGTAGCCTCGCCATGGAAATCCACAAAAATAATTGGAGTCCTTTTCCTGGCCTCTTTCACCAGTTGATCCGCTTTAACAAATGGACAGTCTAGAGGAGGCATGAACGTACGACCTTGAAGATTAATAATGGCAATCTCGTATTGGTTCCATTTCAAAAACTTCAATCCGTTTCCGGGTGTTCCCGCAGGAAAATTGGCGGGCCGCACGAGGTATTTCGCTTTATCAATAAACTCAAAAACCTCCCGGTTGTCCCAAGAATGGTTGCCAAGTGTAACTGCCTGGGCACCCCATTCTAGGAACTCACGATATATTTTCTCAGTGATACCTCGGCCGCCAGCAGAATTTTCTCCATTTACTACTGTAATATGCGGCCGGTATTTCTCCTTCAGTCTTGGAAGATATTCCTTCAGCATGTCCCTGCCGGGTGATCCGACAACGTCTCCAATAAATAGCAACTTCATTTTAGATTCCTTTCTACCCATCCAATCCTTATACCTATGAAGGTACGGACTTCTTTTGGCAGTTCTTACCTGCATATAGCTGAACACAGAATAAGTACCCCACATTTGTGGGCCTACTCCTCTGTCTCTGCAAATACAAAGGCTCGCCACTCGCCGAGTTTTTCTAATTAGTTTATATAGGTATTGTAACATAATTCTTATAAAGTAATAATTGCCCCAACAGCAATCTGAGAATGGGTATAAAAAAAAGCAAAGTGGTGAAAACACCACTTTACTTTGCGTACTCAACGGCTCTTGTTTCACGGATCACCGTTACTTTAATATGTCCAGGATAATCCAATTCTTCTTCAATGCGTTTGCGAATATCCCTTGCAAGGCGATGTGCTTCAAGATCATCGATTTGTTCAGGCTTTACCATGATTCTCACTTCGCGACCGGCCTGGATGGCAAAGGATTTCTCTACCCCGTCATAGGATTCAGAAATCTCTTCAAGTTTTTCCAGCCTACGGATATAGTTTTCAAGCGTTTCGCTTCTTGCCCCAGGTCTTGCAGCTGATAGAGCATCCGCAGCGGCAACAAGGACGGCGATAATCGAAGTTGGTTCTGTGTCGCCATGGTGGGAAGCTATACTGTTAATGACAACAGGGTGCTCTTTATACTTGGTTGCGAGTTCGACGCCTATTTCAACATGGCTGCCTTCTACTTCATGGTCGATCGCTTTCCCGATGTCATGAAGCAACCCGGCACGGCGGGCCAGCGTTTCATCTTCACCAAGCTCAGCGGCTAGCAATCCGGATAATTGGGCGACTTCCATTGAATGCTTTAAAACATTTTGGCCGTAGCTTGTACGGAATTTCAAACGGCCAAGAATTTTAATTAGATCCGGATGGAGCCCGTGAACACCAACCTCAAATGTGGTTTGTTCCCCGATTTCACGGATATGTTCATCCACCTCGCGCCTAGCTTTATCCACCATCTCTTCGATCCGCGCTGGATGGATCCTGCCGTCCTGCACAAGCTTATCAAGCGCTAGGCGAGCAGTTTCACGCCTGATTGGATCGAATCCCGATAGGATAACAGCTTCCGGTGTATCATCAATGATTAGATCAATACCAGTAAGCGTCTCTAAAGTACGGATATTTCGCCCTTCACGCCCGATAATCCGACCTTTCATCTCATCGTTTGGCAAGTTGACCACTGAAACTGTCGTTTCTGCAACATGGTCAGCCGCACAACGCTGAATCGCCAGGGAAAGCAATTCTTTCGCTTTCTTGTCAGCTTCCTCTTTCGCACGATTTTCACTTTCCTTAATCATGACCGCGGTATCATGGGTCAGCTCTTTATCAAGACGGTCAAGAATGATTGCTTTTGCTTCTTCACGCGTCAAGCCGGAAATACGTTCGAGTTCAGTTTGCTGCTTGCGAACCATCTCGTCCACTTTGCTTTCCATCTCTTCAATATGCTGTTGTCTTTGGTTCAGAGAATCCTCCTTTTTCTCCAAAAGTGTTTCACGTTTATCTAACGTTTCATCTTTACGGTCAAGGTTCTCTTCTTTTTGCAATAATCGATTTTCTTGTTTTTGCAATTCAGTTCTTCGTTCCCGAACCTCTCGTTCTGCATCGGAACGAATCTTATGAATCTCATCCTTTGCTTCCAATAGGGCTTCTTTTTTAGCTGCCTCTGCTTCACGTTTTGCATCTTCTATGATCTGTTCAGCTGAGTTTTTAGCCCCTGCTATTTTGTTTTGTGATACAGTCTTGCTTACAAAATAGCCAACAACTGCACCGACGATTAGGCCAAGCAAAATGGAGATGATTACTGTAATGGGTTCCATCGTTTCACCTCCCCTTGCTATGAACTTGTAACTAAAGTCTGTCGGCATGTACATTGTACATAACTTCAATATACAGCACTTTGCTTTTCAAAATTTTAGTTTGAAAAAATGTAAAATATACATATTAATTGTATAGTTGTGAATTTTTGTTGTCAAGGGTTTGTCCTTGTGTGGCATGAATTATAGAGCGAAAGAACAACCTATTGCGTACTAATACAAAAAGGGTTGGCAGCAAATGCTACCCAACCCAATATGTTTCATTAATCAAGCAGTTCGAATTCCTTTTGGTCCTGTTCATCTTCAGGGGCAATATGCTCCCCGTCCAGATTGAAATGGTCACGTATTTTCTGCATGATCTCTAAACGAAGTTCTTCATTTTCCTTTAAGAACAGCTTTGCGTTTTCACGGCCCTGTCCCAGACGTTCGTCATTATAGGAATACCATGAACCGCTTTTTTGGATGATATCCAATTCAGAACCCATATCAATAATTTCACCTTCGCGGGAAATTCCTTCTCCATACATGATATCCACTTCCGCTGTACGGAAAGGAGGCGCCACCTTGTTCTTCACAATCTTGATTTTTGTCTTATTCCCTACAACATCATTTCCTTGCTTTAATTGCTCGGCGCGGCGGACTTCCAAGCGTACGGAAGAATAGAATTTAAGCGCGCGTCCGCCAGGGGTTGTTTCGGGATTGCCAAACATGACACCAATCTTTTCACGGATCTGATTAATGAAGATGGCGATTGTATTTGACTTATTGATCGCGCCTGAAAGCTTTCTGAGCGCCTGTGACATCAGCCTTGCCTGAAGGCCGACATGGGAATCTCCCATCTCCCCTTCAATTTCTGCTTTAGGTACTAGGGCAGCAACAGAGTCAATAACAATAATATCGACAGCACCGCTTCGCACCAAAGCTTCGGCAATTTCAAGTGCCTGCTCCCCTGTGTCCGGTTGTGAAAGGAGCAACTCATCAATATTGACACCTAACTTTTGGGAATAGGCTGGGTCTAGCGCATGTTCAACATCAATAAAGGCCGCCTGGCCGCCCCTAGCCTGGACTTCAGCAATCGCATGCAAAGAAACAGTTGTTTTACCTGAACTCTCAGGTCCATAAATCTCTATAATTCTTCCACGTGGATATCCGCCCACTCCAAGTGCAACATCCAATGCTACAGAACCGCTCGGCACGGCTGAAACTTTCCGGTCTGATTGTTCACCGAGCTTCATGATGGAACCTTTTCCGAACTGTTTTTCAATTTGCTTTAACGCCATTTCTAACGCCGCTTGACGATCACTCACTACGGTTTTCCTCCTCTATGTTTAACCAATCGGTATGCCTGATTGGGTTAAAATAAAACTGATAGATTTTTCGTTTGTCTCGTCTCAAAACCTATCTCTACTATATACTTTTTTCCCTGGTTTGCCAAGTAAAAAGTCGAACATTCATTCGTTTTTTTTATTAACACTTTGGTGGCGAAAATGTCTGTTTTTCCCAAATTAAATAACCTTTTAAAGGTAATATTGCATTAGAAACAGGTATTTTTGTGATTTATCTGTCTATTTGGCGTGTAAACAGACCTAAAGTACGGCAGGACAAGCAAAAAGCTGGGCAGCTCCTGCCGGCCCAGCTTCCGCAGTTATTCAGTTAAATGCCGGAGCAAGTAGTGGCAGCCATATTTCACGCTTCGAATCCGGTTTTGTGCCCTGCTGCCTACAAGATTTAAACGTTCAGACTTTGTCTCACCATTGCGGAAGGATATGCCTATAAATACTGTCCCCACTGGCTTTCCTTCCTGTTCATCCGGGCCTGCTACCCCTGTAAAGCTGAGACCGACGTCTGCATCCACAAGTTTCCTTACGTTTTCTGCCATTTCCATTGCACATTCCCCGCTAACAACACCATATTCGGAAATGGTGTTGTCACTCACTTTAAGTACATTAGCTTTTACATCATTCGTATATGAAACAACCCCGCCTTTAAAAACTTTTCCTGCACCCGGGATAGTTGTGAGATATTCCTGGAACATACCTCCGGTCAAGCTTTCTGCAGCAGCGATTGTCAATTTTCTCACCGTCATCTCCTTAACAAGCTCTTTTATCAAGGATGTTTCATTACTTCCGTAATAGTATTCTCCCACACGGTCCAAGATTTGTTTTTCTGTTTCTGCTATCATTTCTTCACATTTTTCCCTTGAAGAATGCTTGGCGGTTATCCTTAAGGTCACTTCACCCTCGGAAGCGAGTGGAGCGATCGTTGGATTTGTTTGGTTTTCTAGCAAATCTTCAATCTTTGTTTCTAGAAGTGATTCCCCTATGCCGAAAAACCGTAGAACCTTGGATTCAATTCGTTCATGCGACTTGAGCTTGTTCATGATGCTCTTAAAGCCATAGCCTAAAAACATCGGCTCCATTTCTTTAGGCGGTCCCGGCAATAGCATATATGTTATTCCTTTTAACGTTAACACCATCCCCGGTGCCATCCCATGGTCGTTGGGCAGCACTTCAGCACCTTCGAGCACTAGTGCCTGCTTCTTGTTGTTTTCGGTCATTTCACGCCCTGTTTTGCTAAAGTAAGCCTGTATGGATCGCAAAGCATCTTCATCATAAACAAGACCCCTGCCAAGGTGGCGGGAAATTGTTTCCTTAGTTAGGTCATCTTTAGTTGGTCCCAACCCCCCGGTAAAAACAATTAAGTTTGCCCGCGATTCTGCGTTTTCAATGGCGGCTTCAAGGCGTTTATTATTGTCCCCTACAACAGTATGGTAAAAAACGTTCACACCCATTTCCGCAAACTTTTGGGATAAAAATTGCGCGTTGGTATTCACGATTTGCCCAAGCAGCAGTTCAGAGCCCACTGCAATAATTTCAGCATCCATGACTCACCCTCCTAAGCCATTTATTTAGAATTCAAAAAGACTTGCTTATTTTTTGCAAAATAGTCCCATCCAGACCAAAGGGTAAAGAACAGAGCTACCCACAATGCTATATTCGCAAACGGAAAGGAAATCAAGGAAAATGGCAGATTGTGCAACAGCAAGGCAGAGATAGCAATGATCTGGGTCCATGTTTTTATTTTACCAAGCATGTTCGCTGCCACCACTTCCCCAGTTCCCGCGAGAACCAGCCTAAGCCCGGTTACCGCAAACTCACGGCTTATAATTGCAATGACTATCCATGATTGGCCATAGACGAGATCCAAATCAACCAAAACGATCAACGCGGCTGATACAAGGAGCTTATCTGCCAGAGGATCAAGGAATTTCCCCAGGTTTGTGACAAGATTCAGCTTGCGTGCATAGTAGCCGTCAATCCAGTCGGTTGTAGCGGCGATGATAAATAACAAGGCCCCGATAACATGGGCTACTGGAATAGATTCATCATCGAGCCGCCACTCGCCCCAATTGAACGGTGCTAGCATAAGAATTAAAAACAAAGGGATTAAAAGAATCCTTGATACAGTAATTTTATTAGGTAAATTCACAGACGTTAACCTCCCAATCGTACAAGCTTATACGAGATTTTAAAATGAACAAAGAGAAAAATAGCCACCTTAAAGATGACTATTGGGCTTTAGCAAACTGAATGGTTATATTCTGGGTAACCATGTTAGTAGGAGAAATCACATATTCCAGTTTTTGTCCATTTACAAATATTTGGGTATCGGCTGCATTCCCAATAACGATTACTGCCTCTTTTTCATTCGTAAAATCCATTTCCTGGCTTTGATTTTGCTTAAGCGTTCCCTGGAAGAAGGATTTTCCGCTGCTATTTTTTATGTTTACCCATGTTGTACCTGTAGATGAAACCTTCAATGTGAATTTTTCAGCATTTTTCAGCTGGAATGTGCTGTTTTTCCCACTGGAGCTTACAGATGCAAGTTCCTGTTTCACTACTGCAGGTTGTTCCGGTTTTGCCTGCTCTGCCGGTTTTTCTTTTTGTTCAGATTCTTGTTCTTTGTTGCCAGACTCTTCTTTCTTTTTTTCATTCGTCAACGGAGAGTCTTTTCTTTCCTCATAAGCTACCTTTTCCTCTTCCGTTTCTTCCTTCGCTTTGTTCTCTGACGCATTAAAGTTTTTAGCAATCAAAATATAGATCAAGATCGCGGCACCTAAGATAAAAACACCAGCAAGTATTTTCGGGAATAATTCCATGGCTTTAGAATTTCCCGAAGGAACTGTCTTCCTTGATTGCACCCTGGAAAGCTTGGTAGGCATCTCACCATTGGAGATGCTAGGTACATCATTTTTGTACTGGTCAAAAATTTCTTCAGGAGGAAGGCCAACCGCTTCACAGTACTGCTTGATAAATGCGCGAACATAAAATTTTCCGGGCATCATATCATAATTTCCTTCTTCAATGCCGATCAGGTAACGCTTTTGGATTTTTGTCGCTTCTTGTAAATCGTCCAAGCTCATGCCCTTTGCTTCCCGAGCTTCTTTAAGCCTGTTTCCTAATTCAGTCAAATAAACCACCTGCCATATTAAAAATCAAAAGAACCAAAATCCGAGCCCGCAAATTGGCCGTTTTGGTCTACAACTTCATATGTAATTTCTTCCTCGGGATTATTCCGGAGCTCAATAATATAATCAAAGTCCTCCAGCGTGTACTCTGTGTTTTGGATGAAAACATCCGGGTGCTCGACAACCTTGACTGAATTTAATCTCATAATTTCACGGACCAACTGCCAGTGACGTTCATTAGCCCTTCTGGTAGAAACAATTCCATCAAGAATGAAAAGGTTATCGTCACTGTATTCATCCTCAATCAACTGGCTTCGAATCGTCTGTTTTAGCAATGTGGAGGAAACAAACAACCACCGCTTATTGGCGCAGACGCTTGCTGCCACAACCGATTCCGTTTTTCCAACACGGGGCATGCCGCGAATGCCAATTAATTTATGCCCTTCCTGCTTGAAAAGCTCGGCCATAAAATCTACTAACAAGCCAAGCTCGTCCCGGACAAACCTGAATGTTTTCTTATCATCGGCATCCCGTTGTATATAGCGGCCGTGGCGGACTGCAAGGATGTCACGTAATTTCGGCTCTCTCAATTTAGTTACCTTTATCGTATCCATCGTCTGCAGGATCGATTCAAACCTTTCAATATTCCTGCTGTCCTTTGTCAAAAGCAGCAATCCGCGCCTGCCCTCATCGACACCGTTTATCGTAACTATATTAATAGATAGCATTCCTAGCAATGATGAAATATCACCTAACAATCCCGGGCGGTTTTTTTGAATTTCATATTCGAAATACCATTCTTTGCTTTCAGTCATCACACTAGCCTCCTCGGCGACGGGCAGTTTCCTCGAGACCAGGGGAATAATACGGCCTGTTACGACAAAAGTTTATCCCTCTGCTTCAATTAGATTGCAAATTAACTCCACTTACAAATACTGGTTGCCCTAAAATAATTCGCCCCCGGGCGAGTTTTAATCTAGATTCTATAATATAGCATTTCATAGTAAGTTAAAAGGAAAAACCTTTTAAAAATTCCTTTTTATATAGTGTGGCCTGCCACACATGATAAATCCCCTTCCTGGCAATAAGGAAGGGGATTTCACAGCATGAATCCTGGAATTAACGACTACCATTATTTTCTACTAATTTAACCATGAGGCTTGCGATTGTATGTTTTTCATCTTCAGACGCCACCGACCAAAGATCTGCCAAAACACGTTCCTGTTCGTTTTTTGGATCAACTTGGTTGGCCAGGTAATCGCCGACTTCAGTAGCTAAATCGTTGATTGCGCTATGGGAAAGCCCTTGGCTTTCACCCTGATGCAATCTGTCGCCTAAAAAGTTTTTCCATTGATCCCAATTTTCCAATACAGACATGTATGATCATCCTTTCCTTCAAAATGGTACAGTCGTATTTTGCGAAGGAACCGCGTTATTTATACCATCAAATTCTTGGCCACTTAGGTGTACCAACCTCCATTTACTCTTAAGATTTGCCCTGTGATATAGGAAGCTTTATCGGATAGTAAGAATTCTACTGCATCTGCCACTTCTTCTGGTATCCCTACGCGCCCCATCGGAATGTCACCTTTAATTAAGTCAAGATCTTCTTCGCTAAACGATTCCAACATCGCTGTGGAAATCGCTCCTGGGGCTACTCCGTTCACCCTAACACCGGTTAAAGACAGTTCCTTGCTCAATGCTTTAACAAAAGCATTTTGCCCCCCTTTTACCGTCGAGTAAAGAACCTCACACGAAGCACCGGTCTCGCCCCATATGGAAGTAATAGCAACGATCGCACCCTTTTCTTGATTGATAATCTTCGGCAGAAGCTCCTTTGTAAGCAGAAATGGAGATTTTATATGCAGCTGAACCATTTCATCTATGAGCTCTTCATTCACATCTGTAATTAGTCCGTAATGGCTGTTGCCGCTATTCAAGACAATAGCGTGTAAGGAATATATATTTTCAGCCAATTTTTTATACCCCGATTTTTGGCTCAGATCTGCCTGAATTGGGATTATTTCAATATCATATGCAGAAAGTTCTAATATCAGCTGCTCAATAGCTTTCTTATTTTTATTAAAATGTAAATATAAGGAATAATTTTCTTGAGCAAGCTTTAAAGCAATGGCCCTGCCTATTCCACCGCTCGCTCCAGTTATCAGCACAAATCGTTTTTCCAACCATTTCTCCTCCTATTCCTTAAGACACCGTATAAAAACCTTGTCTCCATAATTGGGACAAGGTTTTTATGCGGATTATTTCGGCAACACTTGGCAGACGGTAATCCGCTCGTCATCTATCAGATGAACTGCTGCCTCTCTAACATCCTGGCTTGTAATTTTCTCAAGAGCAGGAACCACATCGAACAAATCCATTTCATTAAATGCATAACGTGTGAATTGATTGGCTATATACTCAGGTGAATTTAATGAGCGGAGGAACGATCCGATTTTTTTCTTTATTGTCCTGGCAACCGTTTCATATGTGATGCCTTGGCCGGATTTGGCCTTCTCAAGCATCGTCTTCAACCTATCAGTCAGCTCCTCTGGCTTGGCTGAGTCCCCTCCGATTAACGCAAATCCGAAGCCTTGTTCCTGTGTGTAATCATACGAAAATGATTGATCAATTAATCCTTCCGAATATAACTCTTCATAAAAATCTGAGCTCCTGCCAAAGAGAACCTCAAGTAGCACATTAACCGTCAGTTCAGCATTAAGCATTTCTCCACCTGTGAGATTCACGTCGGTTGCTTTGACACCGACCATCACTTTTGGCGTTTGCACATTCATTTTCAGAATTTGGGTTTTCTTCGCAACGGTTGCAGGCTCCATCTCAAAATTTCTCGCAATTTCAGGTTGTTTCTTATATTCCTTGCTATTTTGATTTTCCCTAATGAGCTTCATGGTTTCGTTAGGATCTACCGGCCCGACAACGAACAGGAGCATATTGCTTGGATGATAAAAGGTTTCATAACATGTATACAGCATATCCTTCGTAATTTCGGCTATAGATTCCACCGTACCCGCAATATCAATTTTGACCGGATGATTATGGAACATATTCTCGATACAGCCAAAATAAAGACGCCAATCCGGGTTATCATCGTACATATTTATTTCTTGTCCGATGATTCCTTTTTCTTTCTCAACCGTTTTTTCTGAAAAATACGGTTCCTGAACAAAATCGATGAGGGTCGTCAGGTTTTTTTGAAAATCAGTAGTGCTAGAGAACAGGTACGCTGTCCTAGTAAAAGAGGTAAAAGCGTTAGCGGATGCACCCTGTTTGCTGAATTGCTGAAAAACATCCCCATCTTCCTTCTCGAACAGTTTATGTTCCAAAAAATGAGCAATTCCGTCAGGAACCTTAATGAATTCATTTGTATCCAATGGTTTGAAATGGTTGTCAATCGAACCGTATTTGGTTGTGAATGTGGCATATGTTTTATTGAATCCCTGTTTAGGAAGTATGTAAACTTGTAAGCCGTTTTCCAACTTTTCGTGGAATAATTCCTCCTGGAGCTGGTCGAAGGTTATTTTCTCCATTATTCCTGCACCTCCATTCCTGTCAAGAAATAAATCGTATCACATTCGATTTTTTGGGCAACGTTTATAATCTGTTCTTTAGTCGTTTTTTCCGTTCTATCCATCCATTCATCCAACGAAATATTTGAGCCGGATACAACATTATGGTAAAGGATTTCCACTAATCCCCTAGCTACATCAATCGTCTCCAAGATCTGGTTCCTCACTACCGCCTTAGTCTGAGAAAGTTCATCTTCTGTGAAATTGCCCTTTTTCATTTCCTCCATTTGCTGGCGGATAATATCAACCGCCTGGTCGTAATTTTTGTTTTCTATTCCCGACATGACCATAAGCAACCCTTTATGGCTCTCTATACGAGAAGCTGCATAATATGCTAGACTGGCTTTTTCACGCACATTTATGAAAAGTTTTGAATGAGAGAAACCGCCGAAAATACCATTGAACAACTGAAGCGCGTAGTAGTCCTCGTCACCATACACAACATTCGTACGATAACCGATATTGAGCTTGCCTTGTTTGACATCCTGCTTTTCAATCACTTCATTTTCTTTTTCTACTTTTTTCTGTACTGGATTAACTATTACAGCATTACGTTCGCTTAAGCTAATATATTTATCTGCAAGGCCTTCTGCCTCTGTTTCGTCGACATCCCCGATTATATAAAGGTCAATCTCATCCTCAGCAAGCACTTTTTTATAGTACTCAAATAATGACTCGGGGGTTATCTTGTCTATATCCTCCTCGTTTCCCGTTTGTTCGAGGGCATATGGCTCATCCTTACACATTTCCTCGACGAGGCGTTTTGCAGAATAACGCATTTTATCATCATAAATGGAGTGGATGCGCTGCTTTAGGGAACGTTTTTCTTTCTGTACAGTATTTGGTTCGAACGCTTCGCCTTCAGTTTTAGGATGAAATATCACATTTGTCAATAACTCGAAGCCTTTTGCTAAAAGCGGAGTTGGATCTGACAAAAATTTTTCATTTGCAATTTCCATTGTCAAAGTAATAATATGATATTCTCCTTTTTTACCAACATCAACATAAAGGTTTGCCCCATACAGGTCATCCAGATAGGATCGTAGTTCTGTGGAAGTGGGATGCCTTTCGGTCGCACTCTGTAACACGTATGGCAGCAACGAACGTAATGTCACTGTACCTGCAGATAAAGGAGCCTTCATTTTAAATACCAGGGTATTGGTTTTATACTTTTCCGTCTTGACAACATGGAGCTTATATCCCGGTCGTGCTTTTAATATATCAGAAGCAATCGCCATGTTAAGAGCCCTCCTCGATAAATCGCTTATGTAATAAGCTTTATTGTTTGTTGTACGTTATTCTTTTAAACATCGGATGAAGAAAAATCAATCAAACAGTTGCCGAATTGCATGACTCGGCAAGGAAGGCTTAGGACGGGGAACACTATAGAGGTGGATAATTTTTCTTTCTTATTAAAATATACATGGTTTGGCAATTTTCATGCAAGTTAGATGAACAATTCAGTAACAAGTTGACATAATATTATTATTTTTTACCAATGGATAATATGCATCTCAGAGTAACTGTCCAAAAGAAAAAACCCAGGAACGCTGATTTTACAAAGTTCCTGGGTTTTTGAAACCAACATGTCTAGGCGTCGTTTATGGTATTAACGGCTACCTTTTATATACGGCTGACCAGATGCTTTTGGTGCATCTGCTTTTCCGATAAAACCTGTAAGTGCAGTAATCGTGAGTATATAAGGTGCAATCAATAGATAAACAGCTGGTATATCCTTAAAGAACGGTAACGAAGCTCCTACAATGCTTAAAGATTGCGCCAATCCAAAGAACAATGCCGCTCCCATAGCGCCCAACGGATGCCATTTCCCAAAAATCATTGCGGCAATCGCCATAAAGCCCTGTCCGTTAATTGTGGAATGGCTGAAATCAAGCGTAACGGTCAAAGCATGAACAGCTCCCCCGATGCCACCAAGAGCTCCCGAAAGCATTACGCCAAGATACCGCATTTTGTAAACATTGATTCCCATTGTATCTGCAGCCATCGGATGTTCACCCACCGCACGAAGACGGAGACCAAAGGGGGTTTTGTAGATGATAAACCAAACAACAATCGATAAAAGAATGGCAATATAGGAGATGTAATACCCATTAGAGAAAAATATCTTCCCGATAACCGGTATGTCCCCTAAAACGGGAATGTCCATTTTATCAAACGTTTCCTGGATAATGTCGGTCTGGCCCTTCTCGTAAATTTTTTTGACAAGGAATAAAGTCAAACCAACAGCAAGCAGGTTAATAGCCACCCCGCTGACAGTCTGGTCGGCCCTGAATGTAATGGAAGCCAATGCATGAAATAAGGAGAAGAACATTCCGGCAACCATTGCTGTTAGAAGGGCAACCCAAGGAGTCCATGCACCAAGCTGTTCATCAAAAGTTAAATTAAAAACAATCGCAACAAACGCTCCAATGACCATAAGTCCTTCAAGACCGATATTTACAACCCCGGAACGTTCAGAGAAAACGCCTCCGAGCGCAGTGAAGATAAGTGGTGCTGCAAGGGCAATCATAGATGGCACGATGATTTGCAAGATCTGATAGAAGTCCACTTATTTCACCCCCTTTTTTGAAAAACGTGAAAGTATCCAGCGAATAAAATAGCTTGATGCCACAAAGAATATAATTAGTGCAATAACGATATCTACAATTTCGTTCGGCACTCCTGCTTCCAGGGGCATATTAAGTGCACCATTTTTCAGTCCACCAAATAGCGCAGCCGCAAGCACAACACCGATGGCGGTATTTCCTCCAAGTAGGGCAACAGCGATTCCATCGAAACCAACACCGGTAAATCCGCCTTTAATTGCCGCATAACCAAATGTTCCTAGACCTTCCATTGCTCCTGCCAAACCTGCGAAAGCCCCAGAAATGACCATTGAAAGAACAATGTTTTTATTCACGCTCATTCCTGCATATTCTGATGCATGATGATTGAAACCAACAGCCTTTAACTCAAAACCAGTTGTGGTTTTTTCAAGGATGAACCACATAACAATCGCACACGCAAGTGCAATGATAATGCCCCAGTGCATACGGGAAAGGTCTGTCCAGTTTTCGAAAAAAATCGAACGTAATGATGCTGATTCTGAAATATTTTCTGTTTTATCCTGTTTATCTGATAGAACATTTAATATTAAATAGTTCGTAATGTGCAAGGCTGTATAATTAAGCATGATTGTAACAATTACTTCATGAACCCTGAATCTTGCTTTAAGCAGCCCTGGAATAAAGGCCCAAAATGCACCAGCTGCTGCTCCTGCGAGCACTGCGAACGGCAAATGAACATATTTAGGGAGATCGAACTCAATTCCTACCCAAACAGCAGCCAACCATCCGACAATTAACTGTCCTTCTACACCGATGTTGAAAAGGCCAGTCCTGAAGGCAAATGCTACAGCAAGCCCAGCAAGGATATATGGCGTAATCTGGCGGACTGTTTCACCTAAATAATATTCATCGCCGAAAACACCATTTAGCATAGCTGAATATCCTGAAATCGGGTCATAACCGCTTACGAGCATAATTACCGCCCCAGCTAGCAAGCCCAGAAGGACCGAAAAAATAGGAATCAGCATGCTACGGGCAGAGGCTATTACATATTTCATTACTCTTTCTATATACTCTTTTGATTTTTTAGACATGAGAGGTCTCACCTGCTTCCAATCTCTTGCTTCCAGCCATCAGTAATCCTAGTTCCTGTTCATTGGTTTCCTTTGGATCAAGGATTGCGACGATTTCCCCTTCGTAAATAACGGCAATGCGGTCACTAATATTCATGATTTCATCCAGTTCGAAGGAGAGAAGTAAAACTGCTTTTCCATGATCACGGTGCTCGATCAGCCGCTTGTGAATATATTCAATCGCACCGACATCTAGCCCGCGTGTAGGCTGCGCAGCAATGAGCAAATCCGGGTCCCGATCGACTTCACGGCCGATGATCGCTTTTTGTTGGTTCCCTCCTGATAAAGCCCTGGCCGGCGTATATTCACTTGGCGTTCTCACGTCAAACTCAGTTATAATCTTCTTTGCCTTTTCATAAATTTTTCGATAATTCAACACGCCGTTTTTGGAGTTTGGTTTTTGATAATAAGTCTGCAACGAAATGTTTTCGCCTATTGTATAATCAAGCACCAGTCCGTGCTTATGGCGGTCCTCTGGAATGTGGCCCAAACCGGATTCAGTAATTTTACGCGGAGCCTTATTTGTGATGTCTTTTCCATTGATTAAAATGGAACCTGCCTCTGCTTTACGGAGGCCTGTGATTGCCTCTATCAACTCAGACTGCCCATTGCCATCTACACCGGCGATCCCGACAATTTCCCCTGCCCTGATAGAGAGATTTAGTCCCTTGACAGCTTTGACTTCACGTGAATCATTAACTTCCAGTCCTTTTATTTCTAAAACCTCACCAGCAGGCTTTGATTCCGACTTTACTGTTTTAAAAACCACCTCACGTCCTACCATAAGGCTTGCAAGCGCGTTAGGGTCTGTTTCGCTGACAGTAACTGTCCCAATCCCCTGTCCTTTACGGATGACGGTAACTCTGTGGCACACCTCCATGATTTCTTTTAATTTATGGGTGATCAGAATAATTGACTTACCTTCCTTAACCAAGGCTTTCATGATAACGATCAGCTCTTTAATTTCTTGAGGAGTCAGTACCGCTGTAGGTTCGTCGAAAATAAGAATTTCCGCTCCCCGATAGAGTGTTTTCAGAATTTCAACCCTTTGCTGCATCCCAACTGAAATATCGGCTATTTTTGCTTCAGGGTCAACGCTTAAGCCATAGCGTTCAGATAGTTCTCGTACCTGTTTATTGGCGGACTTAATATCAATTTTTCCAGCAACCTTGGGTTCTTGGCCAAGTATAATGTTTTCCGTTACTGTAAAGGGATCGACAAGCATGAAGTGTTGATGGACCATTCCGATTCCTAAATCATTGGCGATATTCGGGTCAGTTATTTTAACCGGTTTCCCTTTCACTCGGATTTCGCCCTTTTCCGGTTGATACAACCCAAAGAGGACGTTCATCAGGGTGGATTTTCCCGCTCCATTTTCCCCGAGGAGTGCATGGATTTCCCCTTTTTTTACCTGAAGCGTTACATTGTCGTTTGCAACGATTCCCGGGAATTCCTTCCGGATATTCAGCATTTCAATCACATATTCCACTTATTATCAACTCCCTAAAAAGATCGCTAATCTAGTTATTTATAACCTTACATCTTTAAGAAAAAACCAAAGGAAAAACCACAAAACTTTCTTTATAGTTTTTCTTTTACTTTTTTCTATTTATCTATTCCCATAAAAAGGAGGAATAAGCGGCCCGCAACCCCAGTTATTCCTCCTATTCTTTCATCTTATTAAAATTTCATTGCTTTAAGCTCGTCACGTGTTTTAGGTACTTTAACCTCACCTGATTTAATTTTCTCAGTCCAATCTTCTACGGCTTTTAAAGCATCTTCTGAAACATTTTCTTTATGGTCTGCAATCGCGACCGCATTTTGGTCAAGGCCGTATTCAATTACTTTGCCGCCAGGGAACTCGCCGTTCTTCGATTTATCGGCAAGGTCTTTCACTGCAATATCTACACGTTTTACCATTGAAGTCAATGTAACGTTGTATTCTTTATCGCTAGCCTTAACTTTTCCTTCTTCAAATTGGTCACGGTCAACACCGATTACCCAAACATTGTTAGTAGGATCTTTCTTCTTCAATTCCTTGGCTGCTGCAAAGACACCATTACCGGTACCGCCAGAGGCGTGATAAATCACGTCAATGCCTGAGGAATACATACTGGATGCAATAGCTTGGCCTTTATCTGCCGCACCGAAACTTCCAGCATATTGGACCTTAACATCAGCTTTAGGATTTACAGATTTAACGCCAGCGATAAAACCGGCTTCGAACTTATTAATTAGGGAACCGTCAACACCGCCGACGAAACCGATTTTATTTGTTTTGGTCGTCTTGGCAGCAATTACGCCGACTAGGAACGAACCTTGCTCTTCCGTGAACGTGATGCTAGCCACGTTAGGCTTTTCCACTACAGAATCAACGATCGCGAAATGGGAATCTTTACGCTGGTCAGCAACTTTCGCCATAGGCTCTGCTAAAAGATATCCAATGCCATAGATCAGGTCAAAATCATTGCGAACCAAAGTATTTAAGTTTGTTGTATAGTCAGCATCTGATTTTGATTGGACATAATCGAATCCTTCTTTGCCTTTTTCCAAGCCGTTTTCTTTACCGAATTCCTGAAGCCCTTCCCATGCGGATTGGTTAAAGGATTTGTCATCAACACCACCGATGTCTGTTACCATGCCTACGGTGAAATTATCTTTTTCAGATTCGCCACCTTTTGACGCTGATTCTTCATTGCCACATGCCCCCAGCAATGTGCCGGCTGCAAGAACCAAAGACAGCGCTAAACCAAATTTACGCTTTTTCAAGGTTTGTTCCCCCTAAAGAATATAGTTGATTAGTCAGAAACGGGTTGGAAAGAAGAATGAACCTGGTTCCCTGCAAGCAATTAAACCCTTTTACGCAAAACTTGAAAACTAAAAGTATCAGCTTTAAAGAAATTTACTGAATATAGAACCGGCTCATCTTTCTCGTCATAATGCATTTGCTTCAAAACCAAGAGAGCGGCCTCCGGGTCGCATTCCAGGATAGGAGAAACTTTCTCATGGTATCCGAGGGGTTCTATCTTCGCAACTGCGTAAACGATCTTGCGGTGTGCTTCCTTTTCCAATATTTCAAAGATGGACTCATCCTCATGAGAAAATGTTTCCGGAAGGAAATGTTCTGGAATTTTATCCACACAATATACCACCGGCTCTCCATTTGCGGTGCGAACCCTCTCCATTAAAACAATCCCTGTATCCAATGAGCTCGAAAAACGGCGAATGTCCTCATCAGTGGGTTCCTCTGTTTTTGAACTTAAGAAAATCGTTCCCGGTTTCATTCCTGCTTGCTTGATCATGTTGGTAACACTGTTCAGCTGTTCGATTCCCGAAGTGAACACTGGCTGGGCATTTACAAATGTGCCAACACCGTGGCGACGGATAATGATATTTTCCTCTTCAAGAATCCGCAGTGCTTCCCTTAGCGTGGCTCGGCTTACACCAAGTTTCTTGGCTAAATCAAACTCCGATGGAAGCTTTTCCTTTTCCTTGTATATTCCCTTTTCAATGTCTCGTTTAAGGCGATCGATGACTTGAAGATACAAATGCCGGTTATCAGACTTGATAGACATGCAGGTTCCTCCACCCAATTTCTTAAGACATCAGACCTCTGATGTGTAATCGTTCCTACTAATCGAACATACTATATCATTTTTTCAATTATAAATAAATAGAGAATTGCCATTTGTCCTAAAAAACAGAAGACAGCGAAATAAACGCGCTTTTTATACAGGTTAGCCCTCGATTCTCAGGAAAATCCCACCTGTATATTCATGCATTATTTTATGTATTCTCGAATCGGAAACTCGCTTTATCACCTTTGTTTTTCAGTATAAAAACAAGAGGTGATTAATTAGTATGTCACAATTACATTCAATTTTTATTCACGTTCTATTCATTGAATGAGAAGAAAAGAAATGAAAACATTTTTAAATAAAAATAGTGGATGTTTTTTTTTAATACTTTTTAGGTATAATAATTTGTAGCTTGGAGAAAGGATGATAAATATGTTGGCCATTACTGGGTATAGCGTAGAACGGCTAAAGGATCCGTTTGGGATTCTGAGCGGGGAAAGATATGAGTTCTTCCTAGATATAGATGTTTCTGAAGATGATGAATTGTTCTCCGAAAAAGGGTTGAACATAAGGGTCCTTTACACCGTTGATGGAGATAAGCAGGAAATCATAAAATACGATATCATTGAAAAAGAAACGGAAGAAATTCTCGACTTCGAACTAGAAGAGGACGAAGAAGCGATCATCAATTCCTTTTGTAAGGAACACCTGTCGGAAGCAGAATAAATCTTTAGAAACAGTAAAAAGGAGGCTTACCTGAGGTGTTTTCCTCAAAGGTGGCCTCCTTCCTGAATTTCATGAGCTATGTGCTTCGTTTCCAGGATCTTTTGATACTAGAACGTTCCTTGGCTTGCTTCCTTCATAGGGCCCTACTACCCCTCTTGCTTCCATTTCGTCTATTAACCTAGCTGCGCGAGTATATCCAATTCTAAACCGTCTTTGAAGCATGGATACTGATGCCGTCTGCATCTCGATAATAAGCTGTACCGCTTCTTCATACAGGTCATCATCTACTTCTCCTACGGCTTCACTAGTTTCATCAGGAATCATTTCTTCATTGTATTGCGCCTTCTGTTGTGAAATCACATAATTCACAACATCCTCCACCTCTTGGTCTGATAAAAACGCTCCCTGAACACGAACAGGTTTCGAAGCCCCTACTGGCAAAAACAACATGTCACCACGGCCTAACAGCTTTTCAGCACCACCCATATCGAGAATTGTCCTTGAATCTGTCATTGAAGATACACTGAAGGCAATTCTTGAAGGGATGTTGGCTTTAATGACACCAGTTATGACGTCAACAGAAGGTCTCTGTGTTGCGATGATTAGATGGATTCCAGCTGCCCGTGCCATTTGGGCAAGGCGTGTGATTGCATCTTCGACATCAGAGGAAGCAACCATCATCAGATCTGCAAGCTCGTCTACTATAACGACTATGTATGGCAATAACGGCTGCTTGTCATTTTCCTCCATGTTATGGCGGGTGACATGGTCGTTATACCCTTCGATATTTCGCGTACCCGTATGTGAAAACAATTCATAACGGCGTTCCATTTCACTCACTACTTTTTTCAATGCCTGGGAAGCTTTTTTCGCATCTGTTACTACTGGTGCTAGCAAATGAGGAATACCGTTATAGACGTTCAATTCTACCATTTTAGGGTCAATCATCATCATCTTTACTTCATGCGGCTTAGCCCTCATGAGGATGCTTGTAATGATCCCGTTTATACAGACCGATTTACCGCTCCCTGTAGCCCCGGCAACGAGCAGGTGAGGCATTTTATTCAGCTCAGCAAGTACGGCTTCACCGGATATATTGCGGCCTAGTCCAATTTGCAGCTTTGCTTCAGGCTTTATGTATTCTTTTGCCTCCAGGACCTCCCGCAAAGAGACCATCGCAATATCCGAGTTTGGTACTTCGATGCCGATTGCTGATTTGCCGGGTATCGGGGCTTCAATCCTGATATCCTTCGCCGCCAAGGCCAAAGCTAAGTCGTCTGCAAGGCTTACAATCCTGCTCACCTTGACCCCGACATCCGGATGTACTTCATACTTTGTTACCGCAGGGCCGAGATGGACCTGGGTGACCTTTGCTTTGACACCAAAGCTATGGAAAGTACGTTCCAGCTTGGCTGCATTTTCATTAATCAAGCGGTATTCACCGCTTTGGTCCGCCTTTTTCGGCTGGCTCAGCAGCGATAGAGATGGAAGAGCATACTCTTTATTTTCCACTTCTGTGAAAGAAATCGGAGGTGTTAGTTCCTCTGTTTCCGTTTCATCGTCCATAGCAGCAACTTTGTTCTTTCCCTTTTTATTATTATCTACTTGCGACGAACCGTTATTTAATTCATCAGCCTCCGGACCATAAGCCGTGTCAGCAAAGTTTGAAATAATTGGTTTATCAGGTTCAACGGGCAGTAACGCTTCTTCCTGCTGGTCATCCTGTTCGGATGCCTGTGTCAGCTTAGGTAAAGACGCTTCCTTCCGCTTTTTCTTTTTCTCCCGTTTTCCTTCCTTCCAGTTCCTCATATCTTCCAGGAACGCTGTCCATTGCCCCCCTAGAAAACTTCCGAATGCGATGATCAATCTTCCAAGCGTATCTCCCACCGTTTTTCCTGTTAAGAGTACAAAACCTGAAATGATTAATAAGAAAGCTACGATTTTCGATCCAGCCTGATCAAAAAGGAAGTAGGATACTGCAAACATAAGAGCTCCTATCATCCCGCCACCGAGATCAACCGTGCTTGTTTCCCCACTCACTTCCATCCAAAATAGCTCCCAAGTGTTTGAAATGACACTCGGCTTTTTGAACGGCCCACCCTCGGCGAGCAGTTCGAAAAGTGTGACGTGGCTAAGCAATAGGATGCTCAATACAATAAAATAAGTCCCCACAAGCTGCCTTTTTAATAAGAAAGGGATTTGCCTTTTAATCATTATATAAAAGCTTGCAGCAATGAAACCTGCCAACAAAAGGATGTACCATTCACCCATGAAAAAACGGACAAGAAATACGATGGCATTGCCGACCGCTCCCAATTTGGCAATTGCAATCGCGCTTAGCCCTAAAATAATCAGCCCCGCTAATTCAAACTTTAATGCCGATTTTAATTTGTCCGTGCTCTTTGAGTTCCTGCGTTTTCTTTTCGCCATTTTATCACCTGTATTTTCGTGCAATCTATGTATGCTCTTGATGAATAAAGAAAGCAGCCACATGGCTGCTTTACTTGAATTAATATAAGTATAACATATATGTTACTATGTTGGTCCAATTTTCTAATTTCTAATCGTTTAGATAAACGGTTGAACCGGGCTGAAAAGACTGATTTAAATAATGTGCCGGGTCCGTGCTTAAAATGCGTTCTACTCGGTACCCTCTGCCTTCTTGCATCTCCGCAGAAAGCTGCACTCCTCCTACGTTAACGGTGACAAATTTGGCATACTCGTTCTCGGCTGCGGGAAAAATTTGTTCAAGCGGTGTCATTGTATAAAGGATCATTGTATCATCCCTTCTTGATTTATCACTTGACCCTTGGATTGTTCAATTAATTCATTAAGTTTTCTCATAGCCTGTCCAACTCCGCCGACTTCATCTATCAATCCATATTCAACGGCATCGGTTCCTACAACATTAGTCCCAATGTCTCTGGTCAAATTCCCTACAGCAAACATTAACTCCTTGAATCTTTCAGCAGATACCCTGGAGTGCTTTGTGACAAAATTGACAACTCTTTCCTGCATCTTATCTAAATATTCGAAGGTTTGTGGAACGCCAATAACCAGTCCCGTCAAACGGATAGGGTGTATGGTCATGGTCGCGGTTTCCGCAATGAACGAATAGTCAGTTGAAACAGCGATTGGAACACCAATAGAGTGGCCTCCTCCAAGTACGATCGAAACAGTCGGCTTTGATAATGATGCAAGCATTTCAGAGATCGCTAACCCTGCTTCCACATCGCCACCTACTGTATTTAAAATAATAAGAAGACCTTCGATATTTGGATTTTGCTCAATTGCCACGATTTGCGGGATTACATGCTCGTATTTTGTTGTTTTATTTTGTGGAGGCAGTTGCATATGTCCCTCGATTTGACCAACAATGGAAAGGCAGTGAATCCGTGAATCCTGTGACATTTGAGGAACGTTTGTTTGCCCTAACTGCTGGATTTTTTCAATTAATGGTGAATTTGCCCGCGGCTGCATTTCACCCGGCGCGTTTGGAATGGGAGCGTTTGGCATAGGAGCATTCGGCGCATTCGGATTTACTGTGTTAGGGTTGGGCTGATCCTGGGATGTTATGGGTTGAAAAGATTCATTTTGAAATGTGCCGTGTTGATAGGGCCCATTTTGAAAGGTTCCATTTTGAACGGGTGAGTATTGAAAAGGCCTGTTTTCGAATGAAGCATTGGGCGTATTTTGAAAAGGCAAGTTTGGCAAATTTGGTCTTTGGTCCATGGATGGATCCCCTTTCGTTATTGTATAGGGTTATTATTATCTGAAAAAAGCTGCTTCATACTTTTTTTTACACATTTTTCCCAATCACCTGAACTTGTTTTTGTTTCTCCAATATTCTATTCATTTTTTTCTTACATTTAAAAACCGGCATGCATAGCGCACGCCGGTTCAATTCTCTCATGAATATTAAATTTCCATTATAATAGGCAAAATCATTGGACGCCGTTTTGTCTTTTCAAATAGGTATTGGTTTAACGAGTCCCTTATATCCTGTTTAAGCGAAGACCAATCGAATGATGGACCGCTAGCAGCCTTTTTCACAATTTCCGTTACCATATTGGAGGACTCGTCCATTAGTTTCTCAGATTCCCTCACATAGACAAATCCCCTTGAGATGATCTCAGGTCCCGCTGCAATTGATTTGTCCTGCCTGTTTAATGTAACAACTACAATCAAGATCCCATCCTGTGATAACAAACGGCGATCCCTAAGCACGATATTCCCGACATCGCCTACTCCGCTACCGTCTATAAGAATATTTCCTGCAGGAACTTTTCCTGAAATACGGATCTTGTCATTTTTGATTTCAATGACATCCCCTTTTTCAGCAATCACAATATTCTCTTCCGCCAATTTGGCTGACACACCCACCTTGGCATGGGCAGTAAGATGACGATATTCCCCGTGTACCGGAATCAAGTATTTCGGTCTCATCAAGTTGATCATCATCTTTAGTTCTTCCTGGCTGCCATGTCCGGAAACATGCACTCGATACCCGCCTGAGACCACATGAGCACCTGCTCTGTATACCAAATCGATGGTTTTATAAAGGATTACTTCCCCGCCCTTTAATGGCGAAGCAGCGATCATGACCGTATCTCCTGCTTTAATATTGACCTGTTTATGTGTTTGTTTTGCCATCTTTTGCAGGGCGGTAATCGGTTCACCCTGATGTCCGGTGGAGAGAATGACGATTTCATCATCAGGATACTGGTTAATTTCTGAAATTGGAATGATCATATCTTCATTGACCTTTAAATATTCTGATTTCAATGCTGTCTCATACACACGCTCAAGGCTTTTTCCCACAACAGCCACTTTCCTGCGAGTCAATGCTGCAGCATTGAACACATGCTGGATTCGGTTGATATTCGAAGCAAAACATACAACGATAATCCTACCGCTTGCATTATAAAACGCATCGGTCATATCCTTTGCGACAATTGCTTCACTAGGAGTATAGCCTGGATTTTCCGCGCCTGCGCTATCAGAGAGCAGGCAAAGGACGCCCTGTTCCCCAATTTGCGCCATCTTACCTATATCAGGCTTATACAAATCTGCTGCTGCCTGATCAAACTTAAAATCACCCGTGTAGACAATCGCTCCTTCTGAAGTATGAATAACGATCCCAACTGAATCAGGAATGCTGTGATTGGTCCTGAAAAAAGAAACGTCACCCTTTGGAAAAGATAACCGATCCTGTGGTCCGATTTCAATAAATTCCGCGTTGCCCTTAAAGTTATCCTCTAGCAATTTTGCTTTAGCAAGCCGGGTTGTAAGTCTTGTCCCGTATACAGGCACATTCAAGTATCTAAGTACATAAGCGAGGGCTCCCATATGGTCTTCATGCCCGTGGCTTAAAAAAATGCCTTGTACGCGTTCCCGGTTTTCCATTAAATATGTTATATCCGGAATAACAGCATCAATTCCGAGCATCTCCTCTTCAGGAAACATCAAACCTGCATCCAATACAAAGATGTCGCCATAAACCTCGGCTGCATACATATTTTTCCCTAGTTCTCCCTGCCCGCCCAGGGGAATGATTTTTATGTTGTTATATTCTTTTGGCAATAGTATATCCTCCTTAAAAAATCCGTACAAAACGATAGTTAAATCTATTATACCTGATGCAAAAAAAACATGACAACACATACACTTTTTTTAAGGAGAATTTAATAAGCTGTTTCTATCTAGTTCACCTTTTGTTTCAACGCATTTGTCAGGTTATCTTTACAAAAAGCACCTGTAATAAATTTTTCAATCACATAATATTCTTTATTTTTGGTACATTATCCAATGGCCAATTGTCTTATATCCTAACCTCTGGTATATGCGCCCTGCTGCAGGGTTATCAAAAAATAGGCAAAGCGATTTCCCTTCTGACAAGATATCAGCGGTGAGTGTCTTGACCACTAGACTTGCAAATCCCTGATTTCTATAATCCTCTGCAGTGCAAACACCAACAACCATTGCCGAAAATGTATTTTCGGCCGTAGTCGATGCTGCTGCCGCCAATTGGCCGTCGACTTCGTAAATATAGGTTCTGCCAGTTCTTGTTTCCATACTTTTTTTTAATATTTCCTTCGCATTCGGATTTGGCATAAATTCCTTGATTGTTTCCCTTAAAGCAATAATTCTATCTATATCTGAAAAATTAGCCTGTTTTATATGTAATGGATTAACTGAACAGCCTGTAAACGAATCCATTGTACATTCTGCAAAAAAGGTTGTTTGCTTTTTTGTAAAGCACTCTGACAATTCAGATTCGAATTTTGCTACAATATCCGCTTTTCCTGAAATACCGCTTACATTTTTGTTTTTCTTTATTATACCGATGAAACCATCTGTATCGAAATCTCCTTTTGCGTATGGAATATAGGAATCATAAAACCTAAGCAAAACAGCGCGTAGATTGCCGTTTTCTCCATAATCTCCCCAAAGGTCTTGAAATTCAGTTTCATAACCAAACGTTTCTAAATCCCCTATGATAAACAGGTTTATTGAAGCTTCTTCTTTCAAGAACTCCTTTACTTCCCTATCATCAGCCAGAGTCAATCTCTTAATCAGAATTATCCCCCCCTTTGAAAGCCCAAATAGATATTTAAAAGTATAGGGGTAAGCCTGCAGATTGGGAAGAAAAAATTTATATTACGTTTTGAGAAAACTTATTTTTTAAGAAATGTAAAAAGCCAACCCTTAAATGAACGGCAACTCCAATTAGTAGATGTGTCTAACAATTGGAGTGCACTTCAGATTTGGTTGACTCTTCAACAATTCATATTAATTAAGCAATTGATTTAATGTAATTCTTTCTTCTTCTGTGAGAGGCACTAGCGGCAGCCTAACTGATCCGACGTCCAAACCCCTTAACTGAAGGGCAGTTTTGACAGGAGCTGGGCTTGGGGCTGCAAACAAGCTCTCCATGATTGGTAAGAGACGCTGATGAAGCTTTGCAGCCTCTTTAACGTTCCCCTGTAAAAATTGATCAATCATTTCTTGCATTTCTTTACCGATGATATGGGAAGCAACGGATACAACCCCTGTTCCGCCAATGGAAAGAACAGGAAGAGTAAGGCCATCATCACCACTATAGAGCTTAAAATCATCATCGGTTCCTGCAACAATTGCTGTCATTGCATTCATATTGCCGCTTGCTTCCTTTACAGCGACAATGTTAGGAACCTTAGAAAGCCTAATCACCGTTTCCGGTTCTATATTGACAACAGCGCGGCTCGGGATATTATAGATCATTACAGGCAACGATGTGTTTTCAGCTATTGTTTTAAAGTGCTGGTACAAGCCCTCCTGGCTTGGCTTGTTATAATAAGGCGCTACAAGCATGATTCCGTCTGCACCGTTTTGTTCGGCCTTTTTCGTTAGCTCGATGGAAGCATACGTATTATTACTTCCTGTACCCATTATGATCGGAACTCGTTTGTTGGCTTCCTTGGCCACATGCCTTAATAAAGCGATTTTTTCTTCACTGGACAACGTTGGAGATTCCCCGGTAGTTCCGGCTAGAACGATCGACTCAGATCCATTTTCAATTAAGTAATTCACTAATTGTGTAGTTTTGGCAAAATCGATATTCCCCTTCTTATCAAATGGGGTAACCATTGCAGTTGAAACTCTTCCTAAATTCACCATATCTTACACCTCTTGAATTAATTGACAATCATATCTCTGTAATGCGGTACTCTACTTCATCCTTATGAAGCTGGAAGGCATCGTGCAAGGCATTGACAGCTTCTGCCAATTCAGTTTCCTTAACAAGGACCCAAATGGTAGTGTGGCTGTCCGCCGATTGGAGGATGCTGATTCCCTTTTCGGAAAGGGCTGTAACGATTTTTGCCGCCACACCAGGGACACCATTTATTCCGGCCCCTACAACAGAAACTTTTGCACACCCGGTTTGGATAAGAGGCTGGTGGCCCAGTTCCTTCAGGATTTCTGTGGCCCGCGCTGTCATCTCATCCGTTACAGTGTAGACGACACCATTCGGTGAAATGTTAATGAAATCCACTGAGATGGCCGCATTTGCCATTGACTTAAAAACCTCTGCCTGAAGGTTATATTGGGCCTCTTTTGCGGTCACTTTAATTTGAGTAATATTTGAGACATGGGCGATCCCCGTAACAAGGCGTTCCCTGATATCACTCCCATTTCTTTCCCTGTTAATAGTTGTTATTAACGTACCAAGGCCGTCTGAATAGGTCGAACGAATCCGGATTGGAACTTTGGCCTCCATCGCAATCTCAACGGCACGGGGATGTATGACCTTTGCTCCTTGGTATGCCAGGTTGCAAATTTCATTATAGGTTACTACAGAAAGCGGCCGTGCATTTTCGGCAATCCTTGGATCGGCTGTCATAACACCTTCCACATCTGTGAAAATATCAACCCACTCGGCGCCTATTGCAGCTCCCAGAGCAGCAGCGGAAGTATCACTGCCTCCCCTGCCGATGGTGGTGACGTCACCATTTTTTGTTGCTCCCTGGAAACCGGCCACAACAACAGCATCGTAAAGCTCTAACTCTTTAAAGATGCGGTCGCATTTCATATCGACAATTTTAGCATTCGTATGGTCACCGTTCGTTCTGAAACCGGCCATCGCTCCAGTAAAGGCCGTTGCTTTTATTCCGTTGTCCAGCAGCATATTCGAAAAGACAACCGCTGAAATGGTTTCGCCAACAGATAAAAGCAAATCCTGTTCCCTTTTTGAAATTTTGCTTTCAGACCCGTTTACAAGTGAAAGAAGAGTATCCGTTGAATATGGCTCTCCCTTTCTGCCCATTGCCGATACAACCACTATCACTTTGTAACCGTCGCCGATCGCTTTTTGGATATGCCTAAAAGCGTGTGATCTGCTTTCTTCGTCACGGACAGAAGTTCCCCCGAATTTCTGTACGATGATTTTCATAGTAACACCTCAAATATAAGCCAGTCTTCCCCTACGTAAAAAGCTGGCAATCCTAATATTCATGCTGTGATTATTTTACTGTGACTAATTCTAATTTTAAAAGGCTTTCCGCGATTTGTACGGAATTCCAAGCCGCTCCTTTTAGAAGATTATCGGAAACGACCCACAAATGGAACCCTTTCTCCTCATCAAGGTCCTTTCGGATCCTTCCTACAAAAACATCATTTTTTCCGACTGCAGCTGCCGGCATAGGGTAAACTTGATTTTCCGGATCATCCTGCAGTACGACACCCGGTGCTGTAGCAAGAAGATCTTTTAGCTCAGAGGCGGTTACCCCTTCACGACCTACTTCAATATAAACAGACTCTGAATGGCCGGTTACAACCGGGAGTCGAACGCAAGTAGCTGCTACAGGAAGATCTTGCGTGTGCATGATTTTTTTCGTTTCATTGATCATCTTCATCTCTTCAAATGTGAAGCCGTTCTCTTGGAACTTATCAATTTGCGGGATAACATTGAACGCTATCTGATAGTGGTTTTCGTCACTCTTCACCGGCAGCACTGACGCTGTGATTTCTTCGTTGTTCAAGATAGCTTGTGACTGATCCATCAACTCAGATATCGCAGCTGCCCCGGCGCCGGATACAGCCTGGTAAGTAGACACTACTACTTTATTAAGGCCGAATTTCTGCCTGATTGGCTCTAGGGCCACTACCATTTGGATGGTAGAGCAATTCGGATTGGCAATGATTCCGTTATGGGATTTTAAATCCTCTTCATTCACTTCAGGCACGACGAGCGGCACATTTTCGTCCATACGGAAGGCGCTTGTATTATCAATCACGATTGCTCCACGCTTAACGGCCTCCGGAGCCATCTCCTTTGAAACTCCGCCGCCTGCGCTAAATAAAGCAATATCGATTCCTTCAAAGCTTTCCGGCTTTGCTTCCTGTACTTCTATTTCTTCACCTTTAAATAAAACCTTTTTACCTGCTGAACGGGCTGAGGATAAAAGGGTTAACTTTTTTATTGGCAAATCTCTTTTTTCCAGTGTTTCGATCATTTGCTGGCCTACTGCCCCGGTTGCACCCAGAACAGCAACATTCAATCCGCGTACTTCTGTCATCGAACATTCCCCTTTTCAAAAACCATACAGATTTGTAATGTATCTATAGCAATTTTTTTCACCTATGCTATCAAGAATATCATATATTTTATCATATTAGTATGTGAAAGAAACTAACTTTTCACATAAAATGAAGGAAAACACTATATGGTTTTTTGCTTATGCTCTTTTTTCTCAAACGGGGTCTTTATATCTTTCTACGATAACAGGCTGGATCTGTTGACCGTTTAAAGCATAAATAATCGTATCCCTTATCATACTCATTCGGGCTACCATGGAGTTTGGTTTTCCTTCAGGGTCATCCTGTCCGTATGGGACAAAATAGATGTCTTTAGCTGCCATCAATCTCATTAAGTTGACCCCGTTTAAACCGAGTGCATCATTTGTTGAAATACCGAGAACAACCGGACGGTGGTTACGCATCGTTGCTTTTGCCGCCATTAATACTGGCGAGTCGGTCAGGGCATTTGCCATTTTGCTCATGGAACCTCCTGTTAATGGCGCTATCACCATACAAGCTAAAGGCATTTTAGGACCAAGCGGTTCTGCTTTCACTATTGTATCAACTACAGGATGGCCAGTTAGTTTCTCGAGCCTTTCAATCCAGTCTTCTCCTTTGCCAAACCGCGTTTCTGTATTCTTGACCGTTGATGTAACAATGGGGATGACTTCAGCGCCTTCATTAACTAATTTCTCAATTTCCGGAAAAACTATATCATAGGTACAATGAGAACCGGTAAGTCCAAAACCGATCCTTTTTCCTTTTAAACTCATGTCGTTTTCCCCTTTCTTTTCTTCATGTCATCCTTAATGAGCTGCGCAAGGACATTTGCCAAAATTTGACCGGCTGTTTTTGGAGCTACGATCCCTGGCAAACCTGGTGCAAGCAAAGCCTTAATTCCCCTTTTTTCTGCATAACGGAAATCAGTGCCGCCCGGTTTCGAGGCAAGATCAATCACCAGAGTATGAACAGGCATGTTAGCCAAAACAGAAGCCGACACTATGAGTACAGGAATTGTATTGATACATATATCGACATCGCGGACTGCCGTGGCCAAATCGTTCAAGTGGAACGGAGTCATGGCCATTTCAGTAATTCTAGCGAGATCCTCGCTTTTTCTCGCCCCTACCTTCACTTTCGCCCCAATTGCCTGGAAAGTCCTGGCTACACTCATTCCTGTCCGTCCGAACCCAAGTACCGCAACATTTGATCCATGAATGGTAAAATCAGTATGCTGTATCGCCATCATCATGGTTCCTTCTACAGTCGGTATGGAATTATAGATCGCCACATCATCTCTTTCAAAAAGCTGTACCAGCTTTCGATTCGCTTTCTTGATGATCCCGTTTAAGTAATCATTGCTGATTCCGGAGTAGATCGTGCAATGCGGTGGGGTTCTGGAAAGAATTTGCTCTGTAATGATTACCTCCTCGTTAGAAAAGATCGTTTCTACCTTTCCTTGGGAATTTGTGCCTGGAACCGGTAAAATGACAGCATCGATTTCTGAAAGGTTTAGATCGTCCAGTTTGTCCTTAACCGCGCCGGTAAATGAATGATCCAGCTGTTCAAAACCTACCAATGACAGTTTGGCATCAAGCTCCGTAAGTTTGCGAATAACCTCGAGCTGCCTTGCATCCCCGCCGATCACTGCAATTTGCACGCCTGTGAGCATTTGCCGTCACCTTCTTTTATTGAGATAAGCCTGCAATATCCAAATTCGTGTTTTTCCCTCACATCTTATGATTTTTTTTTTAAGAGGTGAATCAAAGTGCCCATGCTTGTCAGGCAAATCCCTAAAAATAAAAAAACCGCCTAATTCAAGGCGGTTGGTGATTTATTCCATAGATACGTTGCTTAATGATCTGTTAATCGGGAAATTTTATTTTATGGGAATTTTCCTGCTCTAAATGTGGCTGGTGATCAGGGATATCAATGATAATCATATCAGTTCCAATTTTTTTTATATGACGCCATGGGACACGGATTTCACTCCCGTTTTTTCTCAATCCGAACCATTTCACAGATGGAATGATAAGAGCGGTTATTTGTCCGCTCTCATTTATCTCAAGATCCGTCTGACCCAGTATCCCTAGGCGTTCTGCCCGTTTAACATCCACAATTTCTTTTCCGCTAAGTTCGCTAAGCCGCATGAAGCGTTTCCCCCTCTTTTTCCCTTTATTAATCTATATCCCTTTCAAAGGACAAATAGAAGTAATTTCAGGTGAGAAGACAGTCACCACGCGAAAAAAAAGACCTTGCTCTAATGCCTGTGGTTAGGCAAAAAGCATGGCCCCTGTTTACTACTTCCATCCTTCGAGCGGACTGATTAAAGAACTGGAAAAATTGTCGGTGAAAATCTGATTAGCAAGTGCATTTACGCTTTCCTCTGTTACTTCATCAATCATTTCAACAATTTCATCGAGGGATTTATGTCTTTCTAAAAGAAGCTCATTTTTCCCATTTCTGCTCATACGGCTGTTTGTACTTTCTAGACTTAGCATTAAGCTGCCCTTTAATTGCTCTTTGCTGTTATGCAATTCTTTTTCCGTGATACCGTCACGCTTCAGGGTCTTGAGTGTTTCCTGAATGGTTTCATACAGGCTGTCAAGTTGGCCTGCCCCTGTACCACCATAAATTGTAACAAGACCACTATCCTGATAACCGGAATGGTAGGAATAAACGGAATAAGCAAGACCGCGTTGTTCCCTTACCTCCTGGAAAAGGCGGCTACTCATACTTCCTCCGAGAATATTATTCAGTACAATTAAACTATATACATCCTTATGGCCGATTTGCAGCCCTTCAAAACCAAGGCATAAATGGGCCTGTTCCGTTTCTTTCTTTCTGGTAAGCTTGTTCTGGTGGAAAACAGGTTTGACAAGTTCTGCTCTGCCGTTACCTCCTTGGTAGGAACCAAAGTAGCCTTCCACTTCTTTAATAAAGCTCTCATCCACATTGCCTGCAATGGAAATAACTACCTTATCTGGTGTATACATATCATGAACATATTTTTTCATCGTTTCACTTGAAAACGTGTTCAGTGTTTCCTCTGTACCCAAGATTGGATAACCTAACGGATGTTTTTCATAAACGGCCTGACTCAATAAGTCATGGACAATGTCATCCGGAGTATCTTCATACATTTTAATCTCTTCTAAAACGACATTTTTTTCTTTCTTTAACTCCTCCTCATCAAAAGTGGAATTAAAGAACATATCGGATAGTATCTCAAGAGCCAGGTTTGCATGATTGTCCAGCACCTTGGCGTAGTAGCACGTATACTCTTTAGAAGTAAATGCATTTACCTGTCCGCCAATGCTGTCAAAAGCTTCCGCGATTTCCCTGGCATTACGGTTAGTGGTGCCTTTAAAAAACATATGCTCCAAAAAGTGTGAAATCCCATTCAGTTCAGGGGATTCATTCCGCGAACCTGTTTTAATCCAAATACCGATGGCAACGGAACGGACTGTCGGAATATTTTCTAGAACAATTCTGGCTCCATTTTGGCAAGTATATTTCTTTATCAATGAATATTCCTCCAATTCTCTGGTGTCAAAAAAAAGCGTAAGTGCCCACTAGGGGATCGTTGGCTAAACTACTGCCACCCCATGTGGCAAAGCCGGCGTGTATGTCGTAGCCGACATCAATAAAAATTTACAATTTATACTTTTTACTCCCTCTGAAATTTGCACCCTTTAATGAACGATCCTTGTTTCTTCCAACGCTTCTGAAACAGTAACAATATGAAGATCTTTTCTTTTTATTTCCTTGATTAGCGTTTGTAAAGACTGGGCAGTTGAATCAGTAGGATGCATAAGGACAAATGCACCCGGATGAACTTTTGTAAGCACTCTTGAGGTCAATACGTCTGGGGAAGGCTTTTGCCAATCGATCGTATCAACGCTCCACATTATCGTACCCATCCCTAATGAAGCTGCAAATTTAATTGTCTCATCCCGGTAGCTGCCACTCGGGGGAGCAAACCATTTGGACTTTACTTTATTATTTGTTACAGCCTGTATCACTTCATTGGTCCTCTGCAGTTCGGTTTTAGAGGCTTGGGATGAAAGAGTCCTCATATCAGGATGTGAATACGAATGGTTGCCAATTTCATGGCCTCCTTCTTCGATCATCTTTACAAGCTCCGGATTATTCTTTGCCCATCTTCCTTCAAGAAAAAACGTCGCCTTTACATCATTTTTCTTAAGAGTGGATAGCATGTCCTGTAAATACTCGTTACCCCAGGCTACATTCACTAAAAATGATACAACCGGTTTGTCAGGGTGTGCCCGGTAAATTGGAGCCGGTTGAAGATCGCCCAGATGAACTTTAGGTGGGATCTGCCTGTAAATGAGATTTTTCTCATCAAATTTTCCGGACTTTTTCATAATATTATAGGATGCTTCAACATCCACTTTGATCCCGTTATAGCCAGGAACGGTTTTCCACACCGGATCGATTCTTGCATCCATGGGCGGAAATTCAAACTGCTTGCGTTTAGACTCAATTTCTCTATAGAGGCGGTCTGTTTCGGCAGCAGTATAGGCCGCCCTTTCTTTTAAAACGATCATATAATGATGGGTATAAGGATTTTGCACTAATAACCATGATATACCGGCAATGGTAGTTATCGCAACTATCTGCTTCCAATTATTATTCATGTTTCCAACCTCCTTCATACAATATGTATGAGGAAGAAGGACAAGGTAGACCATATTGCCTTTTACAGAGCACCTTATATGGTGACAATTCATTAGAAAACATCCAATTGATGAGATTAAATAGGCCGAATGAAACACCATCCATGCCTTATGTACATATCGAAATGTCTTTTTTTCAAAAAAAGCATGCGATTTTTAAATTAACCGCATGCTGATGGATCATATGCCCTTGTTATTACTTGGGATTGTTTTCCGTTTCTTTTTGCTCTTTCAGGACAGCTTTACGAGACAAGTTGACCCTTCCCTGTTTATCGATTTCCGTAACCTTGACAAGAATTTCGTCCCCAATCGATACAACATCTTCAACTTTTCCGACTCGTTCCTCAGCAAGCTCGGAAATATGAACAAGGCCATCTTTTCCATTAAAAATTTCCACAAAAGCGCCGAATTTCTCGATACGTTTGACTTTACCAAGATACATTTGGCCTACTTCCACTTCTCGAACGATATCTTCAATGATTTTCTTAGCTTTCTGGTTCATTTCTTCATCTACGGATGAAATAAACACAGTGCCATCCTGTTCGATATCGATCTTTACGCCAGTTTCTTCAATGATTTTGTTGATTTGCTTTCCGCTTGGCCCGATTACATCCCGAATCTTATCTGGATTAATGGTCAAGGTCAGGATTTTTGGTGCATATTTGCTTAATTCCTGACGCGGCTGGTTCAAAGTAGCCAGCATGGAATCAAGTATGTGCATACGCCCTCGTTTCGCCTGTTGGAGAGCTTCTTCAAGAATTTCTCTAGACAGCCCTTCAATTTTAATATCCATCTGGAGGGCAGTGACCCCTTTTTCTGTTCCTGCCACTTTGAAGTCCATGTCGCCTAAGTGGTCTTCCATCCCCTGGATATCAGTAAGAATCGTATAATATTCACCTGATTTAACGAGTCCCATCGCTATTCCGGCAACCGGAGCTTTTATAGGGACACCTGCATCCATCATAGCTAGAGTACTTGCACAAATGCTCGCCTGTGAAGTGGAACCGTTCGATTCCAAGACCTCGGAAACTAGCCTGATTGTGTATGGGAAGTCATTTTCAGCTGGAATCACAGGTTCAAGAGCCCTTTCACCGAGCGCCCCATGCCCGATTTCGCGTCGTCCTGGCCCTCTCATAGGACCCGTTTCGCCGACACTAAATTGTGGGAAATTGTAATGGTGCATAAAGCGCTTGGATTCTTCTGTTCCGAGCCCGTCTAGAATCTGAACATCGCCTAGAGCCCCTAGTGTACAGATTGACAGGGCTTGCGTTTGCCCACGGGTGAATAAACCAGATCCATGTGTTCTTGAAAGCAGGCCGACCTCAGAATATAGTGGCCTGATTTCATCAGGATTACGGCCGTCAGGACGGACCTTCTCTTCTGTGATAAGGCGGCGTACTTCTGCCTTAACTAGTTTATTAAGGATTTCCTTTACCTGCTTGAGCACAGTCTCGTCCGCTTCTTTTTCGTCATAACCAGCAATGACTCGATTCTTCACTTCTTTAATTGCATCTTCACGGGCATGCTTTTCCTGTACCTGTACCGCTTTATTGATGTCCTCCACACACATAGACTTAACCTCGGATTCAAGGTCGGAATCCAGTTCATAAAGAACCACTTCCATTTTCTCCTTGCCAATCTCTTTGACTATGCCTTCTTGGAATCCAATCAATTTTTTGATTTCTTCATGTCCGAACATAATTGCTTCTAGCATCGTTTCTTCCGGTACTTCATCAGCTCCGGCTTCTACCATATTAATGGCATCCTTCGTGCCAGCAACCGTTAAATTGATATCGCTTTGTTCCATTTGCTCCACAGTCGGATTGATAATGAATTCATTATTAACCCGGCCGACAACAACCCCTGCAATAGGGCCCCCAAAAGGAATGTCAGAAACCGAAAGTGCCAGGGAAGAGCCAAACATCGCAGCCATTTCTGTTGAACAATCTTGATCCACACTCATCACAATGCTGACAACCTGCACTTCATTACGGAACCCATCAGCAAACAACGGGCGAATTGGGCGGTCAATCAATCGGCTAGCAAGAATCGCCTTTTCACTTGGCCTTCCCTCACGTTTTATAAAGCCACCAGGTATTTTCCCAACAGCGTATAATCTTTCCTCATAATTAACCGTCAAAGGAAAAAAGTCCAGATTTTTTGGTTCCTTTGAAGCGGTAGCCGTACTTAATACAGCACTATCCCCGTACCTGACAAGGACTGCACCGTTGGCCTGCTTGGCCAATTGGCCAATTTCGACAACGAGCTTTCTGCCAGCCCAGTCGAATGAATAAGTTTTCTTATCCTGCGCCATTCTTTCTAAACCCCTCTCTACTTCTTCGAATCAGGGGTCTGGTATTTTAACCCGAACCCTTATTTGATGAATGATATATATGTCAATGTAAAAAGCCATATAAAACAAGCTATACTTATTATGCACGAAAAAAACAAGCGTTAACAGCGATATGGATGAAATATGTATAAAATGACCAAATTTGTTGAAATACTTTTTTTCATAAATTTTTGGTGACGCTAGGCCAAAAAACAAAAAACCAGCGTCTGCTAAGTGCGATAGATCGTAACATAACCGCTAGAGGGTAATTCGCCCGGAATTTATGTAAATTAACCTAACAAAAAAGCGGGAAAAATCCCGCTTTCATGAAAGATTATCGGCGTAAACCTAACTTGTTGATAAGTTCACGGTAACGAGTAACATCTTTATTACGTAGGTATGTTAAAAGGTTACGGCGTCTACCTACCATTTTAAGAAGACCGCGACGAGAGTGGTGGTCTTTCTTGTGAACGCGCAAGTGCTCGTTCAAATTGTTAATTTCTTCAGTCAGGACAGCAATCTGTACTTCTGGAGATCCAGTGTCAGTCTCGTGAGTTCTGTACTCATTAATTAGTTCATTTTTACGTTCTTGTGTAATAGCCATCCATTTCACCTCCTAATTATTTCATGAAAACCCCAGTTACCGAGCCAGCGCCGGAGATTCGACAAGCCAAGTAATGGTTATTTTTCATACATTTAATAGAATACAACTTTTCGGAATAAATTGCAAGTCTAAACCGTAGTTTTATTAAAATAAGCTTGGGTTTCCGCTTTATCGGCTTCAATTTGTTTGATAAGGTCACCCAGCCCAGCGAATTTTTGCTCGCTTCGTATCCTCTTATGCCACTCAACTTTTACTTCTTTACCATAAAGATCGCCGTCAAATGAGAGGATGTGCACTTCAACGGTTGGATGTTCTGGCCGCTTTTCATGAAAGGTAGGCTTATAGCCGACATTGCAGACACCTTCATGCCAGCTTCCATCTATTTTTATGCGAACGGCATAAACGCCGGTAGCGGGAAATAAATAATTATCCCTCACTTCGACATTTGCGGTCGGAAAGCCCAGCTTACGTCCCCGTTTTTCACCATGGACTACAATACCTTGAGTCGAATAAAAGCGTCCTGTTAAATGGTGGAATTCAACAAAATTCCCTTCGTCCAAAGTATTCCTAATTCTGGTAGAACTCACTTTTTCGGCATCAAGCATTTGTTTTTCAACAGTAGTATGGGTAAACCGTCCTCTTGAATAGAAAGGAAGGGTTTTCATATTACCCTCTCCATATCGGCCATATGTGTAGTCGAAACCTGCCACCACATGCCGTACATTAAGATTTATTAAATAGTCGTCAACGAATTTCTCTGGATGCAAGGAGGCAAAATCCTTTGTAAAATGAATGATGAACAGGTAATCAACACCCAAATCCCTAATGAGGGAGATTTTGTCCTGAATAGGTGTGATATAACGGATATGCCTAACATCTTTACCAAGAACCGCAGATGGATGGGGGTCAAAGGTCATGACACCTGAACTAATCCCCTCAAGCTTGGCTTTATCTACAGCAGTTTGTATTACTTTTTGGTGCCCTTTATGTACACCATCAAAAAAGCCAAGCGCGATGCATAGCGGCGGGAAATCGCCGGCATTAAAGTGATGAGGATGCTCTATTGCAATAACTTTCACGTTCCATTCTCCTCTTTCTTCCGGAAAAACTAATTTAATCCTGGGCTAAAACCTTTATGGGCTTCACCAGATTTGGTTTATTCGGGTGAATGCTATATATGGCAAGCGCCTTTTGCCTGTTGTCCACCATTACGAAAGGATTTCCCTTTGTAATAGGTAAGTCTGCAGGTTGTTCTAAGACAGCACCGTTTTTTACTTTCTTTGCTACTGTATCATTAATCTGATATTTCGGCAAATGAATTAAGCCTCTTTCCAACGGTAACAAAAGATCTTCTTTTCGTTCCAATGCTGCCATTTCTTCTACTTCTTCAAAGGTTTTACAGTCTTCACGTGTGAAGCCGGCTGATTGGATCCTGACAAGGTTAGACATATGCGCTGGATAGCCCAGTCTTTCTCCTATCATTACGGCGAGTGTCCTGATATAGGTTCCTTTACTGCAGCTGACCCTGAAACGGAAGGACACGGTAGGCCCTGAGAATTCTTCTCTGTCATCAAGCAATGTGAGCTCGTAAATAGTTACCGTCCTTGTGGGCCGTTCGACAGCAATCCCTGCTCTTGCATATTCATATAGCTTCTTACCGTTTACTTTCACTGCCGAATACATTGGCGGTGTCTGCTGGATTTCACCTGATAGTGAAGTCAGCACTTGGAGAATCCGTTCTCTTGGGATTGTACCTGATACAGGTTGTTCCTCTACCTTCTCTCCTCCCGCATCCTCAGTGGTTGTCGAGAAGCCTATTGTTACTTCCCCTTCATAAGCTTTCCCGGCATCAGTTATGTATTCCGCTATTTTTGTGGCCCTCCCTATACATATAGGTAAAACTCCCGTGACATCTGGGTCAAGAGTTCCAGTATGTCCAACCTTTTTTGTCTTCAAGATTTTCCTGAGTTTAAATACACAGTCATGGGATGTCATCCCCTTTGGCTTCCACAGCGGCAGAATTCCTTCCAATACATTCACCTCTTTTAATGATACAGATTTTATTGCTTATTTTTTCATATAATGAAACATGGATTCTGTAGCTAGTCCATATTTTATTGAAGGTCCTTCCCGCAGAAAGGCAGAAAAAAAGATAGACAATACATGTCTATCTCTGATTCAAGCTGACTGCAAGCTATATAAAAAGGCAGCCCGGCGCTAATAAAAACTATTCATCATCGCTACGAGAGACTTTTTCTTCTGCATGGATTTGATGGATCAACGTATCGATCCTATTTCCATAGGCAATGGATTCATCAAATTCAAATGCAATTTCAGGCGTTTTGCGCAGCCGGATTCTTTGCCCAATTTCAGAACGAATAAATCCTTTTGCCTTTGCTAAGCCTTTAAGCGTATTTTCTTTTTGTTCCTCATCACCAAGCACCGAGATATAAACGGTTGCCTGTTGGAGATCCCCAGTTACGGCAACGTCTGTCACTGTGACAAAGCCAATCCGCGGATCCTTGATTTTGCGACCAATGATCTCAGTCAGCTCTTTCTTCATCTGTTCGCCAACACGATTTGCACGAAGGCTCATAAAATCACCTCGCTAGCCTAAAGCCATTCTATATCTGTTATTGTACGTTCAAGTTCCGGAAACGAATCTAGAAATTGCAGGGCATTCTGCAATTCTCTCTCAGTTGCCCCACGGGATGATGCTACGGTCACAATGGCAAGTTTTGTCCTTTGCCACACATCCTGATATTCGACTTCTGCGACCGAAATATTGAATTTTTGCTTGAGCCGTGTCATGACACGCTGAAGCACGGCTCGCTTTTCTTTTAATGACTGGGCGTCATGGATAATGCATTCAAACTCGGCTGAGCCGATCATTACTTGCGTTCTACTTCTTCCATTACGAAGGCTTCAATGACGTCGCCTTCTTTGACGTCGTTGAAGTTTTTAATCGTGATTCCGCATTCATAGTTTTGGGCTACTTCTTTTACATCGTCTTTAAAGCGTTTCAGGGCATCGATTTCACCTTCGAAAATTACTACCCCCTCGCGGATTAAACGTACGCCGCTATCTCGCGTAATCTTTCCATCGGTCACATAAGAACCTGCAATTGTACCGACTTTAGAAACCTTAAATGTCGTACGGACTTCAGCCTGGCCGATGATTTTTTCTTCAAATTCAGGATCAAGCATCCCTTTCATCGCAGCTTCGATTTCCTCGATTACTTTATAAATGATGCGGTGCAGGCGAACGTCGACGTTCTCTGATTCGGCAGCACGCTTGGCATTTACATCCGGGCGCACGTTAAATCCGATTACGATGGCGTTGGATGCAGTTGCCAGGATAATATCTGATTCGGTAATTGCACCGACACCTGTGTGGATAATTTTAACTTTGGCGCCTTCCACTTCAATTTTTTGCAGTGAAGCAGCCACCGCTTCAGCCGACCCTTGAACATCCGCTTTTAAGATGATGTTCAGTTCTTTTATTTCCCCTTGCTTCATTTGTTCAAACAATGTATCCAAAGTTACACGGGATTTTTCACTGCGTTGTGAAGCAAGTTGTTTCTGTGAGCGGGCTTCCCCGACCTGGCGGGCTGTTTTTTCATCTTCGAATACGATGAAACGGTCTCCTGCCAGCGGTACCTCATTTAAACCTGTAATCTCAACCGGAGTGGAAGGACCCGCTTCTTTTACGCGGCGGCCAAGATCATTAACCATTGCGCGTACACGGCCGAAAGTGTTACCTACTACGATCGGGTCACCAATTTTCAGCGTACCGTTTTGAACAAGAAGGGTCGCTACAGAACCTCGGCCTTTATCAAGCTGTGCCTCAATTACCGTACCGATTGCCCGTCTGTTTGGATTCGCTTTATACTCTTCCACTTCGCCGACAAGAAGGATCATTTCCAGCAAGGAGTCGATGCCTTCACCGTTCTTAGCTGAAATCGGAACAAATATGGTATCGCCACCCCATGCTTCCGGTACAAGGCCATGCTCAGTTAGCTCTTGCATTACGCGATCCGGATTGGCTGCCGGTTTATCCATTTTGTTCACTGCTACAATGATAGGTACCTCAGCCGCTTTAGCATGATTAATTGCTTCAACTGTCTGAGGCATTACTCCATCGTCAGCCGCCACGACCAAGATTGTTATATCTGTAACCTTCGCACCGCGTGCACGCATTGTAGTAAACGCCGCGTGACCAGGTGTATCCAGGAATGTAATTTTCTTGTCATTAACTTCTACTTGATAAGCACCAATATGCTGTGTAATGCCACCCGCTTCGCCTTCAGTCACTTTTGTATTACGGATGGAGTCGAGCAGGGTAGTTTTTCCATGGTCAACGTGACCCATGATCGTAACGACAGATGGACGCTCGATCAGATCGGCTTCATTATCTTCCGTAACCAATACTTCAAGATCGGTAATATCCACTAAAATCTTTTCTTCCACTTCGACATCATATTCGCCTGCAACCAACTCGATTGCATCTTTATCAAGCGATTGGTTAATTGTTGCCATTACACCTAGCATGAAAAGCTTCTTAATGATTTCAGAAGGTTCACGGTGCAGCTTCTTTGCGAGCTCGGCAACCGTCAGGGATTCGGTGAAAGTGATTTTTGAAGGAAGCTCTTTTTCTTTTCTCTTTTGAACCGGCGCAGACGTGTGCTGCTGAGGTTTTTGTCTGTTGTTTTTATTACGGTTATTGTTCCTGTTATTATTATTGCCTTTGAAAGCTTTCTGGTTATCCTGGACAGTTTTCTTTCCAGCCACAGGTTTTGGAACAGGCTTCTTTTGGATTTTTTCGGTCTTTTTCACTACACCGGTATTATCATCCGCTTCCGCTTCGTACGTTTCCAGTGTGGCGTGCTGTGTTGGCTGCGGTCTGGCAGCCGTATTTTGTCCGGACTTTGGTTCAGTACTAGCCTTTGGCTGGTATTTTTCATTCAATTTTTCAACAGTTGTATCTTCTAATGCTGCCATATGGTTTGATACCTCAATGTCCATTTCTTTCAGTTTATTAATAACGTCCTTGCTTGAAACGTTTTTTTGTTTTGCATATTCATATACTCGTAATTTGGTCATGCGTTCACCCCCGTAAAATTTAATCGAGCAGCGTCTGGAGTTTTCGTGCAAAACCATCGTCCAGCACGGCAATGGTGACTCTCTCTTCCTTGCCGATCGACTGGCCAAGAATGGACCTGTTTTCCACTCTTTTGATAGGCACATCATAATATCTGCACTTATCAATGATTTTTTTTTCTGTATTTGAGGAAGCGTCCATAGCAAGCAACACTAGCTTTGCTTTTCCGTTCCTTATCTCCTTAATCACTAATTCTTCTCCGGAAATCAGCTTACGCGCTCGATTTGCCAAACCTAATAGAGACACCCATTGATCTTGTTTCATGAATTCGGATGCTTCTCCTTTTCCGCCATTTCCAGTAATTGTTCATATATGGAATGATCGACTTCCGCTTCCAGGTTGCGCTCTAGCACACTTTTTTTCTTGGCAAGCTCAATAATGCCCGCATCCAGGGTGAGATAAGCACCGCGACCAGACTTTTTTCCGGTTGGATCAATGCTTATTTCGCCCTCTTTTGTGCGGACGATCCTAATTAATTCCTTTTTAGGCCTCATTTCGCCTGAAGCGACACACTTTCTCATCGGAATTTTTTTTCGGCTGTTCACAGCGGGTCACCTCCTATCAAGCTTACTCATTATCTTCAGAGAATTCATCGCCTGTCTCATAGCTGTCCCTGCTTAATAGAGGTTCCTGCTCTTCAACAGGGTAAATGCCACTTTCGCGTGCTTCCGTTTCACTCTTGATATCTATTTTCCAGCCGGTTAATTTTGCCGCAAGACGAGCGTTTTGCCCTCGTTTCCCTATCGCCAGGGATAACTGGTAATCCGGCACGATGACCGTAGTAGCTTTATCCTCTTCTTGTACAATGACCTCAAGTACCTTCGATGGGCTCAAAGCGTTGGCTACAAAGACAACCGGGTCTTCTGACCATTTGACAATGTCAATCTTTTCACCTTTCAGCTCGTTTACAATCGCTTGTACTCGTTGGCCTTTTTGTCCTACGCAGGAGCCGACTGGATCAACTTCTTCGTTATCGGAATGCACAGAAATTTTTGAGCGGTCTCCCGCTTCCCTGGCCACCGATTTAATTTCCACCGTACCATCGAAAATCTCAGGTACTTCAATTTCAAAAAGGCGCTTTAAAAGCCCTGGATGTGTACGCGAGACGAAAATCTGTGGGCCCTTGGATGTTTTTTCTACTTTTGTGATATATACTTTAATCCGGTCATGGGGCTTGTATTGTTCATTTGGCATCTGCTCGCCTGCAGGCAGCAACGCTTCAATCTTCCCCAGCGATACATAAATAAATCGTGAATCTTGACGTTGGACGATACCGGTCATGATATCCTCTTCACGGTCAATGAATTCGGAATAGATAATGCCGCGCTCTGCTTCCCTGACGCGCTGGGTTACTACTTGCTTTGCAGTTTGCGCCGCAATCCTTCCGAAATCTTTCGGAGTTACTTCCATTTCCACCACATCGTCAATCTGGTAGCTTGGATTGATTCCTTTTGCTTCTTCCAGAGAGATTTCAAGACGTGGATCGAAGACTTCGTCAACAACGTCTTTTCTCGCAAACACTCTCATCGTACCCTTTTCAAGGTTTAAGTCGATACGGACGTTTTGTGCCTGATTAAAATTGCGGCGATATGCAGAAATAAGTGCCGCTTCGATAGCGTCAATTAGGACATCTCTGGAAATGCCTTTTTCTGTCTCCAATATATTGAGAGCATCCAATAAATCACTGCTCATGGTTGGTCCCCCTTCATCATTTATTTCCCTAATCTTTAAAAAGTGACCGCCAGCCTTGCTTTCGCCACTTTTTCATACGGAATGACGACAGTATTCTTTCTTGTCTTAACCGTAACTTCCAACGTCACTTCCCGTCCGTCAAACCCGGTTAGGAGGCCTTCAAATTCTTTTTTATCAAGAATTGGTTCATATGTTTTTATGTACACATTTTTCCCGACTGCCTTTTCAAAGTCCTTTTCTTTCTTTAACGGCCGTTCAGCACCCGGTGACGATACCTCTAAGAAATAGTTTTGCGGAATCGGGTCTACCTCATCAAGCTTCTCACTAAGCTTTTCGCTAACCTGGCCGCAATCTTCAATATCTACTCCGCCCTCTTTATCAATGTATACGCGGAGAAACCAGCTCTTACCTTCTTTGGCATATTCAACTTCCACCAGCTCCAGCCCTGATTCATCCAGGATCGGAGTCACCATCTCTTCTACAATTTCAGTTACTTTTTTACTCATAAGCTGCCTCCATACATGGCCGGACGTCACTTGATCTACCGGTGCCGGCGATTCCACAAGGAGTGGCAGGTTTTGACCGGCATTTCTTTTGTCCGGAGCTTTTATTATAAATAAATTAGTTATTTACAATAGGAAAGAGTGGGTTTCCCCACTCTTACACTTGGTTTCTTAGTATTTCCAAATAAAATATACCATAATCGCGGCTTTTTTGCAAATGAACCAAAAGGGGTGGTTAATATCATGCTTGATGAAACACATTAGAACAAAGAAAGTTGGTTCTGGTCCGGAAGAGATTCCAGGCAGCCTTGCTTGTCGAGGTACTCAAGAATCGTTTTTGATACTTTCCCCCTCTGCTGAAGGTCTTCTTTAGAAAGAAATTCCCCTTCTCCCCTTGCACGTACTATATTCAAGGCGGCGTTTGTTCCAAGTCCTGGAATTGAATTAAAAGGAGGGATCAATGTATTGCCCTCGATGATAAATTGATCCGCACTTGATTTATATAAGTCAACTTTTTGGAAAGAGAATCCTCTTTCACACATCTCCAGGGCAAGTTCAAGCACCGTCAATGTATTTTTTTCCTTTGTTGATGCATCTAGACCCTTTGCGTTAATCTCTTCGATTTTAGCACGAATGGACTGTGAGCCCCGTACCATCGCATCGATCTCAAAATCTTCTGCACGGACCGTAAAATAAGCAGCGTAATACAAAAGGGGCAAATGAACCTTGAAATAGGCTATTCGCACAGCCATTAAAACATAGGCGGCGGCATGCGCCTTAGGAAACATGTATTTAATCTTTTTACATGAATCAATATACCATTCTGGTACTTCATTCTTCCGCATTTCTGCTTCAAACTCTTCGGAAAGCCCCTTTCCTTTACGGACAGATTCCATGATTTTAAAGGCAAGAGACGGCTCCAAACCTTGGTAAATCAAATAAACCATAATGTCGTCACGACAACCGATAACCTCTGACAGTGTACAAATACTGTTGTGTATCAGCTCTTGTGCATTGCCAAGCCATACGTCTGTACCGTGTGAGAGGCCCGAGATCTGGACCAGTTCTGAAAATGTCGTCGGTTTGGTGTCTTCAAGCATCTGGCGGACAAAACGTGTACCGAATTCAGGAATGCCAAGCGTCCCTGTCTTGCACATGATTTGGTCTTCTGTAACACCGAGTGACTCAGTACCCGAGAAAATTTTCATTACTTCAGGGTCATCTGTGGGTATTGTTTTAGGGTCAATGCCGCTTAAGTCCTGCAGCATCCGGATCACAGTCGGATCATCGTGTCCAAGTATATCGAGCTTCAATAAGTTATCATGAATGGAATGGAAGTCAAAGTGAGTGGTCTTCCATTCCGAAGTCTTGTCATCAGCAGGAAATTGGACCGGTGAAAAATCATATATTTCCATATAGTCCGGAACAACGATAATTCCGCCCGGGTGCTGGCCGGTTGTTCTTTTCACGCCTGTACAGCCTGCCACAAGCCTGTCAACTTCTGCTCCCCTTAGATGAAGGTTATGATCTGACGCATATCCTTTTACATAGCCATAGGCCGTCTTTTCGGCAACAGTACCAATTGTTCCAGCTCGGTATACGTTATCCTCACCAAAAAGGACTTTTGTATAGTTATGGGCATGAGGCTGATACTCCCCTGAGAAGTTCAAATCGATATCAGGAACTTTATCTCCTTTAAAGCCCAGGAACGTTTCAAAAGGAATATCATGGCCATCCTTTTTATATCTCACACCGCAATTCGGGCAATCCTTGTCCGGGAGGTCAAAACCTGAACCGACAGAACCGTCATTGAAGAATTCCGAATGCTTGCAGCTTGGACAGACATAATGCGGCGGGAGGGGGTTGACTTCTGTAATTTCCGTCATCGTCGCAACGAATGATGAACCTACCGAACCTCGGGAACCAACAAGGTATCCATCATCCAGTGATTTTTTTACAAGCTTATGTGAAATTAGGTAAATAACGGCAAATCCATGGCCGATGATGCTTTTTAGTTCTTTTTCCAATCGGGCTTCGACGATGTCCGGCAGTGGGTCGCCATAAATGCGCCGTGCCATGCTATAACTCATCTCGCGCATCTCGTCTTCTGCACCTTCAATTTTCGGTGTATAAAGGTCGTCTTTAATCGGTTTAATCGGCTCAATCATATCCGCTATCTTATTAGAATTGTCGACTACGATTTCCTTCGCTTTTTCTTTACCGAGAAAAGAAAAGGCTGATAGCATTTCATCTGTCGTCCGGAAATGGACATCAGGCAGCTTGTGGCGGTTCAAAGGATTTGCCCCTCCTTGGGAACCTACAAGGATTTTCCTGTAGATTTTGTCGTTAGGGTCAAGGTAATGAACATTGCCAGTGGCGACAACTGGCTTCTCAAGCTTTTCCCCGAGCTTTATAATATTCGAAATGATGCCCTCTAATGATTTTTCATCACGGACATATTCCATTTCAATCATATGTTGGTAGACTTCTTTTGGATGAATTTCAAGATAATCATAGAATTCGGCGATATCTACAACTTCCTCAAAAGCCTTCTGCATCATTCCTTCAAAAACTTCACCTTTGTCACAGCCCGAGCCAACTATGAGGCCTTCCCGATGCTTTTGCAACTGTGAACGGGGTATGCGCGGAACCCGATAAAAATAATTGAGATGCGAGATTGATACTAATTTAAAAAGATTTTTCAATCCTGTTTCATTCTGGGCAAGCAACGTACAATGATATGGGCGTGAACGCTGATAAGCATTTCCCTCTCCCATATGTTCATTCAGCTGATCGTGAAACACAATTCCTTTTTCAGCGGTATCCTTTAACATTTTCATAAGAAGATAACCAGTTGCTTCAGCATCATAAATCGCTCTGTGGTGCTGTGTAAGTTCAATATCGAATTTTTTAGCAAGTGTATTAAGCCTGTGGTTTTTGAACTCCGGATATAAAAAGCGTCCCAGTTCCAATGTATCAATGACTGCATTTGCTGCTTTCGGATACCCTATTTTTTTATAGCCAACATTCAAAAATCCCATGTCAAAGCTCGCGTTATGGGCAACCAAAACAGCATCGCCCACCCACTGCCTGAACCTTTCAAGGACATCTCCGACTTCCGGTGCATTTTCGACCATCTCATCTGTTATCCCTGTCAATTCTATAGTCGTGGCTGACAAAGGATGGTGCGGGTTGGCAAAATCCTCGAAACGGTCTATGATTTCGCCATTATGCATTTTTACAGCTGCAAGCTCAATAATCGTATCATAGACGGCAGACAAGCCGGTGGTTTCTACGTCAAAGACAACATATGTATCTTCGGCAAGAACCCGATGGGCATCATTATAGGCAATTGGTACACCGTCATCCACAAGATTGACCTCGACCCCGTAAATGATTTTTATATCGTTTTTCTTACCAGCCCCGTATGCCTCCGGAAAAGATTGCACAACGGCATGGTCAGTAATTGCTACTGCTGTATGTCCCCATTTTTTTGCCTGGGCAACCATCGCAGAAACAGGTGTCACGGCATCCATCTGGCTCATAGGTGTGTGCAGATGCAACTCCACCCGCTTTTCTCCTTCCGGTGCTTTGTCCACCCGGCCGACCTTGGAGATTTCATTAATATCATTCGCAATCATTACAAGATCGCGAACAAAGGTATCGTTTTGGATACTTCCCTGGGCACGGACCCACATCCCTTTTTTGACACGGGACAGCAAAGCAGCGTCCTCTTTATCCCGTGAAAACATTTTAACTAGGATTGAGCTTGTATAATCTGTGATTTTAAATGTCAATAATGTACGGCCGCTTCGAAGTTCCTTTGTTTCCGCATCAAACACAAAGCCCTCAACAGCAATACGCCTCTCTTCATCGACAATTTGGTCAATTTGCCTGAAATCTGCGTCGTCCTTGATTGTATAACCAATTTTAACAGGTCCCTGATATTCACTTACATCTCCGGATTTTTCACTTTCTTTCTTCTGCATTTCCGTAATGGCTGCAAGTGCCTTGGCTTCGTCTTCTTTCTGCTTCTGGAGCATAAACTCCTGGTAATCTTCCTGTGAGCCAGAAACTTCAGCTTCAAGGGATAAAGGAGGAAAACCAAACTTTTGATAAATATTCGAAATGATTCCAGCATACTTACGTTTTAACTGGCCGGCTTCTGCATCATTGCGTGCATTTACAATTAGCCGGTTCCCCACAACCCTTGGTTCTTGTTCATTCAAAAGTGCTAATAGCGCTGGGGATATTCCTTCTAGTTCACCTATGCAATTTCTCCAGTAATCCTTAATGATTTCTTCGGTAACTTCGGGATTTTCAACATGGATACTGAACGAAACGGCAGCAATGTGGGCAAAGGTAGCGGAAAGGTGGGTAGCCAGTCGTGTATGTACACTACAAGGAATCAATTCTTGAAGCTTAAAAGCGAAATGCCAGCTTTTTGCTTCCCTTTCGATGGAAAGCTTTTGGATCTCAGCACGGTAAAAATACTTAACAAATGCATCCTCCGTAAGACCTAGCTGCTGGAGCAAGAGTTGAAATCTCTCTCTTCCACTATTCGGATTTTGATCCATTTCCTCTCTCCCCTATCTTTAGTCCTAATCTATTAATTATTTCATAAACTGTGAAAGCATAATATTTGTAGCACCTCTATGGCGACAACCGTAATTATATCATATCTATCTATTATAAAAAGCAGCTTATAGCCGAAAGAAAAAGGTACCATCTTCATGACTGATACCCTTCTCCTTACTATTTTATAATTTTTGTCCCCTCTTACAAGATCTGACCAAGCTCCCCGGCAAGTTCTGTACGGTTAACTTCAAGAACTTCTCCAGTTTTACGGATTTTCACCTCAATGACTCCATCTGCGGCTTTTTTGCCTACCGTAATCCTTACTGGGATTCCGATTAAATCAGAATCGGCAAATTTGACACCCGGACGCTCTTGACGGTCATCCAACAAGACTTGGTATCCCTGCCTGCGCAGCTCTTCATATAAATCTTGAGCAAGTGACGCCTGAGTTTCATCCTTTACATTGACCGGAATCACATGAATCTGGAAAGGAGCGAGGTTTTCTGGCCATACAAGACCGTTTTCATCATTAAACTGTTCCGCCACAGCTGCAAGGGTACGGGAGACCCCTATTCCATAGCATCCCATGATCATCGGCTGGCTTCGGCCGTTTTCATCCAGGAACAATGCGCCCATGGCTTCGCTATATCTTGTGCCGAGCTTGAAAACATGGCCTACTTCAATACCTTTAGCAAATTTGATTGTACCGTTGCCATCCGGAGATGGGTCTCCTTCTAGGATGAAGCGAAGGTCAGTAAAGGCTACATCAGTGAAATCACGGCCAGGATTTACATTGACATAATGATAATCCTCTTCATTTGCTCCGCAAACACCGTTCACAATTACTCCGACTGCGTGGTCAGCGAGGATCTCCACATCACCGGTCACATTGATAGGTCCGAGAGATCCGATGGAGCAGCCCAGTATCCGCTTTGTTTCTTCCGGTTGCGCCAATTCCACTACTGAAGCAGCATAATAATTCTTCAATTTTATGTCATTTACTTCATGATCTCCGCGTACAAGAACAAGGACATTCTTTCCATCCACTTTAAACAATAGTGTTTTGATGCATTCCTTTGCCCCAACCTGTAGAAATTCAGACACTTCTTGAATGGACTTTTTGCCTGGTGTGTGAACTTTTGTAAGCTCTTTTTCATCTTCAGTGCTTTTTTCGTATTTTGTGACGACAGGAGCCATTTCGATATTAGCTGCATAATCGGAAGAATCAGAGTAAGCAATGGTATCTTCCCCTACATCCGACAGCACCATAAATTCATGGGTGTCTTTGCCGCCCATTGCGCCGGAGTCCGCAATGACAGCCCTAAAGTTCAAGCCGCACCGCCGAAATATATTCGAATAGGCAGTGAATAGCTTTTGATATACTTCATCAAGGCTTTCCTGATTTGCATGAAAAGAATAGGCATCCTTCATGATAAACTCGCGGCCTCGAAGCAAACCAAAACGCGGACGCTTTTCATCACGGAACTTCGTTTGAATTTGATACAGCGACAAAGGCAATCGCTTATATGATTTTACTTCATCACGGATCAAGCTTGTGATGACTTCCTCATGTGTGGCACCAAGGGCAAAATCCCGTTCATTCCTGTCTTTCATTCTCATTAATTCAGGGCCGTATGAATACCAACGTCCTGATTCCTGCCACAATTCAGCCTGTTGTAATGCCGGCATCAATAGCTCCACCGCTCCTGCAGCATCCATTTCTTCCCGGACAATCGCTTCAATCTTTTGCAGCACCCTTTTTCCAAGCGGCATAAAACTATAGACCCCGCTTGCATTTTGTCTTATAAATCCTGCTCTCAATAAAAGCTGATGGCTCTTGATTTCAGCATCAGCCGGAACTTCCCTTAGTGTAGGGATTAGTATCATACTTTGTTTCATTTAGTGCACCTCTTAATCTTCATCTAATTGTTGTATCTAGCAGCCACTTATCATGTCCAAAAAAGAGGCAGCAGGGAATTTGAATTCTCTGCTGTCCCATCTTTGGCCCATTTAGTTGAGGAAAAAGCGCTGGATGTCGTTCCATGTCACCACAATCATCAATAACATTAATAGCGCAAACCCAATTAAATGCACAAGACCTTCCTTTTGCCTGTCGATCGGTTTGCCCCTTAATGCTTCTACAAGGAAAAATAACAGCCTACCGCCATCAAGTGCCGGAATTGGGAGAAGGTTCATAATTCCCAGGTTAATACTTAGTACTCCTGCCCATCTCATTAATGAGAAAACCCCCGATTCAGCAACTTCTTCGGTAGATTTATAAATACCGACCGGACCGGATAGCGCATCGATGCTAAATTGTCCTGTTACAAGCATGCCCAGCATCTCAAAAATCTTGATTGTCCATAGGTAGGTTTCTGAAAAACCGTGAGTTATGGCTTTTAACGGAGATTTCTCCACCGGTGGATACACTCCGATCACACCGACTGTTTGGCCATCGCGTTCCACTTCTTTAGGCGTCACAGGTACCTCTATTGTTTGGCCATCGCGCTCCACAACGAATTCGATTTCTTTGCCCGGACTTTTCTGTATACTTTCCTGTACATCCATCCAGGTCGAAACTTCATTCCCATCAATTGACTGAATTTGGTCTCCAGCCTTTAAACCTGAAGCAATAGCAGCGCCATCCTTTGTCAATTCTCCCAATCGCGCTTCATCAACGACAACACCTTGGAATAAACCAATCACCAGAAAGATGAAAAAGGCTAAAATAAAGTTCATCATCGGGCCGGCAAAAATAGTCATGGTTCTGTGTCCAAGCGATTTTGAGGCAAACTGGCGTTCATAAGGAGCGATTTGGGTTTCGACGCCATCTTCAACCGTCACGGCCTCCTTATGGACATGGAAGGTTTTTAAGATGTCTTCCTCACCTTCCTCATAACCCTGAATGGTTAGCCCATGTTCCAAATCTGCCTTTTCCACTTCTATAATCCGGATATCTTGATATTTTTCTTTGTTATTCAAAACAATTTTTTTGACCACCGCATCCTCATCAAGGACAAGACCTACTCTGTAGCCGGATTTAAGTTCGACAGTTTCGGGATCTTCACCCGCCATGCGGACATAACCGCCAATTGGCAGCAGTCTGATGGTGTATAATGTCTCCCTTTTCCTAAAGTTAAAAACTTTTGGTCCCATTCCAATCGCAAATTCCCGGCACAAAATCCCTGCCCGTTTTGCGAAATATAGGTGACCTAATTCATGAAAAAATACCAGGGCTCCAAAAATGATTATGAAAGAAACCACTGTTTGAAGAGTTTGCACTTCTAATCACCTCTTTTTCAATAGTGTTTTTACAAATTGTCGGGTTTCCCTATCGATTTCTTGGATAACCGTTAAATCCGGAGCAGCAATCGCCTTATGATTAGTAAGTGCTTTTTCAATTATTGTTTCTATTTCCAAAAAAGAGATCCTGCCTTCCAGAAAACCGGCAACAGCTATTTCATTGGCAGCATTTAAAACGGTCGGCATAGAACCGCCGATTTCCCCTGCGTCATACGCAAATCGGAGGCACGGATACCGGCCAAAGTCCATTTCTGCAAAATGCAGCTTCCCAGTTTCAGCCAGGTTAAGCCGATTAGAATTCATAAGCGGCAATCGGTCGGGATATGTGAGTGCATATTGGATCGGTACCCTCATATCAGGTGTGCCCAGTTGAGCAATCACGCTTGAGTCATGAAATTCTACCATTGAATGGATGATGCTTTCCTTATGGAGCAGTACATTAATTTTCTCATATGGCAACCCAAACAGCCAGTGGGCTTCAATTACCTCTAAACCTTTATTCATCATTGTTGCAGAATCTATGGTAATCTTTGCTCCCATGGACCAGTTTGGATGATTTAAAGCTTCTTCCACTGTTACATGTTGAAGTTCTTCTCTCGTAAGGTCCCTGAAGCTGCCACCTGAGGCCGTAATAATAAGCCGCTCAATATTCTTTTCTTTTTCACCTTGAAGGGCTTGAAAAATGGCAGAGTGCTCACTATCCACAGGCAGCAGCTTAACCCCCGCTTTTTTTGCTTCTTCCATGACTATATGTCCTGCTGTTACAAGTGTCTCCTTATTGGCGATTGCTATATCCTTTTTTGCGCTGATCGCCTGCAATGTCGGATACAATCCAACACTGCCTATTACTGCATTCACTAGAATATTGGCCTTTTCGTATACAGCGACTTCAGCAAGCCCCTCATCACCATAAGTAAAAGCAATTCCTGACCCTGCAAATTCAATTTCTAAAGCTTCACAATCCTGCCGAAATTGGACAGAGACAAGCTCTGGATTGAACTCTTCGATGAACAGCCTAGCCTGCGAGAGATTTTTCCCGACAGACATGGCAACAATCTTAAATTGCCCAGGATGCTGCCTTACGACATCGGCCGTCTGTCGGCCTATTGATCCGGTAGCACCTAAAAGGCTGATATATTTCAAAATGATTCAACTCCTAACAAGTAATGCGCCAAGCACTGTTGTTCCTCGAACGTCTGTAACCATTGCCACATCCTATGGCTAAACTAGACGTCAGATAAAGAAAGATTGCATGAACCTTATAGACAAAATATCTGATTCTTTGGTGAATCTGGGCAGTTCAATCTACCAAATGCAATAAATGTAAAATGGGCAGAATAAAAATCAAGCTGTCAAGCCTGTCTAAAATCCCACCATGTCCAGGAAGAAGCTTGCCTGCATCCTTCACGCCATAGTGCCTTTTGAAAGCAGATTGCACAAGGTCGCCTAATTGTCCAAAAATAGATATCAATACACTCATTATCAACAATGTGACAAGGGACGAATCAAGGCCGTTGAAGATAAAAAAGAGCAACCCTACGATCATACTGCTCGCGATTCCCCCGAAAAAACCTTCAACCGTCTTATTCGGGCTGATTTCCGGCCAAAGTTTCCTTTTCCCGATGGCACGCCCAACAAAATAAGCACCAGAATCAGTAGCCCAAATTGTAAACAGTGCAAAAAACACATAGGCTAAGCTGGCCTCCCGGGTTTCATACAAATAAAAGAATCCCATTCCAACATATATAACCGATAACAACAGAAATCCAGCGTCGTCGAATGTAAATTTGTTTTTGCTGATCACTGTAGTGATTAATAATAAAATCACCGCCATGAGTACAAGCTCGATGTTCCGGTAATCAAAGTCCATGAACAAGATAGTGTACTGCTCAGGAAGCAAGACCAGCCATAACAGCAAGAATGAGATGATGGAAGGAAAAGAAAAAATGCGGATTTTTTTCATTCTTATCAATTCGGATAAACCAATTGTCCCCATAACATATACCAAGATGAGGAATGGTTGCTTGCCCAGTATAACAAGTGGCAAGAATATGGCTGCTGCGATTACTGCCGTGATGATACGTTGTTTCATTATTTTATGTTCCTCGCCTTCTCAACTAGACCCCGCCATATCGCCTGGAACGTCGTTGGTAAACTTCAATAGCTTCCAATAAGTGTTCTTCCCTGAAATCTGGCCAAAGGACATCAGTAAACCAAAACTCTGAGTACGCCGCCTGCCAGAGCATAAAATTGCTCAAGCGGATCTCTCCGCTAGTGCGGATAAGCAAATCCGGATCAGGCAATTTGCTGGTCATTAAATAACCAGAAAATATGTCCTCAGTAACATTTTCCCCTATTATACCATTTTTAGAATCCCTGACTACTCTATTTACAGCATCTATTATCTCTGCACGGCTCCCATAATTCAGAGCAAAATTTAAGATCATACCGTCATTGGTTTTTGTATCTTTAATTGCCTGGTCCACAGCCTCACGAGTGTGATCAGGCAAAGCTGATTTATCGCCAATCATACCCACCTGGACATTCTCAGCAACTAGCTCTGGGAGGAATGTCCCGAGAAATTCCTGGGGCAGCTTCATGAGATAGTCCACTTCATTTTTTGGGCGTTTCCAGTTTTCAGTGGAAAATGCGTAGACCGTCAATGTGTTGACACCCAGTTCATTGGCGAGCCTGGTAATCCTGCGGACGACCTTCATGCCTTCATGATGCCCGGCTACGCGCGGGAGAGCCCTTTTTTTGGCCCAGCGCCCGTTTCCATCCATAATGATCGCAATATGGCGCGGAACTTCATCATTCTTCACATTTTGAATTCTATTTGTTACATCAGAAGAAGCATTATTTTTGAACCAACGCTTCCAAAATGAATACATACTTTTTGTCCCCCATCAGGTTGTACTCTATATCTAATCTTATCGTTTTTTTTCCTATGTATGAACTCTTTTATAATATCAAAAAAATAAACCTTCTCCTATAATAAATCATGAAAATGGCAGCTGCCCTAATTTATCTTATAGAATGCTAATCAAGACTTCAAGTTTTCTCATACGGAAAATGATCGTTACGCCTGCCTAGCATAAAAAAAAGAGGCCTAAAGTGCCAATGGACAGGTATGCTTATACATGCAGCATGATAAAAACCAAATTGATTTTTACTAGCGCATGATTAGCAAGGACCTGATTACATTTACACTTTGGCCTGCCAATTTTCAAACCATATGCACACCGAGGATTTCTCTTATTTTCGCCTAATGGTTCACTTTTGATTAAACTTCAAGAATTTCTTTCTCTTTATTTTTCGTAATATCATCGATCTTTACGATGTGACTGTCCGTCATTTTTTGAATATCATCCGAATAGCCCCGTAGGTCATCCTCGGTAATCTCCCCGTTTTTCTCAAGCTTTTTCAAATCATCATTAGCATCCCTGCGAATATTTCTAATAGCGATTTTCGCATCTTCCGCTTCTTTTTTTACGACCTTTACCAGTTCTTTACGACGTTCCTCTGTTAAAGCCGGAATTGCGATGCGGATGATTGACCCGTCACTTGTAGGGTTGAGTCCTAAATCCGATTTTAGAATCGCTTTTTCAATTTCACCAAGAATTGATTTATCATATGGCTGGATAACCAATAGACGAGCCTCTGGTACTGAAATACCCGCCAGCTGGTTTACCGGTGTTGGAGCACCATAGTAATCAACGGAAATTTTATCGAGCAATGATGCGTTTGCTCTGCCTGCACGAATGCTTGCTAATTCGCGGGTATATGCACTGATTGCTTTTTCCATTCTTTCCTTTGTATTTGCTATCACTGTTTTCGGCATAATTATTTCCCCCTCACAATAGTTCCAAGCGTTTCACCTAAAACTGCCCGTTTTATATTACCTTTTTCCATTAATGAGAAGACAATCAGCGGAATGTTGTTATCCATGCAAAGTGAAGATGCCGTAGAATCCATAACTTCTAAGCCTTCCTTTAGGACATCCAAATAAGATAGCTCATCATATTTTTTCGCGTTCTTGTCTTTTACCGGATCAGCACTATAGACTCCATCAACATTGTTTTTTGCCATCAAGATCACTTCGGCTTCGATTTCTGCTGCACGGAGTGCCGCAGTAGTATCTGTGGAAAAATAAGGATTCCCTGTACCAGCAGCAAAAATGACTACACGTTTCTTTTCCAAATGCCTTATCGCCCTTCGCCTGATATAAGGCTCCGCCACCTGTCTCATGTCAATTGAAGTCTGGACTCGTGTTTCAATGCCAAGCTGCTCCAAGCTGTCTTGAAGGGCAAGGGAATTCATGACTGTAGCAAGCATCCCCATATAATCTGCATTAGCACGGTCCATCCCCATTTCACTGCCTATCTTTCCTCGCCAGATGTTTCCGCCGCCTACTACAACGGCAACTTCAACATCCATTTCTGCAACCTCTTTGACTTGTTCTGCAATCGATTTAATGATTGACGGATTGATGCCAAAACCCTCGTCTCCGGCCAAGGCTTCACCGCTTAGCTTTAATACGACACGTTTATATTTCGCGCTGCTCATCCAGAACCTCCAACTATGTAATCTTTATGTTCAACCTGATGCCTACCTGCTTTGGAAAGGCCATTAGAATTAGCGTTCCATTCGAAAATAGGGAACACTGGTAGTGTTCCCTATTAAACAATTTATGCAAAGAAACTATTTTCAGTCTTTTTTAACCTGGCTCATAACTTCTTCTGCGAAGTTTTCCTGACGTTTTTCAATACCTTCTCCTACTTCGTATCTTACGAAGGTCGTGATTGTGCCGCCTTTAGACTTAACAAACTCGCCAACCTTTTGGTCAGGGTTTTTAACAAAGGATTGGTCCACTACGCAAATTTCTTCATAGAATTTACCGATACGGCCTTCTACCATTTTCGCTACGATTTTTTCTGGTTTTCCTTCATTTAAAGCCTGTTGGGTAAGAACTTCACGCTCACGCTCGATTTCATCAGAAGAAACCTGGTCGCGGGAAACATATTTAGGCTTTAAAGCGGCAATGTGCATAGAAACATCTTTTGCAGCTTCTGCATCAGTTGTTCCTTCCAAGAGTGTCAATACAGCGATTCTTCCACCCATATGAAGGTATGCACCGAAAGCATCGTTGTCACTCTTAGTCATTACTTCAAAACGGCGAAGGGTAAGTTTTTCACCAATTTTAGCGATTGCTGCGTTGATGTATTCTTCAACCTTTGTACCGTTTTCCATTGTTTGTTCCAATGCTTCTTCAACAGTTGCCGGTTTTTTAGCAAGCAAATGTTCAGCCAACTCCTTGACTAACACCTGGAAGCCTTCATTTTTAGCAACGAAGTCAGTTTCAGAGTTTACTTCAAGGATAACTGCTTCGTTACCTTCAGTAAGGATGTATGTTGAACCTTCAGCTGCAATGCGGTCTGCCTTCTTAGCAGCCTTTGCAATCCCTTTTTCACGTAGGTAGTCAATTGCTTTTTCCATATCGCCATCAGTTTCTGTAAGTGCCTTTTTGCAGTCCATCATTCCGGCACCAGTTTTTTCACGAAGTTCTTTTACCATTTGCGCAGTAATTGCCATAATTGGAAATCCTCCTCATATTATGTAGCTTGTATAATCTTTTACCATTTTGCCAGAAATTAAGCCCAGATTACAAGTTATTGGACAATGTTTGGCATAAAAAAATGAAAACATACTAATGAAACAGTTAGAAGGAACAGCTTTGAAAACTCATTTCCCTTATCCGCCAAAAAAAGGTGATAAAAGGCATTATCCTCTTATCACCTTTCCCTAACTGATTAAGCAGTTGTTGTTTCTGTTTCAGTCTGAGTTTCAACTTCCGGTGCCGCTGTTTCTTCACCTTGCTTAGCTTCTAAAATAGCGTCAGCCATTTTACCTGTCAATAATTTAACAGCACGGATTGCATCGTCGTTCGCAGGGATCACTACATCGATTTCATCCGGATCGCAGTTAGTGTCAACGATACCTACAAGAGGAATGTTCAACTTATGAGCTTCAGCAACCGCGATACGCTCTTTACGAGGGTCAATCACGAAAATTGCATCCGGAAGGCTCTTCATATCTTTAATCCCGCCCAAGAATTTTTCTAGGCGTTCCCATTCTTTTTTAAGTTGAATTACTTCTTTTTTAGGAAGAACATCGAAAGTTCCGTTCTCTTCCATCTTTTCGATTTCTTTTAAACGAGAGATACGCTTTTGGATTGTTTCAAAGTTTGTTAAAGTTCCACCTAACCAACGTTGGTTTACATAGTACATACCAGAACGGATTGCTTCTTCTTTAACAGACTCTTGAGCTTGCTTTTTTGTACCAACGAAAAGAATTGTTCCACCGTTACCAGCAAGTTCCTTAACGAAGTTATAAGCTTCTTCAACCTTTTTTACTGTTTTTTGAAGGTCGATGATATAAATGCCGTTACGCTCAGTGAAGATATATTTCTTCATCTTTGGGTTCCAACGGCGTGTTTGGTGTCCGAAATGTACACCAGCTTCAAGCAATTGTTTCATAGAAATTACTGACATTTTGTTTCCTCCTAAATGGTTTTGTTTTTCCTCCGCCCCGATCATTTCCAAACAGAAACTGTTGATAACAGCACCATCCGCATGAATCACGAAGCGTGTGTATTAACACCAAGACATAATATAACATATTACAGTTTTTCCAGTCAAGGGATTTCGTTTCACTTACCTCTGGAATTTTAACAGCAATTCAATTTCCGTTTTTCCCCGGTTTAACTTTTTGGCAATTTGATCGATTGTCATACCTTGTTCGTGCATTTGAAAAATTTGCTCGGATAGCGTAGGCTGCCCTTTTGCTAATGAGGCTTTAAGAGCTGCTTTAAAATCATCCGTATCATTTGAATCAATGTTAACGTTTGATGCTGTTGGGTTTTCCCGATTGTCCAAAACGGAAAAATCCACTTTGTCTTCTTCCTCTTTCAATCCAGCAGGCTGGTAACCGGAATTTATTTCAGTTTCATCATTTAATGGTTGCTTTTTATAGGCTGATATAGCGAAATTTTTGGAGAGGATGACTGAATTTGGTTGTTCCGCTTCATATGTTGTTTTCTTTTTGGAAGAAAGCTTTTCGCCTTCTGCAGCGCCCACGGTGGGTGAAGATTTTGCATTCCCAGCAGGAGCCTTCAGCTGCCTGACTTTTTTTAGCAGTAAATCATTTTCCTCCTTCATTTCCATCATAAAAGCGGCCAGTAACTCTTCCATTTCGGCAACCGATTCCTTTTGAATTCTTTCTGCTTGCTTCAACCGGTTTTGGCGTTGAAACAGGATAATGATGGCCAGGACTGTGAGGATGTTTAGTATAAAAAGAATGAACATGAAAAATGCGGACATATAACCCCTCTTATCCTGAAAAGTCTATACTTTTTCCTTTATAAGGATGTTGCGAACTGCTTTGTTTTGCTTCTGTTGTTACCTTCTGGTCATGCTTCCAGCCACCAGCTCCCTGCCCGTTGTTGCTATTGCCGCTGTGAAACAAAGGTTTCTCTTTTTGTTCCTGTTTGAGGACGGCAGACCTTTTTTTCTCATCTTCCTTTTTCATTTCACTTGCTGCGTTATGAAAAGCAACCTGGTCACGGAGCTGCCATCCCTCCACAACATTTCCGGCCTCGTAAGTACGCGGCAACGCTATTTGCATTTCTATCGCTTTAAAGCTCATAATCCTTCCATTCCTTTACATCGGAACTGATTACTTTGACCTGTCCTTCACAAATTGAAGGAGATGCTCCCTACATTTATTAAAACAGTCGACGCACAAAAAAAGTCCAGACTTTTAAAACACTTTATTGTGTAAGAGGAGTTAACGGTGTGTTGAAGATAAAGAATTTTAGTTGAGAGTGTAAAAATAGAAAACACCATTCATCCTTTAATAAAACCAAACGGGTGATTCATCGTTAATGCCTTATGTCCTGCAAAATATTTTTCAATTTATAAATCGCTCTAGAGTGTATCTGCGATATTCTAGAAGTGGAGAGTCCCATTACCTGGCCAATCTCGGTTAATGTTAGCTCTTCTTTATAAAACAACTGCAGTACCAGCTGCTCCTTTTCATTTAACGTTTTAATCACACGCAATAATTCGTTGTATAATTCTTCCTTCACCAGGTTATCCTCTGGTTGCACGGCCTTTTCATCCTTAATATGAAAATTGTTGCCCTCTTTTTCTTCTTGATCCTGGGGCGATTCATCCATGGAAAGAACATTTGCAAAAAAGTTTTCATTGAGTGCGGAATAGACTTCATCTTCTGGTATATGCAAAAATTCAGCTATTTCCTTTGGATTAACATTCCTCATTAATTTTTGTTCGAGTTCATAGGTGGCTGCTTCAATTTTTTTTGCTTTCTCACGGGCGCTACGCGGCAACCAGTCTTCCTTCCGCAGGCCATCAAGAATCGCCCCGCGTATCCGGAATGACGCATATGTATCGAACTTCAAATCCCGCTTTGGGTCAAACCTTTCTAAAGCCTCAAAAAGCCCCATCATCCCAAGGCTTCTGATATCATCCCGGTTTACATTCCTCGGCAGGTTGACGGATATTCTCTGTACATGATAGGAAACAAGGGGGAGATATTTCTTCACCAAAATGTCCCCTGCTTGAGGATCACGGCAGTCGATCCAATTTTTCCAATGTAACTGCTCTTCTCCGGTAGTCAGTTGAGACATGGGATTCCTCCTAACGCTTTATCAAAAAAACATTCTTAAAATCTGTTATTACTGTTTTTCTATTACTATTATAACAAAAAAAACCAATCTATTATAGAACTACAAGCTCTTCAAACATTGCATATTTATTCCATTTTTTCGACTGGCCTCCATAATGTTTACCCGTCCGGACATTAGATATCGATACTTCCCTTATTAACTGTCCTGATATTCAACCTGCAGGTTTTCGGATCAAACTCAATGGTTCTTCCATTGTTTCCGCCCACATCTTCCGATATAATCTGAATCCGTAAATCTGTTAGCTTTTTCCTGACTGCCTCTACATTTCTCGGACCGATTCTCATCAAATCATTCCCCGACGAAAACTGGAACATTTGCGCTCCCCCGGCTATTTTCGCTTTTAAGGTAGAAATCCTGGCCCCTTCTTTCTGTAGTTTCTCTACCATTTCCTGTAATGCTGTATCCGCATATTTCGCCGTATTGATCTGTGTACCCTTAGAAAGGGACGAATCAGGAAGCATAATATGGGCAAGGCCAGCGATTTCTTTGGCCTGGTCATATACAACTACGCCTACACATGAACCAAGGCCCGAGGTTCTGATTGTATTCGGGGGCCTCACAATAGCCATATCCGCAATGCCGACTTTGGTTATTCTTAACATATCAGTCATTTCCCGTAACCCCTAAAGAGTTAAAGATAGTCTCAAAGGATTGAGGATCTGGCAAAAGAAAAAAGTGGCCATTAACGCTATTCACATCACAGCCATCCTCAGAAAGGGCCGTGTCGATTACGATGGCATAATCACTTACCTGTGACAACTCAATTAACCCATACCCAAGAATTGCACCTACCATATCGAAGCTTAAAGCTGGCACTGAAGGGTACAGATTCAAACGGGTAAAATCAGATAAAGCGGAGAGATAGGAGCCAGAAAGGATATTCCCCAATTCCTGCAGAGCAGACATCGCCATCTCTGAAAACGGCTGCTTTTCAAAAGAAAAATCACTTTCTTCCGTCATCTGATGGATAAAGTCGGTGGCTTGCTGCAATGGCAGGATAAAAAACATACTTCCTGGGGCATCACCCTCAACCCTCAGAAAAACACTCGCAACCACTGTTTCCGGGCCTCCCGCCAAATCCATCATTTCGTCAAAGGACAAAATCCTTACATTAGGCACTTTCATATCGATTTTTTTGTTTAAAAGGGTGGAGAGCGCCGTAGCAGCGTTTCCGGCTCCAATATTGCCTATCTCTCTCAATATATCAAGCTGGATAAAAGAGATTTTCTCTAAAAAAGACATGGGCCTTACCCTTCTATCCTAATAGGCTCTTTTAGTTCCGCCGGGTTTAAAATTTTCTCTAAGTTAACCAGAATCATCAGCCGCTTTTCAATTTTCACAACCCCAGAAATATACTCGGCTTCTACCGTGCCAACAACCTCAGGCTGCGGCTCAATATTTGCTGTAGGGATATCAACTACGTCATTTGCGGCATCTACAACCAATCCTACTTCCATATCCTCTAACGTAACAATGATAATCCTTGTGCTGTCCGTGTATTCCGTTTCTTCAATTTCAAAGCGTGCCCTTAGATCAATGATTGGCGTAACAACACCGCGCAGATTAATGACCCCTTTGACGAACCGGGCCGTTCTGGGAACACGAGTGATATGGAGCACCTTCTCAATGGCCCTGACCTGGTTTACAGGAATTGCATATTCTTTTTCCTTAATTTGAAAAACGATGACTTTTATTTCTTCTGCATCTATACGGATTGACACCAGCTTTCTCCCCCTCTTAACATAATTCACCTTATGAATACTAATCTTCTTTCTCTAATTAAACCCTTATAACAAACATGGGGCCCAACAGTTCCGAAGGGCGGAACGCGGAGCCCCTAGAAAATTTAGCGAAACGTTATTTAATTAACGAATTGCAATCCACAATTAAAGCAACTTGTCCATCGCCAAGTATGGTTGCCCCTGATATTGCAAAGGCGGAGTTGAGATAATTGCCCAGCGACTTAAGCACAATCTCTTGTTGGCCGATAAAAGAGTCCACCACAAGGCCTGCCATTTTATCCCCTTTTCTGACGATAACCACAGACAAGAATTCATCATCCTCTGAAAAACAAGGTACTTCGAAAATATCTTTTAAGAAAAGCAGCGGCAATACTTTGCCACGGAAGTCAATGACCTGTTGGCTATGGGCATTCATTATGTCTTCTTTCCTGATAATCGCCGTTTCAATAATAGAAGAAAGTGGGATGGCGAACTTTTCTTTCTGGATTTCAACAAGCATAACGGAGATAATCGATAATGTAAGTGGCAGTTGAATAAGGAAAGTAGATCCAGCGCCTTCCCTAGAATCGATGGAAACCGTTCCGCCTAATGACTCAATTGTGTTCTTCACCACGTCCAGCCCAACACCTCGGCCTGACACATCAGAAATCTTCTCAGCAGTAGAAAAGCCGGAAGCAAAAATCAATTCATAAACCTGTTTATCGGTTAGAGACGATGCGGTTTGCTCTGACACAATTCCATTCTTCAAAGCTTTTCTTAAAACCTTTTCCCGGCTGATTCCTGCCCCGTCATCGGTAATTTCTATAAAGACATGGTTCCCGCTGTGGTACGCCTTAAGCAAGACTGTCCCTTCTTCACTTTTTCCGTTTGCTCGACGGACCTCGGGCGTTTCTACGCCATGGTCGATTGCATTCCTAAGCAAGTGAACAAGCGGGTCGCCGATTTCGTCGATTACAGTCCTATCCAGCTCTGTTTCTGCACCGACAATTTCAAGGTAGATTTTCTTGTTGAGATCCCGTGCAAGCGTGCGAACCATTTTAGGGAATCGGTTGAACACCGTCTCTACAGGCACCATTCTCATATTTAGGATAATCGTTTGTAAATCACCTGAAATACGCGACATCCGTTCAACTGTTTCATGTAGTTCCTGATTGTTCAAATCCCGGGAAATCTGCTCAAGCCTTCCCCGGTCGATAACAAGCTCTTCAAACAAGTTCATGAGAATATCCAGTCGCTCAATATTCACGCGGATTGTTTTGTTATTCGCCTGCTTAGTATTTGAAGCCTTCGTTTTTGTTTCTTCCTGCCTGGCTTCAGGCTTCGGTACATCTGCAGGAGGCAATATTACGCTATCTGCTGGCTGCACTAACTTTTCTGATTGTTCAGACTCCTCTTCTCGTACCGTAAGGCAGTCAATTTCGTTAATTTCCACCTTTTCCACTTCGGAAACCTTCATGATTTTCTTTATCAGATCTTCCTTTGGCTCCTTAGTAAGGAAGGTAACGAGAAACTCCTGGTCAAACTGTTCTTCCTCCAGCTGCTCAGCTGATGGCAGGGATTTAATCACTTCTCCAGTCTTTTCGAGTACCTCAAATACCATAAAAACGCGTGCAGCCTTCAGCAGGCAGTCTTCCCTCAGAGCAATAGTAATTTCATAACTCTGGAAACCTTGCTCCCTGGATTGCTGGAGCACCGTTAATTCGAATTCATCATACTCGCCTTTCATGCCTTCCTGTTTCACTGGCGCGGCTGTTGCTGCTACTTCCGCATCCGCTGTCACGCCAACAAGCGGCGACTCTCCCTTTTCAATTAACTGCAATTGAGCGACAACTTTCGTTACATCTCTTTTGCCGTCCCCGCCCTCAGAAATGGAAAGAACCATAGCTTCTAGGTCATCCACCGCTTCGAAAATTACATCGAAAATCTCAGGACTCAAGGTAATTTTTTGATTGCGGATAGCATCAAGGACGTTTTCCATTTTATGCGTTAAATTGGCCAGATCTTCATAACCCATGGTTGCAGACATACCCTTCAATGTATGTGCAGACCGGAATATTTCATTTACAATGGCAAGATTATCGGGATGTTTTTCAAGCTCCAATAATTGCTCGCTGCATGTTTGAAGGTGTTCTTTACTTTCATCTATAAAGACCTCTAAATATTGGTTCATATCCATAGAAACCACACCCCTTAAGGACTAATTACACAACTTTACAATCGCGTTTGCTATTTTATCTAAGTTTTCCACTGAATCTACTAAACCGGTGGCAATTGCAGCCTTGGGCATCCCGAACACAATGGAAGTTTCCGGGGATTCTGCAATCGCATTTACATTTCCTGTTTTCTTCATCCGTTCCAGCCCTGCTGTCCCGTCACTACCCATCCCTGTCATTATGACTGCTATTTTGGAGAAATCGGAAATTTCACTTGCCGACTCAAACAGCACATCCACTGAGGGCCGGTGACCGCCACGGATATCGGACCCGTCAACTGAAACGGCAAGAGCCATTCCAACCTTTTTCACTTTCAAATGCCAGCCGCCAGGTGCTATATAAGCAGTACCTTTATGCAGGATCTCACCGTCTTCCGCTTCTTTGACTTTTATATTTGAAAGAGAATTAAGCCGGTCTGCCAAAGACTTGGTAAATCCGGGAGGCATATGCTGGACAATCAGGATAGGAGCATCCAAGTTTGCCGGAAGTTTTGTCAAAACCTCTTGCAACGCCCTCGGTCCACCTGTCGATGTACCGATTACGACCAATTTCTTAAGTCCTGAATTCCATTTATTTAATATGGCCCGTCTTTCTTTTTCTGGTTCTATTTTACTATATTTGTTTCTATCTGCCAGTAAACTTTCGACATTTCTGTCACTTTTTTGCAGTCTATGAACGCTTATCCTGCTTGCAGCAATAACTTTATCAATTAATTCCTTTTTAATCTTGTGCAAATCTAGGCTGATGGCGCCGGATGGTTTCGCAATAAAGTCAAAGGCCCCAATATCCATAGCTGTTACTGTATTTTCCGTTCCTTCCTTGGTGGTGCTTGAAAGCATGATTACAGGTGTCGGACACTGCTGCATTATTTCTTTCAATGCTTCAAGTCCATTCATGACCGGCATTTCCACATCAAGGGTTACGACGTCCGGTTTTTGCTCTTTTATCTTACTGATCCCTTCTTTACCGTTCCTGGCTGTACCAACCACTTCAATCCGTGAATCTTCCGTCAGAAATTCGGAGATCAGTTTTCTCATAAAAGCAGAATCTTCGACAATAAGCACTTTTATCCTTTTCATTTTAGGGACCTACTTTCATCGAAAACTCGCCCGATGGCAAATTCCACGCCAAGGGCGCTGTTGCACTATACTTATTTCCTAAAGATTGGAACCGCAGTTTTTTTACTGTATCCATTTTTAACGTGATAAAAAGTAATTCTTAAGTTTTCCGAGAAAATTATTTTTTTTCAATGTAACACCATCCCGGAAATCACCCATTTCATAACGTACTGCTATTTCTGAAAGCGCTTTGGATGCAATGGAGATACTGTTATCGACCACAAAGGGTACTTGCTTCGCCACTGCCCTTGAAACCGATTTATCGTCTGGCAGAAAACCAAGAGGAGTGATTTCTTTTTGCAAGAACTTACGCAATGCACTCTGCAAGCGGTTAATTGTATCTTGTCCTTCCATTTCTGATTGGACCCTATTGCATATCAGGTAGAAGGAAATGCTCTCATTTACAGAATGCAAGTATTTCATTACAGAATAAGCATCCATCACCGCTGTTGGTTCAGGTGTCGTCACTACGAACAGGTCATCCACGCTAAGCATGAACCGAGAAGATTCATGACTGATCCCAGCACCCATATCGAAAATAATATAATCATACTTGTGCAAAAGACTGTTGAACTCTTCAAGGAAGCTATCAAACTGTGATTGATCTAGATCAAACAGCTTTGTCAAACCTGTACCGCCGGCTATCACTGAAATATTTTCCGGGCCACTAGAAATGATTTCAGAAAGAGGCGTTCCATATTCAAAAAAGTCGATTATACTGTGCCGGGAGGAATTCCCCATTAAGATATCAATGTTTCCCATGCCAATATCCATATCAAAAAGCAAAACGCTATGACCTTTTTTGGCTAGGGTAATGGAAAAGTTAAGAGAAAAATTAGATTTTCCCACTCCACCTTTCCCGCTTATTACCGCAATTGTTTTAGCCGCCTGCATACTATTCGCTTCTCTTATCCTCTTTCGTAAATGTTCAGCCTGGTCCTTCATTGCTTATACGCTCCCAGAATCATCTTCGTTATTAAACGCGGACTGGCCTTTTCTATATCATCAGGGACATCCTGACCGTTTGTTATATATGCTGCGCCAATTCCATATTTCACAATGAAATTCAGCATCGGGCCATAACTGGACGTTTCATCAGCTTTTGTAAAGATAATCTGTTTGATCGGAATGATAGAAAACTGTTTAAATATTTCTTCCATATCCCTTTGCTTGGCTGTCAGAGATAAAACCAGATACGTTTCCATTTCGCGATCAAAGTCTATGATCTTTTGCAAATCTTGTACATAGTCCTGATTCCTGAAATTCCTTCCCGCGGTATCGATGAATATCAGGTCATAATGAGCAAATTTATCCGCGGCATTCTTGAAATCTTCCAAATTATAGGCTACTTCAATCGGGACATTTAAGATCTTGGCATAAGTCTGAAGCTGATCAATGGCAGCAATTCGATAGGTGTCTGTCGTAATGAAGGCAACCTTTTTGTTTTGCTTTAAGATGCTTTCCGCCGCTATTTTAGCGAGCGTGGTAGTTTTCCCTACACCGGTTGGTCCCACAATGTTGATATATTTCTTGTCAAAGCTTCCTCCAAAACTTGACACAGCCTCAATCTTGCCAGTCAGTTCCGCTTCAAGCCAGCCGGTAATTTCATCCCTCGAACTCTCATGGTTACCGGAAAACCACTGATTTAACAAGGCATTCATAAGCTCCGACCTGAGAGGAGGGTCTATGTCTTGTATTTCCAACGTTTTATATATTTCCTGTAACGGAGCAGGGTATTTTTTTTCAATATCGGAAGTTTCATAGTTTATGCCTTTTACCAGATCCCTAAGCTCTGCCAATTCTTTTAATATTTCTCCGGTCGGCTGGCTTTGAGCCTGAATCGCCGTTGGCCCAATTGGAGCTCCATTGATTTCGGGAACCGGTTTTTCAATGATTCCTCCGGGAATTGGAGGAGTGGCGTTTTTTTCAGGCGGCAGTTTTTTCTGCTTCTGCTTTTTCACCGGTGGATTATGCTTCTCAGATGGGTCAATAGCTGCGACCACTTCAATATTCCTTTTTCTGAACAACCCGAGAAATCCTCTGGAATAGACAGGCTTAGAACTTAGAATGACCGCGTCATTTCCAAGCTCTTGGCGGATATCTTTCATTGCTTCCGACATGGAGGAAGCCACATATTTTTTTACTTTCATTCTACGTTCACCACCCCTATACTTTGGACTTCAACATTCGATTCCAATTCGTTATAAGAAAGAATCGGTACCTGGGGAAAATATCGCTCTGTCAATTGGCGTACATACATACGAACCGCCGGTGAACAAAGAACGACCGGTGTCTGTTCCATTAATGCAAGCTCTTCAAGTTTGGCCGCCATCGATTCTAGAATCGACTGGGAATCCCCCGGGTCTAAAGATAAGTAATTGCCGTGCTCGGTTTGCTGGACTGCATCTGCAATCAGCTTTTCTACTTTTCCGGACAACGTAATAACCTTTAAGCTTTCGTTGCTAACAGTTAGGCCATTCGTTATTTGTCTGGCCAAATTCTGGCGTACATATTCAGTGAGAAGGTCTGTATCCGTGCTTAAACGTCCGTAGTCTGCAAGTGTTTCAAAGATCACAGGAAGGTTACGAATCGAAACCTTTTCTTTCAACAGCTTGGCCAATACCTTCTGTACCTCACCTATCGTCAGAGGGTTTGGCGTCACTTCATCAACCAGGATTGGAGCTGATTCCCGTAAATGGTCGATTAGCTGTTTCGTTTCCTGTCTTCCAAGCAGTTCATGGGCATTTGCCTTAATCACTTCCGTAATGTGAGTGGAAACCACGCTTGGCGGATCTACTACCGTATATCCCATCATTTCCGCGTGCTCTTTCATTTCTTCAGAAATCCACTTGGCAGGAAGTCCAAAAGAAGGCTCCACTGTATCAATACCTTCAATGGAATCATCTTCGATACCCGGGCTCATCGCCAAATAATGGTCAAGGAGCAGTTCACCCCTTGCCATTTCATTTCCCTTTATTTTCAAACGGTACTCGTTCGGGTTTAGCTGGATATTATCCCTGATACGTACAACAGGGATAACAAGCCCCATTTCTATGGCTAGCTGACGACGAATCATGACTACCCTGTCGAGAAGGTCACCACCTTGATTAGCATCAGCTAGTGGAATAAGACCGTAGCCGAATTCGAACTCAATCGGATCAACGCTTAACAGGTTTACGACGCTTTCAGGGCTTTTCATTTCATCTGTTTCCATATCTTCTTCCATATCCTGAATTTCTTGCGGATCCACTTTAGGCGTATTAGATATCATATATCCGCCAAATGCAAGCATACCTGCGATAGGAACAGTCAACAAATCAGAAATGGGCGTGAACAATCCGAGCAGAAAAACTGTCCCCGCTGTTACATAAAGCATGACTGGAAACCTAAATAGCTGTTCGGTAATGTCTGATCCCAAGTTTCCCTGTGAAGCAGCACGCGTAACAACTATACCAGTCGCTGTAGAAATCAGGAGGGCCGGTACCTGGCTGACAATACCGTCACCGACAGTGAGCAAGGAAAAGTGCTGTGCCGCCTCGCCAAAGTTCATATCCTGCTGCATCACCCCGATAACCATCCCAAAAATTAGATTGATTAATACAATGATGATGCCCGCGATAGCATCACCTTTAACAAATTTACTCGCCCCATCCATAGAGCCGTAAAAATCCGCTTCACGACCTACTTTTTCACGCCTCTCCCGGGCCTCCGCTTCCGAGATCATTCCTGCATTCAAATCAGCATCGATACTCATCTGCTTTCCAGGCATCGCATCTAATGTGAATCGGGCAGCAACCTCGGACACACGCTCAGAACCTTTTGTGATGACAATAAATTGGATAATGATCAGAATCAGGAAAACGACCATACCGACAATGATATTTCCGCCGACAACAAATGTGCCAAAGGTATGGACAACTCCTCCTGCATCGCCGTGAGTCAAAATGGAACGTGTTGTAGACACATTCAAACCAAGCCTGAACAGTGTCAACAGCAGCAATAACGATGGAAATATGGAAAACTCAAGCGGCTCTTTCATATTCATCGATGTCAGAAGAACCAAAAGGGCAAGAGAAATATTTAACAAAATCAAAATACTAATCAGCCATGTTGGCAATGGAATAATGAGCATTGCCACTATCATGATTACACTTACTAAAACCGTTAAGTCTCTTGCTGACATTTTCTTCTCTCCTAACCTGGTAAAGCAATGCTACGAATTCTTTAAATCTTGCCTTTTGTCTTATATACAAACGCTAATACCTCGGCTACCGCTTTAAAAAATTCCTCAGGAATTACCTGTCCAATCTCCGTCTGGTCATAAAGCGCACGGGCAAGCGGCCTGTTTTCCATCATAACGATATCGTTTTCCTTGGCTACGTACTTGATTTTCTGCGCAACAAAATCTACACCCTTTGCAACGACGTAAGGAGCATCAAATTTCTGCTCATCATACTTTATCGCGATTGCATAATGGGTTGGGTTGGTAATAACGACATCCGCTTTGGGGACTTCCTGCATCATCCGCTGCATGGCCATTTCCCTTTGTTTTTGTTTGATCTTAGATTTAATTAGCGGGTCGCCCTCTATATTTTTATATTCGTCCTTGATATCCTGTTTGGACATCCGAATACTCTTTTCAAAGTCATATTTTTGGTACATATAATCAAGCAATGATAAAAACAATAACGCAGCCGAAGCATACAACCCTACTTTAACGGTTATATCTGCCAATATCGCCATAGCAGCGGCTACACTTTTTTGGGACAACATTAGGATTTCTTCCATGCGCTGCCATATCACAAAAAAAGCAACAAGGCCTACAACAGATATTTTAAGGATTGATTTCAGCAGCTCTACTATAGCCCTCATCGAAAAAATCCTTTTAAAACCTTTGATCGGGTCTATTTTTTCCAGTTTAAATTGTATGGCTTCCGTTGACATCATGAAGCCTGTTTGCATGATGTTTGCCACAACTCCTGCTATTAGCGCAACTGCCATAATAGGCGCCAATATGATGGCGGTCTTCTTCAATATCTCTATAAAAATGGTTTGTACATTTTCTTCTGTAAGTTCTGTAAGCATCGGTCCCTGAAACGATTCTGTAAATAACCCTAAAATCGAATCCTTCAGAAAAGGCCCAATTGCTGTGAAAAGCATAAATACTGCAAGAAGAACGATTGCCGTGTTCACATCCTGGCTTTTTGCAACCTGTCCTTTTTTCCTAGCATCCTGCCGTTTCTTAGGTGTGGCTTTTTCTGTTTTTTCACCGGAGAAGAATTGAAGATCAAGTTGTAAAAGGTTCATTCTATGTTCCTCCGACTAGCTCCATTAACCCCCTCATCGTGACGATCAGGTAATCAAACAACTGTCCTACGACAGCCATCATCATGCCCATTACGATAATCAGGACTACGAAACTGACAAAAATTTTTACCGGCATCCCAACAACGAAAATATTTAACTGCGGTACCGTTCTAGCCACAATCCCCAACGCGATATCGACTATAAACAAACTTCCAACAACAGGAAGTGACATTTGAAAAGCAATGATAAAAGCCTGGTTAAACGCTTTGACGACAAATTCCAGCATATCTTCGTTCCCGAAGGAAATCCAGGCCTTATCGATCGGGATGAATTGATAGGAATAAAAGATTCCGTCCAACAATAAATGGTGCCCGTTTGCGCTAAGTAAAAATAACAGTGAAATTGTATATAGATACTGTCCCATAAGCGGGCTCTGGGCCCCTGTTTGGGGGTCAATGACATTAGCAATGGCAAATCCCGTCTGAAAATCTATTAAACCTCCGGCTATTTGGATAGCGGATAGGATCATATACGCTACAAAACCGATAAGCAAACCTACAAGAGCTTCCTTCATGATCAACAAATAATATGCTCCATCAATCTCTAATACAGGCGCATCTATCGTGTAATACATGATCCACGCCAGGAAGAAGCTAATGCCTATCCGATGGGTTGTCGGAATTGTCCGGTATGAAAAAATCGGCATTGTCACAAAAAAGGAGGCCACACGTACAAATACCAATAAAAAAGCAGGAAACTGCGGGATGATTTCTTTCATGGCCTAACCTACAAATCTATTTAAATTGTTGAAAATTTCACTTGCATATGAAAGCATATGTGACAGCATCCATGGACCAAGAAGGATGATCCCGAGGAGAACGGCGACTATTTTCGGAACGAACGCCAGGGTCTGTTCTTGAATTTGCGTCGTCGCTTGAAAGATACTAATCAATAACCCTACACCGAGCGCAATTATAAGCACAGGGCCACATACGATCAAAACGGTGTATATTCCACGTTCAGCAACCTGTATAACAAAATCAGGACTCATTTTTTCACCTGCTTAAAAACTCTGTAATAAAGATTTCACAACTAAATACCATCCGTCCACCAATACAAACAGCAGGATTTTGAATGGAAGGGAGATCATGACCGGCGGAAGCATCATCATCCCCATCGACATAAGCACGCTTGCAACGATCATATCAATAACCAGAAACGGAATAAAAATCATGAAGCCTATTTGAAACGCCGTCTTGATTTCACTTATGGCAAAAGCCGGCACAAGGGCTGTCAGGGGAATGTCCTGGATGCTCTTTGGCTTTTCGATTTTGGCATAATCCAAAAACAAGGCAAGATCTTTTTGACGCGTATTTGCGCTCATAAACTCTTTAAAGGGACCTGATGCCCGATCGTAAGCCTCATCCAAATCTATTTTCTCCTCAAACAAAGGAGTAAGGGCTTGTTTATTAACCTCTTGGAAAGTCGGCGCCATTACGAAAAAGGTCATAAATAACGCAAGTCCCACTATTACCTGATTCGGGGGCATCTGCTGGGTTCCCAAAGAAGTCCGAACAAACCCGAGTACAATCACAATCCTTGTAAAACACGTCATCAATATCAAAATGCTTGGCGCAAGTGATAAAACGGTAAGCATTAAAAGAAGCTTGACGGAAGTAGAGACATTTGAAGGATCACTTGTGTTAAATATCTCCATGAATTCGTTCATTTCTGTCTCTCTCCTCTTCTTCCAGCTCTTCCATCACCTTTTTCCTGTTTTTCGATAATTCTTCCAACTGATCTTTCAGCTGTTTTGAAAAACCCGGAGTTACAGGAGCAGTCGCTTGAATGCTTTTCTTGAATTTCGACATGATATTGCTTGGCTGTACCAAAAGGTCCATTTTGTCATTGTGTTCTTGAAGGAGGGCCTGGTACTCTTCCTTATCATTTATTTCTTTTAATAGTTGGATCGATTCTCCCACACCCAACACCAGTATGGAGTTTCCTACTTTAATCAGCTGGACAGACCGGTTCGAACCAAGGCTTGTCCCGCCAACATTTTCAATATGGTTGGCTTTTTGGTATGCCTTGCTTTTTTTATTAATGAACTTTAGGGTGACATAAAGGAGTGCAATTACAAAAATCAAAGCAAAAACCATCCGAAGGAAATCCCAAAAAGAAAGGTCAGTGCTTGTTGCTGTATTTTGTTCTTCCTTGCTTTCGGACCCAGTATCTTTGTCTTTTTGACTGTCTGGCTGTTCGTAAAAATCCTTTACACTGCCATCAAGGCTTTCTGCTTTAGCCACTAGCCCTGTAAAGCCGGCCTGTATAATAGAAATAACCAGGATAATCTGCAATATTTTTTTTATAGAAAGCAAGATGTTTACACCCTCGTTCTCTTAACCTAGCGTTTTGTTGATGGCTTCTAGAACCCGGTCCGCCTGGAATGGCTTTACAATGAAATCGCGGGCACCAGCCTGGATTGCATCGATTACCATTGCCTGCTGACCCATTGCTGAACACATGATGACTTTAGCGTTAGGATTGATCTTTTTTATCTCCTTAAGCGCAGCTATGCCATCCATTTCGGGCATAGTGATATCCATCGTTACCAGGTCTGGCTGTGTTTCCTTATATTTTTCAACCGCCTGTGCACCATCGGCTGCTTCCCCTACAACATCAAATCCATTCTTAGATAAAATATCCTTGATCATCATTCGCATAAATGCTGCATCGTCTACAATTAAAATTTTATGTGCCATTTTAAATAACCCCCAATTTATTATCTTAATTTTTTTAGTCTATCTGTTTGGCTGACAATATCTGTTACACGAACACCAAAGTTTTCATCAATGACGACAACTTCACCTTTTGCAATCAACCGATTATTGACAAGGATGTCAACCGGCTCCCCTGCAAGCTTGTCAAGCTCGATAATCGATCCCGAGGAAAGCTCCAGTATCTCTTTTACAGACCGTTTTGTCCGTCCTAGTTCCACTGTCACCTGAAGAGGGATATCCATGAGCATACTTAAATTCTTTGTTTCGGATTCCTGGAGCTGATACGGCTCAAAATTTGTAAAGCTTGCCGGCTGGACATTAATAGGCTGTCCCGGCGGTGCGTATTGGGCCCCAAAATGCTGGGGTGGGTTCTGATAAGGAACTTGCTGTGGCCAGCCTTGGGCTGCCTGTCCATATCCTGCCTGATATTGATTCCCATATTGATCGTAAGACGGAGCCTGTGCGTATCCTGGTGTTCCCTGTGGCATATTCCATTGATCGTGAACAGGTTGCGGTGGAGCAGATTGCTGTGGGATCGCTTCCTGCTGAGCCATTTCCTGATATGTAGGTGCAGGACTTTCACCTGTGCTTGTTACACCATCCGCATATTCGGCACTGTTCGAGGACGTCTCGTTTGCTGCCGTAGGATTCAATAACTCATTCACAAGGTCTTTTGCAAAATGAAGCGGCAATAATTGCATGATGCTTGAATCGATTAAGTCGCCCACCCGAAGCCTGAATGATATTTTTGCCAATAAGTCTTCTTGCGGAATTGTGTCTTCTCCTTGGCCTTCTTCTACATTTAATAAGTCAATGCTCGGCGGGGAGATATCCACCTTTTTATTAAAAATAGTCGACATGGATGTCGCTGCGGAGCCCATCATTTGGTTCATCGCTTCCTGGACCGCACTAAGCTGAATTTCCCCAAGAAGCTCTGCCGGATTCACTCCATCGCCTCCAAGCATCAGGTCCGCTATGATCGCAGCGTCACTTTGCTGGATCACAAGCAGATTCTCGCCGGAAAACCCCTCTGTATAATTCACCTGGATTGCTACATAAGGATGAGGAAATTCCTGCTGAAGCATCCTTCTTTCTATTAAAGTAACTGTAGGCGTTGTAATGTCCACCTTTTGATTCAATAATGTTGACAAAGCGGTTGCTGAGCTTCCAAAGGAGATATTGCCAATTTCGCCGAGCGCATCCTGTTCCATTGAAGATAAATATTCTTCAACCAGGGGAGAAGCTGCCTTTTCATCAGAAGTATCGGCAGTGCCTCTTAAAAGCGCATCAATTTCATCCTGTGAAAGCATTTCATCACTTACCATCTTCGTCTCCCCCCTTCAAAGTATCTAGAATTTGGACGGCCAATTTTTTTCCTGCCTGGCCAGGCTGTGCCAAAAACTTCGGCACTTCACCGACTTTAACTGTTAAAGGATAATCAATTCCTTGGTTCAACTCAATGACATCCCCTACATCAAGCAAGAGAAAGTCTTGGATAGAAATGCCTGTAGACCCGAGTTCCGTAATCAGTGGTATATCAGCCCTTTTCACCCTTTTTTCCAGGGATTCAATTTCATCGGGGCTTCTCTCTTTTTTAGAAGTTTGCATCCAGTAATGGACAGAAAGCTTCGGAATAATAGGTTCCAAAACAACATGCGGGATGCAGATATTGATCATGCCAGTTGTATCCCCAATTTGGGTATTAAGTGAGATGACTACCACTGTTTCATTTGGCGAAACCATTTGCAAAAATTGCGGGTTCACTTCAAAATCAGTCAAAATTGGGTCAATATCGGCAACAGTCGACCAGGCCTCCTGTAAATTTTCAAATCCCTTTTCAAAAAGGTTCGACATTATCTTCGTCTCAATTTCGGTCAAATTTTCCACCTTGTTTACGCTCACGCCTTTTCCGCCAAGAACCCTATCCATCATGGCATACGCGATGTTTGGGTTGACCTCCATTAAAATCCTGCCTTCTAAAGGCGGAACTTCAAACACATTCAAGATCGTCATCTTTGGGATCGAACGGATAAATTCTTCATAAGGGAGCTGGTCTGCTGAAGCAACCGTTATTTGAATATATGTCCTCAGCTGTGCCGAGAAATAAGTTGTTAAGAGCCGTGCGAAATTTTCATGAATCCTTGTTAAACTTCTGATTTGATCTTTTGAAAAGCGCAATGCCCTCTTAAAATCATAAACTTTTACTTTTTTCTCTGTTTCTTCTTTTTTTAGCTCATCAGCGTCCATTTCACCTGTTGACAGAGCGGAAAGAAGGGCATCAATTTCACTTTGTGATAAAACTTCTCCAGACAATAGCCATCACCTCCCCTGTTTTTTGTCTCAGAAGTGTATTCTTTTATTGAAGGATCGAGGAGGTAATATACACCTTTTCAACTTTTCCTTCCTGCATAAGTTTGTTTACATTGGCCTCTATTTTTTCTTGGAACTGCTCTTTACCGGCTTTACCTTTTAACTGCTCTGATTTGGTCTCGGATAGCTCAGTAATGATAATGTTCTTTACCTGGAAGCTTCTTTGCTCCAGCTCTTTTTTTGCTTTTTTGTTATCACCCTGAATCGTAAACGAAATCTTTATAAAATCACCGCTAGCCAAATTGGTGGTTATTTCAGGAACTTCTACGGAAGCTTCTACTATTTCTTTTGCCGATGGCTCTTTTTCGGCCGCAGCGTCACCTGAAAATTTGGTTATTACTACTAGTGCAATAACTCCGACAAGCGTTATCGAGACTAGCATGATAACCATGATCATAACGAGTTTATTTTTCATCATCATTCTCCTCCCCATTATCACGAAGACCAAGAACGTTTATACTACGGTAAAAACGAATAATAGATTGAATGATTTCTTCTTCTTTTTCACTTACGACGATTTTTTTACCGTTAGTGAATGTGATTGTCGTATCAGGAAGAGACTCTACCATTTCAATAAACAAAGCATTTATGGTGAAACTTTTACCGTTCAATTTAGTAACCTTGATCAATAAAATCAGGAGCTGGGGCATAAGAATTAGCCCCAGGCTCCTTCCCTCCCTTAAATTATCGTTTTAAGTTTACTAGTTCTTGCAGGATCTCATCCGATGTTGTAATAATACGGGTGTTCGCCTGGAAACCACGCTGGGCTGTGATCATTTCGGTGAACTCCTCGGATAGGTCGACGTTGGACATTTCAAGTTGGCCTGAGATTACTGAACCGGCACCATACGCTTGAGGTTTTGCAATATAGGCTTGTTCAGCCGCATCTGTCGTTTTGACTGTAGTTAAATTATTAATTGTACCCGAGTTTGTACTTTGCTGGTACAAGTTGTCTGCTACTTTTTCAAGTCCCTCTGGATTGGAAAATTTAGCAATAACTATTTGCCCTGCTTCATTAAGCTCGCCATCTCTTACATATGTTACTATCCCTGTCGGACCAATTGAGATGCTTCCCGCATCCGATGGAATTTTGATTTTATCAATGGCAGTGCCACCAACTGTTGCCGGATTTCCGGCTGACTTAACGCCTTGGACAAACAATCCATCAGCATTTACCAAGTTGCCTTCTTGATCCAAATAAAAGTTTCCTGCCCTTGTAAAAGAGGTTTTACCACCTTCCGCTCCATCATTTAACACAAAGTACCCGTCTCCGGCAACTCTTACGTCCAGTATGCGGCTTGTTGTTTGAGCAGAACCCTCCGAATGGAGTGTGTCAATTGAAACTAAACTGGCACCTAGTCCTACCTGCTTTGGATTGGTACCGCCTCTACCTTCTGCTGTTGGTGCAGCCGCACCCGCAACTGTTTGACTGATCATATCTTTAAACAGCACACGACCTTTTTTAAACCCATAAGTGTTTACGTTGGCAATATTATTGCCGATAACATCCAGTTTCGTTTGAAAGTTTTTCATTCCGCTGATTCCTGAGTACATTGAACGTAGCATTTTTCTTTCTCCTTTCGATTTGGCTGCTTCTGTCATTCCGCAAGCCACGGCTTCCTTTAAAAGGTCCAGCCTCTTAATCTAGTATGATTGTTCCATTGATATTGGTGAAAATTTGCGATGAAGCTTCTTCACGGTCCATGGCTGTAATTACCGTGTTGTTTTTTGCGCTCACTACCAGGGCTGCCTCTTGTGTGAGAACAAGTGAATCTCTTACTCCCATTTTTTTTGCTTCTTGAACCTTTTCTCCAATTCGAGCCCAGGTGCTGGAGTCAATATTAATATTTCGTTGTTCTAAGCGGATTTGAGCGTGCTTGCTTACAACCAACTTTTTTGCCGTTTCATTAACAGCCGACTGTAATTCCTGAGAAAATCCACGCGTAACCGGGTTTTTTGGCTTTATATTTCTTGAAGCGGGATGAATAGGATGATTGGTTATCGGCCGAAACACTGGCTTTTCCATTTACCCACTCCTTACAAGCCTGTAATTTTAATAATTTGATCGGAGGAAATTTTCGTAGCATTTTCATCATCCAATTCAAACTGTGTTTTACCGTTTTTCATTGCAACAGATTTAACGATTGCCATAACTTCCTCTTTGTCCTCATTTAACCAACTGACTTTCTTCCCAATCAGTTCGCTAGCAGAAATAATGCTGTTAGACGGGCCGGGCTGGTTAACCTGTGAAATATTACCGGGCTCCAGTTTTGTACCATCCTCCAGTATTAGGAAAACGCTATCGTCTTTAAATTCGATAGATGTAACCATTCCGGTACCATTTTCTACATTCGGCTGGGCATTTGGATCTTCACTCGGCACCATTTTATGCCATGTAACATTTTTTCCGACAAATTGGTTGTAGGAAATCAGCTTGTTCTGCTGTTCCATTTGGACAAATTTATCGATGCTCTTTCCCATATTTGTAATTTGCTCGAGCGTCGAGAACGTCGCCATTTGCGCAATAAAATCCTTATCCTGCATAGGATTTAGCGGATCCTGGTTTTGGAGTTGCGTCATTAGTATTTTCAAAAAGTCATCCTTGCCTAAAACATCACTTCCGGTTTTTCGCTGTGTTGCCTGATAGCTGGATAACAATAGTGATGTATCGATATTAGCCATGTTTTCACCTACACTTTCGCATTCAGCAATGCTGCTTCAAGGTCTTCCGTAAATTCTGCCTCCGATTGCTCCTGGCTGGTTTCCTGTTGATTTTTTCCTCTATCCTGCTGCTCGGATCCATCAGAATCCCTCTGCAAAAATCTGTCTTGGGTAAACGAGTTCAATGTCTGGGACACTTCTATTTTTTCCACTTGAAGATTTTGGCCATTGAATGCATGTTTCAAGCCCTGGAGCTGTGACTCCAATAATTCCTTTGCTTTCGCACTGGTTGCCATAATCTTTGCAGTCAGAATCGCATCCTTTTGGATTATTTCTATCCTTAAAGATCCAAGATGCTCTGGATTAAGCTTGATAAATAGCTTTTGCATCCCATTCCCATTTGCAAAATTTGCTTTTGACAAAATATTTTCAAATGCTTTGATAAATTGTTCTTGATTAACTGGCTGGCCGGATTTTTCTACAGAAAGGACAAATTGTTCAAGCTTTGATATCTGGAAAAACTGGGGTTGCGATTGATTGATATCCAGTTGTTTCATATTGGCAGCTTCACTCACTGCGTTCTTCCCTACAGACGAATTAGCTGAATTAAAATCCTTTGCCATCCGCTCATATACCCCTTTTAGCAAGGCGATATTTTGCGTGGTGTCATTACCGGTTAACCTTGAAAAAGCCGTTCCTCTGCTATTGTTCTGCGCATCAGCATCCAAGATTTGTTTGAATTTCTCCGCTACTTGCTGTAATAGATTTTTCATTTCCTTAGCCATAACACCTTCTTCGGAAGACAAATCTTTATATGCGGATAAAAGCTCTTGAATCTTGGCAAATTTCAATACATTTGAAGCTGTATTCAGGTCTACTTGCAAAAGCTGTTCCTCGTTCATGCCTGCCAATGCCTTGATAATTGAGATTAGATCCATTGACCCAAAAGACATGAAAGCTAGATCTCCTGTTATTTCATCATGGGTTTCTTTTAAATGACCTGACTCTTTTAATGAATCTATTAGCTTGTTGAGAAGCTTTTCATCTATTATATTGCCGTTTAACTTACCGGTAGAGCTTAGTCCAAGAAATCCAGCCAATACACCCGAATCGGAAGATGGAAATAGCTTTTCCAATTCTTCTAACAGCTTAGTTTGCTCGGTTGATAGCTTATTCAGCAGTGTTTCATCCATCACATTTGCATTTAATAATGCATCGGCTAGATTTTGCACATCCATTCCCTCAAGCATCATTTCCTTACCTAAGCCGTCAACACCATCTAATTCACTCAAATTTCCGACTTGCAGAAACTGTACCAATTGCTGCAACAGATCAGTCTGCTCAGTTGAAAGTCCGGTCGATTCACTGTTGGTTGGCAAATTGCCCTTAGATAATGCCGATAGCACAGCTCCAAAACCTGTACCTTTGCCGTTAGTGCCTATTGTTACAGGATTTCCTGAAGAAGTTGTGCTGGACATGGACAGTCTGGGTAACTGTATTCCTGCATTCATAATTTCACCTCCCTTCAAAGTTGTAGGTCCCTCAATAAATATCTAATTTTCTTGTGTTGAACTTTCAGCAAGCTTATTCGTAAGCCTGGCAGCATCCTCCGGCTCCATCTGTTCCATAATGCCAGCCAAAGTATCCGCTTTGATACTTGATAAAATCTTAACGGCTTCGTCATCTCCAAGCTTTGTAATGATAGGAGCAGCCTTTTTTGCTGACATCGTTTCGTAAGTTCGGATGATTTCATTAAAAGCCTGTTTGCTGTCATCCTGGCTGCCCTGCAGTTCATCTATTTGCTTTTGCAGTTGTTCTTTCTCCAGTTCATTTCGCTCGATCGTTTGATCACGGCTATCAACCATTTCTTCGAGTTTCATGATTTCGTCTTGGTTTTTGTCGATTTCCGCCTCAAGCTCCGTTAGTTTTTTTTCGTATTGAACAGTCGATTCGGCCTTTCCTTTTTCGTTGTCCCCTTTATTTACCATGCTAGAAACAAAAGGAAGTTTCTCTCCAATTTTTTTCCCCTCATCCAATACATTAACACCGGCAACTGTCAAGACGATCAGAACTATTGCAATTGTGAATATAAGAGGGATAAGCACGACAAAAATAAACCACTGAAATCGGTTGTATTCTTTTTCTTCATTTTCGCTTGGTTTTTCCATTGTATTCACCTAGTTTTCCTTGCTCAGGAATTGCTGTATCGAAATTTCATCCATCATTTTATTTTCCGCTTCCTTAATGCCTTCGAGGAATCTTTGAAAATCACGTTCTCTGATTTTTTGGTACTTTTTCACTTCGATATTTCGTTCCATCAATTTATCTTGATGTAGGTTCATTCTTTGCCGAGCTTCAATTACAGATTTTTGACAATGCTCGATAATTTTTTCAAGGTTGTCCATGAACAGCTGATTGTGTCTGATTTCCTGAACCGTTAGCCCTTTCTGAAGCTGTTCCTGCTGGTAAGCAAGAAGGTCTTCCTTCTTTTTTAAAAGTTTATAAAGCTTCTCAGCAACCACTTCAAACGTCTTAACCGCCTCATTATATTTGGAAAGGGCATCGTTCTTCTCTTTTTCTTTGATGGTGAGAATTTTTTCGAATTTATATTGGTAGATCATCATGCTATTCTCCCTTTTCCATCAATTGAATAAGCTTAAAAGTACTTTCGTCCTTGGTCATCTTTTCATGAGTGCCTTGCTTAAGAAATGAAATAATCTGCGGCTGCATTTTGATGGCATGGTCAATTTCACTCGAAGAACCCCTTTTATATGCCCCGATATTAATTAAATCTTCCGATTCAATATAGGTTGAGAGTGTTGCCCTTAACCTCTCAGCTGAACTTTTGTGCGCGTCATCCGCAATATTGTTCATAACCCTGCTAATGCTTTTCAGCACGTTTATTGCTGGAAATTGGCCTTTATTCGCAAGCTGCCTGTCCAGGATAAAGTGGCCGTCCAAGATTCCCCGTACCGTATCGGCGATTGGCTCGTTCATATCGTCACCATCCACAAGCACCGTGTAAAAGGCTGTTATCGTACCGGAAACGTTGGTGCCTGTCCGTTCAAGAAGCCTTGGCAGAATTGAAAAAACGGAAGGTGTATAGCCTTTTGTAGTCGGCGGTTCCCCTACTGCGAGCCCGATCTCGCGCTGGGCCATCGCAACCCTTGTAACGGAATCCATCATAAGCATGACGTTAAGGCCCTTATCGCGAAAATATTCTGCTATGGCAGTGGCAGTCATGGCTCCTTTTATTCTCATAAGCGCGGGCTGATCTGAAGTGGCTACAACGACAATCGACTTTGCTAATCCTTCAGGCCCGAGGTCTTTTTCAATAAATTCCCGTACTTCCCTGCCCCGTTCGCCAATCAGGCCAATGACATTCAAATCTGCCGACGTGTTCCTTGCAACCATTCCCAGAAGTGTACTCTTTCCCACACCGCTCCCTGCAAAAATTCCTACACGCTGTCCTTTACCGACCGTAAGTAAACTGTCTATCATCCTTACTCCTACATCTATTGGTTCATCGATCGGAGGCCTTTGCATAGGATTGGGCGGATCCTGCTCGGTTGATACGGAAGCCAAGCCTTTAGGCAAGGGCGAACCATCGAGTGGATATCCGAGGGAATCGACAACATTCCCGATCAAGCCTGTTCCAACCTTAATTTCCAGGGAACGGCCGGTTGCTTCAACCAGGCATCCTGGAGAAATTTCACTCACTGCCGTATAGGGCATGAGAATGACCATTTCATCCCTAAAGCCGACAACCTCTGCCCGGATCTTTCTTTTCTTGTTTTTTGTACCGGCATGAATATAGCAAACGTCTCCGACAGAGCTTTCAGGACCCTGCGACTCAATCATTAGCCCGACTACCCTTTTGACTCTTCCGTAATGTTTTAAGGTTTCAATATCATCAATGAGCGGCAAGAGCTCTGCTGCCTTCATCATTTACTCCCCTTCCAGCAATTCAACAAGTTTTTGCTTGATTTCATCCAGTTGGCTGTCAACACCGGCGTCTATTCGCCCATGCGCTGATTCAATCACGCAGCCTGCCGCAGGCAAATCCTGATCTGGATAAATATACAGCCCCGCTTCTTTAGGAAATATTGTCATCAATTCTTCCTTCTGCGAAAGAATGTATTCATAATAGTCAGGGTGGACATGAAGCTGCACATCCAGATAATCCTTTGTCTCTTTTATCGCCTGTTTCACTAGCGTTAGGTAAGTTTCTTTGGAATCCTGTAACTCTTTTCCGATGATCCGCTCGGCCACTTTAATCCCTAGCTCCAGAATCGTGCGTTCAGATTCTTCGATATGTGATTCATAATCAATTTTTGAAGCGAAAACGATTTGTTTTGCATGCTCAAGAGTTTCGGACCATTGTTCATAGCCCTTTTCCCTTCCGGTTTCCATTCCTTCGTGGAAACCCTGTTCGCGGGCTTCCTGCACAATTTGCGGTTTCTCTACTTCATCAAATTGCTTACGGCTTAATTCTGCCTGTTTGATAATTCTCTCTGCTTTTTGCCTTGCTTCCCTGATTATGGCTTCTGCATCATCATGCGCCTTTTCTTTTAGCAGTTGGGCATCAGTTGCTTGAAAAACAGGAGGTGCCTCAGGATTGCTGTCTTGAAAAAAATATTCCAAACTCCTGATTTTGATTGTTTTATTTGCATTGTCGTCTCGGTTTGCATATTGGGATTTGATAATCCTAGACAATGATATCATCTCCTCCGCCGCGGGCGATTACGATTTCACCTGACTCTTCTAACCGGCGTATGACTGCAACAATCCGGGATTGAGCCTCTTCCACATCACGAAGACGGACAGGTCCCATATATTCCATTTCCTCAAGAAACGTGTCTACCATACGTTTAGACATATTCTTAAAGACAATTTCTTTGACCTCCTCACTGGCAACCTTGAGTGCTAGTTTAAGGTCTTCATTGTCAGAATCACGGATAACGCGCTGAATGGCACGCCCATCAAGAGTAACAATGTCCTCAAAGACAAACATCCGTTTTTTGATTTCTTCCGCCAATTCAGGATCCTGGATTTCCAAGGAATCGAGAATTGTACGTTCCGTTGAGCGGTCCACCCCATTAAGGACATCTACCACAGCCTCAATTCCGCCTGTTTGTGTATAATCCTGGGTTACGGTTGCAGAAAGCTTCCGTTCAAGAATTTGTTCGACTTCATTGATGATCTCCGGGGAAGTGCTGTCCATAATCGCTATTCTTCTTGCTATATCCGCCTGCACATCCTGCGGCAATTCGGAAAGGATCTGTCCTGCCTGCGCAGGGTCCAGGTACGATAAAATTAAAGCTATTGTTTGCGGATGTTCATTTTGGATAAAGTTAAGGATCTGACCTGGTTCAGCCTTTCTGGCAAAATCGAAAGGCCTCACCTGCAGGGATGAAGTCAGACGGTTGATGATTGCCGCAGCCTGGTCAGTCCCAAGAGCCTTCTCTAATACTTGCTTGGCATAGCCGATCCCGCCCTGTGTAATATAATCCTGTGCTAGTGCAATATTATGGAATTCTTCCAGCACTTCTTCCTTTTCAGCAGAATCCACTTTCCGGACGCCTGAAATTTCTAGTGTAAGCCTTTCAATCTCTTCCTCTGAAAGATGTTTATAAACAGAAGCAGAGACGTCCGGGCCGAGTGAAATGAGCAGAATGGCTGCCTTTTGTTTTCCTGTTAGCCCGCCTTTTTTCTTTCTGTCTGTCAACTTCATTCCCTCCTAGTCTTCCGCAATCCAGCTTCGAAGCAGTTTCGCGAATTCTTCCGGCTTTTCTTTTGCAAGCTTTTCCAGCTGTTTCCGTTTCAGGGATGCTTCGGTCTCTTGTTCGTCGTTTAGATCCGGCACCTCCAAAACTTCCTGTTCTTCTATGATTTCTTCCTCATATTCATCCCGTCTTCTCGAGCGGATAAACAAGAATAAAAGAGCGATGATTGCAACTAGCAGAACTCCACCGACTATGTAAACCCATAATGGCAGTCCGGTATCTGCTTTCTGGTCAAACTCAACCTTTCCGTTGAACGGCTGGACAGAAACTGCGATCTTTTGGTTAATTTGCTCATCTGTCAAGGCTTCGGCAGCATTATCTTTGGCAATCGTTGTACGGACGATTGTGTTTAATACCTTTGTGATGTCATCGATGCGTTCCTGTGGCAGCGAGGCAGGGTCATCAGATGTTGGAGGTTCTACCATAACCTGGATACCCAAATCCTTTACTTTATATGGGCTTTCCACGATTTGTTTCTTGATCCGGTTAACCTCATTATTGATAGTTTCTTCTACCCGTTCATAGTCCCCAGTTCCGTTAGCACCAGCTTGGTATGTGTATCCTTGGGCGTCTGCAGAATCTTCTGCCTGTGGAGTTCCTCCCGGAGGTGCGCCTGTACCGCTATATGTTTCATTGATTCTCTGTGCGGAAATTGCGATACCTTCCATATTCTCTTCATCAACAGGTGTTACAAGGTTTTCCTCCCTGTTTTCCTGAGTAAAATCGACGTCTGCCGTAACAGACACCACAACTTTCTCCCTGCCCATTAGTGTGCCTAGCATGTTTTGTACCTGGCGCTGAATGTCGCGTTCGATTTCTTTCTTGATCTCATGCTGTGTGGCGAATGACGCCCCCGGTGTAGAATTATTTTCGTTTTTCAAGTCAAAATACTCAAAATTTTGATTCATAATGACGATATTATCTGTAGGCAGATTGGGTACACTTTTTGAAACAAGGTGATATAACGATTTAATCTGTGATTCCTCGAATTGATATCCTGGTTTCGTATTCAAAACGATTGATGCGGATGCTTCTTCTGGTGTATCACTGACGAATACACCCTTCTCGGGGAGCGTAACCATGACCTTCGCATCTTCCACTCCATCGATCCCTTTTATGAGATTGGCCAACTCCGTCTGCATTGCATCGAGTTTCATAACATTAAACTCGTTTTCAGTCATGCCGATCCCAGCATTTTGGCTAAAGAATGAGTAGTCAATGCTTCCGGAATTCGGGATGCCCTCTGCGGCAAGTTCAACTTTAAGGGTATCAACACTTTCCTCAGGAACCAGTATTGTTTTGCCGCCATCCGCTATTTCCGATGGTATACCCCTGCTGTCCAGGTTTTCCTTAATACTTCCCGTTTCAGAAGGCGATAGATTGCTATATAACGGTACCATATTGGTTTGGGAAGCAAGGACGGAAGCCACCGCGATCACGATTGCAGCCAGGATGGCGGACCCGATCATGAGAAGTTTTTGCTTCTTACTCCGGCTCCCCCAAAAACCTGTTATCCTGTTCTTTAAATTTAAAAACACTTCCTTCATCTTAATCCCCCGGTTAATCTTTGTTATTTCGAGCCAACATCTTCTCGATTAAAAGGAAGATGCCCTTGTTGTGCGTTAAAGTTTTTTCTGAGGTTTAAGATGCTGCTTATACATTCATTCTCATCATTTCCTGGTAAGCCTCTACGACTTTATTCCGAACCTCAAGTGTTGCCTGCATCATAACGCTTGCCTTTTGGGACGCGATCATGACCTGATGAAGGTCAACATTCTCGCCCCGTGCCAGTTTTTCTGTAAAATTATCTGAAACAGCTTGAGCCTCATTCACTTTATCGATAGATTCTTTCAATACTGACGCAAAACTCTGCTGGGCTTCGTATGGTGTATATGACTGGGTCTGCATGCCTTGATTGCTTGCATCAAAAACTCTGTTCCCAGGAGAGAAGTTTATTCCTTGCATCTTATTTTCCTCCTAATCTACTTGCCTATTTCAAGTGCCTTCATCATCATACCTTTAGAAGCATTAAAAACCGTTACATTCGCTTCATAAGATCGGGTTGCGCTCAATAAATCTACCATTTCCCTTAAAGGGTCGACGTTTGGCATTTGAACATAGCCGTCTTCATTGGCATCAGGGTGTTCAGGGTCATAGACCGTCTTAAAAGGTGTAGCCCTATCTTCTTCTATACTTGTTACCCTTACACCGTCTCCTGCCTTACTCATACCTCTTTTGCCCGCTGCAGCTTGTAAAAAGTTAGCAAAGCTGCCTTCATTCGGCTGCAACACGACAGTCTTTCGCCGGTAGGGTTCCCACGTGTCGGGCCCAACCATCCTGGCCCTGGTAGAATCAGCGTTTGCCATGTTTGAAGAAATAACATCCATCCTGAGCCTTTGCGCGGTTAATGCGGAGGCCGTAGCGTTCATTCCAGTGAATATACCCATTACTTGCCACCCCTTATCACATTTTGCAAAGATTGAAATTTTCCGCTCAAGCGGTCGGTAACTGCGTTGTAAAAGATTTGGTTTGTTGCCATCTCACTCATTTCCTGGTCAATGTCAACGCTGTTACCGTTATTATTGTATTGCAGATTGTTCCTTGTAACGATGGCGGATGGAACGGATGGGGTAATCTTAAAGTCATAATGCCTGCCGTCTGTGCGGTAAGCATGGATCGAAGCGTCCAGCATCGACTGGAAGGAATGCCCCATCCGTACATCCTTCGCTTTATAATTGGGTGTATCGGCATTGGCAATATTTTGAGAGATCACTTTTTGTTTTGTACTAGAATAATTAAGAGCATTTTCTAGCGTTTGGAATGTATTTGAAAAAAGCTTCATATCATTCACCCCTTGCATTAAAAGACAAATTGTTACATATACTCACTTTTGTAACAGAATAAACATAATCTAGTAACTATTGTAAAGAATAACATACCCCCTGTCTACGAGGAGTCGACAAATCCCTACATGAAAAAAGTCCTATTTTTGTCGCTTTTTGTATAATTTTTCCTGTAAATGATACAATTTCCATTATGAAAATGACTTATGAACTCCATAAAGATAGGTCTTTTAGCATTTGAAATGACACAATGGTGCTATATACCCATTCTCGAAAAGGACCATCAATTCTGCTTTCTTTTATATTTATAACAACCAATTTATTCCACACGCTTATTTCATTTTATTTTACACAAAAAAGAATGGAGATTTTTGAAGAAAAAGAGAAAATTTTGTGTTATTTATATTCGTTAATCACAACAAAAAAGCCAGTACCTAAATGTTTAGTTTAGGTAACTGGCTTTTTCCTTGTCTTAATGGTTTTTTAATTTTTCAAGTTCCATGAGGAATTTGTCATTCAAGACCTTAATATAGGTTCCTTTCATTCCTAACGAACGGGATTCGATGACCCCGGCGCTTTCAAGCTTTCTTAATGCATTGACAATTACGGACCGCGTAATGCCGACCCGGTCTGCGATTTTTGAAGCAACCAGAAGACCCTCTGAGCCCTGTAACTCTTCAAAAATGTGTTCAATTGCCTCAAGTTCACTATACGAAAGGGAGCTGATCGCCATTTGCACAACAGCCTTGCTTCGCGCTTCCTCTTCGATTTCTTCCGACTTTTCGCGTAGGATTTCCATGCCAACAACTGTAGCCCCGTATTCTGCAAGGATTAAGTCATCATCATGGAATTTTTCCTGCAGCCGTGCAAGAATCAGTGTTCCCAATCGTTCGCCGGCACCAATAATTGGCACTACAGTAGTATATCCGCTTGCAAACAGTTCCTTATTTTCCACAGGGAATGCTGTATACTCACTTTCAATGCCAAGGTTTGGAGATGTTTCCTGGACATTGAACAAGCTTTTTGTATATTCTTCAGGGAACTGTCTGTCTTCAAGCATCTGGATCATACGTTCATTTTCAATTTGTTGATTGATCGCAAATCCCAATAACTTTCCTCGTCTTGAAACAACAAAAACGTTCGATTCAATTACTTCACTAAGGCTTTCTGCCATTTCCTTAAAATTAACCGGTTTTCCGGCTGCATTTTGAAGCATGGCATTAATCTTTCTTGTTTTTCCTAATAACTCCATTACTAAATTTCCTCCTAAAAAACATAAATTCCAATACTGCAGCTGTGAACCTTACTATTCGCGTGATTACTATCTAGTACGATTAGAGGAAATCTTAACATGCATTCCGAACATACCAGCCACCCGGTTCCTAGCCTGCAAACAGGCTATTTAACTTGCTGCAAAATTACTTACAAAATAAACTGGCTGAGATCTTTATCTCTTGAAATAGAGCCGAGTTTGTCTTCCACATACTGAGGGGTGATGGTGATTTTCTCCATTGTAATGTCAGGTGCCTCGAAAGATAAATCCTCCAAGAGCCTTTCCATAATGGTATGAAGCCTTCTAGCTCCAATATTGTCCGTATTTTGGTTCACTTCAAATGCCACTTCTGCAATCTTACGAATAGCATCGTCAGAAAATTCAATTTGTATACCTTCAGTTTCCAATAATGCTGTATATTGCTTTAATAACGCAGTGTCTGGTTCATGCAGGATACGGACAAAGTCTTCTACCGTCAATTTTTTGAGTTCCACCCGGATTGGGAATCTTCCTTGAAGCTCTGGGATTAAATCCGATGGTTTTGCAATGTGGAAAGCCCCTGCCGCAATGAAAAGGACATGGTCCGTTTTAACCGAACCATATTTAGTGACAACTGTTGAACCTTCCACAATCGGCAGTATGTCCCGCTGGACGCCCTCTCTGGAAACGTCGGCTGAAGAACCCCCGGTTTGCTTACTGGCAATTTTATCGATTTCATCAATAAAAATGATTCCTGCCTGCTCAGCCCGGAAAACTGCTTCACTTGTGACCTCATCCATATCAATAAGCTTGCCAGCTTCTTCGTTAGCCAGGACGGATCTCGCTTCACTGACCTTCAACTTTCGTTTTTTCCGCTTCTTTGGCATCAAGCTTCCTAAAGCGTCCTGCATATTCATCCCCATTTGTTCCATTCCCGAACCCTGAAGCATATCAAACATGGATGGCTGTTGTTCTTCTACTTCAACGGTTACAATCTCATCTTCCAGTTCACCATTTAAAAGTTTTTCTTCAATTATCCTTCTTTTTTGGTAGAGATTTGAATCATCATCAGCGGTATTATCACTTTCGGTCTGGGCATTTCCTGCTCCTCCGAAGAATACTTCAAGCGGGTTTTTAAAGTTATTGGGTTTCTTCGCAGAGGGAACAAGAAGCTCCACGAGCCTTTTGTTGGCATTCTGTTCTGCCCGCTCCTTCACGCTAGCTTTCTTTTCTTCCTTCACCAAACGCACGGATGTTTCTACTAGGTCGCGCACCATCGATTCCACATCTCTTCCAACATAACCGACCTCAGTAAACTTCGTGGCTTCAACTTTAACAAACGGTGCCCTTACCAATTTAGCCATCCGCCTGGCTATTTCGGTTTTCCCTACGCCTGTCGGGCCGATCATCAAAATATTTTTAGGGACAATTTCATCCCGAAGCTGTTCAGATAACAGGCTGCGGCGGTACCGGTTTCTAAGGGCGACCGCCACCGCCCGTTTCGCATCCTTTTGGCCTACAATATGCTGGTCAAGTTTCTCGACAATTTGCCGTGGGGTTAAATTCGCTTTGTTATCTTTCATACCGGCCCCTCCCTTTTACAACTCTTCAACGATAATATTGGAATTTGTATACACACAAATCTCTGCGGCAATTTCAAGTGAAGCCCGTGCTATTTCTTTCGCTGTCAGATTGTCACCTGAGAAACGTTTTAAAGCCCTTCCGGCTGAAAGGGCATAATTGCCTCCTGACCCGATGGCAAGGACGCCATCATCAGGCTCGATCACTTCACCGGTACCGGATACGAGCAACAAATTGTCTTTGTCCATTACAATGAGCATCGCTTCCAGCCTTCTTAGTACTTTATCACTGCGCCACAGTTTTGCAAGTTCCACTGATGCACGCTGCAAGTTCCCATTGTATTCCTCCAGCTTGGCTTCGAACAGTTCGAACAAAGTAAAAGCATCAGCAACAGAGCCGGCAAAACCAGCAAGCACTCTGCCATTGAACAGCTTTCTCACTTTCCTTGCCGTATGTTTCATCACAACAGCATTTCCCATGGTCACTTGGCCGTCTCCAGACATGGCACATTCTCCATTGTGGTGGACAGCAAATATGGTCGTTGCATGAAAATTACCCATAACAGTCTCCTTTCAAGGACGTTTAAGCACGTGGGTGTGCAGCGTTATACACTTTTTGCAGTTGGTGCTTTGTCACATGCGTATAAATTTGCGTTGAAGAGATTTTGGAGTGGCCCAGAAGCTCCTGGACAGTCCGCAAATCCGCACCATTGTTTAGTAAATGTGTGGCAAATGAATGCCGAAACATATGTGGATGAAGGGTTCCATCACTGGCAGCCTTCTTAATCAACCCGTTAAGGATATAACTCACGCCCCTTGGTGTCAGTGCGTCCCCCCGGAAATTGACAAATAAGTAGGAATGGTCGTTTTTTGCGGAGCTATACAGAGAATCCCTTCCTTCTTTTATGTAGGTCTGAATAGCTTGTTTCGCAAAGCTGCCAAATGGTACATAACGGTCTTTTTTTCCTTTTCCATGTATTAAAACAGTGCCTAGTGAAAAATCGATATCTTGCAATTTGATATTGCAGCACTCACTGACACGGATACCAGTGGCGTATAGAAGTTCAAGCAAGGCTGAATCCCGCAGTTCCAATGGAGTTTCTTTTTTCAAAGAAGAGAAAAGCTTGTTCATTTCTTCTTCATACATGAACCTTGGAAGCATTTGGTCCTTTTTGGGAAGGGCGACAAGGGCAAAAGGGTTTTCTTTAACCTTCCCTTCCCGCATCAAGAACTTATAAAAGCTGCGCATACATGAGGTCTTTCGTGCAACAGAACGTTTAGAAAGACCCTTCCCATACAGAACAGTTAGATATAACCTTGCATCCTGGTATTCGACAGCCTGCAAGCTTTTAATTCCTTGTTCAGCTGTGAACAAGAAAAATTCCTCTATATCTTTTCTATAGCTATCGATCGTATATTGCGAACAATTTTTTTCGATTTGTAGGTATTCAATGAATTGTTGCAAGGAAAGGCTTTCTTCTGCCATCACTTTACCCCCTTGGCTCGGAAGGCTACTAAATATTATCATATTTTAAATACACAGGCAAATAAATTTACAAACTCTTCACAAAATTCCGAATCGTTTCAATTGCCCGATGAGCATGCATTTCATTCCGTTCTTTTTTGCCCTTAATCTTCATTTCAAGCTCAGGGAACAGCCCAAAATTGGCGTTCATAGGCTGGAATGTTTTCGCGTTGGTGGATGTAATATAGCGTGCCATGCTTCCCATAGCCGTTTCGGCGGGAAAAATTACTGGTTCAAGTCCTTGTGAAACCCTTGCAGCGTTTATACCTGCTATCAGGCCAGATGCCGCTGATTCCACATATCCTTCAACACCTGTCATTTGTCCGGCAAAGAATAGATCATTCCGGTTTCTGAATTGATAGGTTGGCAGCAAGACTTTCGGTGAATTAATGAACGTATTCCGATGCATGACCCCATATCGCACTATTTCAGCATTCTCAAGTCCTGGGATCAATTGAATCACTTCTTTTTGAGGACCCCATTTCAAATGCGTCTGAAATCCGACAATATTATATAAAGTCCCTGCTGCATCATCCTGTCTTAGCTGGACAACAGCATATGGTCTTTTCCCTGTTTTTGGGTCCTCTAATCCAACCGGTTTGAGCGGGCCGAACAGCATCGTCTTTTTGCCACGTGCTCCCATGACTTCAATAGGCATGCACCCCTCAAAGAAGATTTCTTTTTCGAACTCTCTTAGTGGTACAGTTTCAGCGGCAACAAGAGCCTCATAGAAACGATTGAATTCTTCCTCGGTCATTGGACAGTTTAAATAGGCAGCTTCACCCTTGTCATACCTGGATTTCAAATAAACTTTATCCATATTGATGCTTTCTTTTTCAATGATCGGAGCTGCGGCATCATAAAAGTATAAGTACTCTTCTTCCATAAGATCCTTTAAATTCTGTGAAAGTGCCTCGCTTGTTAGCGGTCCGGTTGCTATCACTGTCGGCCCTTCTGGAATCTCTGTTACCTCTTCGTTTACAACTGTCACATTCGGATGATTTTTCACCATTTCAGTCACTCTGCCTGCAAACTCATGGCGATCTACTGCGAGTGCGCCTCCTGCAGGAACCGAAGATGCATCCGCCGAAGATATGATCACGGAGTCAAGATGGCGCATCTCTTCCTTTAAAACACCAACAGCATTTGTGAGTGTATTGGCTCGAAGCGAGTTGCTGCAGACAAGTTCTGCAAATTTATCCGTATGGTGTGCCGGTGTTTGTTTTACCGGGCGCATTTCATATAGCTTTACTTTAATCCCTCGTTTGGCAAGCTGCCAAGCTGCTTCACTTCCCGCAAGGCCTGCACCGATCACATTAACGATTGTTTCTTTCATTTTACGAACCTCCCTGTAAAAATATGCTAAAACCTTGTATGTTTACAAATAAATTTTCCTGTTATTATTGTTGCCAAAATAACTATGTATGAAATGAAGAATCCACATGGCACAAAGAAAAATTATATCGCCAACCATATCTGTTTGTCCATTGCATTTTACAATACGGATGAAAAAGAAGAAAGTTTCATGCCTTTATAAAGTGATTGATTTAAGCCTTTAAAGTGTTTTGACCCTAAATACTGGATAATAGCTATTCAACTCTAGCATTTCGAGACGTTAGAGGAACAACTTAGGATTTCTGGACAGACTTTAAATCACTGTTAAATCTAATCAGCTGAAAAAAACGTCATAACTGAATAAATAATCAAGAAATCCAAAGAGAAAAGGCGAGCAGCTGCTCACCTTTCATTAGCTTTGAGGCGCTTCCTTGTAATCACACTGCATGCATTGTACCTGGATGCCTTTTTTTAGCTTTTTCTCAACCAATGTGCCTTCGCATTTCGGGCAGGACCTTGGCAGCGGCTTATCCCAGGAGATAAATTCACAGCTAGGATAACGGTCACAGCCATAAAAAATCCGCCGCTTTTTGCTTTTTCTTTCAATTATATTGCCTTCTTTGCAGTTCGGGCACTTTACCCCTATTTCTTTGACGATTGGTTTTGTATTACGGCAATCCGGAAAATTGCTGCAGGCCATGAATTTACCGTAACGTCCCATTTTAAAAACCATAGGGCTCCCACAGTTCTCACAATCCTCTCCTGCAGGCTCATCTTTGATTTCTACCTTTTCCATTTCTGCTTCCGCTTTTTCTAAATGGATTTCGAACTTATGGTAAAATTGATCGATAACTTTAATCCATTCTACTTTTCCCTCTTCTACACTGTCGAATTCTTGTTCCATTTTGGCGGTGAATTCAACATCCAAAATGTCAGGAAAGAATTCAAGAACAAGCTCAAGCACGATTTCCCCAAGCTCTGTAGGAATAAACCGCTTATTTTCAAGGGCAACATAGCCTCTTTTCTGGATGGTATCCAAAGTAGGTGCATAAGTTGAAGGACGCCCTATTCCAAGCTCCTCAAGGGTTTTTACCAGGCGAGCTTCTGTATAGCGGGGAGGCGGCTGTGTGAAGTGCTGCTTAGGCTCAATATCTTTACCTATGACCTTATCGCCTTCTTTTAGATCGGGCAGCATATTTTCTTTTTCTTCTACCGTATCATCCGACCCCTCAACGTACACTTTCATAAAACCTGGAAATTTCACTTTTGATCCGGTTGCACGGAAAATTACTTCTCCGTTTCTCAGGTCAACGCTCATTGTATCCATCACAGCCGGCGCCATTTGGCTTGCAACAAAACGCTCCCAAATCAGCTTGTATAACCTGAATTGGTCCCTAGAAAGAAAATCTTTAACCGAATTAGGGTCCCTCAACGTACTTGTGGGGCGAACCGCTTCGTGGGCATCTTGAGCGTTGCTTTGCTTTTTCTCTTTTCTCTCAGTCTCTTGATGGTATTCTTTCCCGTAAGCGGCCTGAATATAACCGGCTGCTTCAGCTTTTGCAACATCTGATATACGAGTTGAGTCCGTTCTCATATACGTAATCAATCCGACGGTTCCTTCACTGCCAAGCTCGATGCCTTCGTACAGCTGCTGGGCAAGCATCATAGTCTTTCTTGCCCTGAAGTTTAATTTCCTCGCGGCTTCCTGCTGGAGGGAAGAAGTCGTGAAAGGAGCGGCAGGATTGCGTTTTCGTTCTTTCTTGGAAACGGCCGTGATTTCAAAGTCATTGCCATTAATGCTGCCTACAACATTTTTTACATCTTCTTCCGAGCGCAATTCTTTACGTTCCCCGTTGATACTGTAAAACGACGCTTCAAATTGATCCCGTCCTTTCACAAAATCAGCCTTGATTGTCCAATATTCTTCCGGCTCAAAGTCTTTAATTTCCTTTTCACGGTCGATAATCATCCGGACTGCAACCGATTGTACCCGGCCTGCACTTAAGCCCTTTTTTACTTTTTTCCATAGAAGCGGGGAGATATTGTATCCAACCAGCCGGTCCAACACCCTACGCGCCTGCTGCGCATCCACGAGGTTCATATTAATCGGCCGGGGGGTCTTAAATGATTCCTTGATCGCATCTTTTGTAATTTCATTAAATACTACCCGGCAGTCTGAATGGATGTCGACATCAAGGCTATGTGCCAAATGCCAGGCAATTGCCTCCCCCTCTCTGTCGGGGTCAGCTGCGAGATAAATTTTCTTCGCTTTTTTTGCGGCTGTTTTTAATTCTTTTAACACGGGTCCTTTCCCGCGGATCGTTATATATTTCGGTTGGTATTCATGGTCGATATCAACGCCCATCTGGCTCTTGGGCAAATCCCTGACATGGCCCATCGAAGCCTTTACCTTATATTTTTTTCCCAAATAGCGCTCTATTGTTTTCGCCTTGGCCGGCGATTCTACTATCACTAAATAATCAGACATTCAAAAAATCCTCCTCAAAGAGGTAATATAAATCTTCACTATTATTAATCATTGAAAATTCTTTTGTCAATAAACTTTATTTGGAGTCCCCGGTTTGTTGTCCGAAAGAGCAACAGCTAAAACGGTTTTGCTCTAATTGGTGCCTGCCTGCAAATTTATAACAGTTTACAGATTATTTCAACCTTTTTATCAAAAAACTACACATCTTGATCCAACATTTTTTAAATGGCCATTTTTTAAGCATTATATAACGTGTTGTTTTAAATGATACACATTTCTTAGCAGAAAAGAAAAAATAAAAAGCCAGGGCTGAAATTCCATCTCTTACTTTTTCATTTCAGCTTCGATATCACCTGCATGAAGTACCATTTTGGCCCCGTCCTGAATCATTAAGTTGGTACCGAAAGAAAGCTCGCTTGTTATATTCCCCGGCAAGGCGAACACATCTCTGCCATGCTCGAGGGCATATTGGGCAGTAATGAGTGAACCGCTGTTTTGCTTTGCTTCTATTATAAATACACCTTGCGACAATCCGCTGATGATTCTGTTGCGCATAGGAAACATCCATGGCTCGGGGCGCCTCCTGGGTGGAATCTCTGAAATCAACAAACCATTCTTCATAATTTGAATGGCTAAAGGAATGTTCTCCTTCGGATAAATATAAAAATGCCCACCCCCAAGTACACCAATTGTCTTTCCCTTTTCACCAAGGCAAATCTTGTGGGAGAGGGCATCAATTCCGGCCGCCGCCCCGCTAATAATTACATATTCTTTTTTTATAAGAGGCGGTAAAATAAATTTTAGTGCTTCCTGGCCGTACGTTGAAGGGTTCCGAGCTCCTACTACCCCCAAAGCTGGAGTTTCCCCAAGTAAACTTCTTCGGCCCTTCAAATAGAGTACCCAGGGAGGATCGTATATTTGTTTTAAAAGATAAGGATAATCCTCATCTACAATGGTCATACATTCAATTTGATTACTAGCATATTGTCGGATTTCTTTCTTTATATCAATGGAGTGTAGGTCGGTAAGAAAGGACTGGATTTTAGAGGAAGAAAGTGAAAGGATTTCCTGCCAATGCGCGGTATTCCATTGATACATTTTTGTGAGGGAAGGATCATGTGTTATTATCTTCCGGATCGACTTCCAACCGATCCCGTGGCAGTGATGTAAGTGGATTAATCTTTCGCGGATATTCATGCAATGGTCACTCCTTGGTAAAAATATACAGAAAAAGCTATTGTGCGGGTGGATAGAGAGAATAGAAGTGTTTCGGGGAAGTGTTAAAAGCCGCCCCCCGGGGAACGAGGAGCGACTGCTATTTGATTAATGTGTTTTACACTTTTCGTAGATACCTTTTTCTTTAAGGACGGAAATTAAGGTTTCCCCCATAACAGATGGAGTTTCTGCAACCTTAATACCACATTCGTTCATGACGCGGATTTTTTCATCAGCCGTACCTTTCCCGCCAGAAATGATGGCACCCGCATGACCCATACGTTTACCCGGAGGTGCAGTACGTCCGCCAATGAAGCCTACAACCGGTTTGGTCATGTTTGCCTTAACCCACTGAGCCGCTTCTTCTTCTGCGGTCCCGCCGATTTCACCAATCATAATAACTGCGTAGGTTTCTGGGTCTTCATTGAATGCTTTCAACACATCGATAAAGTCTGTTCCGTTAACAGGGTCTCCTCCGATGCCCACTGCTGAAGACTGCCCAACACCAGCTTGTGAAAGCTGATGTACCGCTTCATACGTCAGCGTCCCAGAGCGTGAAACAACACCTACATGCCCCTTTGTATGGATATATCCAGGCATGATCCCGATTTTGCATTCATCTGGAGTGATAACACCAGGGCAGTTTGGCCCGACAAGACGGGTCTTTTTGCCTTCCATATAGCGCTTCACTTTTACCATATCAAGAACAGGAATGTGCTCAGTGATACAAATGGCGATTTCTAGTTCTGCATCTACAGCTTCAAGGATTGCATCAGCTGCGAACGGAGCCGGAACATAGATGACAGATGCATTTGCACCCGTAGCTTCCTTTGCTTCGGAAACTGTGTTGTATACAGGCACGCCTTCAACTTCTGTGCCGCCTTTTCCAGGCGTTACACCCGCCACAATCTTTGTGCCGTATTCAAGCATTTGTTTTGTATGAAATAAAGCCGTTGAACCAGTGATACCCTGAACAATGACTTTTGTGTCTTTATTAATAAAAACGCTCATTATGGTCCCCCCTGCCTATTTTCCTACAAGCTCTACGATTTTTTCTGCACCGTCTGCCATAGATTCAGCAGGCGTAATGTTCAAACCGGATTCTCTTAAAATCTTTTTGCCAAGGTCAACGTTTGTCCCTTCTAAACGAACAACAAGCGGTACCTCAAGGCCAAGCTGGTTGGCAGCTTCCACTACACCTTCAGCGATGACGTCACATTTCATAATACCCCCGAAAATGTTAACGAAAATACCTTTCACATTTTCATCGGAAAGAATGATTTTAAATGCTTCGGTGACCTTTTCGGCTGTAGCGCCGCCGCCTACATCCAAGAAGTTGGCAGGATCTCCGCCGTAATGCTTAATGATGTCCATCGTTGCCATTGCAAGACCAGCACCGTTTACCATGCAGCCGATATTGCCATCTAACGAAATATAGCTTAGGTCATATTTGGAAGCTTCGATTTCTTTTGGATCCTCTTCTTCAAGATCACGATATTCTAAAATATCTTTATGGCGGTAAAGTGCGTTAGAATCGAAGTTTAACTTCGCATCCAATGCCATTACATTGCCATCACCTGTTACAACAAGCGGATTAATTTCTGCTATAGAGCAGTCTTTTTCAATGAAAGCAGTATAAAGGCCAGTCATAAATTTAACGGCTTTATTAACAAGTTCTTTAGGAATGTTTATATTGAAAGCTATTCTTCTAGCTTGATAGCCTGTTAGGCCAACCACTGGATCGATATATTCCTTGAAAATCTTTTCCGGTGTCTTTTCCGCAACCTCTTCGATTTCAGTACCGCCTTCTTCAGAAGCCATTAAGACAACCTGTGAAGTTGCGCGGTCTAACACAAGGCCGACGTAATATTCTTTCTTGATATCGCAGCCTTCTTCAATTAGTAAGCGCTTTACTTCTTTGCCTTCCGGACCTGTCTGGTGGGTAACTAGTGTTTTACCCAGGATTTCCTGTGCATATGTACGTGCTTCATCAAGATTCTTTGCAACCTTGACGCCGCCGGCTTTACCGCGTCCTCCAGCATGGATTTGCGCCTTGACGACAACTACCTCTGAACCTAACTCCTTGGCAGCTTCTACCGCTTCATCAACAGTGAACGCCACACGGCCATTCGGTACGGATACCCCGTATTTTCTGAGGATTTCTTTCCCCTGATACTCGTGGATATTCATTTCCCATCCTCCTTGTCAACTATTGCAATTTTGAAAAATGATTATATTTTCAGGCATTTCAATACCTGATAAACCATTTTTGCATGCCCGCATTATTTTTTTGCAAGATAATGTCGAACGTTATTTAATAGACTGCTTTTTAATTGTATAAAAAGTAAAAAAACTTGTCTACTATAACCTGTAAATTCGCAATAATATTTTACGTTCTTTTAACATATGGGCCTATTAAAAAAGGTAAGCTGATCGTTTTTCTAAAATAATGAAGACTGGACCATTATTGATCCTTCACTGCCTTGTCCATTTTATAAACAAAGGCAAAAACCTCAGCTACTACCTGGTACAATTCTTCAGGGATAGACTGGCTGATATCTAGCTTGCCTAGGAGTTCTGTCAGGGTGGGGTCTTCCCTTACCGGGATATCATGCATGCTTGCCGCTTCCAAAATATTTTCCGCCACTTTCCCTTTGCCTTTTGCAATGACCATTGGCGCTGAATCCTTTTGGGCATCGTATCTCAGCGCAACGGCCTCTTTTCGCTTATTTTCCTTCATATCCTGATATCCACCCCACTATATTGTTTACTCCCAGCCTGGATAGAAAGTCCCTTGGCTGCAACCATACCCGACCTTTTGGTTTCCATTATTGATTCGCTTTCAAAAACTACGCTCGATAGCTTGTAATCCAAATGTCCTAGATTCGTTTTTAACGTTTTTAAGAGAGGCCCCGATAGGTTTTCCAATATCTCATGGTTATCATTAATCACTTTAACTTTGATGACCTTATTTTGGATTTGTAGGTCGATTACCGTCTGTTTCATTTGTGCAAGATCCAGGTAAAATAATACCCGGCAATAGTCCGGATCGATCGTACCGTCGTTTCTCTTCCTGCCGCTCCATTGCAGCGTTAGGTCCGTTTGAATGCGTGAATCGGCCATAGGAATCTGCATGAAAATATTCTGAAGTGGTCCTGACTCCTGTGACAACAGTTGCTGCGCAGTGATCCTGTTCAGGATCTGTTCTGCTGCTTCCTTTATGGGCGTTTGCTGGTTTTGAGCTAAAACCTTCATAAGCAACGGCTTAAGTGATTCAAGTTGGCCTTCTGGAATCAATGTATCCATGCGGCCGGAGTTTGCTAAAACATGTTCAAGATTGACCCCAAGCAATTTGGCCATCTCTTTGAGAAATCCGGCGACAGCTTGTCCTCTTGCAAAATCGACAGGTTTATCCCCTGCAGAAAGGGTTGTCCTTAAAAATTGACTCTCCATGTTATCCAACTGGCTGAACTTGGGACCAGCTTCCGTCTCACTAGCGATTAATTTCACCAAGTTCGTATAGCTTTGCTGTAAATTCTCTTTTCCTCCACCTACGGCTGAAAATATTTGTTCGGCCGTTATATATTGCCTATTCACTTCTCCGCTGTCAGAACCAGGCTCTAATAGAGCATGGAGAAGCTGCTTAATTTGCTCTCGCGTTTGGTCTCCCTGTAAGACCTGGGGCTGGTTGAAACTGACATTCACACTGCGTTCACTCAACTGCAAATTTTGGGCTTTAGCCAAAATAGCTTGAATCGGCGCATCCTTTACATCTCCAGGATTTTTGAGAAGCCTATTGAATAATTCGAGGATTTCACCTTCAGATTCATTCCCTGATTTTTTCGCATTCTGATAGTGCATGATCAGCGACAGGCCAGTTTTTATGGAAGGAGGAGACTGATTTGTATCCCGCCCGAAAACTGTGGTTAATTTTTCGATTATTCCTGCTTCACTGCTGTCAACGGGAAAGAAACCTGCCTTTTGAAGGATGGAAAATGCAGATTTTTGGATATCGGGAGAAGATTCCATGCTGAGCCAGCTTGAAAGCAATTTATCCATCGTATAGGAAGGAAAATGAACTTGTTTCGGGAGCATGATTTTTTCTAAAAGATTTTTCACATTTTGCATGGTCTCCGTATCAGAACCATGTTCACTAATTTGTGTGAGTAGATTTTTGGCAGCATCATGCAGTGTTCCGTCTTTTTCCAGAGCCTGTAAGGCATGAAAAACGTCATCGAGGAAGGGCAGATTCATGGTATGCATAGTCTTGATGCTATTAAGGGTTCCCCCTAAGTTGTCTGTTGCCTTTAGCCATCCTAGTGACATAATAAACGTATCCCTAGTGACCGGCAGCTGATTCTTTAGCAAATAGTTTGCAAGCTCAATGGATTCCTTGCTTTGCGGCACAACTAAATGGTCCAGCAGCTGAAGGACGGTTCCCTTAATGCCGCCCCCGGCTTCCCTTTCCAAACCATGTAATACCTTTAAATGCAGCCTTCCTCCTCCTGGCTGTACCTGCAGCCAATATCTTTCGTCTGCCTTAAGAGATGCGTCAAGGCTGGCCATGAATTTTTGGTTCCCGATTTGCACTTCCGCGGTTTGATTCGGATAGATTCTATTTATTTTTCCATGAATAATTTGTCCGGCCTGCAATTTTTCCGGCTGCTGTAAAGGGGTCCGGTTCTGCATACTCGGAATGAAATGTAAGGGCTGCATGGTTCCCCTCCTTCTTTTCAATTTACTAGTCTTTCTCGGCGATATCTCTCACAGGCGAAAAGCTTCGGCGGTGCCATGGTGTAGGCCCATGTTTATGCAGGGCTTCCAGGTGATTTGAGGTTCCGTAGCCCATATTTCTATGGAAACCATAGTGAGGGTGAGATATAGCGTATTCCTTCATCATTCTATCCCTTGTCACTTTTGCCACGATAGATGCCGCTGATATGGAAATGCTCTTTGCATCGCCCTTAATGATTGCCATCTGGGGCATCGGTACATCCAATTCCATTGCATCGATCAGCAAATGGTCAGGCGTAATTTCTAGAGCAGCTATTGCCGCAAGCATGGCCTTTTTTGTTGCTTGATAAATATTAAAACGGTCAATCTCTTCGCTATGTATGATTCCCACTCCGATTGCCACCGCTTCCTTCTGAATCACTTCATAAAAAAGCTCTCTTTTTGATTCAGAGACTTTTTTTGAATCATCCAGTCCCTCTAAATAAAAATCGGCGGGCAAAATCACCGCGCTAGCAACGACAGGTCCGGCTAACGGTCCCCGGCCAACCTCATCTATTCCTGCAATATATTGAAAACCCTGTGTTCGGAGAGTATGCTCATACATGGACATTTCTTCAAAGTGTTCCCGCGCTTTCCGCCGTTTGTTAAAGGCCTGATTCCATTTCATTGCTAGATCGCGAACGCCCGCCCTGTCATCCTCAAGGCACTCCGCGATAAATGGATCAAACGGGTCCTGAATTTCTTTTAAAACCTGGGCGATTTCTTTTATGCTTTTTGTTTGTTTCATTTCTTATTTCACCATCATCTATGATTATTATCGGCTTACCCGTATGAATTTTTTATCACAAAAAAAACGGGTCCAAACTCTAGGATAAAATAGAGAACACCTTAATAGGAAGGGTTTCCTCTTTTTACCGAAAAGGCCGGGTACCCGCTTTCGTTTTGATTTTATTCTTCTATTGGTTCTTTTACTGGCAATTCGAATGTCAAAGAGCCAAATTTCTCAGAGCGCAGCTCCCTCACAACTAATTCTGCCGTTTTATCGTAGTCGACCATTCCACCGCCCATTAAACAGCCTCTGAGTGCACCGATTGTGTCAAACAGCTCGACTGTTTCTTGAGGGATGTCTGTAAGATTGTATCTTTCCTTGAGCCGTTCCGGATACTCCCTTTCAAGGAATCTAAGTCCGTAAAGGGAAATATCGTGAAGATTCAACAACGTATCCTTTATTGCACCCGTCAAGGCGAGCTTCAGGCCAACTTCTTGATCTTCAAATTTAGGCCACAATATGCCCGGTGTGTCCAGCAATTCCAGTTCTTTACCTACTTTAATCCATTGTTGCGCTTTCGTTACACCAGGGGTATTTCCGGTTTTTGCTATATTTTTTTTCGCGAGCCGGTTGATCAGGGTAGATTTTCCCACATTCGGAATTCCGACGATCATGGCCCTGATTGCCCTTGGCTTGATTCCTTTGGCCCTCATACGATCGAACTTTTCTTTTAGCAATTCCTTCGAAGCGGCCGTAATCTGGTTCAGCCCGCTGCCAGCCTGTGAATTGATCGCGATCGCTGTTACTCCCTTTGATTTATAATAGTCCAGCCATTGTTTTGTTTTTGCAGGATCAGCCATGTCCGATTTATTCAATAAAATAATCCGCGGTTTATGCTGGATAATTTCATCGATCATCGGATTGCGAGATGACGAGGGGATCCGTGCATCGACCAGCTCAAAGATTATGTCGATGAGCTTTAATTTTTCTGTTACTTCCCGTCTCGCTTTGGCCATATGGCCTGGAAACCACTGAATTGTCAATATGACTCACCTTTCTAACTTTGTTATTTAACCAGCCGGAAATCTTTAACAGGCCAATAAACCATATTGGTTTCGCCTAGAACCTTTTCGAGCGGTACGGCGCCGATATGGCGGCTGTCTTTAGAAAAACGCCTATTATCTCCCATTACAAACAAATGTCCTTCAGGTACGGTTTCCTGCCCTACAGGGGTATCCTCCAGGGTAAATGGATCCGTTAATGGCCCATCGGTAACCTGTTTTTTATACTCATCGAGATAAGGCTCATCATAAGGCTTTCCATTCACATACAAAGTGTCATCCTTGTACTCGATACGGTCACCCGGAAGCCCTATTACACGCTTTATGTAATCCTTTTGTTCAGGGGCATGGAATACGATGATATCAAACCGCTTCGGCTCGCCTAGAGTATAACCTATTTTATTAACAATCATACGGTCCTGGTCATGCAATGTTGGCATCATCGACAGCCCATCAACCACAATCGGGGCAAATAAAAAATATCGGATGACTGCCGCCAAGCCTACGGCAATGATCAACGCCTTCGACCATTCCCAAATTTCATTTTTCTTTTTCGCCATTATTATCACCCTTTAAAAATTGCATATTAACATCTTACAATTTTATTTTACAAATAGAAAGGAAATAAACCTTTCTAGAGAAAATAAGGAAAAAACCTTGTATCTCCGCAGCTGAGTGAGTACTGAACGTGCAAAAAAGGAGCCTGATGAACAAGCTCCTTTTTGTATGCATACTGCTTTAATTATCAGCCTTTTGCTTTGTCCGTATCGGTTAAACCCTTCGCGATTAGCGGCGGATTTCTTTAATACGGGCTTTCTTACCGCGAAGTTCACGAAGGTAGTAAAGCTTAGCACGGCGTACTTTACCATAGCGTACTACTTCAAGGTTCGCGATTTTTGGTGTGTGTACAGGGAATGTACGCTCAACTCCTACACCGTAAGATACCTTACGAACTGTGAAAGTTTCGCTGATTCCACCGCCACGGCGCTTGATAACAACACCTTCAAACACCTGGATACGTTCGCGTGTTCCTTCGACAACCTTTACGTGAACACGTACAGTGTCACCAGGACGGAAAGAAGGAAGATCAGAACGAAGTTGTTCTTTTGTAATTTCATGAATAAGTTGTTGCATAGTTTTTCTACTCCTCCCGGATGCTCTTACAAATCCAATTGCTTGCAGCGGAACATCGTTATAAGACTTGAGCTTTGCCCAAGTCACAAAATTTATATTAACATATTCTTAGTCTTGTTGCAATAGCGGCCCGTCTTCTTTTTTCAGTTCTTCGAGGAGTTTTTTCTCCGTTTCGCTCAATGTGTAGGACTCTAGTAAATCCGGGCGCCGGTTCCATGTTCGACGAAGGGACTCCTTCATTCTCCACACTTCAATATTTTTATGGTTACCGGAAAGAAGGGTATCTGGAACCTTCATGCCGCGGAAATCTGCCGGCCTTGTATAATGCGGATGTTCGAGGAGCCCTGAAGAATAGGAATCGAGCACCGGTGATTCCTCATTTCCAAGAACGCCTGGCAGCAATCTCACAACACTATCGATAATCACCATTGCCCCTAGCTCTCCACCGGTGAGCACATAATCACCTAGTGAAATTTCGTCCGTGACAAGATGCTCTCTAATCCGCTCATCGTAACCTTCGTAGTGGCCGCAAATAAAAATTAAATGGTCCTCTTGCGAGAGCTGTTCGGCCTTCTGCTGGTTATACCGTTCACCGGTAGGACAAAGAAGGATAACCCTCGGCTTATTCACTGCCCCTTCACTCAAGTGCGCTACCGCGTCAAAGATAGGCTGGGGTTTCAATACCATTCCTGCTCCCCCACCGTAAGGGTAATCGTCGACTGTCCCGTGCTTATTGTCCGCGAAATCACGAAAATTGGTGACATTGTAGGTTACGGCACCCTTTTCGGCCGCTTTTTTTAGTATGGAGGATCCTAGCACGTTTTCGAACATTTCCGGAAAGATAGACAGAACATCAATTTTCATTAGTCAAGCAGCCCTTCCATCGGTGTTATGATAATTTTCTTTGCCTCGACATCAACACTTTTTACAATCGCGTCAATATAAGGAATCAAAATGTCCTTTCCGCCTTTTCCCTTTACGACCCACACATCGTTTGCGCCAGGTGTAAGGATTTCCCTGATTTTCCCTATTCCTTCTCCTTCATCCGTATATACAGTACAGCCGATGATTTGGTGAAAATAGTATTCCCCTTCAGGAAGCTGATTTAGCTGATCCTCAGTAACCTTTAATATGCCGCCTTTAAGCGGTTCAACCATATTGATGTTCGTATAATTTTCAAAAGTAAGCAGGTCAAAATTTTTGTGGGTGCGGTGGGAAGCGATTTTTAATTCGATTGGTTCTCCGCTTTCTTCCTTGAACAAATACAATGTATTCCCCTTTTTATACCGTTCCTCTTGAAAGTCGGTCCTTGAAATGACGCGAACTTCACCGCTTATTCCATGGGTATTCACGATCTTTCCTACATTAAACCATTTTTCCATGTTCTCACCTCTAACGAATTTCTGAGACGATTCCATCTTTGATCACAATTGTTTTCGTTTGGATGAGTTCATCCCAATTGGCACCTATCTCAACATCTACAATACTTTGGACTTCCCTTTCCTTTAACTCACTGCCAATAGGAAGGATATCCAATTGCTCAATCTGAAAATCAAGGAGCTTGATCTTCTCCTGCCTGATGTTGATTTCTTTTTCGAAATGGCCGCGTAAGGAAGCTGGCTGAAACTTCTTCGTTTTCTCCAGCTTTTTCAATTCAAAACGAAGCTGGTCCCCTTCCTTTTGCAGCCGGGATTTATCAGTTTTATATTTCTCAAGGAGCCTATTCTTGCTGGAGTCGGTCAATACTTGATTCACTATGACATTTTGGAGAATTTTCATCTCCAGCGCCCCCTTTATTTCGCATTTATACGGTTGTATCGAATTATGTATAGATTTTCCCTTTATTTAAGAGTTCCCCTTGATTAAAATCTTACTCTTTGTTACCCGCTACCTTCTACTATCATGCACTGAACCGACATTCATAAAATAGGGAAATTTTTTTGGAAGGTTATATATTTAGCTGACTGCATTTTCTAACCAAAGCCGGATTCGTTTTTAAGATTACCTATTAAAAAAGGAAGGGTGCTACCCCTCCCTTATTCGGAAATCTCCAAATAGATTTTCTTTTGCTGCGAGTATCCTGCTGCGTAAACCACAGTCCGAATTGCCTTAGCAACACGCCCCTGCTTTCCGATCACCTTGCCCATATCTTCCTTGTTGACAGAAAGGAAGTAGGTAATCTTGCCATCCTCTTCCTTTGAGGTCACAACGACTTCGTCAGGATGATCTACAAGAGGGGAAACAATCGCTTCAATTAATTCTTTCATCGATTAGGATCGATTACTTGCTGTTTTTAGCATTGTGGAATTTTTCCATAATGCCTTCGTTTGAGAACAGGTTGCGCACTGTGTCAGATGGTTTCGCACCGTCTGCAAGCCATTTAAGCGCAAGCTCTTCATTGATTTCAACCGCAGCCGGTTGTGCAACCGGGTTGTAAGTTCCAACCACTTCAATGAAACGGCCGTCACGCGGTGAACGAGAATCTGCAACTACGATACGATAAAAAGGAGATTTTTTAGCTCCCATACGTTTTAAACGAATTTTTACTGCCATGTTAAATAGCACCTCCGAATAGTTTCACACAAGATAGTATAATACCAAATGTTATATAGGTTTGTAAAGGTTTTTTTCTTAACAGTAACGAAAAGTGAAAGTGCCTCGCCCAGCCCCGACCTGCGTAAGACACAGATCGTAGGAAATCCTGATTTCCGGAGAGCTGTGGCTTATGACCTTGAGGGACTAGGCACTGAAACTAGACACGATTAAAATCCTTTACATGAAAGGGAATTTAAAGCCACCTTTTTTCTTCCCTTTTTGCATGTTTGTTACTTGCTTCATCATTTTCTTCATCTCTTCGAATTGCTTTAAGAGCCGGTTTACTTCCTGGATGGATGTACCGCTTCCCTTTGCAATCCGTTTCCTGCGTCCCGCGTTGATCACTTCGGGCTGTTCTTTTTCATGCTTTGTCATGGACCGGATAATCGCCTCGACATGGCCGATCTGCTTTTCATCTATCGAGAGATTATCGATGCCTTTGATTTTGTTAGCCCCCGGCAGCATCCTGATTAAATCATCAAGAGGCCCCATATTGCGGACCTGACCAAGCTGATCGAGGAAGTCGTCAAAGGTGAATGAAGCTGTTCGCATTTTCTTTTCAAGCTCTTTTGCCTTTTCTTCATCCACATTCGCCTGCGCTTTTTCGATGAGAGTCAGAACATCTCCCATTCCAAGGATCCTGGATGCCATCCTCTCCGGATGAAATGGTTCAAGAGCGTCCAATTTCTCGCCCATACCCACGAATTTAATCGGTGTGTTGCTGACAGAACGGATGGAAAGTGCGGCACCTCCTCGGGTGTCGCCATCAAGCTTGGTCAAAACAACGCCGGTCAATCCGAGCTGTTCATTGAAGCTCTCCGCAACATTCACTGCATCCTGCCCGGTCATGGCATCGACCACGAGAAAGATTTCATCAGGTTTGGCCAGTTCCTTGATCTCCTTTAGCTCGCCCATCAGGTTTTCATCTATGTGAAGGCGGCCTGCGGTATCAATCAGAACATAATCGTTATGGTCCTGCTTTGCCTTTTCAATCGCTTGTCTGGTGATTTCGACTGGGCTTACCTGATCTCCCAAAGAAAAGACCGGCATGCTGAGCTGTTTTCCAAGAGTTTCAAGCTGCTTGATCGCTGCAGGACGGTATATATCCGCCGCTACCAGCAGTGGCTTGCGATTGTATTTTTTTCTAAGCAGATTAGCAAGCTTACCGGATGTCGTCGTTTTACCGGCACCCTGTAGCCCGACCATCATAATGACTGTTGGGGGCCGCGAAGATACGGCAATTTTGCTTTGCTCCCCGCCCATCAACTCAGTTAGTTCTTCTTTAACAACCTTGATTACCTGCTGGCCAGGGGTTAAGCTTTTGAGCACTTCCTGACCTACCGCCCGCTCGCTGACGCGCTTGACAAAATCCTTGACGACCTTGAAGTTAACATCGGCTTCCAATAAGGCAAGCCGGACTTCCCGCATCATTTCTTTGACATCGGCTTCATTGATTTTTCCTTTGCCTCGGATCTTTTGCATCGTATTTTGCAGTCGGCCGGCCAATCCTTCAAATGCCATACAACCGCCTCCTAATCCAACTTCTCAAGCTCTTGAACAGCGGATAACAGCTCCTGCTTCGAAAGGTTGTCCTTTTCAGCCATTGCTTTTATATCCGATATCCATTTGTTTCGCTCTTGAAATTTTTGAAATAGTAAGAGCTTTGCTTCATATTCCTCAAGCATCGCTTCTGTTCTCTTTATGTTGTCATAAACTGCCTGCCTGCTTACTTCATATTCTTCGGCAATCTCGCCAAGAGAGTAATCATCCAGATAGTAAAGGGCCATATAGCTCTTTTGCTTTTCAGTCAACAACGATTGGTAAAAATCGAACAGATAGTTGATGCGCGTTGTTTTTTCAAGCATTTCGCCAACCCCTTATGTGTTAAGTGAAATCCCTTTACAACATAATAGTCTATATAATTCAGGCGATATTGTCAAGGCACAACCTTAACATCGAAAAACCGAAGGGAAACCCCCTTCGGTTTTTCAATTATTCGGCTTCTTTTTCTATCAAATCAGCGAATAGTCCATACACATATTTTTCCGCATCGAATTCCTGCAGGTCATCCATCCGCTCCCCAAGTCCGACAAGCTTAACCGGAATCGATAATTCATTGCGAATGGCAAGCACGATGCCGCCCTTTGCAGTGCCGTCAAGTTTCGTAAGCACAATACCTGAAACATTGGTTGCTTCCTTGAACGTTTTTGCCTGGATTAACGCGTTCTGCCCTGTCGTTGCATCCAAGACTAACAACACCTCATGCGGTGCTCCGGGAACTTCTCGTTCAATTACGCGTTTTACCTTTTCCAGCTCTTTCATTAGATTTACTTTATTCTGCAGCCGTCCTGCTGTATCGCAAATAAGAATATCCGCTTTGCGAGCTTTTGCCGACTGGATGGCATCATACATAACTGCAGCAGGATCAGAGCCTTCCGCCTGCTTGATGACTTCGACTCCGACACGGCTGCCCCAAACCTCAAGCTGTTCAATCGCCCCGGCACGGAATGTATCTCCTGCAGCAAGGATGACAGATTTTCCTTCTTCTTTAAACTTATGAGCTAATTTGCCTATGGTTGTGGTTTTACCAACGCCATTAACACCGACGAAAAGCATGACCGTGAGTCCGTCCTCCTGGACATTCAACTCTCCTGATGCCTCGTCACCTCCCTGATATATATCAACTAGCTTTTCTGATATCACAGATTGGACATCTTTCGTATCGGAAATATTTCGCCGTTTGACTTCCATCTTCAGCTCGTCGATCAGCTCCATCACTGTTTCGAAACCAACATCCGCCCCAATCAGAATTTCCTCTAGCTCTTCAAAAAACTCCTCATCCACTTTACGGTAGCGGGCAACCAGGTCATTCACCCTGCCGGCAAATGAATCCCGGGTTTTTGTCAGTCCCTCCTTGAATTTTTCAGAAACGGAATCCGCCTGATTCGTAAATTTTTCCTTCAATTTCTTAAAAAAGCTCATCAAATCGCTCCTTTGCTAAATCGTAATGAAACCTTTTTTTCTCGATTATTTTATTCTAAGCCTTGGCAAATTCCTTCGTTTCCTCCAATCGCACCGACACGAGTTTTGATACCCCGGATTCCTGCATCGTAACACCATAAAGGACGTCCGCTTCCTCCATCGTGCCTTTGCGGTGGGTGATGACGATAAATTGTGTGTTAAAACTGAACCGCTTCAAATAATGGCTGAATCGGACGACATTTGCCTCATCTAGTGCAGCTTCCACTTCATCAAGGATACAAAACGGCACAGGCCGGACCTTGAGGATAGAAAACAAGAGCGCAATCGCCGTTAAGGCACGTTCTCCTCCAGACAATAGCCCCAGATTTTGCAGGTTTTTTCCTGGCGGCTGCGCGATGATTTCCACGCCAGTATTCAGTAAATCATCTGGATCAGTGAGCTTTAATTCCGCTCTCCCTCCCCCAAATAGCTCTCTAAATACTTGTCCAAATTGATCGTGTATTGCAAAAAAGCTATCAGCGAATCGGCGTGTCATTTCATCGTCCATCTCTTCGATTACTTGGAATAATGTGTCCTTGGCCTGCACAAGATCTTCTTTTTGTTCAATTAGAAATTTATATCGTTCTGAAACTCTGTCAAACTCGTCAATAGCACCTAGGTTCACTGTCCCAAGCTCTTCAATCGAAAGCTTGATTAACTTTACCTTTTTCCTCGCTTCCTCAGCAGAGATTTCCAGTGTGAATTTCTCTTTGGCCCCTTCAAATGAGAGGAGATACTCTTCTCTTAACTGGTCAAGGCGATTTTCCAATTCAACGTCCAAACGGTTCAATTTCACTTCTTCGTCTTTAACAACCTCGGAAATGCCTTTATACTGTCGCTTTAATTCCTTCAACACGAATCCAAGATTTTCCAGGTCTTCCTGGTAAACAGCCCGTTCTTCTTTGCTGGCAGCCAATAACTGCACGGTCCGGTTTTTTTCTTCCAACTTCTTCTTTGCCGCCAGTTCTAGCGATTCTTCACCACTGGAATTATCGGACATCTCATTTGTAAGCAATGAGAGATCTTCCTTTTGTTCGGTTAACCGCTCCACAACAAGAGATAAATCCCGTTCCAGTCGTTGATACTTTTCCTGTTGGTTTTGCAGCTGTTCACGCTTTGAGGCAAGCAAGACCCTTAACTCATTCGTTTCTTCAGCAAGGACTTCCTTGGATGACTGCTGCATTTTCTTTTGCTTCGTTAACTCTTCTATTTCAGCATCAAGATTTTTTGTTTCAGCATCACAGTTTTCCAAAATGGACTGCAAGGCATGGATCCTATTATTTTTATCGCGCTGTTCTTCTCTCAAGGATTTTTTATCTAAATCATAGAGATGAAGCCTCTCGTTTACATTTTTCTCCTCTATTTCCACCTCTCGGATTTCACCCTTAAGTGATTGTTCCTTTAAACGAAGACCTTCACCAGACTTTCTCATTTCTTCAATTTTATCGTCTTGTTTCGCTGTATCCAGTTTTAGCTGTTTTACATGCAATTCAAGTTTGCCAGTCTTGTCTTCCATGCCTGCGAGCTTATCCTTTAAATCCTCTAGTTCCCCTTTTCTGGAAAGCAAAGATGACCCCTTCTGTTTAAGGGAACCTCCCGTCATTGAACCTCCAGGATTTACGATATCACCATCAAATGTCACAAATCTATATTTATGCCCTACTAGAGTTGCTAACTCATTGGCCCCTTTTAAATCCTTTGTGATTACAACCGTTCCTAGAAGATTGGTAGCGATCTGCCTGTACCGGTCATGATATTTGATTAAATCTGCCGCACTTCCGATAAAGGAAGGATGGCCTTTCATTAATGACAGTTGGGAAGCGGGAATCTCCCGGCCTTTTACTACGGAAAGAGGAAGGAACGTAGCCCGGCCAAATCCATTTTTCTTCAAGTAGGCAATGGCCGTCCTGGCATGTTCTTCATTATCCATAACGATATGCTGCATTGCCCCCCCTAGCGCTGTCTCAATCGCTGTCTGGTACTCCTTTGGCACCGTAATCAGCTCGGCAATTGCGCCTTCAACACCTGGAAGCGAGCGGTTTTTTTGTTTTAAAACTTCTTTTACACCCTGGAAAAATCCGGTGTAGTCATCTTCCATTTCCTCGAGGATTTGCTTGCGGGATTTTGCCTGCTGCAAAAACTGCAGGGCTTGGTACAAAGTAGTTTCCTGCTTTTGGTAGTTCATTTTAAGCTGCTCAGACTTCCTCTGTTCTTGCCTATAAAGACGGACGTGCTCCTCAATCTGAAAATGCACATCCTCAAGCAATTTCTGGAGACTGGCCTTCTTATCTTCGATATCCTTCCTGGCTGCAAGAAATTTAGCATTATCCTCATCAAGCCGAGAATTTCTGTGTTCATGCATGCTTTGCTGCTGTTGCAGCATGTTGAGCTCATTTTTTGCAGTGGCCTGCTTGTTCAGCCATTCTATATAATCACTTTTCAGGGCTTCGATAGCCTCATCTAGATTGGCTTTGAACATACTTAAACTTTTTTGCTTCTCTGCCAGGCTTTTTTGCAAATTTTCCACTTCTGTAACCAGCCTGGAAAGATGTATTTCCTCCTGCCCCTTTTGTGCCGTTAATTCAACGATTCTTTTTTCGGCTTCTTCGATTGATTTCAGAAGCTGGTTTTTATTTTGGCTGGCGTTCTTCTTTCGTTCCTTTAGAACTTCTTTCCGCCCCTCTAGCTTTTCCAGCTCTTCACTGGCCTTAAGCAGTTGTTCATGAAGCAACGCAGCCTTCTGGTCAAGGGCGTTCATTTTATTCCGTATGTCTTCCACGCGAGCTTCTTTTTGCACAAGCTCACTTGACATCCTCGTCTCCAGGTGAGTATGCTCCTCCATTTCGCTTGAAAGCTTTTCCCACTTTTCATGGAGTGCCTCAATCTCAGATACAGTTAGTGCTACCTCAATTTTTTTCAGCTCCTCTTTTTTCTCGAGAAACTCTTTCGCAAGAGAGGACTGGATTTTCAGCGGCTCAACTTGTACCTCAAGTTCTGATAAAATATCGTTAACACGATTCAGGTTTTCCTGTGTTTCCGATAGTTTGCTTTCCGCTTTTTTCTTACGTGTTTTATATTTCAAAACCCCTGCTGCTTCCTCGAATATCACTCGTCTATCTTCCGATTTGCTGCTCAGGATTTCTTCAACCTTTCCCTGGCTAATAATGGAAAAGGCTTCACGCCCAAGCCCTGAATCCATGAATAAATCGATGATATCCTTCAGCCTGCAGGACTGTTTATTAATAAAAAATTCACTATCCCCGGATCTGTTCACCCGCCGTGTAACGCTCACTTCATGGAAATCGATCGGCAGCGAACTTGTGCTATTATCAAGCGTTAATGACACTTCTGCATAATTCAGGGCTTTCCTAGAGTCACTGCCTGCAAAAATGATATCTTCCATTTTAGTACCGCGAAGTGATTTTGCTGACTGCTCACCAAGTACCCATCGAATCGCATCCGTAATATTGCTCTTGCCACTTCCATTAGGCCCTACCACAGCTGTAACACCCGGAACAAAGTCTACAGAAATTTTTTCTGCGAATGATTTGAATCCTGCAACGTCCAAGCGTTTGAGGAACATTTCATTTCCCCCTTATCTATTAGAAAGAGCAAGCGCCCTGTTATCACGACCGTCGATTAACATTCACGTCCTGTAAGCAAAAGTGGACATATGCACAAAGAGCTTCCGAGAAACACTTCGCTGAGTTTTTGGAGTTAATCCCTTGGTTTGATCGCAATCAGTGCTTGCTGTGCTGCATTTTGTTCTGCTTCTTTTTTTGATTTGCCCGTACCGCTTCCCAATGTTTCACCATTTAACGTAACAGTTGAAACAAATTCCCGGTTGTGGGCCGGACCTTTTTCCTGAAGAATCCTATATTCCAACAATCCAGTTCCATCTCTTTGGACCAATTCCTGCAATTGGCTCTTATAATCCATCACATGAGAAAAAGCACCCTCGTCAATCTTAGGAAAAACGGTTTTTTGCAAAAACTGGACTACAATATCCAATCCCAAATCTAAATATAATGCACCAATGAATGCTTCAAAAACATCTGCAAGCAAAGCCGGGCGCTCCCTGCCGCCAGTTAATTCTTCACCTTTTCCCAACAGGACCAAATCCCCAAAGCAGAGGGAGTTGGCAAAGAAAACAAGCGAAGGCTCACAAACGATGGCAGCCCTGAGCTTTGTAAGTTCCCCTTCACTCATTAGCGGATATTTTTTAAATAAAAAATTAGAAATGGTAAGCTCCAAAACCGCGTCTCCTAAAAATTCTAGCCTTTCATTATCCTCATATGGCTTCCGGCGATGCTCATTCACATAGGATGAATGGGTAAATGCTTGCTTTAGCAGCTTTTCGTCACGAAACTGGATGCCTAATTTTTCCTGAAACTCTTTAAATGAATGTTCTGTTCCTTGTCTACGATTGGTTCCGTTCCTCCGCATAAAGCCCTCCGTAATTGTCAAAAAAATCAATTGTCAAAACTTCTTTAACCTGGCATACCGTTTGTTTGTTGCAGTATTATATTACCCAAATGTCGACATAAGAGAAAGCCCCGTTTAAAAAACGGAGCTTTCCGGCCCTCCTGAGAGCATTCATTACATAGTGCTTTGTATGTAATTCACAGCATCTCCAACTGTGACGATTTTTTCAGCATCATCATCTGAAATTTCCATTCCAAACTCGTCTTCCAGTTCCATAACCAATTCTACTACATCAAGTGAGTCAGCGCCCAGGTCTTCTTTAAATGAAGCTTCAGGCTTCACCTCAGACTCTTCAACACCCAAACGGTCCACAACGATTTTCGTTACTCTCTCAAGTACATCTGCCAATGCATTCACCTCCCCTCGGGGACATTATAGAGTATTTCGCTAAAATAATAAATAATTTGTTTATCTCAGCGAAAGAATCAACAAAGTCGAGCTTAGCGCAGTTGGGTTACATTACCATGCCACCATCTACATGAAGTGTTTGTCCCGTCATATAAGATCCAGCCTCAGAAGCAAGGAATGCCGTAACACCCGCGATATCCTGCGGATCACCAAAACGGGCCAGCGGAATTTGTTTCAACATAGCCTCTTTCACTTCCTCTGACAATTTATCTGTCATATCGGTGGAAATAAAGCCTGGCGCTACCGCATTTACGGTGATCCCCCTTGTTGCGAGCTCCTTGGCTGCGGTTTTCGTCAAACCAATAACTCCTGCCTTCGCTGCAACATAATTAGCTTGTCCGGGGTTTCCGCTCACACCTACGATTGAAGCGATGTTAATAATCCTCCCGCTTCTTTGCTTCATCATTTGGCGCGTGACAGCTTTCGTGCATAAAAAAACGCCCTTTAGATTCGTATTGATGACAGAATCCCACTCTTCTTCCTTCATTCTCATTAACAGGTTATCGCGGGTAATTCCCGCATTATTCACAAGAATATCAAGCGATCCAAACTCATCAATTACACTTTTCACCATAGATGTAACCGATTCTGCATTGGAAACGTCGCATTGGACAGCGATCGCGGATCGACCGATAACTTTAATTTCATCAACAACCTCGTTCGCTTTTGCCTCACTGCCAGAATAATTGACTGCAACATTTGCGCCCAGCCGCGCTAGTTCCAGCGCAATTGCACGGCCAATGCCTCTGGACGCCCCTGTAACAAGCGCTGCTTTTCCTTCAAGCGTCATACATTTGTCCCCCTCAATGCTTCAACTGTTTTTAGCAGGCTCTCTTCATCTGAAACAGAAAAGACCTTTGCTGAACGGTCAATTTTTTTAATTAAACCGCTCAGGACTTTCCCTGATCCCACTTCGATAAACATGTCCACTCCAAGAGACAGCATTTTCCTCACACTGTCTTCCCATAAAACGGGAGAATATAGCTGCTCGAGAAGCTTCTCTTTAATCTCTTCCGGCTTCTGGATCGGCATAGCAATTACATTAGAAATAACCGGTACGCTAGCCTCAACAACGGAAACGTTATCAAGCACTTCTTTGAGACGCGCTGCTGCTGGCTTCATTAACGAAGAATGGAACGGCCCGCTGACATCAAGAGGGATTGCACGCTTGGCACCCTTTTCCTTTGCGAGTTCACTCGCTTTTTTTACACCTTCTGCGCTGCCTGAAATCACAATCTGCCCAGGACAATTTATATTGGCAAGCTGAACCGGGTTTCCGCCCGCCGTTACTTCTTCAGCAATATCATGTAGAGGCTGGCGTTCCATCCCGAGGATTGCTGCCATAGTTCCTTGGCCGTTTGGTACAGCTTCCTCCATGAATTCACCGCGTTTCCTAACGGTATAAACTGCGTCTTTAAAACTTATGGCTCCTGATGCGACAAGTGCGGAATACTCCCCTAGGCTGTGTCCTGCCGTATAGTCTGGTTTGATTCCTGCCTCTGTCAGTGCCTGGAACAAAACGTAGCTTACCGTTAAAAGCGCAGGCTGTGCGTTTGTGGTTAAAGTAAGCTCCTCTTGAGGTCCGGTAAAAATCAATTGGGACAGCGGATAACCTAATTTTTCATCTGCTCTTTGGAAAACATCTTTCGCTTCCTGGGACTTTTCAAATAAATCTTTTCCCATTCCAACGGTTTGTGAACCCTGGCCCGGAAATACAAATGCGATTTTTCCCATTTTTTACTCACTTCCTTTACTAGTAAGGTAATCAGTGTCAATCATTGTGCTAATATTATTAATTACATCATGCCCGACCATTTCCCGCGTTTGCCTGATGGCATTAAAAATCGCGTTGGCATCAGAAGAGCCATGCGCTTTTATGACTGGTGCCTTCAATCCAAATAAACCAGCACCGCCGTATTCAGAATAATCCATTTGATTTTTGATGCCTTTTAGCTCGGGCTTCAAAGCGGCCGCGGCCAATTTGCTTTTCAAGTTCTGTGTTAGAGCCGTTTTCAGCATTGAAAAGACTGACATGGCTGTTCCTTCGATCGTTTTCAATACCATATTGCCGGTGAATCCGTCGGTAACAACGACATCTGCCGCTCCTTCCAACAAGTCCCTGGCCTCTACATTCCCTATGAAATGAATGTCGGCTTCTTTAAGCAGACTGAAAGCCTGTTTTGTCAGCTCATTGCCTTTTTTTTCTTCAGTCCCAATGTTCAACAGGCCAACACGCGGTGAGGCAATACCTCTTACATTCTGTGCATACACCGATCCCATGATGGCAAACTGCAGCAAATGCTCTGGCTTAGCATCAGAATTGGCTCCAACATCCAATAGTACAAACCCTTTTCCGTCAATTGTCGGGAGGGTCGGTGCAAGTGCAGGTCGTTCAATTCCTTCAATTCGTCCAACAACAAACAATCCTGACGCCATCAAGGCCCCGGTGTTTCCGGCAGAAATGCATGCATCGGCAGCCCCGTCGGCTACCTGTTGTGCAGCAAGTACCATTGATGCTGTTTTTTTTCGGCGGACAGCTCGAACCGGCTCATCTGTCGCCAATATTTTTTCTTCAGTATGTATGATAGAAATCCTTTCGCTATCTGTTAACACGTTTTTAATTTCCGTTTCGTTTCCGACGAGCAGGATTTCAACATCCGGGAATTTTTCCACCGCTTTGATTGCACCGAGTACGATTTCCTTTGGGGCATGGTCCCCACCCATTGCATCAATGGCTATTTTCATAGATCTTCATCCTTTTCTATATTCGAACGGAACATTTCAAATTCACCTTTAAAAACCAGTTCCGGACCGACAAAACTATTTACTTCCACAATCGTCCTGTCTCCGGGCGTTCCGGTAAATAAGACCTTGGCTTTTGCGACAACTCTTTCATTCTCTCTTACTGAACGGGAGAACAAAATATTGGCCTTTGCTGTCAGTGCCAGCTCATCATTTATTACGGCTACAGCAAGGGAATTGGCCTGGGCAAACAAATGATGGCCCCGTGCAATGCCGTTCCGTTTGAATACATGTTCTTTTTTTATATCTAAAATGGAAATGGCGCTCTCATCCAGATTTATATCAATGACTTCTCCGATCACCTCATCGATTGGAAGGGCGCGGATTTCGTCCTTGAACCTTTTTTCAGCAACACTTTTAATTCTTTCTCTCAGCTCAGGAATCGAAAGCTCCAGACGGTCGAGTCTGACTGTCTGGACACTCACAGAGTATCGATCAGCCAGCTCATCATCTGTTATGAAAGGATTTTCCTTAATGGTCTCCATCAACAGCCGCTGGCGCTCCTTCTTAGTCTTTCGCATATGAAGGTCACCATCCGTAGTATTATGACTAGGTACTAATAGTAGTATATATATATTAAAAATAGATTGCAATAAGAAAAGCGGAAGCGCCCCGACATATGAAACATCGGCACTAGCACGTCCTGTCCAACGGGGCTAAAAACTAAAACAACATTAAAATATAATCATTTCTTGTTTTGATAATCATTCTTGCAACCTTTTTTCTTAGTCCAGTTTTTCCCCGCTAAGTACGCCGGTTTGTTCGAGATACTGCCGGAGCGGACGGTATTCCGGCTCTGTCCAGAAGCTTTCTGAAGCAATCAGTTTTGCTGCGTCGTCCCGTGCCACTTCAAGCGCCCTGTAATCATGGACCATGTCGGCCACTTTGAATTCGGGAAGGCCGCTTTGCTTTTTCCCGAAGAAGTCTCCCGGTCCCCTCAGTTCAAGGTCTTTTTCCGATAAAACAAAACCATCATTTGTTTCAGTCATAATCTTCATGCGTTCTTTTCCAACTTCAGATTTAGGGTCAGCTAGCAAAATACAGTAGGATTGTTCGCTCCCCCTCCCCACTCGGCCGCGAAGCTGGTGAAGCTGGGCAAGACCGAACCGCTCGGCATCATATATGACCATCACGGTTGCGTTTGGGACATTTACCCCTACTTCCACTACGGTTGTAGATACTAGGACCTGCAGCTTATTTTCACTGAACTCCTTCATCACCGAATCCTTCTCATCCGCAGGAAGACGCCCATGCATCAACCCAACCTTAAATCTGCCATTATAATACTGGGTCAGGGCGGCATGAACATCGAGCGCGTTCTCGAGGTCAAGCTTTTCAGATTCTTCAATCAAAGGGCAAATGACATATGCCTGCCTGCCTTTACGAAGTTCCTTGTCGACAAATCCAAGAATCCTATCGAGCATATCGTGCTTTGCCCAATGAGTTTCGATTGCTTTCCTCCCTGCTGGCATTTCATCAATGATAGATACATCCATTTCGCCAAAAACCGTAATAGCCAGCGTCCTGGGTATCGGTGTTGCAGTCATGAACAGCACATCGGGATTCTCGCCTTTTTCCCGGAGCACCCTCCGTTGTTCTACCCCAAAACGATGCTGCTCGTCGGTTATGACCAATCCGAGGTTTTTGAAACCGACTTCATCTTGTATTAATGCGTGCGTGCCTATCAGAATTTCAATTTCACCTTTTTGTACGGACTCAAGGATTTCCCTGCGCTTTTTCCCCTTCACGGAACTGGTCAGCAGCGCGGTTTTTATGCCGGCTGATGCCAGCATGGAATGAAGGGATACTGCATGCTGCTCCGCCAGAATTTCAGTGGGGACCATAAGAGCACCCTGGTACCCTGCCGTAACAGTTGCAAAAAGCGCTATCGCAGCAACCACGGTTTTCCCAGATCCAACATCACCCTGAAGAAGCCTGTTCATCCTGTATGGGGATTTCATATCTGACAATATTTCATTGACTACCCGTTTCTGGGCATTTGTCAGCGGAAATGGCAAGAAATGAATGAATTCTTTTAAACGGTCCAGATTGTATGATTGCTTGATTCCTTTGGATTGTTCTCTTTGGACTTTTCGGATCGCCTGCATTTTCAGCTGGAAGAATAAAAATTCTTCATAAACAAATCGCCTTCTTGCATGCTTTACATCCTGGGCGGAGGTTGGGAAATGCATGGCTAGCAGAGCATCCTTCCGTGGGGGGAGCTTGTAATTGCGCAAAAATTCTGTGGGCAGGTTTTCTTCAATGTACTGCCCGTATTGTGAAAAAGCATTGTTAATATAGCGCCGCAGGCTTTTTACTGTTATGTTTCCTTTTATTGAATAAACCGGTTCAAACTCCTTCTCATTATTGTACGGGCCAATCCGGCATTCACTTCCATTAATGCTTTGGCGATGGCGGTCCCATTTGCCTGTAACGGTTACGATATCTCCAATATTCATCTTGTTTTTAAGATAAGGCTGATTGAAGTAGGTTACGGTAATTAGGTATCTTCCGACAAGAAGCTTAAAGGTTAGCCGGGATTTCTTTTTGCCAAAGTAACCAAGAGTCGGCTGGCTGTGTACTTTCCCTTCAACAGTAACCCGTTCGTCATGGCCCACTGTCTCCAGGTCTTTCAATCTATAGTCTTCATACCGGTACGGAAGATGCTCCAGAAGGTCCCCTACCGTATGGATATTCATGTCATGAAGGGAAACTGCCGTCTCATCTCCTATGCCTTTAATAGCTGTCACTGGATCTTGTATTCTTGTTATCACTTTTTCTTAAGCGGCAGCCCGTAGATTTTCGCCTCCAGCTCCCTGCCTGTCGGAGTAGCCGCTAACCCTCCTTGCGCCGTTTCTCGTAATGCAGACGGCATTGATTGGCCGATTTTGAACATTGCCCCGATTACTTCATCACAGGGAATTCGGCTTGTAATCCCCGCCAATGCCATATCTGCCGCAACCATTGCGTTTGCTGCTCCCATAGCATTCCGTTTTACGCATGGTACCTCTACAAGCCCGGCGACCGGGTCGCAAACGAGACCAAGCATATTTTTCAAGGTAATCGCCATGGCCTCAGCACTTTGGGAAGGGGTGCCGCCGGCCATCTCCACAATTGCAGCCGCTGCCATTCCAGCTGCGGAACCAACCTCAGCCTGGCAGCCGCCCGCGGCGCCCGAAATAGAAGCGTTGTTTGCCACGACAAATCCAAAAGCCCCTGCCGTGAATAAAAACTCAAGCTTTTGTTCCCTTGTTGGGTTTAGCTTTTGTGCCACAGCAAATAATGTTCCCGGTACCACACCGGCCGAACCTGCGGTGGGAGTTGCACAGATCGTTCCCATCGCTGCATTCACTTCATTCGTCGCAACAGCCTTGCTGACTGCATCTAGAAGCAGCTCCCCTGAAAGGTAATTTCCCTTTCGGATATACTCCTGGAGCAATACGGCATCCCCGCCTGTAAGCCCGGAATGTGATTTCACCCCGCGCAGGCCTCTTTCGACCGCTTTTTCCATCACATTTAGATTGGTTTCCATCTGACTAAAGATTTCCTCGCGGGTTTTTGCTGACACCTCCATTTCTTGCTCAATCATGATTTGTGATATCTTCACATTCTTTGATTCTGCTAATTCAACCAGTTCAGCTACATTGCGGAACATGGATTGTCCTCCCCTCCAGTTTTTATTTCTGGAATACAATTTTATTTTTGCAGTTTTTAATCCACTATTCTTGAAACCTGGATAATGTTTTGGAGTGCAGCAATTTCGTCCAGTATCGTTTGATCTATATATTGGTCCACCTCAATGGTCATTAATGCCACTTTCCCTTTTTCTTTACGTGAAACGTCCATTTGTCCAATGTTGATTTGGTACCTGGCTAACACATTCGAAACGTTCGCAATCGCACCATAACGATCGTTATGCACAACAAGTATGGCGGGATTATGCCCGGAAAGCCTTAATACAAAACCGTTCAATTCGACAATCTCGATTTTGCCGCCTCCGATTGAGATGCCTGCTATTTCCATCTCCTCTTTATCATCGCCCATTGTGATTTTTACCGTGTTCGGATGGTATGTGATCGCTTCTTCCTCGATAAATTTTATTTTTATTTTTCTTTGTTTGGCTATTTTAAGAGAGTCTTTTATTCTATCATCATACGTATCGAAATCGAGCAAGCCTCCTACGATTGCCACATCTGTCCCGTGGCCCTTATAGGTTTTTGCAAAAGAACCATATTACGAAATGGATGCCCATTTCGGTTCCCTTCCGAATAAACCCCTTGCAACCCTGCCAATCCTCGCAGCTCCAGCTGTATGGGAACTGGATGGACCAATCATCACAGGGCCGATAATGTCAAATACGCTTTTATATTTCATGGCCTGCCTCCTGGCTATTAAAATGTCATGGCGAAAAAAGGGATTACAGCCCCTTACTATACTATATGACATTAACTGCTCATCTTTATCATACACCAATACAATAAGAAACTGCACGGCCAAATGGCGCGTGCAGTTATTGCTTGCAGAATTATTCAATAGAAAAAATAAATGAATATAGCGGCTGGTTCCCATTATGGACTTCTAATTCTGCATCTTCAAATGTCTCTTCACAATATGAAACCAATTCATCCAGTTCTTCCTCGGTTATATCTTCCCCGTATAGGATGGTGAGAATTTCAGAGTCCTCATCCATCATATTCGATAACAGTTCTTTTGCCGCCTGCACCTTGTTTTTGTTTTTTACCTGGATTTTACCCTCGGCGAGACCCATGAAATCACCTGTTTCAATTTCGAGGCCCTCAATGCTTGTATCGCGCACGGCGTAAGTGATCTGGCCTGTTTTTACATGGGACAGGGCTTCCCTCATTGCTTCTTCATTATCTTCAGGGGATAAAGCCGGATTGAATGCTAACAGGGCGGCCATCCCTTGTGGGACTGTTTTGGAAGGAATTACGAAGACATTTCCTTCGATTACCTCGGCGGCCTGCTGGGCAGCCATGATAATGTTTTTGTTATTAGGCAGAATAATGACATTGCTTGCATTGGTCTCTTCTACCGCTTTGACGATATCCTCCGTACTCGGGTTCATCGTTTGTCCACCCTCAATCACGGAGCTTGCGCCTATGCTTTTAAATAACTCGCTAATTCCTGACCCCATCGCAACGGATACTACCCCATATTGTGCTTTTTCCTGTGGCGGGTTTTGCTGATCAGCCGTTAAGGCCGCATGCGTTTTCCCAACAATGTTTGAATGCTGTTCACGCATGTTTTCGATCTTAAGCTTGATCAGGCTTCCGTATTGCTGGCCATAGTTTAAGCAACTGCCAGGCTCTTCGGAATGGATATGCACTTTCACGACTTCATCATCGGAAATAACCAATAACGAGTCACCAAATTCACTTAATTCTTGACGGAAGGCCTCTTCATCGAAAGGTTTTTTGGCAAGCTTCGCTGCTTCCAATTTCACCATGAATTCCGTACAATAACCGTAGACAATATCTACCGTATTAATATGGCCTTGAACGTTCATATGATGTTCAGCGCTGACAAGTTCATCCATGCTTGGCTTATTTGTCGGTGTTTCTGGAAGCTTCTCGCCTTTAAGCTCCGCTAAGAAACCTTCATAAACAAGTACCAGTCCCTGTCCGCCGCTGTCCACTACGCCGACTTCCTTTAAAACAGGAAGAAGATCAGGCGTACGATTAAGCGATGCTTTTGCTTCCTTAAGGATATCCTCCATTACAAGGATGATATCGTTCTGTTTCTTCGCCGAAATTACAGCTTGTTTGGCCGCATCCTTGGCAACTGTCAATATCGTGCCCTCCACAGGCTTCATGACAGCTTTATAAGCAGTTTCCACTCCCGCTTCAAAGGCACCGGCAAATTCCTGGCTGTCTATGGAAGCTTTATTTTCAATCGATTTCGAAAAGCCGCGGAATAACTGCGACAGGATTACGCCCGAATTGCCCCGGGCGCCCATCAGCAAGCCCCTTGATAAAGAAGCCCCTACTTTCCCGATATGCTCCTGCACATTATTTTGAACTTCCTTTGCGCCGGAAGTCATCGACAAATTCATATTTGTCCCGGTATCACCATCCGGTACTGGGAAAACGTTCAAAGCATCAACCATTTTTGCATTGGCTGCCAAATGGTTAGCACCTTGTATGATCATTTCCGCAAAACGTTTTCCATCTATGCTTGTAATTGACACTAAACTTTCCTCCTAGTCCTAAGGGTTCGTTACACGGACTCCCTGTACAAAGATGTTAACGGAGTCAACAGCTAAGCCGACCGTTTTATCCAGGGTGTACTTCACTTTTGATTGGACATTATGCGCAACCTCGGAAATTTTCGTTCCGTAGCTCACGATTATGAACATATCAATATGTACTTCGTCATTTTCTTGGCGAACGATGACACCCTTAGTGAAGTTCTCTCTTCTCAATATTTCCGCGATGCCGTCCTTCAATTGCTTTTTCGAGGCCATTCCCACTATTCCGTAACAATCGACAGCCGCTCCACCTGCAATAGTCGCAATAACATCGTTAGATATATCAATTTGCCCGAATTTCGTTTGCAATTCAATAGACATACTGCGTTCCCCCTTCTCTCAAATCTCCTTAGCTACAGACATTTTACTATATTGTCCCTTGTTTTAAAAGAAATAGTCGCACGTATACTAATAAATCAATTGTCATCAACTGATGTCAAGGTTTTTTTCTTTAATGGTTTGCATCACAAGTATTGCAATCTCTCAGGGGATATGATAAATTATTAAAGTATTTCTATTAAGACTTAAGATATTTTGAAACTTAAGCTTTCGGTAGTAAGGAGGGAAAAGAATGGCACGTCAATGTGTGATCACAGGAAGAAAAACTCGTTCCGGTAACAAACGCTCTCACGCAATGAACGCAAACAAGCGTACATGGGGCGCTAACCTTCAAAAAGTGCGTATTTTAGTTAACGGTAAACCTAAACGTGTATACGTATCTGCAAGAGCCCTTAAATCTGGCAAAGTGGAACGCGTATAATGTTCATGGCATCCTTTTTATTAGGATGCCTTTTATTTTGATATAAAAAAACACCCCGCTACAGGGTGTAATAAATATAAGAAAAAAGGCCCATCAACCTTTCTTAAATGCGCCAAGCATTGCCTTCACAAGGCCTCCCAGCACTTTTGGCAGTTTGATTGTATAAAATTTCATAATGCCCCTCCTCTGTACATCTCGCTCATTTCAACAATCACTATAAAGCATATTAGCGAATTCGGGATTATTATATTACATGGCAGCTTCAAGCGTGAACGCTAATCACTGCTTCTTATCACCATTAATATGCCATCCGAAAATGAAAAAGTACCAGATTCGGAAATAAGTTCATTGCTGATGCATAATGTGGAACCGATCGTAATATCGCGGTTATCCAGAGGGTATTTAAAGCCTGTCAAGGTGATTCCTTTTACTTTTTTTGTGGCCGGGACAAAAGACACATATTTTTTTCCGCTGATCGCTTCTATTTGATAGATACCCGGACTTTTAACCGTTAAGATATTGGTTTGATCAATAATGAAGATTTCAGTAGCCGGATGTTTGTCCAGAATATCCTGTCTTAATAGCAGCTGGATGTTTGCCAACAAATGGTCGAGGCGCCCGCCAGTCGCCCCAAATATATAAATCTTGGCGGGATTTTGTGCGGCAGCCCAGTTTAAAGCAATTTCAAGGTCGGTTTCATCCTTCTCAGACGGATAAAGATGGATATCTTTCATTCTACTCTGTATAGCAAGAAGCTCTGTTTCCGAAACCGAATCGAAATCACCGAAAGCAGCACGGGGATTGATGTCGTTTTCAAGCAAGGTATAGACTCCCTTGTCTACCCCGACCCAGAAAGCTTCCATTTCTTTGTATATTTCCAAGTCTGGCAAACATTCAGGAGGACCGCCTGCCAAAATACAGATATTCATATTATCACTCTTTCATAGAAATGCGGAAGCGCCCTGTTCAGCCCGGACAAGCATAAGGCGCACCTCTCCGGAGAGGGGTTAGCCTTATGCTTGTCCGGGCTGGGCGTTGAAGCTAGACATCAAAACATGTTGAGAATTTTTATATTTTCTTATCTTTTTAGAGGCAGCTATTGCCCCTTAACGCCTGAATCGCTTTTTGCCGATCAGGCTGATTGTAAATGGCCGAGCCGGCAACCAGGACAGTGGCACCATGTTCCATGCACAGCCGGGCAGTTTCTTCATTTATGCCGCCATCAACTTCAATTTCAATGCTGCGCCCGTTCTGCTTGGAAAGGTTCTTGACTTCGGTTATTTTCGGCAGAACCGATTTAATAAATGTTTGCCCGCCAAAACCGGGATTGACAGACATTAAAAGGACCATGTCAACATCATCTATAACGTGCTGAATGGTAGACACCGGCGTGGCAGGGTTTAAAACGACCCCCGCCTTGACGCCAAACGACTTGATCAATTGTATTGTACGGTGAAGATGTTTACATGCTTCCACATGGACTGTGATGTAATCAGCACCAGCTTTGGCAAAAGCTTCTATATATGAATCAGGATTCTCAATCATTAAGTGGACATCGAGTGGCAGCTTCGTTACCGGCCTGATCGCCTCTACAACCAAAGGTCCGATCGTAATGTTCGGTACAAAATGTCCATCCATTACATCCACATGGATATAATCCGCTCCCCCTTTTTCTACATCAATAATTTCTTCCCCCAGTCTTGAAAAATCGGCGGACAAAATAGAAGGGGCTATTTTTACCATAGTCAATACCTCGGCTTTCTCTCTTTAATTTCTTCCAGGAATTGTATATAATGTGTGTAACGATAAGGCTTGATTTCTCCTGCCTCTACCGCCCCTTTGACAGCGCATTTCGGTTCCTTGTCATGCAAACAGCCCCGGAATTTACAATTTTCCCCCGTTCGGTAAATATCAGGAAAACAGTACGACAGACGGTCAGCCTCGATCTCCAAAAACTCCAGTGAACTGAAGCCGGGCGTGTCTGCAACAAGCCCTGTGCCGATATGGATCAACTCAACATGCCTTGTTGTATGCTTCCCTCTGCCAAGATGTGAAGAAATGTCATTGGTCTTCAGTTCCAGGTCTGGGTTAATTGCATTTAACAGGGAGGACTTACCGACACCCGATTGGCCGGCAAAGACGCTTATTTTATTTTGTAGGTACGGTTTCAATTGTTCAATGCCATCGGTAGTTACGGATGAAGTGGTCAAGACAGGGTATCCAATCGCCTCATAGTCTTTCACATAATCCTCTAGTTCGTTTTTTTGATCTTCAGGAACAAGGTCCATTTTGCTGATGCATATGATGGGATCGATTTCTTTATCTTCAATCAGTACAAGAAAACGGTCAAGCAGTGCGGTACTAAAGTCAGGTTCGACAGCGGAAAAAACCAGGACTGCCTGGTCAACATTCGCAATCGGGGGACGTAAAAGCTCATTTTTACGGTCTTTGATTTCTAAAATATATCCATCCGTAGGATTTTCTGCTTGATAGACAACATAATCCCCTACAAGAGGCGTCACTTTATTTTTACGGAATACCCCGCGGCCGCGACACTGGATTGTTTCCTTCCCATCAAGTACATAATAAAAGCCACTTAACGCCTTAATAATTTTGCCTTCTGGCATAGGTTCACTCCTTTATATGCAGAATTACTCAGGATATGGGACCACTTCATCGATGAGCACAGTATCATCCCTCATCACCTTGTAACCAGCCTTCTTATCTTGAGTTACAGTCAAAGTCAAACTCCGTTTAGCAGGCTCCACTATGGAAAACGTTTCAGCTGGCACGGTCATGCTGCGGGTCATATCCTCTATGAAAATCTTTATTGCTTGGGGTTTGCCTGGTTCTTCCGGAGCATATGGGATGACAATGTCTTTCGTAACATCTTTTGGAGGGAGCTGCTCTTTACCTTTTGACAGGACTACATTTACTTTGCTCCCTTTGGATATGCTAGCATAAGGCCCCGGATTTTGTGAAATTACCAAGCCTTTACCTATTGAATCATGGAATACTTCACTTTCCACGTTTATATTGATTCCAGCCTCGTTTTCATACTCATCCAGCTTATCCCTGTCAAAGTTCGTTAAATCCTTTAATGCAAATTTTTCCAGTCCTTTGCTTATAGTTACATGAAACTCGGTTTCTGACGGGACTACTTTGCTTCCCGCTCCAGGATCCTGGGAAAGGATCGTCCCTGGTTCACTGTCGTCAAATTCTTCTGCAGTCTTTACATCCTTAAAGCCTAATTCTTTTATTATTGGTTCCACATCTTTTATGTTTCTTTCTGTATAATTGGAAACCTCGACTTTTTCTTTCCCTAAACTTTGATATATATTTACTGTTGCACCTTCTTTTACTACCGTTCCTGCATCTGGATCTGTTTTGATCACTTTGCCGTCTTCGATTTTCTCATCCTCAATCCGGATGGTATTGCCAACTTCCAATCCGGCTTCAAGGAGCATGGTAATGGCATCATCCATTTCCTGTCCTGATACGTCAGGGACTTTTAATTCATCAGGGGCAAACATCTTTGGGAAAACAGTAATGGTTAAAATCCCCAGTATTGCAAGTATCAAAAAGGTAGAAACTAAGAGTATCGTAAGCTTACTCTTCTTTTTACCGTCTTTGTACTTTTTCTTCTTATTCTTGTGTTTTTCAGCCTTCTCCACAAGCTTCGTGTCCGCATCCAAAGCAATTATTCGCTCCGGGCCCCGGATAATGGTTTCATCTGTGTTATCTGAAATTCCGTCATCAGATGTTATGATGGGAATTGCCTTGGTGGCATCTGCATCTTCGGGTATATGGAACGGTTTCTCGTTAAGCCTCTCGACATCTAGTGCAGTCCTAATATCATCCTGCATGTCATCGACACTTTCGTATCTATAAAAAGAATCCTTTGCTGTGGCCTTCAGGATTACATTCTCAACACTTTGCGGTATTTCCGGATTCCAACGTTTTGGCGATGGCGTTTCTGACTGCAAATGCTTTAGGGCAATGGAAACCGCCGATTCTCCTGAAAAAGGCAGCCGCCCTGTCATCAACTCAAACATTACGATGCCTAGTGAGTAAATATCCGATTTTTTATTGGCCATGCCACCTCGCGCCTGCTCTGGTGAAAGGTAGTGAACAGACCCGAGTACAGCGTTTGTTTGGGTGATATTCGTCGCACTTAGCGCCATAGCAATACCAAAATCGGTAATTTTAACATTGCCCTTTTCATCTATTAAAATATTTTGCGGTTTGATATCTCTGTGGATAATTCCGTTTTGATGGGCGTGAGCAATGGCAGCCGTGATTTGCTTCATGATATCGAGCGCTTTTTCAATCGGTATCGGGTAGTGTTTCTGTATGTATTGTTTAAGAGTCAGTCCCTTAACGTATTCCATAACAATATAATAAATGTCATCCTCTTCCCCAACGTCATAAATGCTTACGATATTCGAATGGGCAAGGCTTGTTGCCGATTGTGCTTCCCTGTTAAAGCGTTTAATGAACTGTTCATCATTAGAAAAATCCATGCGGAGAATCTTTAGGGCCACATCACGTTCAAGAATCATATCGCGGGCAAGATACACATTTGCCATGCCGCCGCCGCCAACCATGTCCAAAAGCTTGTAACGGCCGTTAATTCTTCTCCCAATTAACATCCGCTTCACCCGCTTTCACTTTTATCTTGATATCCGACAATGGCAAGGGTGATATTATCTTCACCGCCGTGATCGTTGGCTAAATCGATTAGCAAACCGGCTTTTTCATCAAGAGTCCGATCTTCGCTCACAATGGATAGCATTTCCGATTCCGATACCTTGTTAGAAAGTCCATCCGAGCATAGGATTAGCGTGTCCCCTTCTTCAAAGACAATCGTTCTGACATCCATTTCCACAGTTGGTTCCGTCCCCAACGCACGTAGTAAAACATTCTTCCTCGGATGATGCTCTGCATCTTCCTTGGTAATTTGGCCGGACCGGACAAGCTCGTTAACCAAAGAGTGATCTTCGGTGACCTGCTTAAAACCAGATTCATTATTTAAATAACAGCGGCTGTCGCCTATATTTGCGATGGTCGCGAATTTATCGGTACAAAGGGCCGCTACAATCGTCGTCCCCATGCCCTGGCATTCGGTGTTTTCCTGGGCGTGCTCGAAAAGCGACCGGTTCACTTTCTCGATATTCTTCACGAGCCAGCTTTCCGCTTCTTGCGCCGTTTGGATTGATTTACTTTCCTGCCAGTGTTTACTCAAAATTTCAACCGCCATTAGACTTGCTACATCACCGGCGCGGTGTCCGCCCATGCCATCAGCAACGATGGCAAAGCGTACACCCTCCGGATTGATAAATACCCCGCCATTATCCTCATTGTGCTGGCGGACCTTCCCGCGGTCTGTCTTAAAAACTGCATTCATAGGTTCACCTCGTTTCTTCTTTTCGCTCCTTCGCACGAAGCTGGCCGCATGCCGCGTCAATATCATGGCCCTGTTCCCTTCGGATCGTTACATTAATTCCACGCTTTTTCAAGGTTTTTTCAAATGCAAATATTTGTTCTCGAGGTGTTCGTACATAGTTACGTTCAGGTACATAGTTAACTGGTATCAAGTTTACATGGCATTTGATATCTTTGATCAGTTCTGCGAGTTGTTCGGCATGTTCCACCTGGTCATTTTCACCGCCGAATAGCCCATATTCAAAGCTGATCCTTCTTCCGGTCTTTTCCGTATAATATTTTACTGCTTCAATAAGGTCTGGGAGCTTATAAGCACGATTGATCGGCATCAGTTTTGTTCTTAATTCGGAATTTGGGGCATGCAACGAAATAGCAAAGTTTATTTGCAGGCTTTCATCAGCAAATTTGTAAATTTTCGGTATGATTCCGCTTGTTGATACAGTAATATGGCGTGCCCCGATGTTTAGCCCTTTTTCATGGTTGATATTTTTCAAAAACGACATCATCTCTTCGTAATTATCGAAAGGTTCGCCAATGCCCATGATAACCACGGAGCTTACACGTTCATCAGTTTCATCAAGCGCCTGTTGTACTTTTACTACCTGGGCAACAATTTCTCCTGCCTCAAGATTACGTTTTAAGCCCCCAAGAGTGGACGCACAGAAAGTACACCCAATGCGGCAGCCAACCTGAGTAGTCACACAAACAGAATTTCCATAATCATGTCGCATTAATACTGTTTCAATAGAAGACCCATCATGAAGTTCAAACAAGAACTTGATTGTTCCGTCTTTAGAAGTTTGCTGGATCAGTGTATTAAGAGTTGTGATTGTAAACTGATCTTCAAGCTTTTCTCTCAATGATTTTGAAAGGTTTGACATATCCTCGAAGCTCTTCACCCGTTTTTTATAAAGCCATTCAAAAATCTGTTCCCCTCTAAAAGGTTTTTCCCCATTTTCTGTGAGCCATTCCTTTATTTCATGTAATTCCAGCGAATAAATGGATGGCTTACGCTGTGTTGTTTCTTTCTTTTTTCTTGTTGTTGTAATCTCTGCCATTATTGCACCTTCTTCCTAAAGCTTGCGATGAAAAACCCATCGCTGCTAAAATATTGCGGGAATACCTGGAGGAAATATCCTTCTACAAACGGTTTGACGTTTTCCGGCAATCTGTCTGCCAGCGTAACATCCGCTTCAAATTCAGGATGCTTTTCCAAAAAGCTTGCGGCTACTCGCTCATTTTCTTCACGGTCTACCGTGCAAGTACTATATATTAATCGTCCGCCTTTTTTCAAAAGAGGCGCACTTGCATCCAGGAGCTGTTCCTGGATTGCGGATAATCTTGAGACATCTTCCGGTGACTTTGTGTATTTTACATCGGGTTTTCTTCTCATGACACCAAAACCGGAGCAGGGAGCATCCACCAGGATCCTGTCAAAACCTTCTTTGCTGAATATCTCTCCAACTTTACGGCTGTCTGCGGCATAGGTTTTAATATTTCTTAATCCAAGCCGCTCCGCCTGTTCATTGATCAGTTTTACTTTGTGCTCATGAAGGTCGATTGCATTCACCTGTCCGGTTGTCAACCCTTCCGCAATATGGGTCGTTTTGCCTCCGGGAGCTGCACAACAGTCCAGCACCATATCGTTGCCGGCAGCCCCAAGAGCATGGGCCACGAGCATGGAGCTTTCATCCTGGATTGTCAGGTAACCCATCTTATAACTTTCTGAGTATGCGAGGTTACCTCTTAAGCAGAGGATTGCTTCAGGCGCAACTTCACTTTTTTCCACGTGGTAGCCTTCTTCAGTTAAAGCACTGATGGCCTCATCACGAGATAATTTCTTGATATTTACCCTGGCTGATTGAAGTGGGGCAACAAGATTGATTTCACACATTTCTTTTGTTTTCTCAAACCCAAATTGATTGATCCATCTTTTCACCAGCCAAATAGGGTGGCTCGTTTCAATGGACAGCCGTTCTGCTTCATCCTCGATTGCTTCGAGTGAAGGGATTCCTTTTCGCTGAATATTTCTAAGCACTCCATTAACCATAGAAGAGATCCCTTTATGCCCGCGGTTCTTTGCAATTTCAACCCCTTCGAAAAGAATGGCATGGTCTGGAATCTTATCTAAAAAGACCATTTGATAAAGGGACATCCTAAGAAGGCTAATGACCCAGGACTGTGTCTTCTTTTGGTTTTTTATAAAAGGCTGAAGATAATAATCAAGTGTCATTTTTCTCTGAATCGTTCCATAAATGATTTCTGTCAGCAAACCGCTGTCCGGACCTTCGAGGCCATGTTTTTTAATCATCGAATTTAACAATAGATTGCTGTAAGATTGGTTTTTCTCGACCGATTCAAGTACATCGAGCGCAATTTCACGCACCGTCTTTTTAGTTTGTTTCATGTTTTTCTCCTAACTTCATTCCCGGCTTTATAAATGACCCGGCGCCGTGCAGATAGTCACCTGCCTTCATTTTTTTCTTGCCTGAAGGCTGCAGCACGGTGATTAGGATGGATGTTTCATTTCCCGTAGCAACCAGCATACCGTTCTGGTCCACATCGAGAATTTCACCTGGAACCCCACTCTTCCCCGGCTTGAGCTTATTTGCTTCCCATATTTTCATGATATTTCCGTTCAATAAGGTGTAAGCAACCGGCCATGGGTTCAAACCGCGGATATGGTTATAAATCTCTTCCCCGCTGCGGTCCCAGTCTATTTTCTCCTGTTCACGTTTTATATTCGGGGCAAAAGTCGCTTTATTATCATCCTGTTTGATAGGAGTAATCTCTCCATTAATGATTAATGGAATGGTTTCGGACAATAAATCGGCGCCAAGAGCGCTCAGTTTATCATGTAGTGTCCCTACATTATCATCTTCTTCGATCTTGACTTCCTCTTGGGTTAATATATCGCCGGCATCGAGCTTTTCGGCCATGTACATAATGGTTATGCCCGTTTTTTCTTTCCCCTGTAATATAGAGTAATGGATTGGCGCGCCTCCTCGTAGCTCAGGAAGAAGGGAAGCATGCACATTGATGCAGCCGAACTGTGGCGCCTCCAGGAGTTCCTTCGGCAATATTTGTCCAAAAGCCGCCGTAATGATTAAATCTGCATCCAGCGCGATGATTTCATCCATTTCTTCTTGGTTTCTTATCTTTTCCGGCTGAAATACCGAGATGCCGTGCTTTTGGGCCTCTACCTTTACTGGAGGAGGGGTCAGTACTTTTTTTCTGCCAACCGGCCTGTCGGGCTGAGTTACGACACCGATTACTTCATAGCCATCCCGGATGATTCTTTGCAGTACCGGAACGGAAAAGTCAGGTGTGCCCATAAAGACTATTTTCGTCATTCTTCTCCATACCTTTCCAACTCTTCTTCAGTTAAGTATTTGGAAACCTTGCTTGTAAATAATACACCATTCAAATGGTCTATTTCGTGCTGAATCGCCCGGGCAAGGAAATCCTCGGCTTCACGCTCATAGATTCTCCCAAAACGGTCCTGCGCCCGGATTTTAACTTTATAGGGGCGAGTTACTTCCCCGTATACACCAGGAAAACTAAGGCACCCTTCCGGATCGGTCTGTTCACCTGATGCTTCCATAATTTCTGGGTTGACCATTTCAATAATTCCAGTATCGTCCCCTATATCAACCACGGCAATTTGTTTCTTCACGCCAACCTGGGGTGCGGCGAGGCCAACCCCATCAGCTTCAAGCATTGTTTCATGCATGTTATTTAACAGCTTTGCCAAATTTCTATCAAAACTTGTTACTTTTGCGCATTTTTGTTTCAGAATTTTATCCGGAAACATAACGATTGGTAAAATAGCCAAAGAAAAATAAACCTCCTAATAAGAAAAGCCAAAAGCGTAGAAAATTGCCTGTCACATCATAATCTGCGGATTCAAATCTATTGAGATTTGCAGCATATTTTGTGCTGTCTCCTGTTGATAGTGTTCGAGGACCGTCCGCAACAGTTTCTTCAGTTGCGGTTCCCGCTTGTATTTTATCAAACATTGGTAGCGATATCTATTGTTGATCCTGCTTATCGGCGAAGCGACCGGCCCAAGGACGATTGCTTCCGGGCTAAGGCCTGCGGTTACATACTTAGTGATTTTCTCTGTGGTCGCCACCGCTTTCATCAAATCTTCATGTGATACATTTATAAGTGCAAGATAATAATACGGCGGGTAATGGCTCTGCCTTCTGATAAACATCTCCCGCTCATAAAATGCATCAAAGTCCTGCTCGGCTGACAGCTCAATGCTATAGTGCTCAGGGGTATAAGTTTGGATGATTACTTCCCCTGCAAGCTTATGCCGCCCTGCCCTCCCGCTCACCTGGGTCAAAAGCTGGAAGGTCTTTTCCGACGAGCGGAAATCAGGAAGGTGGAGCATCGTATCAGCGGATAACACGCCTACAAGGGTAATGTTCGGAAAGTCGAGCCCCTTAGCAATCATCTGGGTGCCTAGCAAAATATCTGCATGCCCTTCCTGAAAAGCATTAAGGAGCCGTTCATGCGAGCCCTTTTTGCTGGTCGTGTCCACATCCATCCTGATCACCCGGGCCTCCGGGAGAATTTTTGCCAATTCTTCCTCTACCTTTTGGGTTCCCGTCCCAAAGAATCTGATATGGTCACTCCCGCATTCTGGGCACACCTGGGGCATTCGTTCTTCATGGCCGCAATAATGGCATTTTAGGGAATCATTATAGCGGTGGTACGTTAACGATATATCACAATTGGGACAATTCGTGACCAATCCGCAGCTGCGGCACATAACAAAGGAAGAATGCCCTCTTTTATTTAATAAGAGTACGGTCTGTTCCCCTTTTTCCAGCCTGTCCGTCAATTTAGCAAAAAGAGCTTTGGAAAACATTGAGCGATTCCCTTTGCGTAGCTCTTCCCTCATATCGACGATGTCAACTTGGGGCAGCTTACTGTCATTCATTCGTTTGCTCAACGTCAATAATCTGTATACATTCTTCTTTGCCCGTGCAAATGATTCCAAAGCAGGTGTTGCACTTCCAAGGATGACAGGACAATTATGGTGTTTTGCCCGTTGAATGGCAACATCGCGCGCATGGTATCTCGGCGTTTCTTCCTGTTTATAGCTTGATTCATGCTCCTCATCAATGATGATGATCCCAAGGTTTTCAAAAGGGGCAAAAATTGCCGACCTGGCTCCGACTACCACCTTCACTTCCTTACGATGGATTTTCCGCCACTCATCGTATTTTTCCCCAATTGACAAACCACTGTGCATAACGGCGACTTGATTGCCGAATCGTTCCTTAAATCTTTTTACCGTTTGCGGCGTCAAGGAAATTTCAGGAACAAGCATGATTGCCTCTTCGCCCCTTTGGATGGCATCGTCTATCGCCTGCAGATAAATCTCCGTTTTTCCGCTTCCTGTGACACCATATAATAAGAATACTTCATGGCGATTATCTTGAAGTGATTTCTTGATAGGTGCAAGGGCATCGGCTTGCTCCTCCGTCAGCGTAAAGGGCGCTGTTGCTTTAAAAACCTTGTTTTCATAAGGATCCCTGTATATTTCCTCTTCTTTTTCAACCAGGATTTTTTTATCGATAAGAGCCTTTATCACAGCGTTTGAAATCTGGAGCTTATCCAGTAGATCCCTTATCAGGATTTTATTTGGATTTTCTATGAAGAAATGTACCACCTGATGCTGCTTTTTCGCATTGGATGGTAAATTCCGGGCATATTCCTCCAGCGCTTCCCTATCTAAAAGAGGTTCGACAACACGGACCGTCTTTTTGTTCATTTTGTCCTTAACAAAATATAAAACCTCCAGGTTCCCCTTTCGGACATGCTTTTGGAACATAGCTGCATGGTCGGACTCCATGACTTCCTTCCACTGGATAAAATCTTTTTTCTTGAATACGTCCCGGACGTTTTCCTCCAGCTCTTCATAGCGGCCTGTACTAATCCGGAGAACCTTTTCGTACTTTGCTTTCAGGGCCGCTGGAAGCATGGCTTGAAGTGCAGTGATCTTGAAACACATCGTCTCTTCGGTCAACCAGCCGCCAAGGTTGAGCAGTTCCTCATTCAGTACAGGTTCCAAGTCCAAGATTTCTTTCATCTCACGTAATTTTTTTGCATCAGTAACATTTTTCAATCCAGTGACAAATCCCTGTACCATTCGTGGACCGAACGGGACAATCACTCTCATGCCTGGCTGGACGATATGTTCCCACTTTCGTGGAATCGCGTAGTCAAATTCCCGGTCTGTTTGTTTTGCTGGCACATCTACAATAACAGATGCAATTCCCATGAATCATCAATCCTTTTTTAGCATCTGGCTTATTTCCAGTAGAATATTCTCTGCCACTTCCAACTTCGACATTTTCGGCAGTTCCATTTTACTGCCATCCCGCTTGAATAAAGTAACGATATTCGTATCCGTTCCAAAACCTGCTCCTTCAGATGTTACATTATTCGCTACAATCATATCCGCATTTTTCTTTTCAAGCTTCCCGCGTGCATATTCCTCTACTTTTTCCGTTTCAGCGGCAAAACCGACGAGTATCTGCTCTTCTTTCTCCCGGCCTAGCTCGCCTAGGATATCAATTGTTCTCTTAAGCTCGATTGAATTTTCTCCCGGCTGTTTCTTGATTTTTTGATCATGGTAACGTTTTGGCGTGTAGTCTGCGACAGCAGCCGTTTTGATAACCGCATCCGCCTGTGGGAACCATTTCATAACTTCCCCGTACATGTCAGAGGCAGATTCCACATTAATTACAGAAACATTTGATGGAGGGGCCAGAGACACTGGTCCGGAAATCAATGTGACTTCTGCGCCCATCTTTTCAGCCTGTTGCGCAATCGCATACCCCATTTTTCCGGTTGATCGGTTCGATATAAAACGGACCGGATCAATATTTTCTCTCGTCGGGCCTGCTGTAATGAGGATTCTTTTTCCGGCCAGAGGCTTTTCCCTTTTTCCGGAAAAAAAAGCCGACAGGTTGGCCACGATTGTTTCAGGCTCCTCTAACCGGCCCTTTCCCACGTAACCACATGCAAGATAGCCTTCAGACGGCTCTATGAATTGATATCCGAACGATTTTAAGGTTTCCATATTTTTTTGCACCGCAGGATGGGCATACATATTTACATTCATTGCCGGGGCAATCCATACCGGGGCACGTACAGCAAGCAATGTAGTGGTTATCATGTCATCGGCAATTCCGTTCGCAAGCTTTCCGATAACATTAGCCGTAGCTGGTGCCACCAGTACAACATCAGCCCAATCAGCAAGGTCGATATGGGCAATCACGTTTGCATTTTTTTCGTCAAAGGTATCTGTATACACATCATGCCGTGATAGTGCCTGAAAAGTCAGTGGAGCAACGAATTTACAGGCTGATTCACTCATGATCACCTTCACTGCCGCACCCGCCTGGGTCAGTTTGCTTGTTAATGCGGCAGCTTTGTATACAGCGATGCCTCCCGTCACACAAAGCAGGATTCTTTTATCTGTAAGCATGGTCATTTCCCCTAACTAATCGTTCTTTTGTCTTATTATGCAGGATTGCAGCGTTTTTTTCACCTTTAAAGAAATCAAATGAAAGAAAACTCGCCGATTGGCGAGCCTTGAAAAGGCGATGACAGTGAAGTAGCCCGGGTGCACAGGAGCAAGGAAGGCTTCGACCTCGTACGATACAAAGCAGGAGTCATACAGGCGAAGTCATAAGGAGATGGAGTACTTAGCCTGTTTTCACTTCATTACTCTCAACCTGGGTCGCTACTTGGTCCCTATGTCGAAGTAGGGTTGAATTTTAATGAAGTATGGTATTTTGCCCGTATGCTGTCCCGATTTCAGACAGCAAAATCAAGAAACAGTTCAATCTGTATAACTTGCAGTTTATCCAGGAAAGTAATGCTTGTTGCTGCCAACTTATACTTCCTTTAAGCGAACAAAGGGCCGGAACCCCTTTACTATGATTTCAGCACAATCAAGTTGCTAATATCACAGTTTGGAAGGTGTCCGACCCTCGGAAGAGCACTTATTTTTCTTCATATTGGTTTTTATATTTAAGTTTCCCTGCGTTTATTTCCTCGAGGGCACGGCCTACACTTTTATAGGAAACCGGCTTTTCAATCCTTGCGTCATCGTTCATCTGCATTTGACGGGCACGTTTTGCGGCCACGGATACAAGGGAATACTTGGAATCAATTTTTTCCAGCAATGAATCGATAGAAGGGTATAACATATCATTTTTCCTCCAGCATTTTTTTATATCGGGCAGAAACTCTTTCCCTGCGGCAATGCTCCGCAACAACGATTGCGTTGATCCTGTCGCATGCTGCCGTTACTGTATCATTTTCCACTACATAATCGTATAAGTCCATCATTTCGATTTCTTCCTTGGCTGCCTTCATTCTCCTCAGGATCACGTCCTCGGTTTCAGTACCCCGGGTGACGATGCGGTTCTGCAGTTCAGAAAGGCTTGGCGGCGCAAGGAAAATGAACAGGCCTTCCGGGAATTTTTTACGGACCTGCCTTGCTCCCTGGACTTCAATTTCCAGAAAAACATCTTTTCCAGCTTCCATGGTTTCCCTCACATAATCTACGGGAGTCCCATAATAGTTGCCGACAAATTCCGCATACTCGAGTAGCTTATCCTGCTCGATCAGCGCTTCGAATTCCTCGCGGGTCTTGAAAAAGTAATCCAAGCCATTTACTTCCCCCTCACGCGGCTTTCGAGTTGTCATAGAGATCGAATACTCAAAAGCAGTGTCGGGACGCGCGAAGATTTCTTTTCTGACCGTTCCTTTTCCAACACCTGATGGACCGGATAATACGATTAGCAAGCCTTTTTCTCTCATATAGTCTCTTTACCCCTCTTCTACGCTGTCATCCCGGTCATGAAGGCGGGCAGCCACGGTTTCAGGCTGGACCGCAGACAGGATGACATGGTCGCTATCAGTGATGATAACGGCCCGCGTCCTTCTTCCATATGTAGCATCCACCAGGGAGCCGCGCTCACGGGCGTCCTGGATAATTCTTTTTATTGGAGCCGACTCTGGGCTCACAATCGACACAATCCGGTTGGCGGAAACAATATTCCCAAAACCGATATTGATGAGCTTGATAGACATTTTTGTCCCCCAATCATATTCTATTGTGACCTTGAAATAAGTACCATAAACAAGCTACTCGATATTTTGGGACTGTTCTTTTATTTTTTCAAGCAAGCTTTTCAATTCAACAACTTCTTTCGTGATCACTGCATCATTTGCCTTTGATCCGATTGTATTTGCTTCACGGTTCATTTCCTGGACGAGAAAATCGAGTTGCCTGCCTATCGGCTCTTCTTTTTCAAGAGTGGCGGAGAATTGGATAAGATGGCTTGAAAGGCGTGTAAGCTCCTCGTTTATATCGGATTTATCCGCAAAAATTGCAACCTCGGTCAAGAGCCTGGTTTCATCGACCAGCCCTGCTGTAAACTCGGATATTCTTGCTTTTAACTTTGCCTTGTATTGCTCAGATACAAAAGGAGCATATTTTGTTAGGCTTGATAGAATGGCATTTATTTTTTTAAGCTGCCTGGATAGGTCATTCTTTAGCTCTCTGCCCTCTAGGGTCCTCATATTCTGTACATTGATCAGTGCCGCTTCACAGGCAGTAAGCAGCAAAGGTTCAATGTCCTCATTGACAGACTGCTCATCCTCCACAGAAAAAATATCGGCGATGTGCAATAGATCCGGAGCAGAAGCGGAAGAATCAAGGCCGTATCTGTCTTTCAACTCATGCATGCCTTCCATGTATTGGTCAGCGAGCGCCCAGTCAACCTTGAGCCGTTTCGTCGCGAGGGCCCCGCCTTCAATCATGATAAATATTTCAACCCGGCCCCTTCTTATGTATTCATTGGCTTTCTTTTTAACTCGATCCTCTAAAAAAATTAACGATCGAGGCATCCTTATATGATATTCACAGAAACGATGGTTAACGGTTTTTATTTCCACGGTCACCTTGATGCCCGCATTTTCCGCATGGCCGATCCCGTATCCTGTCATACTTACAACCATTGCACCACTTCCTAACCCTGCAATAACGTAACTATTAATTTTTAATCGATTTATGTGGCTGTATAAGCTGTTTTAAACGATAAAAATAAAAAGGTAATAGAGAAGGCTCTACTACCTTTTGAATTATATCATAATTTATTTTGATTTCGACACCAAAAATGAACCAGCCAATAAAAAAGTTGGAATGGATGCCATGCCTATGATTAACAGCCAGTCTCTAGGCTGGATTGCCATGGTATGGAATATGGTCTGTAGCGGCGGATAGTATAATACGACCATCATCAACAGAAGTGAAGAAATAACCGCCCAGACTAGATATTGATTGCCAAATGGGTTCCGCGAGAATATTGACTTTTCACTGCGGCAATCAAATACATGGATCAGCTGTGCCAAAACAAGTGTGGCAAAAGCGACTGTCTGTGCATATGGAAGATTATCTGGATTGGCTTTATATACAACGATGAAAGCAATCAGAGTGGAAATTCCTATTAAAAATCCGCGTGAAATGATTTTCCAGCCAAGCCCACGGGCAAATACGCCTTCTTTCGGGCTGCGCGGCCCCCTTTTCATGACATCGCCCTCCGGTTTGTCCAGTCCAAGCGCCATAGCCGGAAGGCCATCTGTAACCAGGTTCACCCAAAGAATCTGAATCGGGACGAGTGGCAAAGGCAAGGCCATGATCATCGCAAAAAACATCACCAGGATTTCACCTACATTCGAGGCCAGCAGATACCTGATAAATTTTCGGATATTTTCGTAGATATTCCGTCCTTCTTTTATTGCTGCTTTTATCGTCGCAAAATTATCATCCAACAGTATAAGAGAAGATGCTTCCTTGGCAACATCGGTACCGGTGATTCCCATCGAAATCCCGATGTCAGCAGATTTAATAGCCGGGGCATCGTTTACCCCATCACCTGTCATAGCAACAACATGTCCCTTATTTTGCAGCGCTTTGACAATTTTCAGTTTATGCTCTGGGGATACGCGGGCAAAAACAGATACATCTTGCACCACCTCTTCCAATTCGTCCACGGACATATCTGATAAAGTCTTTCCTTCAAGCACTTTGTCATTTCCTCTTAAAATACCTAACTGCTTTGCAATTGCTTTGGCAGTGGAAACATGGTCACCTGTGATCATCACTGTCTTGATGCCGGCCTCACGGCATTCCTTAACCGCTCCCTGGACTTCCGGGCGCGGAGGATCAATCATGCCTTGGAGTCCAATAAAGGTAAGCCCTTTTTCAGCTTCTCTTTCATCTAATAGGACGGTTGTTGTCCCGATCGGTTTAAAACCAACAGCAATTGTTCTAAGGGCCTGGTCGGCCAGCCCATCGATTGCGGTTTGCACAGTATATTTAAAGTCTTTCGTCAAGCCTTGGGCCTGCCCGTTCCATAAAATGGTTTCACACTGGGATATTAGTACATCCGGTGCCCCTTTTGTGACAACAAATTGTTTTCCGTTTTCATCCTTGACTATGACACTCATCATTTTGCGCGTGGAGTCAAATGGGAATTCTTTTACAATGGTAAACTTTTGTTTTAAGATATCTCGCGTCAGCCCTGCTTTCATTGCTGCAACAAGGAGTGCGCCTTCGGTTGGGTCGCCATCGAGCACATATTTCCCATCATTCTCCACGAGTTCGGAGTTATTACAAAGCATGCCGAATGTCAAAAGCTGATGAAGCGATTTCTCCTGCTTCGGATTTACCGCCGAGTTTTGTTCCATAAAACTTCCATTAGGTTCATAGCCGGTCCCTGTCACATTCCACGTTTTTCCGCCACTCCATAGATGCGTTACCGTCATCTTATTCTGGGTCATTGTCCCTGTTTTATCAGAGCAGATGACAGAAGCACATCCTAATGTTTCAACGGCTGGCAGCTTGCGGACAATCGACTTTTGTTTGATCATCCTCTGTACGCCTAGAGAAAGCGCAACGGTAACGATTGCCGGAAGCCCTTCTGGAATAGCTGCGACCGCAAGCGAGACACCTGCCAAAAACATCGTATATAAGTCGTTTCCTTGTATTACCCCAATTACCACAACGAGAAGCGTCAAAAACAAAGCGGTGATGATCAGAATCTTTCCAAGCTGCTCCAGGCGACGTTGCAGCGGGGTGGCCATCGTTTCCGCTGATTGAAGCATATCCGCAATCTTTCCCATAGCTGTATTCATGCCTGTGGCAGTGACTATTCCGACACCGCTTCCCCTGGTGACCATCGTTCCCATAAACGCCATATTTTGTTCATCACCTATACTGTCTACAGCATGCCTGATTGGTTGGGCAAACTTAACGGCCGGGACAGACTCTCCTGTAAGTGCCGATTCCTCTATCTCCAGGCTGGACGATTCCATAATTCTTAAATCAGCACCAATGCGGTCGCCGCTTGTGAACTTCAAGACGTCACCTACAACCACTTCCCTCGAAGGCATTTTAACCCACTTCCCATCACGCAGGGCATGGACTTGGGGCGCTGCCATTTGTTTCAGTGCATCCAGCGATTTCTCCGCCTTCCGTTCCTGGAAAAAGCCAAGGAATCCATTTATCAATATGATGGCGATAATCGCTATCGAATCGATATATTCGCCAAGCAAGCCCGAAATCAATGTAGCCGCTAGGAGCACCAGGACCATAAAGTCTTTAAATTGGGAGAAAAACAACAGGAGGGCGGATTGTTTTTCTCCTTCTTGAAGTTCATTAAACCCTTGCTTTTGCTGCCTTTTTCTTGCCTCGTCTTCTCTTAAACCCTTTTCCATGCTGGTTTGAAGAGCTGCTTCAATGTCCACTGTATCCATTTCACGGAACTTCATTACGTATCACACATCCCTCGCGAATAGAATAGAACTTTCCTTTTCTCCTTCCATGCTTATTCAGACTCGTCCTAAAAAATGCTATACTTTTAGTGTGAATGCATTAGGGAAAATATTTTACATAACTGCCAATGCTCCTTATAATGAGGGGACATGCCTAAGCAGCTATAACTGAAATTAAAGGCTTTCATTTTTTATTTTATTGCAAAGGAAGTAACGCCAATGTCTTTCGATGGTTTGTTCACAAAAGCAATGACCGAAGAAATTTCTGGCCTTCTCAAGGGAGGCCGTATTAATAAAATTCATCAGCCATATAAAAATGAAGCAATCCTTGTTATTCGAGCGGGCGGAAAAAACCATAAGCTATTGCTTTCCGCCCATCCAAGCTATGCAAGGATGCAGATCACACAAGAAAGCTACGAAAATCCAAAAGAACCCCCAATGTTCTGCATGCTTATGAGGAAGCATCTTGAAGGCTATGTGATTGAAAATATTTATCAATCCGGACTAGACAGGGTTGTTATTTTTGAAGTAAAAGGACGGAATGAGCTGGGGGATGTCTCGGTAAAACAGCTGATCGTAGAAATCATGGGAAGGCACAGCAATATCATTCTGCTTGATAAAGAGAAAAATATGATTATAGATAGCATAAAGCATGTCTCCTATGCAGTCAGCAGTTATCGTGCCGTACTGCCGGGGCAGCTTTATAAAGCCCCTCCATCCCAGGAAAAGGCCAACCCATTAGAGGCTACCGAAGAAGATATTCTGCGTAACCTTGATTTTAATGCCGGCCAGTTGGATAAGCAGCTGGTTCATCATTATTCGGGTATTTCACCATTATTCGCACGTGAAGCCGTCCACCAAGCTGGTCTTGCCAATCGTTCGACATTGCCTGGGGCATTCCTCGGTTTGATGGAAAGGGTTAAGAGAAAGGATTACAGCCCAACACTTATTGATGATGGCAGCAAAGAATCATTTTATATGCTGCCGCTTAGTTCCCTAAAAGGGGAGACCCGGACATTTGCTTCTTTAAGTGAATTGCTCGACCGATTCTATTTTGGAAAAGCCGAGCGGGACAGGGTGAAGCAGCAAGGAAACGATCTTGAACGCTTTATCGCCAATGAAATGGATAAGAATAAGAAGAAAATTAAAAAGCTTGAAAGAACGCTTCAGGAAAGTGAAAAGGCAGAAGGATACCAGTTGTTTGGCGAGCTCTTAACCGCGAACCTTTATCAAATGGAAAAAGGGATGAAGGAAGTCGAAGTCAGCAATTATTATGAGGAAGACGGACGGATGGTCACGATCCCGCTTGACCCGCTAAAGTCACCATCAGAGAACGCCCAAAAGTATTTTTCTCGATACCAAAAAGCAAAGAATGCGATTGGGTTTGTCGAAGAACAAATTGATTTGGCCAAGGCGGAGACGGAGTATTTCGATACCCTCATGCAGCAGCTTCATTCCGCCTCTCCAAGAGATATCGAGGAAATCCGCGAGGAACTTCAGGAAGAAGGCTACCTCAAACAAAAGCAGAAAAAAGGAATGAAGAAACCAGCAAATGCAAAGCCGCAGCTAGAAAGCTATTTTTCTACCGATGGAGACGAAATACTGGTTGGCAAAAACAACAAACAGAATGATTATTTAACCAATAAACTTGCAAGAAGAGATGAAATTTGGCTCCATACAAAAGACATTCCCGGCTCCCATGTCGTCATTCGCAATGAACGTCCAACAGATGAAACGATTCAAGAGGCAGCTGTACTCGCTGCTTATTACAGCAAAGCAAAAAGCTCCAGCTCTGTTCCTGTTGATTTCACCAAAATCAGGCATGTAAAAAAACCAAGCGGTGCCAAACCGGGATTTGTTATATACGATAACCAGCAAACGATGTATGTAACGCCTAACGCCGACCAGGTCATCAGGATGAAGGAAGCTCCTAAGGGTGTTAAATAAAAGAAAACAGCCAGTGGATTTTTCCGCTGGCTGTCTTCTTTATGCAGTGATCCATCCGGTATCTGCCGGATTTTCTCTCCACTTGCTTAATTTATACCTATCGCTTTCTTTAATAAGTCCGAGGTTTTTTGCAACTTTAATGAGGGAAGTGTAATCTGAGAGCGAAAAGGAGTGGATACCTTCTGCAGCCAGCTGGTCCTTACCTTTTTGTAATTCATACGTGAAGATGGATACGACCCCTAAAACAGTGCAGCCATTTTCTCGTAAGGCTTTTACTGCCTCGATTACACTGCCTCCAGTAGAGATCAGGTCTTCGACGACGACAACCTTTTGCCCTGGTTCCACTTTTCCTTCAATCTGGTTGCCCTTCCCATGTCCCTTTGGCTTGGATCTTACATAGCACATCGGAAGGTCTAAAATATCGCTTACCCAGGCAGCGTGGGGAATTCCCGCAGTAGCTGTTCCCGCTAGTATTTGCGCATCGGAAAAATGTTCTTGAATCAACGATGCCAATCCCTTTGCTATTTCTTTGCGGATTTCCGGGTAAGACAGTGTTAACCGGTTATCGCAATAGATAGGGGACTTAATCCCCGAAGCCCATGTGAAAGGATTGTCAGGCTGTAGGTAAACAGCCTTTATTTCTAACAAATGCTCCGCTATCGTTTCTTTCATATCTTAATTCCCTCCCACGCTTCCAGTACTTTTTTATAGGCTTCAAATGGATTTTCTGCTGCTGTAATTGTCCTGCCGACAACGATTGCGTCTGCCCCAAGCATCCTTGCCTGTTCAGGTGTCGCCACTCTTTTTTGGTCATGGGTTTCTCCCTCGGCCATCCTTATGCCTGGAGTTACCGTTAAAAAGCCTTTTCCGATTCTCTCATGGATCAAGCTTACCTCATGTGTTGAACAAACTACCCCATCAAGCCCGGCACGTTTCGTTAATCCGGCATAATGGAGAACAGATTCTTCTAAAAGCCCGTATATCCGTTGTTCTTCATTCATTTGTTCTTTTGTGGTGCTTGTTAGCTGTGTGACCGCAATGCATTTTGGCCTTTCTTTTCCTGAAGGTGTACCGGCATCCAATCCTTCGAGTGCTGCATCCATCATTTTAACGCCGCCTGCAGCATGAACATTAACTAAATCAACATTCAAGCCTGCGAGACCCCTCATAGCCTGCTTCACCGTGTTAGGAATATCATGGAGCTTTAAATCAAGGAAAACATCATGTCCCTGCTCTTTTATAAAATTGATGATTCCGGGACCGTTTTGGTAAAATAGCTGCATGCCCACTTTGACAAATAATTGCTTCCCGCTAAACCACCCAAGAAAATGTTTTGTTTTTTCCATGTCTGGGAAATCAAGAGCGATGATAAGAGATTTGTGCATCCTTGTTCCAGCTCCTTCCCGTACACTCTGAAATATGGCTATAACCCAGCTTTTCAAGCAATTCCGGAAGTTCTTCAATGATTTTCGGGCATACAAAAGGATCGACAAAGTTTGCGGTTCCGACCGCCACCGCGCTGGCCCCTGCATAAAAAAATTCAATTACATCTTCCGCAGTCGCAATGCCTCCCATCCCTATGATGGGAATGGACACCCGCCTGCTTACTTCATGTATCATTCTGATGGCAACCGGTTTAATTGCCGGGCCGGATAAGCCGCCTGTCCCATTTGCAAGCACTGGCTTTCCTGTTTTGATATCCAGTCTCATTCCCAGCAATGTATTGATCATCGTTAGCCCGTCTGCCCCTGCATCTTCCACCGCTTTAGCCATTTCAGTTATGTTGGTGACGTTAGGGGAAAGTTTAACGTATACAGGTACCTCGGAAACTTCCTTCACGGCTTTAGTCACGCTTTTTGCCGTTTCTGGATCAGTCCCGAATGCGATCCCACCTTGTTTCACATTTGGGCAAGAGATATTTAATTCCAAGGCCTTTACATTGCCAGCCTTGCTTATTTCGCGGGCAACTTCTGTATAATCTTGCACTTGTGACCCGGCAATATTAGCGATAATAGGAATGTCGTACATTTCAAGAAAAGCAAGCTCTTCTTCTATCACCTTTGAAAGCCCTGGATTTTGCAACCCGATAGCATTCAGCATGCCAGCTGATGTTTCCGCAACCCGCGGGGTCGGGTTTCCAAATCGGGGTTCCGGGGTTGTCGCTTTAATCATGATGGCTCCGAGCTTGTTTAAATCATACAGGCGGCTGAATTCACGCCCAAATCCAAAGCAGCCTGATGCCGGCATGACTGGATTTTTCAATTCAAGTCCTGGCAGATTGATAGCAAGTGACTTCATAGAATAACCTCCCCTGCCCGGAATACTGGGCCATCGGCGCACACTTTCTTATAAGAATGGCCATCGGGATCTGAAGCAGTATGGCAAACACATGCAAAGCAGGCGCCAATCCCGCAACCCATCCGTTCTTCAAGTGACAAATAGAGTTGTTTATGGCCGTATTCAGCTTCTAGTGCCCGTAGCATTGGCGTTGGTCCGCAGGCATAGATGATTTGAAAATCCTCTTCAATCCGTTTAATCACATCAGTGACAAAACCTGCACTGCCATATGATCCGTCAGCCGTAACAATATATGTTTCTCCCAAACTAGCAAATTGTTCTTCATAAAAAACATTGTCTACCGATTGGAAACCCAATACATGAATGACGGAGCAGCCTTTTTCTCTTAATCTTTTGGATAGCTCAAATAAAGGAGGAACCCCGATACCGCCGCCTACCAAAAGCACCTTGCCGCCATTTCCATGTGCCTCGTCAACAGGAAATCCATTGCCTAAAGGACCAAGTACATCTACCTCTTCACCGTTCTTTTTTTGCGAAAGGAGCTGTGTTCCTTTTCCATCTGCACGGTAAATCATCGTGAATTGCTTTTCTTTTTCCTTTATGGAAGAAATGCTTATCGGCCGCCTTAACAACAGCTCAAATCCACTTCCAGCTTTTATATGGACAAATTGTCCCGGCTGATTCATTTCAGAAACAAGCTCACCTTCTAAGGTGAGCTCATATATTGATTTAGCAATTTTTCTCTGGCTGATGACTCTCATGTTCTCGTTTTTTATCATGAATAGGACACCTCTCGGGCTTTATCGGACTTTGCCATTGCTTCTGCCGAGAATGTCATCGATTCGATTACCCGTAAGATTGCTTCTGCTGTATCCAGAGACGTTAAACATGGAATGCCATTTTCCACCGATTCACGCCTGATTCGGAAGCCATCACGCTCAGGCTGCTTTCCTTTGGTTAATGTATTGATGACCAATTGAGCCTCGCCATTCCGTATGACATCAAGAAGATTCTTTCCTGATTCCCCGATCTTCTCAACAATCTGTACCGGGATCCCGGCTTTTTCCAATATTGCTGCCGTACCAGATGTCGCGACGATCCGGTATCCGCAATTATTGAAGCGGCGGGCGATTTCAAGTGCTTCCTGCTTATCCTTATCCGCTACAGTCAATAGGACGGATCCATGGTCTTTTATTTGGATGCCAGAAGCCACCAGACCTTTGTATAATGCTTTTTCGAGAGTATAATCCTTGCCCATTACCTCTCCGGTAGATTTCATTTCCGGACCTAAGGTAATATCGACCCTCCGCAGTTTTGCAAAGGAGAATACCGGCACTTTCACGTATACACCCGATTTTTCGGGGACTAACCCGCTCGTATACCCCATAGATTGCAAGGAATTTCCGAGGATGGCCTTTGTAGCGAGATTCGCCATTGGGACATTTGTAATCTTGCTTAAAAAAGGAACCGTCCGGCTTGAGCGCGGATTAACCTCGATAACAAATACCTCATCGTTGCTAACAACATATTGAATATTTAATAGACCGATAATGTTTAATCCCTTTGCCAGTCTTGATGTATAATCCACAATTTTTTCTTTAATATCTGCTGACAGGCTTTGTGGTGGATAAACTGCGATTGAATCACCAGAATGGACTCCTGCACGTTCGATATGCTCCATAATTCCCGGGATTACCACATCTTTTCCGTCTGAAATAGCATCCACTTCAATTTCCTTCCCTGTCAAATAGCGATCGATGAGCACGGGATGGTCCGGATTAATTTTCACCGCATTTTCCATATAGTGAAGCAATTCATCTTGTTTATAGACGATCTCCATAGCTCTGCCGCCTAGGACATAGGAAGGCCTAACTAATACTGGATAGCCAATGCCCTCAGCAATCTGGACAGATTGGTCAACCGAAGTTGCCGTTTTTCCTTTTGGCTGTGGGATTCCCAATTCATTCAGCGCCTGTTCAAATTTATCCCTGTTTTCTGCCCGGTCCAGGTCCTCAAGTGACGTTCCTAATATTTTTACTCCTCTTTCAACCAGCTGCTCCGCTAGATTGATAGCTGTCTGGCCCCCGAATTGGACCACCACACCCATCGGTCTTTCAAGATCTATGATGTTCATAACATCTTCAATGGTCAGAGGTTCGAAATAAAGCTTATCGGAAATACTGAAATCGGTTGAGACTGTTTCTGGATTATTGTTGATGATAATCGCCTCATACCCGGCTTCCTTGATTGCCCAAACAGAGTGAACGGTCGCATAGTCGAATTCAACTCCCTGGCCGATTCTGATCGGGCCTGACCCTAAAACGACCACGCTTTTCCGTTCTGTTACAATGGATTCGTTCTCGTCCTCATATGTTCCGTAAAAATAAGGAGTTTCTGATTCGAATTCGGCAGCACAGGTATCTACCATTTTATAAACCGGAACAATCTCCTTTTCCTTACGCCATTCATAGATGGAACGTTGATCAGTTTTCCAAAGCTCGGCAAGAATAACATCCGAGAAGCCCATTTTCTTCGCTTTAACAGCTAACTCATAATCAAATAGGTTTTCTCGAAGCGTTTCTTCAAACTTAACTATTTTTTTCAGCTTATGAAGAAAGAACAGATCAATTTGGCTCCACTCATGGATGGTATCAATACTTGTCCCTCTTCTTAACGCTTCCCCAATATAAAATAACCTCTCATCTCCGGCTTTGCGGATGCGCTTTTCAATCAGCTGATCACTGACTTCTTCATTAAGTCCGATATGGAACAATCCAGCTTCAAGAGAGCGGACTGCCTTAAGGATGGACTCTTCAAACGTCCTACCTATCGCCATGACTTCCCCGGTCGCTTTCATTTGGGTTCCGAGCTTGCGGTTTGCGGACTCAAACTTATCGAATGGCCAACGCGGGATTTTAGACACGACATAATCAAGGGCTGGTTCAAAGCTGGCATACGTCTTTCCTGTTACAGGGTTCATCATCTCGTCCAGCGTTAGGCCGACGGCAATTTTGGCAGCGAGCTTAGCGATTGGATAGCCAGTCGCTTTTGAAGCGAGCGCTGATGACCGGCTTACGCGCGGGTTTACTTCAATTACATAATACTGATAACTGTATGGATCCAAAGCGAGCTGGACGTTACAGCCACCCTCTATTTTCAGGGCCCGTATAATTTTCAAAGAAGCATTGCGCAGCATCTGGTATTCCCGGTCGCTAAGAGTTTGACTTGGTGCAACGACAATCGAGTCCCCTGTATGGATTCCTACCGGGTCAAAATTTTCCATATTACAAACGACAATGGCACTGTCATTGCTGTCTCTCATAACCTCGTATTCTATTTCCTTAAATCCTGCGATGCTTTTTTCCAGCAAGCATTGATGCACAGGGCTGCTTTTCAAACCACCCGCTACGATTTCCATTAGCTCTTCTTCGTTCGCACATATTCCTCCACCTGTTCCTCCAAGCGTAAATGCAGGACGAACGATAACCGGATATCCAACCCGTTCAACGAATTGAAGCGCATCTTCTATGGAATGGATGATATCACTGTCAGGAACCGGTTCTCCCAATTCATTCATGAGCGTCCGGAATAAATCCCTATCTTCTGCCCTTTCGATAGCTGAAAGCTCTGTACCCAAAATTTTGACTCCGCATTCTTCCAGAATACCCGCGTTTGCCAGTTCCACTGCCATATTAAGCCCTGTTTGTCCGCCCAATGTCGGCAATAGTGCATCTGGCCGTTCTTTTCGGATGATTTTGCTGACGAACTCTAATGTGATCGGTTCTATATATACTTTATCTGCTATTTCCGTATCGGTCATGATTGTTGCAGGGTTCGAGTTTACTAGAATGACTTTATATCCTTCTTCTTTTAATGCGATGCATGCCTGGGTTCCTGCATAATCGAATTCCGCAGCCTGCCCAATGACGATTGGACCTGAACCAATTACAAGAATGCTTTTTATATCTGTACGTTTTGGCATGTTGCTTCCCCTCTCTCTTTTGCAATTTCAATCATGTTTAAAAATTCGTCAAATAAGTAATTGGCATCTACCGGTCCTGGTGACGCTTCCGGATGGTATTGAACCGTAAAGGCCGGGTGTTCTTTATGTTTTAACCCTTCAATTGTATTGTCATTTAAAGCAATATGGGTAATTTCCAGGTTGGTGCGGCGAATAGAATCACTTTGTACAGTATAACCATGGTTTTGCGAGGTTAACGCAACATTTCCTGTTTTTAAGTCCTTCACCGGATGATTTGAGCCGCGATGGCCAAATTTCATTTTTTCTGTTTCAGCACCGTTTGCAAGTGCAAAGAGCTGGTGGCCAAGGCAGATTCCGAATAATGGTACCTTGCCCTGAATCCCTTTGATCATTTCTATCGCTTCCCGGACATCTTTCGGGTCCCCAGGTCCGTTGGAGAGCATAACTCCGTCAGGATTTAGCTTCAACACTTCACTTGCTGTAACATTGTAAGGCAGCACTACGACATCGCAATCCCTGTCATTTAATTCGCGCAAAATTCCGTGCTTCATACCAAAGTCTATTAACGCTACCCTTTTGCCTCTTCCAGGACTTGGGTAAGCCGTTTTTGTTGAAACGCGTTTGACCTGGTCGGTTGGCGGAACCGTAGCTTTCAACTGCTCTAAAATGTCCTCTGGATTTTTTTCAATTCTGCAAATTGCGCCTTTCATTGTGCCATGCTGGCGAATGATTCTTGTCAGTTTTCTTGTATCAATCCCGCTGATTCCGGGTATGTCCTTTGACTTGAAAAATTCATCCAGCGAAAGCTCATTCCTCCAATTGGATGGGAAGTCTGCTGCCTCCTTAACGATAAATCCTGAGATTGCAGGATTAATTGATTCAAAGTCGTCACGGTTTATGCCGTAATTGCCAATAAGGGGGTAAGTAAGGGTTACAATCTGTCCGCAATAGGAAGGGTCAGATAAGATTTCCTGATACCCCGTCATTCCAGTATTGAACACAACCTCCCCTATTTTATCCGTATCACTTCCAAAAGCTTCGCCGACGAATACTGTACCATCCTCTAGAATGAGCTGCCTTTTCATTGTTTTACACGTCCTTTTTCCCAAACTATTTTACCTTCAGCAATTGTCATTACCGGCCATCCAGAGCAAACCTTCCCGTTAAAAGGAGTGTTTTTGCCTTTTGAGGCAAACTCAGTGCTGTCAATCCGTTTTTCTGAATCCAAATCCAGCAGTACAATATCTGCCTTTGCACCTGCACGCAGCTTCCCGAATGGAAGGGAAAAGCTTTCAGCAGGTTTTACGGTCAAGAACTCAACCAGTTCCTTAAGGGTGAAGATTCCATTCTTTACAAAATGGGTATATAGGAGCGGAAAAGCTGTTTCCAACCCGACAATCCCAAAGGGCGCGAGGATCATTCCTTCCGCTTTTTCTTCCGCTGTATGGGGAGCATGGTCTGTCGCAATAAAATCGATCGTGCCATCCCTCAGGCCTTCTATAAGCGCTTCTCGATCATCCCGGCCTCTTAGCGGAGGATTCATTTTATAATTGGGATCAAGTCCCGGAATATCTTCATCACAGAGGATAAGGTGATGAGGGGTCACTTCTGCGGTCACTTTAATTCCGGCTCTTTTCGCATCTCTTACGACCCTAACAGATTCCTTGGTGCTGATATGGCAAACATGGTAATGGCAATCCGCCGCTTCTGCCAGTAGCACATCCCTGGCTATTTGAACGGATTCACATACAGAAGGAATTCCGTTTAATTCGGCCGCTTCGGAAAATTTGCCTTCATGGACGGAACCTTTATTAATTAACGTATTATCTTCGCAATGGGCCACGATCGGCATATTCAATGCCGTTGCTTTCTTCATGGCTGCGAGCATCATTCCAGCTTCCTGCACGCCTACCCCGTCATCTGTGAAGGCAAACGCCCCCGCTTCCTTCAGCCCTTCAAAATCTGTCAATTCCTTCCCAAGTTCACGAACTGTAATGGAAGCATAAGGAAGAACCCTTACATGTGCCGTTTCTTCAATTCTGTTCATCAGCCATTTCATTTGCTCTTTACTATCGGGTACCGGACGCGTATTCGGCATTGCAGCGACAGTAGTGAATCCTCCCCTGGCAGCTGCCATTGTCCCCGTTTTAATCGTCTCTTTCTTCTCTCCGCCAGGCTCGCGTAAGTGTACATGAAGGTCAATGAATCCAGGGACGATAACATTTCCGCTTGCATTAATTACCTCATCCCCAGCGGCAGGAATTGTTTCTGCAAGTTCGGTAATGACACCATTTTCAAAAGCGACTTCAGCCTTGATCAGATTTCCTTCGTTATCGAGCAATACTCCATTTTTGATGATGGTTCTCATAAACGGTTCCTCCCTTTTCCTTTTCTAACGCTCTTTTTAATACGGCCATCCTGATATAAACGCCGTTTTCCATTTGCTTAAAAATCCTTGCGCGTTCGCATTCAACCAAGTCACTATCGATTTCCACTCCCCTGTTGATAGGTGCCGGGTGCATGATAATGGCGCGGGGCTTCATGCTTTTTTCACGTTGCTTTGTTAAACCGAATCGCTGCAAATACTCACCATTTGTGCTGTCATGGTTTGTTATGTGCCGCTCATGCTGAATTCTTAGGAGCATGACGACATCAGCAGTTTTGACGGCCACATCAATATCTTCATAAGAACCTTTCCCGATCTGGTCATCAAACCATTCAGGCGGTCCTGAGAATACTACGTTAGCTCCAAGGCGCGTTAACGCATCAGCATTGGACCTGGCTACCCGGCTGTGGCGGATATCCCCAATGATCGCAACCTTGATGCCATTAAAACCGCCAAACTCTTGTTTAATTGTCATCAAATCAAGGAGCGACTGTGTTGGATGGTGGCCGCACCCGTCACCAGCATTGATTACTGGAATGTTCAGCCTACCAGACAGTTCTTCGTAATAACGATCCATTTCATGCCTGATGACCAGGGCATTCACTCCAATGGCTTCGAGCGTTCTGGCAGTGTCATAGAGAGTTTCCCCTTTTAGAACACTTGAAGTACCGGCATCAAAAGGGATAACCTCTAATCCCAATTTTCTTTCCGCCATTTCAAAGCTGCATTTCGTGCGTGTGCTTGGTTCGAAAAAGAGATTTGCCACAAAAGTTTGACGGTGAGGAAACCAAGATTCTCCGGCAGCAAAATCCTCTGCTTGCCTGATGATTTCTTCGATTTCTCGAACAGATAATTCATTCATAGTAAGTAAGTTTCTCATAAATATTCCCCCTTTGTGTACTTCATCCTAGTTCCAGGGTAAAAAAATACCCTGGGCCAAAGATTGGTTCCAGGGTGAAAGTGTTCAGGGAAAGAATGAAAAGCAGCAGAAACGCGTTCTACAATCTTTCCATACTTCCTCTAAGAGCACCACCCTTTTAAGCCTCTCTGGACTTCTTTTAAAAGGTGTATATTCAGTTTAAAATTACTTCTCTTCTCCAAACATGCTACTCGCCTTTTCCCTGCCCGGAAGGATCAGGTTTAAAAGCACACCGATAATTGCTGCTAGCGCCATTCCTGAAAGTGATACAGCATCAGACAGCTTTACATAGGCACCGCCTACCCCGATGACCAGGATGACGGAAGCGATGATGAGATTTCTGTTATTTCCAAAATCAACTTTATTATCAATCAACATACGAAGGCCGCTGGATGCGATAATCCCAAACAGCAGGATGGAGATGCCACCCATGACAGCCTGTGGTATGGAACTGATTACTGCAGATATCTTACCGATAAAGCCGAACAGAATCGCTATTGTGGCTGCTCCACCGATGATATAAACACTAAATGCGCGGGTTATCGCCAAAACCCCGATATTTTCACCGTAAGATGTAAGCGGCGGCCCACCGATAATCGAGCCTAGCACAATTCCGAAACCGTCGCCAGCAATGGAGCGGTGGAGACCAGGTTTTTTGATAAAATTCTTTCCTACTACTTTACTAAGCACCATTTGGTGGCCGATATGTTCGGCCATCGTAACGATTGCAACAGGAACCATTATCACGATGACTTCCCATGAGAAATTCGGTGTATATGTTGCGAAAGGTATCATGAAATCTGGCATTTGGAACCATTTGGCTTTTGCAATCCCGCTAAAGTCGATAATTCCCGCAATATAGGCGGAGATATAGCCTGCAATGATCCCCATCAGGATCGGTATCAGTTTAAGAAACCCTCGTGCAAAGATAGAGCATATAATCGTTACCCCAAGTGTGATAAGCGCAACAGTGATATGAGTTGTACTGTAGACAAGTTCACCGGCTGGCGCCCCTGGATTTTCGTACATGGCCATATTGACCGCCGTACCTGCAAGCCCCAAACCAATGACAATGATGACCGGGCCGACTACAACCGGAGGCAAGAGCTCCATCAACCAATTAAGTCCCACCCTCTTGATGATTAAAGCGATCATTCCATATACCAAGCCTGCGAAAAAGCATCCGATCATTGCCGATTCCGGACCACCCATCGCTTTTGCCGCAATAATCGGCGCTATGAAAGCGAAGGAAGACCCAAGATAAGCAGGTATTTGCCCCTTTGTAATTAACAGGTATGATAATGTTCCAAGACCGCTCGATATTAACGCGATCCCCGGACTTAACCCAACTAGGAACGGCACTAAAACCGTTGCCCCGAACATTGCGAATAAATGCTGCATGCTTAATGTTATCCATTGAACCGGTGAAGGTACATCCCTCACATCAAGGACCACATCTCTTCTAGTTTCTTCCATAAAAACGTTTCCCCCTAAACCCTTTTAAAAGTCCTCTTTACGGCGAGGCAAAGAGGACAAGGAATGTTAATTCTAACATTGTTCCCTTTATGGCCTCGCAGGACCATTTAAAAAGGTTTCTTATTGTCGCCTCACTGGGCTGGCGGCGTTGGTTTGCCATAGGAATTGGCAGGTTTTAGCCGACGAACCGGCTGCCAGGAGGCTTCTTGTTAGTTGTCTAAAATACTGACTTGATCAATACCATCCACTTCGCTCAATGTAACTGCAATTTTTTCCGAAAGTGATGTCGGGACATTCTTTCCGACATAATCGGCTCGGATTGGAAGTTCTCGGTGACCCCTGTCAACAAGGACGGCCAGTTGTATTTGATTAGGACGGCCTAGATCCATCAAAGCATCCATCGCTGCTCTAATCGTCCTCCCTGTAAACAAGACATCATCTATCACTATGACCTTTTTGCCGGTAATATCAACGGGAATTTCCGATCCCTTAACCAATGGTTGGCCATCAGTGGTCTTTTTCGTAAGATCATCGCGGTATAAAGTGATATCCAGCTCTCCTACGTCAATGCTGTTACCTTCAATTTGGCCGATTCTTTCCGCAAGGCGCCTTGCCAAAAAGATGCCCCGCGTTCGGATACCAATCAGGATACAATTCTCGATTCCTTTATTTCTTTCAATAATCTCATGGGCAATTCGTGTCAATGCCCTGCGGATTGCCTGTTCATCTAAAACAATAGCTTTTTCACCCATAGTGTATACATCCTTAATAAGTTTTACTAAAATAAAAAATCCCCATGCCAGTGGGCATGGGGAGTCGAGCTCGTCTAGGATTGATTACCTTTCAAGATCCGCTTCCTTCCCAGCCTCTCTGGACTGTGTTAAAGGTTCTTATTTTCATTATGTCCATAATAAAAGTTATTATCAGCCATGTCAATCACTTTTTCGTAAAGATTCCAGAACATGTTCAAAGTCCTCCGGAAGAGGTGCTTCAAACTCCATGTATTCTCCCGTCCTTGGATGGATAAACCCCAGGATTCCTGCATGAAGAGCCTGTCCTTCTATACTAGTCAAGGTCTTCTTTGGTCCGTATTTAGGGTCTCCGGCAAGCGGATAGCCGATATACTTCATATGGACGCGTATTTGATGGGTACGTCCGGTTTCAAGCTGGCACTCAACCAAGGTGAAGTTATGAAACTTTTCGAGCACCCTGAAATGAGTAACTGCATTCCTGGCATTCTCTTCGGTTACAGTCATGCTTTGCCGGTCTTTTTTATCGCGTCCAATCGGTGCGTCGATTGTCCCATGGTCATGCGGGATTACGCCATGAACGATTGCCTTATACTTTCGAGTTACCGTTTTATCCACGAGCTGCTGTACCAGGCTTTCGTGGGCCATATCATTTTTTGCTACCATTAACAGGCCGGATGTATCCTTATCAATCCGGTGGACAATACCTGGACGCATCACACCATTTATGCCAGATAGGTCTTTGCAGTGGGCCATCAGTCCGTTGACAAGCGTCCCTGTCGTATGCCCTGGTGCCGGATGGACCACCATTCCCCGCGGTTTGTTGACGACCAGGACATCTCCATCTTCATAGTAGATGTCCAGGTTCATTTCCTCAGGCAATATATCCAACTCTTCCAGTTCAGGCAGGTCTACTTCGATATGGTCCCCTGGGCTGCATTTATAGTTCGATTTAATGGAAGCCCCATTTACAAGGACACGGCCATCCTTAATTAACTGCTGTACAAAGGATCTTGACCACTCTTCATTCAACCCACTGAGCACCTTGTCTATCCTTTCTCTTGCAAATGTTTCATCCAGCGTGTATGTTACATTATCCATTCTTCGTCTCCTTCGAACGCTTTTCTTCCAAAAGCATGTAGATGATCATTAACCCTACCCCAATTGTCAGGGCCGAATCCGCAATGTTGAAAATCGGGAAATTATAACTAAAAATATACGTATTAATAAAGTCCACCACTTCTTTTCTCGCTATACGGTCAATGAAATTACCAATCGCTCCCCCGAGCATCAAGCCGAGCGATACACCCAATAGCGTGCTTTGTCTCCCCATTTTCTGAAGATAATAGACAAGGCTGACCACAACAACTACCGTTATGATGTAAAAAAACCACATCTGCCCCTGTAAAATTCCCCAGGCCGCCCCGCGGTTCCGGTGGGAGGTTATGTATAAAAAATCCTGAATAATTGCGATACTCTCCCCAAGCTCCATATTTTTCACTACTAGCCATTTTGTCAGTTGATCAAGCGCAATCACAAACAGGGCAATGAAATAATAGAACACCTTTTATCCCCCAAACTATGTAAAAGTTTCTTCTGAATTGTAGCATAATCTAAAAAAATTGCCTAATTACATATACCTGAAAGAAAAGGGAGCGTAAGCAAAGTGCTCCGCTCCCTTGTTCATTATTGATTTACTGAATAGTGTTCTTCTACAACTGTGGCACAGCGCGGGCATAGGGTTGGATGCTCTTCCACTTTCCCGACTTCTTCAGAAACATTCCAGCAGCGTTCACATGTCTCGCCTTCAGCTTTGGAAACAACGATAGCTGCTTTGTCAAGCTTAAGCGCCTGTTCCGGAGCTGAGTCAAAATTGCCTCCGACCTCAAACGCAGAAACGATGAACAACTGCTCAAGATTCTCATCAATGCTATCCAGCAATTGCTTCACACCGTCATTTACATAAACCGTTACTTTTGCATTTAGTGATTTCCCGATGATCTTTTCATTCCGTGCTTCTTCCAAAGCTTTTAGCACATCATCTCGAAGCGACATGAATGCGTTCCGTTTCTCTTCAATTTCGACTGCATTTGCGACTTCGAATCCATCAGGCATCAGTGTCAATTGGACGCTTTCTTCCGTTACGCCTGGAATGAAAGCCCATACCTCATCTGCTGTATGGGAAAGAATTGGTGAAACCAATTTTACAAGCACAAGCAGTGACTCGTAAAGGACCGTCTGGATTGCCCGCCTTTCCGTGCTATCTGGTGCTTCACAGTATAAGATGTCTTTTGCATAATCCAGGTAGAATGCACTCAGGTCAAGCGTACAGAAATTGTTCACCAAATGGTAGATGGTTGCGAACTCATAGTTGTCATAAGCCTGCTTTGCCTGTTTTACAAGCTTATTCAATTTAATGAGCATATACTGGTCAACTTCTCGAAGCTCACCTAAAGAAACTTTATCGGCTTCAGGATTGAACCCGTCGAGGTTTCCAAGAAGGAAACGGAACGTATTTCTGATTTTCCGGTATACCTCGGCAACCTGCTTTAAAATCGGATCAGATACGCGGACATCTGATTGATAATCAACGGAAGCAACCCACAGCCTCAAAATATCTGCGCCAAGCTGGTTCATTACCTTTGCAGGGACAACTACGTTTCCGATCGATTTACTCATTTTTCTTCCTTCGCCATCCAATGCAAAACCATGGCTTAGCACGCCCTTATATGGCGCTTTTCCGCTAACAGCGACACTAGTGGAAAGAGAAGAGTTGAACCAGCCGCGGTATTGGTCCGATCCTTCTAAATATAGGTCAGCAGGACGCTCAAGGCCATCCCGTTCTACCAGCACAGCCTGATGTGAAGATCCTGAATCAAACCATACGTCCATGATATCCGTTTCCTTCGTGAATTTTCCGTTCGGGCTGCTTTCATGCGTGAAGCCTTCAGGAAGCAGGTCCTTCGCATCGCGCTCGAACCAAACATTCGAACCGTGCTCACGGAATAGGGTTGAAACATGTTCAATGGTTTCGTCTGTGATAATCGGGTCACCGTTTTCGGCATAGAATACAGGAATAGGAACACCCCATGCACGCTGGCGGGAAATACACCAGTCCCCACGGTCACGGACCATATTATGCAGGCGTGTTTCTCCCCATGCAGGAACCCACTTGGTCTCTTCCACTGCTTTTAAGAGATCCTGGCGGAAATCTTTGATGGAAGCAAACCACTGCGCTGTTGCACGGAAAATGGTCGGCTTCTTCGTACGCCAGTCATGCGGATAAGAGTGAGTGATGAATGAAAGCTTTAAAAGTGCTCCTGCTTCCTGGAGCTTTTCTGTGATTGCCTTATTCGCTTCATCATAAAATAATCCTTCAAACTCGCCTGCTTCCCTGGTCATGTAACCTTTTTCATCAACAGGGCAAAGCACTTCCAGCCCGTATTTCTGGCCCACTAGAAAATCGTCTTCCCCGTGGCCAGGAGCAGTATGAACACAACCTGTACCGGCGTCCGTTGTTACATGTTCACCCAATACAACAAGTGATTCCCGGTCAAATAAAGGATGCTTTGCTACTGCTCTTTCGAGTTCAGTCCCTTTCAACGTCTTCACTACGCTAGGGCTTTCCCATCCTACTTCTTTGGCTACGGACTCGAGCAATGCTTCTGCAACTAAGAATTTTTCTCCATCCGCTTTCACAACTACATAAGTTAATTCAGGATGAAGGGCAATACCCTGATTGGCTGGAATCGTCCATGGAGTTGTAGTCCAGATTACAATCTTGACTCCTTCTTCAACTGCCCCTTTTCCATCAGTTACCTCAAAGGCAACATAAATGGATGCAGAACGCTTATCCTGGTATTCAATTTCTGCTTCCGCCAGTGCAGATTCACTGGAAGGTGACCAGTAAACAGGCTTCAAGCCTTTGTAAATATATCCTTTCTTCGCCATATCTCCAAAAACTTTAATCTGTTGTGCTTCATATTCAGGCTTTAATGTAATATACGGATTTTCCCAGTCACCGCGCACTCCCAGACGCTTAAATTGCTCACGCTGGTTATTGATCTGTTCATAGGCGTATTCTTCACAAAGCTTGCGGAACTCAGCTACACTCATTTCCTTCCGTTTAACCCCTTTTTTTGTTAAGGCAGTTTCAATTGGAAGGCCGTGTGTATCCCAGCCTGGCACATAAGGAGCGTGGAATCCGCTCATTGATTTATAACGGACAATGAAATCCTTTAAAATTTTATTTAATGCGTGGCCCATATGGATATCGCCGTTTGCATATGGCGGCCCGTCATGCAGGATAAATAAAGGGCGACCATTTGTGTGTTCCTGGACCTTGTTATAGATATCTGTTTCTTCCCATTTTTCCTGGATTTCCGGCTCTCGCTTTGGCAGGTTTCCCCGCATTGGAAATTCAGTTTTTGGCATCAATAACGTATCTTTGTATTCCATTTCCATTCCTCCATATTTTAGGCATATCATAATCGATAAAGGGGGCGTTATTATTTATCAGGAAATAAAAAAAGCCCTCTCATCCCAATATAGGGACGAGAAAGCTTTGTTTTTTCCCGCGGTACCACCCTGGTTAGACAGGAATAAGGCTATTTAATGCTGCCGGATCCATATCCTCTTAAGCATCCGTAACGTGAATGATCCGCCTCATTTACTTCCAATAGGGTTCAATTCGGAACTCAAGGGTGATCTTCGGTTTCTTCGCCTATGCCGGGCTTCCACCGCTCCCGGCTCGCTTATTTCAAGGAAAAATCCTTCTTTCATAGGGGAATTGAAGAAACGTACTGTCCCTTTCATCGTATTAATATCGATATGAATGATTTTTTTAAAATTATATGCGAAATACGTGCTAAACGTCAAGAGACCGCGTTATACTTCCTCGCTGACCTTCAATTCAGTTGCATCGATTTCGTATTCCAAAAGCTTATCCCAGTCATCATTATCCAGCAAATCCAGTTGTGCCTCCACAAGCATTTTAAAACGGGTGCGGAATACCTTTGACTGTTTCTTCAGTTCTTCGATATCCATGGCGATTTTTCTCGCCTTTGACAAGGAATCGTTCACAATACGGTCTGCGTTCTTCTCCGCTTCCTTTATAATCAGCTTTGCTTCTTTCTGTGCATTCCTCTTTACTTCTTCTCCCGCTTCCTGGGCAATAACAATTGATTTATTCAGCGTTTCTTCGATACTTGTAAAATGGCCAAGGCGATCATATACTTCATTCAATTTGTTTTCAAGTTCCTTTTTTTCACGAAGGATTATTTCATAGTCTTTGATAATCTGGTCAAGGAACTCATTTACCTCGTCCTCATCGTATCCACGAAATCCCTTGCTGAATTCTTTATTATGTATGTCCAATGGGGTCAGGGTCATAGGGGCACCTCCAAAACGATTTTGCGCTCTTTTATTATACTATTCTACGTTTCGACAACAAATTTGTAAATCCTTCTTCGTTTTATTTATTAATTGATAAAAAAAGAAACCTGGCAGAGCTGGTAACATGCCTCATGATTTCATTCTGCCCACGGTAACTTTCCATTTATCTTTTTTCGTTTTGCCGTCTATCGACAGGATTTTACAGCGGCCAAAACCGCGGACCGAAAGAATATCGCCTTCCAAGCATTCATCTGATGAACTGTCTGTTTGCTTGAAATTCAATTTCACCTTCCCTGAGGCAATCAAGGCTTGGGCCTTTTGTCGGGAGATGTTGGTCACGGACGAAATCATGGCGTCAATCCTCGTGGAGCTTACAGTAATGGTTTGTTCATCCCATTGTTCATCAGTCTCTATAATTTCACCCAGGTTCCTTTTTTTAAGGCTGATGGAGGCTTTACCAATTTTCTCTAGATTTGCAACTAAATAATCCTCGATTTCCGTGGCCGCCACAAATTGAATGCTGTCACCAGAAATGATGATATCTCCAAACTTCTCCCTCTTGAGGCCTAGTGACATTAACGTACCAAGCACTTGGCGGTGGTCGATCGAGACAAACTTTTTCGGGTAGATCAGCTCGAATAAAGAAACCTGAAAATCTTCTTTTTGGGGAATGAAATAGGCAGGGCAGAGAATTGCTCGTTTTCGTTCAGCATCCATACTGACGCCGAACATGTATATCGATATCTCCTCATCATTTCCGAGCAATGTCCGTAAGATCTGCTGAGCACGGGGATCAAGAAAATCCGTCAGTTTAGGAGCATATTGGTTTCTTGCTTGTCCGATCCAATTCAGGGCCTGATCGATGAATTCCTTTTCTTCCGGCCTGAAGTGCTGATAAATACTCATATACGTTGTACTCCTTTTACAACTATGTTCCATGAAGCAGAAAGGACCAACCTCTAAAAGACAGGTTGCCCGAGGGGGCATACAAGATGTGTAGAAGCCCCTTGTCACTTGGTCTTTAAGTTTGGTTGGTCACGCAAGACGCGTCTATGCAAGCCATCTAAATAGCTGGAATAGGCCGTTTCCGGCAAATTGCAAGACAAGCAGTGCCACGATAGGCGAGAAATCGATCATGGCAATCGATGGAATGAATCGCCTAAAAGGCTCTAAATATGGTTCACATATCCTAGCTAAAAAACGTCCAATTGATGTCTCCCTTGCACTCGGAAACCATGACATCAATATGTACACGATTAAGGCATAGGAATAAATCCTAATCGCGGTCGATAGAATGTCAAATAACAAAAGCATTAAATTTTACCACCTCGTATTGTCATACTCATCTTCAAGGGCAAAACCACTAATGGTTCCGGATACATCCACATTATCCGGGGTGCACAGGAAAATGTCCGTTCCTATTTTTTGAATATCTCCACTTATTGCATACACGGTCCCGCTAAGGAAGTCCACGATTCTTTTTGCCTGGTCATGCTGGATTCGCTGAAGGTTAACGACAACTGCACGGTGATTCTTCAGATGGTCTGCCACATCCTGTGCCTCCGCATATGCTCTTGGCTCCAATAATACCACTTTTGAGGATTTTTGTATGCTATGAAGACTTACAACGTTCTGGTTTGGTCCCGAAGAACCGGACTGCTTGAAAGCGGGCTTAACCGTTTTTGGTTCCTGTACCTCTTGCTGGACTGTTTCTTCCCTGTATTCATATTCATCGTCAAGTGCAAAAAATGATTTAAATTTGGATACGATTGACATAAAAGGTACCTCCTTATGAATCTTCGCCGACCAATGCAGTTCCTATACGGACCATGGTTGCTCCCTCTTCGATGGCAATCGGGAAATCATTGGACATGCCCATCGACAACTCCGTGCACGGCGCATATTCAAGGGCTTCATTCTGAATTTCGGATCGAAGCTGTTTTAGTTTATTAAAGCATTCCCTTAGGACCGCCTCATCCTGGGTGAATGGCGCCATTGTCATCAAGCCGGCAACAATGATCTTATCGAATTTTTCCAGGTCCCTGACAAATTCGATAGCCGTGGAAGGGTCAATACCGTGCTTAGAGTCCTCCCCGGAAACATTGACCTGGACAAAGCATTTCACAGGTTTGTCCGCCTTCTTTTGAATTTCTTCAGCTAGTGAAATTCGGTCGAGCGAATGGATATATTCCACTTTATCTATGATGTTTTTTACTTTTCTCGTTTGCAGGCTACCAATGAAGTGAAAGTCGGCGCGGCCATTCAATTCGGCATATTTGGCCAAAAGCCCATCATCCCGGTTTTCCCCCAGATTTTTGATGCCAGCCTCCACTGCTTCAGTGGCCCGTCCGACAGATACATACTTGGTGACGGCAATAATCGTGATTTCTTGACGGCTTCTGCCGCTCTTTTCACAGGCTTGCTGGATTTTATCTTCAATATTTGCTAAATTATCTGCTACTTTCACTGATGTTAGTCCTCCTTCCAGCCGATGAAGCTCATCATTCGTCCCGTCTTCCCTTGATCTTTCCGGTGGGAGAAGAACTGGCTGCTGTTGCAGCTTGTACATAAACCTGTCACTTCAATCTGGCTTTTGGGCACGCCGGCTTTTTCCAAAACAGCCGCGTTCAGGGCTCTCAAGTTTAATTGATATTGGCCCTTACTTATTAAAGTATATGGCTTTTCGTCATTTTCTTCCAGCATATTTTTTACTAAACTGACAACTTTGTCGTCCACAACATAACAATCACCGCAAATGGACGGGCCAATCACGGCATAAATCTCAGTGGACGAAATACCTTCAGCGTTCCATTTTTCGATCATTTTCTGCGCTATGCCATTAACTGTCCCTTTCCAACCTGCATGAGCTGCCCCAATGTATCCCTTTTTCGGGGCAATAAAATACAATGGAACACAGTCAGCGAAACACAATGTAAGCAATATACCCTTTTCATTTGTGTACATTCCGTCAGTTGCTTTTATAGCGGATGGATAATCGCCTGAACCTCTTCCTTTTTCTTCCTGCCCTGCTTTAATAATATTCGTTTCATGTGTTTGTTCTGCACCGACCCACGTCTCAAGCGGGAAATGAAGTCCATCGGCAATGATCTTACGATTCTTCACCACATCTGCTGGGATATCACCGACATGGAAACCGGTATTTAATCGAGTAAATTCACCGCTGGAGCATCCTCCATTTTTTGTGGTAAATCCGGCAATCAGACCAGGCCAGGCTGATTGCCAGTTTTCTATTTCATAATATTGCTCTTTCTTTAAGATAAATGTTTCTTTCATTTTAAAAACCTCTGATTATTTTTTTATAGTGTACCACATTCATCCGGTCATTTTTAGGTAAATCAACATGCAAGTACTAGTTTTGGTTAGATGTTGTTATAGTCAACCAGAATTACATCAGCTCCTATTTTCTTGATTTTTCGCCAAGGGATAATGATATCCTCCTCCCGCCCAAACAATCCCATCAGCTTTCCGCTGCCTGAAACAATTATCGCTTCAATTACTCCTGTTGTAATATTTATATCCAAATCCGATAAGTTGCCTAGTTTTTTTCCATCCGCAATATTCACGATATCCTTTACTTGAAACTCTGAGATTTTCACCATCGATCATCCCCCGCTGTTTTTTCTTACTATATATATGATAATGTCTTTACAACCATGAGGAATATTAGCTAAGGCGGGGTGGAGGCGTACTGATTTATAAAAAAAAGCCATCCCTATAATGGAACCGGGGCTTAGGCAGAATATGCCCGAACCCCGCAATTCTCATTTTAGGTAACAGCTTTAATGTTGGATATTTTTATTCATTTGTCGGATTGCCGCTTTTTCGAGCCGTGATACTTGAGCTTGGGAAATGCCGATTTCTTCTGCCACTTCCATTTGTGTTTTTCCCTGGAAGAATCTTTTCCGCAGGATCATCTTTTCCCGTTCATTCAACCTTCTCATACCTTCATTGAGGGCAATTTCATCGATCCATTGGCTGTCGCGATTTTTCTCATCACTTAATTGGTCTAAAACATAAATCGGGTCGCCGCCATCATTATAGATCGGCTCAAACAATGAGACTGGATCCTGAATGGCATCCAGAGCAAAAACAATTTCTTCATGTGAAACATCCAATACTTTTGCAATTTCTTCCGCGGTCGGTTCTCTTGAAGTCTGACTCATAAGTCTTTCCTTAACCTGCAATGCCTTATAGGCAATATCCCGTAAAGACCGGGAAACTCTTATCGGGTTATTGTCACGCAAATATCTTCTTATTTCGCCAATAATCATCGGTACAGCATATGTAGAAAATTTTACATTTTGGCCTAAATCAAAATTATCGATGGATTTCATTAAGCCAATGCAGCCAACCTGAAACAGGTCATCCACATATTCGCCCCGGTTATTAAAGCGCTGGATTACGCTTAACACAAGCCTTAAATTCCCGTTTACCAGCTTTTCTCTTGCTGAGATATCGCCTTCCTGCATTTCTTTAAAGAGTTTTCTCATTTCGTCATTTTTCAAAACCGGTAATTTTGATGTATCAACACCGCAAATTTCAACTTTGTTTCGAGACAAAATATTCCCTCCTCACAGGAGCTGCTGTACAAAAGACAGTATCTCCCCGGGAAGGAACAAATATGCACCTCGCACGGCGCCATAATTTTAGTCCACCGCAGCAAGTCGGTTCATGTGCTGATTTGATTTAGTTTTTCAATCCAAAAAAAGTTTTTTCTGAAAAGTGAAGTAATTATTATATTCTTGGGTTTTTCTTATACCATTTTATTAAATTCTTTTCTAAGTCTTTTGATAATTCTTTTTTCAAGACGGGAAATATAGGATTGGGAAATGCCGAGCATATCCGCTACATCCTTCTGTGTCTTTTCTTCTCCCCCGGTAAGGCCGAATCTTAATTCCATGATTTGCTTTTCACGGTCCGTCAACTGGGTGAGAGCCTTTGAAAGGAGCTTCCGGTCCACATTTGCCTCGAGGTCCTTTGTGATAATGTCTTCTTCGGTTCCGAGCACATCGGATAGAAGCAGTTCATTTCCATCCCAATCGATGTTTAGAGGCTCATCGAAAGAAACCTCTGAGCGAATTTTGTTGTTCCGGCGCAGATACATCAGGATTTCATTTTCAATACATCTGGATGCATATGTAGCAAGCTTGATTTTCTTCTCAGGATTAAAGGTATTCACCGCTTTTATCAACCCTATTGTTCCGATGCTGATTAAATCCTCGATATTGATTCCGGTATTTTCAAATTTCCTTGCGATATAAACGACGAGCCGGAGATTTCTTTCAATCAAGATCGAACGTGCGGCTTCATCACCCTTGGGCAGCTTGCCGATCAGCAACTCTTCTTCATCCTTGGATAGCGGCGGCGGAAGGGCTTCACTGCCTCCTATATAGTAAACTTCATCCGTTTTCAATCCTAACTTAATCAACAATTTGTACCAGTAATATGTGAATCGGAATACTAATTTTTTCATGAGTATTCTCCCTTCTATTTTTCTGAATACGGAGTATAGATTAGTAATGCTTTATTCACGAAGCACTCTCCCGCATGGTGCCAGTTAACATTTTCGGATGGACAATACAAGCGTATGTCCCTTCTGAAGACAGTTTTTGTACCGTAAACGAGATCAGTCCGCTGTGAACTTCAAACATATTGCCGTCATGGTAAATCCTTATCCAATCAGGCTTAATGGCGGTCAGTAGCTGATGATCGTTTCCGACTACTTTTGCAGGTACAATCCGCATTCTATTCGACCAGCTGTACTGGAAGGATTCCTGTTCTAATATAGAAGCTGGATTCCCGATTAAGCCAAGTACATCTTCCGGGATTGAATCCTTGTTAATTCCTTCTATCGATACAATCATTACAGGTGCTCTGCTTATTGGGTCATAAAGCTGGTTACCGCTGTCAACCAATCCATCCAAACTGCATTCAAAATCATCAATTTTGATAGATACCTTTGCTAGTTGCTCAAAAGCAATCTTTGCCATTTCTATACCAGCAAAGGCTCTTTTCGAGAATTGCCATGCCAGCGGAAATCCGATCATGACAAATGTCCAGCTTACCGGGTCTCCATACCGGTTTATGCCTGCAGCCATCCCTGGATGAAGCGAGTGGATATTGAATTGGAATAAATAATGGAGCCCTAGCAAAATGCCTCCAGATAAAAAAGTTATCAAATACAGAGATGCGAGGTTTTTTAAAAACACTTTCATTCTGATAAAACCAAAGGCAACAGCTACCATAAATAAGGAAATAAGAAGTTTCGTAATCACATTGTCTGCAAGAAAGGAATATGGAGTAAAAGCAAACAGGATAATGGAGGAGCCCACCAGCCCACCCAAAACAATCCGCCATGCTTTAGTCCTTTTCTTCAATAAGATTGCGGTCCAATACAAGAGGAGGCAGTCAAATAACCAATTTAACAGCCAGATTACATCTAAATATAACGTCAAGCACTCCCCTCCTAGAGACTCGTCAATTCTTCTATGTTTCCAAAAGTATAACGTACATCCTTCCTTGAAGTGTGTCACTTTTTGTACAGGAAACCTGAGAGTTTTTTAGTGAATTGTTCGTATTTTGTAGAAATATCTTTATAGGAAAAGTTATATTCAGGCGGGATATTGGTTATGACTGCTTATTCATTGATGATAAATTTGTCAGTGAAAAAAATGGAAAGGAATATAATTTTAAAGATGGTGTATATGCACCTAAAAGCAACGTAGATTAGTTTAGGACGGACAGGAGGCTAGAACCCCTAATCAGTGCTGAGCTTTATACAGAAAAGGAAAGTTAATATTTTCGCTTATGAAAAAAAACTGCCCATGAAGGACAGCTTTCATTATTGGAGGTTTATCGACGTCTGTTCCGGTTGCGTAAGAATGCCGGAATGTCTAGGGCGTCATCAGCCTGGCTTCCTGCATTACTGCTGCCCCTGACAGGCTCATTGTTGATATCTTCGCGCTTTGCTTCCCGTTTTACCGGTTGTGCCTGCGGCTGCGGTCTTGACTGGCCGAATGACGGACGGCTTGTTTGCCGCGGCTGAATTTCTGTTTCATTAAAGCCGGTAGCAATCACAGTTACGACAATTTCATCCTTTAGGTTTTCATTGATAACAGATCCAAAAATCATGTTTACATCCTGGTCAGAGGCAGTCGCTACAATATCAGCTGCTTCTTGGACCTCAAAGAGGCTAAGGTTCGTGCCTCCTGTAATATTCATCAGTACGCCTTGTGCTCCATCAATGGATGTTTCCAAGAGCGGGCTTGATATGGCTTTTTTCGCCGCTTCTGCTGCACGGTTTTCACCTGAGGAAATACCAATGCCCATTAAAGCAGATCCTTTGTTGGACATAATCGTTTTCACGTCGGCAAAGTCAAGATTGATTAATCCAGGTACAGCGATCAAATCTGAAATCCCCTGTACACCCTGGCGAAGAACATTATCCGCTTCACGGAATGCTTCAAGCATCGGCGTGCTTTTGTCCACTATTTCAAGAAGGCGGTCATTAGGAATGACGATCAACGTATCAACGGCTTCCTTCATGGAAGAAATGCCCCCCTGTGCCTGGGTAGCACGCTTGCGTCCTTCAAATGTGAAGGGGCGGGTTACAACGCCCACTGTCAACGCTCCTAAATCCTTCGCAATTTGTGCGATAACTGGCGCCGCACCAGTTCCCGTACCGCCGCCCATTCCGGCAGTAACGAAGACCATATCTGCGCCGCGAAGCGCTTCCTCGATTTGTTCCTTGCTTTCTTCCGCGGCCTTTTTTCCTACTTCCGGATTGGCTCCAGCTCCGAGCCCGCGAGTTAGCTTGCCGCCTATCTGCATTTTTATTTCAGCTTTTGATAGATTAAGGGCCTGGGCATCGGTATTAACCGAAATGAATTCAACACCCTGGACGCCATGCTCAATCATGCGATTTACGGCATTGTTTCCACCGCCGCCTACGCCAATGACTTTTATTGTAGCTAATTGATCTAAATTAGAATCAAACTCTAACATTACAATCCTCCTAAATTAACGAATTCCTGGCAGTGCATGCTCACTCAAAAAAATAGCCGATGATCTTCTTGAATTTAGACTCGCCTTTTTCGGTCTGTTTTTTTTCAGGACGTTCCTTTGGCTGAGGAGCAGGCTTTACGTTTCTCGATTCATTTTTTTCAAGTGAAGCATTTGGTGCAGCAGCTTCCGCAATGTTTTTATTCATACGGCCCTTTTTACAGGCATGCTTAATCAGCCCTACTGCAGTTGTATATTGCGGTTCGCGTACTCCGATATAATTAGGCTCGGCAGTCCGCACGCGATTTTGGAGTACATATTGTGAAAGCTCAAGCACGCCAGGCATCTTTACAACTCCACCGGTAAGCACAAAGCCGCTTGGTACGTCTTGGTAGCCCAACCTTGCAAGCTCATCCAGGATTATTTCAAAGATTTCCGTCATGCGGGCCTCGATGATTTCCGCAATCACTAACTGATTGCAGGGCTGCTGCTGGTCGCTGCCGATGATCGGGATATTGAACACATCATCTTCACGGGCATCATCATAAAAGGCTTGTCCATGCTTAAGTTTTATCTTTTCTGCATCTTCCATTGTCGTCCGCAGAACAATCGACAAGTCCTTCGTGATTGTATCACCGCCAATCGGGATGACGGTCGTATATTTCAAGTGCCCTTCCTCGAAAATCGCAAGAGTGGTAGATCCACCGCCAATGTCAACAAGAGCCACTCCCAGTTCTTTTTCATCCTTTGAAAGAACAAGGGAACCTGCTGCCAAAGGCTGCAATGCTATGTCAGTAATCTCAAGGCCTGCCCTTTCCACACAGCGTAGGGTATTATGTAATAATGTCCGAAGACCGGTAATCAAAATGCCCCTCATTTCGAGCCGGACGCCAATCATGCCCCTGGGGTCGCTAATCTCGTCCAATTCATCCACTTTATAATGGATCGGCAAGATATCGATAATCTCCCTGTCTGAAGGAATCGTAATTAATTCCGCAGCTTCCCTTACCCGCTGTACATCGTGTTCCGTTATCTCCTTGTTCTCGCTTGACACGGCGACTACACCATGGCATGGCTGCAGCATCACGTGGCTACCGCTTATGCCTACAACTACTTTTTTAATATCAATTCCAACCATTCTTTCAGCCTGTTCTACTGCCCTTTGGATGGAATGGACCGTTTCATCTATTCCGATGATCGAACCCTTTTTCAACCCTTCGGATTTTACATTTCCTACGCCAATGATGTTTAGTGTGTCATTGACCATTTCCCCAATGATTACTTTTACACTGGATGTACCGATGTCAAGACTTACGTATATTTCATTGCTGCTCATTCCATGGCACCTCCTTTTAATATAGAAACCTATTATTTTCGAACAACAAATTTATATTTTGAATAAATCTCATATTATATAGAATAGTATACACGCATACAAATTACTACTGGAAATGCATGAACCCGCATGCGATTTGTAATGCTTTTTCCAAAAAGGAAAATGTTAATCGTAATCAGTAAAAAATGGAGCTTTTATCCTTTTACTATTCGTTCATCATCCGTAGTTTCCCTTTAAAAAGCGTTAATTTTTCTGGGATCCTACCTGTTTAATCGGGCATGGGATAACAACATAAACCTTATTGCAGCAGGCATGTCAAAAGAAACGGCCTGCTACAAATGGCAAACTTCGGCTAAGTACAAGTCTACACCAAGATGTACGCCTAAGAAAAGCTAAAGTTGCAGCACGGACAATATTGAAGCTACCATGCTAAATACCTAGAAAGCCCCGCATTAATCGTTCCTTGCTTCTGTTTTGCTGTCCTGTTGTTCCTTAGGAGCTGACTGGTCAAACGCTTTAAAATAAGAACCAACTTCAAGGTCGATGACACCTTTTACATTTGGGTCTAATTGGCTGATGATCGATGGATAATGTACTAGTTTCTCTGATAGGGTCCGGCTTGTCGCACTCACCTCAAAGCCGTCGTTCATGTACATCGTAATATGGTAGATGTCCGTTTTTGTTGAATCTTCATGAATCTCGGAAATTGAATTCAATATCTCCTGAGGAAGCTTTTCAAGCTCCGAAAGCAGCTGTTTTAACCTTATGCCTTCCCCGAAACCGACAAGAACAGGTGCATAAACCGGAATGTTCCCTTTTGGAATCGGCGCTAAAATTTCCCCGTTTTCCAGAATGGGCAGGAACCGTCCCTCTTTTGCCAGGTAGGCCATTCGGTTTCTTTCATTGACTTTTATGATGACGGAATTCGGGATTTTGGCCCTGATTTCCACAGTTTCAATTTCAGGATTTGATTTTATCTTTTCTATGCTTTGCTTTTTATTCATTTTCCAGATGCTCGTATCGCTTGTCAATCCGCTAAGCCGGACTACTTCCTCTTGTGAAAGATACCGGTTGCCTTGTACAGTGATTGAACGGATATGGCTAAGTGGAGAGAGAAAATACATAACGGAAGCAATCAGCACGAAGAATATGGAAAGCAAGATAACCAACCGCCTGTTTGCTTTCCTTTTTCTCAATTGTTTTAGCTTGGGGATGCGATCTTCAATGGAAACCACTTTCCCTTTCTCCATCCTCGAGTTCACCTCTTTCCACGAGAAAAAAGTGGATAGATCTTTTATAACCTGCTGTTTGCCATTGTAATGACCAGGGCAAAATACAGAGCCGCTTTGACTTGCAGTCAAGCTATACCAGGTTATTATTATACCACAGTATTTGGATGTGAAAGTGCGGTTATTTATGATTTCCGTCCAATTATTTCAACTTCCGTTTCCATTTTGACGCCAAATTTATCGGAAACAGTATCCTTCACATGCTGTATGAGTGCCAAAACATCCTCGGCCCTTGCGCCTCCCGCGTTAACAATAAAATTCCCATGCATTTCCGAAATCTTCGCTCCGCCTATTGAATGCCCTTTTAAACCGGCCGTTTCCACCAGTTTTCCAGCATGGTCGGGAAGCGGATTTCTAAAAATGCTGCCTGCACATGGCAGGTTATATGGCTGGGTGTCTTTGCGGTAATTCTTGTTGCTTTGCATTCTATCCACAATTTCTTCCCGATTGCCAGGAGCTAAGCTAAACACCGCAGCTACCACGATCCCCGGCCTCTTTTTTTGGAGCACGGAAGTCCGGTAAGAAAACTCCATTTCCTCATTTGACAACCATTCCAGGCTTCCGTCCTCAAATAGTACATAAGCCTTTTTTAGGATGTTAGAGATGTCCGAGCCGTGCGCACCTGCATTCATATAGACGGCTCCACCGACAGAACCCGGAATTCCGCTTGCAAACTCAAGTCCTGATAGCCCTTTTTTGCTGATTTGGACAGAAAGGCTTACCAAGGAAAAGCCAGCGCCCACAGTTAGTTCAGATCCGTTTATTTCAAGGTTATCAAGTCCTTTTCCAAGCTTGATCACGGCCCCTTCGATGCCCATATCCGAAACAAGGAGATTGGAGCCTCTTCCAATGACCGTCCATTTCAAATCGAATTCTTTGATGACATCCATGGTTTTGGCAAGATTTTCAATCGATGATGGTTCAATGAAAAGATCTGCAGGTCCCCCTATTTTCATGGTGGTATGGCCTGCTAGAGGTTCATTTTCAATTACCTTTCCTACCTGTAATGATTTCAGTTTTTCAACTGCCTCTTTCATTATTATCCTCCCAAGATAGTTGCCTATTAATGTTGTATTCAGTGTATGCGGTGTGTGCCATTCAGTTCTTTTTTGAAAGTTGCTTTATCATTTGGTAAAGCCTATCAGCCGCATCCGGCATGCCGATGGCCTTAGCCGCTGTTTTCATGTTTTCTAATTTTTTGCCGTCGGTAATGACAGAGTCTACGGCCGCAATTAGCTTACTGCCAGTAAGCTCTTTTTCAAGGATAAGTTCGGCTGCACCATGGTCACTTAAAGAACGGGCATTTTTTTCCTGATGGTTATTCGTAACGTACGGACTCGGAATTAAAATGCTTGGGATCCCAAGTACTGTCAATTCCGCAAGCGTCGTAGCCCCTGCGCGGGTAACTGCCAAATCTACTCCAGACAAGATTTCAGGCATATTATTCAAATATGGCTTAATCACGACATTTTCCGGATTGCCAATCATTTCAATTTCCCTTGCAACCTGATCAAAATGGACCTCCCCAGTCACATACAACACCTGGTAAGGCTTTTCACGCAGCTCAGACATAACCTTAAGGACAGCTTCATTAATTGGCCGGGCTCCCCGGCTTCCGCCAAAAATCAGGACAGTGGGCACATTCGGGTTCAAGCCGAGCTTCCTCAGGCCTTCCTTTCCTTTATGGTGTAAAACCTCTGAAGCACGTGGATTCCCTGTTAGGACCGTTTTATTTTCCGGAAAGAACTGCTTTGCCTCTTCGAAACAAATGGCAACCTTATCCACATATCTGCTTAGGAATTTATTCGTCAACCCTGGTACGCTGTTTTGTTCGTGTACAATGCATGGAATACCGAGTTTTGCGGCAGCATAAACGACAGGGCCGCAAACATATCCTCCGGTTCCAATGACTGCATCAGCCTGAAATTCCTTTAGCATTTTTTTGCTTTCACGGACGCCTTTAAGGAATCTTGCGACCGTCTTCACATTGTCAAAAGACAGCTTCCGTTTAAAACCGGTTATATGTATGGATTTAAAGGGGATCTCTTCTCTGGTGACAATATCCTTTTCAAGTCCTCGTTCAGTACCGATATATAAAAAAGAACTGGATTTATCTTTGCTTTTAATTTCACGGACAAGAGCAAGAGCCGGATAAATATGGCCTCCTGTACCGCCTCCGCTGACAACAATCTTCATGTTTTTGTCACCCCAACATTTATCTGAATAACAAAGAGAAAAGTAAAGCTGTATCGCTTTACCCTCTTATACTATAGTCTAAATAGCGGTTTAATGCCAACTATTACTTATCATTTCCAGCTAACTAGGGACGGGAACAAAGCCACGTATCCTCGCATGTTTTTCCAGAAACAATCCATTTTCAGTTCGATATGCCCGGGTTATGTCTAAGGATAAAATCCTGCCGTTTGCCAAAAAACTCCTCTAAATCGTTAGAGGAGTTCTATCTTTCCATCAAAACCTGGAATATCTACTTATATTCAATAAAACGCCTATCGCCATCAGCATGAGTGTCAAGGAAGAACCGCCATAACTTAAAAACGGGAGGGTAATTCCAGTAACAGGCATAAGACCGGTTACAACCCCAATGTTGATCATAACCTGAATTGCCACCATCGCAATGATTCCTACCGCAAGAAAGCTTCCATATAAATCAGGCGCTCCTAAAGCAATCCTTATCCCCCTCCATAACAGCAGGGAAAATAAAAGAATGACAAGCGAACCCCCAATAAATCCGAGCTCCTCTGATAAAATCGCAAAGATGAAATCGGTCTGCGGCTCCGGAAGGTAGAAGAATTTCTGCCTGCTTTGTCCAAGGCCTAATCCAAAAAGTCCGCCTGGTCCAATTGCAAACAATGATTGAATGATTTGAAACCCGCTGTTTTGCGGATCCTGCCATGGATCCAGGAAAGAAGTGATCCTCTTAATGCGGTATGGCGCCGACAGGACCAAAGCTGCAAAGCCTGCGACTCCCAAAAGACCCAAGCCCGCAAAATGGCTGATCCTTGCCCCGGAGATAAAAATCATGACGATGCACGTCCCGACCATTACAGTGCCCGTCCCCAAATCAGGCTGCAGCATAATGATGCCGAACGCCAGGAAAACAAGCGAAAGCGATGGTATTAATCCCTTCCTAAAAGAAGTAATAAGCTTTTGCCGCTCAGAAAGGTATTTAGAGAGGAACATAATCATCGCGATTTTCATAAATTCGGAGGGCTGTATCGAAAAAGCACCTACGCCGATCCAGCTGCGTGACCCGTTTCGCTCCATTCCAATTCCCGGAATCAATACTGCGACCAACAGGACAAAACAAATGATAATTAACGTCTTTGCCCATGTCCTCCATGTCCAATAATCAATATTCATAATGAAAAACATCGCAGCCACGCCGACACCTGCGAAAAGCATTTGCCTTTTTGCAAAGAAAAACGAATCATTAAATTTGTAATCCGCCCATATAGCACTTGCACTGTATACCATAATGAGTCCAATGGAAAGCAAGCTCAATGTTGCAATAATCAGGATCAGATCGGGGTTCGATTTTTTTAATGGCACAGTCATACACCTCTAGGAAGATATTAGAGCCGGTCTCGTGCCTGGATTGGCAAAGGGCAGAAATCCCCACCCATCCAAATCTACGAAAAAAAAGAGCGATAATTTGCCTTATCGCTTCTTTTCTTTGGTGTCGAAGGTGGAAGAAGGTGTTCTTCCTTTATGCAAAGCTCGAGAATGTATGGATGAACAAGCTCTTACTTCAGTTTATGCACGGCAGCCATAAACATGTCTCCCCTGACCTCAAAACTTTTGTATTGATCCCAGCTTGCACAAGCCGGGGACAGGAGAATGACATCGCCTTCATCCGACAATCCGTAAGCGACCGGTACGGCACTCTCAACATTATCGACACGTTTTATATTCGTTATTCCTGATTCCCGCGCCACACGTTCCAGTTTTTCTGCCGTTTGTCCAAACGTTATGAGCGCCTTCACATTTTTTAAATACGGCTTCAACTCATCAAACTCATTGCCTCTATCAAGCCCTCCCGCGAGAAGGATAACAGGCTCCGAAAACGAGGAAAGTGCCATGGACGCCGCCAAAATATTGGTGGCCTTAGAATCGTTATAGAATCTCCTGTTCTGAACTGTAGCTACATATTGTGTCCGGTGCTCAACTCCATGGAAAGTATTTAAAACTTTTTTAATCGCTTCATTGGAAACATGCTTTAGTTTGCATACGGCCACGGCTGCCAGAATATTTTCCAGATTGTGCTTACCGGGAAGTACAATTTCCGAAGTGGAAACTATTTTTTCACCACGGAAACAAACATAGTTGTCTTCTATGTAGACCCCTTCCGGATATTTTTCCACCGTGGAAAAAGGAACAAGCTGGGCCTTGGAGCCTTTCGCAATTTCTGCTACGTCTTCCTGATCGCCGTTATATACAAAAAAATCTTCCCAGGACTGGTTCCTTGTGATATTCGCTTTTGCCGAAGCATATTCCTGCTTAGAACTGTGATAATCAAGATGGGCGTCGAATAAATTGGTCATTACGGCTATTTCCGGCTTAAACGCCTCTACACCCATCAGCTGGAAAGAGGAAAGCTCAATGACAATCGTATTTTCCGGGCGGGCCTGTTCAGCCACTCCGGAAGCGACCGTTCCGATATTCCCTGCTATTAACGGAAGTTTACCTCCCTCTTTCAGCATTTCAAAAATCAACGTAGTCGTCGTTGTCTTTCCGTTTGTTCCAGTAATTCCTACAAAAGGAGCCTCGCTAATCTGATAAGCAAGCTCCACTTCAGTAATAACCGGGATGCCCTTAGCGACCGCACCCTGGATAAGAGGATTTCGATAAGGGATGCCGGGATTTTTTACAATCAGTTCGAATCCTTCATCAAGCAATTCGATGGGATGGCTTCCGCAAATAACCTTTATTCCCTGTTCAAGGAGTCCTTGCGCCTCAGGGTTTTCCGAGAGAGGCTTCATGTCGTTAACCGTTACGAACGCTCCAAGCTTATGTAAAAGGGTAGCGGCAGTAACGCCGCTTTTAGCCAATCCGAGGACCAATATTTTTTTTCGTAAGTAATTGTTTGTCTGTTTCAATTATAACCACACCTCTAAATAAATTCCGAGTATTGCACAAAGCAATCCAACTGACCAGAATGTCACGACAACTCTCCATTCGGACCAGCCAACGAGTTCATAATGATGATGCAATGGACTCATTTTGAATATTCTCTTTCCAGTCATTTTAAACGATGCGACCTGAAGGATCACCGAAAGGGTTTCAATAACAAATACGAGGCCGATAATGACAAGAAGCAGTTCAAGCTTCGTAAGCAGCGCTACTGTGGCAATGGCACCGCCAAGCGCAAGGGATCCGGTATCCCCCATAAATACCTTTGCCGGATGCGCATTGAAAACCAAAAATCCAAGGACTGCCCCCACAACGGCAACTGAAAAAATGGCAATGTCATAATGTGACTGGTTCCAGGCAAGTACAGCATACGCACCAAAAGCGATGGCGGCTGTGCCTGACACAAGCCCGTCCAACCCATCCGTTAGATTTACAGCGTTCGAAAAACCAACAAGCCAGAAGATAATAATGAACACATAAAACCAGCCGACATTAAGGGATATATCGGTACCCGGTATCGAAATGCCCGGCACAAAGTTATCCGTCTGTCTGTATACAAAATAGAACACGACGGCAATGATGATTTGCCCCAGCAATTTCTGGCGCGATGTTAACCCAAGGTTTCGTTTCATGACTACTTTAATAAAATCATCCAAGAATCCTAATACCCCAAACCCAAGAGTAACAAAAAGCAACAGCCAGGTTTTTACCGAAGGCTCGGAAAACTTAAATGTCATGATCAGCGTGGCTGCCGTAATCGAAAGCAGGATGACGATCCCGCCCATTGTCGGTGTGCCGGTTTTCTTTTGGTGGGACTGGGGCCCCTCCTCACGGATGCTTTGTCCGAATTTAAGTCTTCTCAGAAATGGTATAAATATAGGAGAGAGAAGAACCGTTATTAAAAAACCTAATAATATCGTATAAAAAATTACTTGTTCTAACATGCCCTAACTCCTCTTTCCTAACACAATTAAAATATGATATATTTTTGTGCATTTTATCACTTTCATGATATGTTACAGATGTTTTTTTAAGAATGCAATTGTTAGAATTGGCATAAAAACATTTGCTGCAGTTCGGCGAAAAAAAACAAAGCAATTATTGATTCCTTGCTGCAATCGCTTCTTTAGCGGCAATCCGGTCATCGAATTCTAACGTTTGATTTCCGATAATTTGGTAGGTTTCATGACCCTTTCCGGCAATCACGATCACATCGTCTTTCTCTGCTTTGGAAACGGCATAACCAATGGCGTCTTTTCGGTCAGGAATGACCTTGTATGTGCTGCCTGTGGCACCTGCCAGCATATCCTGCAGAATTGAATCTGGATCCTCGCTTCTCGGATTATCCGAAGTGAATACGGGATCAGTCGCCAGATCACAGGCAATTTGGGCCATGATTGGCCGTTTTCCTTTGTCTCTGTCCCCTCCGCAGCCAACGACCACGAAAATTTTCTTTTTGGCAAACTGACGAACCGTCTTCAGTACATTTTCCAGACTATCCGGTGTATGTGCATAGTCCACGATCACGGAGAAATCCTGTCCGGCATCCACCAGTTCGAAACGCCCGGATACTCCTTCAACATCTTCAATAGAAGCAATAATTTGGTTAAGCTCAAGTCCTGCGCACATGGAAGCTGCGATTGCAGCCAGGACATTATAAACGCTGAATTTACCAGCCAGCTTAAGAGCAATTCTTCTGCTTTCTCGTGGTGTCTCAAGAGTGAATTCTGTGCCTTTGGCAGTAATTGCAATGTCCCTTGCCCTTAAATCCGCCGGCCGGTCGATGCCATATGTCAATATGTGGGCAGCCGTCCACTTTATGAAATCCTCCGTCGCTTCATCATCGGCATTTAAAACGGCAAATTTCGGCCGGTTTTGGATGAACGCATTGCCAAGCTGTGAAAAGAACAAGGATTTGGCATGCTTATATCGTTCCATGGTTCCGTGAAAATCGAGATGATCCTGAGTCAAATTTGTAAACACCGCAATATCAAAATCGCAGCCATGCACCCTTCCTAGCTCCAACGCATGGGAAGACACTTCCATGACCGCTGTTCCCACACATTCGTTACCCATTTCGTGAAATGCTTTTTGCAGCGTGATGCTATCCGGAGTAGTATTTTTGGTTTCGTATGTTTTGTCTCCGATTTTCGTAAACATGGTACCAATCAGGCCAGTTTTGTCGCCTGAATCCCGGAAGATTCTTTCAATTAAATGGCTGGTTGTCGTCTTTCCATTTGTGCCTGTAATTCCGATCAAACGAAAGTTTTGTGTTGGGCGGCCGTAAAAAGCATCTGCAAGCACCGCCATTGCACGCTGGGTGTCCTTTACCACTACAACGGGCACAGGAAGAGGAAGCGGCTTCTCCGCCAATACGGCAACGGCGCCCGCCTTTACTGCTTGGTCTGCATAATCATGGCCATCCACTGTATAGCCTTTAATGCATATAAATAAACTCCCGGGACCTACTTTCCGGGTATCATGTTCAATGCTTTTAATTTCTGGATTTTCTCCTTCAAATTTACTTAACGAGTACAAATTAGACAATAAAGTATACAGCTTCAATTTTTCCATTCCTCTCAAAGCCCTGCCCCCGGACCCCTATATGCCCGACCAGCAGGAAAGTCATTAAGTGAAATAAACACACAAAATGTATTATATCCTTTATGGATGACCGTTGTGAATATGCGATTTCTCCCTTTTTTAGCCCCTTTTTTTCAGAAAACAAAGCGGCTGGAATTTCCCCAGCCGCTTTGTTCCTAGTACTATTTTATACTTAATCTGTATTTTCGCCAAGATATATTCTGATCGTTGAGCCTTCTTTTACCTTTACCCCCGGTTCGGGAGCTTGTTTTAGAACCTTATCTCCGTAGCCCGCTATATCGACCTTCAATCTTAATAGCTGGGTTTGCAGATCTTTTCTCGTCATGCCAACAAGGTCCGGAACTTCCACCATGACGGGGTCCCCATATTTTACTTCTTTTTCAATTTGGTCTTTTCTCGGCTTCACTTTCATCGCGCGCAAAGAATCCTCCATGATCTTTCCAACAATCGGCGCAGCAACGACCCCTCCGAATTGAACTGTCCCTTTTGGGTTATCGACAGCAATATAAACCACGATTTCCGGTTTATCGGCTGGCGCAAAGCCTACAAATGAAACAATATGGTTATTCTCCAGATATCTGCCGCCTTGGGCTTTCTGTGCAGTACCTGTCTTTCCGCCCACACGGTACGATTCTACAAATGCCCCTCGTCCGCTTCCTTTTGCAACGACCGACTCTAAAGCCCCTCGAATCTGCCTTGAGGTTTCCTCTGATATCACTTTCCTTTTGGCTTGCGGTGTTTTTCTCATTACCACTTCGCCTGTCTCCGGATCTACAAGCTCTTTGGCGATATAAGGCGTATAAAGTGTTCCGCCGTTCACGGCAGCCGATATGGCGGCAACCTGTTGGATCGGCGTCACAGATACACCCTGGCCAAAGGCCGTTGTCGCATGTTCGACAGGCCCTACCCTGTCCATTTTAAACATGATCCCTTTGCTTTCGCCTTGCAGGTCAATTCCTGTTTTTTGGCCAAAGCCAAAATTATCAATATACTTGAATAGAGTATCTTTTCCCAATCTGTTTCCGAGCTCCACAAAACCGGGGTTACAGGAGTTTTCGACGACCTCCAAAAAAGTCTGTGATCCATGGCCTCCCCGTTTCCAGCAATGCAAGGTCGCTCCTCCTACCTTCACATGGCCGCTGTCAAAAAAATGGTCATCCAGCAAATTCACCTTCTTTTCCTCGAGAGCTGCAGCCAAGGTAATAATCTTGAAAGTCGACCCTGGTTCGTATGTACTCCATACAGGCAGGTTCCGGTTATAGATTTCCTGCGGCACGTTCCTGAAGTTTGCTGGATTGAAGGAAGGCCTGCTCGACATTGCCAGCACTTCCCCGTTGTTCGGGTTCATGGCAATTGCAATGATACCATCCGGATTGTAAGTGGCCTCGGCAATATCCAATTCCCTTTCAATGATCGTTTGAATCTTGCTATCGATCGTAAGTTTAAGGTTCAATCCATCTTTTGGCGGTTTGTAGTCATCCGCCATGTTTTTCATCCGTTTTCCCTTTGCATCTGAATAAAACTTTACGTATCCCCTTTCCCCCTTTAGCTCTTTATCATAGGACAACTCGATTCCCATAAGCCCCTGGTTATCAATCCCGGCAAAGCCCAGTACATGGGACAAAAAAGAACCGAACGGATAGTGCCTTTTTGAATCCTCGGCAATATACACTCCTTTTAATCCAAGCGCCTTGATTTCCTTAGCCTTTTCGTGGGAAATTTTTCTTCCTTTTGAAAGCCTTGAGCTCATCGCTTGAACGGTTATCTCTTTATAAGCTGTCTCTTTTGGCATATCCAGGATTTCAGCCAGTTTTTCAGCAGTCCTAGCAGGGTTTTCTACCTGGCGTGGAATTACGTATACGGTTGGAGCTGAGACATTAGTGGCAAGAGGCACATCATTCCGGTCAAGTATCTCGCCGCGTTTTGGCTCAAATGGAATATTCCGGCTCCATGAATCCTTTGCCTGGCCGGTAAGCCAATTGCCTAAATAAAATTGGACAATCCCCAACCGTATATCGATGACAAGGAAAATGAGCAATCCTACCAGTAAAGCGATCAACAGCCTTTTGCGGACCGTAACATTTGAAACACGCAAAAAAGTGCACCTCCATTTTAGGCTTGTTCAAACTATATGCTTGTACAAACAAGTCTAGAACGGACAAGATTCAGCGCACTTCGCATCTGTTGATGAAAAAAACGACCGGCCACTGGCCAGTCGCTTTCAAATGGTTAATCATATACTTCTTCTTTTTGCTCCGTTTTCTTTAACAGATCTTCAGGTTTTTTTAACTCGACAATACAATATTCACCCTCTTTGATAACACTCCCGGGCTTCAAATTTTGCTTAGCTACAAAACCGCTGCCACTAGTATTCAAGTCAAGGTTTGCAATGCTCGCTGCCTTCATCACATCCCTTAGGGACCAGCCGAGCATATTTGGGGCTGTCATATCTCCATCGGTTTTGATGATTACCTTTTCGCCTTCGAGCAGGACGCTTCCGGCCTTCGGAGCCTGGTCAACCACAGTTTTTCCTTTGCCAACGTTGACCGCCTCATAACCGGCGTTTTTTAATTGGGTTAATGCTTCGGCTGCTGATTGTCCCGTAAAGTCGCCGATCTTTTCAATTCCTTGTTTTTTGAGATTAGAAGGTTTTATGTTCAGGTACTGCAGGCTGCTTTTCATTACAGGGTTAAAGATATCTGATAGCGGGTCAGCCCCAACCTCTGCTCCTTCGAGTTTTGGCTGCTTGACTGCAACATACATGACCAGCTGCGGGTCATCCTTTGGGGCCATGCCGAGAAAAGAAAATACATAGTTACTGAAGCCAGTCAAGTACTGGCCCCCTGGACCTGCGAGCTGGGCAGTACCGGTTTTTCCCGCTACTTCATATCCGTCTAATTTATACTTTTTCCCTGTACCGTGCTCTGCAGTGATAACCGTAGCCAAATAGTCTCTGACTTTTTTGGCTGTCTCAGCTGAAACCGGCTGGCCTGCGACTACGGGTTTAGTTTCTTTAATGACTTTCTTTGTATTCGGCTCTCTGATTTCTTTAATGACATATGGCTTCATCATTTTTCCATCACCGGCTATTGCAGACGCTGCCTGTATTTGCTGGATGGGGGTAACAGTCATCCCCTGGCCAAATGCAGCAGTTACCTTTTCAATTTTGTATTTATATTTAATCTTTCCGATGATTTCATTCGGCAAATCGATACCGGTTGGTTTTTCAAAGCCAAACTTCGTCAGGTATTCCCGAAATTTTTCCGGGCCAAGCTGATCCATCGCTATAGTTGCAAATCCAACATTTGAAGATCGTTGCACTCCTTCAAGGAATGTAATCCGTTTTCCACGAGGTATTCCGCTATGGTCATTTATCCCTCTGGTACCCGGCACCTTATACGTTCCGGTGACAAAGGTAGCGTTCGGATTGAATTTCCCCTCTTCCACCGCTGCTGCAAGCGTAAATGCTTTCATCGTCGAGCCCGGTTCGAAGGTTTCTTCTGTCGCCAAATTGCGCCACGTATCCGCCAATCCTTCTTTCGTTTGGGGATGGAAGGTCGGCCTCTGTGCCATTGCCACAATTTCTCCGGTTTTTGGATTGGATACAATCGCAATAATTTCTTTTGGGTTGTACTTTTTCTGCACTTTTGTGACAGAATCCTCCAGGAAGGTCTGGATTTTCTTATCAATTGTTAGCGTTACATCCTTCCCGTTTTTTGGGGGCTTCACAGATTCTTCTTTTCCAGGCAGCAGCAGTCCCCAAGAATCGCTATCGTATGTTACCTTACCATCCTCTTCCTTTAAATAACTGTTCAAATATCGTTCAATACCAAGTTTGCCAATCACTTGTTCCTCATTCTTATTGTCCCTTTCGACATAACCAATCAAATGTGAGGCAAAAATACCGTTTGGATAAAACCGCTTCGTATCGCGCTTAAAGATGATTCCGGGAAGTTCCAGCTTCTCAATCTTTTTTTTCACTTCATGGGATAGATCTCTTCCCGCTGTACCGAACTCAACCTGGAATGCCCCTTTTTTTGTTAGCCTATTGTATATATCTTGTTCATCCATTTCCAAATAATTTGCCAGCTGTTTAGCAGTCTTTTCGGGATCAACAACATGCTTTGGATTTTTCGGATTTGTCGTCACCGAGTCATCCAAAACGGCGATAATGGAATAGGATGACGTATCTTCTGCTATTATTTCTCCTTTGGTGTCGTATATTGTGCCCCGCTCTGCCTCTATCGTATGCTGCTTTTTATATTTTTTCTCCAGATTGGCAGCCAGCACTTCCCCGCCTGCCGTTCCGGTAATCTGTATATAAAGAAAGCGGCCAATCAATACAAAAAAGAGCAGGCCGAAAATTACAAATAATCCCGCTGCTCCCGATCTCATATTCTTCTTTTTCTGCATCAATCCTCGACTACCTTCACGTTGTTTTCGTTTAACATAAGGCCATGTTCGGCAGCCTTTTTCCAAATACGTTCATATGTGCTCAGTTCGCTTACTTCCACTTTTAAGTCGTTATTGACCTTTACCTGCTCATCTATTTTTGCTTCAACCTGCTGAATGCTTTTATTCGCTTTATATATAGCGGACTGGTTTGATATGATCTTCACCCCGGCACTCGCAATTGCTATGGCAAGTGCACAAAGCAGCACCACTTCTCCAAACGATATTTTCCCTTTATGGACAATGACCGTTTGGACGGTCTGTTGGTGTTCAGCTTGCTGCTGTTCCTGGATTTTTTTTGCTATCGAGCTCAAATTATTTCCCCCTTACATCTGTTTCTCAGTTCTTTCGGCAATCCTTAGCTTTGCTGACCTCGAGCGGTTGTTTCCTTCCAGTTCTTCTTCACTCGGCAAAATCGGCTTTCTGGTTATCAATTTCAATGCAGGCTGAAATTCTTCAGGGATAACTGGGAGGCCAGGGGGCAGCTGCGGCAAATCACTATATTTTTTGAAAACTGATTTACAAATCCGGTCTTCAAGTGAATGAAAGGTAATCACAGATATTCTTCCGCCTGGCTTCAGAAGGGATATAGCCTGTTCCAATGAGTCTTCAAAAACACCCAGCTCATCATTCACGGCAATGCGGATTGCTTGGAAAATCCTTTTGGCCGGATGGCCCCCTTTTCTTCTTGCCGGGGCGGGAATGCCCTCTTTAATCAATTCCACCAGCTCAGCAGTGGTTTCGATCGGTTTATTTTCTCGTGCAGCCTCAATTTTCCTTGCGATTTGTTTAGAAAATTTTTCTTCCCCATATTGGAAGAAAATCCTTACCAAATCCTCAAATGGCCACTTATTCACAACGTCATATGCGGAAACTCGCGCACTTTGATCCATCCTCATGTCAAGCGGGGCGTCATGATGATAGCTGAATCCACGTTCCGGTGTATCCAATTGTGGTGAAGAAACCCCTAAATCATATAAAACCCCATCAATCTTATGTACTCCCCTGTTGCCCAATTCTTCTTTGATATGTTTAAAATTGTTCTGGATGAGGGTAAGGCGGTCACCAAAACGGCTAAGCTTTTCCTCAGCATTTCTTATCGCGGTAATATCCTGGTCAAAGGCATAAAGCTTGCCCCCGTCTGAAAGCTGCGATAAAAGATATTCGCTGTGGCCTGCTCCCCCAAGTGTACAATCAACGTAAACTCCATCAGGCTTGATATCCAGCCCGTCAACCGTTTCTTTAAGCAATACAGTTGTGTGCAAAAACATGTAAACATCCTTCCAATCGATAATTTGAAATGGATTCTCCCTCCGTATTATACGCCGCGCCTATATATCGAAGCCGATCATATTTTCGGCAATTTCGGCGAAAGAATCTTCTGAGGTTGAAAAATAGTCTTCCCAAAGGGACTTGCTCCAAATCTCGATTCGATTGGAAACCCCAAGCACGACGCATTCTTTTTCGAGCTGTGCATAGGAAGTCAGCGGCGTGGGGATGTTGATCCTTCCTTGCTTGTCCAATTCGCTTTCGGTCGCTCCTGAAAAGAAGAACCGTGTAAAAGCACGGGCGTCCTTTTTGGTTAAAGGGAGGGCTTTCAGTTTTTCTTCAAGCTGTCTCCATTCCTCCATCGGGTAACCAAATAAACATTGATCCAGGCCTCTGGTAAGCACGAACTCTTCTCCCAGATTGTCCCGGAACTTTGCCGGTATGATCAGGCGGCCTTTATTATCAATGTTATGATGGTATTCACCCATAAACATACCCGCTACCCCCACATTCTATTTCAAATGTACCACAATCCCCCACTTTCCTCCACTAATTTTTACTTTCTCTACCTAGAAAGGTTTTCCTTCCTTTACAGTTTTTTTTAACGGAGAATCGTTATCCAAAAATAGACAAACAACTGAACTTCGAATAGGAATTTTACAGATTTTCCTGTTATCGTGGCAGAATCAATCGAGTAGATAAGCGAGAGGTATCTCCCTAGGAGCGGCCAAACAACATCCACGTTCTGTGGAAAGCTATGAGCGAAGACATGAGGACCTTTTAAGATTAGTGTCAATATTTTTAAACATATTTGTTTTATGTGTTTTATGCCTGCTGCACATTCGCACAAAAAAAAGAAAACCCGCCAAGTTGGCGAGTTCCCTATTATAGACATATTACTTTATGGGTATTGTCAAAGTTATAGTCTAGGTCCATTATATCCTCAATGAATTCGGGCCCATATTTATTTAAATAGTAGAAAATGTTCCATATCCGTTCCTGCGGCGATCCAACCGGAAATAATGAGGTCTCCACTCTTTGAAACTTTCTCAGCATAACGTCATGTTTCTGCATGGTGCTTTTAACAACTTTTCCGTGCATGAAGTCTAATTGACCCAGCAGCAATTCACGGTTTTTGGCAAGTATCGGTCCAAGTCCCTTATCAAGCTCCATTACCTTTTTTGAAATAAGCTGATGCTTTTCTGCCAACAGGAGCTTCGTCTCATTGAATAGGCTCTCAACTGTGTCATCCTTTACGGATTCAACATACAAATCCTGTTCACTCTTTGTACCGGAAACTAGAACATTGGTCAGTTCAAGGCCGGTTTCAGCCATATCTGTTGCAATCCCTCGCTCTAAAATGGTGATGTTCAACCTCGGAATGATTGGCGGCATCTTCATGCCAAATTGTTCAAAGGCTTGCTTCAATTCCGCCCAATAAGCAATCTCCCCCGGACCTGAAATAAACGCTAGCACCGGAAAGAGCATCTCCTGCATGAGCGGCCTTGTCACTACATTATTGCTTAAGCTCTCAGGCCGTTTTTCTGCCATTTCTATGAGGTCTGCCTCCGTAAATGATAGTTCCCCATTTTTCCCGACAAATAACGAGTTAGACCGTTCAAGAAGGGTCCGTTCCTTCTTTTTTCGGTCATAATAGAACAAGTTTGCAGCATTCTGCTCCATTTCTATTGTGCGCTTGTAGCCATTATCCTGCATAAAGGCTTGTTGTGTCAGTACGGAATCCGTTATTTTGCCGCTCATTTGGATGAGATCCCGGAAATAACGCGACTCGATTTTCCGGAGCGCGGGATCCCCTGCATCTATGAGCAGCAACCCATATTTACAGAACCATTCATTCATCAGTGCCGCAAAAAAGTCTGCAAAAGTACCCTCTTTTTCAAGAATGGCCCTCATTTTGTTCAATAGATCATTGGTAAATTCGCTTTCCCCATATGACTCCAGAATTTCCGAGATCCAAGACATCGCCGTGTCAGCATCTAATTCCATGTCTGTAATCATGGTCTTAAAGGGGTGGTATAATGGATAAGACTTTTTCTCCGGATTCCCGTCCTTCAAGATATATACATGGTTTACCTCTGCTAAATCATGGTCTTCCCCGGCTATCCAAAACACTGGGATCACTCTCTTTCCCAGAGCCTGTTCCTGTTCCTCGGCTAATTTTATGATCGAAATCACTTTATGTATGGTATATAGAGGACCTGACAATAATCCCGCTTGCTGCCCGCCGATGACAACCACGGAATCCTCTTTTCTTAAATCTTCTATATTCTTTTCCACAACCGCCGCCGGGCCGAACCGTGCCATATATTGCTGTATGTAATCCGCCAGTTCATTACGTAAAAAAGAACGAGTCATAACCTCGTTGTATCTTTCATGAAAAATGCCGGGTTTTGACAGGTCGTAATGAAAATAATTCTCCGCTTGCAGATTGCCCTTCATATAATCAGAAGCGAACTTGTTTAAAGATGGCAGTTCGAGATTTTTAATCTCCATAAGGTACTTCCTTTCTACGCAAATCAGTCAATTCTAATGTAGTATATCACTGACCCATTATAAAACAAACAATCTTGCCCAGCCCAAAATAACCTTTGAACCACACATACTAGCGGATAGGCCGTCTGTCATGAAATCAAGACATTGCTTATCCTGTACACAACGCCAAATAAGATAAGGAGAAAATAAGCACATAAGAAAAAGGCAAAGTTGATTCTCCAGATTCCCCTAAATACTTTCTGGATATCGATTTCTTCCTTCAGTTTATAATGAACAATCACTACCACAAAGGCTAATCCGATCATAATGAGCAAAAGCAGCCAAAAAAGTGACCGTTCCCAGATTGCAAGAATGAGATAATGCACGGCAAAAATAAAGAGAATCGAGGAGATATCCATTGCCAAATGCACGGCCCGGCGGTGATTTCTTGTCATTTGTTTTATTAAAATAAAAAGAATGATATAGGCGATCACTGGTAATGTTACAAATGTAGCCGCCAAAGATGAAAATATATGTATCAAGAATGAGCCTCCCCCTCAATTTCCTTTCCTTTAACCATCCAGTAAACCGTGTTTGTTAGCTCATAATTCTTGTCTTTCTCCTTGGCAATTTGAATCACATAACCTACAATTGCATCGATTTCTGTCTTTTTGCCGCTTTCCAGATCTTTTAATAGAGAGGATCGATTAGACGATGTTTTCCTACACACCTGTTCAACATGCTTTTGCATGCTTTCACTTTCCAAATCCAATATCCCAGAAATCTCCTTACAGTAATTAGTAAAAAGAGTGTAATAATAAGGGTTTTCCAATAAAACACCATTCCTTATTCCAAGTACACCTGTCAATGGGTTGATCACAGCATTAACGACCAGCTTTTCAACAAGCATCTTTTGGTAATCTTCGGACAAGACAATCGGGAAATTCTCTATCTGTCGTTCTAAAATCGGAAAGCCGCTATCTCCTCTGTAAACAGCCACTTTAGTCTGCCCTTCTCCTGTGTGTTCAACTGTGTTTGCATTATGCTTAAGTGCCCCATGCTCCACCACACCAAGAAAAATATTACGGGTTTGAAGCTCTTCCAGCATCGAAACATGGGAATAGCCATTTTGGATAAAAAACAAGGGTGTATGGGTGTATCGAAGCTTTTCAAGCAATGCCATTAGACTGTACTGCTTCACAGCCACAATCAGAAGCTCCTCTTCATCCCTTATATTGTTTGAATTGCGTACCTCCACCTGCTTTTGTATCGTCTTGCCTCCCTTGATTAGCAGAATGCCCTGCCCGTTTATGAGGTCTTCCTGTTCCCTTGTCCGAACATAAAGCGTTACGTCATGGCAATTACTTAAATAAGCGGAAAAAAGCAGACCGAGTGCCCCTCCGCCGATAATCCCTATCTTCATGAATCCACCGCTCCATTATGTATTTTGTTTCATATTTTAGCAAAATAATTCTTCACAGGAAAGATTACGGGAGATTATACAGGGCAACTGTATGCTGTTCTCGTAACGATTCACTTTTGCAGAATTATTCGATGATTTATTATATAATGAATTTAAAGCGGTTTCTAACACAAAAAAACATTTTCTTCTAAATTATGAAACCGGGAATTGAAACTGCGTGAGGGGGATTTGTTATGGAGTACAAGGTGGAACGATTGCTTGTAAACTACAAGACTTTAGAAGAATTCAAGGAGTTCAAGGAATACGGGCTTCAGGAGTTATCCATGCTGGATGATTTGGAAGCAAACATCATCGAGAATGACAGCGAATCACCTTTTTATGGCATTTACTTTGCAGATAAATTGGTAGCGCGGATGAGTTTGTATGAAAGAAACGCCAAATTTGACAGATACTTTGAACCAAAGCAAGAATTCCTGGTATTATGGAAGCTTGAAGTGCTTCCAGATTTTCGAAATAAGGGGCTGGGAAGCGCACTTGTTGAATTTGCCAAGAGTTTTGGCCTACCCATTAAAACAAATCCGCGCGTGCAATCCCATGAGTTTTGGAACAAGATGGGCTTTCAGCCAGCAGAATACGATATGGAACGCGATCTTGGTGAAAATCCTCTCCTCTGGCATCCGAAAGGCTTATAAGATCCTTTGTACAAAGAGAAAAGAGGCTGTCCCTGTAAGAAAACGGGGACACGCCCCACAGCTCCATTGTTTAAAAAACTCATATAGAGCCTCTATGGGCGAACGTATAGGCCCGCCTCTATCATTTATTCACTCTTTCCAAATTCCCGTTTTTATCCATTTGAAATTTTACAGTCTCGCTTTTTTTGCCCTCCTCAAGGATGATTAGCTTTCTGGCCCGATCCATGATCTGTAAAAGAGAGTTGTAATCCTCTTCAACGGTTTTGAGCTGCCCCTTCAATGCCCTGTTTTCTTCCTTCAGAGCCTCGTAATCTTCTCTTATTTCATTAAAACGGTTTGTAAGCTGGTCCCTTTCCTTGCTGAACAGCTTTGAAAGTTCATCTAGTTTTTTTAAATACTGTATAACTTCTTCAATTGAAACGGAAGAAGAAACCTGAGGCCCCTGATTTTTAGGTTCTAATTTATCCTCTGCGAAAACAGGAACAACAGTAGCTGTGACCATTTGCTCCACGTTTGTTTTTTTGTTTTCTTTCCGTTGCTTTTTTGCCAGTTCGATGCCTGATTGGTATTGTTTTCTGACATAAGAATTCCATCTGAAGCCGCAGGCAGCCGATGTCCTGGACAATTCCCGGCCCACTTCCTCGAACGCTTTGAGCTGGGTACTCCCTTCCCTGATATGCCTTAATACTACTTCTGCCAGCAATAAATCTTCATTGTCTGTCCATGCGTCCTGCCTTGCTATTGACATCGTAATACCCCCAAGCAAGTTTTTATTTCATACATATGCACTTGCTAGAATAGATAGAAGGGAAAATAGATGTCCTATTAAAAATTTCCGCTTTATTTTTTCTTATTGAGGAAACTTTGGACGGCTTGGTGATGGGCTTCCGTTTCCCAAAGCTTGGCACATTGTGCAATTTCTTGCTGCATTCTCTCTTCCAGTCCACCCAGCTTCCATTTCCTTACAACCATTTGTTTATAGGCCTGAATGACACCGGTTTCAAATAGGACCAGTTCAGTTACATCAGTGTCCAATGCAGTTGCAGAATCCGGAACGATTGAATCGATGAACCCTAGCTCCTTTCCTGTAGAGCCCGACACTACGGAGGCTGTTAATAGAAGCTTTAACGCTGTTTGATATGGAAGCTTTTCAAACAAGAGCGACCCGCCTCCCCATCCTGTCGTAATGGCTTGTTTTCCCTGGACAAAGCCAAACTTGACCTTTTGCCTTGCAATCCTGTAATCGCAGGCTACCGCGATTTCGGAACCTCCTCCAACCGCGCTTCCATTCAGGAAAGCGACTGTAGGTTTTGGGAAAGTTGCTAGTTTATATATAACCGTTCCCATTTTGGAAAGCATTTTATATGCATCAGCTTCTGTGTGAAGGGCATGAAACTCGCTTAAATCTCCGCCAGAGCAAAAAGCATCATCTCCCGCACCGGTGATCATAAGCAATTTCACGGTTTCATCATTTTCCGCATCAGACAATACATCAAGGAGTCTGTCCATTACTTCATAATTAATGGCATTTCTTTTTTCTGGACGGTTGATGGTGACCAATAAACTACCATCACCCTTTTTTTCAGCCAATACCACATTGCTCATCTCAACACCACCGCTTCCTTTTTTCAGTAACATACTAAAAGTATATTAGAAAATAGGAAGGCTGGCGAGCTTTATCATCGAAGCGTTGGTTAGGAACCAAGAAAATAGAAAACCAATAAATGGAACAGAATTTTTTCATTGTGGAAAGACTAGCTAGTGACCGGTCCGATGAGCTAAAAATATAACGCTTGGGACTGTCATCATATTATAGTTTTAATTACAACAAAAAAGCACAGAGAATGATTCTCTGTGCTTTTAGCGAAATAAGAAATTATTTATTAACAACTTCTTTTCCTTTGTATGTTCCACATTCTTTGCATACACGGTGTGCAAGTTTCATTTCACCGCAGTTTGGGCATGCTACCATACCTGGCACTTGAAGTTTGAAGTGCGTACGACGCTTTCTTTTTACGGTTTTGGACGTTCTTCTAAAAGGTACAGCCATTATTCCCACCTCCTTAAAAAAATAGATAAAGAAGCTGTGAAAACCGGGGTTTTTTTAACCCTTCAAGTTTCCAATCAAGATTCCTCATTGTTGTCGAAAAATTTTGCAAGGTCTGCCAGTCTAGGATCGATCCGTTGTTTACTTTCTTCTTCTGTAACAACTGCCCAATCCTTCCCAGATTGAGGAGCTCCGTCTTCGCTCTCCTCGCAGAATACCTGCATTGGAATTTCAAGCAATAAATTTTCTTTGATGACTGGCATTAGATCTACAACATCGCCTTTCACAACAGTTACATCATCATCTTCAAGATCATAATTCTCTGCTTTTAATAGAAAGGTTTCCGTTGTTTCAATATCAATTGGATATTTAACATCAACCAGTGTCCGGGAACAAGGCAAGATGAATTGACCGGTTACATGTAAATGGAATGTAACTTTAGCGGAACTGATATCAGCTCTGCCAGTCACTTTAATAGGCGAGACTTCACGAATTTGTTTGTCCCGTTCCTTTATATCCGAAACATCCACCGTTTCATCGATATGCAGGTCTTTTTCCCGAAATTTTTGAAGTTGGCTAATTGTCCATTGCAAATGAATCACCTCTAAGCGCAACAAAAGTAATTATAGCTGTCATTATACTGTTTGTCAATATTTTTTCTTTACAGTGTTTTGCCTTACATAATGCTTAAAAATAAGTTATTTCCAAAAGCCGGGTGGCCACATGTATTATAATATCCGTTTCCCTATACTTTGCAAACACTATGCACAGTTTCGTTATTTTTCTACATTCCTTGCGAAAGGTTTCCACATTTTTTAACCGAATTCTCCCTGCATTATTTACCGGCTTAACATAAGGGGGGTTATAGTTGTTGCAATTTGTTACATGTAAATCGGCTCCTTGCAGTTTCCTGTACCATTCTTATTATTATTGAATAACCGTCGGGTGAACATACTTCCCCGAAGTCGACTTTCGTGTCTAAATGTTGTAAATTCATTACAATAGCAAATTAAGAGGTGAAGCCATGAAAGCTTTAGGATTAGTAGTTGAATACAATCCTTTTCATAACGGACACGCTTTTCACTTGGAAAAAAGCAAAGAAACCATAGATGCCGACATAGTAATTGCCATCATGAGCGGGCCTTTTCTACAGCGCGGTGAACCTTCATTGTTGAGCAAATGGGCCAGAGCGGAAATGGCTCTTGCAGCTGGCGTCGACCTTGTTTTTGAGCTACCCTATGCCTTCGCTCCCCAAAAGGCTGAAATATTTGCTCGCGGAGCCATTATGGCACTAGAAGCATTAGAGTGCGATTCATTTTGCTTTGGTAGTGAGAATGGAAGGATTCAACCATTTATTGAGACTTATCATTTTCTGCAAAAAGAAAAGGAACAATATGACGCGTTGGTCAAAAAGTATATGAAAGAAGGAAACAGTTATCCCCGGGCTGCATCATTTGCCTTTAGCGGCCTTGATCATGCCGGCGACAGCCTGGATTTGTCAAAGCCAAATAATATTCTCGGCATGGAATACGTGAAGGCCGCCCTTTCAAAGGGTTTTCAAATTAAACCAACGACCATCAAGCGAGTACAAGCAGGATACCATGACGAAGCACTGCCGGAAAATTCAATCGCCAGCGCCACGGCCATACGTAAATCCATTTTTGAAAGCGAAACGAATGTTGATAACATCAGTGGATATGTCCCCCTCTCCACCCTGCTCGTTTTGACGGATTACATTAAGAGCTATGGCCGGCTTCATAACTGGGAGTTGTATTGGCCTTTGCTAAAGTACAAGATCCTCTCAGTAACTGCTGTAGATTTAAGGCAGATATATGAAATGGAAGAAGGCATCGAATACCGCATCCACGAGGCTGCACTACAATCTTCAACCTTTGCTGGCTTTATGGCATCTATAAAAACAAAACGCTATACATGGACCCGGCTCCAACGGATGTGTGTCCATATCCTCACAAATACAACCAAAGAAGAAATGCATCTCCTCCAGGGAGAACCGGCTTATATTAGGCTATTGGGGATGACATCTGACGGAAGGGAATATTTGCGGAGCAAGAAAAAACACCTGCCCATCCCATTGGTATCCAGACTCTCCTCCTTTGACTCACCGGAAATCGTGCCTGACATACGGGCTGCACGAATTTATGCCATGGGGCTTTCGGAACCATATCAAAGCAAGTTAATGAAGCGGGAGTTCGAGGCCCCGGCCATTATCGAAAAAAAACCGGTTACTCGCTAAAAAAGCCGTTCCATCGTGTTCACCACACGTGGAAGCGGCTTTACTTACTTAATCTGTTTCAATGAGCGAAGGTACGTGAGGGCATCTTCTAACGTATCAACCGGCACAATCTTCATATCTGTTTTAATATCTTTGGCGGTTACAAGTGCCTGACGGTAGTTAGAATTCTTATTCCCTTTTTCATTTGGTGCAAAGAAAATTTGAGCGCCGGACTGCGCGGCTGCAACGATTTTTTGCTGGATGCCCCCGATTGGGCCGACCTCTCCTGTCTCTGACATCGTTCCCGTTCCTGCGATTTGGTACCCTTTTGTCATATCCCCTTCGGTTAGCTGATTGTAGATTTCCAACGTGAACATCAGTCCAGCGGAAGGCCCTCCAATCTGCTCGGTATTTACCTTAACAGCCGGTTCCGTTATAGGCTTTTTATCGTCATCGAGTGAAATGCCGATGCCAGCCCGTTTTTGATCAGCCTGGAAGCTTTGCAATGGCAATGTAACCCTTTTGGTCGTTGAATCTCGCTTAAATGTAAGCTCGACTTTTTCACCGGGTTTTTTATTCCCGACATAATCCATGAATTGCTTCGCCGATTTAATATCTATCTGATCGACCTTGGTAATTTGGTCACCAGGCTTCAATTTGCCATAAGCTGGCATTCCTTCAAGCGTGTTCAGTACATAAACACCTAGATATTCAAAAGAAATAGGTTTACCTGCCTTTTCATAGGCTACCTTAATTGCACTGTTTTTTGAATGATCCATCATATGAAGCTGTCTTACATTGTATTCTTCATCACTTTCATTCTCGCTTTTAATCGCATTTTCGGGATACAGCTCCTGGTATTTACTTACTTTTGCAGCGATGTATGAATAAATATTGGCTCTCCCCATCCTTACGGTTGTCAGCATAAAGCTTCCAGAGGCATCATCTCCCCCTTCAACTTCTATAATGGGTTCCAATTCTTTTGCCATCCCCGGTTTTGCTACATAATATGGCAAATAATAAAACGAAGAAGCAATGATCAGGACAGCTGCAATCAGGAAAGAGCGAAAATAGAACTTACGACTCGCCAAACTTTAAGACTCCTTCCAGTTTTCAATAGATTCTTTAATACTTCCAATATGTTTCCTCGCTTCTTCTTCCCCGATACGAATGATATCGGAAATATCGGTAAATGCCTTTGAATTATATTTTTCGACCCGTGGCCGGATCATGACATCAGCAGCAAATTCCCTGGTTTTTACGAGTTCCATTTGCAGAATATCAAGGCTTTGGATGATCACATCATAAATAGAGGAAATTTCCTGATCTTGTTTTACTTGGGCAACATCAACGGCCACAACAATATCTGCACCCATATCCTTTACAACAGAAACCGGAACACGGTCGATTACCCCGCCATCCACCAACAAGCGGCCGTCAATTTTTTCGGGGACAAAGATCCCCGGTATTGATATGCTGGCTCTTACGGCGTCAGAGACCGGGCCTTCACGGAATAAGACTTTGTCGCCTCGTTTAATGTCTGTAGCGACAACACTTACGGGGATATCAAGCTCTTCAAGTCTCTTTCCATATGTAAAAACCCGGATAAGCTCTTTTACCCTTTTGCCAGATATAAAACCCATTTTGGGAACAGTGAAATCTAAATAATACTTTCGTTTAAACACACGCGCCAACTTATAAAGCCTTTCAATATCCGAACCTGCAGCATAAAATGTCCCGACAAGTGCACCCATGCTGCTGCCGGCAATCATATCAATCGGGATTCCCTCTTCCCTCAACACCTTGATTACACCCACATGGGCAAAGCCTCTTGCTCCTCCTGAACCGAGTGCAAGGCCTATCTTCGGCTTTCGCAAAAAGAATCCCTCCCGGAAATACCTTGGACTATGTAACAAACTTATTACCATTAAAGATAGTTTATGAAAGGCTTGGAACGGTTGGTTTAATGTGACGTAGTTCTATTTTATCACCTGAAATGTTGGATTCCCAGCGAATTTTACCGATGAACAATGCCATAACTTTTCCTTTATACATCATTTATCCCATAAAAAAGGGGCCCTCCTATATGGACCGGGTCCCCTGGAAGCTTTTATTAAGTTTACTTCCCATATTTTTCAAGCAGCGCCACCCTTACCTTCTCCGGAACTAGTTCAGAGATATCGCCACCATATTTTGCAACTTCTTTTACAATGCTAGAGCTAAGGAAAGAATACTGATTTCTTGTCATAATAAAAAAGGTTTCGACTCTTTCATTCAGCAATCTATTCATAGAAGTGATCTGCATTTCATACTCGAAATCGGATACGGCTCGGAGGCCGCGAATGATTGCGTCTGCATTGACATTTCTGGCGTATTCAGCAAGCAATCCTTGAAAGGAGTCTACTTTTACATTTGGAATATGGGCAGTGGTTTCCCTAATCAATTCTAAGCGTTCATTGACTGTGAACAGCGATTGCTTCGAAGTGTTATTTAAAACGGTTACATAAACCTCGTCAAAAACCTTGGCTCCTCTTTGGATAATATCCAAATGACCAAAAGTGATCGGGTCAAAGCTACCCGGACAAACGGCTACTCTGGCCATAAAAATCCCCCTCTACTGTTGATCAGCACTCCATTGATATATAGATATAGCAATGATTCCATATTCTTCTTGCCGTGTTTTTATGAAACCGCCAACACGATCTGGAAGGACTACATCATGGCCGTGTTCGCATACGACAACCCCTTGACGATCAAGAAGCGCTGCATTATGTATTTGCTCAAGCAAAGTGACCAGTTTTTGTTTTTTATACGGTGGATCCAGCATGATAAGCTGGAACGTTACCTCTCTTTTTGTAATAGCCTTTAACGCTCTTTCCGCGTCATTTCTGTAGACTTCAGCTTGCTCTGTAAAATTGCATGCAGAAAGATTTTCCTTGACCGTCCGAACGGCCTGGTGTTCCCTGTCTACAAAAATGGCACGATTCATCCCACGGCTTAGTGCCTCAATTCCAAGACCCCCACTGCCCGCAAATAAGTCAAGGACAGTACCGCCTTCAAAGTAAGGCCCGATCATATTGAATACAGCTTCCTTCACTTTGTCTGTTGTAGGCCTGGTTCCTGTGCCCGGCACTGATTTTAAAGGCCTTCCTTTGCATGTTCCGGAAACGACCCGCATGTTTTCACCACATTTTTAGACAAATTTTTCTGTTACTCAATAATCCTATCATATTACAAATGCACAGCCAACTTCAAAAAATTTTTTCAAGCGCTGCCGGCAAGAAAAAAATGAGCAGGTTTGAATAATCAGGATAAATTTGGCCATACTGTTAGTAACAACATCACTATCGTAGGTGTTGTTGCCAACCGCGGAGAAGACTTACGTTTCCCCATAAGTTCTTCCTCCGGTTTCTCCTCTCCCTTTGCCTTCTACCCTTTGTTGAAGGAAATAGAAGGACCCTGCAGAAGATGACCTGCAGGGCTTTTTTTTGGCACGAAAAATGACTTATTGGTTTATGTAGGTTTAAGTGATAAAGTAAAATTAGATTACATTACAAGGAGAGATCTTATTTGATCCAGCGTTTTATTGAATTAGGGGAAGGATATTCAGATATATATGAATTAATAGAAATCGGGAAGGCAAATAAAAGCCGTGTTGCGCGCCTTCTTGCACTCCATACTAATCGGGATGGAAAAGAACTTACTTCCCTTTTGCTTGTCCTTCATCCAACTGACCCGGGCAATTTTCAGCCCTTATACCTATGCAGGGAAGGAATTCCAAATCCAAACTTCACGCCGAACAAGCGATTCGAATTGTTCAGGGAGCTTGCAATGGACCTCGGAAAAGACATCATCGAACTCGATGTCAAGCCCTCTTCTGCTTTCTCGGAAAAAGAACTTTATTTCCAATATCTTACCGGGATCCTTCGGATGAATCGATATCTGCCCCCTTTAAGCTGACATAAAGCAATTTTATAAAAAAGGCGCAGGCATTCATTCAAGAAAGCCTGCGCCTTTTCATGTCATATTCCCATTTTATAATCATATTCCTTCGCTTTGTCAGGTTTAGAGTTCTCATACTCCATTTTTAGAAATGGCTTATAGGAGAGCTCGACCCGCTTCACGAATGAATAGCTTCTCAGCTTATCAGAAAGTGCCTCCACATCCTCCATATTTGTATACAAAACTGCGTATTTCAGTTTTTTGGATACATAGTGGATATTCCCAAATTTCCTGAGCATTTTTGCCTGCTTTAATGTATGTAAATATACGATAATTCCTTGTCTTTCTCCAAACATAACAAGTAACTCCCTTTTTTTAAATGAAACTCGTCCCGTCAAGCAAGGTGTTTATAGATTTGATCGTGACTGTGTAAGGGTAAAGGTTTTCATTAAGTGTAGCATAGCATAAACTTTCCTATCAACATATAAAAAAATCCTTACCAGATTTAACGCCTTAGGACTGAACAAAAAGGGGATTTCAAATCCATAAGGGAGGAGGCTTAGCGATGGATTTGAATATGGTTTGGGCTGTATTTATTAATTCATTGGCCGCTGAGGAGAATATTTTATGCGCAGAGCATAAAAAAGTCGCCGGAATACCCTTTCTTTATATTAAGCGGTCAGAGCTAGTTGAAATCGATACGGTAATAAAAGCTATAAAAAAAGCATCAGCAAAGGCGATGCGCGGTCACAAGCTTCATAGCGAGACAGTTTTCGTTAGAAACGGGAACAATTTATTGGTTTTTCGCCATCGTTTTTTTGTGCCACAACGGAAAATGTTTTGCTGCGGGAATTTATGCCCTGATTGCATCCGGTTTGAGAATGAAACATAACAAAGCAAAGAGACCGGCCACCCTCTCTATAAACCACCTGTACATTCCCTATGAGAAAAAATTAAAAGCGGGCTTAAAGCCCGCTCTAACACCTAAAACTTATGCAGAACACCCACAGCTGCCGCCAGATCCGCAGCCTCCACTGCAGCTTGAGAGTGACTCAAAAAACGGATTTCCAGTCGGAACTTTGATATGAGGGGAAACGGCATGTCCCACTTTCATACTGATTTCATCCAGGATTCCTTGTAACTCTGTTTCCGCCCTTTTAAATTCCGCGATAGAGGGATGAAGATCCATTTCACGCTTTGCCTCCCGGATTTCAAGGTTCACTCTTTTATAGTCCGGATGGTATTTCCCAAAGCGCTGGGTCTCTTCGTATAAGTCCTTAAGAGAAGCAAATTTGCGGATTTTTTGCTGTGCTTCCCCGTCATTCCTCATTTTATATAAAGCAAGCTGATAATTTTCTCCTGCTTCCGATTGTAAAACCATTTCAGCCAAAGAATCGGCCGTTTGCAAAATATTAACCCTTTCCATAGTAGCAAGCATTGTTTGCTCACCTCCACCCCAATTCTATCATTTCTGTAGATGAGATGCTATTCCTTTTCCTTAGATACCCGAATCAATTTGTACGGTGAATCTTTTTTCCAAGCCAACAGGCTCTCCGTTAACCTTTACAATTTGCATGAGAATATCATGCCGTCCCCGAGGCATCTTTTTCACGACAAACGCGGCTGTCCGATAATCTGCAAGCTTCTTTCCGTCTAGATACAATCGCACCTTCACGCTCTCTTTTTCATCGGAAGGGGAAAAGGTAAATTCTTTTAAAAAACATTCCACATAAAGGGAATTCCCTTTCAAAAAATATTTTGCTTGGAATCCTCTTCCGCCACGAGGACTAATAGACTTGGCTGAAGCAGAATGGCTGCGGCTCTGAACTCCCTGTTTGTCCTGGTTAATTTGCGGTTCAGGTATATTGTTGCCGCATGCGGTTAAGATCAGTACTAACCAAATTAAATGAACCAGCCACTTCACGAATATCCGCCTCCTTTGCCAACTAGTGTTTGCAAAAAAAGCCAATTTACTCCCAGTATTATTCAAATTAAATAAGAACTTTGTTGATAAAAAATAAGAAATGGCTGCCTATATAGATCAGCCATTTCCTCCCTGGTATTTCATCGCCTCGAACATACCAACCAGCATGGAAGCCATCTGCACACCATCTGAAAATTTATTGATTCTCTGCGGAATCGTTTTATTGAAATGGTAGGCGGCTTCCGTTTCCATTTTGTCAAACTCCTGTGGATTTCTCATCAATCTCCGATACCAGTACGGATGTTGGCGTAGGTACTTTTTCAAATCCTGATTTCCCTCAATCAAGTTATATACATCGTGCCTCATAAAAACCTCCTTGGCTTTACTATCCATTCCTAGTCTTTCCTAAATACAAATGGATTGGACTTTGGTTTTTTTTCTTGCACATCTTCTTCCTGTTTCGGCTTGTCGCCCTGGAAGGAAGAAATGATTCCCTGAATGGCGCCTAGTGCCTGATTGGCACTTGATATATACTGTTGTACTTGATTGACATCCAAGTTCTTCAGTGACTGTAAAAGGACTCCGAGGACATCCGCTTTGTTTGTCTGACTTGATTTTGCAGATGGAGCTTTTTGTATAGAATCGCTTTCATCGGGTTCTTCTTCAACGACCCTGTATTCCTCCCACTGCTCATGGTCGCTGCCAAAAAGCTGCCACTCCTCAAATAATTCCTGCCATGTATAGTTCCCATTTTTGACTTCCTGTCTTAACTTTGGATGTTTCTTCACAAACGCCTTGAATCTTTCAACTGATTTACGCCCTTTTTTTTGAGCCATATACGTTCACCTCACGATATGACATACGCCTACTGCCATCTTATGAACAAAATTCAAAAATGTGACAGAATGGTCTATCATTAGGCACTTATGATGGCTTCTCACTTGCAATGAAATTCTGGGTGTAATATTTCCGGTATACCCCAACACCAACGTGGGTAAATTCTTTATTTAACAACGCTTCACGGTGACCTTTACTATTTAACCATCCTTCCATCGCAGCTATGGCATCGACGTAGTTTGCTGCAATGTTTTCCCCGGCAAGCCTGTAGGATATGCCCCCCTTAGCAAGTCTGTCCTCAAGATTACCGTTTGTCGGGGAGTTATGGGAAAAATACCGGCCTTCCGACATATCGTTGCTATGCTTGAAAGCAACTTCAGAGGTTTTCTCATCCCATTTTAATTCTGCCAGGCCAAACCTTTGTCTCATAATATTGGTAATATCAAAAACCTGACGGCGGCTTCCGGCCTCGACCTTTTTCCATTCATCCTCTGAAAGAGGATTTTCCTCCAATAGTTCCCCCCGGTATGTCAATTCATAAGGCTTCTGTTTAAGAAGTGTTTCTTCGTTTAAGAACCGGACACTGGATACACTGCCAGTAAACTTATCCAGGTATAGCTGAGCATATCCACTGCCCAGCTTTATCAACGGCCTCATATTCATGTCTTCCTCTGAAAGCTCAAAACGGTAAGAGCCGGTGTCTGTATCAATATCGACTAATGTTTCAACATAGGCACTGGAATAGATCTCATCAATCGTCTGCCCAATTTTAAATGGCGTTACATCAACCTCTTTGCCAATGCCATATGCCGATACAATCCTTCCTTTATCAACAGCAAGCTGAAAATACTTTCTGCTGTCCTGATTATAAATCCACCAGTCATAACCATAGGAGGATGAGTCTACCCTGGAAGGCTTTCCATAGAGTTTTTCTGCATGAGCCGCTTTTTTTCCAATTAACCCAGCAAGTCCTTCTGAAGGGTTTCCTAACATGCGATTTTTGTCCGACGCTTCATTTTTTTGGATTTCTTCCTGTTTCTTTTGCTTGATGCCATTTTCATCAAAAAGTATTGGGTTTTCACCATTTTCGAGCACTAGATTAAAAAAGATACCAATTATAAATAAAACCACTGAAAGTATGATAGCTCTTACCAAAATTTGCAGAGGAAGTCTCCTCCTCTCTGAATCTATATTATGTATAAATTGTCTTCCTAAAAGCATTTATCACAATTATATCATTGTTTACGCGGTGTTTATACGGATTCAGCCATTGAATGATGCCTGGAAATATTAAGTTTTTATAAACGAAAAAGACATAGTTTTTGTGAACGTTAAAATAACAAAAGGTACTCATTGAAAATTCAATAATTTCGTACTATTATAAAATATGAGGGAAAATTGTCTATATGTAAACATAATTGGAGAAACTAGCATTTTTATACATATCTTTCTCCGGCTTATCATGATTTCTGTTAAAAGCTAAATTAGGAGGGTTATTCGTGAAATTCGAAAGCTTTGGTTTTGAAAACGTTTCAGCAGATTTAAACCGGTTGGATGAATTAATGCCTGAATACGGTTTGGTTCGCGCTGAGCAATGGGATTATGAAAGAGTAAGCTATGATCGTAAATTCGAATTAAAGGAAGGCACCTTCTACCTGCGTGTATTCGGCTATGCTGTGGAGGGAGATGTAGGCGCTCACAAGGCCGTGATCAAGCTGCTTACTCCCCTGCTAGGCAAACACTATTATCCGCATGGCGTTGAATATGGCGAAGGCGAAATCTTCCCTGCCTCCCTTGTTAAGCAATGCGAGAAAATCCTTTCCGACATAAAGACAGAGCTGGAGCAATTTTCAGGGATCTAATACCACCTTGAAAGCGCATGAAACCTTCATGCGTTTTTTTGCTAAAATGCTAGAGTTCCAATGGGTTCACCATATGAAAAAAAGCAGCGGTTTTCATTCAGACCGCTGCTTTCTATGTTATTAAAAGCCTAAAATTGCTTTTATGACGGAGGTCGTCTCTCCCCCATGGTAGAATACATAAAGTAAAAGGTAGACGGCAACACCAGTAATAGCAGTAAAAAACCAAATGACACTAGTAATCGGACCCAGTTTTCGATGCTTGGAGAGTTTATTGTTGAAGCCGGTCAGTAAAGTGACAATTCCGAAAACAGCCCCTGTCGTTGCCAAAGTAATATGAAACACCAGAAAGACCGTATAGTAAATTTTTAAGTCGTCCGGTCCCCCAAAAGCAGTATTTCCTATAAAAACAGTTCTTGATGCGTATATCAGAAAGAAAATTAATGCAAAAATTGCAGCTGTTATCATTGTTTTCTTGTGCGTTTCAATCTTTCGCTGCTTGATTTGGTACCAGCCGATTGCTACAGTGATGGCGCTTAATACGATAAAGGTTGTACTAATAGTAGGCAGTATTGGTAAAGACATGGTCGGTTAAAACGTCCTCTCTATATCTAAATAACATCTTTTTCATTTTATAAAAGCCTGTATAAAAACTCAACGAAATAGCAGATTCTTAACAGAATGCTCAATAATGTTCATTTTTTTAAATTTTTTCAAAAAAAAGCCTTGCTAAATTTAGACAAGGCTTTCTAACCTATTGTTCTATTGTTTGCACATTGCCAGGAAGCGGGTCCACTTTATCGATGCCCCCATTGTCCTTTCGATACCATGCGAAGAAAACATAAGCAAGCACTATTCCATATACTATCTCCTGGATGATTTTCATCAGTACCCCGCCAAGCTGTTGGTCCTCCATGAGCGGAAGGCCGTTAAACATTTCTGGTCCGCTAAGCTGCAAGCCAGAAAGCTGCGACGCAGGGACACACAATTCCATCGCCTGTGCCCAGGCTGAGGCATTAGTAAAAGTGCCATATAACGGATTATCAGCAAAAATGATTAAAGCACAGGCGGGCGTCAATAAAATACCATTACCGAAGATATATCCAATCTTATATAAACCTGACAGGCTCTGTCTCTCAGGCAGCTGGTTAACAAGAGGAAACCACATAAAAAGGGCCGAAAAGAAAAGAACTACTGTATAAAGAGCGTGCAGCCACATATCCGTTTTAACAAAGTCAAAAATAAGCGGAATATGATAGAAAGAGAACAAAAGATTAAACACAATCAATGCTATTAAAGGCTTCGTCAAAGCTGTTGTAATTCGGTCGAAAGCTCGATAGGAAAATAGTTTCCTCCATAGCCAGTTCGGGATGCCAAGGATCAGCAATGGCGGCATTACAAGATATAAAAATGCCATTTGTACCATATGGGCACTGAACATAATATGTCCCAATAAATCCAGCGGCGATCCTTTAATAGCATACAGTAACACCATAAAAATGATAAAAAGGGCGTTTTGTTGCTTGGTCACCGGCTTACTGTTTAAAAACTTGGTTCGATACTTAGTTACCAGCAAGAAATACGCAATTGTTATCAAAACGAGAGTGACAAAGAAGTATGGGCTCCATAAAGCACGGAAACCAAAAATATCGATCGACATGTAATCACCTCTGAACATATCCTTCATTTATTCATATTATACAAGATGGTTTGAAACAGGGACAATGTTAAGCATTATATGGATGTAATGGTAAATAAATGTGATTTTGCGGGATCGTTTTAAACATACTCATAAAGAAAATCGGCTATGTAATAGCCGATTTTCTCATTTGACCTTAAATCCAGGTAATTGTTACAAATGTCAGAATTGTGATAGCCCCAACTAAAGCTCCAGAATACATAAACAAAGCGATTGTGTTATGTCCTTTATGCTTCATATGCATAAAGTAATAGAGCTGAAAAGCGACCTGGACTACCGCAAGCAATAAGATAAAAGGGACAATAAACCAGTGTGAAAATTCCTCATAGCCAACTGCCAAAAACGCGAGGAGTGTAAAGAAAATCATCAAGGTAAATGTAATGACTTGATGTTTCATTTCCTCAGCATTTTGTTTGCGGCGATATTTTAAATTCACATGCGGGTTAGCTGAATTTGATTGATCGTTCGCCATCAATTTATCCCACCATTCCCATTAAATATACTACAGTAAAAATAAATACCCACACCACGTCAATAAAATGCCAATAAAGACTCGCAACATAAAATTTAGGTGCATTGTATAGGTTCAGGCCGCGTTTAGCATTTCTCAGCATCAGTGTCAGAATCCAGGCTAAACCAACAGCAACGTGGGCCCCGTGAAATCCAACTAAAGTGTAGAAGGCAGAGCCGAATGCACTGCTTGTAAACGTATGTTTGAATTCATGAACATAATGATTGAATTCGTAAACCTCTAAACCAAGGAACCCAGCCCCTAGTAAAACAGTAATCAATAGCCAAGCCTGCATTTTATGAAAATGGTTATTTTTCATATGGTACATCGCATAAACGCTTGTCAGTGAACTGGTCAATAAAAGCATGGTAGCAACAAAGGTTAAAGGTAATTCAAAAATATCACTGGCAAGTTTATGGCTTGAATTTGGAACCTTATCCTTTAATGCCAGGTACGTAGCAAAGAGTGATGCGAATAATACAGTCTCTCCACCCAAGAATAACCAAAAACCGAGAAATTTATTTTTCCCTTCCAGGGTTGCTGTTTCAGGAGAAGCTGGCCAGGTTGCATCCGTAAACTTTTCTTCTGCGTGCATTATGCCTTAGCCCCCTTATCATCGTCATCTAAAAGATCCTCTTTATGGATATGGAATCCATGGTCATCCTTTACCGAACGGATAAACATTGCCCCAAAGGTGATGAGCAAGCCAATAACAAGTACCGGTATAGCCCAGCCTTTATCATCAACATGGTACATCGCACCAAAAGCAGCAATGAACAGACCTAATGACATGACTAGCGGTAGGATGGATGCATTTGGCATATGAATATCACCAAGCGGTTCAGCAGGTGTCATGCCGTTTTTGCCTTCCATCTTCTCAACCCAATAAGCATCCAATCCACGTACTAGAGGCAGCTGTTTAAAGTTGTAGAATGGCGGAGGTGATGGAATCGCCCACTCAAGCGTGCGGCCATCTTCCCATGGATCATTACCGACTTTTTCATTTTTTACAGAAGTCACGATTATATTTATCAGCAAGATAAGGATTGCAACCGCCATGAAAAATGCTCCAACAGTACTAATAAGGTTTCCTGTTTCAAACCCTTGTCCCGGAAGGTAAGTGAATATACGGCGAGGCATACCCATTAATCCAAGGAAATGCTGGATAAAGAATGTTAAGTGGAAACCAATTAAGAACAACCAAAACGTAATTTTACCCAGTTTTTCATTAAGCATTGTTCCAAACATCTTTGGCCAGTAGAAATGCGTACCGGCTAATAACCCAAAGACTACACCACCAACTATAACATAGTGGAAGTGGGCAACTACAAAGTAGCTATCGTGATATTGGTAATCAGCTGGCGCTGCGGCAAGCATGATACCCGTTACCCCTCCGGCAACAAATGAAGGAATGAACGCGGTAGCATACAACATTGGTGTTGTAAACTTAATGCTTCCGCCCCACATTGTAAACATCCAGTTAAAGATTTTGATACCGGTTGGCACGGCAATGGCCATGGTAGCTACCGCAAAAATTGCGTTTGCGATCGGACCCAGCCCTACCGTAAACATATGGTGGGCCCAAACCATGAAGCCCAGGAAACCGATTAGGACTGTTGCGAATACCATTGAAGAATATCCAAACAATCTTTTCCTGGAAAACGTGGCAAATACTTCCGAGAATATACCGAATGCCGGTAAAATCAGAATGTACACCTCAGGATGGCCGAAAATCCAGAATAAATGTTCCCAGATAATTGTATTACCGCCTGCGGTTGCATCGAAGAAGTTAGATCCGAATAAACGGTCAAACATCATTAAAACCAAACCAACAGTTAATGGAGGAAATGCGAATAAAATCAGTGCAGATACTACGAAAGATGACCAGGTAAACAGCGGCATACGCATGTATGTCATACCTGGAGCTCGCATATTTATGATTGTTGCCAGGAAGTTAATCCCCCCAATTAATGTCCCAATCCCGGAGATTTGAAGGCCAAGCACATAAAAATCCACATTGTGACCGGGAGAATGCAAAGACAATGAAGCATAGGATGTCCAACCTGCATCAGGAGCTCCTCCCAAAAACCATGAAAGGTTCAGAAAAACACCGCCAAAGAAGAACAACCAGAAGCCCAATGCATTTACAAATGGAAATGCAACGTCGCGTGCTCCTATCTGAAGCGGTAACACAGCATTCATGAAAGCAAATACCAAAGGCATTGCCGCCAAGAAGATCATGGTCGTTCCATGCATCGTTAATATTTCGTTATACAAGCCGGCACTGACAAAATCGTTGTTTGGGACTGCAAGCTGAATTCTGATGAACATCGCTTCAATTCCGCCGACTACAAAGAAAAATCCGCCTGCGATAAGGTAAAGTATCGCAATCTTTTTATGGTCTACCGTTGTAAGGTAATCCCAAACCGTACCGCCAAATCCTTTTTTCTGAGCGTAGGTACTCACGGTTTATCCTCCCTCTGTCAATCAATCTATGAATCTATCCTCTATTTCTCTTCAACCTTTAATCCCATTAAGTACGCAGCCAGCGCGTCAATCTGTTCGTCGGATACTTTGTATGTACCTGTCATTGTGTTGCCCGGCTTATATTCTTCAGGATCTTTTATCCAATTTTTTAGATTTTCTTCATTATGCTCCATTACCCCAGCGATACGTTCCCGCTCACCGAAAGTCGCAAGGTTAGGAGCCTGCCTGGCTTGTTCAGGCCTGCTGTCATTAGGTGTTACAGCATGACACCCGATACAGCTCTTATTGAATACTTCTTCCCCTTGTTTCGCTAAGTCACCTTCTGCTGAAGGTTTTTTAACATTTTTCATATCAGCAGCCCATTGATCGAATTCGGCACGGGATTTCGTCTTAACTTTAAAGTCCATCAAAGCATGTGATGGTCCGCAAAGCTCCGCACACTTCCCATAAAAAAGATCTTTTACTTCTTCTGCTTTCTTACTATCAAATTCTAGCCAGAATTGATTTTCTCCGTCAACGTTCGTATCCATCTTGCCTCCAGCAGACGGAATCCAGAAGGAGTGTTTAACATCGGAAGCTTTTAAATTAAAGTAAACCTTTTCATCTGTGGGCACGACTAAATCCTGGCTTGTTACGATACCGAGGTCCGGATATTCGAATTCCCACCAGTAAAGATTTGCCCGTACATTCACAACAAGGGCATCTTTCGTTTTGCCATCCTTATCTTTCTTATCCATAGCTTTGGTATCAGCGAAATCAAAAGTAGCTGTGACAGTTGGCACGGCCAGAATCAACAAAAGAAGGATAGGAATAACAGTCCAGATAATTTCAAGTTTGTGGCTTCCTTCAATTTGCTTAGGAATTGTGTCGTCCCCTTTTTTACGGCGGAAACGAATAATTACAATTAAGAATATTACTACTACCGCAATAATTACCAATACCATGATCATTGTACTAAGAATCATGAGGTCGAATTGCCTCTGTGCAACCTCACCAGCCGGCTGTAACGCAGAAACAAACGGTTCTCCACAACCAGCCAATAAAAGTGCCAATATTGCGAATAATGAAGCTATACGCCATTTTTGCAGCCTTTTTTTCATAGCTTTAGATACCCCTTTCGTAAAATTTTTCTCACTTGTCTAAAAAATTGGCGCTGATTTTTCTAAAATTCTCTCTATATTAATTTCTAGCAATTAGAAAGAATTCCTAATTGAAAAAGGAATCATAAAACGCTGATAGGTGAAAGAAGACAGCGCTTAAAAAATTATTAAAAAAAGACTCAAATTATGTATAAGCACTCTATGTGTTCCTGGATGGGAAACTATAGAGTTCAATATCCCTCTATGAATTTATTATTGGTGCCTAATGCCCTGTCTTGAATCAGGGCATCAAGCGAACCTCTGTATTTAACTAAACAAGTGTTACTATCACCATAGCGACATAAAGAATAGTCATATAGTTTAAGGAATATACAAACATCAGCCTGGCCCATTTCAGGTCATCTTTCATTCTATACCCGCTGATTCCCAAAATAAGCCATCCAATATTCAATATAGTCGCCAATACGACAAGGGTTGTGCCAAGTGAAGTAAGGAAAAAAGGAATTGGCAGCAAACATGCGACCCAGAATACCATGGACCTTTTTGTTCTTTTGAATCCTTTTATTACTGGCAGCATCGGAATGCCGGCTGCCCTGTATTCTTCACAGCGCTTCATGGCAATCGCATAGAAATGCGGTGGCTGCCAAATGAACATGATCAGAAACAGGATCCATGCAAGCAGGTCTAAATCCGGATCAATAGCTGCCCATCCAATTAAAGGCGGCACCGCCCCTGATACGCTTCCTACAATAGTATTGGAGACAAATCTGCGTTTTGACACTAGTGTGTACAGTACGACATACGAAAAAACGCCAAAAAGCCCAATGGCTGCTGCAGTAAAGTTTGTGAAAGCAAGCATGATGGTCCCTATTGCTATCAAAGCAAGGCTTAGGGCCAACACCTTCGCAGGATTAGCTTTTCCCGTAACTGTGGGCCTGTTTTTGGTCCTCTCCATCAAATGGTCTATGTCCCGGTCAATGTAATTATTTAAACTGCAAGATCCTGCCACGATTAAGGAAGAACCTGCCAGTACAAAAAACATTGTATCCAGGTTACTGAAAAAATGCTCGCCTGAAAAATGAAGGGCCAGCCATAATCCTGTGAATGTGGTGATTAAATTGGAATTGACAATACCAATTTTAATGAGGGCCATGAAATCCTTCCAGGCTGTCGTTGCCGACCCTCCGGTTTGAAGGGTTGAGTCACTGTCCTTTAAGCCAGGTTCAGTCAAAGCCCTTGTATTAGACATTTAATTCACTCCTTCAACAAATTGCGCAAATAAGAAAGCATATAATTTATACTATAAATCATTTCTTCGGACTTTTCTATATTGGCCACTTAGGAAATCTGACGAAATTGAGACAAATCCTTGGTAAGAAGTACAATATTATTAAAGTGATAAGAATAATAATTTCAATTATTCTGAATAATATGCAACCTTCTTCTGTATATTAAATCACACTTTTCTATGCTTTTGTGACTTTTTTTTGTATAATTCTTGTCTTATTTGTGAAACCGCTTACCCCATTTGAAATCTATTATCTTATATATGTTTGAAAGTGTCTCAATTTTCATAAAATCTTGTAAATTCCCGACAAGTTGTGTAATATCTAGGAAGAAAAGAGAACGCTTTATTGTCGCCTGAAAAAACCAGCCCATTACGTATATACATATTTCGTGAGGTTTAAAAACATATCATCTAACTGCTAGACAGACCCTACAGAGGCGTGGATCAGAAGCAGTTAAACTGATGAGTTAGAAGAATATGAAGAAGGTGAATAACAATGCATCGTGCGTTGAAGTGGTTCGCGGTTTTAACAACAGTTGGGATGCTGCTGATCCTGCTAGGTGGGGCACTAGTAACGAAAACGGAATCCGGAATGGGCTGTGGAAGGACCTGGCCTTTATGCAATGGGCAATTCGTTCCAACCGATATAACCCCCGAGCTCATTATTGAGCTTGCCCACAGGCTCGTTTCCGGCAGTGTTGGCTTAATGGTCTTAATCCTTAGCATTTGGTCGTGGCGTACGATCGGACATATTAGGGAAACAAAGTTTCTTTCCCTGTTATCATTCTTCTTCCTAGTAGCTCAGGGATTAATCGGTGCGGCAGCAGTCATCTGGGGACAATCCGATTTCGTGCTGGCACTTCATTTCGGTATATCCTTAATTTCTTTTGCATCCGTTTTCCTCTTAACTCTGCTAATCTTTGAAATTGACAAAAAATTTGAAGCCGAGAAGCTGGTGATCGATAATAGAATGAGGTTTCATATAAAAGGAATCATCAGTTATACATTTATCGTTGTTTACACCGGCGCTTTGGTGAGGCACACAAACGCCAGCCTGGTTTGCAAGGATTGGCCCCTGTGCCTCAACTCTGATCCATTGCTTCCAGGCAATATGTATGAGTGGATCCAGATGGGGCATAGAGCTGCAGCTGGAATCGTTTTCCTGTGGGTAGCCTATGTAACAATGATTGCAATTAGGCACCATAAGCACCAAAAGGTTTTATATTGGGGCTGGATTTCATCTCTGGTATTAGTATCTTTACAAGTAATCGCCGGAGCCTTTATCATTTTCTCGAGGCTTAATTTGTATATCGCGCTTGGGCATGCACTTTTCATTTCATGTTTCTTTGGAGTAATGAGTTACATGCTCCTGCTCTCATCTCGCAGCAGAAAAAATGAAGCCGCTTTGGAACAAGGACATAACACGGTCATGGATGTAGGAGAACAGAACGTTGATGCTAAAGGTGCTGCAGCCCAGTAAGCGCATCATAACAAAGCGCCATCTTTCAAAGAAAGATGGCGCTTTGTTATTTTTACTTTGAAATCTCAATTAATAAGTCCCCGGTACTGATTGCTTCACCGTTTGAAACATAGATGTCCTTAATCGTGCCTGAGAAAGGCGCCTGCACTGTCGTCTCCATTTTCATTGCTTCTGTGATAATCAGATGGTCGCCCTGATTAACCTTTTCTCCTTTTTCGACTACGACTCTGATTACTGTTCCCGGCATAGTTGCCCCGATATGCGATTCATTTTTAGGGTCTGCCTTTACCTTGGACTGTACTGCGGATTTGATGCTTTCATCCTTAATTACTACCTCACGCGGTTGGCCGTTCAATTCAAAGTAGAGTACGCGGGTTCCATCAACCTGCGGCTGTCCAATTGAAACTAATTTGACAATCAAGTTTTTCCCTGTCTCGATTTCAACCTGAATTTCCTCTCCCAGCCTCATTCCGTACAGGAAGGTAGGGGTATCCAGGGTGGATATGTCCCCGAACTGCTCAACAGTTTTCACATAATTGAGGAACACTTTCGGGTAAAGAGCATATGCCAATGCATCAAAGCTTGTCACTGGTCTTCCGATTTCTTTAAACAACTCTTCCTTTAACGCCTGGAAATCGACATCATCAAGCAGCTCGCCAGGTCTTACAGTAATAGGGGTCCTTCCTTTTAATACTACTTCCTGAAGTTCCTTTGGAAAACCTCCATACGGCTGGCCTAAGTAACCTTCGAACAACTCAATAACAGAATCCGGAAAATCAATCGATTTGCCTTTTGTCAATACAGACTCTTCATCCAAATCATTTTGGACCATGAATAAGGCCATATCTCCTACAACCTTCGAGGATGGCGTAACTTTGACAATATCGCCAAAGAGAGCATTGACACGGGAATACATTTCTTTCACCTCTGCCCAACGCTCGCCCAAGCCCACTGCCTTGGCCTGCTGCTGTAGATTGCTGTATTGTCCTCCAGGCATTTCATGCTGATAGACTTCAGTATGCGGTGAATTCATTCCACTTTCAAAATCGCTGTAATACTTTCTGATACCTTCCCAGTACTCGGAAAGCTGCTCCATGGATTTTACATCTGCCTTAGGCTGCCTCTTTGACCCTTCTAAAGCGTAATAGAGTGTCTGTGAACTAGGCTGTGAAGTTAGTCCTGCCATAGAACCAAGAGCAGTATCTATGATATCAACCCCGGCTTCAATTGCTTTGGCATACATATAAATGCCGTTACCGCTTGTGTCATGCGTATGCAGATGGATCGGTATGGAAACTGTTTCTTTTAATTCGGAAATTAATCGGTACGCAGCTTCCGGCTTTAGCAAACCTGCCATATCCTTTATGCCAAGGATATGAGCACCTTGATGTTCCAATTCCTTAGCAAGGTTTTTGTAATACTTGATATCGTATTTGCTGCGGTTTAGGTCATTGATATCCCCTGTGTAGCACATCGCGGCTTCCGCAATCTTTCCAGAGCTGCGAACCGCATCAATTGCTACTTCCATGCCTTTTACCCAGTTTAAGCTGTCAAAAATACGGAATACATCGATGCCAGCATAGGCTGATTTTTCGACAAACTCCTTTATAACATTATCCGGATAGTTTTTATAGCCGACTGCGTTAGATGCGCGCAAAAGCATCTGGAACAATACATTCGGCACTTTTTCTCGCAGTTGCAGCAGCCTGTCCCACGGATCTTCTTTTAAGAACCTGTAAGCTACATCAAATGTAGCACCTCCCCACATTTCAAGTGAAAAGAGGTTAGGTAATAGCTTTGAGGTCGGCTCCGCAATGTGAAGCAAATCAGTCGTACGGATCCGAGTCGCCAGCAGGGATTGGTGGGCGTCGCGGAACGTGGTATCTGTTAAGAGCACTTCTTTCTGTCCCTTGACCCATTCTACCAGGCCTTCTGCCCCTTTGCTGTCAAGAATCTGTTTTGTGCCGTCCTGGACAGGAAGCTCATGGCTGATTTGAGGGATTGCAGGCTTATCAAAAATTGGCTTTTTCTTTTGCTCGATGCCCGGGAATCCGTTTACAGTCACGTTACCAATATAGCTGAGCATTTTCGTTCCGCGGTCTTTTCGGACAGGGAACGCGAAAAGTTCTGGTGTCGCATCAATAAAGGACGTATTATATTGTCCTGTCAGAAATTTTTCATGTTTTACAACATTCTCAAGGAAGGGAATATTGGTTTTGATTCCCCTAATCCTGAATTCTTTTAAGTTCCTTAGCATCTTTGCAGCTGCCTGTTCGAACGTATGGGCTTGTGTTGAAAGCTTCACAAGCAACGAATCGTAATAAGGCGTAATTATAGCACCCTGGAAGGCGTTGCCCGCATCCAAACGGACTCCGAATCCACCGCCAGATCGATAAGCCATAATTTTTCCGGTATCAGGCATGAAATTATTTAATGGATCCTCGGTAGTTACCCGTGACTGGATTGCATACCCAATCGTGTGTATGTCTTCCTGTACCGGAATATCCAGCGGGGCTTTGTGGAGATGATGCCCTTCTGCGATCATGATCTGAGACTGAACAATATCAAGTCCAGTAATCATTTCGGTAATTGTATGCTCTACCTGAACCCGTGGGTTGACTTCGATGAAATAAAACTCATTGTTTGCAACAAGGAATTCCACGGTACCAGCATTCACATAATCAACATTTTTCATAAGGTCTACTGCTGCATCGCAAATCTTTCCCCTTAATTCTTGGGATAAAGACACGCTAGGCGCTACCTCTACAACCTTCTGATGTCTTCTCTGGACGGAGCAATCACGTTCATAAAGATGGACGATGTTGCCATGCTTATCCCCAAGGATTTGCACTTCGATATGCTTTGGATTTTGGATGAACCTTTCAACATAAACCTCATCATTCCCAAATGCTGCTTTGGCTTCTGATTTGGCCCTGTCATATGCCTCACGGACTTCTTCCATTTTGTTTACGATACGCATGCCGCGTCCGCCGCCGCCAAGAGACGCTTTTATGATGATTGGGAAGCCATATTTTTCCCCGAATGAGATAACTTCATCAAGTTCCTGTACAGGGCCGTCGCTTCCAGGGATAACCGGAATGTTGGCAAGCACTGCCTGGTGCCGGGCTTTTACTTTGTCGCCAAACATATCAAGATGCTTCGTTTCAGGCCCGATAAAAATAATCCCTTCCTCTTCACAGCGGCGGGCAAACTCGATGTTTTCCGATAGGAACCCATAGCCAGGATGAATAGCATCTACCCCGCTTGATTTAGCAATCTCAATGATCCCTTCAATATCCAAGTAGGCATCTATCGGTTTTTTCCCCTCGCCTACCAGATAGGCCTCATCTGCTTTATAGCGATGGTATGATCCGTAATCCTCCTTGGAATATATACCCACCGTGCGTATTCCAAGCTCTGTACAAGCCCGGAAGATCCGGATGGCGATTTCGCCGCGATTGGCGGCAAGTACTTTTTTAATGCGTTTTCCCATTCCCTACACCTACCTAATCTCATGTTATTAATTTTTTTATTATAAAAAGAGTGAGAGTTCACTCCCACTACTTTGTTTGCAAACAATTTATTTTTGTTAAATAGTAATGGGAGGCTATTATGTAAATATTTAGATAGGCGTATAGTTCGCCGCACTCATATTCTTGCAACCTGTACCCTTTACTTTACATGATAAAACCTTTTTTGTAAAAAAACATTAAATGTTCTTAATTAAAGATGTTATCGAATTATCGAAATTTTGTAAATATTATTTTTAGAATATATCATAATAAAATTCTATAACGCTACTGTTTTATCACTGATATCTATCACCAGTTCCATAGCTATACTATTATGTTGCTTTTTACACATAAAAGTGTCAAGCATATTCAGGCGAAATCCATATTAAAAAAACTCAAACAATCTTACGATTTGTTTGAGTAATTTCTCTTCTCGGAGCATCTTTATTTACGAAGGGATGCTTCATGCAAAGCCGATAATTCCCTTTCAAGAGCTTCCAGTAGGGATTTTCCATCAGCTTCTTCCACCAATCCCAAACGGACAGCGAAATCTATTTCCCGGGATAAGCCGAACATTTGTGTATCAAGAACCTCTTCGTAAAGAGGACATTGAGGCATTGTAAGATTATCCATTTGTACCTTTATGAGCTTTAATATCTTGTCAGCATCAGCTTTTAGCAAAGCAAAGGCTTTTTCTCGATGATTGACAAGCATTTCAGATGCCATATTAAATCCCCCCGCTTGTAAAGCGATTAAATCTTATCTATAAATTTTACTCTTACTTTTGCAAAAAAGCAAGAAGTATAGAAGGACATTTTAAGAGCGAATGCCTCATAGTAAAGGTTTCGATGCTAGAGTGCGGAATTTTTCGACAAAATCAGACTAATCTATTGTTACTCCCCTGCCATTGCCGGTATACTAAAGATAGTGTATTACAGGAAGGGATGAAAGTCTTGGAATCGATAGTTTTTATAAAAGGTGAAGTTAAATACAATATTACGTTAGATCCGGGGGTATGGATTTTTGATGACAGGAAGGTTGATCTGAACACATACTTCCAGGAGGAACATCAACAAATAAATGAACTCGAGGAATACACGATTGCTGCGTCAAAACATTGGGAAAGGGAGATCCGTGAGGGCGCCATTTTTCCGCCAACACTTAAGACAGAGAAGAAGTATGAAAAGGAAAAGGTATTAACAGGTACCTTCGGGATCCCATTTAAACAATTTCTTGAAAATGCGGAGCCGCGAGGTACAGCTTCTTCTGTCATTATTGAAACGGAAACAGGCGAAAGCGCCCATTCTTTAGAAACGGCGAAAGCTTTTATCCTCGGCTTTTCCGTAAACGGCCAGCCTCTGCGGGAAGACGGGCCGGTCTATGTTTATTTTGGCGATGGCTCGAACTTGGCCAATCCGATTAAACAAGTTAAATCATTCCGGATTGAATGAATTTTCAGCCCATTCTCTTAAGCCCCTAGAAAGGAATGGGCCAAAAATTCGTCTGGTTCAAAAGCTATAGTATGGTCGCCGCCAATTGGGCAAGACCCGATCGCTCACCTTTTATAAGCTTGATATGGCCAGCTATGGGTTGGTCCTTAAATTTTTCGACCACGTACGTTAGCCCGTTGTTGTATTCATCCAAATATGGGTGGTCGATTTGTTCAGGATCTCCCATTAAGACTATTTTACTGCGGTCTCCCACCCGGGTGAGAATTGTTTTTACTTCATGCTTTGTTAGGTTTTGCGCTTCGTCAATAATGATAAACTGGTCCGGAATGCTCCTTCCCCTGATATAGGTCAATGCTTCAACCTCGATGGAGCTCATTCCGGCTAGTATGGCATCAAGCTCACCAGGTTTCTTTGTATTGAACAAATACTCAAGATTATCAAAGATCGGTTGCATCCACGGCCTCAGTTTCTCTTCCTTTTCGCCCGGCAAATAGCCGATATCCTTCCCTACTGGAACAATAGGCCGGGCCACAAGCAGCTTTTTATATTGGCCTAGGTCCTCTGTCTGCATCAATCCCGCGGCCAAAGCAAGTAAAGTTTTTCCTGTTCCGGCTTTTCCGATTAGGGTTACCAGAGGCAGATCAGAGCGAAGGAGGATTTCCATAGCCATTATCTGCTGTACATTCCTGGGCTTAATCCCCCAAATATGTTCCTGGTCGAACACAAGCTTCTTGATTGTCGTTCTTGACTTATCCACAATTGCAATTGCCGAAGAGGAACCGCCCAATTCATCTTTCAAAAGGACGAATTCATTTGGATAAAATGGTTTTTTGGTAATTTCGGTGCACAATACGCTTCCTTTTTCATAAAACCTGTCCAAGACTTCCTTTGGGACAAAAAACTCTCGGAGGCCGCTGTATATATGGTCTAATTCCACAACCCGGTCATTTAGGAAATCCTCTGCGGTAAGCCCGATGGCATCAGCCTTAACCCTGACCAACGTGTCTTTGGATACCAGAATGACTGTCCTGCCATTTTCTTTTGTTTGTTCTTCAAGCGCTAAATTCTTCGCAACTGCCAGTATTCTATTATCATTGGTTTTTTCAACAAATATTTCTTGCAGTTCATGAAACGACCGATGATTTAATTCAATTCTTAGAAAACCGCCATTATGAAGCGGTATTTTCTCATGAAGCTTTCCTATTTCACGGAAGCTATCAATCAATTTCGATACTTGCCTTGCGTTCCTCCCTATTTCGTCCATATACCTCTTTTTCGAATCGACTTCCTCAAGTACAACTGCTGGAATGACTACTTCATTCTCTTCGAAGGAAAAAATCGAATAAGGGTCTTGCAACAAGACATTGGTATCTAATACATAGATTTTGCCCAATATGACGCCCCCTGCCTGTTCATTCTGGAAAAGTCCACGAACCCGCATTTATTGCTACTTTAGTTTATGCCGTGGACGAGACTGTTGCTAAAATATATGTTTGTTCGCATTAAGATAGAAGAACATTTGCAGACTATATACAAAATGTCGGAATGTAGGCTATGCAGGTGAAAAAACATTGGTATAGGATGATTGCTTTCCTGTTGATGCTGATTGCAATGCAGAAGACATCGCCGCAGAACCCAGAGACAAATCAACCGAGAACCCTCACAAGTAAGAAGCAAGGCAATGAGAGATCCAGAGAGGCAGTTCGTCCAACAAGTTTTTATAGGCTTTACAGCATGCGGAGGTAGATCCCGGAGAGTTATGCGACAGAAGTGGTGTTAGATATTACATCGTTGTTGATAAATGTAGACGTAAAAATCGAGTGCTCACAATTACGGCAATGTTTAATGATCTTTAGTTGAAGCAATGAGAGAAGATCCTGCTGCAGCAAATTCTTCATTAGATTTTTATGTAAGTTTCTGAACTCATTTTGCCTTATACAAATATTCGTGAAGCATGAAACATGTTATACTCTTAGTATGTAATATTTAAGGGCATGAAAAGGGGTAACCATGCACTGACTAATATTTCAATACCAGAAAAGAGGAAGATTGCCATGCGGGTAAAATGCGTTATTTGCGATACGATCGAGACGATTCCTGATTTTTCCCCTGAAGCTAAAAAGCTGAGGAACCGGCCGATCCATACATATATGTGCAAGAGCTGCCATCAAAGAATTGAAGAAAAAACAAACGCAAGGATCAATTCAGGAAATTTCCGCTTATACCGGAGCGTGACCAAGGATGATGAATGGTAGGCCTGATTATTGCAAAAACAGAAAAAACCGTGGATTCCACATTGTGGACCCACGGTTTTTTATTCTTCATAATTGATATATTTTTCTGGTTCAGCTTGTATTTGTTCAAGCATCACGTCAATCAGTTCAATAGGAAACCGCACTTCTTTTTTCTCCTGATTGACCTGATATTCGACATAATAAAAGGGGTCTTCTTGTTTGACCTTAATAATCATTGCTTGATGCTCGTCACGAATAAGCTGTTCAAATAGCAATCTTGTATCCCTTGCAGCAGTGTCATCAGGCCGTGCATCACAGACAACTTTGATTGTTAGCCAATTATATAGGGTATTCTGCAATGATTGCATATTTTATGCCTGCTCTTCTTTTTTATGGTTGTGCAGGCGAAACTTGTATATGCCAAGAACCAGGGCAGCGATAACCAACCCTTCGCCAACAGGCAGGAAAACAGCAAGAAATGAAAGAAGCGAGCATCCTAGTGCCATTGCGGTATAGATAATCACATTTTTCAATAGCGGAAGCTTTTTCGCAAATCCGAGCTGATATACGAGGGCGCAAAGTACAAACACCGTTGCGTATAAATACCACATTCCCGTTTCAGGATTCTTATCCACATTAAAAAGTGCCGCAAAGAAAGACAGCCGCTCCTCCACATTCATCCCTTTTCCCCCCTGGAAAAATATTAGTTTGATTCAGCGTATTTTTTCTTTTTTGCCGCTTTTTCCCGTTCGTTTTTGTCAAGAACCTTTTTGCGAAGACGAATCGATTCAGGCGTTACTTCACAATACTCATCATCGTTCAGATACTCCAGCGATTCTTCAAGAGACATAATTTTTGGCTTCTTCATAGTAGTTGTTTGGTCTTTGTTGGCAGATCGCATATTGGTCATTTGCTTTGCCTTGACAATATTTACGGTTAGATCATTTTCGCGGTTATGCTCGCCAACGATCATCCCTTCGTAAATCTCGGTACCTGGCTCAACAAAAATAACGCCGCGGTCTTCAACACCCATAATTCCATATTGAGTGGCTTTTCCATTTTCCATGGAAACCAGCACGCCTTGCCTTCTTCCGCCGACTTGGCCGGACTGCATCGGCTGATAGCTGTCAAATGAATGGTTCATGATTCCATAACCACGAGTAAGCGTAAGGAATTCCGTAGAATAACCAATTAGGCCGCGAGCAGGTACGTTAAAAATCAGACGGACTTGTCCGCTCCCGTTGTTAATCATATCTAGAAGCTCGCCCTTCCTAGCTCCAATTGATTCCATGATTGCTCCCGTATGCTCTTCCGGAACATCAATTTGCACGCGTTCAACAGGCTCGCACCGAACGCCGTCAATTTCCTTGACGATAACTTCAGGCTTGGAAACCTGTAGCTCATAGCCTTCACGCCTCATGTTTTCAATTAAGATAGACAAATGAAGCTCACCGCGCCCTGATACAATCCAAACGTCAGGTGAATCTGTATCTTCAACACGCAAGCTCACGTCTGTTTCGAGCTGGGACTTCAATCTTTCCTCAATTTTCCTGGCTGTTACAAATTTGCCTTCACGCCCTGCAAACGGACTGTTGTTTACAAGGAAAGTCATTTGCAAAGTAGGCTCATCGATACGCAATACTGGAAGTGCTTCCTGATGGTCTACAGGAGTCACTGTTTCCCCTACGTTAATGTCCTCCATCCCGGAAACAGCGACAAGGTCACCGGCAACCGCTTCTTCAACTTCAACACGCTTTAAGCCGATAAAACCAAAAATTTTCGTAACGCGGAAATTCTTGACTGATCCGTCAAGCTTCATTAATGCAACCTGCTGGCCGACCTTCATCGTACCGCGGAAAACGCGGCCGATACCAATACGTCCAACATAATCGTTATAGTCAAGCAATGCTACTTGGAATTGCAGCGGCTCTTCGCGGTTATCAACCGGAGCAGGGATCGTATCAACGATTGTTTCAAATAATGCTTCCATTGTTGGTTCCTGCTTAGCTGGGTCCGGGTCAACGCTTGCTGTACCGTTTATGGCTGAAGCATAAATAACCGGGAATTCAAGCTGTTCCTCATCAGCGCCCAGCTCGATGAATAGATCAAGGACTTCATCAATGACTTCCTGTGGACGTGCGGAGTCTTTGTCTATTTTGTTCACAACGACAACCGGTGTAATTTTTTGTTCCAATGCTTTTTTTAAGACAAAGCGTGTTTGGGGCATTGTGCCTTCATACGCATCAACAACAAGCAATGCGCCATCAACCATTCTCATGATCCGCTCCACTTCACCGCCAAAATCAGCGTGGCCCGGTGTATCAAGAATATTGATCTTTGTGTCTTTATATTGAACGGCTGTATTTTTTGCCAGGATCGTGATTCCGCGTTCTCTTTCAAGGTCGTTGGAATCCATGGCGCGTTCTTCAACGTGCTCATTTGCACGGAATGTACCTGATTGTTTCAATAGTTCGTCTACCAGCGTCGTTTTCCCATGGTCAACGTGGGCAATGATCGCGATATTGCGAATATCATTACGAGATTTCAATAAATTCACTCCTAGTATATAATGTCTGTCCCATTAACTTACATATTATATCACATTCATAGTAGAAACAAAGAAAGAAATTGTGTACAATCATAAGAAAAGCGCAGGTTGCCCTGTAATTTAAAGAAATGTCTGCTCAAAAATATTAACTTCCATTTAAAAAACGGGGTGAAGAATATGAAGGAAGTACGATGGAATTTCCTGCTTCTCGCGATACTTGCTGCAGCGAGCATGGCGTGGACAGGCATTGCGATCGGCGAGGGAAGCGCAATCGGCATCATGCTTAGTATACTCGCTTTATTTATCATTATGGGCTATGGCTTTACCAAGAAAAGAAAACTGCGTGAAAAGGGCACAAAAGCACAAAAATAAGCCAGGAAAAACGCCACTTTTCATAGTGGCGTTTTTTCACAGATTGTTCAAGTAATTCTCCTGAATCTCTTTATGAAGGCCGGGTTTCGACACAAACAAGGATCCTCCTTTGATAAAATCCAAAGGATTTCCATAAAGATCGCTGACCTCTCCTCCTGCCTCTTCGATTAGGATGGCCCCTCCTGCAAAATCCCAGGGAGAAAGCCTTGGTGTAATATACGCATCCAGCCTGCCAGCTGCGACGAAGGCAAGTTCAAGTGCAGCAGATCCATATGACCTTGTTCCCCTCACGTCCCGAACGAGAGGTGCCAGTATGGAGGGATCAATTTTCTTATTTTCGGTAACCCACGTCGCATTTAAAGACAGAATCGCTTCCTTCACAGGTACTTGTTCCAGCTTAGGGATTTCCTTTTCATTCATAAACGCCCCTTGTCCCCTGATTGTATGATACAATTCATCATGGACAACATCATACACAAGCCCGATTTTTCCGACACCATCTTCAAGGATACCGATGGATATTGCGAAATTCCTTTGCTGGTGAATGAAGTTCATCGTACCGTCAATTGGATCAATGATCCAGACGATGCCTTTTAAATCACTGACGGCATCTCCCATCCCTTCCTCCCCCAGAATCCTGTGGCCCGGGAAGGTTTCCGTTATTTTATCAAGGAAAAATTGCTCCGTTTCCCTGTCCATGTTCGTAACAAGATCGTTTGGATTTGACTTTGTTTCAATGTTCAGCTTTTTTTCAAACGAGAATCTAAGCTTTTCTCCTGCTTCTTCGATCCATTTTTTCGCATATGTATCTATTTCTTTCCAATTCGTCATACCTGATCCTCCGGTCATTTGGTGAACACATCCCCTAGTATATGAAGATATAAAAATTTTAGGCTTTATTCAGCTGGCAGCCAACGAAAACAACAAGATATTGGTCCATGGATAAAGCCGGTTTTATTTAGCTTACTTTATACTGCCATTTTCTTCAAGAAAACAGGGTTTATAAAAGACGGACACTTTGTTTTTTCCAAGAAAGTGTCCGTCTTACATCTTCCATATTCCATTAAGATTGTAAATTCTCATTTCCAGCTTTTTTTCTCCTTTTTTCTCCGAGGGCCTTTGCTATAACGCCTTAAGTCTTAATAATTCTAAGCGGATGCGTTCTAGCTTTTGTTTGCATTGATTCTTTTTTTGTTCATTTTTTTCACCGATTGCCTCGAATAAGGTAGCAAGCTCATAATCCATTTCCATTCTCAATACTGCTGTTCTATGTTTTTCAACTTCTTTTGCTTTTAACGCCTGATTCATAACTTGTTTCATGGAATCTGCTCCTTTCAATCATTTAACTAAATTTTCAGATTTATTTTTACTATATATTATGACGCCCCTCGTCAAATCGCAACAAATATGTGCAATAACCTAACATGAATCCAAGGGAACGATCATGCTATAGTAATTTTTTTTCAATTAATTATCCCTGTGCTACAATATATGTAGGACAAGATACAGGAGGAACGAAATGGAACAACCGACTTTTACTGCCAGTGATTTTGATGTTTTTAAAATAGATGGGCTAGATGAGCGAATGGAAGCTTTAAAGGAGCAGATTTGGCCAAAGCTTCAAACCCTGGGCACCCACTTTTCGCAAGAATTATCAGCCAAGACCGGCGACGAGATGTTTGCCCATGTCGCGAAGCACGCAAGACGGACCGTAAATCCCCCGAAAGATACGTGGGTTGCTTTTGCTGCCAATAACCGGGGATATAAAATGATGCCCCACTTCCAGATTGGTTTATGGGAAACCCATATGTTTATTTGGTTTGCAGTGATTTATGAAGCACCTAATAAAGCAGAATTTGGAAAAACCCTTGAGCAGGACGCCCTAAAAGTAAATGATATGATCCCGAATTACTTTGTTTGGTCGCTCGACCATACTAAGCCTGAAGTGATTCCTCATGAAGGCCTCTCCGTCGAGGAATTGACATCCATGTTCAAACGGCTTCAGACCGTGAAAAAAGCAGAAATCCTTTGTGGGATACAAATCCCCCGTGATGAAGCGGTCACGCTATCAGGAGAAGCCCTGGTAACAAAAATCAGTAATGCGTTTGACCATTTAATACCCCTGTATAAACTGAGTTAAACATATAGTGTGGCAATCGGCAGGAAACACGGAATAGCAAGAGATTTCTATAAATAAAGTAAAGGGCTGGATCCGTTATCCAGCCCTTTTTTACAGTTATTCTGTTTATGACAGCACTTTTCCTTTTGCCGCTTGAATCAAGTTGGTAATTTCATCGTATTCCCCGGCAGAAAGCAATTGGACGATCTTGCTCCCGACAACTGTACCGTCACAGTATTTACCGGCCTCTTGAACATGCTGCGACGTGGAAATCCCGAAACCAGCCAAAACTGGGATGTTGCTTATGGACCGGACCTGCTGTAAGAAGCGGCCGGTTTCCTCTTCAAAATGGTCCCTTGCCCCTGTTGTTCCTTTTATGGTTACAGCGTATAGGAAGCCCTCAGCTCCATCCACTAGTTTCTTTATCCGCTCTACCGGGCTTGTTAATGTCACAAGCCGCACTAAAGCAATACCTGACTGTTTTAACTCCCCGGATATGATGCCTTCTTCTTCAAGCGGCATGTCCGGAATGATGCAGGCGTCCACTCCGGCCGCACTACAATCAGCAGCAAACTGCCCGGCCCCGTAGGCAAACACCGGATTAAGATAAGTCATCAGAATGATAGGAATATCGATTTCCGAACGTATAGAGGTTAGAGTCTCTAATATGCCTCTCAGGGATACTCCTTGTTCAAGGGCGCGCTTCCCTGCCTCCTGTATGACCGGCCCGTCTGCTACCGGATCCGAAAACGGAATCCCCAATTCCACTGCATCAGCTCCCGCCCCTTGCAAGAATAAAAGCTGCTCCTTCAATTTACCGAGGCCTCCATCACCTGCCATAATGTATGGTATAAACGCCTTATCACCTTTTTGGCTGCACATTTCAAGCGCTTGTTCGAGTCTGTCCTTACCCAATGATATTTCCTCCCATCAGCTTCTGGATTGTTTCCACGTCTTTGTCTCCCCTGCCTGACAGGCAAATAACAAGTTTTTTTTCAGTACCCATTTCCTTAGCAAGTCCTACTGCGTGAGCCACCGCATGCGAGCTTTCGAGCGCAGGGATAATCCCTTCAGTCCGTGATAGCAAAATGAAAGCGTCCAGAGCTTCTTTATCAGTAACGGAAGCATACTTCACCCTTCCAATATCTTTTAATAAACTGTGCTCAGGTCCTACACCTGGGTAATCGAGGCCCGCCGAAATCGAATGCGCTTCCTGAATTTGGCCATTATCATCCTGCAACAAATACATTAAGGAGCCATGGAGGATTCCTTGCTTGCCTTTTGTCAGGGTCGCTGCATGCTTATCCGTATCAATGCCGCTTCCTGCAGCCTCAACACCGACCAATGATACGCCTTCATCCTCTATAAACGGATAGAACATTCCCATGGCATTACTGCCGCCGCCGATACAGGCAACAATCGCATCTGGAAGGTCTCCCTCCATTTCTTCAAACTGGCGTTTTGTTTCATTGCCAATAACGCTTTGAAAATCCCGGACAATTTTCGGAAATGGGTGCGGTCCAAGAACCGAGCCCATTATATAATGGGTATCATCCACATTTGCCACCCAATATCTTAAAGCTTCATTAACAGCATCTTTAAGTGTGCCGCTCCCCTGGTCCACGGAGACCACCTTGGCCCCAAGCAGCTCCATGCGGAATACATTAAGCTTTTGACGGGCGACGTCTTCTTTCCCCATAAATATAACGCATTCCAAGTTCAGCAGGGCACATACTGTTGCGGTCGCTACACCGTGCTGGCCGGCACCTGTTTCGGCGACAACCTTTTTCTTTCCCATTCTTGTGGTTAAAAGCGCCTGGCCAATCGTATTGTTAATCTTATGGGCGCCTGTATGGTTCAGGTCTTCCCGTTTTAAATATATTTTTGCGCCTCCCGCATGTTTTGTAAGATTTTCAGCGTAATAGAGCGGGTTTTCACGCCCGATATACTGGGTTAAGTAATATTCCATTTCCTTTTGAAAATTCTCATCCTTGATCGCTTCTTCATAGGCTTTTTCAAGTTCCAATACGGCCGTCATGAGTGTTTCGGGAACGAATCTTCCTCCGTAAGGGCCGAAATGTCCGTTATTGTCTGGCTGAACATAGGTGCTCATTTACTTCCACTCCTTTAGTAGCTTCGTAGTTTTGCATTTCTCACAAATCTATAGATCTTATCCAAATCCTTAGCTCCGTTTGTTTCCACTCCGCTTGAAACATCAACACCGGCCGGCTGGACGGCTTTGATAGCCTCGCTTACATTTTCGGGTGTAAGCCCCCCTGCCAGAATAATGTTGTTAAGCGGAAGGGATTGCGGATCCAATAATTCCTCATCAATGGCTATCCCATTGCCGCCATGATATTTTCCTTTCGGGCTATCAAGCAAAAAATAGTCTGACTGGTATGAAGCCAGCTTTTCGAGGTCTTCCCGCTTGCCGATACCAAAGGCCTTAATAACCGGCAAACCCAATCCCTGAATATAGTCGGGTTTTTCATCACCATGCAGCTGGATATAATCAAGTCCTGCGATGCACTGAATCCGTTTTATTTCGTCTGGATGCTCATTTACAAAAACGCCCACTGTCTTGACCTTGCCACCGAGCCTGGCAATTATCTCCGCTGCCGATTCAGGCTCAATCCGGCGTTTGCTTTTAGCAAAGACAAAACCTAACAAATCGGCGCCTGCATCTATAGCTGCCTTGGCTGCTTCATGTGTTGTGATTCCGCAAATTTTTACGATCATCTAAAAACTCCTAACGTTACAGCTGAAATTCTACCAATTTATCAGCGAGGTTTTCACTTCTCATAAAGGTTTCTCCAACAAGGATTGCATTGGCGCCGGCCGCTTTTACCCGCATTACATCCTCTTTCGTCTTCATTCCGCTTTCGCTGATCAAGGCGCTTGATGACTTTCCAAGTTGTTTCGCCAGCCTTTCCGTAACCGCCAAATCAACTTCGAAGGTTTTTAAATTCCGGTTGTTGATCCCGATCATTTCCACACCCATATTCACAGCGCGCTCGAGTTCACGCTCGTCATGCACTTCGGTAATGACCTCTAGTCCGATACCCTTAGCGAATTGATACAGTTCCTTTTGCCTTTCGGCTGTAAGAGCTGCGACAATGAGCAAAATGACATCGGCTCCAGCTTTCCTTGCTCGGTCTATCTGGACTTCATCAATGATAAAATCCTTGCAAAGCAGGGGAACGCCCACCTCGGAACGGACAGACTCAAGGTCTGAAAACGAACCTTTAAAAAACTCTGAATCTGTTAAAACAGATATACCGGCGGCACCGTTTTCCGCATAAATGCGCGCCTGCTGGGCAGGAATAACATCCAGAGAAATATTTCCTTTTGAAGGGGATGCCCGTTTGATTTCCGCAATGATATCTATAACAGGATTTTGCTTGATCACAGAATACAATGACCTGCATTCTCTGCCATAGTCCTTACTCATGCTGTAACCCTTCTCCTTAAGCTCCGCTACCTCTTTTGCTTTATGAGCCAGGATTTTCGATAATATATCTCCCATTTAAATAACCCCACTTTTGGATCGATTATATGAAATAAGTGTTTCTAATTTATTCAACGCTTTCCCGCTATCAATACTTTCTTTGGCTAATGCGATTCCTTCTTGAATCGTTGCTGCCTTGCCGTTTGCAAATATTCCAAGGCCTGCATTCAGCAAAACAGTATCACGGTATGCCCCTTTTTGCCCTTTTAACACATTCAACAGGATTTGGCTGTTTTCTAAAGCATCTCCCCCTCGAATCGCCTCATTATCATAAACCGGGAGATCAACTTCTTCAGGATGAAGGGTAAAGCTTTTTATGCTCCCGTTATCCAGCAATATAAGGTTGTTTTCTCCCTGAAGACTAGCCTCATCCATACTGCCTGCCCCGTTCACTACAACTGCCCTTTTTCTGCCCAGAGAATGGAGAACCTTAGAGAAAGGCTCCAGCATATCGTTACGGTATACACCAAGCAGTTGAGATGTCAAATCTACCGGGTTGGTCAACGGGCCAATTAAATTAAATACGGTCGCTATTTTTAGTTCCCGCCTGATTTTCATGATCCTTGCCATTTTTGGGTGAATATGCGGGGCGAACAAGAAAGCAATCCCGTTTTCGATTAATAATTCTTCTACCTCAGCAGGGCCTGCCTGTAAATCTACGCCAAGCTTTTCAAGTACATCGGCACTTCCCGTCTTGCTTGAAACACTCCTGTTTCCATGTTTTGCGATGGTGATACCGGCCCCTGCAATAACAAAGGCTGAGGTCGTACTGATGTTAAAGCTTTGCGATCCGTCGCCTCCTGTTCCGCAATTGTCCATGACGTCATCAAATCGACGGGTGATGCGGAGGGCTTTTTTCCGCAGCACCTGTACAAGGCTTGCCATTTCATCGGCAGATTCACCTTTGGATTTAAGGGCAATGAGAAAGGCTGCAATCTCACTGTCCGTAATTTCTTCAGAAAATATGGAATCTGCAGCAAACGTCATCTCTTCTTGAGACAGCTCGGTCCTGTCCGTTAATTTTTGCAAGATTAATTTCATTGTCATTTAACTAACCTCCCAGCCTGATTGATGAATTGGTGCAATAGTTTTTTTCCTGATTTTGTTCCGATGGATTCCGGGTGGAACTGGACTCCGTACACAGGCAATGACACATGCCTGATTGCCATGATTTCACCGTCCGTCATATCGGTAGCCATTACCTCAAAATCAGGCGGAAGCGTATTTGCGTCCACGACCAATGAGTGATATCTCATTACCTCGAGAGGCTGCGGCTGATATTCAAAAAGCCCCTGTCCATTATGCGTGATTGGCGATGTTTTCCCGTGGCAAATCCGTTTAGCCTGGATAATATCCGCTCCAAATGCAGCGGCTATGGCCTGATGGCCGAGACACACACCAAGAATGGGGATTGATTCATAAAACTTCTTGATCAAAGGGATGCAGATGCCAGCTTCTTCCGGACGGCCGGGTCCTGGAGAAATGACAATCGCCTCAGGGTTTAGGGCTTCAATCTCTTCCAAAGTAATAGCATCGTTCCTTTTGACCAAAATGTCTTCTTCAAGCTCTGCCATATATTGATAAAGGTTATAGGTGAATGAATCATAATTATCTATTAACAATATCATGTTCTGCTCTCCTCCAACAGCGTTAACGACTTCGCTTTATTGATTGTTTCCTCATACTCTTTTTCGGGAACGGAATCATACACGACTCCTGCACCCGCCTGTACATAAGCTTTATTATCTTTAATGATCATTGTCCTGATCGCAAGGGCCATATCCAGGTCACCGTTAAAGGAAATATACCCAATTGCACCGGAATAAAGGCCGCGTTTTACATTTTCAAGCCTGTTGATTATATTCATTGCCTCAATTTTCGGAGCCCCTGAAACGGTTCCTGCCGGGAGGCACACTGCCAATGCATCCAGTCCCGTTATTCCTTCCCGCAGCTCTCCAGATACTTCAGACACCAAGTGCATGACATATTGATAACGTTCAATAACCATGGATGCTGTAATATCTATAGAACCTATGTTACTTACCCTTCCAAGGTCATTTCTCCCTAGATCTACAAGCATCTGATGTTCAGCGATTTCTTTCTCATCCGATAACAGTGTTCGTTCCAATAAATGATCCTCTTCCTCATTGCTTCCGCGAGGCCTGGTCCCAGCAATTGGGTTCAGTGTGACCTTCCTGCCTCTTGCCTTCATCATGCTTTCGGGAGAGGAACCCAGCACTGCATATCCTTCAAAATCCAAGTAGAACATGTATGGTGATGGATTTTTGATCCGCAAGCGCCGATAAACCTCGAAAGGACTGCCAGAGAACTCAGATGTGAAGCGTTGTGAAAGTACGATTTGAAAAATCTTGCCTTCAATAATCGATTGCTTTGCTTCTTTTACCATTTCTTCAAACCTTGATTGTCTGATCGACGGCTTGAAGTTCAAACTGCCTTTTTCCGTTTCGATATCAGTAGGCTCTTCCTCTAATATCTTCTTCAAGTTGTCCAGACGGCCTGTCAGCTCTGATTCATTGTCCCCAAGCACAACTAAATGGATTTTTTGAAGGGCATGATCGAACACAACGATTTCCCTGTAAACCATAAAGTGAGCGTCTGGCATTTTCAGTTCATCCAGCGGCACTTCCCCTATTTCTTCATACTGGCGGATCACATCATAGCCAAAATATCCAATGGCTCCTCCATGAAACGGGAATGGCAATTCTTTATCTGTTTCTGCCAAAATTTCTTGTTTTAAGAATTCAATAATCCTTCCATGTGCCTTTTTCGTTACATTGTCTTGCAGATCGGTTAGAGTAATCTCGGTTCCTGATGCAATGATTTCCAGAGTCGGGCTGCTTCCCAAATAAGAGTAGCGACCGTCCCCTTGATGCTTATGAGAGCTTTCAAGAAGGAATTTCTTTTTTCCCTTTAGCCTTTGAAACAGGGAGACAGGTGTATGTGTATCCCCTTCAAGCGTCACCAATCTGGATAATAGTTTGTTGTTCACATCTATCACATCTCCTTTTTCACAATAAAAAAATCCCCTGCAAACAGAAAAATCCTGTTTGCAGAGGACGATTCATTCACCGCGGTGCCACCCCTGTTGGAAGGCTAATAGTACAGCCCTCCCACTTGCAGGTACAGACAAGTCTGATACCTTATCCCGTTAACGGTGGAAGCCGTGCTCCCCAACACTCGTTCAGGAAGCCTCCCGCAAGTCCATTCGCCTGATTATATCGTACCGGTTCTCAGCATACCCGGCTCTCTGCAACGAATCTAAAAAGGCTACTTACTCCTGCGGTTTACGATTTACATAATTTTATTAAAAAAATACAAAAAGGGCCCTCATCCAAAAGGACGAGGAACCCGTGGTACCACCTTTATTAGCTTAAAAAGCTCACTTAAACAGCATCCGAAAATGCCTGCCTCTTATAACGATGAGACTTGTTCGCCAAAGCCTACTCCCTTTGTTAAGGTTTCAGTTTGGAGCTCAGAAGTCCATTCACTAAACGGTACAAACCGGTTTTCACCAACCACCGGCTCTCTTAATTGCTGCCGCAAAGCTACTACTCTTCTTCAACGCCGTTTATCGAATTCTTATTTAACATATTAAAACGTTTGAATATTTCTTGTCAAGCAATTTATCTGATAAGTTTATTATTTCATGGAAACCGGGTCACCGTCAGCCGTTTCCTTTGCCTTCTTCATCACGAGATAGGCGGAGTATCCGCTCACTTCTTTGAATTCATCCGTATATTTTTTTTCATCCGCTTTTCCGGGTACAATCTCCTTAAATCTCCGGTAAGCAGACATGAGATCGTCCTTTGGGATTTTACTCTCGTAAGCCTTTTCCACTGATTCGAAAAAACGGATAACATTAACGATTTCTTCAGTTGTCCAATCCATATCCATGGGATATTGATAATCCATAGGTTATCACCTGCTTCGAATTTTATATTGGGTATCCTGTTGTTTATTAGCTAAAAGCACGTTGTATTTGTTACCTTGCCCATTTTACCCGAATCGCTTCCGCTTCTTTTATCAACCTTTCAAAGAGCTCTGCCACTGTGGGCACATCATGGATCAATCCCATCACCTGGCCCGCCCAGGCGAAACCATTATCCGGTTCCCCATCATGGATATACCGTTTATTGGCCTCTCCGCTTATGTAGTCCTTTAATGCCTCATATGTTCCTTGTTCTTTTTCCAATTCAAGAATTTTATCTGTCCAGGAATTAGAAATCGTCCTGGCAGGGGCGCCGAGCGAACGTTTGATAATGACCGTATCCGTTTCAGTCCCCTTAATCAGAGCTTCTTTATATACTTCATGGGCATGGACACATTCTTGTGTGGCGATGAACCGTGTTCCCATTTCGATTCCTTCCGCCCCTAAAGATAAGCCTGCCATCAGCCCGCGTCCATCGCCAAAACCTCCGGAAGCAATAACCGGAATGGATACTGAGTCCACCACCTGCGGAATAAGCACAGTTGTGCCAATATCATCCCTTCCCAAGTGGCCGCCGCCTTCCTGTCCCACAACCATCACGGCATCGGCCCCTAATTCTTCCGCTTTCACAGCCTGCCTCCTGGCCGCAACCAAAACAAGTTTTTTAACATTTGTTCCTTTCAGTAAGTCAAAAAAAGGAGCCGGATTTCCGCCTGTCACCGAAATGATGGAAATTCCCTCATCGAGTGCCGCTTCCACAAAATCGGCGTATGTCCGATTATACTGTCCGATGGCAAAGTTTACTCCGAATGGTTTATTTGTCATGCTTTTTGTTTTTCTGATCTCTTCCCGAAGCTTCTCGGGATTATCCAGGCTCATCGCCGTTACCTGGCCCAGTCCCCCAGCGTTTGAGACGGCAGCGGCAAGCTCTGAATAGGCCAAATGAGCAAGCCCTCCCTGAATAATTGGATATCGAATGCCCAGCAGCTCAGTTACTCTTGTATTCCAATCCATAACGTTTCCCCTCCTTATTTTTCATCCTTCTTTATATAGTCTAAATAATCCAAGCTGGGAAAACCAGGATTTTCCCTTACTCCCCTACCATAAAATTAAAATCCGCCATACAGGTGCTCTAACATGCTAAAAAATAATTTCTTTGCAAACACTACCATAGATGCTATAATTCATTTGTTTTGTAAGAAATGCGCCAAGCGCCTCTAAACGAAAGAACATGGAGCTAAAGACTTTCATATATTGTGGTAAATCCTGCATCAGTACAAGGAATCCTTAGCTGATAGGTGCTGAAACCAACATTATCTATGTTTTTTTAGGCTGGATTCCTGCGGAAAGTCGGAGCTTCTAGGCGCACTAGCTAGAAATTAATACTACCTAATAGTAAATAAATATAAAAGAGGTGTTACGAAGAATTGTCCCAATATGATACACCCCTGTTCACTGGATTAATCCAGCATGCTAAAAAAGACCCTGTCCAATTCCATATTCCCGGCCACAAAAAGGGAACGGGAATTGACCCTGAATTCCGTGAATTCATAGGTGATAATGCATTAGCCATCGATTTAATCAATATCGCACCATTAGATGATCTTCATCAGCCAAGAGGCATGATCAAGCGAGCTCAGGAGCTTGCAGCGGAAGCGTTCGGTGCAGACCATACCTTTTTTTCCGTCCAGGGAACAAGCGGGGCCATCATGACGATGGTCATGGCGGTTTGCGGACCTGGAGATAAAATTATCGTTCCGCGAAACGTCCATAAATCCGTAATGTCTGGAATCGTATTCTCAGGGGCTGTTCCGATTTTTATCCATCCTGAAATAGATGAAAATCTGGGAATCTCCCATGGAATCACCATTGAATCAGTTGAGCACGCACTGGAACAGCACCCTGATGCAAAAGGTTTGCTGGTTATTAACCCAACATACTTTGGGATTTCTGCTGATCTAAAAAAAATCGTGGAAATTGCTCACTCCTACCATGTACCGGTTCTGGTTGATGAAGCGCATGGTGTCCATATCCACTTCCACGAAGAACTGCCGATGTCCGCCATGCAGGCAGGTGCCGATATGTCAGCTACTAGTGTACATAAGCTTGGAGGATCCCTGACCCAGAGTTCCATCCTGAATGTGAGGGAAGGGCTTGTCAATGTCAAGCGTGTACAATCGATTCTAAGTATGTTAACGACTACGTCAACATCGTATCTTTTACTTGCATCACTTGATGTTGCAAGAAAAAGGCTTGCAACAGAAGGCAGGGAGCTGGTTTCAAAAACGATTAAGCTTGCAAATTATATACGGGAGGAAGTCAACAAAATACCCGACCTGTATTGTCCCGGAAAAGAAATCCTCAAAAGCAAATCAACCTATGATATGGATCCGACCAAGCTAATCATTTCTGTCAAGGATGTCGGAATAAGCGGCCATGATGTAGAAAAATGGCTCCGGGAAAAATACAATATCGAGGTAGAAATGTCCGATTTATATAACATCCTTTGTATTGTAACACCTGGAGATACGAAAAAAGAGGCTGACTTATTGATTGGCGCCTTGAGGGACTTATCGGAAGAGTTTCATAAATATATCGGAGACGGGAAAAAAGTAACGGAAGTGCTTCTGCCTAACATTCCATCTCTTGCAATGTCTCCCCGTGATGCGTTTTATTCCGATACCGAAGTGATCCCGATTGATGAATCAGCTGGACGCATCATTGCAGAATTCATCATGGTTTATCCGCCGGGTATCCCCATTTTCATCCCCGGTGAGATTATAAATAAAGATAATATTGATTATATCAAGAAAAACCAAGAGGCTGGCTTGCCTGTACAGGGTCCTGAAGACTTTGACTTGAAGCACTTACGGGTAATCAAGGAGTTTAAGGCAATCACATAAAACAAAGCATGAAAAAGGCCGACTTTATACAGTCGGCCTTACTTTCGGGTGAATTTATCCTATTCTTCAGTCGCATCTTCCGGACATCTACCACATTGCGAATAGAGAACGGTAACTTTTTCATCCTCAAAATGATCAATTGTGCCATTGCAATGTTTACAAACGATTGTACCCATTTTTCCATTCCCCTTCCTGAAATTCATAGTTTTATAGTTAAAATGAAAACGCTTTAATTTATTAATTACATAATAATATAACACAATTAATTTTTCAAGCCTATTTTGTATGTCACATTAAGATTTTATTTACTTTTTTATGACAAAAATCATATACCTTAACAAAAAGTATGTCACAAATGATAGCAATTTAAAATAAAAAGGCCTGTCACCGGACCTTTGTGTTATTTTATTCATATTGTGATTGAAATGGGACCTCCGGCAGAAGCTCCTTAAAAAACTCAGCAAGTTCCATTGAATCGGAAGGTTTTATTTTAAAAGCAGCCTGCAAAAAATCCAGATCTTGAATATCTTTTAATTCGAGGAGGGTAGAACGCCCTGTTTGCATACATATTACTAAAGGCTTTCCAAAGAACATATTCGTATAAACAATTCCGAAGTCGAACCTTGTTTCTCCACCAGTAAACCCGACAAACCGGACCTTGACTGTCTCATTCTCATCGTATAATTTCTCGAATAGCTCCATACGTACCTCCCCAAATAGTTTGAATTTAATTATAATTAAAAAAACTTAAGGTTACAATCAACAAGCCTACTTGTTCCTGTTGCCAGTAGTTTCCAAACAGTGCTAGAATGAAATTGGATATAGCCTATTATAAGGGGGATCGAATTTGGCAGAAACAGCGTATATTAAACTAGTTCCCGGGTCGGATAAAGAAACGGTGACATTGGATGATGTGAAACAGTTGTTTGCCTATTATAAGCAAATCACCTCGAAAACTGGCAATCAGCTCGATTGGAATTATAAAAGCCATGCATTTCCCTATGAAATAAAAGAACCAAGTGATTCCGGCGGCAGATGGATGTATTTACAATCAGACTCAGACCGATATCATTTAATTTTAATTGGCATTGACCAAGAAAAAGCGTTTGACGAGTTACATAAGGAACGAATCCAAACTTATATACAAATCACCCTTCCAAAAACAGCTACATACGGAGATAAAGGAAAGGCCAATGAATTTTGCAGATTTCTCGCCAAAAAATTAAAAGGTGAGCTTCACTTATTCAATAAACGGGTCATGTATTTCTATCCTCGGAAATAGAAAACCGGCCAGATGTGGCCGGTCTTGGTACATGAAAACCGTGTTTTTGCGATCTCAAGGTGTTTCAATCAACGCAGGGTCAAGGATTCCATACCCTTCGCGAGCCAAATCCGTAACAATGGTGGAAATCGCATCACTAGTCCATTTTCTGTCGTGCATGAGTAAATTCGCGCCGTTCGTTAAATATGGAGAGTGGACCATAATATTTGAGAGCGCCCTTTTGTTTTGGTATTCCTTTTCCCAATCATATCCAAAGGTCCAATTCATGACGAGCATTTTTTCTTTTGCGGCGACTTGTTTCGAAAATTCGGTGTTTAAACCGAATGGAGCCCTGAAAAATCTCGGTCGTTCCCCAGTTATAGCTTCAACGGCATCATTCAGAGCTACGATTTCATTTTCCTGATCTTCCTCGGTCAAATCCTTAAGTGCTGCGTGGTTATATGTATGGTTCCCAATCGCAAAACCCATGTCGTGGATTTCCTTTAACACTGCTTTTTCTGCCTCTGTATCGAGGAAATGCCCATTAACAAAGAAAATAGCCTTTACACCGTGTTTTTTTAAAGTGGTTGCGATAGACAAAGAATATTTATCAGGTGCATCATCAAATGTCAAAAGGACAACTTTAGATTCCGCTCCGGAAATAGGTTGTAAGGACCAATTAGCGGGATTTAAACGATATTTGGATTCAACAGTATTAGGAGACAGGGAAGTTTCTTGCTTTCCTTCTCCCGTTTCTATTTCGCCTTTGCCATTTGATTGTCCCTTGTCTGCTTCGACACTGGTTTTATTGTGGATCTGTGTTTCTGTCTTTTCTCCTGTTTTATTCTCAGATGAAGAACTTTGTACACTGCACGCCGTCAAGTAAAAGCAACATAAAATGCATACCATGCATATTTTATTCAGGTTTCTTCCCTCCCCCGCTGTCGATTTTTATTTATGAAAAAGACACGCCATCGGATGAAGACTGCGATGACGAACGAACAATTTTCAATATTTGAAAATAAATTCTATGCACACTGCGGTTTTCAATGAGGCAGATATCTGTTGAACAGAAGCTGTATGACTGCATAGCTGAGAAGGCTTGTGCAAGTAACCAGGATCGTGCCCCTGTTTGTCTTAAGAATGGTTTTGCCGATATAAGCTGCAAAATAGCAAAATATCATAAACATAATTACTTTGAACAGTAAGCGGTCGTAGGATGACAGCCATTCAGCTAAGGTATACCCGCTCCAGAGAATGATTTGAAAGAGGAACACAATATAACTTTTCAAATTATACAGCCTCACTTTGCCAGTGGTCTATTCATTTTATAACCCAACCGCAGGTCCGTAAACGTGTATGCCAGAGTTTTTTGACAGGGCCTGTCCAAGAAGGTTACCTGAAAACCTTTAACCTTAATAAATCATTTATATGCGTGAAATTTTAAATTTATGAGGAGAACAAGAAAAAAAGCACACATACCTAACGGTAAGTGTGCTTTCTTCGTTTTACTTAATGATATGGATTGGGCTTCCCAAAGCAACTTCCGCTGCTTCCATTGTAATCTCTCCCAAGGTAGGGTGAGCATGGATTGTCATAGCAATATCTTCCGCAGTCATACCTGCTTCAATAGCTAAGCCAAGCTCAGCGATCATGTCGCTAGCACCCGGTCCAGCGATTTGGGCGCCGATAACCAGTCCATCTTCTTTGCGTGTTACAAGTTTCATGAAACCGTCAGCATTGTTTAAGGAAAGTGCGCGTCCGTTAGCTGCGAACGGGAATTTAGACCCAATTACTTCAATACCTTCGTCCTTTGCTTCTTGTTCAGTGTAACCTACTGACGCTAATTCAGGCTCAGAGAATACAACTGCAGGGATCGCAAGGTAATCAATTTCGGAAGCATGTCCAGCAATTGCCTCAGCAGCGATTTTTCCTTCATAAGAAGCCTTATGAGCAAGAGGCGGCCCCTGGACAATGTCACCGATTGCGTAGATATTGCTTACACTTGTACGGCATTGCTTGTCAATTTCAATCAAGCCTCTGTCAGTCTTTTTGATGCCAACCTGTTCAAGGCCGATTTCTTCAGTGTTTGGACGGCGTCCAACGGTAACTAATACATAATCAGCTTCGACTTTCTTTTCTTCGCCTTTGACTTCATATGTTACCACTACACCGTTTTCTGTTTCTTCCACACCTTTAGCCAAGGCTTTGGTTTCAATTTCCACACCTTTTTTCTTAAGGTTGCGCTTAACAAGAGCTGACATTTGCTTTTCGAAACCTGAAAGAATTTCGTCCATACCTTCTAGGATCGTAATCTTTGTACCAAAGTTAGCATAAGCTCCGCCAAGCTCTGTTCCAATATATCCGCCGCCGATTACAACCATTGAAGAAGGAATTTCTTCAAGTGCCAGGGCACCGGTAGAGTTAATAACGCGTTTAGAATATTTGAAAGCAGGCAGCTCGATAGGAGTGGAGCCTGTCGCGATGATTGCATTTTTAAATGTATAGGTTTGAGCTGATGATTCATTAATCACGCGAAGGGTGTTTGCATCAACAAAATATGCTTCCCCACTTACGGTATCAACCTTGTTCCCCTTCAATAAGCCAGAAACACCGCCAGTAAGCTTGTTTACTACTGACCCTTTCCATGCTTGTACCTTTGAAAAGTCAACCTTTACATTTTCTGCTGAAATCCCCATGTCTTCTGAATGCTGTGCTTCATGAAAACGATGGCCTGCAGAAATTAAAGCTTTTGAAGGGATACAGCCTACGTTTAAACATACTCCGCCAACAGTCCCTTTTTCTACGATTGTCACTTTCTGGCCAAGCTGTGCTGCACGGATAGCAGCAACATATCCGCCAGGGCCTGCACCGATGACTATAGTATCTGTTTCAATTGGGAAATCTCCTACTACCATTTTATTACGCCTCCATTAACAATAGTTCTGGATCGTTAAGCAATCTCTTGATGTGGTTTAGTGCATTTTGAGCTGTGGCACCGTCGATGATACGGTGGTCAAAGCTTAGTGATAACGCCAACACAGGAGCAGCAACAATTTCTCCATCACGTACGATTGGCTTCTCGGCGATACGGCCGATTCCCAGGATCGCAACTTCAGGATGGTTGATGACTGGCGTGAACCATTGGCCGCCTGCAGAACCGATATTTGTAATCGTACAGGACGCACCCTTCATCTCGTCTGGAGCTAGTTTCCCATCACGGGCTTTGCCGGCAAGCTCATTGATTTCGTTTGAAATAGCAAAGGTTGATTTACGGTCCGCATCCTTCACGACAGGAACAAGTAGCCCTTTTTCTGTATCGGCTGCAATTCCAATATTATAATAGTGCTTTTGGATGATTTCACTTGCAGCATCATCGATCGATGTATTTAATGCAGGGAATTCACGCAAGGCACTTGTCAAAGCTTTTACCACATAAGGAAGGAATGTAAGCTTGATTCCTTTTGCAGCTGCGATTTCTTTGAATTTCTTGCGGTGAGCAACCAGTTTAGTCACATCCACTTCATCCATTAACGTAACGTGAGGTGCAGTGTGCTTAGAATTTACCATCGCTTTTGCGATCGCTTTTCTAATTCCGCTCATTTTTTCACGTGTTTCTGGATATTGGCCGGCAGGAATAGCTGCAGACGGTTTAATTGCTGCTTTCTCTTCAGGCTGCGCACTTTGAGTTTCAGCAGCTTCTGTTTGTGCAGGCTGTGCAGCTCCACCAGCAAGGAAAACATCGATGTCTTCTTTCATGATTCGGCCGTTGTCGCCAGAACCAGCTACAAGGCGGATGTCTACACCTTTTTCGCGTGAATACTTGCGGACAGACGGCATTGCTATAATACGACGGTTTGGATCCACTTCAGCCTGAGGAACGGCACCGGCTCCTGTTGCACCAGCTGCTTGCTGTGCTGGAGCTTCTTCCTTTTTCACTTCCTGTCCAGCTTCTGCAGTTGCCTGAACTTGGGCTTCAGTCTTTGTGTCAGCTGCTTCCTCTGCATGATCTCCTTTGAATTGCAGATTTTCGTATCCTGGAGCATCAAAAGTTACCAGGATATCGCCGACAGTAGCTACTGTGCCTTCTTCTACAAGAATCTCCTCAACAGTACCTTCTACCGGTGATGGAATTTCCACTACAGCCTTATCATTTTGAACCTCACAAAGTACATCGTCTTCCTGAACTTTGTCACCTGGCTTAATGAACCACTTTACTATTTCACCCTCGTGAATACCTTCTCCGATGTCAGGGAGTCTAAATTGGAATGCCAATGGATTCAACCTCCTATTATTCAATCATAAATACTTGCAACAAAAAAGTCTTTTTTCCGGGCTGCAAGCATAAAATATGTTACTTCCAAGATAATTAAAATGTTTAACGGCGTATAAAAGGGGTTAAACAGTTGGTTAAACATGCTTTAGAAGTTTAATACTTTTTTAGCTGTTTCGATAACATCCTTATAATTTGGAAGCCAAACTGCCTCAGCTTGTGAAAATGGATAAATCGTGTCTGGTGCAGTAACGCGCAATACAGGAGCTTCTAGGCTAAGGATTGCACGTTCGTTGATCTCCGCGATTACTTGTGCTGCGACTCCAGCCTGGCGTTGTGCCTCTTGTACAACCATCACACGTCCAGTTTTTTCAACAGAAGAAATAATTGTATCAATATCAAGCGGTTGGATTGTGCGAAGGTCGACTACCTCTACAGAATAACCTTCCTTCTCCAATTCCTCAGCAGCTTTCAAAGATTCGTGAACCATTGCGCCGTAAGTAATGATGGATAAATCCTTACCTTCGCGCTTGATATCCGCCTTGCCGATTTCAATTGTATATTCTTCTTCCGGAACTTCCTGGCGGAAAGCGCGATATAATTTCAAGTGCTCCAGGAAAATAACTGGGTCATTATCACGGATTGCAGAAATCAACAATCCCTTGGCATCATAAGGAGTTGACGGAACAACTACTTTAAGGCCTGGAGATTGAGTCATAAGCCCCTCTAATGGATCTGAGTGAAGCTCAGGTGTATGAACTCCACCACCGAACGGCGAACGCACAGTAACCGGTGCATTATAGCGGCCGCCAGAGCGGTAGCGCATACGAGCCATTTGTGCGACAACAGAATCCATTACTTCAAATACGAAACCAAAGAATTGGATTTCCATCACTGGACGGAAGCCTGTAAGTGAAAGGCCGATAGCTAAGCCGCCAATCCCAGATTCAGCCAAAGGTGTATCAAAGACGCGTTCTTCGCCGAATTCTTTTTGCAATCCTTCGGTAGCACGGAAAACACCACCGTTAACGCCGACGTCTTCCCCAAACATCAGCACTTTTTCATTATTGCGAAGCTCTGTTCTGAGTGCATCGGTGATAGCTTGTATCATTGTCATTTGAGCCATGGCTTACTTCGACTCCTTTTCTTTATAAAGTTCATATTGTTCTTTTAAGTTATGAGGCATTTCTTCATACATAATTTCCATTAAATCGGTAACTTTTTGCTTAGGTGTATCATCAGCGATTTTAATCGCTTCTTTTATATCTTCTTTTGCCTTCTCAATAGTCGAGTTTTCCAACTCTTCATTCCAAATCCCTTTCTTTTCAAGGAATTTACGGAAACGGACAAGCGGATCCTTTTGCTCCCACTCATTATCAAGATCGGATGTACGGTAACGCGTTGGGTCGTCGCCAGCCATTGTATGTGGACCGTATCTGTACGTCAATGTTTCGATCAGTGTAGGACCTTCGCCGTTTACGGCACGTTCACGAGCCTCTCTTACGGCTGCGTAAACAGCCAACGGATCCATTCCATCAACCTGAATTCCAGGGATTCCCGCAGCGACAGCCTTTTGTGCGATTGTCTCGGCAGCAGACTGCTTTTCAACTGGAGTTGAAATCGCGAAACGGTTGTTTTGTACAACGAAGATAGCCGGCGCTTTGAATGCACCCGCAAAGTTTAAGCCTTCATAGAAGTCCCCTTGCGAAGCCCCACCGTCACCTGTATATGTAATGGCAACTGATTTACTGCCATTTTTCTTCATTCCTAGCGCTACACCAGCAGCCTGGATGATTTGAGCACCGATGATGATTTGCGGAGAAAGTACATTAACGCCTTCAGGAATTTGGTTTCCTTTGAAGTGGCCTCTTGAGAACAAGAATGCCTGCGATAAAGGCAGCCCATGCCAGATTAATTGCGGAACATCACGGTATCCAGGCAAAATGAAATCTTCCTTTTGCAATGCAAACTGGGATGCCAATTGTGACGCTTCCTGTCCAGCTGTAGGAGCATAGAAACCAAGACGCCCTTGGCGGTTTAAAGAAATGGATCTTTGGTCAAGAATACGTGTATAGACCATGCGCCTCATCAATTCCTGGAGCTGTTCATCGCTTAGATCAGGCATTGCCGCTTCGTTGACAATTTCGCCTTCTTCGTTTAAGACCTGAAACGTTTGGAACTGCTCTGCAATAGCATCTTGCTGTTGTTTGACATCAAATTGAGCTTTTTTTGATTTAGAAGCCATCTTGTGCCACCTCATCCTTTCAATTAATAGCTTATATTTTCTATAAAGCATTTTTTCCAATATTCAAAGGGCCGATATAGATGCCAGTTTATCTTTTCCACAATAAAAATTAGTGAAACATGCAGGCATTTTCCGGATTTCCTATGTATCTGTATCATTAGCAACCAGGAAATAAAATGGTACAATGCTTTATTCCGTTCTTAGTTTACCTAACAAAGTCCTATTCGTCAATTACTATGAACTTTAATTTTACAATGTTGGCAGCGTTTTTATATGACGTAATACACAACCCCCACTTCTTAAACTGTTATACAATAAAGAGTAAAACTGTATCACAAAAAACCCACTATGGTGTCCACTTTTGCGCCTGAAGAGTTGATCTAATATAATTTTTTTCCTCTTCTGATAAAGGTTATCCAAACGTTTTTTCCTTTAATCATCATCTTTTAATCCAGCATAATATTATACGACAAAACAAACATTCTCCCATCTCCTGTGGTACCGGCAGACAGAACGGCAAAAAAAACAAGCCCCATTGGACTTGTTTTCGTTATTTTTTATCACTGCTGCTTTCTTTGACTTTAATATCTGCACTCTTATAAAACGCTTCTTTTTCTTTATTATAACGCTCCGTTTCTTGATTGAACGTTTTATTGGCAGCCAATACCTTTTCATAGGATTCGTTAATCTTATTAATTTGTTCTTGAAGCCTATCCATCTTCAAGTCTTTTTGTTTGAATAGCCCGTACAGTTCTTTATCAAGGGCAAGGCTTTCCTTATAAGATTTATACAAATCATGGTGTGCGGCATATCTTTTTTCCATGGTACTTTCTAGCTCGCTGGCACGCTGCTTTAATTCTTTGTCTTCAATATTTTTAATATGATCCTTTACTTTCATGAATGCTTCTTCTGATTCAGTGATACTCTTATGTTCCTTTTCTATTAGTTTTTCGCGTTCTTCTATACTATTGAGCGCATCATCGGATAGCTTCACAATCTGGTCGAAATCCTTCATGCTTAAGCCAATGATTTGCTCATATAATTGCTTTTCCTTTTTTTCCGAAGCTGTAATAGGCGCTTGTTGCTCTTCAAACCCTCTTTCCTTCTCGACTGCTTGTTCAAGAACGGTGTGGATTTGTTCTTCCGGTGACTCACTGCATCCTGTTATAAAAACTGTAATAGATATAATAATGGCTACCAGGCTTGGTCGCTTCAACACTGTAACTCCCCCCATTTATTCACATTTACTACTATAATGGAAAGCGAAACTTTTTGACAATAGGGGTTAAAAACCATTCTCCGTCAAAAATCCCCGTTTCTCTCCCTTTGTCTGTCGTTTTCTGGAAATACCTTTGTCATTTAAATAATTTAAGCTGCTGGGCTACGGCCTATACAAACCTTTCTGCCCTAACATAGGCTATAGTGACTCGTTCCCTTTAAAAGGAAAAAAACTCGAGGAGGAATCTCGAATTTATCAAAATGGTTATGGCTGCTGCTACCCGGTTTCCGGATATGGGTATGGTGGATTTTATCACGGCAAAAACTTTGTATTAATCGTCGTGCTTTTCATCTTATTGATTATCGTAGGTGCTTACTGGGGTGTATAGCACAGGGTTAGGGTTTGTATACCCGGAGTTAAGTCCTTTGTAATCCTTTTTTTCAAACCCCTACGTGCTGTAACTCCTGTGTTTATTGATGCATCGATCTGACCGATTGGCGGAAGATTCTCCACTCGGCCCTTTACCCTCTGAATCTCCCGGCATTACATTTGGGTGCTGATTTGGTAGACTACATAATATATTTTAATTATTCCGAGGTGCAATCATGATCACTATGAAAGATATCATTAGGGAAGGACACCCTACACTTAAAAAACCAGCAGAGGAGGTATCGCTTCCCGCATCAAAGGAAGATAAAGAAATCCTTGCAAGCTTGCTTGAATATGTTAAAAACAGCCAGGATCCCGAAATGGCGGAAAAACATGGATTGCGTCCCGGTATTGGCCTGGCCGCTCCCCAAATCAATGTTTCAAAAAGAATGATAGCGGTACACGTGAAAGATCTTGACGGGACACTGTACAGCCATGCACTTTTCAATCCTAAAATCATCAGCCACTCCGTTGAAAAATCATATTTGGCCTCTGGTGAAGGCTGCCTGTCTGTCGACCGGATGGTACCCGGTTATGTTCCACGCCATGCTAGAATAAAAGTGACCGGTACTGCATTGGACGGGGAAAAGATAACCTTGAAGCTTAAAGGGCTGCCCGCCATTGTATTTCAACATGAAATTGATCATTTGAACGGCATTATGTTTTATGACCATATTGACAAGGAGGACCCGTTTACTATCTCCGAGGACGCAATCATAATTGAACGATAATAAACGTGGCTGACTTAGCAAGCTAAGCCAGTCAGCCACTGATTCACTGATTAAATGAGCCCGAAATGCTTTAAGCCGTTATAAATCCCTTCGTTATCGACATGGCCAGTGACATGGTCCGCAAATTTCTTTACTTCATCTACAGCGTTGCCCATAGCGATGCCAGTACCCACCGATTCCAGCATTTCTATATCATTTAATCCATCCCCGAATGCATAGACATCCTCCATTGCAAAGCCTGCTTTTTCAATTAGTTTCCTTATCCCCTCAGCCTTGGATCCTCCTCTTGGCAGGACATCCATACTGTATTCGTGCCAGCGGATAAACCGAAACTTTTCATATTCTCCTACGTATAGACTTTGTTCCTTTTCATTACAAAATAATAAGGACTGAAAAATGTCCCTGTCATGGTAGAACGATTCATCTTTTTCAGGGTGCGGAAACTGAAGGGACCCTAATGACGTTTCGATTCTTTGGTCATGCTGTACAGTTGCCTTCATCGTTGTTTCATTCATGAAGACCATGGGTGTGTTGTTTGCCTCGGCATCTTTGTGCAGTTTTCGCAGCTGCTCCCGGGACAGCGGATTTTTATATATTGCTTGTCCCTCGAAAACAACAAATTGCCCATTGAAGCTTACAAATGAATGGATACCAAGCTCTTCCCGAAGGTTTTCAAACATAAATGGGGCCCTTCCTGTCGAAATTGCCACGAAAATTTCATTTTCCTGCAGCTGTTTAATCGCGGCCTTCGTTGAAGAAGGAAGCTTTTTTTCATGGTCTAGCAATGTGCCATCTATATCAAAAAAAACAATCTTCATTTCGCCCACTTCCTAACTTCTTATACAACTAATGTCTTTATTTTGATTTGTCAAAAGCAGACATAATATGTACCCATTAAAGCGTTCACCTCGTGGCGTGTCAAGAAATCATTCCTGTAAGCATAGATTTCCATTATTAGTAATGCAAAGAAACCATGAATTGTACATATACTCCTACTATAAACCTTTGCTTGCGGAGCCTACATTAACCCTTTAATTAGCGCTAGGCTAATGGAATAAAAATCAAAAATCTTTCAATACCGCACGTTTGTCCATAAAGACTTATTTACTTTATTTCATATTCCATTAAAATAAAAGATAAGGGGAGCGTGATCCACCATGTTGAAAAAACTGCGAAAAAAGCTGCAGAGACAATGGAATGGATTGTTAAGAAAGAAATCAATCGCATAATCTTATGTTTATTCGGCCCTCCAAAAACTTGCGGAGGGCTTATTCTTATTGTAGAGTCATTAAGTGTCCATCTTTTTTCCATAAATTGAAATACATACATTTGCTGGCAAATCGTAAGGAAAACATGAAAAAATTGTTGTTTTTATATATAATGAAAAAAGCAATTAATTAGATGATAGGAGCGAATATTTATGATTTTTAAAGTTTACTACCAGGCGGATGCATCAGAAGTTGCCATCCGTGAGCATACTAAAACCATGTATGTAGAGGGAGAATCTGTGCGGGATGTCCGTTTGAAGATTAAGCAAGAGCCTTTTAATATTGAATTTATCCAGCCCGTAACAGGCGCCTACTTGGATTACGAAAAGCAAAATGAAGACTTTAAAGTATTGGAGCTATAAAAAATGAAATTTGTGAAAAACGATCAAACAGCTGTTTTCGCCCTGGGCGGTTTAGGCGAAATCGGAAAAAATACCTACGCGGTACAGTTTCAGGATGAAATTATCGTGATTGATGCAGGCATTAAATTTCCGGAAGACGAACTTCTCGGCATCGATTACGTCATCCCTGATTACAGCTATTTAGCAAAAAATGTAGAAAAGATAAAAGGTCTATTCATTACCCACGGGCACGAAGACCACATCGGCGGAATACCTTACCTGTTGAGGGAAGTGAACATTCCTGTTTACGGAGGTAAGCTGGCCCTTGGATTGTTAAGAAACAAACTAGAAGAGCATGGCCTTCTCCGCCAGACTAAGTTAATCGAAATTCAGGAAGATGATGTAATCAAATTCAGAAAAACGTCGGTTAGCTTTTTCCGGACAACCCACAGTATACCAGACTCATATGGTATCGTTGTTAAGACGCCTCCAGGCCAAATTGTGCATACAGGAGACTTTAAATTTGACTTTACTCCTGTTGGCGAACCGGCTAACTTGACAAAAATGGCGGAAATCGGGAAAGAAGGCGTACTGTGCCTACTTTCAGACAGCACAAACAGTGAAGTGCCGCATTTTACAATGTCCGAAAGACGTGTTGGTGAAACCATCGACAATATCTTCCGGAAAGTGGATGGCCGTATCATTTTTGCAACCTTTGCCTCAAATATTCACAGGCTGCAGCAGGTTGTTGAGGCTGCAGTGGTGAACGGCCGCAAAATTGCAGTTTTCGGAAGAAGCATGGAGGCTGCGATCAATATCGGGCTTGATTTAGGATACATTCGGGCACCAAAGGATACATTTATTGAGGCCCAGCAAATCAACAAGCTTCCTGCTAACCGAGTGACGATCCTTTGTACAGGAAGCCAAGGTGAGCCGATGGCAGCCCTGTCTCGTATCGCAAACGGCACTCACAGGCAAATCCAAATTATTCCGGGAGATACGGTTGTTTTTTCTTCCTCTCCTATTCCAGGAAATACCATCAGTGTATCTCGGACCATCAATATGCTATACCGGGCTGGAGCAGAAGTTATTGCGGGTAAGTTAAGCGATATACACACCTCAGGCCATGGGGGCGAGGAAGAGCAAAAGCTTATGCTTCGACTAATTAAGCCAAAATTCTTCATGCCTATCCACGGTGAATACAGAATGCAGAAAATGCACGCAAAGCACGCAATTGATTGTGGCGTTCCTGAGGAGAATTGTTTCATTATGGATAATGGGGAAGTGCTTGCACTGAGTGACAATTCCGCGCAGGTGGCCGGAAAAATCCCTTCAGGAAATGTATACATTGACGGAAGCGGCATTGGGGATATTGGAAACATTGTCCTTCGCGACCGACGGATTCTCTCTGAAGAAGGGCTTGTCGTAGTCGTTGTGAGCATCAATATGAAGGAATTTAAGATTTCTGCCGGACCTGATATTATTTCCCGCGGTTTTGTGTATATGAGGGAATCAGGGGACCTGATTAATGACGCACAAACTTTAATCCAAAAACACTTAAGCAAAGTAATGGAAAGAAAAACCACACAATGGTCCGAGATCAAAAATGAGATTACTGACACCCTTGCACCATTCCTATACGAGAAAACCAAACGCCGGCCAATGATTTTGCCGATCATTATGGAAGTTTAATTTTGCTCAAATCAAAACCCGCTCTTGCCTGAGCGGGTTTTGTCATCTAAATCAAGCAACAAACTAAAGATTAAAAATTCACTAAGTCCCTTTTGTCTGTCCCCATCTCACCGAGGACATTTCAGATTCCGATCCTGATACGGGTTGAAGTGAAACATTTTTTTAGAGTGCCATGATTGCTATTGAAGAACTTTTTTCTCAAATCGGTTGATATCGGTATCTGCCCCAATGACAATCAGAATATCGCCTCTTTTGATCAAGTCATTTGCCTGTGGAGATACAATGATTTCATTTCCTCTTTTAATCGCTACAATATTGATTCCGTACCTTGCTCGGACATCCATATCGATAATGGTACGGCCGTCCATTTTTTCACTTGCCACGATTTCCACGATTGAATGTTCATCGGAAAGTTCTAAATAATCGAGTACGTTATTAGACGATATATTATAGGCAATCCGCCGTCCCATATCCCGTTCTGGATGAACCACATGGTCGGCACCAATCTTTCTCAGGACTTTTTCATGATAATCGTTCTGCGCCTTCACCGTGATATTATTTACGCCTAATTCCTTCAACATTAATGTGGTTAAGATACTGGCCTGGATATCATCGCCAATTGCAACTATTACATGGTCAAAGTTGCGGATGCCGAGGCTTTTCAGGACATTTTCGTCTGTCGTGTCTCCTACAACTGCATGCGAGGCAATCATCGCGAATTCATTTACTCTGTCCTCATCCATATCAATAGCCAAAACTTCCATTCCTTCTTCGGCAAGCGCCCTGCATATACTCCCGCCAAAGCGCCCTAATCCAATAACTGCAAACTCTTTTTTCACGGCGTTACCTCCAAAAAAAATGCATCAAATATAAACATGTTGATATTTTACCACATAGCCAATTGATTAACAGCCATTAGATAGATATGAATGCCGTCACCAAGCCAAGTAACAACAAAAAAAGAAGCTGATGACACTCCCATCAACTTCCCGGATTTATTATTCTGCTTTCTCAGTTTCGTCCAGTACGCGGTTCACACGTTTTTCAAGCATCTTCATTCCGCTGCCGCCAGCCTGGAAGTGGCGAAGCTTTCCCTCTTTATCGAAAACATAATAAGCAGGAACATATTGGTTTTCAAATGCATCGTTCAGTTTTAATTCGCTATCCACAAAAATCGACTGGCTGATGCCATGTTCCTCGGCCACATTTTTGATATCATCTATGTCTAAATCTTTTTCAGAACGTGGCATATGGACTGCTACTACGTTCAATTTATCTTTAAACTTATCCCTGAATTCATTCACTTGCGGCATTGCTTCTTTGCACAGATGGCAGCTTACTGACCAGAAATGGATCAGTGTCGGCTTTTCACCTACCAGATCGTCCTTTGTTACTTCTCCGTTTAACCATGCTGTCGCACCCGTTAATTCAGGCAATAATTCACGTAATTTCATTCTTCGCACCTCCAAGTATATTCCACTTATCAATATTTAAAAAAGGCCTAACACGGGAGTTAGGCCCTTTATTCCGATCATCCTACGTTTAAATTAAAGCGTTTCTTGTCCAGGTCTCCAGTTAGCCGGGCAAAGCCCACCAGTTTGAAGAGCTTGAAGGACACGTAGAGTCTCATCCACATCACGGCCAATGTTATTATGATTAACAACAGAATACATTAATTCACCCTCTGGGCTGATGATGTACAATCCGCGAAGCGCTACACCTTCTTCTTCAATTAACACTCCGTATTCACGGGAAACAACGTGGTTTGTATCAGCTGCCAATGGATAGTTAACATCTCCCAGGCCATTGTCGCTGCGGTCAGTCTTGATCCATGCCAAGTGTGTATGAATCGTATCGGTTGAAACGCCGATCACTTCTGCATCAAGATCTTCAAATTCATCGTATCGATCACTCATGGCAGTAATTTCTGTAGGACAAACAAAAGTGAAGTCCATTGGATAGAAGAATAATACAGTCCATTTGTCATTTTTCATATTTTCTTCCAGGCTAACTTTTCCAAACTCTTTGTTAGGCATTACAGCATCCATTTCAAAGCGAGGTGCTTGTTTTCCTACCATACGTTCCGGCATGAAGAGATCCCTCCAGGTATGTAATTTAGTTAATAGAGAATCCATTTAAAATTCTCATCTATGTTTGTTCAACACTCAAATAAGCCTCCAGCCAAAGCCAACATTGGTTCGCTGACATGAAATGATGCATTCATATCAATTTAAGCTTATCCGACCTTTTTCATCATACCCTTTTTCTCTCTGTGCTAATCGGAAACAAAGACAAATTTTTCAAGTTTTGTGATAATTTTTTTACATTAATGTAAAAAAGAAGGGTGATTAAAATGAGTTGGTAGAATTGCCTTTGAACGTAAAATATTCCGTCAAAAGTGATATCGCCGTCCCTATCGCCCTTTCGTCCGGTGACAGCTTTGAATGGTGCAGGCCGTACTCAGATTCAACCCCCAGCCAGAACATAAAACCCGGAATCTCTTTCAGCATATAGCCAAAATCTTCCCCTGTCATGGCTTCCCGGCATTCATGGACGGTTATGCCTGGCTTTCCCTTTAAAAACTCCATAAATTCTCTGGTAAGCTTTTCTTCATTATATACCTGATGATACATGCTGCCATAATCAATGGAAACTTCACAAGCATAACCAGCCCTAATTCCTTCAGCAAGCTGTTCGATGCGCTTCTTAACCTTTTCCATCGAAGAAACAGATAACGTGCGTATTGTTCCTTCTAATCTAGCCGTTTCTGCGATAATGTTCTGGACCGTCCCGCCTGTAATTTTGCCGATGGTAATAACCGCGGAATCCAGTGGGTTTATGTTTCGAGAGATTATCGTTTGAAGCTGGCCCACAAGCGTACACGCTGCAACCACCATATCGTTCGTTTCATGCGGATATGCTGCGTGGCCTCCCCTTCCCTTCAGGTCTATAAACAATTCGGACGTATTGGCAAAGAGCAAGCCCTCTTTGACCGCTATTGTGCCTACCGGATACTCAGGAGCGATATGGAGCGCTGTTATGATATCCGGCTTCCATTCCTTCATAATATCCGTTTCAAGCATCGGTTCGGCTCCCCCTGGCCCTTCTTCGGCAGGCTGGAAGATAAACAACAAATTATCGTCGATTGGATGTTGGATAAAATGGGTCAATACCCCAAGAGCAATGCTCATATGAAAATCATGGCCGCACGCATGCATGAACTCATCATGTTCCGATGCAAATGGGAGACCGGTTTCTTCATCAATTGGCAGACCGTCAATATCGGTCCGATAGCCGATTGTTTTAGATGGATTGTTTCCATGGATTTTTGCAAAAATGCCCGTTTTCCACGTCTTGATTTCTAGGCGTTCCGACGAAAGGCCGTATAAATAGCCCAATAAGTATTGTTGTGTTTTAAATTCCTGAAAACCAAGCTCAGGAATTTTATGTAAATCTCGCCTTATCTCCACAAAAGAATGGTGCTCTGCCATACTTTGTTTCCTCCTTATAAAGAAGGCGTGGATCATGAATCCACGCCTGTCCAAACTTTATCCATCTGACGCAAGTTTCTCGCGTCGCCCGGGTAATACTCCCTTATAACTGGCGAAGCTCTTGCATAATCTCAGTTTTTGATTTTGTTTTTTCATCAATTTCCTTAATTACTCTAGCTGGTGCCCCTGCAACAACTGAGTAAGGAGGCACATCCTTCGTAACGATGGCACCTGCAGCTACAACGGATCCCTTTCCAATCGTTACGCCTTCTAGTACAACAGCGTTAGCTCCAACCAGAACATCGTCTTCCACGATAACCGGCTTGGCAGATGGCGGCTCAATTACGCCTGCAAGCACTGCACCCGCACCGATGTGGCAATTTTTCCCGACAGTTGCTCTTCCACCAAGAATGGCGTTCATGTCAATCATAGTACCCTCGCCGATTACCGCGCCGATGTTGATGGAAGCACCCATCATAATAACGGCGTTATCACCGATTTCCACCTGGTCACGAATAATTGCACCTGGTTCGATTCTAGCTTTGATGCCTTTTAGGTCAAGCAGTGGAATCGCGGAATTCCTGCGGTCGTTTTCCACAACATAATCCTCGATTTTGGATTGGTTAGTGTTAAGTGCATCGCTGATTTCAGCCCACTCACCAAAGATAACGCCAGTATTTCCAGTGATAAATGTTTTAGCATTCCCGCCAAAATTAATGCCTTCTAGCTGACCTTTTACATAAACCTTTACCGGAGTTGATTTTTTGCTGTTTTGAATAAATGAGATAATCTCATTTGCGTCCATCATTTTCATATGCAACGATTCCCCCTAATATGTATAATTGCTTTTTATAATTTACCAGACTAAAGCATAAAAAATCAAGCAGGAATACTATTTTTACTTTTTCCGGTCTTTAATGCTTATCCCGTATGTGTTCCTGAACAATCTCGGTAAAAGCTTGAACCTGTTTAAGCTGGAAGGAAGATTCGTAGCCGCACATCCATGTATCCCTTTCCAGATAATGATTATGTTCATCGAACAATGGAATTTTAAAGATATTTTCGTCCTTGTCATGCAGTGTGATCGCCGGTAGAATTGCATAACCAATCCCATTGAAAACCATCTGTTTACAGGTTTCGATCTGGTCAACCACAATCGTGTTTTTCGGTGCTGTCTGAAAGTGGCGGAACCACCAATCCTGTATTTCCTGATAGTAATTGGAATCACTCTTGAATTGAATGAACGGCCGGTCCGTTTCAAAAACCTGTTCAAGCCGACCCATTTCTGTATCCACAAGATAAAGCATGTCTTTAAATAAATGCTTCTTAACACCCTTCCAGTCAGGTGTTCCCCTGATAATGCCGATATGGACCTGTCCATCATAGAGAGACCTTAAGATCTCACTGCTCCAGCCGGTGATTAATGAGATTTTTGCATACGGGTATTTTTGCACGAATTTCTTCAATACTTTCGGAAGCCAATTCTGTCCAACTATGGAAGCACAAGCAATTTTCAATGTCCCATACACTTCATGCTCCATTGCTTGAATGCTTTCCTTCACTTTTTCTTCTTTTTCAAGCATTTCATTCGCCAGCTTTACCACTGCTTCTCCTGCCGGAGTAAGGGAAAGCCCTTTTTGTGAGCGAAGAAACAATTTTGTTCCCCACTCTTTTTCAATCGATTGCAGCCTTTGTGACAGTGCCGGCTGTGAGACGAACAGCCTTTCCGAAGCCTTTCTCATATTCATTTCTTGAGCGAGCACTGACAATAGCTGATATTCTGAAAACGACGACACGGTAATCACTGCCTTGATTTAAATTTTTGCCATTCAAAATGATTTTCCTTATTGCATTACAAGTACCTCAGCTTTGCTGCTTTTCTTTCTTAGGCAGAAGCAGTAATAAAAGAAAACTGATTGCTGCAAAAAGGAGAATGATTACATACACGGCCTGAAGAGAATGGGAAAGACCCGATTGTAGTACCTCAACAGCTTTGGCAGGAAGAGCTGCCCGTTCTTCACTGTTTAAGAGCTGGTTTGCCGAATCAATGGTTAATTGTTTTCCAGAATCATTATTTTCTGCCAAATAATCTGCAAGGCGCGAATTCATAACTCCACCTAGGAGGGCAGCCCCTACCGTATTCCCTAGATTTCTCATAAACATATTGGATGCTGTGGCAATCCCTCTTCTTTCCCAGCTTACTGTATCCTGGATCATAACGATAAAGGAAGTCGACGTTAGTCCCATCCCGATCCCAACGAGAAATGAACCGGCTGCCGCAAACAAAGGGCCTGCATCCGGAGGCATGAACGCCAAAACAAGGCTTCCCGCGATTAAAGATATGCCCCCAAGGATCGAAGTGGCCTTAAAGCCAATTTTAATGAGTAAGTGGCCGGCGATGGTGGACGCAATTGGCCAGCCAATGGACATGGCCGTCAGTGTAAACCCTGCAACCGTTGGGGAACGTTCCATCACTCCCTGGACGAATGTTGGCAAAAAACTCGAAAGTCCAATAATCATTACACCAGTTGCGAGTGAGACTATGTTTGCTAGGAGGATTGATTTCTCCTGCCAAATTTCAAAAGGCATCATTGGCTCAGACGTTTTCTGTTCCTGCCTGACAAATAGCGTAAGCGCAATCACTGAAATCGCCGCCAGTCCGATAATCTGAGAGGAAGCCCACGGTAGGTGTACCCCTCCTTCCACAAGGATGAGCATCACTGAAGAGACCGCAAGGGTTAATAGAACAGCTCCCGGATAATCAATATCCTGTTTTTTCTTTTCAATGTGTTCTTTTAGAAAAATCCAAATCCCGACCATTGACAATATGCCAAGTGGAATATTGATCCAGAAAATAAGGCGCCATGTCAGGGATTCCACAAGGATTCCACCTACAGCAGGCCCCAAAACCGCAGAGATGCCCCAGACACTTGATAAGTAGCCCTGCACACGGCCTCGCTCATGTTTTTCATAGATGTCCCCAATAATCGTAGTTGCTACAGGGGCTATCGCTCCAGCACCGAGACCCTGGATAAAGCGGTATATAATAAGCTCCTCCATTGAGCCTGCAAATCCGCATAATAAAGAGCCTATCAAAAAGATGATGATACCAATCGTCAAGATTGGCTTTCTTCCAAATAAATCGGAGAGCTTTCCGTATATAAGCACCGTAACAGCATTCATCAATAAATATCCAGAAAACACCCAGCTATATCGGGAAAAGCCTCCAAGCTCACTAACAATCGCCGGCATCGCAGTAGAAACGATGGTCCCTTCTATCGCCCCCATAAACATGGCCAGCATGATGGCAGCTAGGATAAATGGACGCTTGTCCATACTGTTTCCTTCCCGGAAGGCCCCTGTTGTTTGTCCCATAATCACTTATCACACTCACTGTCGTAAAAATAAACCAGCCTCCGAGTCGGAGGCTTTTTGACTGTTTCTGTTAGCTTTTTGTCTTCCCTGTACCTTCGTACACCCTTTTTAGGACTGCTCTCCTTGTGAGGATGCCTTCAAATACGCCCTCTTCATTTTCTACACAGACAAAAGGATGGTCAATTAAAAGCTGCAGCCCTTTATCCATCATATCTTCCGTACGCAGCCGGGGTATATTGCGATTCATGATTTCCGATACTCTTTTATGGTCCAGCTGTTCAAATTCTATTCTTTGCAATCCTAAAATGGAATCTAAAATAACTGGCGTACTAATTAATCCTTGAAGCTTATACATCGGATCTAGCACAGGAATGGCAGTATAACCGCTCTTAGTCAATACCAGCAGCGCATGCTCCAGATTATTGGCAACCTGAACGTGGGCGACTCTTTCAGATGGAATCAAAAACTCCTTCACGCTCGTTTTTAGCAGTTCATCATCATGTGTACCGATCATGTTCAAACTCCTTACTATATGCTTCTTATTTTATTCCATACTTCTAGTGTATCACAGGAATGGCAAACTTTCTTGTGCTAGTTGCATATAGTAAAGAATTTGATTGCATTGCTATATAAGGTGATTTTAACTTTTAACTGACTCATCCTTTATTCGTTTTAATGTTCTTTCGTTCAAATCCGCAGTCTGGGCAATCGTATATGACGTTTTGATTTGATTGCGCGGTAAGGACAGCATCCATTTTACGCTGGGTGTTGCAAACCGGGCATATTACATCAGGCATATCAATATTCATAGTGATATTGAAATTCATAGTAGCATCCCTCCGCCATTTAGGTTGTGTATTTAGAAGCATTTCATTCCGTTCTGCATTTCCAGCACAAAAAACCCGTTGCACCAACGTGAGGTGAAACGGGTTTTAGCATTTCATTTGTGATTATGATTGAAGCAAGTCAAAAATTTCAATGGTAATCATATCAATGTTATCAAACTGATATTTCGATGATTTCGATTTTTCATTGAACACTTCCAATTCGAACATTTCCGTTTTGCTGAAATATGTAACCTGGCACTTCTTCTCTCCATCTATTTCAAAAAAACGCTGAGCCGATTCAGTTTCTTTTGCTTGTTCTTGAAGATTTTTTAATCTGGTAAGGATGCCTTGCAATTGAGACATGCTACCTCCCCTTTCTATTGAAACGTTTTTCCATAGGTTTCACTATATCATATATTTCTATCCAATAACTACAACCGGCCTGAATTCAGAATAATTGAAATAGTTTTCTTTACAGGCCCATAATAACAGAATAAAATATTAACTGTAAAATGTACAAGAATAAATCAGGCGGGAGTGTTGTTTTTTGGGGAAAATCATCGAAATTGACAAAAGAATTTCATTAATTGACGGGAACGATTTAAACCGTCAACTCCGAACAGGATCCTATTTGCTGAAGGAACGGGATCTCACGATTATTGAAACATCAGCAAGCCCTTCCATCCCTTACCTTTTAGAGGGTCTGTCACAGCTGGAAATCCAGCCTGAGGAAATAAAATATATCATTTTAACGCATATTCACCTTGACCATGCCGGAGGAGCCGGACTTTTACTTGAGAAGTGCCCAAATGCAAGCATTATTGTACATAAAAAAGGCGCAAGGCACCTTGAAGATCCTTCAAGGCTCATAGCAGGAGCAAAGGCTGTTTATGGTGCTGACTTTGACACATTGTTTAACCCAATCATCCCTATACCTCGAGAACGGATTATTATAAAAGAAGATAGGGAAACACTCTCCATCTCAGAAACATCCACACTTACCTTTTTCGACACACCTGGGCACGCAAACCATCATCTCAGTATTTTGGATCATGTCTCAAATGGGATGTTCTCCGGCGATACAGTCGGAATTTATTACAGGGAGTTGGATCAAGATAATATTGAACTGTTCCTGCCAACAACGTCACCTAATCAATTTAATCCTGAGGCGATGCTTGCTGCAGCAGACCTTTATAAGGAACTGGGAACCGAAAAGATTTACTTCGGGCATTTCGGGGCATCATCTAATCCCAGCCAGGTTTACAGTCAATTAAAATTCTGGCTGCCTATATTTCTGGAAACCGCTGTGAAAGCCCATGAATCAAACGAGGCATTCGAAGATAAGCTAGCATCCCTATCTGCGGGCCTCTATGACAGGGTAAGGGAATTTTTGAGACAGAAGGGTATCGAAGACAATCATCCGGTATATGAAATCTTGGCGCTTGATGTACGAGTCTGTTCCATGGGCTTGCTTGACTATCTAATCAAGCAAAAGCAAATGCGATCCTAACGCCAAGCATTACTATCACCAAATTCCATCATTTTAGTTTATAATGGAAGGGTATGAAAGTAGATACTGGAGGCCGATTTATGGAGAAAATAACATTATATACACAACCAGACTGCCCTCCCTGTAAAATCGTTAAAATGTTCTTGCAGGAGTACAATATAAGCTATCATGAAAAGGATATCAAAAATGACAGTAAAGCCCGATCTGAGTTAACAGGCCGATATGGCTCTTATTCAACTCCTACCACCGTTATTGGTGATAAAGTAATCATCGGATTCGAGCTCGAACAATTAAAAGAAGCGCTTCAGATTGACTGATTAGCGCCTGAACAGCCTTCTGGTAGACCACCGAAGGCTTTTTTTCTTGTTAAGAAGAAAGGATACAAACCTGTAGTACATGGGGATTATTTAACAGACCAGTATAATATGTATCCCAATACGAAAACAAAAAAGAGAGCTATAGACAGAAACACCGGATTTAGTAAGTAGGGATGCTGCTGGATTTTTTCATCGATTTGGGCATCATATTCCCCTTTTAAAACTTTCTGGGTTCTTCCTACAGCAAAAGTATAAACAATAGAAACGATAACGATTGCAATGGAAACGATCATTAGTGTCCAGATTAACGTGCTCAAAACACTTCCTCCAAGCTTTTTTTGCTTAGAGTGGCTCGGGACCTTATCTTTTATTCAGGGTCCATCTAGAGTAGCGCATCATTTTCGTATAGATAGGCATAAGAAAGGTCCATAAAAAGAAAATCATCGTTCGTTAACGGATAAGAGAAGGTCCGTATCATCTCTCCTGTCTCGATGTCACTGTAAAGGTCAGATAAGATTCCCCTCTTTTCATACGTCATTTTTATAATATTTTCCAAAAAATATGGCCGCCAGCTCCAGTTTTTATTTAGGTATTCATTCTGGATAATCCAGTTTCCGTTCTGGTCCTTAAGAATGTTTGGCGACTTTTGGAACCCTTTTTCATCACAAACATAAAAACGGAAACACATGGATTCAAGGGACTTTGCAAGGGCCATTAATAACTTCTCATAACGTTCCAGCTTTTTATGCTTGGAAAGCAAGGTCTGGATCCCTTCGTTAAAATCAAGAGTCTTTTGGTAGATTGCCTTCAATTTCTTCTTTTCGACAGCTATGAAGCTCTCACATTCACTTCGGAATTTCTCTCTTAGCAAGTTCTCATCTATGAAGTGGGCTTGCGGGTGCGCAAGATAAAATCCCTGATAGTAACGCGCGCTGTTCTTCCAGGCAAACATAAGCTGATGTTCTTGCTCAATATGCTCAAAAAGCAGGTTTGCCCCTATTTTTCTTGCTAACATGCTTAATGAAAAAAGGATGACCTGGTAGGAATCAACTCCAGTTTTTCTTAGTTTATCTAAGTTCACCTTCAGGATGTGGGGTGAGATTTGGGCAATCCTGTCCAAGTGGCTTTCTTCACCAAGATGGTCCAGGGCAATCTTTATTCCATACGTTTTATAATATGCGAGTAAATGCTGCAAAGGCTCCAGATTATGTGAATAATCTGTATCGGAAATCTCCAGCACAACCCGCTGCATTTGTTCCGGAAATAAATATTTCTTCAAAATATCCAAGAAATTTTCGCCATGGTCAAACAGTAAAAGATTTGGGTCCCGGTTGATAAAAATTAGGAAATTTTCTCCCCTGCCAATAATTTCCCGAAGAGCTGATTCAAGTACATAATTATCAACATCAATCCGATATTCTTCCGGGATGGACTGGTCCTCGAAAAAAGGGCCCAGGCTAATATGGCTCTCCCCTTTGGCGAAACGTCCAAGGATTTCATAACCGATTACCCTGTGTTCATCCGCACTGAATATCGGCTGGTAAAATGGCTGAATCCGTTCAATTTCTGTGAGTATCTCCATAGCATCCATAAAATATGTAACCCCCTTAACACTTTCCCGCCAGGCTGCAATTCCTTAGAATTTCTTAATGCAACCGGGTTTGAGTCTGCTCTTGAGTAAAATTATACCATCATTTCAAAAAAAGAAATGATTCAGACGTTTCAGAAACTCTATTGGTGTAAAAAAGGAATATAAATCTGTCGACCTAGTTATATTCAGCTCTTTCCTATAAAAAGGGTATAACACGCTTATCGATGAGCGAAAATCATGATCATTTTAAAAAATTTCCGTTTCCTTAAAACAATAAATAGGTAAGAGCTCGAAATATGAAAAATGAACCGGCTCCCTATATAATTCCAGAATTCTTTCCTGCGCGATAGCAGGAAGGTTCTGAATCACATATCCGGGAACAGGTTCGTTTACTGATGTGCTATAAGTCTATTAAGATGGATAAATGTGTTTATGATCACCCTTCTTTTATAGTTGCCTCTTTTCTTGACAACCAGGTCATTAAGAACGGCTACAACTTCACCCGATTCCTCGAACGTTTCAAATCCAGAAACATGGATCCTGATCAGGCCAAGATTAGAGGGGATAAGCAAGATTTCGTAAATTCTCTCTTTTCTCATGTTATCCCTCTTTTCTCTCATTTACCTTTACTTGCTGCCTCCAGTCCTGCCAATATCCTGGACCTCGGTCGGCGCGGTTAGAACGGGAAGAATAGGGGTATTGCAAAAATCATAATGATGCCTATCAAAATTTGCAGCAAAATCCCAATCAAGGCAAAATCTTTATACTTATACTCTCCTGCTGTCATTGCCAATGCATTTGTTGGAGAGGCAACGGGCGTTGAGAATGCCATGGAAGCCGCAATTGCAACGCAAAGCAAAAACGGGTAAGGACTATAGTGAAGTGAGACAGCGCTCAAGAATGCGATTGGCGCGATTAACACAGCAGCCGCTGCATTTGAAATGAATTGTCCAAGTACCATCGTAAGCAGATAGAAGCCTGCGAGCAGGGCATAAGGTCCAAAACCGCCTAAAATGTTATTGATTCCCGCTGAAATTAGCACTGCTCCTCCCGTCTTTTCCAGTGCTTGGGTCACTGGAAGCATAGCAGCCAGAAGGAAAACAGCCTCCCAATTGATTTGTTGGTACGCCTCCTCAATGGATCTGACACATCCGGTCGCGATCATTAGGAAAGCGGCAACCAAAACAGATAATACCGGGGGAATCATATCAACCGTAAGCAGAACCAGCATTAATCCCATTATCCCTGCAGCAACCGGTGCTTTTCCCTTAGGAAAGGCTTCTTCCTTCTCCTCAGATTCACTGCCTACTACAATGACATCCTGCAAATCCTGGGATATCCTGTTGATATTCTCCCATTCACCATGAATCAGGAGAGCATCCCCGGGTTTTAACTGTTCTGTACCAACATCAGCCTGTATATATTCACCTTTCCGATTAATCGCGAGAACACTGCACTGGTATTTTTCACGGAAATGTATGTCTTTTAGGGTTTGATTTTCATAATCAGAATGTGGAACTATCAGAATTTCGGTCAAGCCGAACTTGCTGCTTAGAAAATGTTCCCTGATTGCTTCAGCGTTAAAATCCCTTAATTCTAACTCATAATCCGCTGCCAAACGCTTTACGGAAGCCTCCTCACCAAAAACAAGGATGATATCATCCGGATGGAGCACCTCATCCGCTTTGACTGAAAATGTATGGTTTTGTTCCCCTTGCGGAAACGGTTTACCTTTTAAATCCCTTGTAATTTCAATGACTGTGATTTCATACTTGACCGGCAGTATAAGATCAGACAGCCTTTCGCCTACAATATCTGAATCTGCCGGAATGTTAAGGTAGAACAGCCGGTCATAAACCTTGTACATACCGGCCAGCTCTGACGCCGAAATATCTTTTGCGCTATTGTTTGTATTCATGGACTCATCCGGAAGCAGTTTACGGCCTAGTGTCAGCATAAAGATAATTCCAGCCATAAGGATCACAAGCCCCACCGGTGTAAAATCGAACAGATCAAAGGGATCGAATCCATTTTCCCTTAACACATCGCCCACAATCATATTAGAAGGAGTTGAGATTAATGTCAGGACGCCGCCTAGGCTGCTTGCATAGGCTAGCGGAAGCAGAAACCGTGACGGACTTGTTCTTTGTTGAAGGGCCATGCTCGTCACAATTGGGAGCAGTACAGCTACGGTCGCAGTCCCGCTGAGAAACCCACTGAACAACCCGGCGGCAAGCATGACTATTACAAGCAGCCTTCGTTCGCTTTTAACGCCCATCTTCAGGAAATAGCTTCCCAGGCGTTCAGCAGCACCGGTATTGAAGATCCCTGCACTTACTATATATAATCCCGCAATCATTAAAACGACGGGATTGGAAAAGCCGGCCAGAGCCTCCTCGACTGAAAGAACTCCTGAAATTCCCAGAACTAAAAGGGCCGTTAGGGCTATTAAATCCGAGCGGAATTTCCCGTGTATAAACATAGCTATTGTTACGACAATGATAATAAATGTAAAGAGCATTGGCTGAGTCATTCTATACCCCCAGGGTTATCTTATATCTAAAAGGATATTTGTCTCTATATTTTAATATCCCTGTCTCATAAAAGTAATGAAGAAAAGTATAATATATTCTTCTTTTTATGTATATTGTTTGTTAGTATGAGGAAGTAACGTTTTATTAGATGGGTTGATAATCATGGAAAAAAATCTGACACGCAGATCCTTTTTAAAACGATCGCTTGCTTCCATCCTGGCGGTAGGTGGAGTTGGCTTAGGCGGTCGATATTATACACACCAAATAGAACCAAAGTGGCTCGATATACATACGATTGAAATAAATAGCCCCCAAGTACCAAAGGGATTTAGCGGCTTCCGGATCGTCCAGTTCAGTGATACACATTTAGGCTTCCAGTTCCAGCTTAAAGATCTAGGTTCCGCCATTGAAAAGATTAATGAATTAAAGCCCGACTTGATTATCTTTACCGGAGACCTGATGGACGACCCCAATCAATACCCCTACCAGAAAGACATTACGCCTGTTTTAAAACGGCTAGAAGCCCCAATGGGAAAGCTGTGCATATACGGAAACCATGACCATGGCGGCTACGGATCGGAAGTATACGAAAGTATTATGGAACAGTCCGGTTTTCAAGTGCTGCTGAACTCGAATGTTGAGATATCGCTTATAAATGGAGATAAATTATATATAGCAGGCCTAGATGATGCAATGCTCGGCCGGCCGGATTTTGAGGCAACACTTAAAGATATCCCGAAAGATGCATACACCATCCTGCTTTCCCATGCACCCGATGTTGCCGATATTACTGCTAAATACAATGTACAGCTTCAGATAAGCGGGCACAGCCATGGTGGCCAGGTTCAAATTCCCTTCGCAGGCGCCCTTGTTACACCACCCTTTGCCAAAAAATACAAAGAAGGCACATTCACTATCGGGAAATTAAAGCTGCATGTAAACAGAGGACTTGGCACCACCCGTCTTCCCTATCGTTTTTTATCAAGGCCAGAAATCACGGTATATGAATTCAGCTCAAATTGAGCTTTCTTTTTGAGTAATCAAGTATTCTCTTAAACCTATATATAAATTATATCATTTGAAAAGGAAGGAAAAAACTTCTTTCAAAATTTACCTAACACAGCTTTTAAAGAAAAATGAAAAAACTCTGCAGTCAAAAAAATGGTCGGCAGAGTTTTTATCTTTATCATTTGAATAGCTTCCACTGGCAGAAGCTGCTTGTACAGTTCCTCTGCAGGAACTGGTTTCGCTGAACAGGAAACCTTGTGCTTTTGTACAATTGGCTCCCTTTAATAATTCTACCTGTCTTGCCGATTCTACCCCCTCCGCAATCACTTCCAGTCCCACCCAGTAATTTCATATTTATAAAAGAATTCAACCTGCTTAAAAAAGCCGCCTTGAGCAAAAAGACTCATGAGGGCAACCATTTCATCCAACGCCATTAAAAATTCAATATTTCCCTTTTGCTTTTAAACCAGCTTAAAATGGTATAATATGTAGACAAGATCAAAATTAGAAACCCGCCGATTGGTAAGCCCTATAGGCAAAGACAATGCGAAGATACAGGTACGCAGATAAGATCACATACACTTTCTTATTTGCCAAGAAAGGAGCCCCTTTATGCAGCCATCAAAAGGGCAAAACGAAAACACGGTTTCCCCGATAAATTACCTTGCACAGGCAATTTTCATTGTTAACAAGCATGCCAAAACTGCCCCTGAACCAAAATATTTGTATGACTTAAAACGCATTGCCCTAAACAAGATGCTTGGAGAGGGAAAGGCTCAAAAGGTTGGATTGCATTTTTCAGACAATCCAAGACTTTCTGCCCAGCAATCCGATGTCATTATTCGGTGCGGAGACTTCATTTTCCATCTGCCGCCAACCCGGGAGGATCTGAAGACACTGCCACACCTGGGAAGCCGCCAAGTAAACGTCCGTAATCCAAAAGCCTCGATATCTTTATCAAGGGCCAAGAAAATCCTGCAGGACTATATAGGGTACACAGACCGTTTGCAAGAGGACAAGCCGCCCCAAAAGAAAAAGCAGCACGAACATTTAAGAAGAAAGCCATCCTTCCAAAATACATTCCCTTCTTCATTTTTAGGAAAGGGCTTTAAATATTAATCCGCCAATTCCCCTGTATATGCCCTTTTTACTAGCTCAAGTCTCTGCTTTAAATGAGCTGCAGTGATTCTATACTCGACTCGAATACATCACAGCCGCAGACTTGAAAAGAATCTCTAATAAAAAAAACTGTTTCTTCAGGTATATGACTCGAAGAAACAGTCCAATCATTTTTATAAGATAAATTGATCTACCAGCTTGATCAGCTCGGCAATCTCCGGTTTGCTGACCTGGGCCTCGGCCCCAACAACCTGCCCTTTGTGGCGCAAATCATCAGTAATAAGAGAAGAAAAAATAATGACCGGCAATTTCCCTAGAGCAGAATCTTCCTTGATCCTTCGCGTTAAATGATGTCCGTCCATTTGTGGCATTTCCACATCTGTAATCACCATCTGAACTTCGGCCGTTACATCCTTTCCGTCAGAAACTAGCCCTTCCAGATAGAAAAGCGCATCACGGCCATTTTCAAAGAACTCAACGTATTGAAATCCTGCCTCATCCAGTGTATCATGCAGCAATTTTCTTAATAACGGGGAATCTTCGGCCACGATAATGCGCTTATTGGAACGTTCACGCTTCCCTAATTTCTTTACCTGCTGGATATTGATTCCTGACTCCGGATTGATTTCCACTACAATTTTTTCAAAATCCAGCAACAAAAGCATTTCGCCATTCAGTTTAATGACTCCAATGATCTGGCTGTCAATTCCCTGGTACATATCCGATGGTTTTTCAATCTGTCCCCAGGAAATACGGTGTATTTGGGTCACGTTATGTACGTGGAAGACAACCTTCTGTTTGTTAAACTCTGCAACAATGAATTTATCCTGAGACGGGTTCTCTGAAGGCGGGAATCCGAGTGCATGTGCCACATCAACTACAGGCAGCACTTCTCCCCTCAATTCGATGATCCCTTCTACATTTTTGTGTGCTTGAGGCACGATCGTAATTGGCACAGGGTTGATGATTTCCTTTACCTTGATAACATTGATTCCGAATTTATTGTTTGCTATTCCAAACTCAACGATTTCCAATTCGTTTGTGCCGCTTTCCAACAAAATTCCTTTTGTATTTTCCATTCTATTCGCCCTTCCTGATCTTTGGCCTATGATAAATATACCATGCATTTCATTTAGATTTGGTATTTCTAGTGACAAACTACCAAAAAACAAGGCCCTCACAGGTTTTTTCGGCAAAAAAACAGATTTGTTTATTCTGTATTCCCTTTTTTATTTGTTTCCTTGTTATGGAATGGCAAAGTGATAACTGCCGTTGTGCCTTCCCCTTGCACACTCTCAAATCTGATGCTGCCGTTATGGCTTTCAATACGGGTTACCCCGGTTTCTTTTTGAAAAATGAACATAATCAGATAAAATAAGGCCGTATTTCTGATTTAATCAAATCTAGTTTAAGTATGAAGAAGTAGTGTAAGCCAATAAAAAAGCCGATAAACCTCTACAGGGCGATCAGCTTTCTTTGCATCTATTTTGTTTACAATTATCTTCTTGGTTCCGAGCGTTTCTTTCCCAAACGAAGCCAGCCTTTTTTGACAAAAAAGAGGTACATATACACGCCGATTCCACTCATCACCGCAAGAACCAGAAAGTAGCCATGGCGCCAGTGAAGCTCAGGCATATGCTCAAAGTTCATTCCATACACTCCTGCTATGAACGTGAGCGGCATAAAAATGGTTGTGATAACCGTTAACGTCATCATCGTCCTGTTCATGTTATTTGAATTCAGGGATAAATAGCTGTCTCGGATGTCCGATGAAAAATCTCGATGTGATTCAATCATCTCAACTAGCTTTAACAAGTGGTCATGAACATCATGAAAGTACAAATGCTGCTCCATAATGGATTCAAGGCGTTCTGAGTGGATGATTCGGTAAAGCAAATCCCTCATAGGGAGGATGGTCCTACGCAATTTTGAAAGCTCCGCCCTTAAATCAAACAGTTGTTCCATCAGCTCACCGATCGATTCATTTTCCGTATTGTCCTCAATGGTATTGAGCTCCTCTTCAATTCTGTACACGTGTGGGAAATATTCATCGACCATTTTATCTATCAGTGTATGTACAAGGAAAAAGGGGCCTTTGATACGGGACAGGCTTTCCCCCAATCGATCCCAATTATACTCCACCTCGGAGATAGGCTCCTTATGAAAGGTTACGATAAATTTTTCATTGACAAACATGTCAAGCTGTATAGATTGAGGGATTTCTCTTTCCAGGGCATGGACTACGAGGAATTGATAATCCGGATAAAAGTCAATCTTAGGGCGTTGATTGAAATCGTCCAAGCAATCTTCAATGGCGAGCGGATGAAATCCAAAATGGTCAGAGAGAATTTGAATCTCCTGTTCCTGCGGCTCGCACAGATCGACCCAAAACCATTTGATATTTTCACGGTTCAGCTCCTCTAAAGGAAGGTTGTATAAAATTTCTTGATATTCATTTATTGCACAAATCCTTATCACGATGGAATAACCTCATTTATTTTTTCACATATTTTTTAAAGTATTATACCCTCTATTACAATTGCCTTAACGTATCTTCCAATTGACAGAAGTTGTAACGGTATGCTTTTTTTACGCTTTTCACTCTTCTGTAGTGTAGAATAGACGAGAGAAAGAAGGAGGAACGACAAAATGGAACACTTGCTTAATCCGCGGGTAAAAGATATCGAGATTTCAGGCATCAGAAGGTTTTATAATCTGGTGGCTAACAAAGCCGATATGATTTCCCTAACAATCGGGCAGCCGGACTTTGGTACGCCCTCCCATATTAAAGAAGCCGCTAAAAAGGCGATTGATGAGAACTTTACTGTCTATACCCATAATGCCGGCTTCATTGAGCTTCGTGAAGCTGCATCCGTTTATTTTCAACAAAAATATGGCCTGCAATACAATGGAGAGGATGAAATCATTGTAACAGCAGGGGCCAGCGAAGCGATAGACGTAATCCTTCGCACGATTTTGACAGAGGAATGTGAGGTTATTCTTCCGGGGCCCGTATATCCCGGCTATGAGCCGGTCATAAAGCTTTGTGGCGCCCGGCCAATACATGCGGATACCACACAAAACGGCTTTAAGCTCACTGCTGATATTCTAAAGGAATACATAAATGATAGAACAAGATGCATTATTTTACCCTATCCTTCCAATCCAACTGGAGTAACACTTTCTGAGGAGGAACTCCGGGAAATCGCCGAATTGGTTAAAGGCAGAGATATTTTTATACTGGCTGATGAGATTTACAGTGAACTCGTTTTTGATCAGGAACATGTATCTATTTCTACCTTTGCCAGGGAACAGACAATTGTAATTAACGGACTTTCAAAATCGCATTCGATGACAGGATGGCGGATTGGTTTTATCCTGGCTCCCCGAGAAATTACAAAGCACATTCTGAAAGTCCACCAATATAACGTGACATGTGCCGCTTCCGTTTCCCAAAAGGCAGCGCTGGCAGCGTTAACGGATGGATTTGATGATGCGATTCCGATGAAAGAGGAATACAGCAAGCGAAGGGATTTTGTATATCAAAGATTATCGGCTATGAATTTTACGGTCGTTAAGCCGGATGGTGCTTTTTACTTCTTTGTGGGGATGCCTGACGGATTCGGCAGCTCTCTCGAGTTTGCCCTGGACTTAGTAGAAAAGGCTGGAGTTGCAGTTGTGCCTGGCGATGCGTTTTCTCAGTTTGGAGAGGGATACTTCCGCATCTCCTTCGCTTACTCGATGGAGACCCTGGAAAAAGCAATGGACAGAATGGAAGCTTATTTGCAGAGATAATAGGAAAAGCATATGCCCCATAGAAAAGGCATATGCTTTTTTAATAAACACTCCGCAGAAACCTGACGTCACGGTAATTCTCGTATTTATTGGTTGTAAAAACACTTACCTCGACAATGGAACCCTTAAGGTCCGATAGGATGTCTTCCAACTCCCTCGCGGATGCTGGCTTGGCATACCCCAAGTTTTTCAGCTCCCTCATTAGGATTTGAAAGCCGGCATCCGTTTCGATATGGCTGAATTTAGTCGGCAAAACGAGCGGGCTTTCGTTCATGAGCTTCAGTTCCCACCTGATCGGCCTCATATTATGTACCGTCTTTTCCCGGCTAAAGGCCTCAATTCTAACGATGTACCTGCCATCTTCAAGCTCCTTGAATTTCGGGTTAATATCATCAAATAAGCCCATATTCCTTCCCCCCTAAATAGGTTTACTAAAAACCTATTCAGTCATGGAAGGACCTATTCCCTGATATCAAGCCGATCCCAGTACTTATAAAGCGCCTGTGTGCCGCTTTCTCCTTCTCCCGCCTCTGCAAGCTGTTCATACAAGGACTTCGCAAGAGAAAGGCCGGGTGCCTCCATCCCCATCTTCTCCGCTTCCTCGAGCGCTATACCCATATCCTTTATGAAATGTTTAATATAGAAGCCTGGTTCAAAATCTGCCCTGATCATTCTCGGAGCCAAATTGGACAGGGACCAGCTCCCTGCTGCGCCTGACGAAATGGTCTGAAGCACCTTTTCCGGGTTAAGGCCTGACTTTTTTGCATAGACCATTGCTTCGGCAACGCCCATCATATTGGAAGCAATGGCGATTTGATTGCACATCTTTGTATGCTGCCCACTTCCAGCAGGTCCCTGGTAAACGATATTGGAGCCCATAATGTCAAACAGGGGCTTCACTGCTTCAAAATCCTCCTCAGAGCCTCCTGCCATGATTGATAACCGGGCTTCTTTCGCACCAACATCCCCTCCTGAAACAGGAGCGTCAATGGAATTCATCCCTTTCTTTTTGGCCTCGCCAAAAATTGTTTGTGCCAATGAAGGGGTCGATGTTGTCATGTCAATTAAATAGGTTCCCTTTTGTCCATTTTGAATGATGCCATCTTCCCCTAGATAAATGGCCTCCACATCATGCGGGTAGCCTACTATGGAAATGATTACATTTGTGTTTTGAGCCAGTTCCTTGGGAGAATTTGCCCAAGACGCCCCACCATTAAGGAGTTCCCTGGCTTTTTCCTTTGTCCTGGTATAAACGGTAAGTTTATAGCCTGCTTCTAGCAGATGGCCTGCCATGCTGCTTCCCATTACACCTGCCCCAATAAACCCAATTGATGTATTGTCTTTATTGATTATCATTTTTCTCCTCCAGATTTCACGTGTGATGAATCAGAGCAAATGAATTCCCTTTTGTTTAAATCGACTTAACCATGCCACCATCAACGAGGAACGCACTGCCTGTCATATATGTATTTGCGTCAGAGGCAAGGAAGGTGACGACCCTTGCAAACTCTTCAGGCTTCCCATATCTGCCAAGTGGAATGCTCTTTTTCGCACTTTCTTCTACTTGTTCAACAGAGACGCCCTTTTTCTGTGCATTTATTTCATCCAGGTGGCGGACCCGGTCTGTTGCAATGCGGCCTGGGGCTACAGTATTGATCAGAATTCCATATGGGGCCAGTTCTTCAGCCAGTGTTTTGGATAAACCAATGATGGCCGTCCTGAAGGTGTTTGATAAAATTAAGCCTGGAATCGGTTCCTTTATGGATGACGAGGCGACATTTATGATTTTCCCGCCCTGTTTCTTTAAGTATGGAAGGCATTCTCGGATTATACGTATATAGCTTAACAAATTCAGTTCAAATGAGTGCTGCCAATCGTCATCGGCCATCTGTTCAAAAGAACCCGCCGGCGGACCACCCGTATTGTTGACAAGAATATCAATCCCTCCAAATTCACCTGTTGCTTTTTCGACCATCGCCTTTATGTCAGTTGGATTTTTAACATCTGCAGCAATATATAAAACTTTGCCACCTCCTAACTTAGAAAGTTCATTTTGTACAGCAGCCAGCTTTTGTTCATCCCGGCTGGCAATCAACACATTTACACCCTCTTTTAACAATTCTGCTGCAATCGCTTTCCCAAGACCCTGGCTTGATGCTAACACAATGGCATTTTTCCCTTGTAACTGATAATCCATTTTTTAAGATCCCCCTCCAAATAGTAGTCAGAATATTCCCTGTATGGTTCCATTATACCTTTTCATCTTGAAACTGTACTCTTTTAAACGCCAGGAGCAGAAAAAAAACCGGCCCATAAAACCGGACCGGTACAAAAAGGGGGAAATGAGAATGTCAGCTGCTTAAATTTAGCTAAACAACTGTGCTTATACTTACTATACCCGCCTTTGAAGAACGCAAACCTAAGTTGAAAAAATTTTTTTACTTATTTTAAAAAAAGCTGAGCGCGAAAGTTGCACCCAGCCTTTTCTCTTTACTTAACTGCTTTACCTACAGCTTCCATGACAGCTTCATTTGTATCCAGTTGAAGAACAGATTCAGCGAGCTTTTCCATGTCTGCTTTTGTTAATTTTCTAATTAGTGAGCGTGCTTTCAAAATTGAAGTTGCACTCATGGAGAATTCATCTAATCCAAGCCCTAAAAGGATCGGGATTGCTATTTCATCTCCGGCCATTTCACCGCACATACCTGCCCATTTTCCTTCTTTAATGGGCGGCATCGATCACCATTTTAACAAGACGAAGGATTGCAGGGTTATACGGCTGATACAGGTATGAGATTCGCTCATTCATCCGGTCGGCTGCCATCGTATATTGAATCAGGTCATTGGTGCCGATACTGAAGAAATCTACTTCTTTGGCAAAAGTATCTGCCATAACAGCAGTAGAAGGAATCTCGACCATGATACCTGTTTCAATCTTGTCGGCTACCTTGGTGCCTTCGCCAATAAGCTTCTGCTTTTCTTCTTCAAGAATCGCTTTAGCCTCTCGGAATTCTCCCAGCGTCGCAATCATCGGGAACATAATTTTCAAATTTCCATACACACTTGCCCGAAGCAAAGCACGGAGCTGGGTACGGAAAATATCCTGTTGGTCCAGGCAAAGGCGAATGGCACGATAGCCAAGGAAAGGATTCATTTCCTTTGGAAGGTTTAAGTAAGGAAGCTCCTTGTCACCGCCTATATCCAGTGTACGGACTACAACCGGCTTGCTTCCCATTCCTTCTAGGACCGCTTTATAGGCTTCAAACTGTTCATCTTCTGATGGCATTTGGTCACGGCCCATATAAAGGAACTCTGTACGATATAAGCCTACGCCTTCGCCTCCATTATTGATTACACCTTCTAAGTCTTTTGGTGTACCAATGTTTGCAGCAAGCTCTACATGATGCCCATCAGCAGATACTGTTTTTTCGTTAACTAGCTTGGCCCATTCAGCTTTTTGCTGTTCATAAGCAGCAGCTTCTTTTTTATATTTTTCGACAAGCTCAGGTGTCGGGTTGATATGTACCTCACCCTTAATCCCGTCAACAATAACCAAATCTCCATTTTTAATGGCCTCAGTAGCTTCTTTTGTTCCAACCACTGCAGGAATTTCCATGGATCTTGCCATAATCGCAGAATGGGAAGTTCGTCCTCCAATATCCGTTGTAAATCCTTGGACATATTGGCGGTTTAACTGGGCAGTATCCGAAGGAGTTAAATCTTCGGCAATGATGACTACTTCTTCCTGGATCATGCTTGGATTCGGAATTTGTACACCCAACAGATGGGATAGGATGCGTTTAGTCACGTCGCGGATGTCGGCCGCGCGCTCTCTCATATACTCATTATCCATTTGCTCAAACATGGAAACGAACATATCCGCTGTATCCTTCAACGCGAATTCCGCGTTTATGCCTTCTGACTGAATTTTGTCTTCAATCGGTCCTAGCAATTCAGGATCGCTAACCACTAGCAAGTGGGCATCAAAGATTGCAGCTTTATCTGCTCCAAGATCTTTTTCTGCTTTATCACGGATCGTTTTCAACTCAGATTTAGACTTCTCAACCGCGTTTTTGAATCGGGAAACTTCCGCTTCTGCAGATTCAACCGTGTGCTTTGATACCGTTAAATCGGGCTCAATTAACCGATATGCTTTTGCTATCGCAATGCCGTTGGAGGCAGCAATGCCATTTAATAATGTTGACATTATTCAGCCAATCCCTCTTTTTTCAAAGTTTCTTCAAGCGTGTTCACAGCGTCCTGCTCATCAGACCCTTCAGCAGAGATCTTGATTTCCGCATTTTTGCCAATACCAAGTGACATAACACCCATAATGGATTTCAAGTTTACTTTCTTGCCATTATATTCAAGGTTGATCTCAGAATCGAACTTTCCTGCAGCCTGTACTAGCAAAGTTGCCGGACGTGCGTGGATCCCTGTTTCTGCAATAACTTTAAAAGTTTTTTCTACCATTGTAATCATTCTCCTTACCATGAATTTAAATTGATGAAGCTTGTCATACCTTTAACTCTTACCCTTAATGTAATATTTATAGAATTTTAATATATAATCATGTTTCCCATCTCGGGAAAATTCTATTTTAATAAAGCTTGTTCTTTTATTAAAGGTGAAGAAAAGGACGTGTCCTCGGACAGCTTTTTTTCTGCCAGCAAGCAAAACTAACCACTGGAAATGTAAGCATTTACAGGGTTTCCCATCTTCCAAAATGCCATTTTCCATATCCCAGAATAGCATTGTTTCCCTTTCCAGACAATGCGAATCATCTAAATTTACTATATCAATTTACATAATTATCGGGCGCAAATCAAATAAAAAAATCCTTGTATTATGATTATTTCCATCACATGTTCGCACTATTTACACAAATTAGGATAATTTTGCAAATACCAAAGCGGGAAAGTAAGCACTTTCTTGCTCTTTGTAGCAATTATTCTTCTTTTTCAACCCTATTGTCATGCGGCACACGCAATAATGATTTATGAGGAATTAACTTTAATTTCATGAAGCCATTCCCAGTTCGATTTTCAGGCTGCAATTCGCTGCATGAAGCTGGAATCGCTAAGTAATCGCGCATCAGCTTGCGCGAGAACGCAACGACCCTTCTAAATTGTCTTCTTGCGGGCATCCTCTTTTTATTCTTTTACGTATAAATCATCTTCTTCGTCATCCCGCCATCTATCGTAATATTTTCACCATTAACAAAATCGTTTTCTTCAGCACATAAGTATAGGCAGGCTTTAGCAATGTCTGATGGCTTGCCGACACGCTTAGACCAGTGCTGATTATGGTCCTCTTCTGTCAACTGCGAATAATCTCCAATTTCAATCCAGCCCGGGCTTATGCAATTCACCCGTATTCTCCGTTCAGCAAGCGAAGCCGCCAATGCATGAGTGATGGCATAAATCCCGCCTTTGGAAGCCGCATACGCTTCTGAGCCCTCTTCAGACATAAATGCCCTTGTTGACGAAATATTTACAATGCTTGAACCAGGCTTCATCACCTTTGCTGCTTCCCTAGAAGCAATAAAAACGCTTCGAAGGTTGGTTGCAAGAATATCATCCCACTCATCAACCTCCAGTTCAAGCAAAGGCTTAAATTTAGAAACCCCAGTATTATTGATTAGGATATCAAGATTGCCAAAGTGGCGTAATGCCTGATCCACCGCATTTTTTATATCGGCTTCACTCCGTACGTCCGTCTCCACAAAAAGGGAGTTGCTTCCGGCTTCCTTTATTGCCGCAGCAGTATGGCTTCCCTTTTGCACATCCTTTTCAGCAACGATAACATTTGCCCCTTTCCTGCCAAACTCAAGGGCAACCTCCTTACCGATCCCGCTGCCTGCACCTGTTACGATTACTGTTTTTTTTGAAAAAGACAATAATTTCATCTCCTTATAATTAGCTTGTGAAACATACTGAACTTACTATTTTACCAATCGTTAACTCCTGGGTTCGTCCATGTATCGGTAAATGACATCTCCTCCGTGCTGTGCGATTCCTTTGAAATGCTTGAAATCTGCTCTTTTTACCAGAAATTGACGAAACGCAAGAAACTCTTCTTTCGTTATTCTATATTCCCCCATTTCTCTGTTAGCAAGCTTTTCAAGAATTTCTTTTGCGTCTTGCTCCTGCATAAAATCCCTCCATATATATCAGAAACTATCTTGCGACTACCATAATGGTTTTTAGTGTCCCATGAAGCAAGCAAAACATCAAATGAAAACCCTGTTTGCAATCTTGGTAAATTCGAGGAAAAAAATGTATTTTCCTTAATAAAATCTTTACGAACGGAACAAAATAGTGCAAACTGTATAGTAAAATAATTCAAAATTAATAGTTAACCAGTTTATACATATTTTTTTTGATAACGCTATCACATAGTTTGCCAGACTCGTATAAACTGATTTGGGACCGCTGTTTACCTGCTTACTGTATAGATTAAAGCCGCTAGGAGACGCGGTTTCCCACTTGATTGAATGGAAACGTAAAGGATGGGTGCCATGAGAAAAGCTGAGGTAGGAAACATCATTGAGTTTCGGGACGGATTAAGAGGAATAGTAGAAAAAGTAAATGAAAACTCCGTAATCGTCGATATGACGTATATGGAAAATTACCGTGAACTCGAGCTCGAGCAAAAAACCGTCGTTAATCATAAAAATTATAAAATTATTGATTAAGTACAAGCTCAGTAAAAAACTTTGGTTATATTGTAACTTTGCCCGCCATAGACTCGTCAATTATAATAGCAGCATACATCACGAAAGCCGTTCCAAAGAGATTCAAAAATAAACATACTCAACTAGGGGGCAAAAACATGGGTAAATGGAAAGGTATCGCACTAGGTGTCACACTCACCGGGTTACTTCTAAGCGGATGCGGGACATCGGTAGATCAGCAGGCGACAGAAGATAGTACCGAAGAAAAAGCCGAAAAAAAGGTAGAAGAGACCGTTACTAATGAAAACGGCTCTAGCCAGGAAACCGGGCAGGATGGGGCTCAACAAAATGAAGAAGGACAATCTGACACTGTCCGGATCATGGAAAAAAATCTCCAGTATGAATTAGGCGGGGAAGTTAAAGAAGAAACAGCTTTCTTAAAAACCAGCACGAATCAGGGCTATAGCATGTATGTACTTCCGGCTTACGAATTGAATGAAGAAGAACCCGGAAAGGACATGCTTACATTAAAGGGCCAGGAAGAAGTGTCCATGAGAATAGAATTGCTGCCAGAGGACGTAAACTGGACTGAAATGGAAGAAAATACTATTTCTTTCTTAAAGGCTGTGTCGGATACCGTTAATCCCGTTACTGAAGATGGGCTGACGATCGAAAACGGCTCCGTGCAGGAAGTTGAAAAGGATAATGAAAGGGTTACGTCCGTATTGATCAAGGATAAAGAAACTCCAGTAAGACTGACCATATTTACACAAAAAGATGCGGATCACCGAAAAGCATTCTTAGAAATGGGGAAAACCATCTTAAAAGCAAAGTGATTTTTGATCAAGTTCCCATAAGGAATCCGTGCCTTGACGGTTCTGAATACCTTATGGGGATTTTTTATGTCTGTTTTTTTTCTTTCTTTATCCAGACCAGGATTAAAAAGAGAATGCAAATATAGCCAAAGGCCGGATATAAAAGGCCAAGCAGCCTGCCATATTCAATGCGGCTGATTATATAAGTGATCAAGAAAATGGACAGAAGTATAAATAGATCAGGAACCTTCCCTATTGTACTCCCTATTTGCCTTTGCAGACCGAATATATTGCCGATTACTGACGAAAATATCTCTCCGTAAATGACTAATATAAAGATCCAATATAAATTGGAAGCGCCGCTTTTCATCAACTCAGCTGTAGGTATTTCAAAAATAGAAGCATCCGGAAGGGAAATCAGGGCAAAATGCCCTGATATCAATATCGCCGCTAAGAAAGCCCCTCCTAGCAATCCGCCTCTTTTTATCGTTTGTTCATTCCCTATCTCCTTTGCAACCGGCACCAAAACCGCCTGCGCAAGGCCCAGGTTGAAGGCTGTATAAGCAAAAGGGGACAGCAACGATTTCCAGGTCAATCCTTCTGCAGGCACCTTAAAAAAAGAATCGGCAAGACCGCCCCCTTTGATTGAGAGGAAGCAAAGCATAAAGCTAAACGTTATCATGATGGGAACCACAAAGGAATTGACTGCAAATAATCCCTTTACACCAAGAAGAAGAACAATGAATGCAAGAAGTATAGTGGCCGCTACCCCTGTATTCTTCGAGAATCCAAGCTGCTCCTCGAAAACTGCACCAGCTCCAGAGATCATGACAGACGTTACCCCGAGCAGCATGAAAAGAAAAATCACATTCACGAATGCTCCTAATTTTGTGCCAAATAAATAGCGGTTGAAATCTTCGTATGTTGCGGCACCAGCCCCGAGCGAAAGAAGCATCATCTTCGTGCCTAAAAAAATAAAAATATATCCCGCAAGCAAAATCCCTATAAAACCGTAAAACCCGTACCGGGTGAAAAATTCAAATATTTCTTTTCCGGTTGCAAAGCCCGCGCCGACAATTGTACCGACATATACGGCTGCAACCTGGAACGAGCCTGACCATTTTGACTGCATGCCTCTCCCTCCTCCATTCATATATATGTGAAAGGGATGCATTTAAGACAAGCCGTTATCTAAAAAAGCTAACCAGACTCTTTAATCTGGTTAGCTTTTTCCATGTATGCTAGAACTACAATGATTGATCATTTACTGAAGTGAGCCACTCATCTATGAAACCGGCCACGGAGCTTACGCTACCTTCTTTAAAGGGTGACTCAAGATTAACAGTATCAACCAGCTCGAGGAATGACTTGCTTCCACCTAGTTGGCATAGCTTCAAATAATCCCGCCACGCTGATTCACGATCCTCGCTGGAACGTTTCCAAAATTGAAAAGCACATATCTCTGCCAGGGTGTAATCAATGTAGTAAAACGGGCTACTATAAATATGGCTTTGGCGATGCCAAAAGCCGCCGTTCTCCAAATAGTCATTTCCATCGTAGTCACGGTGCGGCAAGAATTTTTTCTCGATATCACGCCAGGCTCGTTTCCTTTCTTGCGGGCTAGCCTCTGGATTTTCATATACAAAATGCTGGAATTCATCGACAGCGACGCCATAAGGCAGGAATAATAATCCACTACTTAAATGGGAGAATTTATATTTATCCGTATCCTCCTTGAAGAATAAGTCCATCCACGGCCAGGTAAAAAACTCCATGCTCATGGAATGGATTTCGCACGCTTCATAAGTCGGCCAGTAATATTCCGGTATTTCAAAGTCCCTGCTGCTGTACACCTGGAAAGCGTGCCCTGCTTCATGCGTCAACACATCGATGTCCCCTGAAGTGCCGTTGAAATTTGAAAAAATGAACGGCGCTTTGTAGTCTTCAATATATGTACAATAACCCCCGCCTGCTTTTCCTTTTTTCGAGACAAGGTCCAAAAGCTCATTTTCAGTCATGAATTCGAAAAACTTGTCTGTCTCCGGAGATAACTCCCTGTACATCCTTTTTCCGTTTCCAACAATCCACTCGGGATCTCCCTTCGGCACTGCATTTCCAGTTTTAAACTGAAAACCTTCATCATAGTATTTTAATTCTTCAAGCCCAATTCTTTCGCGCTGGCGCTTCCTTAGCTTTGTCGCAAGAGGGACGATATGCTCATGAATCTGTTTCCTGAAAGCTGCAGCCATTTCTGCGTTGTAATCCGTCCTTGCCATTCGGTAATATCCTAATTCAACGAAATTGGCGTATCCCAGCATTGTTGCGATTTCGTGGCGCACTCTTACAAGCTGGTCAAAAATCCCATCCAGTTTAGATTGGTTTTCGGCAAGAAAACTGTTCTTTGCTTCATTCGCTTTTTTTCTCATATCCCGGTCCGGCGATTCTGCGAAAGGCTGAAGCTGTGGCAGTGTACGCTCCTCCCCTTCAAACATGATTTTCGCTGAAGCAATTAGCTGGGTATACTCGCTCGATAGTTTATTCTCTTTTTGAAGAAGCGGGATAATTTCCGGGGAAAAGGTTTTTAGCTGGGCTTCCGCAAGAGCAAACAGTTGCTTTCCCCATTTTTCCTCCAGTTCTGGACGAAACCTTGTTTTCACAAGTTCCTTATAATATTGAGATACAAGATCTTCAACCTCCGGGGAAATTTCATCGATATAATCATTTTCCGCTTTATAAAATTCATCGTGCGTGTCGATGGAATGCCGAATATAGCAGATGTTAAACATTGTGCTCAGATGATTTCGGATGCCATTAATTTCATTCATTGCGTCGATTTGTTTTTCTAAACGATCCGCTTCCATAAAACGCACCAGCGCATCGTTAAATTTAGCTTTAGCTTCGTTTATATCCGGTCGCTTGTATTCATATTGTCCAAATTTCACCAAACCACTTCCTTTACTAGTTTTCTATGCTTGATTATCGTATGCTTTTAGTGATAGTATCATGTTTTTCGACTGCATGAAAGAAAGAACTGCATGAAAAAACGAAAGCCGGTTCATCAACCTGAAGATGGATTATTTCAACTGATTTTAACTCCAGAAAAATAAAAAGCTCACAAAAACACCCCCATTTCTGGGGGATTGTTTTGTTTGATTTTATGATTTTCTAATTAATTTTCAGCCGCATTAAACCCAATTTTTTTCATAAGTTCAATGGCCGTTGCCTTCTCATCCTCAGATAAGATGCTCATAATTTCGTCGATCCTTTTTTCATGCTCGGGAAAGATCGATTCTATGAACGATTTGCCCTTGTCTGTAATTTGGGCAAACGTCACCCGGCGATCACTTTTGCACGCAACACGCCTGATATATTCCTTTTGTTCAAGCTTATCAACAACGTAGGTAATGCTGCCGCTCGCAAGCAAAATCTTCCCTCCGATTTGCTGAAGCGGCTGGTCTCCTTTGTGATACAGCAATTCCAGCACTGCAAATTCCGTTGGATTCAACCCTTGGTCTGCGATATATTTATTGACCACATCATTTATGGAACGATGTGCCCTTGATAGTACAATGAACAATTTAAGTGATTGTTTAATACTGCTTTCGTCCAATCAGCTCACAACCTTTGGTATTCTAGTTTTCCTAATATCTCGAATTCAAAGTTATTATAAAGATTTCGGATGGCTTTGTCAATTTCACACAGTAAAGAGTATCCTTATACAGTTTTATGTATGGATTTGATATACTAGGAGAAACGAATAATGTAAAGTGTTTCCAGCTAAATTCAAAAATGAAAGTTAGGAGTTTTATGTATGGCCACTACAGCACATGCGGTAAAAAACATATCATCAGGAAACCCAAAGACAACGGCCTATCATGTTCTTTTTATTATTGGAATATGCCATTTGCTGAATGATTCCCTTCAAGCAGTTGTTCCGGCCATGTTCCCGATTCTAGGGAAGTCCATGTCGCTAAGCTACACCCAGCTTGGCATGATTGCGTTTGCCCTAAATATCGTGTCATCCCTCATGCAGCCGGTGGTTGGATGGTATACAGATAAAAAGCCCTTGCCTTATGCGCTTCCGATTGGACTTACCAGCTCATTGGCCGGAATGATTCTGTTGGCGATGGCTCCAACTTACCACATCGTTTTATTGTCCGTATTACTGATTGGTGTCGGATCCGCAGTTTTCCATCCGGAAGGCTCCAGGGTCGCTTTTCTTGCCGGCGGCCCTAAACGAGGGCTTTCCCAATCAATCTATCAAGTTGGGGGGAATACGGGACAAGCGCTAGCTCCTCTTATTACAGCTATGATCCTGGTCCCATTCGGACAAAAAGGAGCATTTTGGTTTGCCCCTGTTGCTTTTACAGCCGTTTTATTATTAACCTATATCGCTCGTTGGTATTCTGACAGGGTGCTTGTTTTACAGTCAAAGAAAGCACAAATTAAAACCAGCAGCCGGTCTGCAAATAGAAAAGCCATTGGAACGGCGCTTTTTTTAATTCTTTTTATCATCTTTGCCCGATCTTGGTTTATTTCCTGTATCACTAACTTTTATTCCTTTTATTTGATCGAACACTATTCATTCAGTATTAAAACCGCACAGCTATATATCTTCGCATTTTTGGCAGCGGGAGCCATTGGGACTTTTTTTGGCGGGCCGCTTGCAGATCGGTACGGCCGAAAGAGAATCATTTTATCATCTTTAGCCGGAAGTGCGCCTTTAACCATTTTATTACCTTTTGTAAATCCATTCACATCCTTTATTTTAGTTTGCTTAAGCGGTTTTACGATTATGACGAGTTTTTCCGTCACAGTTGTTTATGCCCAGGAGCTTGTGCCTGGTAAAGTCGGCACCATGGCAGGATTAACGGTCGGCCTTGCTTTTGGAATGGGGGCAATCGGCTCGGTGGCTTTAGGATCTATAGCAGATTTAATCGGAATAAATAGTATGATAAAATTAGTCGGTTTTCTGCCTCTTTTTGGCCTGGCAGCTTTCTTCCTGCCTTCTGATGAAAAGCTCAGAAAATGGTATGCAAATGCTTGATAAACCACGATAGTCTTAGGGAACCAATTTTTTACTTTTGGATACAATAGGATGTATATTCACTTTAGGCGTACGCCAAGACATTGAAGGATTGACTTATGGGGGTGAGGGGATGTTATGAGCGAAGTGTTAATTGGCAGTATTTTATCTGCCATGTCTACAGGGGCAGGAGCGTTAGTCATTTTATTTATTAGAGGAGCTATTTCGCATAGGTTCAGGGACACGCTTTTGGCATTTACTGCGGGAATTATGATGGCTGCTTCACTGCAAGGGTTGATCCCTCAATCCCTGGAAAGCGGCGGCTTTGTACAGCTTGTAGTTGGCGTGTTTTTAGGTGTTTTAACACTGACCATTTTGGAAAAAAACATCCCGCATATTGATCTAGAACATTCCAGGAGCGGGATAGAATTTGATCAGAAGGCCCTGCTGATTATTGCCGCCATTACATTGCACAATATACCAGAAGGCCTTTCCGTAGGTGTCAGTTATGCTTCCAATGAGGCTGATACAGGGAATCTAATCGCCTTTGCAATCGGACTGCAAAATGCACCGGAAGGTTTGTTGGTGGCTCTGTTCCTAATCAATCAGCAAATCAGCAGGATGAAAGCTTTTATTCTAGCAACATTAACAGGAACGATTGAAATCGTTACTTCCTTGATTGGCTTTTATTTAACTTCCTATATAAGTTTTCTTGTCCCGTATGGGCTCGCTTTTGCAGCGGGTGCCATGCTGTTCATTATCTACAAAGAACTGATCCCCGAGAGCCACGGAGATGGGAATGAACGCACTTCTACTTATTCGTTTATTATCGGGTTGCTGTTTATGATTCTGTTGCTTGAGATTTAACCGATACAACAGCATTGACTTTCTAACAGCATTCCAAAACTCACCCTAATGGACAATGGCACGCATGGGGTAGCTTGTGACATACAGGCTCTTACAGTTAACCTCCAAATGGAAGCAGGATGTGGAAGGTCGTACCCTTCCCTTCTTCGCTTTCCACCTCTACTATGCCCTTATGTTCCTCTATGATTTTATAACTGACCATCAACCCAAGACCGGTTCCCCGTTCCTTGGTTGTGTAAAAAGGCTCTCCTAGCTTTTTTAGTTTTTCTTCTGGTATCCCGGGACCTTCATCTTCAATGGAAATCCTTATATAGTCTTCGTGGTCCCGCTTCGCTCTTATAAATATACGGCCGCCATCCGGCATTACTTCCAGCGCATTTTTTATGATATTGATAAAAACCTGTTTAAGCTGGTTCCCTTCACAGTAAATCAAGAACTCTTCTTCTTCGAAATTCGTCTGGAATTGAATATTTTGGAATAACGCCTGGGCCCTAAGCAGCTCCAATGTTTCGTTCATGATCCCGATCACATTTTGACGAAAGTACCGCATCGCCTGGGGCTTAGCAAGTACCAGGAACTCCGTAATGATCGTTTCAATCCGTTTTATTTCCGAGGTTATCACATTAAAATAAGTCGAAAAATCCTCCTTCACACTGCCTTGAAGAAGCTGGATAAATCCTTTGAGCGCGGTCATAGGATTTCTTATTTCATGCGCAATCCCTGCAGCCAGCTCACCCACAACGTGAAGAGTATCTGATTTGCGGATTTGCTCCTGCAACTCGAGAGTTTCCGTAATATCACGAAATATGGTTAAATGGAGCCCGTAATATAAATTTTTCCTTGTTGATAGCTCAAGATGTTTGATTTTTCCGTGCTCAAAGGTGATTGGGACAATTGTTTTATCCTGGCCTTTTAGCTGAACATTAGCAATATGGCTGTTTAGCTTATCTCTATTTTCCGGAACCATCTCCATAACTTCTTTAACCGACATGGAAAGTAGCCTATCCTTTGGCAACTCCAGAATATTGGCGCCTATTTCATTAATATCGGCAAATCCAAATTCGTTCCAGAGAATCATCCCATCCAATGAACCTTCAAAGATTTTCCTGAACTTTTTTTCACTCTTTCTTAATTCTCTTTCAATTTTCCACCGCTCGCTGACATTTCGAAAAATCGTTATATTATAGCCTTCACTAGAGTGCATCTTTGATGTTAACTCCAGCAGCTTTATTTGCCCATTTGGCATTTTATAAAACAGCTCTTCCCTGACCTCCCCCTTTTGGCAGAAGGTAGCAACCATGGACTTGTATCTTTCATCCTTTTTAAAAATATAATCATCCAGCCTTGTTCCAATCAAGTGATTGCGGTTTGATTCAAAAATCTTACAGGCTGAATGGTTCACTCGAAAAATGTACCCCTCTTCATTCCAAAACACGATTGCGTCCAAGGTTTGATCGAATAACTCCGAAAAAATTTGTTCGCTTTTTTGCAGTTTTCGTTCCATGGCAACCTTTTCTGTGATATTCCTAAAGATCGACATATAATGTTTATTGAAGATATTAGCGCTTGTGGAGTACTCAAACCGGATATTTCCCTGTCTGTCGTACATTTCAATTTCCCCTGTGGCAGCCCCTTTTGAAATCACTTCTTCCAAGCTTTTTTGCCACATCTTAAGCTGGGAAGCATCAATAAAATTCTGTATTTTTTTCCCAAGCAATTCTTCCCTTTCCCGGCTCATCGTCGTGCAAAAAGAATGGTTCGCATCAATGATAGCCCCTTCTTTATCATAGATCACAATGCAGTCAACAGCTTTATTAAACACATCAAGAAACATTTGTGTCGTCATCATTCTTTCCTGGAGCAAAGCCCTTTCCCCGGTAATGTCCCTTAGCTTGTACACCACTTTTTTCTCTTTTCCATACGGAAAACCGATGAATTCTACTTGCTTGTGCCCCCCTGCCGCGGGTTGTACCACCCATTCATCATTGTAGGAACCCTCCCTAAAGATCAATTGCTCCTGGTAAGACAGAATCTCCCCAGGTGTATCGATTAAAAAATCCTCTAAATTTTTCGTAAGAACCTCATCCCTGGAAAGTGCAAATAGCGAACAAGCTTGAAAATTGGAATAAATAATATCTCTATTTTCATCCACGATAATCAATGCTTCAAATGTATGATCAATCAATTCTTTAAATTGTTCGATTTGGCTATGTAATTTATTAATTTCTTGTTTATAGCCGGAAATGGATTCTATGTCCGTATACATATTTTTTCTAACCCTCCGGTAAACACTTTTACTACCAATATTCTACATAAATACTCAAATTTCCTATAGGAGTATCAAAAATAGGTCGAAAGTCGGATTTTTTTACAAGAATTTGTTGATACATTAAAAAATGGTTAATTTTACATGTGAATCAGATGGAATGTTTCTTTATAATGGCGGGTATTAAGGAATGTGACCATGTATTTTCATAAAAAACCTGGCCTGGAGGAAAACATGAGAAAACGGGATTTTTTCTTTGATAATGCAAAATTTATTTTGATCGCATTTGTCGTTTTCGGACATTTGCTAAAAACGTTTGTGAATGATAACGAAGCGATTTATTCACTGTACAAGACAATCTATACCTTTCATATGCCAGCCTTTATCCTAGTATCAGGTTTCTTTGCTAAAGGTTTTTATAAAAAAGGGTATATTTCTAAAATTACAAAAAAATTAATTCTTCCTTATCTCATTTTCCAAATGATTTACGCGGTATATTATTATTATTTATACCAAAAGTCGAGCTTAAGCGTAGACTTCCTTGATCCGCAGTGGTCGCTTTGGTTTTTAATCAGCTTGTTTTGCTGGAATATTATGCTGCTCGGATTTGCGAAATTAAAGCCGGCGGTGGGCATTGGGTCTGCCATTTTGGTTGCCCTTTTAATCGGTTATGTCGACTCGGTTTCAAACTATTTAAGCCTTTCAAGAACCTTTGTATTTTTCCCGATGTTCTTGATCGGTTATCATTTATCGAAAGACCACATAAAACATTTATTAACATTTAAAGCACGCACTTTTGCGTTTCTGATAATGGCTGTGGTCTTCATTGGGTTTTATCTATATCCTGATATCAATTATAAATGGCTGCTCGGCTCAAAACCGTATTCGGAACTGGAGGCAGCAAGCATCATTTCCATGTTTAAGCGGCTGGCATTTTACTTATTAAGCCTAATGATGGTTTTTAGCTTCCTGGCACTTATCCCAACCGGCCAATACTTCTTTACCCAGTGGGGAAAACAGACCTTGTATGTATACCTGCTGCATGGATTCTTTGTCCGCTTTTTCCGGGAAAGCAGCATTCGAGACCACTTTACCAACCTTGAAAATTTCTTGATGCTTGGCGGTATTTCTCTATTAATAACAATTGTCCTGTCGAGCAGGTTTATCGCATCTATCGCCCAACCGCTCATTGAACTGGACTTCTCCCGAACGAAGAATTTGATACAAAGTCTCGGCATGTATCTAAAGCTATATAAAGAAAAATGGCAGTAACAGTCTTTAAGTTATTAAGACCCTTTCAGAAAAAGCGCCCGCATAGGGACGCTTTTTCTATATATTTAGACAAGATTATAAATAAACCACCGGGTTATAAACACATAGGAGTAGTTTTATGAGCGGTTATCAAGAAAGCAGGCTGGGAAAGCATCCCCTATTTTACCCCCGCTTATTTCATCTGCAAGACGACTTGTGCATTAGCTTAATGAGATTTTTTATTTTCAACCATATAATGGCTTGAAGGCCGGGAGAATACGTTCTCCTCATTGCCCCGGCAAGGAATCTAACAAGGTCACTTCTACATTGCTTAAGTGGAGGCTCATCGCTTCCCGGGCACCGCTCTCATCCTCTGCTTTGATCGCTTCAAAAATAGTTACATGTTCTTGGTATAACGTATCTACAGTGTTGTCTGTTGAGTATAATAGGATTCTTCTTGTTTCCCTTATGGCCGCGGCCATCATATCCGCTACCTGGTTCATCAGTGTTGCCAATAACGGGTTTTTGGAGGCTCTGGCAATTGCCAAATGAAAGGATAAATCGGCTTTCTCCCCCTTTTCCCTATCATCCCGTGCTGATTTCATGGCTTTTAGTGCTTTTTCTATGTCAGCAATATCCTTTTTTGTCCTTTTTTCCGCCGCCGCAGCCACTGCCCCGGTTTCAAGGATTTTGCGTACTTCAAACAAATACGCAATATCGTCCTTATTCATTAGGATTGCATTGGATAAAGGAATGGCCATTAAACTTGGGTCAAAATGTTTTACATACGTTCCCTCGCCGTGCCTCATCTCCACAAGGCCCATGCTGCGCAAGGCGCTTAACGCTTCCCTTACCGCTGACCGGCCTACCTCGAAATTAAGGGCAAGCTGCTCGATAGAATCCAGCTTTGTGCCAGGCGGCAAGTTACCATTTTTAATAGACTCGTACAGATGCTCCGCTACTATTTCATATATTTTCTTTGGTTTTATTCTCATGAAAGCCATCCTTTCATCATCCATTGCAATCTATATATATTGAAAATTTTCAAGTTACCCAACATTAAAATGAAACAAGGTTTTTCAAGCCCTTAACAAAGATGAAAAAGTTTCCAAACAGTTTAGGCCTATTTAAATCTCGCTTTTTACTTACCCCATGTAGTGTTGAGGGTAAATCAGCAAAATGAAAAATGCCATAAATATCAGGGCATTATTTTTGAATTCAACTTATTTAATATTCTATTATGTAACCGCTCCCCTACTATTATATAGCATTCAGTTAGGAAACAATGGTTTTTTTGTAAAACGCTTACTTATATATGTTTTTCATGGGTCCTTAGGGTTATTTTCATCTTTTCAAATGGCGATACTATGTTAGAATATAGTGTTAGAGTTTTACACAATATCAGATTCTCAGCCAAATATTGAAAGGAGCTTGGCGGCCATAAGCCGCTGCTGCATATATGAATACAATTATTGCCACTTTAAATGCTAAATACATTCACACCAGCCTCTCAATCCGTTACTTGAAGGCATACGCTGAACCAGATTTTGATGTACGCTTGGCCGAATATACGATTAAAGACCCGGTGATGAACATTGTAGGTGACCTTTATTCGAAAAATCCGGATATTATTGGCTTTAGCTGCTATATTTGGAATATTGAAGAGACGATAAAGGTTATCCAGATGCTTAAGAAAATCAACCCGGAGCTTGTCATTATTCTAGGAGGGCCTGAAGTTACCTACGATGTATCAGAATGGCTCGAGAAAATACCGGAAGCAGACTTCATCGTGATGGGTGAAGGCGAGATGACCTTCAAGAAACTCCTGGAAGAGCTGCACGGAGGAAAAGATTTTCGTACCGTCAGCGGAATTGCTTATCGTTCAAACGGAAAAAATGTTATACAGCCCCAAAGCTCCAAGCTTGATTTAAAAGAGCTGCCTTCTCCTTTCCATTTTGAGGAGGATATTCCGCACCTCTCAAAAAGGGTAGCGTATGTTGAAACCAGCAGAGGCTGCCCATTCAACTGTCAGTTTTGCCTTTCATCGATTGAGGTTGGCGTCAGGTATTTTGACAGGGAGAAAATCAAGGAAGACATCCGCTATTTGATGAAAAATGGCGCCAAAACGATCAAATTTGTGGATCGTACCTTCAATATCAGCCGCAGTTATGCCATGGAGATGTTCCAGTTTTTAATCGACGAACATGTACAAGGCACTGTTTTTCAATTTGAAATTACGGCCGATATTATGCGCCCTGAGGTCATCCAGTTTTTGAACGACAATGCTCCACGCGGTTTGTTCCGTTTTGAAATCGGGGTACAGTCGACAAATGACTATACGAATGAGCTAGTGAAGCGCAAACAAAATTTCGAAAAGCTTACCCGGACCGTGACGATGGTCAAAGAAGGCGGAAAAATCGATCAGCACCTCGATTTGATTGCCGGGCTTCCTGAAGAAGACTACCAATCATTTCGTAAGACATTCAACGATGTATTTGCCCTGCGTCCGGAAGAACTACAGCTCGGCTTTTTAAAAATGCTGCGTGGAACAGGGCTTAGAATCCGCGCAAAAGACCATGATTACATTTTCAGCGACCACTCCCCATATGAAATTTTAGGGAATAATGTACTAACTTTTGCTGAAATCGTAAGGATCAAACAGGTGGAAGATGTTCTGGAGAAATATTGGAACGCCCATCGCATGGACATGACGGTTGAATTCCTTATAAAAGAAGCCTTCCCATCCCCGTTCGATTTTTTCCAGGATTTTGGCACCTTTTGGGATGGACAGGGTTGGTCGCGAATCGGACATCAACTGGAGGACTTATTCAAAAGATTACTGCAGTTTTTACAGGACACGAAACCGGACAGCCTTGATATCGCAACCGGTATGATGAAATACGATTATGTAAACAGCCAAAAATATAAGCCACGAAAACCTTGGTGGAACCAAACTTTTGATAAACGTGATCGTTCCGCCATTTATGAAAGAATCGTCAACGAACCTAGTGTTCTAGGTGAATGTTTTGAATCCTTGAAGCTGTCTGAAAAAGATTTGTTTAAACATACAATGCTTGAAGAACTTCCTTTCAACTTAAAAACCTATCTTGAAAGCGGACAGATTGTAAAAAGTCCTTCCATCATGCTCGTTTATTTTGACCCAGCAGGAAACGGATCACAAATCTTTGCGTTGGAAATATAGGAAAACCTTGAAATGGCCATGAGCAACGCTCACGGCCATTTTTTTCGTTTATTTTTTGCGTTTGCCTTTCTTGCTGGCAGCAAGGACATCGTAAATCTTCGTTGCGTTCATATCGCCGGTAAATTCTGTTCCAAACTCTTCACGAAGATTTGAAACAGGGTTTTCTTCACGTACTTGTTTTTCTTTTTCTTTCATTACGCCCTACCCTTTCTACCCTGCTTTGAATTACGATTAAAACCCTTCATTGGATTTTCATCAACTGCAAATTCATTGGTAAAATCCTGCTCTGATTGATTTTGATACGGGGTATGGCTTGTTTTATATACACCATCTACATTTGCTTTTCTTTTCAATTTAATCACCTTCCCCAAGCACGGTTATCCAAAATGAAGGCTTAATTCTAGAGAAGCCTTCTGATTAGAGTGGGGTATAAACCCGCTGATTTATTCCCGGCACAGTTACGAAAAAAGTGGAAAAATGTGTCATAATAGAAAACGAAAGAGCCGATAAAACCGACTCTTCCTCAGCATTATTTTTTTACTTCCAAAATCAGTTTTCCTTGTGTCTGGCGCCCTTGCAATAAACGATGGACGTTGGCTGCTTCTTCCAAAGGATAAACTCCTCCGATTGTCAGCTTCAGCTGCCCTTCGGCAACGTAAGAGAATAACTCCTTAATGCTTGGAACCAACAGCTCCGGTTTTTTCATGATTTGCGGCAGGAAAAATCCGATCACAGACTGGTTTCTCCGCATCAGCAGGGATGGGTTAAACTCCACCTGTTGACCACTCGCATTTCCGAAAATGACAAGCCTGCCAAATGCAGCGAGGCATTTCAACGTTTTGTAAAACACATCCCCACCCGCCATTTCAAGGGCAACATCTGCTCCCTTTCCGGCAGTCGCTTCAAGGACTTCCTTTTCCCATCCATCCTTTGTGTAATTGATGAGGATATCTGCTCCCATCTCCCTGGCAAGCTCCAGCTTCTCTTGCGTACTTGCGGTTGCTATCACCTTTCCAGCACCGAAAAGCTTGGCAAGCTGCACGGCAATCGTGCCGACACCTCCTGCTGCGGCATGGACTAAAACCGTTTCACCCGGTTCAAGCCTGCCCATCGTTTTAAGCACATGATACGCACTCAAACCTTGAAGCGGCAATGCTGCTGCCTGATGGAAATCGACATTATCAGGGAGCGGGATGACAGAAAATTCATCCGCTAAAGCGTACTCCGAATATCCACCCGACTCAACCAAACTGACAATTCTCGTCCCTGGCTGTATCCTTGTGACCTTCTCCCCTACTTCAGTTACAACACCTGCAATTTCCGCCCCCGGAATGAATGGCAGCGGAGTCGGAATCACGTACTGGCCCTGCCGGCGCGCTGTATCTGCATAGTTTACCCCTACGGCATGCACCTCAACTAATACTTCATGTCCTTTTGGCACCGGCTTATCCACTTCAATATTATGTAATACTTCTGGGCCGCCGTACTCTTTTAACTGTATTGCTTTCATTGGTTTGTCCTCACTTTCCTTTAAACACTGGTTTTCTTTTTTCTTTAAATGCTGCGATTCCTTCTTGATGGTCGCTTGTTGTCACCATCATTGTTTGAGTAATCCGTTCCTGCTCCAGGATTTCTTCAAGGCTTGAGGTGAAGGAATGATTAACCAGCTTTTTGATCATGCCATAAGCCTTTGTGGGACCTTGCGCCAGCCTTGAAGCCAATGAAAGTACCTCTTGCTGTAAACTTTCAAGAGGAGCCAAATGATTAATAACACCAAGCTCATACAGGCGTTTAGCCGAAACAGGTTCCGCGCTAAAGAAGAACTGTTTGGCCAGATGGGGACCAATTAATCTTGGAACAAAATAGGAACCGCCGCCATCCGATATTAAACCTACCTGGGAAAAGCTGAGTGCGAACTTACTGTCCTCCGCCGCGATGATCAAATCACAGGCAAGGGCCAGATTAAAGCCAGCACCAGCCGCAAAACCATGGACGGCTGCAATGATCGGGACTTCCGTTTCCTTCATGGCCAATATCAGCTGGTTTAGGCGGCCGATATGGTCATATACTTGTGTCGCGGATGACTGGCCCATTGTTTTGACATCACCGCCGGCAGAAAATGACCTGCCTGCACCCGATAACACGATCACGCGGATATCCGGGTTTGATTCGGCTTCTTTTATCGCCTCCTGAAGCCCTAAAATCATATCAGGGCTAAAAGCATTCAAGCTATCAGGACGGTTTAATGTAAGGTTCATGATCGCTCCTTCGACTGCAACCAATAAATCTTCTTTTCCCATTTGAATTCCTCCTTATTATTTAATCAGCCAGCCGCCGTCAACAAGCAAGTCGCTCCCAGTCATATAAGAAGCTTCGTTTGATGCGGCGAAAGCTATCACATTTGCAATCTCTTCAGCCCTTCCAACCCTGCTTAACGCAGTATTCCTTTCGATTGCTTTTTGAAATTTTTCATTTTGTAGGCCTGCTTCTGTCAATGGAGTTTCTACAAACCCTGGAGAAACCGAATTGACTCGAATATGGTGGGGTGCGAGCTCAAGTGCCAGCGATTTAGTGAAATTAATGACCCCTGCTTTAGCCGAGCTGTAGTGCGGGATATGCGCACCAGCCTGGTGCCCTGAAAGGGAAGCCACATTGACGATGGCCCTACCTGCGGGATGATTTTCTTCCTTGGCGGCGCACTCGGTCATTAATTTTCCAAGGTACTTTGAGACAAGGAAAACGCTCTTTAAATTTGCATTTTGGACAGCATCCCAATCCTCTTCCGTCGTTTCCAGCACCCTGGAATGCCTGGAACCACCAGCATTGTTAATGACAATATGCAAATCGCCAAACTGCTGGCGAATATAGTCCGCAAGCTCTTTTACGTCTTGTTCAACCGTCACATCGGCAGGAAATATTTCTGCGACAGGATTTTTTTTCACAGAATTAATTTCATGGGCAGCATTTTCTAGTTTTGACCTTGTCCTCCCCGTTAAAATAACCCTGGCCCCTTCGTTGGCTAACCTCAGTGCAGTTGCTTTCCCTATTCCTGTTCCTGCACCGGTAATGAGCGCTATTGATTGAGAAAATCTCATCATTTTTCCACTCCCAGTAAGTGTATTGGTTTTGCAGAAATTGGCTGTGTAACAATAATTTTGGATGGCTATCCATCAAACTGCTGCTTACAATTTAAGTTTTAATTGGAGGTTTTAGCTCTTTACAGAAGCCCCCAAGGTAATTTTTCCTTGTTTTAATTTTGGTGCAAGCCCGATGATGCCCTTTTTTGCCGCAAAGCCAAGCTCCTGATTAAAATCATGTTTATTGAACATTCTCCCAACATGAGAGGACTTCAAGATGGAATATGCCTCATCCTTTTTACCTTCGTATAAAGAATGGGCTGCCCGGGCTGCATCCGTCAGTTCAATTTCCCCGTCTTGTTCCTTGATTAGGCAATCGATAAAATGGCCTGCCCCATAGAAGTCCTCGAGACTCATTTCTCCTGAATTACCGGAACAAACTACCATAATCGTCTCATCCTCCCAATCCTTGGCGACCTCTTTCGCTACAAAAGGATTATTCAATAACGAAGCAATGTACACTTCCTTCGCGCCCGTCGACTTCCTTAGGGCTACCGTCCCATTTGTAGTAGATAACACCAACACTTTCCCTGCTACGGATTTTCGCAGAATGGAAGGACTAGGATAAACGAAGCCTTCTACCGGCTTCGCCGAGAGCTCCCCTGCCAGAATCCAATCGGCTGCTCCATTCTTTTTGTGCAGGTGTAAAGCCTCATCACAATCTAAAACAGGAATTACCTCCAGTGCACCATCATGTAAGGCAGAAACAATTGTCGTTGTTGCCAGCAGGACATCCAGTACGACAGCAATCTTATCGCCCTCAGCCATTTTTTGTTCGTTAATTTCTTCTTTTCTGGTTAAAAGGTGTATTTTCTTCATATCATGTTTCCTTGCTGGCTATGTTTGCGGCATGGATGATTAGACTTCTTATGGCGCGGTCAAACCGTGAAAACCGGGGATCACTCGTTTGCCCCTTTTTATAACGGTAATAGATTTGCTGTAAAATGACCGCCAGCTTGAAATAGGCAAATGTCATATAAAAGTCCATATTGGACAGATCCCTGCCGCTTTTTTTCGCATAAGCCTCAATGAATTGTTTTCTTGTCATAAACCCTTCGTGTACAGTAATCGCGGGCTTACTAAGTCCTGATTTTAAAAGTTCAGGATCATCCTTTTCGGTCCAATACCCCATCGCAACACCTAGATCAGCCAGCGGGTCGCCAACAGTGGTCATTTCCCAATCGAAAAGTCCTACCATATCAGTAAGTCCTTCATTTATCATCGCGTTATTAAGCTTATAATCGTAGTGGATGATTGTTGCCTCACCATCAGAAGGGACATGGTCTGCCAGCCATTTAAGCAGCGGTTCGACTTCAGGTATATTATCCGTTTTGGCACGAAGATATCTCGAGATCCAGCCATTCACCTGGCGTTCCATAAATCCTTGAGGCTTGCTGATTTCCGCCAGGCGGGTTTCCTTGTACGGGATAGCATGCAGCTGGACAAGCCTGTCGACCATAATTTCCGAAAGCTTCCAACAGTTTTCCTTCGTTGGTTTGACTTCTTGCGGAAATTCAGTATCGAACACAATGCCATGCTTCCTTTCCATTATGAAAAAGGGGCTGCCGACGATTGTCTCGTCCTCCGAAAACAGGATGGGCTTCGGGGCGGGCGAAAAATGCGTATGAAGTTCTGAAATAATGAGGTGCTCCCTCTTCATATCATGGGCTTTTGGAGCAACCGGCCCAAGCGGCGGCCTCCTCAACACCGCTTCCCAATCACCAATCTTTAATTGATAAGTAAGGTTTGAATGGCCTGCGGAAAATTGTAAAACCTCAAGCTGTGCCTCGGTCAGCCCTTCAATATTTCTTTTTAAAAATGATTCCAGCACTGAATAATCCAATTCCTCGCCTTTTCGTACAGGAATGGTATCTTCCCCGATTTTGTAAGGCATGCTTATTCCCCCTTTTATCGTTGAAATATTCAGAATTTCAAATTTGCACGGAATAATTGGTTAACCCTTCGCGAAGCAAATCGGGAATTGCCTTGCTTTTTTGTTCCTTGAAATCAAAAAAGACCATCACTGCATTCCCTTTCGCAATCAGTTCGCCAGTCTGGGAACAAACCACGTCATGATTGATCTCAAAGCTTTTGGTGCCAACCCGCGTGACCGTCGTTCTGATGGTTAAGACTTGGTTGAAATAGCCCTGATTGACAAAATCACATTTGATAGAGGCCAAAATAAAATTCCAGTCGTCGGCATCCATCTTATATCCAAGCGATTCAAAGAACTTGATCCGCGCTTCTTCCAAGTAAATGAAATAACTTGTATTATTGATATGGCCCAAAGCATCTGTTTCGCAAAAGCGAGCTGTTACTTCCGTTTCATGTATCACGCCTTCTATTCCCCCAATCTTTTATACGAGAGGAGATCAATGCTCTACTCCTTCTTTTGTGTATTGGTACCAGCCTTGGCCTGTTTTTCTGCCAAGATGGCCCTGCTTTACTTTTTCTTCTAAACTGGCAGTTGGTTTATCCTCAGGCTTTCCAGTTTCCTGATATCGCTGCTGCATGACGAAATACCCTATATCAATACCTGAGAGATCCATAAGTTCAAATGGGCCAAGGGGATGGCCGAGAGCCTTTCGGCAGATCATATCAATATCTTTAAAATCGGCGAATCCGTTTTCATATAGGTAAAGTGCCTCTTTTTTCAGAGCCCCCAATATCCGATTTGCAATGAATCCGGAAATCTCCTTTTTTAACAGGACTGCTGTCCTGTTCATCCTTTTGCAAACTTCCATCGCCGCTCGTGCGGTGTCTTCCGATGCCTCCTCGCTCATAACCACCTCTACACAATCCATGACAAGTGGCGGAAAGAAAAAGTGCATATTGATCACCTTGTTGGGACGGTTGGTTGCATCAGCAAGCAAGCTGCTTACAATTGTGGAACTATTTGTTGCAAAAATTGTATGGGCAGGTGCATACTTTTCCAGTCTTGAAAATACATCTCTTTTTACATCAAGCTTCTCTGTTACTGCCTCTATAATCAAATCTGTGTCAGTTGCCGCCGCTTCTAGACTCGTAGTATATGTAAGGCGCCGGAGTGCCGTACTTTTTGCATGTTCTGTTAATTTTTCTTTTACCACCCATTTGTCCATAATGGAATGCAGCTTTTCCTCGGCACTTCTCAATGCAGCCTCTTGCACGTCCTGCAAAATTGTTTCATATCCTCCTAAGGCGGCAAGCATTGCGATCTGGTGACCCATTTGACCAGCACCTATAACAGATATACGTCTTATTTCACTAATTGACATGTATTGCCCTCCTCCCGCGCTCACTGACTGGTTAGTATGTAAAGAAGTAAGAAAATGGCTAGAAAGATGGATAAGCGCAGGTCAGCCTGAAGGAGCAGACTAACCATCCCCACAACCTGGGAACCGTCAACGTCATCCATCGTATAGCCAAAAAGCTACACGTTGCTTTGTGCGATGTTACACTCACGGAGCGCCATTATCATGTAGAAGTCCACCTTCCCTGCCACCATTACCTACTTTCTATTCCTTGCAAAATCATTTCTACGAAAATATCGGTTACCTCTTTGTCTGTCATCTTTCCAGCGGGGTTAAACCATTGATAGCTCCAGTTTGCCGAACCAAGGATTCCAAACGCTATAATCGGGGCATTAAGGTTCGAACGGAATTCCCCTTTTTCAATCCCTTCTTCAAGGAGGGCCTGAATGTTAAAGCGGAATTTATCACGCTTAGGTATGATTTGGGAAAGGCGCTCCTCACTTAAATTCTGCATTTCCCGAAAAAACACCTTTGCACTCGGACCCTGGCTTTTAACTCTGCTGATTAGCATAAAGACAATATCATAAAGCTTTTCCTTGGAGTTTTTTGTTTCGTCCTTTAAGATCTTCTCCTGATGGTTGAGCAAATCGTCAATATAGCGAAAATGGATTTCCATCAGCAATTCTTCCTTGCTGGAAAAATAGTAGTAGAACGTGCCTTTGGTTACGCCGATGGAATCCACGATATCCTGAATTGAAGTTTCACTGAATCCTTTTTTCTCAAATAATCGAATGCTGTGCTCTGTTATTTTTTCCTTCACCCATGTATCCTCGCAATCTGTTGAAAAGTTTCAGTGAAATTATACCATAACTACTTTCTTTTCCGATTAACAAGGCTCCCCTTTTTGTTTATATCTGTATGGACTTCACCGGCTAACCATCAGCTCGAGATTTGAGTATTTTTCTCTACTTAGCAGCAGCTTCTTCCCGTAATGCACGGCGAAGTATTTTCCCGACATTTGTTTTAGGCAGCGCCTCACGGAATTCTACAATGGTGGGCACTTTATAAGCAGACATATTCGCTTTGCAGTGCGCAATCATTTCTTCTGAAGTCGCCGTTTTGCCTGATTTCAGCACAATGATAGCTTTGACAGTCTCTCCTCTGTATGGATCAGGGACGCCGATTACCACTGCCTCCTGGACTGAAGGATGTTCATAAATCACCTCTTCGACATCTCGTGGATAAACGTTATAACCGCTGGCAATGATCATATCCTTTTTCCTGTCAACTATATATACATAGCCTTCTTCATCGATTTTTGCAATATCGCCAGTGTATAGCCAGCCGTCCCTTAAGGTATTTGCCGTTTCTTCCGGCATGTTCCAATAGCCCTTCATCACCTGAGGACCCTTGATTATCAATTCACCCAATTCCCCAATCGGAACTTCCTCCGTGCCTGTTGCCAAATCAACCACCTTGTACTTGGTGCTCGGAAATCCAATCCCTACACTGCCGGGCTTCCTCTCAGCAAATGGCGGATTGCAATGGGTTGTTGGAGATGCTTCTGATAGACCATAGCCCTCCAAAATCTGTGAGCCGGTTTTACTTTCGAATTCCCGCATAAGCTCAAGGGGCATTGGGGCACTTCCGCTATTACATGAACGAATGGAATCAATCCCATACTCTTCAGCCTTAGGATGGTTCGTAATCGCTACATACATGGTTGGGACACCCGGGAATGTAGTCGGCTGCTCATTTTTAATTGTATTTAAAACTTCTTCGACCTCGAATCGAGGAAGTATAATGGAGTCTGATGCTGTATATATTGCATAATTCATGGCTGATGTCATTCCAAACACATGGAAGAAAGGAATAATTGTCAAAAACCGTTCCTTCCCAATCTCCACTTCATGCTTGAAAAATTCATAGGTCTGAATGACATTTGCAAGTATATTTTTATGGGTGAGCATTGCTCCTTTGGAACGGCCTGTTGTTCCTCCTGTGTATTGGAGTACGGCCACGTCGTGTTCCGGTTGTATTTCCACAGGGGTAACCTGCCCATTTCCTTCCTTTAAAAAAGCATCAAATGTCCGATCAGGCGAAAAGTCTTGCTCTGAAGGCTGAAGGCTTACAACGATAATGTTTTTCAGATGAGCTGACTGCTGCGCCTCTCTTACCTTTGGGTAAAGTGCATCCAATACGATGATCGTCTGCGCACCGGAATCACTTAGTATATATTCAATTTCCCGCGGCGCTGACATAGGATTTACCTGCGTAACAATGCCACCGCAGGTCAAAATGCCATTATAAGCAATGACATATTGCGGGCAGTTCGGCAGCATAATTGCTACTCTGTCTCCCTTTTGGATTCCATTGATTTGCAAGGAGGATGCAAATAGATTTACAGCAAATGCTAATTCCTGGTAGTTAATCTTCTTGGTGTAGAAGGTAATCGCATTATTTTGCGGATATTTTTTAGCAGTTTCCTGGAGGACTTGCGGAATCGTAATTTCAGGAATATCAATTTCCTTTGCAATCGACTCGGGATATACGGACAGCCATGGGTTTTCTTTCATAAATAAACCTCCAACAATATGATAAATAATGACACATTTATGCTATTCACTGCTGTCTGTCAGATTGCCTTACTCAATTGGTTTGTTCATCCTGGTCAAGCGTGTGTGCCGCCATCAACAATTAACACATCGCCAGTTATATAGTTAGCTGCGTTGGATGCCAAGAACACGGCCGCACCCTTTAAATCATCATCTGTCCCAAAACGCCTTAAAGGTGTTGTTTCAAGGATCGGGTCCTTCCCTTTTTCGATTAGCACCTTTGACATCTTCGTCGGGAAAAAGCCAGGAGCAATCGCATTTACGTTTATGTTATAGGGACCCCATTTTACCGCAAGGTCTTTCGTAAATGTAATAACAGCACCTTTGCTCGTGTTATAGCCAATCGTATTCATTACCCTTGGATCCGTTCCTCCAAGACCCGCAACAGAAGCGATGTTAATGATCTTGCCGCCTCCTTGCTCAATCATAATCCTCCCGGCTGCCTGACTCATCAAAAAGGTTCCTGTTACGTTCACATTAATCACCTTTTGCCAAGCTTCCAGAGGCATTTCTTCCACAGGTGCTCCCCAGGTTGCACCGCTGTTATTAACTAATATATCAATGGAACCAAATTCCTTTTTCGTTTCATCGACAACCGCCTGCACATCTTCTGGATTAGAAATATCACATTTTAAGGCGAGCGCTTTGACGCCTATTTGCCGGATCCGTTCCGCAACTTCCTCACATGCTTCTTTTTTACGTGAGCATAACACCACATTGGCCCCTGCTTCTGCGAATCCTATGGCGATCTGTTCGCCAAGCCCTCGTCCGCCCCCTGTAACAATAGCCGTTTTTCCGGTTAAATCAAATAACTCCATAACTTTCATTGCCTTCACTGCCTTTCTCTTATATCTTCGTCCTATGATTGGTGTTTACGTAGTTCAAGTTTTGCAATCTGGGCTTTATGCACTTCGTCCGGACCATCGGCCAGCCTTAATGTACGGGAATTTGCCCACATGGCAGCAAGTGGTGTATCACCTGAAACCCCAGCTCCTCCAAAACCTTGTATTGCACGGTCGAGGACTCGAAGTGCCATGGATGGGGCAACCACTTTAATCATAGCAATTTCCGCTTTCGCTTCTTTATTACCGACTGTATCCATCATATAAGCAGCTTTCAACGTCAACAGACGGGCTTGCTCTATTTCAATCCGGGATTCAGCAACCCATTCCATAATGACTCCCTGCTTGGAGAGTGGCTTTCCGAAAGCAACCCTATTTTGAATGCGTTTACATAATTCATCAAGCGCCCGCTCTGCCGCACCGATTAACCTCATACAATGATGGATCCTCCCAGGTCCGAGACGCCCCTGTGCAATAGCGAACCCTTTTCCTTCTCCCCAGAGCATATTTTCAGCAGGCACCCTTACGTTTTCATATGTAATCTCTGCATGTCCATGAGGGGCATGGTCATATCCGAAAACCGGGAGCATCCGTTCGATTTTTACACCTGGAGTGTCAAGGGGTACCAAAATCATCGATTGTTGTTCATGACGGCTTGCTTCGGGGGCAGTTTTTCCCATGACGATGGCGATTTTGCAGCGAGGATCCCCTGCCCCTGAAGACCACCATTTACGGCCGTTAATCACATAATGGTCGCCGTCCCTTTCAATCCTTGCTTCTATATTGGTAGCGTCTGAAGAAGCGACATCCGGCTCGGTCATTGAAAAACAGGAACGGATTTCACCTGCCAACAGCGGTTTTAGCCATTCGTCCTTCTGTTTTTCAGTGCCATAACGCTCCAAGACTTCCATGTTGCCCGTATCCGGGGCGTTGCAATTGAATACCTCAGGCGCGATTAGTGAACGGCCCATAATTTCACAAAGCGGGGCGTACTCAAGGTTTGTTAATCCAGCTCCATTTTCGCTCTCTGGCAAAAACAGATTCCACAGGCCCTCTTCCTTTGCTTTTGCAGTAAGTTCTTCCATGATAGGCGGTATAGCACTCCATCTATCGCTTTGAGCTTTAAGCTGCTGTTCATACACCGCTTCATTTGGATAAACATGCTCCTCCATGAAACGTGTTAATCTTTGCTGAAGTTCTTTTACCTTTTCAGTGTAGGAAAAATTCATGAACTGATCCCCCTTTATTAAACTAACCGGTTAGTATGTATCACTTTTAAGTATACGTTCTTTTGTAAAATATTCAACTATTAAACTAAAAATTTTAAATATTCAAATACAATTCACAAAAAAGGGCGGCCAATTTTGGCCTACCCACTTTTTAACCAATGATAATTCTTTCTTTTGGATAATGGTAATTGTCCGTTTTTTCTTTCCGCCCGATGATAAAAAGAAAAGAAACAATTCCAACACGGCCAATGAACATCAAGATCATGGCAATAATTTTCCCCGTGATGCTTAACTCTGGGGTAATGCCAAATGAAAGTCCCACTGTACCGAAAGCCGAGCATACCTCAAATATAATTTTTATAAGGGGAAAATCCTCAGTTATCGTCATGATGATGATTGAAATAAAACATAGTACGATACCCATCAGCATGACTGCCGTGGCTTTATAGATATCTTCCTCGCAAATTTCCCGGTCAAATACTTTGATGGACCGGCTGCCTTTTGCGAAATTCCATAAAAATAAAATCATGATTGCAAACGTAGTCGTTCTTATGCCGCCACCCGTGGAGCTTGGGGATGCCCCAATGAACATCATAAAGCTCATCAACAATTGGGTTGGCTCAGAAAAGTCATTGATATCCATCGTGGAAAGCCCAGCGCTTCTTGTATTGGAAGACATGAATAAAGAATAAAAGAATGCTTCATGCCATTCTTTCCCTGCCATAAACCCATTAATTTCCAATAAATAAATAAATAAGGTCCCTCCAAATACAAAGCCGAAAAACGTGACCGAGGTTATCTTTGTAAAAAGTGAAAAGCGAAACTTATACACCCTGGCCCTGTTTGAAAGAAATTCCTTTGTTTCGATCAAGACCGGAAACCCGATTGCACCGAGAATTAGGAGAAGAATCGTGACCGTCTGGATAAAATAATCGTCTTTATAAGGAATGAGCGATTGCCCGGTGATATCAAAGCCGGCATTTGTCGTAGCGCTCACCGCAAGGAACAACCCATGAAGCACGGCATCATTAAAATTAGCAAAATATCTAAGAAAATAAATCCCTAGCACAATCGCACCGATTAGTTCGATGATGACAATAATCTTGATTAACTGAATCAGAAGATTAACCAAACCTGATAGCTGCGTTTGATTTTGGTCTGTCATAATCAATTGCCGTTCCTTAAGACCAATCTTTTTTCCAAGGATGACCCATAGAAAGGTTCCAAGTGTCATCACGCCTATGCCTCCGAACTGAAGAACAAACATAAGAATAAAAATGCCTGGTGTTGTGAAAGTATCAACAATATTTATGACTGACAAGCCTGTTACACTTACCGCACTGACAGCTGTAAATAAAGCATCAATGAACGTCCATCTTACTCCCGGCTTTATTGCGATGGGAAGGCTTAACATCAAAGTTGAGACGCTAACCGCAATAAAATAATACCCTATCATGATTTGTACAGGGCTCAGTTTCTGAAGCCCCTTTTTAAATGAAGTCCACATAAAATTATTCCTTTCATTATATTCGCCGAGTGTGTCCATTTTTATTATGTATGAAAACCAAAAGGTTTTACACAAGCTATAAACGTGTTTAATTTGAATTTCACTTGTAGAACATTATTTTCGCGTTGATATATCCTGAATGTTTCTGATACTTCCCTATGTTTCCTGAAACCTGGGATTTTTCTATATACCCAAAATTTCAATGGTAAATTCCCAGGGTTCCTTGCGGATTTTCTTCTCAGATCAAGGGTAGCCGTTTTAACCAGATACCTGCTGATATTTCACATAGTATTTTTCTGAGAATACTTTTTACAAACTAAATGTCTTTGTCAGATTTAACATTCAATATCCATTATACACACAGTGTCAAAAAAGCAGGTAATGTCTGTTTTTTCTGCTTTCTTCATAACTGGCATCTTGAACCTTGTGAAATTACAGGAAGTTTTCCCATCATTATTTTTAGTAAAACATGCAGCAGAATCCATACTAGTAAATACAGGGGGCTTGTATCCTCTGTAATATGTGTTAGGGGGAGAATTACTATGGCAACGAGAGGCAGCAGAAGGCAACTTTTAGTACCAGGCGCTGAACAGGCATTGGAACAATTCAAATACGAAGTTGCACAGGAATTCGGCATTAAGCTTGGTGCTGAGCAGTACTCCCGGGCAAACGGTTCTGTTGGCGGTGAAATCGTAAAGCGACTCATTGCACAAGCTCAGTCTGAATTAAAAGGCCAATAACTGGTTTAAAAATTTCATACCATATGGATGATCCGCTTCGATGAAAAGCATTCAGATGCTTTATTAATTGGCAAATATAAAAGGCTGTCATCACTTTTGTTGTGATGACAGCCTTTCTTCCACTGAAAATGACATGTTACTCCTTGTGCAATTGGGGCTTGTTAGGATGCTGAACCTTTTTATTGTTCTTCTCAGCCTCATTGCCTTTTGTGCGATTTCCCGGTTGTTGTATCTTGTTTTTATTTTTTTCCGTGGCCTGCCCCTTTTTTAATTGATTTTTTTCGGGGATATGGATGTTTTTCCGTTCGGTCTGCTGTATTTTTTTATTTTCCGGCATTCTTTTCACCGTATTCTCGCGAGATGGCGGAGTGGGCTTTTTTATAGTGGCCGTATTAGGTCTGTTCGGTTTAGGATGGTCAGGTACTTTGGCTGGTGGAGCATGGTTCCTATGAACAGTGGTTTTCTCTTCTTCTTGCTTCAATTGATTTGGAACCATTCTGGATTTTACCGGTTCCTTCACAGGGTTTGCAGGTGTTAATGTTTTTTCCGTTCCCGCCCCCTTATTTGGCATTAATACCTTATCTTGCTCCTTTTTCCCGTCTTCCTCAGAATTAGAAGATTTATTTTTTGGTTGAAACATTTCAAGCTTCTTTTCCATGTACTTTCCGGTTGATAGGCCTTGTTTCTTCGCATTTTCCCGATCGGTTTCGGTCCCATCAATAATTTTAATATTTCTCCGGGGGACAAAGTCAGCCGTATTGGCAAGACCGGTGACCCTGTTTTTCAGCTCTTTTTCGAGCTTTTCATCCTCGTCGATTAATGTCGTCGACAGGACTAATTCCTGTTGTTTTTTGAAATATCCAAGCTTGTTTATTGTGCTGACAATTTGGCCCGTCACTTCGCTCAAGCTTTTGTCCCGTACAGCAATTTGGTGAACTACTTCTTCCCCTTCCTTATTCAAGCCTTTCACGTCTACTATTTCCAAATCATCATTTAAGGCCAATTCGATGCTGGGATTTACGTCTATCGTCATATATGCTGAGACTTTTTCCTGAAATGCTCCTGGCAGAATGGAGCATGTAAGGACGATTGCCGCCACCGAAACAAGAACCGATGTCTTTTTTATAGAAAGATGAAATAACGATGAAATTCTTCTTCTTTTCGGGTAAATGGGTGTAAATGAAATCTCTCCACCTATTTCATATGTCGCTTTCCCGCGCCGGGCCTTATGAAACTCACCTTCAGGGGTTAAGACGGTGACAAACTCCTGATCGATTTCTAAAATGATACCTTTTTTCATCGTTCAATCCCCTTTATATACTCATGCAAATAGAAAAAATCACCATTTAAAATGAGTGCAACAGCAATGATGTATTTTCGATTTCTTTCTATAGTTTTCCTGCTGACCTTCACTTTTGCTTCAAGCTGCTTTATAGGCAAACGTTTTTTAGCTAACAGCTTTTCCTGCAATTCTGGGTCGTTCACAAGCAATTTTGCTATGGAAATCGCACTCTCTCTCGCATCTGCATGCTTAGGTGAATTCTGGGCTAGATCGGCGAATGTCACATCAAACTCCGACAAACGTTTCTGGTAACGCAATATCTCTTCCCTGCGTTTTTCTGCTTCCTTCAGCTTTACATATTCCTGCATGGATTTTTCTGCTTCCAGATAATCCTGTGCTGAACTTTCCTCATTATCCAAACCAAGGTCAACGATGAGATCCTGCTTTCTGGACTGGCTTCTTAAATAGTCGATTACCCTTCGTTTAACCAAGGTTTCAGCAAACGCCAATAACGAGCTGCCCTTTGTGGGGCAATATTTATCTATGGCTTCATTAAAAGCAATAAGGCCTATGCTGAACTCATCGTCTGATTCATTTATAAAGCGTCTGCACACTGATGATACTGTTTTAGCAATAAACGGTTTGAAAGAGCTTATTAATTCATTGCGGAGAGGACCGTCCCCATTTTGGATTTTCATCACAGTCTCTTCTAACGATCCTTTTTTCTTAAATGGTGTAAATATCAGATTTAGCATAAGCTCCCCCCGTTTCTATGGCATATTCTAGGCATAGAAAGTACCAATTCTATTCTTATAAAGGTGAGCCTATAAAGACAGGTGCAAAAGACCTATTTTCTAGTACTTCTATCATGTTTCCTTGCAACTTGTTTGTAACTGATCCTTAAAGGACTATAAACAACAATACGAACCAAGGAGACATTTTGTGGGGGTAAAGGAATTTATTATCTATGTTATGCAAACAGCAAGGCCTGCCGTATGGCAAGCCCTGCTGTTATACTTCTTGTGTGTTCTTCTCTTTTTTTCCGGACAAAAAAAAGCCACCAACCGCAATCCCAATCAGGACAGTCCAGAAAATCGTTTTCCATCTAGTGCTTTCTGGGAAATGGGGATCCAGGACACCAACTTCAGGATGGGCGAGGGTGAAAATAGCGAGTTTTACGCCAACCCAACCAACAATTAGAAAAGCAGCCGTTTCAAGAGTTGGACGCTGATGAAGCAGCCTGACAAATGCTGTAGCAGCAAAGCGCATTATGGTTAATCCGATTATGCCTCCAAGGAACATAACCGTAAACTGCCCGGCATCAATACCGCCAATTTCGGACCATCCTGTTTCCGGAAGGGTTACCGCTAACGCAACCGCAGCCAGCATTGAATCAATGGCGAATGCGATATCGGCAAGTTCAACTTTTAATACAGTCACCCAAAAACCTGTTCCGCCATTCGTTTTTACTTCATTTTCATTTTCTCGTCCGACAAACCGTCGGTATATATGCTGGAATGCTATATATAAGAGGTAAATGGAACCTATTGCCTGCACCTGCCATACATCGGCGAGGAAGGAAATCATAAAGAGGCTCAGGAACCTGAATACAAAAGCTGCTAGAATCCCATAGAACAACGCTTTCCTTTGTTGTTCCTGAGGTAGATGCTTAACCATGACGGCCATGACCACCGCGTTATCAGCGGACAGGATTCCCTCCAGTCCTATAAGGACAAGTAAAACCCATCCATATTCCAGTAACATTGTTGTATCCATGTCATCGACCTCCATTTCTTAATATTCCTTTTCATAACTGTAATTAACGATTTTAAGGCAAAAAAAAAAGCGTCTACAAACTAAGGCCAAGCATCTTATATTTTGCAAAATATTTCCTATATATTCATTTGTGTTTTAAGTTCAAGATATTTTTAATATAAAGAAGCAAGAAAGAAAAACTTTTATTATGATTAAAGAAGTTTTTCCGTTACTATATAAGAAAGCAGTTAGAAGGCTTTTATCAACACAAGAGGTGAATGCACAATTGAAAAGAATAGTTAAAGCCTATGATTACCCGATTTTCATAGCTGTTGTGCTGCTCTCCCTATTTGGATTAGTCATGGTTTACAGTTCAAGCATGATTACAGCAGTAGCCCGTTACGAATATTCGATGGATCATTTCTTCCAAAACCAAAAAAATGCGCTCATTCTGTCCTTTATCATCATGATGTTTTTCATGATTTTGCCGTATAAACTTTATAAACATAAAACATTCTTAATGGTCATGATGGGGGGCATTGCCTTTCTTCTCCTGATTGTTACCATCGTTGGTCATACGGCCGGAAATGCGACCAGCTGGTTTAAGTTAGGGGCACGCGGGGTTCAGCCTGCGGAATTTTCCAAGCTCGCAATCATCATTTATTTGTCAGCGATTTACGGAAAACGGCAAGACAGGATAAATGATATCGACAAAGCGGTCATCCCTCCCATCGTCTTTTTGGCCGGCATCTGCTTTTTAATCATCCTTCAGCCTGACTATGGGAGTGCAGCGATTATCCTCATGATTGCATGTGCCATTATCCTTTGTTCAGGAATGAATCTAAAAAGCATTGGGAAATTACTTACGATCTTTTTATTGGTAGCCGGAATCTTCATTCTTGGTGTTGTCGTCACAGGATATACCTCGGATGTGTTTTCGAAAGAAAGAATTTCCAGGTTCACAGGGGTATCCAATCCATTCGACAAGGGTGATGAAGGCTTTCAGCTCGCCAATGCCTTGCTTGCCATCGGTTCTGGGGGCATAACCGGGGTCGGGCTCGGCGACAGCGTACAAAAATATGGATATCTGCCCGAATCCCACACGGATTTCATCATGGCAATCGTTGCCGAAGAGCTAGGCATTTTTGGAGTGTTGTTTGTGTTAGGAACCCTTGGGTTTATTGTATTAAGAGGCCTTATACTTTCGGCTAAATGCAAGGATCCTTTTGGGAGCCTGCTTTTAATCGGCATTTCATCCATGATGGGTATCCAGGTAGTGATCAATGTGGGCGGTGTCACGGGTCTTCTGCCAATAACGGGAATAACAATGCCTTTTATTAGCTATGGCGGTTCATCACTGCTATTGCTTATGGTATCGATCGGCATAATGGAAAATGTAATCATGAGAATGAATGTAATGGAACAAAAAGAAATCGTACAGACAAGCTCGGGTAATAAAAGCATGTAAAAAAGCAGGAGAAATCCTGCTTTTTTATTTCCAATATATAAAAGTAGCCGTTATGTGTTATATGGAATGTATCAGTTAACCGCTTCTAGTTAAAACCAGGTTCAGCTTCCGGCCTTCCGATTAAATAGCCTTGGGCCAAATCGATGCCGATATCCTTGCAAAACTGCAGTTCTTCTACTCTTTCAACCCCTTCTGCCAGTGTTCTGATGTTCAATTCCCTGGCTACATGCACAACATTTTTCAAAAACTCCTGTTTTCCTGTATCGCTGTCACAGAACATAATATTTGAACGGTCAATTTTTACATAATCGGGCTGGAGTTGTACCAGAACATCAAGTGTAGAATATCCTGCTCCGAAATCATCCAGAGCCACTGCCATACCCTGGTTCTGATAGGTACGGAATATTTTTTTCAAGTGGTCAATGTCATCTATTTTTTCCGTTTCTACAACCTCAAAAACGAGGTCTTCCGGATTTATGCCATATCTCTCTACAATATGGAACGTGTGCCGTAAACAGTAATCCGGATTATATATTGTGGAAGGCAGGAAATTAATAAAGCTTTTAATCCCGTTATTGATCTTTCCAACACGGCCTTTTATCGCAGTTTCCCTGGCTTTTTGATCTAAAAGGCTTTGCATGCCGGTTTCCTGGGCAACCTTAAACAGCTGGCCGGGAGAAATCCTACCGAGTGGGTCTCTCAGTAATGATTCATATGCAAATAGACTCTTATCCCTAAGTAACACTATTGGTTGGAAAAAACCGATAAATTCTGTTGATTGAATGATTTTTACGGTTTCATGGTTGCCAACCCTCGAGGCAACTTCCCTTAATGGATAGGTTATAATCGGATCTTCCAGCTTTTTTAGCAAAGTGCTTTCGAACGTATCTGCCTCGGGAACAAGGCTTAGTCTTCCGAGTTTGTCGGATAGGTCTGCACTGGAATGGTAAGCAATAAAAATTCCTTTATCATTTTCCATGCGGCTTGGAATAGCTTCCAGTATATCCATACTTTGTTTTCCTTCCAGATAGATAAAACCCTCTTCATGCAATGAAAAATTTATCCCGCACATTTTACAACTTGTTTCCATTTTTATTCTCCCTTAAAATAATTTTCCAGCTAAATAAATGTAACATGAAACTTTAGGTCCGTCATGGGTGAAGGCTCTTAATTTTTAATCACCTCATATGGCCAAATAATCAAAAAAATCATTTCAGATAAACAAAAGAAGACCCCCTCCATTCAAGGAAGGGGCCTTGTGATTTTTGCTTTATCTGACCACATTTGTTTATTTTTTATCTAAGATCAATCCATAGGGTTATAAAGCTTAACATCGGGATTTTTGTCGTTGAACCAGCGCAGGGCAAATTCGTTTTCGAATAGGAACGCATATTTATCGTATCGGTCTTTGACTAGTATGCTTCGTGAACTGTGAAGGTTTTCGTCCACCTTCTCGTCTTCAACCCAACGTGTAATCTTGCTTCCCATCCGTTCCATGATGACCTCAACATTGTATTCATTCCGCATACGGTGTTCAAATACCTCAAATTGCAGCTGCCCTACAGCACCAAGCAGGTATTCTTCCATTCGCACAGTCTTGAAGAGCTGGATGGCACCTTCCTGGACGAGCTGGTGGATTCCCTTATGGAAATGCTTTTGCTTCATCACGTTCTTTGCAGTGACCCGAACAAACAATTCCGGAGTAAATTGAGGCAGCCGCTCAAACTGATACATTTCCTTACTTGTCGTGATTGTGTCTCCAATTTGATAATTTCCCGTATCGTACAGCCCGATAATATCCCCGCTGACCGCTTCATTTACAGTGGCACGGTCATCTGCAAGAAATTGTGTGGATGAAGATAGATTGATCGGTTTTCCAGTCCTGCTGAGGAAAACGCTCATTCCCCGTTCGAACTTACCGGAGCAAATGCGCAGGAAGGCAATACGGTCACGATGCTTCGGGTTCATGTTTGCCTGGATTTTAAAAATGAAGCCCGAGAAGTCTCCGCCAACAGGGTTTATTTCTCCGTTTGTAGCTTTCCGCGGCTGCGGAGCAGGTGCAAATTTCAAATAAGCATCCAGGAATGTCTGCACACCGAAGGTTGTCAAAGCACTACCAAAGAAGACCGGACTCAATTCACCTTTTGCAATTTTTCCTTCAGAAAATTGATTGCCTGCCTCTGACAACAGCATGATTTCCTCAAGTGTTTGCTCATATAGGGGAGAATCCTTTAATTCATGTGGGACCGCCAGTTCTCCGGCTTCATCAAGCGGCAGGAAACGGTCCTCTCCCTCAGTTTTAAATTGTTCAATCCGATTGTTGAAGCGGTCATAGATTCCAACAAAATCCTTACCCATCCCGATGGGCCAGTTCATTGGATACGATTCAATGCCAAGAACCTCTTCTAACTCCGCAAGTAATTCTAGAGGCGTTTTCCCTTGGCGGTCCAATTTATTAATAAAAGTAAAAATCGGGATGCCTCTCATTCGGCATACCTTGAATAATTTAATCGTCTGGTCCTCGATTCCCTTTGCAGAGTCGATAATCATCACTGCACTGTCAACGGCCATTAATGTGCGGTACGTATCTTCACTGAAATCCTGGTGGCCGGGAGTATCAAGTATGTTGACCCTAAAGCCGTCATAATCAAATTGCATAACGGAAGAAGTTACGGAAATGCCGCGCTGCTTTTCGATTTCCATCCAGTCACTGGTCGCGTATTTGCCAGTTTTCCTAGCCTTTACAGTTCCGGCATCACGGATTGCCCCTCCAAATAGTAATAGCTTCTCAGTTAATGTCGTTTTCCCGGCATCCGGGTGAGAGATGATCGCAAAGGTCCTTCTAGACCCAACTTCATCTTGTAGTTTGTTAGCCATGAAATAAAACCTTCCTTTATTTAAGATCGCTCAATTCGATTTATTTAATGAATCTGGATCGGTACTCGCAATATTTTTTTACATTAGCAATTTCTACCTTTCCTTATTGTTCTATTACAGTACATCCTAAATTCCAGATGGAGCTTTATTTATATAAAATGCAAAGAGTTGCTTTTTCGCACATAAAGAAATATATCATACAGGCTTGCTGATGACTATAAGCCGGCATGATTTTCTCAAGCCTCGTCACCATTTCCTCAAAAATAAAAGGCGCTCCGGTGAGCGCCTTTTATTTTACCATATTCATCTTCTGGATGTTTTTCATCCGTTTTTTGTTTTTCATATACTTTCTGGCTTCATTGATGACCAACGGTACAGCAGCAACAAGAAGTCTCTTCAACATATTTTTCATCACTTTGCATCATTCCTTTCTTGTTACTCTTTACCCAATTAATCGGGATGGAAACTATTAAGGAATGATCCGGATTGCAAGCCAGTGCTTATTTTTCAACTTTCCCTTTAAACTGCTCAAGTTTGGCCTTTGTTTGTTCACTGAAATTCTTGACCTTGGCTAGGTCCGGCGTTGTCTTTTTCATTTCTGCAATCAGAGGATACAAACTCTTTTCAATACTTATGTAATCTTCTGGAAACCTTTTCTCAACTGTTTTTTCAATCGTATCCCATTCTTCTTCCAATCGGCTTCCGAATTCATTTACAGTTTTTGTTTGAGCGCTACGTTCCATCATTTGCTCAGTTTCCTTAATGGTCAACAACACCTTCTGTACTCCGTCAAGGATGCCCGTACTTTGTCCATCGTTATCTCCTTCTGGTGTATGTGATGGTTTCATTGTTTCGATATCTTCAGATGCGTTACCCCGCTCTGCTTGGTCATTGTGGTTAGGTCCAAATGAACAGCCTCCCAACAGAAGGATACCGAAAAGGATGGAAGGGAAAATAATATTTTTCATTGGGAAAACCTCCTTTATTCGCAAGTCTATCCGTAGGCCGGTATTCATAAACCTCCGCACTATTTTTCCCTTTTTTAAAAAATTAGGTTTAAATTGGGTCGAGAACGGGAAAAAGAAATATAGTCATTTTTTGCTTTATGTTAATCCATGCAAAAACAATAAATATCTTGTCTACTTCCTTTGTTCCGTTGGCAAAAAAAGCTGGTGCAGACCCTAATTTTCTTGTGAAATTAAAATTGATAGTTTATAATTTAAGCTAGCAGGATTTCCTAATTTACCCTTTTAATTCACATATTATCAAGGATCAAAGGGATCCTCGTGAATATAAACCCTGGGTACTTGATAATGTGTGAATTATTATTTCCAGGTTGGGAAATATGTAATTGACATATTAATTTTTGTTTTTATATTAGGAGGATTCATTGAATGACAGTAACAGGCAGAGTTAAATGGTTCAACGGTGAAAAAGGTTTTGGATTTATCGAAGTTCCAGGAGGAAATGATGTTTTCGTACATTTCTCCGCTATTCAGGGAGAAGGATTCAAATCTCTTGATGAAGGCCAAGAAGTTGAATTCGAAATTGAAGAAGGCGACCGCGGACCTCAAGCTAAAAACGTTGTGAAGTTATAATAATAATTATTCGAAGGATGCTGCTTCTTTTGCAGCATCCTTTTTATTTATTGTCAGAAGAAATGCACCAGACATTGTAACGTGACTCGCCTTTTTACTAGTTTACCGGCTCCATATTCGGGAATTACAATAATGTATAAATGAGAAGGAGTTGTTTTATATGAAACCTTTATATACAACTGCCGTAAAAGCTACCGGCGGAAGGGAAGGCCATGTACAGTCAGAAGATGGCATTATCAATTTTGACGTACGGATGCCAAAAGAGCTCGGTGGCTCTGGAGAAAAGGCGACGAATCCGGAACAGCTTTTTGCTGCAGGATATGCAGCCTGTTATGATAGCGCCTTACAGTTAGTAATCCGCAGAGAAAAGGTCAAGGCAGATAACACCGAGGTCACGGCAAATGTGACAATTGGCAAGGATGAAGCGGATGGCGGCTTCAAACTTGCTGTCAGGCTTGATGTATCGATTCCTGAGATAAGCAAAGAAGAAGCAGAGCGGCTGGCCAGGGAAGCCCACAAGGTCTGTCCATATTCTAAAGCGACACGCGATAATATCGATGTTACCATTATCATTGTTTAACGTAATAAAAAAAGGCTAAACCTCCAATAGGAGGTTTGGTCTTTTACTTTGAGTTCATTCACCAATATTCTTAACCGCAAGCAGCTTTTTGCAATCATCATCCTGCAATGACGTATATCCATCAATCCTTTCCTCTGAACCTGGTACCGTGAATATACCCTCTCGTCATCAACATGGCTTCAAAAGGGAACGCTAGACCCTTCGCCGTCTGTCAAAAATTAAAAAGCAATATGAATCAAAGCGGATTCATATTGCCTCTACTCGAAAAAGACTACAGTATTCACCCATATTTATTCTGGAGTTCATCCCTTAAGCGGTTTGGTAGGTTGACCAGCGTTTCATTGAGCACATCCAGCTTTGCTTCGATTCTATGAAGCAAATATAGAGTGACAACAATGGGAAACCCAACATCACCGATAAAGGGCAGAAGTTGATCCATTTTTATTCACCTGCCTGCGGACAAATTGATTGGCGTTCCGGACAAATTAATTGGCATTCCGGACAAATTAATTGTCATTCCGGACAAATTAATTGGCATTTCCTCACAAGTTTTATTGCTTATCCAGAGATAGCCCGCTGACTAATCGGCCTATCTCTGAATCCAGCTGGTATGTTATATCAACTCATATTCATTGACATTTCTTTCAACAACGCGTGCACCCTTTTTGCCGACGAAATCACCGGACGGGGACGTAAAGACGTTCGCTGCAAGAATGGTATCCATTGACTGCTTTACGACATTGATATTAATAGGTTCGATTGGATCCTCAATAGAGATGGATGCCGTTTTGCCTTCCTCCGTTACAAAAATCAACTCCAAAGTCTTTGCCATTTGATTCACCTCCTCTGTGTTATTTTGTTAAAATTAAGCAGAAATAGTTGCCGTGTCCTGACGTGCTATTTCGGTTAGGGTATGTTTTTGCAGATTGGTAAGCGATTGGGCAGTTTTCAATAGCTCCTCAGCCGTCGCATCAGTTTTAATGTTTGAAAAAAGTTTTCTTTTTAATTGTGGTTCGCCCTTTTCATTTACACCCGTTTCGAAAGTAACCCTTAATGTACTTGCATATACCATTTGACTGGCCATGTGCGCCTCACCTCCTTTCACTCTTTATATACCGGGAATGGAAAGGAAAGTAGCATCGCGGGAAAAATAATTCCTGATTATTTACACCCAACATGACAGGAGAATCTAGTATGAAGCTTGTTTTCTTATTTTCGCTCTGCATCCTTTTCATTCTAGCCGTACTTATTCTGGGAAAAAGAAGAGATGCAACAAGACTATTAGGAGGGAATAAGCAGGCGTTTTCCCCACTAAAAATAGCCCACCGTGGTGCGGCGGGCTATTGTCCTGAAAATACAATGGCTGCTTTTAAAAAGGCAATGGATCTCGGTGTTGATTTCATAGAAATTGATGTCCAGTTAAGTAAGGATGGAAAGCTCGTCGTGATTCATGACCCAACACTTGAACGTACAACGAACGGGAGCGGCAATGTACGCGACTATGATCTTTGCGAACTGAGGGAATTAGATGCCGGAAGCTGGTTTCACCCCCATTTTAAAGGTGAAAAAATCCCAGTATTTGAAGAATTGCTGGAAATCATACTGCCGCATGCAGGCATATTAATTGAGCTGAAACATCCTGCATTTTATCCAGGAATTGAAAGAAAGCTTGCAATGGAAATCATGAATCATAATTTGCATGTGGGAAGCAGCCATTTGCTCATGATTCAGTCATTCGACATTGATTCAGTCAAAAGATTTCATGCTCTGCTTCCTTCTCTTCCCTCCGGTGTTCTGATAAAGCGTCCACTAGGGGTTTCTCATAAAAAGCTTAGTGAGCTGTCCTCGTTTGCATCCTTTATTAATTTGAAACAAACGATGATGACTTTGAAACGGAAGAAAAAGATCCATTCATACGGAATGAAAGCTTTTACATGGACGGTTAACAATGAAAAGAAAATCGATCGGTTCGAAATGATGAAACTGGATGGCGTAACCACGGATTACCCCGACCTTTTTACGAAAAAGAACGAGCGAAAAGAGGTTGACTAGCAGGGTGTAGAGTTTAGTATACTCCCTTTTTACATGCTCCTGCAGGGGTGTAAGTTTTCCTCTTTGCTACCTTAGTCATTACCTTTGTAGCAACTTTGCTATTTGAAATTATGAGCATTGGAAGCTACGAATTTCACCAGTGTCGATTCCAGTATATACCCATCTGTTCTGATTTCGTCTCCAACGATAGCCGGCAACAGAAGTCCGGCCTATATAGGTTGGATAGAACCAGAATGACCGTCCGTTTCTAAGCCAAACATAAGTGAATCGGTACAAACACCTTCTTATAGATCCAGGATCTACTGCGTAAAGTCCGGTTTGCGGCATTTGTGGCACATACGACGGAGGCGGGGATGTCGGTGGACCATCAGACTGGCCTCCGGATGGAGTGCCATATTGACCTCCGGGTGCACCGCTGTATTGGCCTCCATATGGGCTGTCATATTGACCTCCGGATGGACTGCCGTATTGGCCTCCGGGTGCACCGCCATATTGGCCTCCATATGGGCTGTCATATTGGCCTCCGGGTGAAACGCCGTATTGGCCTCCATATGGGCTGCCATATTGGCTTCCGGGGGGAACACTATATTGGCCTCCGGATGGACCTCCATATTGCCCTCCGTATGGACTGCCATATTGGCCCGCGGATGGAACACCGTATTGGCCTCCGGGTGAAACGCCGTATTGGCCTCCGTATTGAAGCGGCCTGGGAGGCTCAACGCCACCAAACACATCATCTTCCCCCATCTGCCGGGAGATTGTCTCCTGTTCTTGTTCTACACCATTCCAAGGAATTTGCGGGTACCATGGTCCATATCCAAACATATGCATTCTCCTCATAAAGTAAATTCTTTTTATTGATATGTAGGCAAAAGACCATGTGTGCGTGTCACAATTCCTTCAATTAAGATTGTATTTCTGTGATACGCCATTTGTCAAAATCCCATAAAAAAAGCCTGCCTACCGGCAAGCTTCCTTTTTTATTGAACCATTCTGACAAGCATATGAGCCAGCTTATGCTGTTCTTGTTCATTACCCACTTTCCATAATTCCTGTAACAGCTTCTCTTCACGATTTCGTGGCTCTTCGTGAGCAGCAAGATAATCTGCAACTTTTTGTGCAGTTTTTGCAAGCTGTTCCTCATCCATTCCCATTTTTTCGCCTTTAGCCACTTTTTCACCTAAATAACTTTTAAACGTTTCAAAGCTTGAAAGAATCTCATCCTTTTGCCCTTCACCCATAGATTGCATTTGTTCGCTGACTTTGCCTTGATTAGCAGAATTGTTTGTTTCCATCATACTTCACTCCTTTCGGTAGTATGTGTATTCAATGCCCGGATTTGGATGGATTCAAACATAATAATCTGCAACTTGTTGTTTGTTTTGAAATTTTTTACAATGATTATTGGAAATCTGCCGTCGCATCCTGTAAAGAAAAACTCTGATCCATTAGAAGTGTTTCTATCATCTCCTGATCTGAACGAGCGGGAATAGAAAACATTTCTTTATACCGTTCAGGCCCTTTGCCGGTTATAAATACCCACTCCCCGGCTTTCGCATTTTGCCAGGCTTCTGAAATGGCAACGGTTCTGTCCGATATAACCTTTCCTTTTCCCATGCCATAATGGGCGGCCAACTGTTCCAATTCGTTTATCATTACATCTCCATTAATCCCATTCAAATCATCAAAAGTTAAAATGAAACTGTCGCTCATGCCTGCGGATGCTTCTACTATATGCTTTCTCTTTGAAGGATCTCGCCCACCTCGAAAGCCATAGATATGGGAGATGTGCTTTGCACCTAGCTGTTTAGCCGATTTAAGGCAATATTCAACTGCGTCCTGAGTATGCGCGTAATCAACGACAAAGGTGGCCCCGGCTGGATGTGAATATACTTCAAAGCGTCCTGGTACCCCCTTGAAGGATTCAAGCGCTTGAATAATTGTTTCATCGCCAATTCCGATCGTCTTTGCAGCCGCATAGGCCAGTGCTGCATTATAACCGTTGTGTAAGCCAGGGAAAGATAGATTTAGAGTATATTTTTTATTACTGTGATAAAGCTGAATGGAGCTTTTTTCAGAGATATGAATACAGCCAAGTTGAATATGATTATAAACCGATTTTCCAACAGTAAAAATTTTTCTTTGCTCCATTTCTAAAAGATTCGATAGCCTAACCCCCCATTCATCCAGCTGATTGACCACCGCGTGCCCATCCTTTTTTAAGTGTTTCATGAACATGCTAGCCTTGGTTCTAAAATAATTTTCCATTGTATGATGATAATCTAGATGATCATGTCTTAAGTTCGTGAAGATGCCCACGTCAAATTCAATTCCTTCAATCCTTGCTTGGTCCAGTGCATGAGAGGAGACTTCCATAATGACAAATTCGTCTTTGCTATCTGCCAGGAGCTTTTGCAATTTTATAGGATCCGGAGTTGTATGAGAGGACTTTTTATGTTCGCCGTTAATGATATAGGCTACCGTTCCAAGCAAGGAACAGGAATATCCTGCTTCACTTAAGATATGCCGCAACATATAGGAGGTCGTTGTTTTTCCATTTGTTCCAGTTATGCCTATCAGCTTATGCTTTCTAGCTGGAAATCCATAAAATGCGCTTGCAAGCCTGGCTGCCGCCGTTCTGCTATCGGTCACCTGAATATAAGGGACTGATAGATTTACAGCCTTCTCTCCTATGATGGCTGCAGCACCTCTTTGTATCGCATCCTCGATAAAATCATGCCCATCATGCATAAAACCCGGAATGGCAATAAATAGATAACCCTGTTCTATTTTTTTCGAGTTCATTTCGATCCCGGTTACATTTACATCTACAATGGGGGGAATCTGCACAGCAAGTTCCTTAGCGGCACCTACAAGTTTCGATAATTTCATGAGCAACACCCTTTGTTATCATGCGTCTATGTTATATCTTTCGTTTGCCCAAAAATACCGATTATCATTAAGAAATTGATGTGTTTCCCACAACCTGGGAATTTCTGTTGGTTTTTCATTTTGAAACCCCATCTAATTTAATTAGTTCCCGCCTTGTGTCCTTCAACCCCCCTGATGAAGGACATTTCAGTGCTTGACTCCTGTAAATCCCGGATACATATTCTTTCAAAGTGAAAAACCCGCCGAACCGACGGGTTTTCAGAGGGCCGTCTGTCATAGTGTCAAACGGCTCAAATATCCTTATTGAAGTTGGTGCGTACCTGCTAATTCAAAAAACTTCTTTACATAATTAAAGTCTGTATAGAAGAACAACAGAAGATCTCCGGGCTTAGAAAGCTCCCATGCTTTTTTAAAGGCATCTAGCTCGTTTAGTATGATAAACGTTTGTTCTTTTCTCAAATTTCTTTCTATCGCCGCCTGTTGAATCAGATGTGCCAGTTCATACTGCTGCCTGTCTCGCAAATCGTCATCTTCTTTGATTATTAACAAGTCGGTATGGTCAGCAGCTAAATAAGCCATTTTGATAATGTCCTCATTTTTTCTGTCTCCAGGCCCGGCTAATACAGTAATGATTCGTTTTTTAGCGAAGCTGCTTACGGTATCATAAATCGCCTCCATCCCTGATACATTGTGGGCGTAATCTACAATAAGCGTCCGGCCTTTCATGTCTCTTCTGTTGAATCTTCCTTTTGAAAGAGCAACATCAGGTATGAACGCAAGGGCTTTTTTTATTAATTCGTCCAATGGTACCCCTTGAGTATGGGCTGCTGCCATCGCTTGCAGCAGATTGGCAATATTGTGTTTTGCCGCGCCGCCAATGGTAATCGGAATATACTGGCACGGATGGACAGGCTGTAAAACACCATTTGATGCGTAGATAATCCAGCCCGACTGGTCGATATACCACGCTTTCTTTCTTTCAAAGATTGCTTTGCGGATGTATGGGTTATTTTGATTGAGCGAAGTATAAATGACTTCTCCCTTTGTGTATTGCGCCATTTTTGCCACATGTTCATCATCCGCATTCAGAACGCAATACCCAGTTTCAATTACGACCTCCGGAATCAAGCGTTTTAGTTTTACAAGCTGTTCAAATGTTTCGATTCCATCAAGTCCTAGATGATCTTCAGCAACATTCGTAACGATCCCTACATCACAATGGCGGAATGCAAGCCCTTCCCGAACTATTCCGCCCCTTGCTGTTTCCAGCACCGCATAATCTACTGTTGGGTTCACAAGGATCTTCCTGGCGCTGATCGGTCCGCTGCAGTCCCCATCCTCAATGGCGACACTATCCAGAAATACACCATCGGAGTTTGTCATGCCAACCGTAACGCCTTCTTTTTCCAGGAAATAATTCACAAGTCGGGTTGTGGTTGTTTTCCCGTTAGTGCCAGTGACGGCTATTATGGGAATGGCGGCATCTTCACGCCTTTTAAAAAGATAGTCCACTATTGCCTGGCCTACATTACGGCTTATCCCTTCACTTGGATAGTGATGCATTCTGATTCCTGGGGCGGCATTGATTTCGATGATCGCCATTTCTTGTTTACTAAATGGACTGGAAATGTCTTTACAGATAAAATCGATGCCAGCAATATCCAGACCAATTGCTTTTGCGGCGGTCACCGCTATTTTTCTTATCGTTGGATGTACCTGGTCCGTCACGTCAATCGCCTTGCCGCCCGTCGATAAATTGGCATTTCCAACAACCTGGATGATTTTCCCCTTGTCCGGAATGGAGTCGAGTGTTAAATCCAGCTTTTCCAAATAGCAGGAAACGGTATGGTTTAGCGGAATCTTTGACATTGCTTTTTCATGTCCATCCCCGCGAAGCGGATTTTTATTTTCCTCATTGATCAATTCACGGATTGTAGCCTGCCCATTGCCGATTACAAAAGGAGGTACACGGAGACTAGCGGCTATAAGCTTCCCATCGACCACAAGCATTCGATAGTCATTTCCTTCGTAATGCCGCTCTAAAATGAACTTGTCCACATGATCGTCAAGACAGTTTGCAACGTTAAAAAGTTGTTCTTTCGTTTTGATATTTGTAATGACACCCTGCCCCTGCCTGCCATTCAAAGGCTTGATTACAAGAGGGAAGCCGAGCTTATCCGCTGCTTCAAAGATTTCTTCCATGGTTGATACTACTTCTCCCTCAGGAACCGGCAAGCTGCATGAGCGTAATATTTCCTTTGTTAGCTGTTTGTCACATGAATTTTCGACACCAAGGCTAGATGTCTGGCTAGTTATGGTAGCCTGTACGAATTTTTGGCGCGATCCTGTCCCAAGGCGCAAAAGACTGTCTTCACCGATTCTTTCCACCGGGATGTTCGATAAAATGGCGGCGTCATATATGGCCTCTGTACTCGGTCCCAGCTTGTTTTTATAATAAAGGTCAGCCACTTTATCGATGTACGGCCGAGAATTAACATGCGTTGCCCCTTTCAACAGAAGTCCGGCAATTTCCATGGCGGCTTCAAAGGAATAAAGCCCGGATTTTGGCTCCTTATAAGCGTATGTCACATAATATATGCCGGGCTTTTTGGCCGTGATGGTCTTTCCGCGCCTAACATCTATACCGGCTGAAAGCTGGAGCTCAATGGCCATATGTTCCAGAATATGGCCCATCCAGGTTCCTCGAGTCAGGCGTTCAACAAATCCTCCTTCATATCCAGGGGAACAGGTATGCTTCTTAAGGCCCGGTAAAGTTTCCACAAGGGCTTCAGTAAAACCAGGTATTGTATCTGACGGCCGAAGCTCGAGATCCTCTATATCCACTTCGATAAACATCATCGGTTTGTGTGCAAAATAGTTAGGTCCCTTCAAATACCTTACACGGTTGATTTTCATTCTGTTTTCCCCTTTTTGAGAATTAATTGGCGACGGGCTAGATCAAAACTGTAGCCGCGGGTTAGGGCATGCAGCTTAAACCCTGAAATCGTAAGCTCTTCGCTTCCATTTTCGCCAATTTTGATGTCGACATAATCACTGCTTTTTCCATCGATAACTAACACCTGGTGTTCTCCATATACTTCAAACTTATTATCTTGAACTAATATCGCTGTATTTTCATCAATTCCAATTCCGATAATTTCTTTGTTATCCGCAATCGCACTAAGAAGCCGGTCAAACCTGGCCCGCTGCGAAAAGTGCTGGTCAATAAGGATATGATCCAAGAACCCGAATCCGGTTCCTAATTCTACATTTAGTTTATCATCATTAAGTTTGGTGTCTGCAGCGACTATCATTTGTTTCGCCATGATGGACGCTCCGGCACTTGTCCCGGCAAGGACCATGCCGTTTTTCCACTTATCCGCCAGTTTGTCGTGCAATTTTGTACCACCAATCAACTTTGAGAGCCTGCTTTGGTCACCACCAGAAATAAAAACAGCAGATAACGACTCCACAAGCTCCAAAATTTCCGGATGCCCTGAGCGTTCCCTAGAATCTACATCAATCACTTCCACACGCTTTACTCCCAGCTGTTTAAAGGTTTGTATGTAGTCAGCACTAACTTCGTCGGGAATTTCCGAAGCGGTCGGCAGGATTCCAATCCCCTTGTTGTCACGGCCGGCGAGGTCAACAAATTTTTCTAAAACCTCTCCTCCATGAAATTTCTCTTCCGCCCCGCCTATAATCAATAATTCACCAGGTTTCATGAATTTCTCACCTTTGCTTAAGAGATTGTAAAAACAAGTCCAGCCACGAACTTGTTTTTTACATTTCAAAATACATACTTGGTATTATGTATTATTGTTTTGTGAAACATTCATATTTTCGACGATCATTTATAGCAGAATACCTATAATTTGGAAGGTTTTATCTTTAATTTATGCGTGGTTTCGAAAAGAAGAAGCGCAGAGGCATTAAAAAGAAAAACGCCCGCAATAAAAGCAGGCGCTCCTAGTATTTATTAAGTTTTTGCTGAAGTTTCGAATCAAGAACAAAGTTTCCAAATGGAATGAATGCAACAGCCACTGCCCCGAACACCCATTTCCAAAACCAGCGCACCCGAAATGCTGTGTATCCAATGGCTAGAATGTACAGAATAAAAAACAATCCATGTAAAGAGCCAACAATTCTTACGGCAATTGGAATATCGAGGAAATATTTCATAGGCATGGCAATAGCGAGTAATACAAGGAGAGATCCGCCCTCAATGACCCCCATTATTCGAAATAGCTTGATTGGTGATTCCAGCATATTGATCCTCCACTTTTTACTATCATTATAACCACTAATAAAGGAAAAAAGTTACTTTTTTCGAAAATGATAGTAAAAACATCCGTAATGTTATTTTGCACGTAGAAACGGGAATGGATGAATATACGCAGCAAAGGAGGAATCTACACATGGCAGATAACAATACACGTAATAAAGACAATTCAGTGGAACAGAACGAGAAAAAGGAACGAAACGAGGATATTAGCGCGCAGCGTGATCCTAAAAAAAATGACCCTCCAAAAAATAAATAGAATGGAAAGCCTGCTCTCTCCGTAGACAGCAGGCTTTCGTTTTTTTAGGCAAGCTCCGATTCAAGATAAAAGGAGAGCAAATTTGCAGTATGCCTCAAAGAAGAAATATGAGTCCTTTCAAAGGCATGAGATGCATCTATCCCAGGACCTACAAGGCCGTGTACGATATCATGTCCAGCGCGAATGGCAGCAGATGCATCGGAACCATAATAAGGATAAATATCAACCCGGTAATCAACGTTATTTTTCTTTGCAAGATTCACCAGATGCATCCGTAATTTATAGTTGTAAGGGCCAGAAGAATCCTTGGCACAGATGGAAACACTATATTCATCGGTCGCTTGCCCCTCACCGATAGCACCCATATCCACTGCTAAGTATTCAACCGTTTGATCTGGGATATTAGAGTTGCCACCGTATCCGATTTCTTCATTATTGGAAATCAGAAAATGGGTTGTATAACGTAATTGGATGCTTCCTTTTTGAATCAAATCCATTAAATGGAGCAAAATTCCTACACTTGCTTTATCGTCCAGGTGCCTGGATTTTAGGAATCCGCTTTCTGTTTCCTCCACCCGTGGTTCAAAAGAAACAAAATCACCAACTGAAATTCCGAGCGCCTCTGTTTCTTGTTTTGATTTTACAGGTTCATCTATCCTGACTTCTATCGTATTCTCATCTCGCTTTGCTTCTCCTGCGTTTTTGTATACATGTACTGAGGTTTGGTTGATTAAAATCGTGCCTGTGAATTCCTTCCCTGCTGAATGGATTTTGCAATATTCCCCTTCGACAGAATTCCATTTAAAACCGCCAATCATGGTCAAGCGGAGGCGGCCATTCCCCTTAATTTCCTTCACCATCGCACCAAGCGTATCTACATGTGCCGTCAGAAGCCTGTGCTTGCTGTCGTCCTGACCTTTTATGGACGCGAGCAGTGCCCCTTTATTCGTAATCCGGTAAGAAACTCCTTTGTCTTCCATAAAGCCGGCTACATATGAAATGGCAGCCTCGGTGTATCCGGATGGGCTAGGTATGGCAACTAAATCTTTTATGTATGATACGATTTCTTTTTCAGTAATTAAGGACATCATCATTTCCTCCTTATTTTGTACGAATGTAAACATTTACTGGCCTGTTAAAAGGTGAGGGATACTCAAGCTCAATCTTATTATTACCTCTATCTTTTATTCATGAAAAAAGCCGCTTGAATAGAAACGGCTGTTTTCTGGATAATTTTTTCTAGCTAAACATGTCGGTAAATGGGGCAATGGCCATTACTATAGCAGGCATAACATACAGCAGGGTATTCTCCATGTTCACTCTGCTTTTCCAACGGCTTCTCCACTCTTTATAACGGGGTTCCCGTTTTGCATACCAATCTGCAAAATTCATGGCATATCCCTCCTTTTTTGAATGGCTTCTACCCTCTATATACCCCTTTTTTTCCTATATTAAGCTAGAGATGCTTTACAAAATGAAACATAAAAAACAAATATGCACGCTACGACTAGTGAATCCGTACCAACCCTAACTCAAATTGATAATCCTTAAAGGGTAGAAGGATAAGATAAATGATGAAACTTTTGCACTGCTCGTACGTATTAGTTTAGTATAGAATGAATAATAATGAGGTGATTTTATGTACTCTCAAACGGCACAAAATTATATGCCTTCTGTTCTAAGGACGTTTTCCCTATCATTGGCAGTTTCGGTACTTGGCATGGCAGCGGGGATGTACGTACCGCCCGCTTTATTTTTGCCCCTGGCAATATTAGAGCTGATTATGCTAATAGGTGCTTTTATCCTGAGAAGAAGAAAAGCAATTGGGTACACCTTCCTTTATACCTTTACCTTTATCTCAGGCGTCACCACATATCCGATCGTTTCCCACTATGCAGCCGCTGCCGGCACGGAAATTGTTCTGCTTGCCGGGGTCACTACTACTGCGGTTTTTGGCGGCTTGGCGCTTTATGCATGGACAACGAAGCGGGACTTATCATTCCTTCGCGGCATGCTGCTGGCTTCTCTGCTTGCTTTGATTGTCATTGGGATCTTCAATGTCTTTGCACCGTTAAGTTCTACTGCAATGCTGGTGTATTCATTCATCGGGATTCTGGTTTTCAGCGGATATGTTTTATATGATATCAACCGTATGAAGCGGTACGGAGTAAGTGCAGAAGAAGTCCCGCTTATGGCCCTAAGCCTATACCTTGATTTCATTAACCTATTTGTAAATATCCTACGGTTCTTTGGAATTCTGTCCAACCGTGACTAAAGCTGGGGAGGTGTCCTTTTTTAGGACACCTTTGTCATTATCTCCCGCTGTAATTTCCTCACCATGGCAGATCCGCACCAAAAGTCTTCGCAAGTTGTTCGGTATCTTTTCTCCTTTTTTTTCTGATCTCTGCTCTTTGTTTGCCGGTCTCAAACAGATTCTTTTCCGTTTCTGTTTGTGGCACCAGCCTTGGAACCGGTGTAGGTTTTCCGTCTTTATCAATGGCGACAAATGTTAAGAATGATATCGCGCATACATTTCTTTCCCCAGTGAGCAAACCCTCTGCGATCACCTTGACCATAACCTCCATGGAGGTTCGCCCGGTATAGGTTACAAACGCCTCCAGGCAAACAGAATTTCCTATTTGAATCGGATGAAGAAAATCCACGGAATCTGTTGATGCCGTAACGCAATTCGTTCTTGAATGGCGCATCGCGGAAATCGCTGCGACATCATCGATATACGCCATTAATTTGCCGCCAAACATCGTACCAAGATTATTCGTATCAGGCGGGAGGACAATGCTTGTTTTAATGACGAGCGAGTCCCTGTTATGTTTCGTTTCTTCCATAGTTGTTCTGGCTCCTTCGGCTGTAAATTCTTCACTATTCCAATTTATTATAAAATGACCAAGCAAGGCAACCTTAGAGCTATTCACTTCCAGGCGGTTTCTTGCCACGCTGCAGTTCCATTAAGGTAAGCCCGAAATCCATCTGCAAATGGGGATAATCTTTGAACTCGCCTTGCCAGTCTGCCCCTGATTCAAATCCGAGCTCCTTTGCAAAGGCCACAACCTCGTCCCAATCCTTCTTTCCATTTCCATTTCCATCGTATTCCATATCCCAAATAGCTTCTCCATTTTTGTTCAGCAAAGCGAAGTCGATGGCCAGACCAAAATTATGGTAGGATTCTCCGCCCTTTGCATTTGTTACGATATTTCCTAATGTGGTTCTTCCCTGGTTGTACAGTTCGTTCTGTTCATCAATCGATCTGAATCCAGCTGTAATCAGGATTGGAATCCCCGCTCTTTCTGCTTTAGCGATCAGTTCATCCCTTTTTTCTGCCACGACCGGATGAAGGCCCTTTGGCACCTCCAATTTATCTAAATCCGGTGGTATCACATAATTTTTGATCAGCCATGCAGAAATCAATATAACTGTCAACACCACTACCAGCATTCTAATATACTTTGCGGCCACTTTATTCCCCTTCCAGAAATCCTGTGTTTTGTTTTACTTCGATAGTAACTTTTGAAAGATTATACCTTTACATACAATACCAAACCATTAAAGTATACTCTCTGGCACCCTTTCTAAAAAAAACACCTGGCCCCATCACACCCCGGGTCCAGGCTTTATTATTATTTCTTTAAAAACGTTACCTTTCAAAGTGGTATCGTTCTAATATTCTTTCCGTAATCAATTGATATCCTTTTTCGTTTGGATGAAGGGCATCACTAAAGTAGGTTTTCTTGTCTTTATTTTTGAAAAGGTCATTGGTTGGTATGAAAACGGCTCGCTTTTCCTTTTTAACAATATCTTGAATCTCTCGGTCCCAATCATCGATATGTTTTTCGATTTGGCGATCCTCCGGGATAGGATTGTAAAGCCCAAGCACCAAAATTGGAGCCTCTTTATTTCCTTTCTTCAGCTGATCCAAAATAGTTTTCACGTTTTTTATATATCCATCCTTTTCGGCACTTAACCTTTCATGGTTGATTTTCTTTAGGTCCCCGCCGTTGCTGTTGATTAAATCGTTTGTTCCGATAAAAACAATGAAATAATCGGCTTTATCAAGCTTGCTTTTGATGCGGGCATCTGAAAGCTGCTTCAAAACTCCCTCTGTTTCCTGACCAGTAATTCCATAGTTCCAGACTCTGAATTTTTCTTTGCTGCTCGGTTCATTCAGTGCATTTTCCAAACCATCGACATATCCTTCCCCGTTTTTATCACCATAGCCGAACGTGAGTGAATCACCCAACGCCATAATAATCGGATCATTCTTCTTTGCTTGAGATTGAAAAGAAAACCAAACTACAGAGATTACTATAAATATGATTAATACAATCGATAATTTCTTCATGACAGACTCCTTTACTATTATTCCGGTATACGAAACCCAATTTGTTATACCCGAAAAGAGAGTCCGCTTAACACATCGATGGCTCGAGTGTCACAACTACACAGATGCGTACCTGTGCATAAAAAATGCTGTCCTGCATGAAGCAAGACAGCTCTTTTTCCAATTTATATGTATCAATTTCCTAATTAACAAACTTTGGAATAAGTGTGTTTTCCAAATAAAAATGCATTCATCAATTCATCTAGTTCCTGACTTGCCTTTATTGTATCTGGGCTAGTGAAGCCAGAAGCATGTGCCAAGTTTATCATTTCTTCCCTCTTTTGCTCTATCTCTATTAGTATGTACTCCGCCAGTACCATTATCCCAATTCCTTTCTATATTTCTATATATTAACAATGATTTTAATGGGAGAACAAAGAATACACAAGCCTTATTGCCCATAAAATTTGAACTTTTTGCGACAATGTGAGAATTCATTATACAGTTGCAATCTTCTTTATGTAAAAAGAACATAATCGGAAAGGAAAAAATCCACAAAACAACAATGGCAATCGCTGGCTATAATAGGTACGTGAGCCAGGGTTTCCTTTCCAATCAACATGATATAATAAAGGATCAATAGAATACGGTTTCTGAAGGGTGGTCATCATCCCCCTATGGAAGGGGGTGATGCTGTATGACAGTGTTTGAAGCGTTAATGCTTTACTTGTCTTTTACAAGCTTAATCGCGGGGGATCCTGTCAAATGATCATAAAAAATAATCCACCTTTGAGCCTGCAAGCATAAGGTGGATTATTTCCGCTTTTGTAGCTGATCGCCCTTCACAGGGGACCGTCTATTGCATGACCGTTCGGTGTTACCAGCACCGGCGGTCTTTTTTAATGTATCACTATTCTATTTGCATTATTCCCGAAACAAATGGATGATACCAATGAAAACATTATCGGCACAGCCAAAATTTCAAACCGCTCGTATACGGGCGGTTTCTCCTTTTTACCCAGCGAGCTCCGTATTTTTTGTTTCTTTCCCAAAAATCCCAACAACTAGTGCGCCGATCAGCACGGCTATCGTAAAGATGGTAAAAATGTTTGTTACCGAAGAATTCTGCGCGACCATGTAACCGACCAAAAGAGGGCCAAGTATCCCGCCAATCCGGCCGACAGCCGCAGCCATTCCCGCACCTGTCCCCCGGATGGAAGTTGGATACTGCTCTGGTGTATAAGCATATAACGCGCCCCATGCTCCAAGATTGAAAAAAGAAAGAAAAATTCCAGAAATAATCAAGAAAGACAATTCCTCGGCCGTTCCGAAAAAATATGCACTTATGGCTGTCCCTATCAAATAGGTTACCAGCACGAATTTTCTGCCCATCCTCTCAATAAACCACGCAGCGGTGAAATAGCCTGGGAGCTGCGCAAGCGTCATGATCAACACATATTGAAAGCTTTTGATCATGCTGAACCCCTTTAATGTCATCACACTTGGAAGCCACAAAAACATTCCATAATAAGAAAAGACTACACAAAACCAAAGGATCCATAGTGTAAGGGTTTGGCGCAGATGCTCTTTGGCCCACACACTCTTAATATTATGCGAAATAGATGGCTTTTTTTCTTTTTGTTGGAAAACAAAACGCGGTGAATCCGGTAAATCCCTACGGATAAACAGTGCATATAACGCCGGTAAAGCACTTAATAAAAGGGCAATCCGCCAGCCATATTCCGGAATGACGAAATACGAGATCAAAGCAGCAATGAGCCAGCCTACAGCCCAGAAACTTTCGAGCAAGACTACAACCCGTCCTCTTCTTTCGGCCGGAACACTTTCAGAAACAAGGGTTGAGGCTACTGGGAGCTCCCCGCCAAGCCCCATTCCAATGAAGAATCTCAATATTAAAAAGAGCGCAAAAGATGAAACCAAGGCCGACAGTCCGCTGCCTATCGAAAATAACAATAGTGTAATCATGAAAACAGCTTTTCTGCCAATCCGGTCAGCCAGAATTCCAAAAACAAACGCACCAGCCGCCATACCGATAGAATTCATGCTTCCAATCCATCCTACTTCCCCGGGTGAAAGGGCCCAATCCTGTGCAAGCGCAACCACAATAAAAGAAAGCATGCCGACATCCATAGCATCAAACATCCATCCCGTACCAGCTATGCCTAGTAGCTTGCGTTCTGAAATCGTTTTTTGTTTTTTGACCATAGTAACCTCCAGGTGCCCTAATCTCGAAAATAATCTCTCACCTATTTTACCTATTATTCCACATTTCTACTACTTAAAAAATTTTGATAGTCAGAAATTTTTTCCAAAATTACAAACTTTTCTGGTACAATAGCCTTACTTTCATCTGTAACTCTTGGAAAGAAATTAAGAGACAACGTTTCTCTCCTATCATCTTGATGCTTTTTCTGAAGAGCCGGGAGGTCATTCACATAAATATTTACTATATGATTGTTGCGGTCCTCTTTTCTATCCTTACTAGCTATTTGTGTTTGTTTGAAAAACGACGTTTAGAAAAAGGCACTGAACTATTAACAAGGGCGATTGGAATCGGGATATCCTTTTGGATGGCACAAATATTTGTATCCCTTTCTTTTCAATTGCAAACCAGTTTATACTACATAGCTGTTTATTTTCCGTTTTTTATGCTGATAGGTATAATTACCTCATTTTTTTTACTTAGGTCTATGAAACAACAACAGCTTCGAAAAAACGGCAGGTTCATACCGATTATGCTTGCAGTTATCGCCATGATCTCTCTTGTCTATTTCGCCCTGGCATATCTTCATTTTGCCGATTTCCTATCACTGCAGATTAGCCGGCTGGCCATAACCCTCCTGTTTATTACAGGGGTAACCATGGCAGGAGTGAAATTCATGATTCAGTTCACTCGTGAACAACGCAGCAGGCTTGCTTTTATATGGAAATTGGCGGGTTCTGTTACGTCGGGAATTGCTTTAGCAGGCCTTCCGTATTTAATGATTTTTTCTACAACCAATTTAGAAACATGGTTTGAAAATAATATTAGCGGCATCCCATTGATTCTTTATTGTTTTCAGTTGTTGATTATGATTTTGTTATTCGTGCTTCCCGATTTATTAAGGGAAAAGCAAATTGTTGAGCAGGAAAAAAGAATGGAGGAACACATACATAACTATGAAGCTTTGTTTAATCACCATCCGAACCCCGTGTTCCTGGTTGGCAAGGATGGAAACTTCCTGACCGCCAACCGCGAATTCATTTCCTGGTCAAAGATTCCCAAAGAATCTATCATCGGAAAGAATATATTAGACTTTGTCGCAGAAAAAGATATCAAAAAAGCAATAGGGTATATGGAGAATTCCTTCAAAGGGAATGCAAACCATTTTGAGATATCAGGAATCAGTGCCGAGAGAAAAATATATGAAACACGCGTTACATCGATTCCAATGTGGAGCAACGAGCAGATAACAGGTGTTTATGGAATCGTGCAGGACATCACAAAAGCAAAGGCCAATGAGAAAAAAATTACATATCTCGCCTATCATGATGAATTAACAGGATTACCAACACGCCGTGCTTTCTTTGAAAAAATTAGCTCCCTCGAGGCTTCCTATCAAACGAAAGGCAATGAATTTTCAGTTTTATATATTGATCTGGATAAATTTAAAGAGCTAAACGACCTTTTTGGCCATTCTTTTGGCGATGAAGCATTGAAAGAGGCTGTATTGCGCATTAAGCAGTGTTTACCAGAACGTACTTTCCTAGCAAGGATGGGCGGGGATGAGTTTAGCCTCCTTCTCCCCGGATTAACTGAACATGATGACATTGGCAAAATTGCGGCCAGCATCGTTGAAACAATCAGAAAACCGTTTATTATCAGCAAACATGAATACGTTCTCACGGCAAGTGTAGGTGCGGCTATATATCCAGAGCACGGCATTAGTCAGGAAAGCATTGTAAAAAGTGCTGATACCGCTATGTACTATGCAAAGGAACATGGCAAAAACAACTATAAAATCTTTACTGACGAACTTGAACAAAGCAGCAAACGAAAATATATTGTTAGCAATGAATTGCGAAGTGCAATCGTTAAAAAAGAGTTTGAAGTGCATTACCAGCCGAAGGTAACGCTGACCTCCGGCGAAATTTCAGGTGCAGAGGCCTTGGTCCGCTGGATTCATCCGGAAATCGGTATTGTTGGCCCAAACGAGTTCATTCCAATAGCCGAAGAAAATGGATTGATCATTGAAATTGAGGATATTGTCATTGAAAGGGTTTTCCGGCAGCTAAAGTCGTGGAAGGATGAACACACAAAACCACTGCCGATTGCAATTAACCTATCGCAGCGCCATTTTTACCAGGAAAATATTGTCGATAAATTCAAGTCTTTTCTTGATGAATATGAGCTTGATCCAAATTTACTGGAAATAGAAATTACGGAAACGATCATGATGGATCAAAATCCTGCTGTTATTAACCGATTGCACGGACTTCGGGATCTTGGCATAAAAATCAGCATGGATGACTTTGGGACTGGCTACAGTTCACTCAGCTATATACAAAGGCTCCCGATTGATAAGCTAAAGATCGACCGTTCATTTATCACAGATCTTTCAAACAATGAAGACAGCCAGGCAATCGTTTCTCTCATTCTTTCCATGGCTGAGTACCTGAACCTCGAAGTTGTTGCAGAGGGCATTGAAGACCAAAGTCAGCTGAAATTCCTCCAAGACCTCAAATGCAGTGAAGGCCAGGGATTCCTGTTCAGCAAGCCGCTTGCCATAAATGACTTTCAGAAACTACTGAAACAAACAGCGAACGTATGACCAAAGAACAAGTGATGGAGCCTTAGCCTTCACTTGTTCTTTTTTGATTAACGCCGATGGGATATTTGGTGTGACTTTCGATTTGTTGTAAACATGCGTAAATAGCTAGGCCAACATTCGGGTTTGTTGGGTACATTCCAGATGTTGCGAAAGAACCGGGTTTGTTGCAAAATTCCGGATTGCGTTGCGAACGCCCTAGGTTTGTTGCAACATCCCACATTTCATTAGAAAAGAGTTTGTTGCAAAATATTGGAATCAATTATGACCGGTTTGTGTGTTTAATTTTTATCGTTTCCTATAGACAACCATTTTTCCAACTTTTTCTCTCATATAAATCGGCAGAAATTCCTTCAAGGAATGGAGTAATCTCGCCCGGACTGCAGATATAAAGCTCGTGCATCGCCCTTGTGCATGCTGTATAGAAAAGCCTCCGTTCACTTTCCTTTTCGTAGCTTGCCCGCGAACCGTCATAAATGATAACGGCATCAAATTCGATTCCCTTTGCTAAATAGCATGGAATGACCACTACTCCCGCTTCGTAATTCGTTTTCCCTTTTCCAATCAGTCTTACCTGCATAATGTCACTTAAGTGAGTATACGCCTCTTTACTTTCGGCTGCAGTTTTGCATATGATGGCGATCGTTTGATGACCTAGCGACTTCAGATGAGTAATCACAGAAGCCAAACAATGAGTGATTTCCCTCTTTTCTGTAACTTCCACAACGACGGGCTTATTTCCATGCCTATTAAAAGGCTGTATGTCATTTCCCCCATTAGTCAGCATATCCCGGGTAAATTCCACAAGTTCACGCGTAGAACGGTAGCTTCTCGTCAAAACGATTTTTTCTGTTTCCTCGTCTTTATATAAGGTCTTCAACACATCGAGCCCCTCTTCATTTCCATGCGCAAAGATCGTTTGATTCAAATCACCAAGTACAGTCATTTTGCTTCGCGGGAACAATCTTTTTATAAAAGCAAACTGGAATGGCGAGTAATCCTGGGCTTCATCAATGAAAACATGGCGAATCAAGGTGTTGGTTTTAAAACCTAACAACTTCTCTTTGAAAAATAAATAAGGAGTGGCATCTTCATAATAAAGTTCACCGGCATCAAGCTTTGTCACCGTATCTTTGCTGATTTGTCCCCAATCCTCCGCTATACCAGACGCCGCTTTCCCCAGAAAAAGTTTACGGTAAAGTTCAGCAACATCAAGGAAAGCAAATTCTTTTACCTTTTTATAAAGCGGACGATACCGCCTTTTTACAACTGAAGCTGCCAACACCTGCTGCTCCTGATCAAAATCATCAAAACTATCCTGTTCCGCTTGTTTGTTTTTATTGACCTTTTGATAGCTTTTCATATACTCTTCTTTGCTTAAGTATTGGATTTCTTCTTCGACCCAGGACTTCTTCATCTCTTTTTTCTCATAGTGCCTGAGCTCCTTTTTTAGCCATTCGGAAACTAGCAACAGCCTGTTCGGGATGGGCAGGGTAAGGCTTAGTCCGTAAAAATGGTCATGGATGGATTGAGCAGAAACCAGGATTTTCTTCCTGAACATGACATCCTTAAAAATAAGCCCGGCTTCCATTAATGAATTATAATAATCTTCAATCATTTCCAGGAAGCCAAGAGAAGATTTAACAGCAATCCCTTTGAGCCTCGATTCATAGCCGGGCTGATCGTTAGATGCCAGTACGAATTCCGTTTGCGCAAATACATCTTCTACGTTAAATTCGTCATCAAGCATTTTCTCGATATATTGCTGGAGGGTACTTTGCTGCATATTTTCCTCCCCAAGTTCGGGAAGAACATTGGCAATATAGCTGTTGAATAGGGGGTTTGGTGAGAACAATAAAATGTGATCCGCAGTAAGTCGCTCCCGATACCGGTAAATAAGATAGGCCACACGCTGGAGCGCTGCAGAAGTTTTCCCGCTGCCAGCGGCACCCTGGACAACAAGCAAACGCTTGCCCTCACTTCGAATGATAAGGTTTTGTTCTCTTTGGATAGTAGCCACGATGCTTTTCATTTGGGCATTAGCCTGGCCTCCAAGAACCTCCTGAAGCAGTTCATCTCCTATGGTGACCCCAGTATCGAATACACTGATCAGTTTCCCTTTCCGTATGATATACTGCCTCTTTAATTCAACGCGTCCAGTTATCTTGCCAAAGGGGGCTTGATATTCTGCAGGCCCAATCGAGTAATCATAATAAACGCTTGAAATGGGAGCCCGCCAGTCATGGACCAGGAATGCTTCCGATTCTTCATCATAAAAGGAACCAATTCCTATATAGATGCTTTCTACTTCTTCCTCTCCATGTTCGATAAAGTCGATTCTCCCAAAATAAGGAGAATTTCTTAATCTATCGAGAATATGTAGCTGTTTAGTGGAATGACGATGCCTGCGCTCCCTTTCACTAAGCAGCTCTGATTGCTGCTTGATGCTCGTAAATGTTTCACCGATATCATCAGGATGATCAAGGTTTACCGTCACATCCTCCCAAAAGTGCTTTCTGATAGCAACGATTTCATCACTTGCTCCTACGATTTCCTTTTGCAACACTTGTATTTGTTTCGTCACCTTATCAGTAACCTCATCCACCCGTTTTTGTTCCTTTTCCAGTCCCACTTCCCGCTCACTCATACAATCTCTCCTTTTAACACTTGTGGCTTCGATTCTTTACACACTAAATGAAACAATTTTATAAGTACATTTCCCCGTATACAAAGGACATATAGATATATATTACCTTCAAATGGAAAAATTTGAAACTTTGTTGAGGGTACCGCTTCTAGTATAGATCTCATATCTGGATTTATTTATACCTTCTTATCCATGATTACTGTCTCTTGCTGTTGTAATCTGTCGGTAGTTATTAATTGAAAATTAAAAATAATTTGTTTATGATAATGGTTGAGAGTGCAAACGGTTACAAGCTCTTGACTTTCAACATGATTTGGGCAGATACCATTACGACTATTCGAGGAGGTATTTATGGCAAATCTAACACTAGAAATCAGCGAAAAACTACAAAAATTTCTTCAAGGACCGAAAAAGCTCTATATTAACGGTCAGTTTGTCGAAAGCGCTTCAAGAAAAACTTTTGCTACACCGAACCCGGCAACTGGAGAGACCCTGGCTGAAGTATACGAAGCGGACCAGGCGGATATCGACTTAGCTGTAAAAGCGGCACGGAAGGCATTCGATGAAGGCCCTTGGTCTAAAATGGGAACAGCTGCAAGAAGCCGGTTAATGTACAAGCTGGCAGATCTAATGGAAGAAAATAAAACAGAACTAGCGCAATTGGAAACATTGGATAATGGAAAACCAATCAACGAGACAACCCATGCGGACATTCCGCTGGCTATTGAACATATGAGATATTACGCCGGCTGGGCCACGAAAATCGTCGGCCAAACCATTCCGGTAAACGGCAATTATTTTAACTATACAAGGCATGAGGCTGTCGGTGTGGTCGGGCAGATCATCCCTTGGAACTTCCCTCTTCTCATGGCTATGTGGAAGCTGGGTGCTGCCCTGGCTACAGGCTGTACCGTAGTGTTGAAGCCTGCCGAGCAAACTCCGATGTCGGCTCTTTATCTGGCAGAATTAATTGAAGAAGCCGGTTTCCCAGAAGGGGTCATCAATATCGTTCCAGGGTTTGGTGAAACTGCAGGAGACGCTCTTGTGAACCACAAATTGGTCGACAAGATTGCCTTCACCGGATCCACTGAAGTAGGAAAGATGATCATGAGAAATGCTTCCAATTCATTAAAAAGGGTTACCCTTGAGCTTGGTGGAAAATCTCCGAACATCATCCTGCCTGATGCCGATTTAACAAGAGCGATCCCTGGCGCCCTTAACGGTGTCATGTTTAATCAAGGGCAAGTATGCTGCGCTGGATCCCGTGTATTCATCCAAAAGAAGCATTATGATAATGTGGTGGCTGACATGGCATCCCATGCCAAAAATATTAGGCAGGGTGCCGGCCTAAGTCCAGAAACTCAAATCGGTCCTCTTGTTTCACAGGAACAGCAGGACCGAGTCCTCGGCTATATTGAAAAAGGAATGAACGAAGGCGCCGAAGTACTCGTTGGCGGCAGCAAGCCGCAGGACGAAGGATATTTCGTCTCGCCGACAATCTTTGCAGCCGTTAAGGACGAAATGACAATCGCACGTGAAGAAATCTTTGGCCCTGTTATCGCTGCAATGCCGTTTGAAGACCTCGACGAAGTAATTAAACGTGCCAATGAAAGTGACTATGGCCTGGCTGCCGGGCTATGGACACGCGATATCTCCAATGCCCATTATGTCGCTAGTAAGCTTCGTGCTGGCACCGTCTGGGTAAACTGCTACAATGCCTTTGACGCAGCTTCCCCATTCGGAGGGTTTAAGTCCTCCGGCATCGGCCGTGAAATGGGTTCTTACGCACTAAATAACTATACAGAAGTAAAGAGCGTTTGGATTAATCTGGATAAATAATGGTTATAAGCCGGCTTTCTCAGGAGGGCCGGCTTTTTTGACTACCCGCTGCGTTTGGATAATTGTTAAGAAAAAACAGTCCCCCTACTACCTTAAATTGGTAAAAGTTGCGATTAATGTCATCAGTGAAATGATTGGCGAAACGCTAGATGGATCCCGACATTCTAAAAAAATAATTTCAAATTAGGGAGGGAATCTTATGATATCCCTCCTTTGTAATTAAAATTAAGGCCTCCCCTGATTGTGTAACCTTCACAAGCAAGGTCAGAAAAGTTTCTTTTTTTAAAAACAATCGCTAAAATATTAATAAAGATTTTGGAAAAGGAGACGATGCTATGATTAACTTTCAAACAAATTTGGATAAATACGCTGAGCTTGCCGTAAAGGTTGGGGTTAACATCCAAAAAGGTCAAACGCTTGTTGTTAATACTACCTTGGAAGGTGCTGGGCTTGTCCGGCTGATTGCCAAAAAAGCTTATGAAATCGGAGCACGCAATGTAGTCGTAAATTGGTCGGACGATACTGTAAACCGGACAAAATTTGATCTGGCGCCAGAAGATGTGTTCCAGGAATATCCTGAACATCGCGCGAAGGAAACGATTGAGCTGGCTGAGAAGGGAGCAGCTTTTATATCTGTCATTTCATCCAGTCCCGACTTGCTGAAAGGGGTAAAGCCTGAGCGGATTGCAAACTCACAAAAGGCCTCCGGTACAGCGCTAAAAAAATTCCGCCAATATATCCAATCTGACAAAGTCAGCTGGACAATCGTCGCGGTCCCTTCACAAGGATGGGCCGACAAAGTATTCCCCGATGCCCCGCAAGAAGAAAGAATACATAAATTATGGGATGCAATTTTTAACGCGACTCGTGTGTATTCCGATGACCCGGTTGCAGCATGGAAAAAACACGATGAGACACTACACGAGAAAGTTAATTATTTAAATAGCAAACATTATAAAAAACTCCATTACAAAGCACCAGGAACAGATTTAACAATCGAACTTCCTGATAAGCACATTTGGGTCGGAGCGGGCAGTATCAATGAAAAAGGCCATGAATTCATGGCAAACATGCCAACTGAAGAAGTCTTTACGGTTCCTGTTAAAACTGGCGTTAACGGAACGGTTGCAAGCACAAAGCCTCTAAGCTATGCCGGGAATATTATTGATAATTTCTCTATTACCTTTGAAAATGGACGAATTGTCGGCGTAAAGGCAGAAGAAGGAGAAGAAATCCTAAAACAATTGGTAGAAACGGATGAAGGTTCCCATTACCTAGGAGAGGTTGCGCTCGTTCCGTATAATTCACCAATTTCACAGTCAAATATTTTATTTTTCAACACATTATTTGATGAAAATGCTTCTAACCATCTCGCCATTGGCAGCGCTTATGCGTTTTGTATTGAAGGAGGCAAAAAAATGTCGGCGGAAGAGCTTGCAGAAAATGGATTGAACGAAAGCCTCACTCATGTTGACTTCATGATCGGTTCCCGTGTAATGGATATCGACGGAATTAAGGAAGACGGCAGTACGGACCCTATTTTCCGCAACGGGGATTGGGCGTTTTAATCAAGCAAGCTACCACAACTATTTATGGCCATGTGCAGTTGAATGCACATGGTTTTTTATCGTGTAGTTGTTTTTTTCCTACCACTCACGGTCCAGATCCCCGACCGATTTGGGAGACCTGCCCAAACCTCTGGCCTTCTTACTGAATATACTAAAGGAAAAGCGTAAGAAACAGGTGATCGAATTGAGAAAGCTTAAGTTGAGATTATTAAACATGCGCGCGAGGAAGCTGGGCAATCGGAATAAATATAACCACAGTTACTGGGATCATTTTGGCGACGATTTATTCTATGACGACCGTTTGAAATATAAAAACGGAGTGAGGTACCAATCTTATAAATGGAAATAACACGTTACAGCCTTGTGCCGACCCAAGGCTGTTTTTGTTTAGTAATAACCATGGGAAAATTTCCAGATACTTAGATTTTCTCCTTCATAAAGGAAATCTTCCTTACCTGTTGCTTAGAATATCGAGTAGAAATGAGCTCCCACCTCCCTCTCGCAATATAAGAAGCGCTTAATCAAAGGTGCCTCCTTTTTTATTTTGAAGCAGGACTTTTTAAAATGTCCCGGAAAAAGGATACACTATTATTATCTTTATTCTGAAAAGGAGTTTTACCATGCAGCTAAGCGTACTCGACCAATCTCCTATTTCAAAGGGTTCCAATGCCCGCATCGCGTTGCAGCAAACATTGGAACTTGCCAAAGCGGCTGAACAGCTTGGGTACACCCGTTTCTGGGTCGCTGAACACCATAATACGAATGGTTTGGCGAGCTCTTCCCCCGAGATTTTAATCTCCCATATTGCATCACATACCAAGCATATTCGTGTCGGTTCAGGCGGAGTGCTTCTTCCCCAATACAGCCCATATAAAGTAGCGGAAAACTTCCGCACCCTGGAAGCTCTTTTCCCTGGACGTATCGACCTTGGCATAGGCCGTTCACCCGGTGGTGCCGCCGATACACGCTTGGCACTCACAGATTCGATAAGAAAAAGCTTGAATGAATTTCCACGCCAGTTAAGGGATTTAAAAGGTTTTTTATCTGATTCCCTGCCTGAAGGCCATCCATATGTAAATGTAAAAGCAGCCCCAGTAACGGAATCTCATCCTGATTTATGGCTTCTAGGCATTTCCCATCGCGGTGCGCGGATGGCAGCAGAAAACGGTATTTCCTTTACATATGGCCACTTTATTTCACCAGGAGAAGGACGCAGGGCTGCTGATGAATATATGTCAAAATTCCAGCCCTCCCCCATGCTTTCCGAGCCTAAAATGAATGTATGCATTTTCGTTGTATGTGCAGAAACACAGGAGCAAGCAGAGGAATTAGCTTTAAGCCAGGATACTTGGCTGCTGAAGGTCGGGAAAAATGAAGATACCCAGGTTCCATCTATAGAGGAGGCAAAAAACACCTTTCTTATCGAAGAAGACAAACGAATCATCCGGAATAACCGCCGCAGGACGATTGTTGGAACTCCGGAAAAAGTAAAGGAAGAGCTAATGTTGCTGCAGGAAATTTATCAGACGGATGAATTTATGGTGATAACCAATATCTATGACTTCCAAGCAAAACTGCGTTCATACCATCTGCTCGCCGAAACCATGCTATGATATAGAATTTTTCTTAATTTAGAAGCAAACTTTTATTGCTGATAGTGATGTTCAGATGGATTACATGTTGCTTTTAATGTTATAACTGCTATATGTTATTCAACTGCCCTACATAAAAAATGTAATTGTATGTGAAAGGTAACAAAAAAAAGAAAGAAAATTGTTCTTTTTTGTTGTTACCATTATAAAATTCGGTTTGACCTGGAATGCGTTTCATACTTTACAATCGTAAAGTGGATTTGTATGTTACATCTTACAAGATTTTATCAGATCATTATTAGAAAGCAGGAACGAGAATGACAAAACAAAGCGTTATATTCTTTGATATTGATGGTACCTTGCTAAATCACGATAAAGAATTGCCTCTTTCAACTAAGGAAGCAATTTTTACATTAAAGGAAAAAGGGCATGTAGTGGCAATTGCGACAGGACGAGCACCTTTTTTATTCGAGAATTTACGCAGAGAATTAGAAATAGATACCTTTGTTAGTTACAACGGACAATATGTTGTTTTAAATGGCGAAGTGTTATATACAAACCCGTTAAATATTGAGTCGCTTGAAAAACTGACAGAAGCAGCACTTCAGAATAACCATCCTGTTGTGTTTATGGACCATGAAGAATGGACGGCGAATGTACCAGAACATGACTACATTACAGAAAGCATTCACACATTGAAAGTTGAGCGTTTTCCTATACATGACCCGCATTATTACAAAGGACGCAAACTATATCAAAGTCTCCTGTTCTGTCCAGAAGGAGAAGAGAAACAGTATGAACAGGCGTTCCCAGACTTTGATTTTGTAAGATGGCATCCTGTATCTGTGGATGTACTTCCACAAGGCGGGTCAAAAGCCAAAGGAATTGAAAAAATCGTGGAGAAATTAGGTTTTACTCCTGAACAGCAATATGCTTTTGGTGATGGGCTGAATGATATGGAGATGCTCTCTAGCGTAAAAAATAGTGTCGCAATGGGAAATGCAGAAGAAAAAGTAAAAGCAGTGGCAAAGTATGTTACAAAGTCTGTCCAAGATGACGGAATCCTTCATGGTCTTAAAATGGTTGGCCTATTATAGAAGCATTTCAAAAAAAGGCAAATTTCCTTAGCTGGAAATTTGCCTTTTCTAACGTTATTTGCCTTTAATATGGGCAATAATCCCTTCTTCTTCATCGAGCACAAGCTCAATTCCGGAATACGGATTCATATGGAGCACCTGGTCAAGCCATCCGCGAAGGGCTTCAATCAGGTTTTGGGTGATTAACACCTGTTTTCGATCGCCGACATATACCTCCGCTGAAAATCCGTAATCATCGTCGTACATTAATTCAACTTCGACTTCCTGAGGCTTGATTTGCCTTTTTTCTGCGATATAGATACAAACCGCATTAATGATATCCTGTTCTGGAATGATTAACGTCTCCATTGGTTATCATCCTGGCGTCTCCGATTATTTCTCAGCATTCTAAATACTGCGCGGATGATAGCGATAAGCGCAATAATGGCGATTAAGTTAACTAAAAATCCGATAATAGCACCAAAAGCCCCCAAGTTTCCTAACATGCCGCCAAGCAGGAACCCTGCCAACCCTCCAAATAGCATGCCGCGCATGAAGCCGCCTCTTTTTTGAACTGACCGGGTAAAGTTATTATTAGGACGGTTTACATTATTATTCTGTCTGTTTTGAAAATTACTTGATGGGTTATTGTTGTTATACCCTCGCTTGCCCGATTTGTAGGATTTCGCGCTAGCCACTTGATCATGGCCGCTGTTGTAAACAACGCTGCCTACAGGTGTAAAAGCAAGTGAAAACATTAAAACTGCTGCAGTGAGTATCTTTTTTACCATAGTATTGTCCTCCAATTTTTTGTGATATACGTTGGTGATTTTTTCGGCACTATTCTTTTATCGGCAATAGTATATACGGGCTAGGTGCAAAAAAGTTTCACTTTTTTTCATTTTTTATATTCTTTTATGCCATTATTTTTTCCTATTAAAGGGTTGTTTAAACAGGTAAATGTCAGAAAAAATTAATAGATTGCTATTAATTAGGAAAAAGGCAGGGAAACCCCCGCCTGCATTTGAAACTATTATTCTAAGATCCTTACAACACGGCCGTTAAACTTCTTTGCATAGTAGCCGCTTGACATGTTTGCAATGGCGATTCCGGTTGAGCTTTGGGATCCGATGAATTTACCGCCACCGAGATAGATGCCTACATGGCCATCTTTTTTATACGTATTGAAGAATACCAGATCACCAGGAAGGGCTTGGCTAAGTGTAATCTGGCGTCCAGCATGCTTTTGAATATCCGTATGAGCTCCTAACTTGATTCCTGCCTGGGCAAAGGCCCAAGAAGTGAACGCCGAGCAATCGAATCGTCCGTTTGCAATATCGGATGCTGTCCTGCCGCCTCCGAATACATACACAGAGTTTCCGATATATTTATTGCCGGCATTGACAACAATTGACCTGGCTCCGGAACCTTTATACGAAACGCCAGGCGAATTGTTGTTCGAGCCTGTGGAAGCAATCGACCGCAGCTTAGCGGCACGTTCCTCAGCTGCCTTAATCGCAGCCTGTCGCTTGGCTTCAAGCTGCATCTCCTCTTGAAGCTTTGTTTGCTGAGCAGCAAGTACGGTATCCTTCTTCTGGAGGTTCGCCTTCAAAGCAAGCGCAAGCTTTTGTTTTTCATTCAGCTCACTCTTCACCAATTTCGCCTGATTTTCCTGCTCTTTAATCTGGGCCATCATTCCTTCAAGCTCCAGCTTATAATCAGTTAGGTCGGTAAGCTTTTGCTCAACGTCGGATTTCTTTGCTTCCAATTCTGATTTGTCGGCTTCATGCTGCTGAATGATTTCACGGTCCGCTTCAACAATTGTTGCAACAGCACCTACACGGTCGATAAAATCCCGGAAGCTTGTGGAACCGAGCAGCACTTCAAGATAGTTGACATCTCCACCGGTTTCCTGGAATGAAAGCGCCCTTTCTTTCAGGATTTCGTTACGCCTTTCGATTCTATCTTCCAATTCTGCAACTTGCACCTTAAGTGTGTCTATATCAGTTTTTGTATCAGAAATTTTTTCTTTTGTTTCTGTTATTTTACTAGTATTATCCTTGATTGCTGTTTCAATTCGTTTAATTTGGATGTTCAGCTGGTCCTGCTTTTGCTTCAGAAATGTGATTTCTTGATTTGCATTCTCAATCTTGCCCTTAATTTCTGAACGGTCGTTTGCAACTTTATTCTGCTGGTCTTTTATTTCATTGATCGGTGCAGCTTTAGCTGCCGGAATGGTGAATACGCTGCCAGTTCCAAGTAATATGGCAGTTTGTAACGCGATTAACCTTCTTTTCAACACTCTCGTTCCCCGCTTTCTCCAGGCCAAACTCTGTATCTATATGTTAAAGGAGTAGTCATTTTCTAGATTATACAGCAGTTCGACACGTAATCATTTGCTTTTAGTTTTGCACTGTTCATTCTGCCTGTGAATATGTATCTACGAAACAGGCAGCGAAATTCTCAGAATGCTGTCAATTTCTGTTGAAACTAGTTAATATCTACTAAGTTATTTAGGCTGAAATTAGTATATCATCAATCATTGGCAAAATTGTAATAGAACCATTACATTTATGTTACAAGAATTACAATCCGATACAAAATTCCGTTTTTAATCTCTTTAAAAGAAAGGCTAGCCCTGTATAGATCAGCCTAACCAGTTTTAACATGAATTTATTTCCCAACTAAATACTTTCTACGCGATAAAACATAAAAAATAATCAGAATAGCTGCCGTCATTAAGAATGAAAGCATAGGATTCACATCTGTTACTTTAAAGATTGACGGGAGTTCCCCGCCTACTGATTGCTCGTCTGAAATGAACCAGAACAAAAACATATTATTAGCAGCATGGGCTCCAATTGAAAGCTCAAGGCTGCCTATTTTTACGGCAATCCAAGTAAGCATAAAACCAGTGAAAATATAATCCAAGCCTACCCATACTGCCGAACGTCCCATCTCCGGATTCGAAAAGTGGAGGGAACCGAATATGGCAGCGATGATGATAGATAAGGTAATAGGGCTGGCAATCTTTTTGGCGAACCACTGCAACAGGAAGCCCCTGAAGAATAACTCTTCGACTGTCGTCTGGATTGGGACCAGGAAAAGGACCACAAGAAACAAATAAAAGAAAGCACCCCAGGAAAAATTATTAAGTACCGTATCACCTGGGAAAATTATAAAATCAAGCACTTGGAACGCTATCATTAAACCAAAGAATACGGCAAACCCCCAACCAGCTTGTTTCCAATCTATTTTTGGCCGTGCTGTTACAAGTGTCCGCAGCTTCCGTTTGTGAATCACCTTTATAACGAACCATAAACCGAGCATCCAGACAACATTCATTAAATTACTGTATAGCAGATCATTCGTAGGACTTACGCCGATAAACGAGTCGGAAGTTCCCTGCATGTAAGCAGGTAACGTTCCCTTCATGCTCATCTCAATCATGCCGAGAACCCCGTAAATGAGGCTCCCTAATATAACGGAAATAATAATTATGATTAATGAAAGAACATACCTCTTCCAGCTATTTCTCCCGGGTACATTAAATAGATAGTGAATATAAATCTCTCCTTAACTTCGACTTTTTAGAATTATCTTAAAATACAGTATACATACCTCTATTCCTTCCCTCGGTTTTTGCCTGGGAAAGGCCTGAATCTGCCTTTTCTATTATATCATTCACTGATCTGTCATCAATATCATATAGTAATACCAATTGTTATTTGTACTCCTAAAGGGTTAATAGATTGGTTCAATATCGGCACGCTGCAAGTAAAAAAAGCTAGATTATCAACCTCGGATCTGATAAATTTGCAGGCAAATTCAACCTTACATAACTAAGAAACCACGATTCTATATTGGCTAATATTATTAAATCTGAGGTGTCCAGCCAGTTATTTTTAGCCTCTTGAAAAACTACTAATCTTATTCGTTTCCCAGCTTTTAAAGGATAAAAGCAAAGAAGAGGCATGTCAGACGGCCTCTTCTTCATTGGTCCATATATAAATCATTATTTCCTATACTTTAAATTTACTTAACATCTCTTGCAAGTCTACAGCTCTTTGGGTCAATGAACTGGCAGAGGCTGTGATTTCTTCCATGGAGGCAAGCTGTTCTTGTGTGGAGGCAGCTACACTTTGTGAATGGCCGGATGTTTCCCTCGATATTTCCGAGATTCCTGCTACAGCAGTAGATACCTCCTGTGCACTTTTGGAGATGTGCAGGGAAGTAGAAGCCATCTCATCAACCTGCCCCTGTATATTTACCAAAGATAGCATAATTTCCTGAAAGCTTTTTTCCGTTTTCCCGATGACAACCAATCCCTCTTCCACATCCGATTGCACTTGGCCAATCGACGCTGTTGAACGTTGCATGTCTGATTGGATTTCTTTAATCAGATCAGCAATCTGGGAAGAAGAAGCTTGGGATTGTTCAGCAAGTTTCCGCACTTCATCAGCAACAACTGCAAAACCCTTCCCGTTCTCTCCAGCACGGGCAGCTTCTATCGCAGCGTTTAAAGCCAGTAGATTCGTTTGATTGGCGATACCCGTAATCACCTGCGTTATTTCTCCGATTTCCCGGGATCTTCTTTCCAGCAGGCTAAGTACTTCACTGCTTACTTGGACGGATTGCTGAATCGCATGAATTTGCCTGGCTGTCGAGCCTATATGTTCGCCTCCCTGGGATGCCTTGCCGTTTACAAGGGAGCCTGCCTCTGATACAGCAGAAGCATTTGCGGCAATTTTTTCGATTCCTTTCGTAACCTCCGCTACAGACAGGGAAGTTTCTTCTACGTTTTCAGTCTGGCTTTCCGCGCCATTCGCCACTTCCTGGATTGCTTCGGTAATTTGTTCTGTGGCCTTGCTGGTTTGTTCAGCCCCGGCTGATAATTCCTGTGCTGTCGCAGCAACATGCTCTGATGTTTCATATATCGCATGAATCATATTCCGGATATTGTCTTTCATTAGATTATAGCTGGATGCAAGATCGCTTAATTCATCTCCATTTTTATCGGCCACTTCAATGGTGAAATCTCCATTTCCCGCATGAACGAGAGCATCTGAAATCGTTGTTAGTCTCTTTTTTAAGTTTCGCGTAAACCAGAAAATAACCAAACAAGAAATAATGATGACGATAACTAGGGTGTATAGGAATGTCTTTAAGATTGCGGAGGTGATGCTCTGAACAATTTTATCCGATGCCCCTACATAAAATATACCTATTGTTTTTCCACTTATGTCCTTTAAAGGCATATATGCCGTTTGATAGTGCTTTCCAGCTACATCGGCGTCGCCGTAAAAATTCTCCCCATCCTTTAATACACGGCTTCCAACCTCTGGCGAGATTTTTGTTCCGATTGCCCGCTCCCCATTTACCATAACATTGGTAGAAACCCTTGTATCCTGTTGGAAAATAGTTACAGTATCTCCCGTGTCACTCCCGATCTTATCAACAGCTTCAAAGTTGCCGTTCATTAGAGCAGACCCTTTGTATAATTGCCCATCTTTGATAGCCCAGTCACCAGGATATTTGTTATTCATATACCGGTAAGCCAGACCCAAATCACCTTTTGCTTTTTCTACGGCAAATTGTTTGATGCCTGACCCAATTTGCTGAACGAGGGCAGCACCTACTGTTATAGATAAAAAGACCAGGATGGATAAAACCATCAAATTGATCTTTGCACCTAGCTTTAATGTTAATTTCCTTTTTTGCTTGCTCATCATACATCTCCTTATTAAAGAAAACCAATATTCTGTGAATCCTTCAGCCTACCGTATTTGCGTTGCACACTAACAATAGAACGATTAAGCCGACCGGCAACTTCCTTGGCGGAGTATCCTTCCGAAAACAGGACTAACAGCTTTTCTTCTTCCTTAATGCTCCATGCCTTATAATTTGCCGTTTTTTCTTTTTTTCTTTCTCCTGCCACCCAGCAAGGTTCGGGAATGATCGATTGGTATTCGATTTTTGAAAAGTCCAGCTTCTCTCTATTTACTTCGGCCCACTGCCAAAAATCTTCAGGATGAATTAAGTAAAACTTTTTTGTTGTTCTTGTTATTTTTTTAGTACAATTTAGTCCATGCCTTGAAATCCAGCCTCTAACAGTAGCAGGATCCACCTTCAAAGCTTTGGCTAGTTCATAGGTTGTTAAATATCCGGTCTGTGCCTTTGTATTAGAAATGCCAATCCGCTTCATTTTGCTCAACAACGCCTGCTCGGTACGTCCCAGCTGTCTTGCAATGGTTGAAAGCTTCATGATACCTACCTGTTCTTTAAGAAATTCAATTTCTACTTCTGTCCAATTCTTTCTCAAATGTCTCACCTTTTTGCTAAATTCTACGATTGTTTTCATTGCCCACTCTGTTTCATTGCTTCTAACGGCATAGGTCTCTCCAATACGTACCCCTGTCCGAACCGGACCTTGAGGACCTTTGCCATAGCAAGGTCTACCGGTGTCTCGATTCCTTCCAAAACCACTTCAATTCCAAACGATTTGCAATAGTTTACCAGGAAAGATACCATCGCTTGCTTCTCAAGGTTTTTTGAGAGTTCCGTCGAAAAATAACGGTCCAGCTTTATATAATCCGGCTTGAACTCTATGATTTTTTGTAAGGAAGCAGCACCTTTCCCGACATCATCCATAGCAATTAAAAAGCCTTGATTCTTGATCCTTTCCACCATGTTTTTTAATTGGGGAATGTGCCAGATTTCCTCCTCAGCATATGATTCATTTAATTCAAAAACGACCTGGCGGACAATATTGGGATTCCCCTTTTTGACAGACTCTATAAACGTTAAAAAATCATGGTTAATTACGGTAGAAGGAAACACATTTACAAACAATTTTTTATCTCGCAGAAAAGGTAAAGATTCAATAGCTTGTAAAATGGAAATCGTATCAAGCGTAGATAAACAATTATTCTTTCGGGCATAGGAAAAAAAGTGTTCAGGATTTTCGAAATATTCATGACGCAGCAGAGCTTCGTACCCATATATGCCCCATTCTCTTAAATCCCATAGTGATTGATAATGGTGGTGAATGTGGTCTTCTAATGTTCCAGCTACAGCTGTTTTGTCCATAACATCACCCACTCCTTTCAAGTAATCACTAGGATTTTCTACCTAACCGTCCAAGTGGTTTAATAGGAATATATGAATATTTTCAAAAATTGTCCAATCCCTTTAAGACATAATATTCTTGGTTTCAATCCTTAAAATAGTCCTTTTGAGCATAAAAAAAGACCTATCATGCAAAAATTTACAAATTTTTTTAAAATAATCCTGAAATCCAGGGTCATAATGTCATGGGGGCTAGGCAAACTTTTCTCCATTGTGAAAAAATAAAACGGCTGCCGACTTTGTCGACAGCCTTGATAACCTCGGTAGTTGGGGGCTCTCCCCCTGAGAAAGTAGGACGTTCAAAACTACAGGTATTACCTTTATATTGACTTATAATATTGCAATTCACTCAGTTTATGCTTTGAGATCTTAGCAGTTTCCCGATAATTTTTGAAATATGCTATATACATTTGCCCGCAGGCTTCTATTTTTGATAAGTAATCCAGATTGATGATATAAGATCTGTGCGATGCCATAAATCTTGTATCTAGTAACTTTTCAAGAGATGTTAAAGCTTCTTTTGCTTCTATTTTATTATGAATAGTATGAATGAGGGACTTTCTGTCGGTTCTCTCGATGAAATATATTTCTTCGAACGGGATAAACGTAATACTATTTTGCTGCTTAATCATCAAGTTTTTATGGCTTACCGCTTCATTTTCATAATTTTTATTTAATACTTGGCCAGCCCTTTCAAGAGCGGCATACAACCGGGTTCTCTCAATGGGTTTGAGGATATAGTCGATGGCGCTGACATCAAAGGCCTCCAGCGCATATTCATCATTGCCTGTAATGAAAATGACCTGCAAATCCGGAAAGAGCTCCTTGCAGGATTTGATCGCTTCCATTCCGTTTAAAAGCGGCATTCCGATGTCAACCAGGGCCACATCAGGCCTATCTGTCACGATCCGGCGTATTAGTTCTTCTCCGTTAACTGCTTCCCCCGTAACCTTGTAATTCGGAATAGACTCAATGAAGTGTTTTATTAACTTTCTTGAGGAAGGATCATCCTCGGCAATCAAAATGTTCAATAATTCCTCACCCCCTTGTATAATATTTAATAAAATACCCAATCAAAATGAGGATATCCTTTATGTATAAAAGCAATAATAACAATGCACAAGTTAATTGGAAACAATTTCTGCATTTATTATCGGGTTTTTATACTATTATTATAGTAGTTATACAAGTATATCAAAATAGTCAAAACTAGGTAATTTTCCTTATGTTTACGATTAAATAATAAATTTTTCGAGGTGCCAAATTGAAAGAAATACTTTTAATCTTATTGTTGCAGCTAGCGTATGTTCCCCTATTAACATTACGAACTATTTTCCTGGTCAAAAATATTACAGTTCTTGCTTCCATTATGGGCGTTTTTGAAATGCTGATTTATGTATTCGGCTTGTCCTTAGTGTTCAGCGGTGACCAAAGCATCTTGGCGATGGTCGTTTATGCGGTCGGGTTTGGGATTGGAATCGTGTTTGGAACTAAAATTGAGCAGAAGCTCGCGATAGGTTATATTAATGTGACAGTAAATACCCAGCATAAAAATAAAGAACTAATCGATACTTTGCGGATCAACGGATTCGGTGTTACCCTCTACGTTGGAGAAGGCAGGGATAGCAACCGATACCGGATGGAAATCCTGACAAAACGAAACCGTGAGGATGAATTGATTTCCACCGTCGAAAAATTTGAGCCAAAAGCATTCATCATTTCTTATGAGCCGCGGCGGTTTAAAGGCGGATTTTTATTGGATCGAATGAAGAAGCATAGTTAAATGTAAAAGAGACTGTCTTTTTTTGGACAGTCTCTTTTCGTGTTTAAGGAGCTAAATCCGCTGAAAGGTTGCTCCATATTATTTACTTGCACGAACTTTGGGTTTGGGTTATATGCCTTGGGTTGAAGGACATTCCACTAGCCTGCACTTTGGATTTTTTCCTTCACGTTTTATTTTATTAATTCCTTTTCCTTTAAAAATTCTCTCGCCACTTCCCTCGGGTCTTCTTTATCCAAATCCACCCGTGCGTTCATTTCTGCCATGTCCTTCTCAGATATTTGGCCCGCAAGTTTATTGACGACTTCTTTTAATTTAGGAAACTTTTTCAATGTGTCTTCGCGAACAACAGGTGCTGCATAATAAGGAGGGAAGAATTTTTTATCATCTTCCAGCACCTTCAGATTGAAACGTACAATTCTGCCATCGGTTGTGTAAGCAGGAATGGCATCTACTTCTCCTTCTTTTACAGCAGAGTACATTAGATTTGGATCAAGGCTGCGTTTTTCACTAAAACTCATGTTATAGGTTTTAACAAAAGCATCAAATCCATCTTCGCGCTCATAAAAATCAGTCGGTCCTCCAAATCTTAATCCGGATGCTTTTGGAACAAATTCTGAAATGGTTTTTGCACCCGACTGTTTAAAGCTTTCCGCATTAAGGGCAAGCGCATAGGTATTTTCAAAGCCTAATGGTTTTAGCCATTCTAAATTGTATTGTTCGCTATATCCTTTTTTTACCCTATTGTATATTTCATCCGCACTGTCTTCAGGCCTGTACTCTTCTTTAAGGATCGTCATTAGGCCTGTTCCTGTATATTCTACGAACATATCAATATCGCCTTTTCGAATCGCCTGGGTGATAATAGGAGTTTCTCCCAGCCCTTCCTGTACCGTTACATTATAGTCTGTTTGGTCCTTCACATATTCAGCGATGATATGAGGGAGAATATATTGCTCAGTCCATTTTTTCCCAGAAATTACGATGGTGTCTTCCGTGTTTCCTCCTCGCAATCCAATGAACAAAGCTACTGCAGCAATTGGCACAAAGATCAAGCTTAGTTTTTTCCACGAAATTTTCTTTCGGGACTTAGGGTCTGTTGCCGTTTCGATCCGTTTTAAAATAAGATCAATAACAATAGCTAGGAATGCAGCGGGAATAGCTCCTGCAAGGACAAGTTCGTTTCTTGCAGTCGATAATCCACGGTAAATTAAATCACCTAGACCTCCTGCGCCGATAAACGCCGCCAAAGTAGCAACACCAATCGTCAAGACAGTCGCTGTCCTAAGCCCAGCCATAATGATGGGCAACGCAAGAGGCAATTCAATCATGCGTAAAATCTGGTTCTTTGTCATTCCCATTCCCCGGCCGGCTTCAACAGCTGATTGGTCGACACCGGTTATTCCTGTGAAGGTGTTTCGCAGGATTGGCAGTAGGGCATAGATAGTTAGAGCAATAATGGCTGTTATATTCCCAATTCCAAACAGCGGCAATAAAAAGCCGAATAATGCAAGACTCGGTATGGTTTGGAAAATAGAGGCCACACCAATCACTGGTTCAGCCAATTTTTTTCTTCTCGCAATAAAAATCCCGACCGGTATAGCGATTAGAGTTGCAATCACAAGTGACACAAGCGATAAAAATAAGTGCTGCTGTAGTGCTTCAAGTATTTCCGGCCACCTTGTTTGGAATGTATTCACAAGATTGACAAAAAAGTTTTCTTTATTCATTTCTTCCTACGTCTCCTTCCACAGGTGCCGGTGGTGCAATTTTCATTCCTGCCAATCCTCTCATCATGGTGGAGCGTGTAATAAGCCCTACCAATTTTTCGTTTTGTAAGACAGGTATAAGGACGGCCCCTTTTGCAAAGAGTTCAGCGACATCAGTATAAGGTGTGTCGGCTTCCACAGTTTGAATATCACGATCCATAATTTCCTGCAAGGTTTTGTCTTCCTCCGCATAGTAACGTTCCACATTATCAATGGTGGCGATTCCGAGCAGTTGGTTTTGCTGGTTGGTTACAAGCAGGGTGTCAACCTTATAGGTTTTCATTGTTTTAAGGGACTGTGCAAGACCCCGTGTTGGACGTGCAGTCACCACTTTGTTCAACATAAGATCCGCTGCAACCGGAGGAGAGTTATCCCAGGCTTCCAGACGTTCTTCCCCAATAAAACCTTTCACGAATTCATTTTTTGGATGGCGGAGTATTCTCTCCGGTGTATCAAACTGTACGATTTCACCATCCTTCATAATGGCAATCCTGTCAGCGATCTTGATTGCTTCGTCCATATCATGGGTAACAAAAACGATCGTTTTCTTAATGTCCTCCTGCAGATTCACCAGCTCATCCTGAAGCTGCTCACGGCTGATTGGATCTAGTGCAGAGAAAGGTTCATCCATCAGGATAATCGGAGGTTCCGCTGCCAACGCCCGGATAACGCCTACACGCTGCTGCTGGCCCCCACTCAATTCGGCAGGAAAACGTGTCTTATATTCATCAGGATCTAAACCGACCATATTCAGGAGTTGATCCACTTTACTCTCATACCGTTCCGGATCCCATCCTTTTAATCTAGGTACAAGCGTAATATTCTCCTCAATGGTCAAATGGGGTAAAAGGCCGATCTGCTGTATAACATAACCGATATTTCTTCGAAGCTGGACAGGATCAATGTTAGAAATGTCTTCCCCATTTATTAAGATTCTGCCGCTAGTCGGCTCAATTAACCGATTTATCATCCTCATCGTAGTAGTTTTCCCGGAGCCGCTGGGACCGATTAAAGCAACTAGCTCCCCTTCTTCAATGTGAAAATCAATATCCTTCAACGCAACAAATCCATCCGGATATTTTTTTCCAACATGTTCAAAAGTAATCAATAAAAATCGCCTACTTTCCTAAAACTTGCGTAGCTATGAAGTGCGTGCCTATTACTTAGGTAATTTCCCAATTAGAGTAAATTAAAAATGATAGATTCTTGGGAATAAAACGCATCGGATTGTGGTATTTCATCAGGAATTGAAAAGGATGGCAAATAAATAATTTAGCGGAGTTTTTCCCTAACACCGGGGACTTACAGGTAAGGGAACTGTTTTAGAATCGTTCCGTGAATTAGAAAAAGAAAGGGAAACGATTAGAGGCTTTCATGAAGTCGAACCCATCTCAAAAACAGGAAATATGGTTGCACGAATCACAATTATTAATCGATCAAACCAAACCGACAATCAATTAAGACAAATGTATGTAACTTATCTTCCAAAACTCTTGGCCAATTATCTGACATAACCTATGCTTCATTCATGATGCGACACAGCAATAAACACAATCCTATGAAGTATCTTTACCCGTGATGAAGACCTGGCAAACCCCTTTTTATAAAAAAAGAAGAGATTCAACAAATGAATCTCCTTACCTATCATTCTCTTCATCTGAACGCCAAAGAAGATCATCCGAGGATTTACCTTGGACTTTATCCTTCCAAAGCTGCCAAACCGCCTTCCCGTCAGAAGGAGTGCCGCTCGGGTAATTCATCGGAAAAATAGACCAGAAAAGCGCAATAAATGAGAAATAAACAAACTGGTACCACCAAACACTTGGTTCTAGCACTCTCATATAAATAAGAATATTGACAGCTGCAATACTGATTCCGTTGAAAATAGCACCGCCAAGCAATATAAAAGTGTTGGTTAACCGATTATTAAATTTAATCATCGTGAATTCACAACCGCCTGCCCAAAAGTAGTACTGGCGGATTTCAAATTTTAAAAAGCTGAACAGCTTTTTGCCATGCCCGATTACTACCTTCTTCTCTTTGCCGCCAAAAAGAGTAACAAAAAACAAATGGCCCGATAAATGAATGATCGTCACCACAGGATAGATCAAGAAAAAAGCGAGGAAAAACTTCCAAAAGTCATTAAAACCAAACATGCTACAGACCTCCTAAGCTGATGACTTCCGGCCCACGGTTTCATATCTACCCTGTGTGAATTCAAATAACCTAGAAGTTTTTTCATTGGAAGATGGTAGTTAAAAATTCTTTATAGTCTTGCTGCCTGTTGTAAGAAAAATAAGGATAGCCATTAATCTGCTATCCTTTGTTATAGCTTAATATCCCGCCGTCTTTACTAAGAGGTGGACGGACCCTACCCTCTTCAATTCACAGCATTCTATGACAAATTAATCTGCCGCTTGCCAATCTTCTGTTCGTTTTTTTCTTGCCATAACAGGAAGAGAAAGGTAAAGAAAAAGGCAATAAAAATAATGAAGATAATGATGGCAAGTATAGAAGATGGCTGATTTAGGGACATATAATGTACTAATCGATGCCCCAATCCTTCGTAGGAAGCAAACATTTCAGCCAAAGTCAATCCTAAAAAGCAAAGACTAAAGCACATACGAAGACCTACTACTAGTTGAGGCATAATGGCAGGAATAAGGATTTGCCTAGTTTTTTGCAAGAAAGACATTTTGTACGACTTTGCCAGCTTCAAATATATTTCTGGAATCGTCCTTGTTGCCTCCATGCAGATAATCATGATGGGGAATACCCCATGAAAAACCGAAAAAGCTACCCTTCCCTGTATGGTTAATCCAAATATTAATAGAAATATAGGATAGAGTGTTACCTTTGGGATGGAATATAATCCGAGTATTAATGGAGACAGTGTTTTGGTCCAGAAAGCACTTAATCCTATAAAAAAGCCAAGAACAGTTCCTAAAATGGCTGCAATGATAAAAGAAATGATCAATGTGAGGACGGTATTCCCCATATCACCCAACCAATTATTCGCATTTTCTTTCAATTCGACTACACTTTGCCAAGGAGATGCCATTGCGGGTTCTCCCAGCATTAAATAAATAATCTCCCATAACAGGATAATCGTAACCGGGACCATATATCTCCCAAATGTATACCACTTTTCAAGTGACGCATTGGCTTTCAAGCAGGTCTCCTCCTTTCAATGTATAGTAACAACAACATCATGAATTCCTTCTATAGGCTCGTGATTCTATATATCCAAGCACCACATTAACAATCAGTGCGATCATGATTACCAGAAGCACCGAACCATACATACCGTTCATATCAAAGTTGTTATAGGCGTACGAAATCGTGTAGCCTAATCCACGTGAGGATAATATAAATTCAGTAGCGATTACCCCAATAATCGAATAGGCAGCAGCGAGCTTGATCCCTGTAAAAATAGACGGCCACGCAGCTGGAAAATAAATGTGTATAAGCATTTGACGAAATGAAAGATTGCAAGAACGACCGACCTTAACTAACACCTTTCTAATCTCACGAAAACCAATGGCTGTGTTAGTGATTACTGCCGGAAGTGAAAAAAACAACCCAATCATGACAACTGGCAGCGGCCCGATTCCGAGGATACTAATAAAAATAGGGTAAAGTGCAAAAAAGGGAATGGCATAGAATAACATTAAATACGGCTGGAGAACATGGTGGGCAAACTCAGAACGCCATAGAATAACACCAAAAAGAATTCCAAAAAGAATGGCACCTATGAAGCTTGTGATAATCTCTAGTGCCGTTACCGCAAAATGGTTCGTAACATATTCGGGATTAGTTAGATTTTCTATCATGTTCATGAACATAGTGGAAAAGGGGATAAACGTAAATGAATCAAGCCATTGACTTCGGGTGCTCACTTCATAGAGTACCAGCAAGGAAACGATAATAAGAATTTGTGTAAGCCGATCCCGTTTCATTATCCTACCACCCGATTATTTTTATTGGTATAATCCGGTTGTTTCATTAAAGACTCTTCTTCAAGACTTGACCAAAGCTTTTGTGTTATTTCAGCAAATTCTGGGGTCGTTAAAGCAGCTGCATCCCTAGGTTTTGGCAATGTACTTTTGATAAGATGCTTAACCTTTCCTGGCCTGGCTGACAAAACTACAATTTTATCAGATAAAAGCGCCGCTTCTTGAATGCTATGCGTGACCAGAACCACTGTGGCTTTTGTTTGTTCTACTATTTTCAGCAGCTCTCCACCCAGTATTAAGCGCGTCTGCTCATCCAATGCACCGAATGGTTCATCCATAACGACAATTTCCGGTTGAGTAACCAGGGTCCTGGCAATAGCAACACGCTGCCTCATTCCTCCTGATAATTCATATGGATAAGAGTTTTCAAACCCTTTTAAACCGACAAGTTCTATCATCCTATAAGCCTGTTCTCTATACTCCTTCTTGGATCGCCCTTGCATTTGCAGTCCGAAGGCAACGTTTTCCAATACAGTCCTCCAAGGAAAGGTAGATTCCTCCTGAAACACGATTCCTATTGATTTTTGAGGACCAGTCACAATGTCACCTTTAATTTTTACAGCACCCGTGGTAGGCTGCCGCAGTCCAGATAAAATTTCCAATAAGGTCGTTTTTCCACAACCACTTGGACCAACAATAGAAATAAATTCCCCTTGTTGTACTGTAAAGTCAATGTTTTGTAACGCAATCACTTCTTTAGCATCACTTGAATAAATTTTTGTTAAATTCTCCACTCTCATTAATGGTTCAACCATTTATGCTCGCCCCTTTGCTCCTGGAATGAAGGTATAGGCCGTAGCCGTCCCACGCCAAACAGCTGGACATGTGCGGCTACGGCAGAGGAAACTATTTATTTGTACTTAGCTCGGATGGATCAAGCCTTTGATCTTCTGGAAGGAATTGCATATCCAATATCTCTTCCCAGACAATTTCCTGTCCTTTCTTGAGGGTATTTGCAAGCTGCATTCCCTTTACTACATTCTCCATTGAAGCCGCCTCAATTTTGCTTCCCCAATGCTTCTGTTGTGCCAAGTCTTTTAGCGCAGCCACCGATGCGGCCTCATCAATTTCAGCGTTTTTCGCAAAAATCTTTCCAGCTTCTTCAGGGTTCGCATAAACCCACTCTACAGATTTTTGGTAGGCAGCAAGGAATCTTTTCACAAGTCCCGGATTTTCTTTAATCACCTGTGGACTAGTGATGATAACGCTCTGCTGGTAGTTGGATAAGTGTTCAGAAACACGGAACAAGGTTTTCCAATCATTTTTCTGGACGGAGTAAGCTGGTTCCAACATTAATGTTGCGTCCACTTCCCCTTCTTTAAGTAACGTAAGACCTTCACTGACACCTCCAGATGCCACCATTTTTAGTGATTTCGGATCAATGCCAGCCTCATCCAAGACTAGCTGTGAGGTAGTTTCTGATACAGAGCCCGGATTGGTAAACGCCCAAGTCTTTCCAACTAAGTCTTCTATTTTACTAATCTTGTCGTCCTTACGGGTTACGTACACCAAATCACTCACACTTTGTACTCCGCCGCCTACAATCTTTAATGGTGCACCAGCTAGGTATGACTGAAGGACTGCAGAGGTAGAAACATCCCCAAACGGAAGATCCCCTGAGAGTACATTACGTACCGTTGTTCCTCCACCTGCACTGCCCACAATCGTTTTTAGCTTAATGCCCTCTTCCTCGAAAAATCCTTTTTCTATCCCAATGTTATAAGGGACGCCATATAGCCCTGTAGGATAGTGGGTTACGGAAATTTCTATCTCATCAACTTTCCCTTTACCTTCGCTTTTACTTTTAGCAGTTCCACTTGCTGCATCATTACCGCCACAGCCAGCTAATACAATTAAGAGCAACCCAAGCATCACACCCATAAATTTTTTCATGATTAATGTTGTCCTCATTTAAATACCCCCTCCTATTTTTTATATATAGATAGCGCTTTCATTTTTCTTTATTAATCCCTCCTGTATTGTTTTATTGGTGTTTCCCACTCTATGAAGTTACTTATGAATAGTTAAGGGTGAAGTAGGAAAAACTGCTTTTTTTTGAAATTGTATCACTTTGTATACAATTCGTCTATCTATTTTACTGAAAATTTAGACAAATAAAAATAGTTAGAATACTTATCATATAATCCGACTACTTTCTTGTTATTTCCACATTATTATTCGGTTATTTATTGCAAAAAACAATCTGAATGTTAAATTATGTAGAGGATTTTTCGGATTCAAAGGTCCATTATAAAATTCTTGTTTTATCAGAATTTTATAATGTATACATTTGTTAAGCTGACTCTTTTCGGTTCTTGCATGGATTTATATTCCTGCTTTCATAAGCATACCATCTAGCGGACGTTCTATGATTATTTCCATCCACTTAGCAATATTGATTAATAGTTCAAGGTTGGTTTGGGTCTCTGCCCCCATTTTATGAAACATATTTACCATGTCTTCCGTACATACATTACCAACTGCTTTAGGGGCGAATGGACAGCCTCCTAACCCGGCAATAGAAGAATCAAAACGCCTTACCCCCGCTTGGTATCCTGCTAGTGTATTGGCAAGGCCCAATCCGCGGGTATTATGGAAATGAAGCCCAAGCGTAACATTTGACCCAAAGTTTTCTTTAAATAATAAAACGATTCGCTGAACCTGTACAGGATTTGCCATCCCAGTAGTATCAGCAAGTGTAATTTCAGTACAGCCAGCATTCAAAAAGGCTTCTGCAACCTGCAGGATCCTTGTTTCAGGCACTTCACCCTCAAAAGGACAGCCAAAAGCTGTACCGAGCACACCGGCCACTCCTTTCCCAGCTTTTACTCCTTCATCAATAACCGCTGTCAGTTCCTTAACGGCTTGTTCTACTGTCCTTTTTGCATTTTTCATATTAAACTGGTCGCTTGTTGCTGTTACAACATGTAAAAAATCCACTTCAGAGTTTAATGCCCTCTCTAAACCTGAACGGCTCAGTACAAGCCCGCCATATCTAACGTCCTTCCTCTTCGGGACATATTTCATCACTTCTTCAGCATCAGCCATTTGGGGTACGACCTTAGGATTTACAAACGAAACAGCTTCAATATTTCTAAGTCCTGCATCAATTAATTTCTTGATCAATTCTACTTTTATCTCAGTTGAAACAATTTTCCCTTCATTTTGCAATCCATCTCGCGGGCCTACCTCACATATTTCTATCATTAGGCTTCCTCCTTTGTTAAAAACTGAAATTCTATGCTATCCAGGTGTTTAAATACATGGTCTCTCCCCTGGTAAATATGTTCCTGGAGAGCGATCCGGGCTCTTTCAGCATCCTTGCTCTTAATTGCTTCCAGCACAGCATTATGCGTTTCATGGGAGCGTCTTATTTGCGAAGGTTTATACCAATAAAAGGAACGAAATATTAGTGGCACTACAACCACTTTGGAAATGTGATAGGAAATCTGTTGATTTTTCGAAGCGGCAACAATTGATTCATGGAAATCCTGATTGACAGTAACGATTTCATCGATGCTATCGCTATTAGAATTAAGATATCTGTCAATGGTCTGGCCATAACGCTGGTTCGCTTCTTCCATCCTCTGCATATCCTCATCAGTCCGGTGGATGGCAGCCTGGCTTGCAGCATAACCCTCTAAAAGCGATCTGATATCATAAATTTGGCGAATATCTTCTTTGGTAAACTGACGCACAATGACACCTCGTTTTAAAGGTGTTATGAGGTCTTCTGCCTCCAGCTGTTTAATGGCTTCTCTAATTGGTGTCCTGCTTATTCCTAATTCCTTAGCGAGGAATTCCTCGGTTAACCTAAATCCAGGTTCAAATCTCCCATGGATAATCGATTCTTTTATGAATTTATAGGGATCCATATTTAACACCTCTACCTTGATTGTATACAATAGTATTTTGAATTGCAATAATATTAAAAATCCTATGTGATTTTAGCGAATTCCAGATAAAAAATCTTTAATTTTTGTAAAAAGAAAAGTTTTGTTTGATTTATTGTATACAAAGTGATAATTTATTACTATAAAATTCTGAAAATTCAACCTATAATATTACTCTATAATTGAAAGGAAGGATAAATATGAATAAGGAACAAAAAGGACAACTTCCTTTAGAAGGAGTACGTGCCATTGAATTAGGAACTCTTTTAGCTGGCCCTTTCTCAGGCAGGCTTCTTGCTGATTTTGGCGCTGAGGTTATAAAGGTGGAGCCGCCAAATATAGCAGACCCTATGAGAAATTGGGGAAAGGCAAAAGAAGGTGTCGGGCTTTGGTGGCCAATTCAATCCAGGAATAAGAAGTCGATTACACTAAATTTACGCCTTGAAGAAGGACAAAATATTTTAAAAGAATTGATAAAAGATGCAGATATTCTAATTGAAAACTTCCGGCCGGGAACAATGGAAAAATGGAACCTTTCTTATGAAACGTTGGCAGAAATTAATCCAAAGCTAATAATGGTGAGGACTTCAGGATTTGGCCAGACTGGACCTTACAAGCATCGTGCCGGATTTGGCAGCGTTGGTGAAGCAATGGGTGGCATCCGGTATGTTACTGGCTTCGAGGATCGCCCGCCATCAAGAATCGGAGTTTCCCTAGGTGATACCCTAGCTGCCCTCTTTGCAACGATTGGATGTTTGGTGGCACTGCATGAAAGAGAAAAGTCGGGAATAGGACAAGTGGTAGACACTGCTCTTTATGAGTCCGTTTTCTCGGTTATGGAAAGCCTGGTTCCCGATTATCTCCTCGCAGGTTATATTAGAGAAAGAATGGGAAATATCCTGCCTGGTGTAGCGCCTTCTAATATTTATTATACAAATGACGGAATATATATCGTGATTGGAGCAAATGCTGATGGTGTATTTAGAAGACTATGTGAAGCGATGGAACAGCCTGAATTAGCAGACGATCCCCGTTTTGCGACCCACCATGCCAGAGCAGCAAATATGAAGATGCTGGATGCGATGATTGAAGAATGGACTAAAACTCTTCCAGCCAAACAAGCCTTGGAGCGATTAGAAGAAAAGGGTGTACCCTCAGGCCTCATCTATTCGGCTAAAGATATTGTGGAAGATCCGCATTATAAAGAACGCGAAATGATCATTTCAGTAGAACACCCGGAGCTAGGCGAGTTTCCAATGCCTGGCGTTGTGCCAAAGCTAAGCCGAACCCCTGGAAAAGTAAAACATGTCGGGCCTGAGAAAATGGGTAAACACAATGACGAAATATACAAACAATTACTAGGATTTGATGATCAAAAAATGCATAACCTTAAGGAAAACAATGTTATATAAAAGTGGTGGTGGTTCCATCTTTGTTACTTACTGAAGGTTCCAAGCACCAAGCATAAGCCAGTTATTAGAGTCCTTAACTATTGGGTTTGCAGGAACCGCCTGTAAATTTAATGTTAAGGATTTACTATTTCTACTAAATAAGATTATTTATATAGTGGATGATTGTTTAGATTTAATGAATGCTCCGTTACCTGAGATCTATATGAGAGAATAGCAAACAGAGACGAATTCGTCCTGTCATCTCTTTTCCATTAAAAGATTACCCCATCTGTAACGATAGTCCACCATCGCTAATCATTCACCGAAATTCAGCCGATTTGTTGCAGCATTCATCCAAACGGATTGGAATCCAGCTAATACTAGAATTTACTGATATATTCGGCGTTTGGCTGATATATCTGGAATTTGCTGATATATCCCAAATTCGCCTGATATATTGGGTACTGGGCTTTCTAATGGAAGTTTAATAGAAAAAAACCTTAACGGCAAGCCGTTAAGGTTAAGCGTTCTCATTATTAGTTACTGCCAAAATCGAGGATCATAATTACTGCTTCAAAAATACTTGAGTAGGGTGTCCTAATTTACACTAGCCGTCCTGTTGACAACCTCTTTGCCTTCTGCTTGCTTTTCTTCTTCCGGCAGCTTCATAAATTTCATCAATATAGCACCGCTAAAGTAAAGGATTGAGAATACCCATGCTAGTCCTTCTGCTCCAATACTGTTGATAAACAAACCAACGAGTGCTGGTGCAATAAAGTAAGACATGCCTGCACCAAAGCTAACGATTGCCATGGCAGAACCTTTTTGTTCTGGCGCCAGAGCAGCTACAAGGGCAGAAAGCGGGACGAATCCGCAAAGCACAATTCCAAAGATAATTGCCACTAAGATCATAGCCCAGAAATTATGGCCAACAACGTGTGGTGTATAAAACAGAACGAGTGTCATGATACCGCAGCCAACACTGCCAAGCCACATGACCGTCTTGCGCCACCCGAACCATTTGTCACTGATGTATGGAATGATCAGATTAAAAACGATGTTCGCAAACCAAAAGGTTCCCCAGATGGTCAGCCATTCCCCGGTTGAATATTTATATTCAGAAGCTAAATAAATCGGGAAGAAGATCGGAAGGGCCCCTACACCGACTGAATTGATGATACGGACCAGCCCGCCAATTGCCACTTTCGGTTTTTCGATACAAATTGTAAATCCGCTTAATAGGCTTTTTAGTTTTTCCTTTGCGTCACCCTTATCCTCACTGACCTTTTCATTGCCGACCACTAAAAGTCCAACAATTCCACCAACCAGTACCCAGGCAACAGCACTCCATAAAAGTCCCATGTACCCAATCTTATCAGTCATAAAAGCCGGGAAATAACTTCCCACCACATATAGTCCGCCGCTCCATGCAGCCCAGAACAGGCCCACTGCTGTAGCCAAAATACGCTGAGGGCTGCGATATGTCACCCAGACTAAAAACGAATAACAAAAGAAAGGATAGCCAATCCCGCGCAGCGCATAGGTTGGCAGCATCGCGGCAAAATTATGCTGCTTTAATCCCAGTTCAATGAAAAGGATCTGGCCTACAAGCCAGGTGATGAGACCTATAAGCATAACCTTTCTTGGTCCCCATATTTCTGTAAGTACTCCTGAAAAATAAGCAGCGATCGCTAATACTGCTCCATATGCCGTAAAAAGAGTTGCTGCCTGTTGGACCGTCAATCCCTGTTCAATTAAATATGGAGATAGCCACGCGTGTTCGAGTCCATCACCCGCCATAAAGATGAGCATTGCAACAAAGCCCCAAATCATTTTACCGGGCAGGCCGGCCTTGCCCTGCTGCTGTTCTGTAATCGCATTCATTTTAGTCACCTCGGAATCTTATGTTTACTTCTCTTGATGCATTGTTAGTCCATGTAAGTTAAGGATGGTACCATCCAGTGATTCGATACAGGTACCTGTTTAAAGTACCTGTATCGAATCACCGAAGTGTGTTATGCCCACCACATTTCGGTTAGCTGCTCTTTAAACAGTGCTCCCTTTAACAAAGAAATAGCCTTTCCCAATCCTTCATCAATGGAAGCCAGCATATCTTCATGCTCAATAGAAATAACATAGTCATAGCCGACAGCACGAAGAGTGCTCACGATGTCTTTCCAGGTCTTTTCATCTTGGCCATAACCTACTGACCTAAACGTCCAGGAACGATTTAATACATCACTGTAATGTTTAGTGTCCAATACGCCATTCACACTAATATTCGCCTTGTCCAAATACGTATCTTTCGCATGGAAATGGAAGATTGCTTCCTCTTTTCCTAGAGCTTTAATGGCTTCCACAGGATTGATTCCTTGCCATAACAGGTGGCTCGGATCAAAATTTGCACCAATGGATGGTCCTGCATGTTCTCTCAATTTTAATAACGTTTCAGGGTTATATACGACAAAGCCTGGATGCATTTCAAAGGCAATTTGCTTAATCCCATGCTGTTCTGCATACTTTGCCTCTTCCTTCCAGTATGGAATGACGACCTCATTCCATTGCCAATCCAAAACCTCTGTATATTCAGGAGGCCAAGAGCAAGTCACCCAGTTTGGAAACTTCGCATGGGCATGATCTCCCGGGCATCCTGAAAACCCATTTATAACCGGGATTTCCAAGCGTTCCGCCAGCAATACAGTCTTCCGCCAGGTTTCATGTGCCGCTTCGGCCACCTTTTTATCCGGATGAAGCGGATTGCCATGATTGCTTAGCCCGCTTATGATCATTCCCCTGCTTTCAACGGCTTTTTTGAAGGCCTTTAATTTTTCCGGGCTTTCCAAAAGCTCGTCAGGATTACAATGGCTGTTTCCTGGATAATTACCAGTACCAAGTTCTACTGCTTCAACACCCATTCCAGCTAGTTTATCTAACATTTCTTCAAAAGGCAGATTTTGATAAAGAACCGTAAAAACCCCTAATTTCATGATTACCCCTCCTGGTGTCTCCGAACTTTGACCCATTTTTGTTGTTCGTGGCTTTCTAAGATGGCATCTGTAATGCACATGGATACATGCCCATCGGCAAAAGTAGCAAAATTCGCCTCATCATGTTCGGGATCTTTGCCATCGCGAATGAATGAGTAGAAATTTAACATGACATTTTTCAAGGCATCAGGCCATCCTTCATTGTGTCCCCCCGGATGGTGGATTGCACTTTGTGCTTCAGGCAAGAATAATGCTGGATCAGCAAGAAGGGTTTCATTTGGTTTATCACGATGTCCGATCCATAGTTGAGCTGGTTCCTCCTGATTCCAGAAAGCCGAGCTTTTGCTTCCATTGATTTCAAAGCTTAGTCTGTTTTTGCGTCCAGCACTTACCTGGGAAACCGTAAACACACCTCTTGAGCCATCTTCAAAACGGACAAGAACCGATGCATAATCTTCTGTGTTAATCTCAACATCTTCATATTTCATGGCCTCGTCTTTTTGAGCACCAAACGTCGATACATTTGATTTTGGTTTCTTTCTCACTGGAAGGACTGTCACTAAATCAGCGAAAACTTCGACAATTTTTTTGCCAGTTACATATTGGACCGTGTCACACCAGTGTGAACCGATATCCGCAATTGCGCGTGATTTTCCACCTGCTTCAGGAGCCAACCGCCAGTTAAAGTCAGTCTCATATAAAAGCCAATCCTGTAAATAACTGCCGTGCACCAGATTTACCTTCCCTAGCTGATCATGCTTGACCATAGCGGTTAACTGTTTGACAATCGGGTATTGGCGGTAATTAAAATTTACGCCATGCACAACCTTGTGTTCCTTTGCTAATGCAAGGAGCTCTGCAGATTCTTCACTGGACACAGCCAGCGGTTTTTCAGACAGCACATGCTTTCCGGCTAAAATGGCTTCTTTATTGATCTCAAAATGAAGGTTATTCGGTGTACAATTGTGCACCACTTGTATTTCATCATCCTGAAGCATCTCGCGATAATCAGCATAGGCTTTAGGAATGCCCAGTTCAGCTGCCTTTTCTTTAGCAGCCTCCAGGCTGGACGCTGCCAGCCCGACAACTTCCACAAATCCAAGCCTTCTTATGGCTTCAATATGGGTAGGCCCTATAAAACCGGTTCCAATTACACCAACTTTAATTTTTTCCATGGTCCTTGTCCTCCTTAATTAAACGACGGTTTTGTTATTTAACAAAGATGTTATTAGCCGCAGGAGCTTTTTTAATAAAGGCTGCCGCAACAGGGCAGCAGCCGTTAGAATAATAAACGTTAACGGATTATTTTTTTTCTAAATCGTTAATATTTACCCATTGGCCTTTTTCGGCTGATTCAAGAATCGCATCAGCAATAAGCTCAATACGGTATCCGTCATTAAAGTTTGGTGAAAATTGTGTTTCTTCTTCTGCGATTGCTTTAAAGAAGTCATGCGTTTCAATTATTTTTGTTTCTCCATATCCGATACCTAATGCAGGGATTGGCCATAAAGCTTCTCCGTATGGAGTAGCAGGACCTGTATAAACGGTTCTGAAGCCCTTCGCATCACTTGGATCATCCGCAAAGCTTACTTGCAGTTCATCACGGCGCTCATAGTTGAAGTATAAGGATCCTTTTTCACCATGGATTTCAAAAGTCAGGAAGTTATTGCGTCCCCAGGCATTACGTGTTGCTTCGATGGATCCGATGGCACCGTTTTCAAACTTGACCATTGTAATGAACTCATCATCTACATCGACTTTGCCTTTCGGTACATCCACTTCACTGCTTTTCACCGTACCGAGCTTATCAATGCCGCCTGTTTGTAATGGTCTTTCCGGAATCCAAGTTCTAGTCATGGCATTTACATCTGAAATTTCACCAACCAGGTAGCGTGCAAAATCTACAACGTGTGTTCCGATATCGCCTAGTGCGCCTGAACCTGCAATTTTCTTTTGAAAACGCCAAGATAACGGTGAATTTGGATCAGCAGACCAATCTTGCAGATATGTTCCACGGAAGCTGAGGATTTTTCCGATTCTTCCTTCTTCAATGTATTTTTTCGCGAGTGCAACAGCAGGAGTTCTTCTGTAGTTGAAAGCAACCGCATGTTTAACGCCTGCAGCCTTAACTGCCTCTAACATTTCTTTCGCTTCGGCAGCGCCCAGTGCCAACGGCTTTTCAGAAATGATGTGCTTGCCTGCTTTTGCCGCAGCAATCGCAATCTCGGCATGGGTATTGTTTGGAGTTACAATATCAATAACATCGATTTCAGGATTGTTTACTACCTCTCTCCAATCAGTGGAGTAATGTTCAAATCCCAATCTTGCCGCTGCATCCTTGGCTAATTCTTCTTTTACATCCACTACTGTGTGGCGGTGCGGGATAGCAGGAGCAGGCCAAAAGAACATTGGCATTGCTGCGTATGCAAGTGAGTGTGCCTTTCCCATGAATCCTCCGCCAATCATACCTACGTTTAATTTTTTCATTTTCGATATCCCCCTCAAATTGAATGGATGTTCAAAGTGTTTTTTAATCGCTTACAAAACTAGTAAGCTTTATTTCTCATATTTTAAACCGCTTCTAAATTCTTTAAATTATTTCTCAAATTTTAATAAAAACTTACGGCTAATTTCTGCACCTTTTTTAGGATCTGCATAGCTGTCAAGTTCCACAGTGATCCAATCATCATAATTGTTTTCGTTTAACAGCCTTACCATTTCATCGAATTTTTGGTGCCCTTCACCTAATGGCAAGAATTCACCATTTGCAAAGTCCTTAAAGTGGATATATTTAATCCGGTCTGCGTACTTTTTAACAACCTCTACAGGATCTCCGCCACCTGCTTCGATATGAGCCGTATCCGGGCATAAATTAATAGTTGTCAAAGCCATAAGCTTGTCCAGTTGGTCCGGAGCTTCCACATTCGTACCTAAATGCGGATGATAGCTTGGAATGAGATTATTTTTTTCTGCAATCGCTGCCACTTTATCGAGGGCGTTGGCTAAATCAGCGTAATCGCTTTCTTTAATGCCATTGGCACGTACTGCCCCTCCGCCAATAACCAGGTGTCTCGCGCCTAATTCAGAAGCTAGAGCCGCCACTTCTTCAATTTTTTGCAATTCTTCTACTAAAACGTCTGGGTAGATGAAATTCCCCCCGGTGTAAACACCGATGAACTCTAAAGAATATTGCTCAAGCAAAGATTTAAATTCTTCTTTTCTATCTTTGTATTGCATCAAGTTTCCATCGAATAGTTCAAACCCTGTGTACCCTGCTTCTGAGATATCTTTTAAGGCTTCTTCTGTTGAGCCATTCGCAAGATAATAAAGATCCTTTATTGAAGTTACCCCGGCTGGATGCCCTACAACACCGCCCCAAGTATTGGTTTGATAGCCAAATTTCATTGTTCTGCTCCTCCGTTTCCTTCCTGGTGTAAGTACAAGATGTCTTTATTTGGTGTTTTTTGGTTAAAACACCTCATGTTAGTGTAATCGATTACACAAAATTTGCAACTTTATTTGCTAATTACCCAATTTAGAAAGCTTTTAATCTTCTGTTTACTGTAATCGATTACATTGAAGAATAAAAAAACTCTTATTATTAGGTTGTTTTTATTCTCTTAACTACGATATTAGTGTAATCGATTACATTTTTAATTTCAACTATTTTTAACTATTTTATTTAATTTGTTTCATAATTTCGTTCATAGCAGTAAAGAAACTTAATCCTTTGCATTGGCATCCTACTATTGGGCGTGTTGGATCTCCGGTTCAAACGCAAGCTAGAATTCCCCTGCACTCAAAGTCCCTACCATTGCAGGTTTTTGTATCCTACACGGTGTACATATGGCAATAACTCCTCGATTCTATTAAGCTTATAGACCATGAACATGGTTTTCTGTCAAACTCCCCCATTTCGAAAAATAACCCGGGCAGTACCTTACTAAATACATGACAAAATAGGACTTTCTGTTATAAAAGGACATAAAAAGGCAAAGAAATCACTGGGAAGGTTTACTTTTTAAATGAAGGCTATTCCCTTTTTTTAAAAATTCCTAACTTGGCACAAATTATAAGTTTTATATGTAAACTTCACATAAAAACCAGTTGACATTATTTTTACCATTCTATTATGCTGAATATATAAAAAACTTCTTAAAGGAGACATCTTCATGAAACGCAAAATGAAAACAATTGAACTAACACTGGTTGCCGTGTTTGTGGCTTTAATGGCTATCGGTGCCAATACATCGTTCCTGGTAGTTGGCGGCGTTCCAATTACTTTACAAACCTTCTTTGCCATTTTGGCCGGTGCCATTCTTGGAAGCAGGCTTGGTGCCATCGCAATGGTGGTATACGCGTTGGTCGGAATGGTCGGTGCTCCTGTATTCGCCCAATTTACCGGCGGGATCTCGATTCTTGTAAAACCGACTTTCGGCTTTATCATTTCTTTCATTTTCGTAGCATACATCGTTGGAAAAATGGTTGAAAGAAACCGAAGCTTGCCTAGCTATGTAATTGCTGCTCTAGTAGGGATGGCAGTGAACTACCTATTCGGAACGAACTGGATGTACTTTGCTTATGATTTATGGGCGGGTGCGCCAGAAGGATTCTCTTATAAAATGGCCTGGTTGTGGATGGTTGCCCCGCTTCCAAAGGATATCATCCTATCTATAGCCGCAGCATTTTTTGCCCATCGCATGGAGAGAACGGTATTGTCGAGAAGTAATTTCAGGAATGTGAAAAAAGCCGCTTAAAAAAGAAGGGAGCAATTGAAATGGGAGATTGGAAACAGCTTGCAGGTAAAGTTTTGGATGGCTACGAACTGACCGATGAAGAGGCTTTATCGATTTTGGAAAGCCCTGATGAACAGCTTTTAGAGCTGCTTCAGGGTGCCTATACGATACGTCGCCATTATTATGGCAACAAGGTAAAATTAAATATGATTATTAACACAAAATCCGGCCTGTGCCCGGAAAACTGCGGTTACTGCTCCCAATCAAGTGTATCGACAGCACCGATCGAAAAATACCGCATGGTTGACAAGGATTCGATTTTAAAAGGCGCAGAACAGGCCTATAACCTTGACGTAGGTACCTATTGTATCGTCGCCAGCGGAAGAGGTCCTAGCAATAAAGACGTCGACACCGTTGTTTCAGCAGTAGAGGAAATAAAGGAGAAATACAACCTGAAGGTTTGTGCTTGCCTGGGACTTTTAAAGCCTGAACAGGCTGCCAGGCTAAAAGAGGCCGGGGTTGACCGCTATAACCATAATATCAACACTTCTGAAAGTCACCATGAATCCATTACAACCTCCCATACATACCAAGACAGGGTAAACACCGTAGAGCTTATTAAAAAAGCTGGGATCTCTCCTTGTTCGGGTGTTATTGTAGGCATGAGAGAAACCAAACAAGATGTCATTGATATGGCAAGAAGTTTGCGTGCACTCGATGCCGACTCCATCCCTGTTAACTTCTTGCACGCAATTGACGGAACTCCTCTTGAAGGAACCGATGAGCTTGAACCTAAATACTGTCTAAAGGTACTCTGCCTAATGCGCTACATCAACCCGACAAAGGAGATTCGTATTTCTGGAGGAAGAGAAGTGAACCTTAGAAGCCTGCAGCCGCTGGGACTTTATCCGGCGAACTCCATCTTTGTAGGCAACTACCTGACAACTGCCGGACAAGAGAGCACGGCTGACCATCAAATGCTTAAGGATTTAGGGTTTGAGATTGATTTCGTGAAGCATGATACAACCGCTGTTTTGAGCTAACAGATATAAGGCTGTCGAAGAAATTTCGACAGCCTTTCCTATTGCTTACATCTTAGCTTTTGCCAGCGCAGGCTGCAGCTCCTATATATTCTGAGATAACACTTGAGCGGAAAAAGAGAATTCTTCCATCGTTGCTAGGGATTCCTGGCTTGTGAAAGGATTGCAAGTAATTTATTTAGCATTCTATTAGTTGCAATCTCTAAATAACAGATTACATCCCCTGATTTATTAACTTTTGTTTCTTTACTATTTGGTCTCCTCCCGCAACCCTGTTCACGCCTTTGAAACAGTTTGGAGCGGGCAAGAAACCATTCCATTAATAAGGTAGAATCGGAAGCGGTAATTCTTGGTACCATTACCAACACAATCGAAGAGCCCATCTGCTCGGTTGTTTCCCGGGAAACTATATGCATCACTTCTTTTTACCGCCCAGCAGTGCTGGCCGCTTTTGAAGCAGGTTTATTTTAAAAAAAAATGTGCAAACACTTTTATAATGGGAACTGATACATATTTTTCCTAAAGTTTTCTAACTCTAATCGGACTCACCATTAAAAGAGCAAGGAAGATTGTAATATAGGCATTGCTGTATTGAAACGCACCCATTAATGCCATAATCAGACCAGCCAGGGTAATCGGGATACCGACAAAGTAACCAACGGTAGGATTCGCGTTAAATCTGGCTAATCTAAGTGCCCCCATTGTTGGATAAATCATGAAAGCAAATGACGTTACCCATGAATGTGGTGTTAATGTATAAAATATCAATATAGGGGCAACACCAAAGCTGATAATATCCGCTAAAGAATCCAGTCCTACCCCCAACTCGCTACTCACTTTCAGCCTTCTTGCGATACGTCCATCAAACAAATCTAAAAATGCGGCCAGGAAAATTAGTAATGCCGCTAGCCGCAAATAGCCGTTCATGTTTGCGGTGATCGAGAAAATGCCGCATAATAAATTTCCTAAGGTAAATAAGTTCGGGATTGTTTTGACGATTGGATTTGACACAATAGGCCGCCTTTCCACTATAGAAGGAAACTAATATTTTTTTAGGTTTCCTACTAATGCCCTTAATATACGCAGATTTCTATTGGACCGATGCACTATACATATTGTAATGAACGTCTCAGATCCAATACGACACTTCAAAATCTTGGATATATAACGACAGCTTGGCGAAGTCTATAAAATATGAGTCAAACCTCGGATATATGAGCCAATCCCCTAGTATATCAGCCAAATCCCAAACTATATCAACCAACATGCCCCGAAGGACATTTAACTTCCCTGATTCCGAGTTTTTGTCCTTCATGTCCGCAATGCACCTGAAATATATTAGCCAAACCTCAGATATATCAACGAAATTAAAAAGGGGCTAACTCCGTTTAAAAACAAAGCTAACCCCACAACAAAAAAATTTCTCACAATATTAATTTATTGCTGACGCCTCAAATAATTCAACCTTTATCGGTTCACTCAAGACATTCGGTACTTCCTTGGAAAACTGTTTAAAATGGGCTGTGTCTTCGTGCTCTTTAATTGCAGCGCCGTCCTTCCACTTCTCTAAAAACACAAATGAGTTTGGCTGCCGGGGATCTTCATAGAATTGATAGCTGATATTGCCCTCTTCAGCTTGCGAAAGCGCGGTCACTTCTTTAGCTATATCAAGAAATTCCTGGCGTTTGTTAGAATCTACTTTCAAAAATGCATGGATAATAATCATGGATAATACCCCCTGGAATAATTTTATCTTTTATACCTGTGCTGCTAATTCTTTCATATGTTTAATGGATTGTTCCGTAAAATCATCAAAAATATTGCTTTCTCCATGAAGCCCCGATGCTACATATGGATTTGAAACGGCTGGCAAAAATTCCATTGTGATATAACCATTATAATTTTTTTCTTTTAGGAAAGAAATGACCGGTTTAAAGTCAGTTTGGCCCAGTCCTGCTGCTTCTCTTGTATTATCTGCAATATGAACATGCCCCAAATGAGGAAGAATTTTCGTTAAAATCTCAATATTATCGCGTTCTTCTATGCTCATATGGAATAGGTCGGCCATCATCTTTACACTCTCATGGTTGATTTCCTCAACGAACCGCAACGCTAAATTTAAATTGTTCACAAGATAGGTCTCATAACGATTTAGCGCTTCAATCACAAGGGTGATGTTTTGTTCTTTTGCATATGGTGCAACTTCCTTCACACTTGAAAGTGCATGATTCCACTCTTGCTCTACACTAGTTTCCGGACTTAGTTTACCTACACAAGTTGGAACCACAATGACTGTGGAAGCATTGAGATTTTTGGCTAAATCGATACATTTTTTTACATACTGTATAGCATTCTCTCTAATTTTCTCATTTGATGAGGAAAGATCTCTTTCCGGACTATATATTCCACAGATTGAACTACATACCAAGCCATACTCGCTTAACAGTTTCTTCGTTTCAGTTAAATCTATGGAATCTGGTTCACCAGCTAATTCCACCCCCTGGTAACCATACTTTTTTAATCTAATCAAACTATCTTCTAAAGATTCATCACCGAAAATCCACTGTGTTACGCTATATTTAAACATAGAAATCACTCCTTATGGTGAACCTATTATTATATAACCTGTGTACCAAAGGGAAAAAGCGGAACGATTCATTCCGCTATCCCGCCTTTCGGTTTCTCTATTACCCTTTAATTTTCGCGATAATTTTGATTGTGCCTTTATTTTTATCGGCCTCTAAAATACCATCCTCTAACTGATCCAGCGTGATCGTTTTACTGATGATATCACTAGGGTTAAACCTTTTAGATGAAATAAGCTGAATCGCTTTTACCCATGTGCCATAAGTACCTGCATAGGAACCAACGATTGTTAATTCCTTGCTATAAATTTCAAAAGGTTTAATTTCCAATGTATGATCTGCAGGAGCAGCACCATATGCAACAAGAGTTCCGCCTCTTCTAACCATTTCGAAGGCTTGTTTGTATGTTGGCATTGCACCTACTACTTCAAATACGACATCAGCGCCTCTTCCTTCAGTCAAATTCAATACCTCTTGAACAGGATCTTTTTCTGAGGCATCAATTACAAAATCTACTCCTAAATCCTTGGCCTTTTGAAGACGTGTTTTATTCATTTCTGAAAGAATTACCCTGCTTGCGCCATTTAACTTAGCCATAATGGCATGAGCCAATCCCATTGGGCCAGCACCTATGATCGCAACAGTATCTCCCATCTTAACATTTGCACGCTCTTGGCCCCTGATTACGCAGGCGAGGGGTTCAATGTAAGCTCCTTCTTCCCAGGTCATGCCTTCTGGCAATTTATAAATATTGTTTTCTGGCGCTTTAACATACTCTGCAAAAGCTCCATTAATATGAACGCCAAGCTGGGTAATGTTCTCGCAGAAAAGCTTTTGTCCGGTACGGCAATAGTAGCAGTTGCCACAGCTTATATTAATATCAGCTGTGACACGGTCACCAACAGCTACACTAGTAACCGCAGAGCCTACCATTACTACTTCCCCTGCAAACTCATGTCCCTGAATTAATGGCATCGGAGCTGGAAAGTGTCCGTTATAAATATGTGGATCGGTTCCACAAATCCCACAAGCTTTAACCTGAATCAAAACTTCATTTTCCTTAATTTCCGGCACGGGGACATTCTCAATTCGCAGGTCCTTTGCGGCATGTGTAACCGCAGCTTTCATTTCTTTTTTATCAAAAGTTCCTAGGTTATTGTCCAATACTGCATTATTAGTGTTCTGTGTCATCATGCTTCCTCCTTAAATAAGTTCTTTAGGAAAACGATTGATTCTTCAGTGTATTGATCATAGAACTCTTCACATCTAATCCCATTGAATGGATCAGCAAATGCAGGCAATAGCTCCATTGTTAAGTATCCGCTGTAGTTAATATCTTTTAAAGCCTTAGCTATTGGCTTGAAATCAATATGTCCTCTTCCTGGAGCCGCTCTATTGCTATCTGCTATATGTAGATGGTAAAGCTTATCACCCGCCAAACGGATTGCATCAGCAATGTCTACCTCTTCTATATTCATATGATACGTATCGCCCATACACCCTACGCTTAGTAAGTCAATGCGGTTTACCAGATCAAGAGACTGTTCCATTCTATTAATTAAATAATTCTCGTAACGATTCCATGGTTCGACTGTTATTCTTACACCGTGTTCCCCTGCATATAAGCCCGCTTCTTTAATACCTTCTACCGCCCAAGCAAGCTCTGTTTCCCGGTCAGCTTCCTGGTGTATTTTCATGCAAGCAGTCGGTGTTAGCGAAATCCCGCCTGCACCAATGGATGATGCGAAATCAACACAGCTTTTAAGATAGTCAACGGCATTCCTTCTGATATTTTTATCACTAGATACGACATCTCGTTCCGTATTATAAATGGCACAAATAGTTGAGGCAGCGATATTATGCTTGCTGAGCAGTTCCTTAATCAGACCGGCATCCTGTTTTTCCGGCTCCCCGACAAATTCTACTCCGTCATAACCGAACCGTGCTAGACGTGCAATGCTTGTTTCAATATCTTCTCCTGCGTATACAAGTGTATTGTAACTATACTTAATCATGACATTCGCTCCTTTTTCGGGAATTGGACGGCAAATGACATCGTGCATCCATTTGCCGTCTTGTAATGTGTAATCGATTACAAAACTCTCTAACAAATTGATCCATTTATCATGGGCAACTAAAAAACTAACTCAGAAACTATTACTCTGCTGCTTTCTGGATGACTTCCGGCGCTTCCTGGCGATAAGCCATTTTCCAAGCGTCCAATACATTGTCCTTTGTTACACTTAAGCCTGGCACTGCAACAAATGGAGGAACTTCTTTACCTAGAAGCGAGTAACCAGCTAGTATTCCTTGTGCAATCCCTTGTTCGTATGGAAGTTGGGCGCCAAGACCCTTAACATTTCCACCTGAAGCAATTTCTAAAGCAACATTTGTACCTAAATCAACCGTAGTAATGACCAGATCCTCGTTACCAGCAGTACGCGCTGCAGATAAAACACCTTCAGCCGGCACATCCCAAATCGCAAAAATGCCATCTAAATCTTTGTGTCTGGCTAACATACCTGAAGCAACTTTTTCTGCGTCGTTTGGTGTAGTGATACCGCCGCTGGCTACAATTTCAATATCAGGATATTTTTCTTTGATTGTTTTTTCAAAAGCCTCTCTTCTTTGATTGTTTACAAAGAAGTCAACATCATGGAAGATTACACCGACTTTCCCTTTCCCGCCAAGCTCTTTCCCCATGATTTCACCGGCGGCCGTACCGTTTCCGTAATTGTCTGAAGCAACAACGCTCACATAATCCTTACCTGCCTGTAACCCAACTGGCATGCTATCCATAAATACTAGCTTTACCCCTGCTGCAGCTGCTTTTTTAAAGGCCTCTGCAGTAGAAACAGGATCGACAGGAAGGCTTACAATTACATCTGGCTTTTTCGCTAAAATGGTTTCAATATCTGAAATCTGTTTTTCCGGTTTAAACTGTCCATCGGTCACTGCAACCACTTCGATACCCATTCTTTCAAAAGATGCCTTTAACCCATTTATGATAGCTGTGGAGAAGTCATTTCCTGCATAATGCATGGCAATAGCCGCTTTATATTTTCCTTCTTTAATTTTTTCAAGATCAGCTTCCGACAGCTGGAATTCCTTTGCGTTTACTGCAGTCTCACCATGAGGACCTTTACTGATAATTTCTTTATCGCTAGGAATATCTGGATTAATAGTAAGCGGACCTGTCTTTGACACAGATACTTCCTTTATGTTGCTCTCTCCGTCTTTTTTATCGGTGCTGGATTGCTGGCCGCAGCCTGCAAGTGCTACACTTATGGCTAAAGGAACGATCATCAGCTTTGATAACAATTTTTTCATACTAAGTCCCTCCAAATTATGTATTGCCTTTCGGATTTCTAATAGCGGATTCACCCATACAATTTGTGATACGTTTTAATTTGACAATTCCCAGTGATGAGCATCACCACCTTACATTCTTTTAAAAATTCTACCGATATGTAATCGGTTACAAAAATAACAGGAAAATGCCTCCTTTTTCTAGTGATTTCTCATATATTATTGTAATCGTTTTCATAGAGATAGGCAATTATTTTTTTGAAGATTCCTAAATTAACAAAATTATAACTTATCCATTCGTAGGGAATTTTATAGAAAAATTAACAGGTAAGTGTTTAGGCTTCATATTAAACTAACCTCTCCCACTTACTGATCAGTCAATTTTTGTTCTTATACGACTAACAGATTAACCAACAGCGTTATAATGCAGTAGTTTATTGACTTCTTTAAAATCCTGTGCGACTACTACGAACCAAAAAGGCTGCTCAAATGAGCAGCCTTTTCGTTTATTGCTTTACAATGAAGGTATATCTCTCTTATTTTGCAGCACCTTTAATAGAATCTGGTGCTTCTGAATGGTATACAAGCTTCCATGCATCAAGGATATTTTCACTTGTTACCTTTAACGCAGGAACTGCTACATATGGCGGAGTTTCTTTACCGAGAAGAGCATGGCCTGCTAAAATGGCTTCTGCTATCCCTTGGTCAAATGGAAGCTGGGCCCCCAGACCTTTAATGATTCCATCCTGAGCAATTTCAACAGCAACGTTCGTTCCAAGATCGATTGTTGTTACAACAATATCTTTACCAGATGTACGCACAGCAGACAAAACACCTTCAGCTGGTACGTCCCATACTGCAAAAATTCCATCCAGATCAGGATTTTTCGTCAGCATCCCTGAAGCGACCTTTTCCCCTTGGTTAGGATCAGTAATACCTCCGCGGGCAACAATCTTCATATCTGGATACTTTTCCTTTAATGTCGCTTCAAAAGCATCTGTACGCTGCTTTGTTACAAAGAAGTCTGCGTCATGGAAAACAACACCGATTTTCCCTTTTTTGTTAAGCTTTTCAGCCATAATGTCTGCAGCCTGTATACCATTTCCATAGTTGTCTGCAGAAACAACACTTACATAATCCTTGCCAGCTACAAGCCCGCTTGGAGCATTATCCATGAATACAAGTTTCACACCCGCTGCTGCCGCTTTTTTGTATGCATCAGCCGTAGAAACTGGATCAACTGGAATACTTACGATAATATCAGGCTTTTTAGCTAAAACTGTTTCGATATCAGATACTTGTTTTTCCGCCTTGAATTGGGCATCGGTTACCGCTACAACGTTAATTCCCATTCTCTCAAATGTTGCCTTCAAACCGTTGATTTGAGCTGTTGCCCAGTCATTTCCCGCATAGTGCATCACAAGAGCAGCCGTATATTTACCTTCTTTGATCTTAGCAATCTCATCTTCAGTAAGTTGTAAAGTTTTGGCTGATACCGCTTCTTCACCATGAGGTCCCTTACTTTTGATTTCCTGGTCTCCAGGAAGATCCGGATTAATGGTGATTGGACCAGTTGCAGAAACATCATTTCCAGTTTTAACACTATCTTCTTCTTCCTTAGTGCCGGAAGAGCTTCCCTGGCTGCAACCCATTAGTGCCAGGCTGCTAATGATCAGAATCATAATAAACGCAGATAATACTTTTTTCATATATAGACCCCCTGTTCTGTTAAATCCCATGTTCTTCCCATTTAATCTTTGTTGAACCCCTATTGTTCTTCCATTATTACTGCCGAATCTGATCTATGTAGCAGGGATCACCCCCTAAAAAATTTTTGTTTTTGCAAACGATTACATTTTTGAGCAAATCAGATATATTGCTAATGACTCGCCAAATATCTTGATAAAGACCACTCTGTTGATTAGAAGCTTCGATGCTATGTATTTTGGCTCTAAGATTAATATAAGTCTTCCAATCTAGTTAAAAGTATTAAGGGTAAAAATAATACAAAACTAGGACGTACATTATCGTCCCCTAAACAGTTCCAACTGTTTACGTATTATTTAGTACTCATTACCTATTTTAATTGTAAACGATTACAATTAGTAAATCAATATATGCCCCCAAAATTTTTGAATGAAAATATTTCCTCATAGAAACACATTTTTTTTGCATATTACCAACGAAACACTTATTGAAGAAATCACAAAAATCCTATCATTACTATCGATAGGATTTTTATATGCTTTTAAGCCCACCACATTTCGGACATTTCCTCTTTAAAGAGGATATTTTTTAATAGAGCAATTGCCTTGCTTAATCCCTCATCAGTAGATGCAAGCATATCTTCATGTTCAATGGACACAACATAGTCATAGCCAACTGCACGAAGGGCACTGATCATATCCTTCCACATTTTTTCGTCATGTCCATAACCGACTGATCTAAAGGTCCAGGAACGATCTAAAATTTGGCTGTAATGCTTAGTATCTAGTACTCCATTGATACTTATATTGGCTTTATCCAGATAAGTGTCTTTCGCATGGAAATGGAAAATCGCCTTCTCACGGCCAAGCTTTTTAATTGCCTCTACTGGATCGATTCCCTGCCAGACCAAATGGCTTGGGTCAAAATTGGCACCAATGCTTTCCCCAGCCTGTTCGCGAAGTCTCAGTAATGTTTCTGGATTATAAACGACAAATCCAGGATGCATTTCAAAGGCGATTTGGTTGATTCCATGTGATTTTGCAAACTGCGCTTCTTCCTTCCAATATGGGATTACCATTTCATTCCACTGCCAATCCAGGATTTCTATATATTCAGGAGGCCAAGAGCAGGTTACCCAGTTTGGATACTTTGCGTTCTCATGGTCTCCTGGACAGCCAGAAAAACCATTGATGACTGGAACTTCCAATCTTTCAGCCAATAATACCGTCTTTCTCCATGTTTCATGAGCAAGGGCTGCAGCCTTTTTATCAGGATGCAATGGATTGCCGTGACAGCTTAAACCGCTGATGCTTATACTTCTGCTTTCTAGTGCCTTTTGAAACGATTTGATTTTTTCGGGACTTTCAAGTAGTTCATCCGGATTGCAATGGCTGTTACCCGGATAATTTCCTGTTCCTAATTCTACAGTTTCAACACCCATGCCGCTCAATTTTTCAAGCATCTCCTCAAAAGAGAGATTTTGGTAGAGCGGTGTGAATACACCCAGTTTCATAAACTACACCTCCTGATTACTGTAAACCTTTACCCATTTTTGATGGGCGTTGCTTTCAAAAATAGCATCATTAATGCACATGGACACATGTCCATCCTCGAATGTTGCAAAGTCAGGCTGATCCTTCAATGGATCTTTCCCTTCCCTTATAAACGAGTAGAAATTCAACATCATATTTTTCAGCGCATCAGGCCATCCCTCATTATGGCCTCCTGGATGATGAATCGAGCCCCTAGCTTCAGGCGTGAATAAAGCTGGATCCGCTAATAGAACTTCATTCGGCTTATCTCTATGCCCCATCCACAATTTTTCCGGTTCCTCTTGATTCCAGAAAGCAGAGCTTTTACTTCCATCCAGCTCAAAGCTGAGACGGTTTTTTCGGCCGGCACTTACCTGGGAAACAGTAAATACTCCCTTTGTACCATCGTTGAACCGAACCAGAACAGAAGCATAATCCTCAGTTTCAATTGATACATCCTCATATTCTACTTGTTCATTGCCTTGGGAAAAAGTAGCAACAGTTGTTTTAGGCTTCTTTCTAACAGGCAGCACCGTAGAAAAGTCGGCGAAAACTTCTATGATTTTCTTTCCAGTCACAAACTGGACCGTATCACACCAATGGGAGCCTATATCTGCTATTGCCCTTGTATTTCCTCCCTGCTTCGGATCCAGGCGCCAGTTAAAATCCGTTTCGTACATTAACCAATCCTGAAGATAACTACCGTGAACAAGGTTTACTCTTCCAAATTCACCATTTTGAACTAACGCTCTTAAATTCCTGATGGACGCATGCTGGCGATAATTGAAATTTACCGCATGAACAACGTTATGTTTTTTTGCCAATTCAACAAGCTCGGCCGATTCTTTGCTATCCATTGCAAGCGGCTTTTCCGATAAGACATGTTTACCGGCCAAAATGGCTTCTTTGTTGATCGTGAAATGAAGATGATTCGGTGTACAGTTATGTATTACATTGATTTCACAATCATTCAATAATTCCCGATAATCTCCGTAAGCCTTTGGAATATTTAACTCGGATGCTGCCTTTTCAGCTGACTCCCTGCTGCTGCCGGCGATGCCGACAACTTCAACAAAGCCAAGGCGCCTGATCGCTTCAATGTGAGTAGGCCCAATGAATCCTGTACCGATAATACCCACTTTAATAGTTTCCATGAATGTATCCCCACCTTCCCAGACTTTTTCATTTCTTTTAAAAAATGTGGCTCATTCGTTATATACAGTGACGAATGAGCCAGCATTATTTTCTGTTTCTAGTTTTTATTTCCCCAGATTGTTACTTTTTAAGCGTTTTTCTTCCAAACGCTACTGCGATGATAATGATAAGTCCTCGTACGATCTGCTGCTGGCTGACGTCAAGTCCCATAATGATTAGACCGTTATTAATCACACCCATCATTAAAGATCCGACTACTGTTCCAATTACAGTTCCTACTCCACCCGATAAAGCTGTTCCGCCAAGAATAACGGCAGCAATTACAGATAACTCATCGCCTTCCCCAAAGGTAAAGCGGCCTGCGTGCATACGTCCGGCATACAGGATACCTGCGAATCCCGCCATCAATCCTGTACCGATGAATACAAGCAATTTAATCTTTCCAGTTTTAATACCAGAGAATTTTGCAGCATTTTCGTTACCACCGGTTGCAAGTGTTTGGCGACCAAATGGTGTTTTGCGAAGAAGGATATGTCCGATTATTGCTACAATAATTGTCCAAATCAGCAAGATTGGAATCGGTCCGATATCCCCGGAACCAAATACGTAGTTAAACGTAGCATCAACGATTGGTACAGGAGCCGTGTCTGTAATCCACATCGCCAAACCTTTTACAATTCCCATCATACCGAGAGTTACAAGGAACGATGGAATCGATACCTTTGTAATAAGCAAACCATTGATTAATCCAATTACTAAACCTGTTCCTAAACCAACGACCAATCCGCCAATTAACCCATATCCCGCTTGCAATGCCAAAGCTGCTGTCAAAGCAGATAGCGCAGTAATGGAACCTACAGAGAGATCGATCTCACCGGTACTTATAACAAAAGTCATAGCAACAGCCATAATCGTGATCATTGCTGACTGACGAGCGATATTCAGCATGTTGTTAGTTGTTAAAAACCCATCATCAAATAACATAATTGAGAAGTAAATTAGGACGCCCACAAAAGCAAAGTATACAATGTAGTTGCGCCATTCAAACGTCTTTCCTGTTTTGTACGTTGTTGTATTTAATGAGTTATTAACCTTAATATCCTTGGATTGCATGTTGAAGCTCCTCCTCCGAATTAATCTCCCTTCTCTTCAGTTCCTTCACCACTTTCCCTTCATGGAGGACGATGACTCTGTCACTTACCGCCAATAGTTCAGGGAGTTCGGATGAAATAACTATCACTGCTTTACCGCTATCAGCAAGCTCACGCACAATATCGAGGATTTCTGTCTTTGCCCCGATATCCACCCCAATGGTAGGTTCATCTAATATAAGAACTTCAGGGTCATTGGCCAGCCATTTTGCCAGCACAATCTTTTGCTGATTACCGCCTGATAACAGCCCGGCAGTTTTGAAGATATTATCGGTTTTAATTTTTAACTTTTGTACTAGCTGATTGGACAGCTCGTTGGCCTTGCGCTCATCGACAAAGAGCCCTTTTTTCACTTTTGAGAGGATAGGTAGAATCATATTATCCTTTACGCTGTGTTCAAGGACCAATCCCTGCATCCTTCTGTCCTCAGGTATAAGAGCAAGTCCTGCCTTTACGGCATCCTCAGGGTTTTTGATGGTACGTTTTACTCCATTTATTTCGATATCACCACTGTCCATGGAGTCAATTCCAAAGATGGCTCGGGCAATCTCTGATCTTCCGCTTCCCATTAAACCGGCAAAACCAAGAATTTCACCTGGCTGAAGCGTAAAGCTGACACCATTAACCTTTGTACCGGACACTAAATTGTTCACTTTGAGAATAGGCTTTGAGTCTGCAGGATAAGAGCGCTCCACCCATTCAAATGCCTTATCCATCTCAGCGCCTACAATGTGCTGGACAACTGTATCCATGCTGATATCTTTAATATTTTCAGTAACCGCGTTTTTCCCGTCACGTAATATCGTAATTCGATCACACACTTCGAAAATTTCATCCATACGGTGTGATATATATATAATCGAAATTCCCTTGCGCTTTAACTTCTCGATGAAAGAAAAGAGAACTTCCGTTTCCTTCTTGGTCAATGAGGATGATGGTTCATCCATAATCAGAATCTTTGCTTCTTGGGAAAGCGCTTTTGCGATTTCGGTCATTTGCCAATATCCTACGCCAAGATCCTGGACAACATCATTTGGGTTGATATCCACTTCCAATTCTTCTAATAAAACCCTTGTCTTTTTAATGCCTTCTTTATCATTGAGGAGCCCTAAAGAGTTCTTTGATTCTCTTGTCAAATAGATATTTTCTGCCACCGTTAACGTTGGTATTAAACTGAATTCCTGAAAGATCATGGAGATATAATTATCTCGAGCGTCCTGCATGTTATTTATTTCTACTTTTTTTCCTTCTATGAAAATTTCTCCGCCATCAGCCTGATAAACTCCTGTTAGCGTTTTCATTAATGTGGACTTTCCAGCGCCATTTCCTCCCATTAAGGCGTGTACCTCACCTTTTTTGACGGAAAAATCAACTGAATCCAAAACAGTAATCCCATTAAATGCTTTTGATATGTTTTTCATCTCAAGAATAGGCTGTTCCAATTCATTCACCTTCTTTTTTAGAAAAGGCTACTCGGGGTGAGCAGCCTTTATAAAATTGTACAATCACTGTCCTACTTTTACTGCAGAATTATTAATGTTTACCCATTCACCTTTTTCAGCTGATTCAAGGATTGCGTCTGCAATTAGTTCGATTCGGTATCCATCGTTAAAGTTAGGAGAAACCTGTGTATTCTCAACAATCGCTTTAAAGAAGTCATGGGTTTCAATGATCTTTGTTTCCCCATAGCCGATACCCAGCGCTGGAATTGGCCATAGCGCTTCACCATAAGGTGTAGCCGGTCCTGTATAGACGGTTCTGAAACCTTTTGCATCACTTGGATCGTCCGCGAAGGAAACTTGAAGCTCATCACGGTTCTCGTAGTTAAAGAATAAGGAACCTTTCGTGCCATGAATTTCAAAAGTCAGGAAGTTATTGCGGCCCCATGCATTACGGGTTGCTTCAATGCTTCCAATAGCACCGTTTTCAAATTTAACCAATGTAATGAATTCATCATCAACATCTACTTTTCCTTTTGGTACATCCTCATCACTGCTTTTTACAGTTCCCAGCTTGTCAACGCCACCAGTTTGAATTGGTCTTTCCGGAATCCAAGTTCTTGTAACTGCGTTTACATCTGAAATTTCACCCACAAGATAACGTGCAAAGTCTACAACATGTGTACCGATATCCCCAAGAGCACCTGAACCAGCAATTTTCTTTTGGAAGCGCCAAGAAAGCGGTGAATTCGGATCTGCAGACCAGTCCTGAAGATATGTTCCACGGAAGTTAAGAATTTGTCCAATTCTTCCTTCTTCAATGTATTTTTTTGCAAGAGCTACTGCAGGTGTTCTTCTATAGTTGAAGGCAACCGCATGTTTAACGCCTGCAGCTTGAACCGCCTCAAGCATCTCTTTCGCTTCTTCTGCACCCAACGCCAATGGCTTTTCGGAAATAACGTGCTTCCCTGCTTTTGCGGCCGCAATTGCAATTTCCGCATGCGTATTGTTTGGTGTAACGATATCAATAACATCGATTTCTGGATCGTTAACAACAGCTCTCCAATCAGTAGAATAGTTGTCAAAACCCAATTTTGCAGCAGCGTCTTTTGCCAGCTCCTCTGTTACATCCACTACTGTGTGGCGGTGCGGAATCGCTGGTGCGGGCCAGAAAAACATTGGCATTGCTGCATATGCAAGAGCATGAGCTTTCCCCATAAATCCTCCGCCAATCATACCTACGTTTAGCTTTTTCATATGAAATGTCCTCCTACAATTAGATTATTAGTTTTTGAATTTACTAATTTATTGCTTTTTGAATGGTATCAGGCGCATCCTGCCTGTACACCAGCTGCCACGATTTCAGAACATTGTCCTTTGTAACACTTAACGATGGCACAGCTACATACTCTGGAGCTTGTTTGCCTACTAAAGCGTATCCAGCTAAGATGGCTTCTGAAACACCCTGATCATAAGGCAATTGTGCACCAAGGCCCTTCACGACGCCGCCAATCGCAGTCTCTAATGCCACATTTGTTCCTAAATCTATGGTTGTGATAACCAAATCTTCCCTGTCAAAAATCCTTGCTGCAGCCAACACACCCTCCGCCGGTACATCCCATACTGAGAAGATTCCGTCTAAATCCGGGTTCCTTGTAAGCATGCCGGAAGCTACCAGTTCAGTTTTGTTAGGATCGGTGATTCCACCACGGGCAACAATTTTGATATGTGGATATTTTTCTTTGATTCTTTTTTCAAACGCTTCTGTCCGCTGTTTCGTTACGAAGAAATCAGCTGCATGAAAGATAACGCCTACCTTTCCTTTTTCACCCAGCTTTTTGGCCATGATATCCGCTGCTGCGACCCCGTTCCCATAATTGTCAGCCGAGACAACGCTTATATAATCCTTGCCAGCTTTCAAACCAGAAGGCGGGTTATCCATAAATACCAGCTTGATTCCTTTCTTTGCAGCCCGTTTGTACGCATCTGCAGTCGAAACAGGGTCTACTGGAATGCTTACGATTATATCAGGGGACTTAGCCATAACAGTTTCTATATCCGAAACCTGCTTTTCAACCTTGAATTGGGCATCTGTCACAGCTATTACTTTTATCCCCATCGTTTTAAATGTTGCTTTCAAACCATTGATTTGTGCGTTGGACCAGTCATTCCCGGCATAATGCATGACAATTGCGGCTGTATATTTTCCTGCTTTGATCTTTTTAAGATCTTCCTTAGTAAGTTTCAAAGTTTTGGCAGATACAGCTTCTTCTCCATTTGGACCTTTACTTTGAATTTTTTGTCCGTCAGGAATCTCCGGGTTAATCGTAATGGAACCGGAGCTGTCCGTTTTTTGTACAGTAACTGGGCTTGTCTTGCTATTATCCGCCTCGGAGCCCTGGTCTTGTACACATCCCGAAAGCATTAAACCACTAGCGAGAAGAGCAATTGATGTCATTGATATCAGCTTTTTCATTTTAAGCCCCTCTTATTTCTGTAATAAATTCAACCTGTAATTATTCGAATTGTGACAGGTATTTGCGGCTGATCTCAGCACCCTTTTTCGGATTTTCGTAGCTGTCTAATTCTACGGTGATCCAGCCATCAAAGCCTGATTCATTTAAGATTTGGATCATTTCATCAAACTTTTGATGCCCAGCTCCCAAAGGAAGGAACTCACCGTCTTGATAGTCTTTTAGATGAACATATTTGATTCGGTCAATGTATTTTCTAATTACTTCTACTGGATCTCCGCCGCCAGCCTCAATATGTGCAGTATCAGGCACTAGATTAATAGATGTTAGTGGCATTAATTGATCCAGCTGTTCAGGTGATTCAACATTCGTCCCTAAATGAGGGTGGTAACTTGGAATTAAATTGTATTTTTCAGCGATCTTAACTACCTCGTTTAAAGCGTCGCCCAAATCCTTGTAATCGCTTTCTAATATGCCATTGGCACGGACTGCTCCTCCACCGACAACAAGATGCTGTGCCCCAAGTTCAGAGGCCAGAGCAGCTACCTCTTCTATTTTTATAAGCTCTTCTTTTAGGATATCAGGGAAAATAAAGTTTCCTCCTGTATATACTCCAATGAATTCAAGAGAGGTTTCTTCCAACAGAGCCTTAAATTCGTCTTTTTTCTCTTTATATTGCATTAAATTCCCATCAAATATTTCAAAGCCTTTGTAACCGGCTGCACTTATGTCCCGTAATGCTTCTTCCGTTGAACCGTTAGCAAGGTAGTATAGATCTTTCACCGAAGTAACGCCAGCTGGGTGTCCGACTACTCCTCCCCAAGTATTGGTTTGGTATCCTAATTTCATCTTGCATTCCCTCCATTATAAGTATCAGAGTGTTTGAAATTGGTAGATGTGTAAATTCCACTTGCGGAACTCCCTCACCTCCCTAACGATCACTTTAATTGTAATCGATTACAAAATACTTATTAAAAATAGTAAAGTCAAACACTTTTACTCGAATCTCTAACAATCAACTTATCTTCCAAAATGTATTGATTTTTATCAAGCTCATCCTTGTTGATTAATTTAATTAATAATTGGATCGCTTTTTTTCCAATTTCATAGGATGGCTGGGCGATCGTTGTTAATGAAGGCTCAAAAATGGACGCAAATTTTATGTCATCGAAGCCAACAACTGATATATCTTTTGGAACACCCAAGCCTTTTGATTTAACGGCTTTTATTGCTCCAATTGCCATTTCATCGTTAGCTGCGAAAATAGCAGTTGGCGGAACATTCAGCGCCAGGAGTTTTTGCATGACATTATAACCGCTTTCAAAAGTAAAATCGCCTTCCTGCACTAAAAGTGAATCCATTGGAATGCCATGCTGGGCCATTGCCTGTTGAAACCCTTTCAGCCGGTCCCTTCCCAATACACTGTCAAATGGGCCGGTGATCGTGGCAATCCGTTTATGCCCTAGTGAAATCAAATGTTCGGTTGCTTTTCTTGCACTGCTGACATTGTCTATCGAAACTGTGGGGATTGTTGTTCCTTCCGTATATTCACATGCAATGACAACGGGATATTGTTTCGCTACATCCTCCACAACTTCTCCATCAACTCTGGCTGTCAGCAAGATCATTCCATCTGCTTTTTTCTGGCGCAATATATTTAAGTATCCGCTTTCACGTTCAGCGTCATTAAGAGTATCTCCCAGTAAAACTTGGTAACCACTGTCGATAGCGACGGATTCTATTCCGCGAAGCACCTTGGAGAAAAAAGTATTGGTTATGTCAGGAACAACCACGAGAATCGTTTTTGTTTCCAATCTTCTAAGCTGTCTAGCCAGAATATTAGGTTGATAGTTCAATGATTCAATCGCTTTTAACACTCTTTCGGTGGTATCTTTTTTCACGTTCCCCGATTTGCTAAGGACCCTAGAAACAGTGGCGGTGGAAACGTTTGCCTTTCTAGCGACATCAACTATCCTTACCATATTATATTCCTTTCGAATTTCAGCTTGTGTTCTAAGTAATTGTGACTATCTTTGAACTTATTGTAATCGATTACATTTTTAATTGCAATAATTTTTTGGACTTTTATTTAAGTTATTTTTATACGGCAATCACTTTCATTTAGTTCATTGGTAACATTTTGATATGACCATGAAGGCTATCTATATTACCTTCACATCCTGCCGATATACTACGAAAATGCTGTATAACCGCAATTGTGAATATTTGAGGATATTACGAAAAGATATGGGCAGCCATGAAAGAGACACTTGAAGATTTGTTGACTATTGGTTTTATTGAAGCTCAAAGACTATACTTAAAAAGTAAAATTGTAAAAACAAACACGATGATGGAAGATTTGTTATGTAAAAACCGCTCAAATCATAGGAGGAGAACTGAAAAAAGGGATTTTGTATCGAACAATTGGAATAGGGACACACGGCGTTTAGAAGCTTTCCTGAAAATACACATACATGCTCCTAATCAACAATCCATTATTAAAAGTGGGGATGGCATGGCCCTCCCCTTTTTACTCCTTAGATTTCTTTCTCTCCTTTTACTCCATTAAGGGAGTAACTCACTGATACTTGAGCATTCAAGGACTGTGAAACCGAACAATATTTGTCTTTTGATAACTGAATTGCCCTGATGACTTTATCTTCAGGCAGTTCCCCTTCCAGTGCATAATGAATATGAACATCCGTAAACCTTCTTGGATGGTCTTCTGCCCTGGATCCTTCTACTTCCATTTGAAAGGAGACAGGGTTCAAACGCATTTTTTTCAAAATAAGAATAATATCAATTCCTGTACATCCAGCGACTGCATTCAATAGCAATTCGGTAGGTCTTGCGCCGCTGTTTTTACCCCCTGATTCTTCCGCTGCATCCATTGTGATCTCATGCCCTGAAGGTGTAGTACCGGAAAAAGCCATGTCACCAGTCCATTTTACTGTTGTTTTCAAACTGATCACTCCTTCTCATTCAACTTACATTAATATTAACTGGCTTTACATGTAACATTCTAGGATTTATTATCCATCTTTTCAAAACAAGCACAAAAAGAAAGGAGCAGACTCACGATGAACATCATCGAGTGCCTGCCCCTATTTCTCAAGCTTTTGTCCAATTTGTTTCCATTGGTATGCCTGCTGCCGCAAGAGTAGCATAGATTGGGCAACGGGAATCGGTGACCCTTTGCAGTTCATCAATGCGTTCCTGCGATTCATTCGTTTTCACTTTTGCTGCGATCGTTACGCTTTGAAAGTAGGGCTTAACATTAGGATCGCCCATAAAACCTCTGCGGTCCAATACAGCCTTAATATCAAATTCAATTCCTTGTAGATCAAACTGCATTTCCCTGGCCACAACGTTAGCGACGATATTCTCACACCCTGAAAGTGCACTTAGTAATGTCTGCAGGGGATTAGGGCCTGAATCCTGGCCTCCCATTACCGGCGGTTCATCTATGGTAAGTGTGTGATTACCCGCTTTTGCAATGGTTTGCAGCCCCTTTGAAGATCCCGTAACATGAAAATTTATGATATTTTCCATCCTCGTATACCTCCTGATTTGGGCAGTTTCAACATCAGTTTCATTGTGTGCCTTTTCAGCCGGAATATTCCGGTTTACGAAAAAGTCGTTTTAAACCCCAGGGAACCATCCAGGTGTATTAATGATCGCTTGCCACAGCGGATCTGGGATGACGAGCTCTTTTTGGGCATTTTTGTCGATCTTTGTTACGATTTCAGATTCTCGTCCTTGTTGTACCTTCTGTACCCAATCCGGATCCATGATAAGTACACGGCCCAATGCTAAAAGGGGCACTCCGGTTTCGAGGGCTTTTAAAGCCTCATCTGCTGTATGAATGGAGCCTACTCCTATTACAGGTACCCGCTGTCCTGCCTTTTCCATAATTAATTCGATGCGAGGGCGATTATCCTCAACACCCCGTCTTGGTTCAGACCAGAAATCTTGCAAGGAAACGTGCAGATAATCCAAGTCTTTGGCTGCCAGCGCATCAACAAACGCCAATGTATCTGCCATTGTAATTCCCGGTGTTTCAGGCTCCTCCGGTGAGAATCGGTATCCAACGATGAATGGTTCTTTTGCATACTCAGATACTGCCTTCTTCACTTCATCAATAACAGCTATTGGGAAGTTCATACGCTTTTCTAGGCTGCCGCCCCACTTGTCTTCGCGGCGATTGGAGTGCGGCGAGAAGAACTGTTGAATTAGGTAGCCGTTCGCACCATGGATCTCAACACCGTCATAGCCTGCTTCAATGGCACGGCGTGTAGCTTCACCAAAATCACGGATAATTGATTCAACTTCCGCTTCGGACAGGGCCCGGGGAACCGGCTGCCCTTCCCCTTCTGGTGCAACAGCGCTGGCACTGACAGTTTCACCATTTGGCACTAACTCTGGCGGGCACATACGTCCGCCGTGGAAGATTTGCAAGACCGCTTTTGCACCTTGCTCTTTAATAGCAGTGGCTAACTGACGTAAGCTTGGAATCAATTCGTCCCTGTCAGCACCGAATTCGCCATGGAACCCTTTACCGTTTTCAGTTACATATGTACAGGCTGTAATAACCATTCCCACTCCCTTGGAACGGCGTATATAGTAGTTTACTTCCTCATTCGTGACCGTACCATCAGGATTTGAAGAGAAATTCGTCATCGGTGCCATAACAACGCGATTCTTCAATTGAATGCCGTTACGCAAAGCAAAATTTTCAAATAAAGGTGCATACTTATTATTCATTATGTAATCCCTCCAGATTATAAAGTGCAAAATTCACCTTATCAAAAATACCAACAAAGGTTAAATTTTTTCAGTTGCCCGGTACTTTTCTACTTGTATTGGTTCAAGCAAGAATTGATCCAAATCTTTGACAAAAGATTTAAAGTGCTCTGTTTGTTCATGTTGTTCAATCGCTTGGTCATCCTTCCAGACCTCTAAAAAAACAAAGGAATTATCATGGGCAGTATCCTCAAATAATTGATAGCTAATATTCCCCGCCTCTTCCTTGGAGTGAGAAATCACTTGTTTTGAATGTTCCAGAAAAGCTTCACGCTTATTTGGTTCGACCTTCAAATGGGCATGAATGATGATCATGTTTCTTCCTCTCTCCTTTCATAAAGAATTCAATATATCTTTCCCTTTGAAATGGGATGAAAACCCTCAAATAGTATCCCAATGAGGATAGCCCTTAAAAGGATACGTTAAGGAGGATTTACATTTCATTAGTTCTTGCAACTATTGATGCTCAGCATCAAATCTTTCCACTTTTTTCTTATCAATAGCATTTACAATATTGACAGTGGCTTGTTTCTTGGGTGCGTTCCTAATTTCATTTAACTTCGCCGTCAATTGTAAAAACCACGGTTCATCCTTTGTTAACAGGGCAAGGTCAATTAAATCAAGCATCTGTTGCTCATTGACTTTTTGTGAAACGGAAAGCTTCTGAATGGATTTGCTTGCAAGGCTAATTGACTTTCCAACGATGGTTTCGTTATCGCTTTCTATCACAAATACTTTTACTAATCCCTGTAAAGAATCTACAGATACAATATATCCAGTGACCAATTCTCCTTCTCTAGATCTCCCCATGACCCAGTCACTTGTTTCAAATTGATTTTTTCCGTTCATTGCCATTCCTATTCACCATCCCTTGAAATTGTTATTAAAAAAGTTACAGTTTATATAAAAATAATAATTACTGAGTTTGTCTAAGTTTTTCTAAAACAGAGTTTAACGTAATTTGGTCCAGGTATTTCTCCAGATGATTTTCAGCATCATGGAAAATTTGGTCCATGACTGCCTGAGTCCCTGATGAAACCGGACAATCTTCCTCAGGGTTTCCTGTACACCAGTTAGGTTTCAGGGACCCGCAAGATACCGAACGAAACACTTCTCCCAGAGTAGCTGCCTCCGGATCACAGTCTAGGATGTATCCTCCTCCTATACCCTCTTTGGTCTTCACTAACCCATTTTTGCGCAGGCATCCCATTATTTTGCGGATTCTTGCCGGGTTCGTTGAAACGTTCTTTGCGATTGTTTCACTGCTTGCCATATGATCGGGTAAATAGGCTAATAATATTAAACTGTGAACAGCAATTGTAAACTCACTATTCACCAGAGCGCCCTCCTTTTTTAGAAGATTACTGTAATTTTATAATGTACAGTTTAATAAAGCAACAAAAGTGCTCAAAATAGGGGTCAGACCCCCAGCGCGGTGCCGCGTTAAAGCACTGGGGGTCTGACCCCTTAAATAAAAATATTACATGCAGTTTTTGCCGTTATCATATAAAATTATTGAAAACAAGTATTCGCGGCGGTGAAACTATGGAAATGACCAAGCAGCTGTTACTAAATCTTTCTCTCCTATTAATGTTCCTGTTCTTTTTTCAAATCCATTTAGATCGTAAAGATATTAGTGAGTTACCCCGTCGCCTTGCCATGTATTATTTTATGTTTTCCATATTACTTTGTATTTTTCTTACAAATAAGGTATTTGAAAATTTATACTTTGACTTGCGCCAGGTTCCTTTGATTGTTGGTACACTTTATCTTGGTACAGGCTGGCAGCTATTGGCCGTCATTATATTCGCTAGGGGCCTATTGGGAATTGATTTAGGCTTCTGGATTTCAGCAGCCGTTTTCACTTTATTTACCCTGTTCTCGTATTGGGGCCACCCTTTTTTCTTAAAACAGAAAACGCGTCATCGGCTGCTTATCTCAGCCTTGTACTCAATGGGGCTATCCTTAGTAATTATAGAAGCTACCAGCGTTTTCTTTGGCATCTATCATAGTATTGCGACATGGATAGGATTTCTGTTCATTCCTGCCATTTGCACACTGATTATGGCGCACACAATTGAAACCATAAACCGGAACTTATATCTTCGGCAACAAATTGAGAAATCAAAGAAAATGGAAGCCGTAACGCATATGGCAGCAGCCATTTCCCATGAAATACGCAATCCCCTGACATCTGCAAAAGGGTTTGTTCAACTTGTGTTAGAAGATGAAAAGCTTGGGCAATTCCAAAAAGAGTACCTTTCCATTGCCCTGCAGGAATTGAACCAGGCAGAAACCGTTATCCAGGATTATTTAACCTTTTCAAAGCCTTCCATCATTTCAGTAGAAGAAATTAATGTGAGCGAAGAATTAAGGAAAACATTAAAAGTATTGATGCCGCTGTCCAATCTAAATTCAGTCCACATAAAGACCAATTTGTCAGTGTCAGGAGAAATACAGGGCGATCGGCATAAGTTTCATCAATGCTTCTTCAATATCATTAAAAATTCCCTTGAGGCAATGCCTTCCGGCGGACAACTATCCGTAGAGACCATGAATAAAGGAACAAATCTAGAGATTAAAATCTCAGATACAGGGGTTGGAATGTCAAAAGAGCAATTGAATCGCCTTGGTGAGCCCTATTATTCTACGAAGGAAGGAAAAGGCACCGGCCTTGGGATGATGGTTGTCTACAGTATTATTAGGGCCATGAATGGAACTATTTCCGTCAAGAGCGAAATGAACAAGGGGACGACGTTTTTGATTTCCTTTCCCCGAAAACTATAACGTATTACGTTTGCAGCTTCGACCGTTTTTTGTTAAAAAACCACTTTAAAATGCTAGGCACAAAAAGAATGATAAATAACAGCCTGATAAATTGCAGTGAACTGACAACCGCTGGGTCTGCACCTATGACGTTTGCCGTGAGGACCATTTCGACCAGTCCCCCGGGAGCAAAGCTTAGTATGGCCGTTGATAGCGAGAGCGGGGTCAGCACTGCAAATAAATACCCCATTCCAAAAGATAGAAGGATCAGCAGGATTGTTAACCCGAAATAGATTCCACTGTATTTTCCCCCAAGTTTTAAATCATCCACCGTAATTTTGGTTCCCATGTTTGCCCCTACGGTTAACTGGGCCGCAACTACAACCCATGAGGGAAAAATCGCTAAGTCCACGCCACTAATACCAAGGATAGCGGTTGTAAATAATGGCGCCACAACAAAAGCGGCCGGAAGTTTATACCGCAGCATCCACGCCAAAACAATTCCAGGAATATAGAAGGCATACCTCCACACATCTGTACTTCCTTGCCTCCCAACCGTTTGTACCATATCGGCACTATTAGAAACAAAGAGATGTATCACAATGAATGGCACTAAAAAGACGACTGTCAATAACCGTATCGTTTGAAACACAACCACCATGGAGGTATTGGCCTTTAGCGACTCGCCGGCTGCAACCATCTCAGACAAACCGCCAGGAATAGAGCCTAAAACACTTGTCACAGGGTCCACTTTAATATATTTAGTCACAAATATACTGTTGATTACACTTAATGTTATCAATAGCAGCGTAAGCAATAAAAAAGGAATGATAAACGGAGTTACAGTAGTAAAAGTCGCTTTTGTAAACGATTGGCCAAAATAGATGCCCAGTAAGCATAACCCCGCATTCGTTAGTATACTATTTGAAACCAAACTCCTTTTTGTTGCCGTTTTCCAAAGGATCATCACTGACATAGGGCCAAGAATCCAGGGCAGCGGCCAATGAAGAAGATAAAACAAATACCCTCCAACAAAAGCAATTAAGTACGATTCTATCAGTTGTCCCATAATTTTCATGAATTAAACCTCTATCCGAACGAAAATGGAGTTGGATCTTCATCCTTTTTCTTTCTATTATAAATCACTTCCCCATCACCAACCAGCAATTAGCGGTAGGGACTTTTCTCTTACTATCCATTTTCTGATCTCAAGGTAAGATTTTCTTACAAGATCCCTTTGCAAGCTAAAAACCATGGAAGATATTCTTACAATTTTGCTGAAGTCTTTTGAAAACTGTTTTATTCTAAAAAAAATAAAACAGGGAGGGAGCAAATAAAGGTGCCATGGATTTTTCAGCTGTGTATCATTACAATTTTTCTACTGTTTGGCAAATTTTTCGGCACATTGTTTCACCTTCCAATACCAGGAAGTGTAATTGGCATGATTTTGCTGCTCGGGTCATTAATTACCGGTTTGATGAAGCTGGAATGGATTGAAAAAGCTGCAGCTTTTCAAATCAAACATCTGACTTTGCTATTTGTGCCACTGGTTATCGGTTTGTTCTTATCCCCAAACCTCCTGCCCCTTTTAGATTGGACTTTTATCATGGTATTAATCGTCAGCAGCTTATGCTGCCTGCTGGGGACTGCCTTTTCTGTAGAATGGTTTGAAAAACACAAAAAGAGGAGGAGCCAAAGATGAATTCCTTACCAGGTAGCCTTGTCTTTTGTATCGGGACGACCATAATATGCTATATGTTCAGCCTGAAACTTTTTCGCAAGTTTAAAAAAAATTGGCTGAATCCCTTATATACGTCCACTATTTTTATTCTTGCGATTCTGCTTTTTTTCCATATCCCTTTTAAGACATACCAACAGGGAAGCTTCGTTTTTGAACAGCTTTTACAATTATCCGTCGTGGCTTTTGCTGTTCCTCTATATAAGCAATGGCCTTTCATGATCAAGAATTTCAAGAAAATATTCACGGGAGTTCTTGCCGGCACGGTGTTTGGCATCATATCTGTATTCCTTATGTCCCAATTATTTCACTTTAACAATGAAGTGCTAGCTTCCTTGATCCCCCGCTCTGTCACCTTGCCAATTGCTTTATCCGTTTCAAATGGCCTTGGTGGCGTTTCAACTGTCACAGTATTCTTTGTCCTATTTTCCGGTCTCTTTTCTGTAATATGCGGACCCCATTTACTTAAGAAGGCTGGAATTACCAGTAAAGCCGCAAGAGGGCTAGCGATGGGAACCTCCGCCCAAATGCTAGGGGCCAACCGTTCACTCCTTTGGGGTGAAGAAGAAGGAGCTTTGGGATGCATCGCAATGACCACATCGGCACTATTTCTGTCCATAATGGTACCGATTCTCCTCGTTCTTATGTAAAAAAATAATCCGAAAGAAGGAATCATGATGAGGTTCGATACGAAAGAAATACAGTTAGCACAAAAAATTATCGAGCTAGACATCTTAAGGGACCAGCTGCTTGAAGAATTGATGGAAATGTCTGGCTCCCATACCCATGAACTTATTAGAATCATACAAAATAATGGAATAAAAGGAGTGTCTTGAATGTCAACTCAACTCCGTACTGCCATTACAGAACTAAAACAATACTATATTGATAAACTGGTGCATGCTGGGGTTTTTAAACAATCGGACCGGCAGATCTATAGTTTTACGTTAACGGAGCTGGAAGGTTTGTGCCGGAAAATCCAGCAGTAATACAATAAATACATGTCCATTATCTCTTCCCGCTTCCCTTATCTTGACACCATGGTAAATAATCAACGTTAAAAAAACATCCGAACAGTTGGCATTCGGATGTTTCTATTATGATTTCACCAACGGAATCGATTAAGAAACCTTCGTACTCCCAGAATCCAAATTTCCCGATCGGAAATTTCGAATAAACAACGCTGTAAGCTCAGCATCCCACTGGCTGCCTCGCCCCTCTTCTAATATTTGCAGTGCTTTTTCCACTTCCATACCTTTTCGGTAAGGTCGATCGGAAGTCATGGCGTCGAATGCATCGGCGATAGCGAGAATCCTGCCCTCAAGCGGGATGCTTTCCCCCTTCAGACCGTCAGGATAACCGCGGCCGTCAATACGTTCATGGTGCGAACGAACTCCTGGCAAGAGCGGCGCCATTGATTCAGGAGGTTGAATCTCTTTTAGTATTTTTTCCCCAAGCACGGGATGTTGTTTAATTTGATCGAATTCTTCCTCTGACAGTTTGCCATCCTTTAAAAGCACACTATCCCGCACACCAATCTTTCCGATATCATGAAGCAACGCGGTTTTTTTCAGAATATCAAGCTTATGATCAGGGAGGCCGGCTAATCGGCCAATCTCCAAAGAAAAACGGGCTACACGTTCCGAATGTCCTGCAGTATATGGATCCCGGGCATCGAGTGCAGCGGCAAGTGTTGCAAAATAGCTCTGAACTAGCTGGTCATTCATTGTTTCCCTGGCTTTTAGCCCGCTCACCATATGATTAAATCCAGCGACCAGCCTTGAGAACTCATCCGAATAGATATCATGGGTCCGGACATTAAAGTCTCCCTTTTCTACTTCACCAAGATCATTATAAATGCTTTGAATAGGATGTTGCACTTCCCTCGATAACACCCACGCCCCCAAAGAGGAAAAAACAATACCAGCCAAAAGGATGATAGCAGTCCAATTCCAGTAACTTACCGAATTGGCAAGCAAATCATCACGAATATATCCTCCCAGACTGAAAAGAAAAAGAGGAAAGGTCCCAATTAAGAACGCACTAGCCTGGAACTTCCGCTGAATGGAAACAAGAACCTGCCCGTTTAGAGACAGTTCATGTCCATACAATTCTTTGGAAATCCCTCTAATATGCATTGCGACCGGCCGGATCGCCTGAGAAGTAAGAAAGAATTCAATAAAAGCATGCATACTAGCAACAACAGGTACCCCAAAAGCCGCCAGCATAATATAAGACATAGGGAGTGAAAGCAAGCCTTGTTGGACTCCTGTTGTCATTAGAATTGCTGCCGGTATCGATAGACCGAAAAGGTGGGGTCCGAAAATACGCTTTATCGCTAAAATAGGGAACCGATGGGTGTGTACATATACCGATCGTAGCGTTTCCAATGAAGGCCTGCTTTGCTGGAACAAGTTGCGGATTGGCCGAACATGCCTGCTAAATACGAATAACTCACAGATGACCATAATAACCAGAGAAATCACCAAGATAAAGAATAATCTAACCACTTCATCTACAGAAACTTTCAAAGCAAAAAAAATAAAAATGCTGCCCACCCCTAATACAGCCGCTGCCGAACCAATTAGATAGTCTCTGATCAGTTGGTTAATGAACTTTTTATATACTGATTGCAGAATACTCCCCACATCACTTTCTATCTTATTCATAAGATTAATGTTAGATTTTTAGCAATCCAAAATTAGATGGAATGTAATTCTATTTTACTAGTATTAACAACCCATTAACAGCGAAATAATGACAATTTTATACAAAAAAAAAGAGGCCTCCCCAAATAAAAAGCGCAGGCATCTCATAAACAAATATGGAAAAAAATCAAAACATAGATTCAATACATTTTCTATGATTACGAGAGAGCCCTGCAACTTCGGGAATGCCACTTCTTTTATTAAGGTTTGGTTCATATGATACTAGATTTCGATATCTGCCCCAATACTATCCACTCTTCCAACCTCTTGAATGAATGCAGCGACAGCCTTGTGTTCCTCATTTGATACATAGGCATCTAATGCCGCTTTGTCTTCAAATCTTACCACCAAAACTACCTGGTATTCCGTACTTTTCCCTACATTCAACCCTGCCTGCAGGTCTATAATCCCTGTTAGGTGATTTTTTAGTGCTTTAAATCTGGTAACGACTTCCTGTAGCTGCTCAGTTGTTGTCGTTTCAGCAAATTTAACAAGTACCGTACGATGAATCATTTATATGCCTCTTTTCTATAATTTTTTGCTTCCGTGCTAATTTTATCCAACTATCATGAACGATGCAATCCTTATTATCCTTCTCAACTGCCTCTGACAGAACTGGTCTACTAAATTTAATATGTAACCTGTAATCAGTCCTGTTGGAGATGAGTATGGATTATTCATCGTAGTCAATCTGGGCAGACAATGGTTCATGTCTGAAAAAAGTTCCGAGTTTTATCCTATTAAAGTAATCATTTCTGGCAATGAACGAAAAGCATTGCAGCATGAGGGGTATATAATCCAAGTGAAAGAATATAGCGAATAAGAATGTACCAATCAAGGACTATTTGTAATTTTGAATGCCAATCGACAAACGTTATGGAATCGATAAAAAAACGTTGATATAATATATGAGTGAATAAGACCATGATCAATCGGAAAATTACAAAAAGATGGCAGAAAAGTTGCAAAAATAGTTATGAGGTTTAACTGTTATACCGTGGGATGCATCGATCCGTGTTTCCTGTGTTGGCGCCACCATATGTTCGACTCATTTAGTACCATTTGTTTATACGAATTTGAAATAAAATAGCCAGCATATCTACAATGCTGACTCACTTGTTGTTAGATCCTTTACCGTTTCCCGCAAAACCATCGCCCTTGGCTTCATCATATGCTTCCTGAAATAAAGTACCAGTCTTAGGAGTTGATTGCTGCTTTGAACGGCTGTTGTTCTGAGCATGATTTTTTTGTCCTAGCTGTGTCAAAATCTGTTGTATGTCTTGTTGAAGGTTGTTTATAGCTTTTGTAAGCATCTGCACATCTTCTAGAGTAGCCCCTTTTTTAAGTGGTTTAAGCGTAGTAGAATAACGCCCGCTGCTCTCCAAAATACATAATTCAACATCCTCTAGGTTCGAAATGCCATTCTGTCGCATGGCGACTTCCACTTCATCCGCGGTAAGTCTTGCTCTTTTGATTTCTGTCATCATCAATTTACCGTCTTTTACAACTACTGATGGTGGGCCAATAATGAGATTTCTTGCACGAGGGTATTTCTGCATGATCCAAGTAAATAGTAGAATGCCAAGGATGAGTAAGGCACCACCGTACAATGCTCCCCATTCTTTTTTCATGGCGAGCGGCGTGATGATCACCGTCCCCACCGAAATGCGGAGAACCGTTTCTGCTACCGTCAATTCCATAAGAGACCTTTTGCCCGCAAGACGTAGAAATGCAATTCCCGCCGAAATAATCAATAGTGCCTTAAGGGGGTAAGGTAAAGATGGTAAATTGTTTAACCATTCCGTCATACATGTCATTCCTTTATTGTAAGTTTTTTGATTATGTAAAAGATATAAGAAAAAGAACATTACGTTTAGAGACTTCAAAGAACGCTACTCAAATCTTCCATCATGCTCAGCACATTCCTTTGAATCGCCTTCAGACTGCCGTAATGCTTTTAAGAACTAAATTGGCAGAAATTTTTAATAACGATAAAAAAAAACCTGCTTGGGCATATAGGTACCCTGCCCGTGATAGGAAACATATACGAAATATTGTTGCCTAACAATATGCAAATATGTGGCTATTGAAACTTCATTTTTTTGTACAAATATTAGGAAGTTACAGGCAGAAAGAAACCCCTTACATTTTTAGTAAGGGGTTAACAATTTATCTAACTATATTAAAACTCTGACAAATTACTTTGCTGATTTTATCGGCGTTGTAGCAGGTAAAAGTAAATTTGCGCGTTTATGATTCGTTGCAATAATATATACCGCTGCTATAGCAATACCAAGAGCTACGAAAGATCCAATATTAAAGATCCCTTTTTGAGAGTACCAGACAATAGAGTATCCCACTGAGCCTGCAAGCAAGGCATAATATGTGAACGGGAATAAAGTCTTTCTGATGACCGCACCCTCTTTACCAACAAGTCCAACAACAGCAGACGCAGCTACCACGTTATGCACGCATATCATATTTCCAGCCGCACCCCCGACAGCCTGAAGAGCAACGATCCAGGTCGCATCAACACCGATTTGTGATCCTACATTGTACTGGAATAATGCAAACATCATATTACTAACCGTATTACTTCCTGCAATAAAGGCCCCCAGACCGCCAATGAAAGTAGCAAAGAATGGCCAGAAATCGCCCGCTAAAGCTGCCGCTCCGTTTGCCAATTCGATTGGCATACTCTTAAAACCGGCTTCACCGCCTCCTGTGTTTGTAAACACTTGAACCATCGGTACGGTAAAAATAAGAGCTGTTGAAGCAGATAAAGCTGTTTTCCCAGATTGTCCCCATGCACTTTTATATGCACTTCCACTCATGCCATGGATGAAGAACGTAAGTATCGAAACCAGAATAAAAATGGTTCCCGGCAGATATAACGGTTGAAAACTTGAAGTGATTGTCGAGCCAAAGATATTCTCGAATTTAACTGTCCATGATTGCAGCCAGTCTATAATTGGAAGCGATTTCAATCTTGATAATACCAAGAAAACACCCACTAAAACATATGGTATCCACGCCCGGACCATGCTTATATTCCCACTCTTATGGCCAATATCCTGTATTTCCACCTTACCAGACCATTCAGGATCCCATTTGGATTTTTCTTCAAAATCCCAAGCTTCTTCTTTCGGCATGAGGAAACCTTTTTTAGCTGCAAACACTACGATAGCTAATCCTACCAAACCACCCACCATTGAAGGGAATTCCGGACCAAGCACATTTGCAACTATTACGTATGGAATCGTCATTGAGAATGCGGCGAAAAGTGCAAATTTCCAAACCTTGATCCCTTCTGTAAATGATTTGTTTTTACCGAAGAAACGAGTCATTAAGGCTACCACAAATAAAGGTACAAGAGTCCCTGATATCATATGCAGTATCGCAACTTTTCCAGCGATGTCCGTAACTAAACCTAATAAATTATTGGTAATGCTTGCGTCAGCTGAAAGGCCAGTTTGTACTCCAACAAGCATTGGCGTTCCAACAGCTCCAAAGGAAACAGGTGTACTTTGAATAACCATACCCGCTACAACCGCTGCCATGGCAGGGAAGCCTAAACCAACTAATAGCGGTACCGCTACAGCTGCAGGTGTTCCAAAACCAGAAGCTCCTTCAATGAATGATCCAAATAACCAAGCTATGATAATGACCTGAATACGGCGGTCTGAAGAAATATCCGTAAACCCTTGGCGTATCGTTCTAATTCCGCCACTTTCTTGAAGCGTATTCAACAGTAAAATGGCACCGAAAATAATGTATAAAAGCGTACCGGCTACCACAAGCCCATTGACGGAAGCAGCAGCTACTGTTGTCCCAGGCACCTTCCATACAAATAAGGCAAGCGCGAGAGCGACCAAATAAGATATTGGCATCGCCTTACTTGCAGGCCATCGGAGCCCTACAAGAAATATTGCAACTGCAAGAATCGGTAAAAGAGATAAAATAGCTAAAAATCCTGTACTCATAAACATATTCCCCCTTCACATATCATTAACTTACAATTAATTCTATTCCTTATTAATAGTCTTTTTATGATGAGCAGGTCATATGATGAGTAAATACAATTGATAGAAAAAAGACTAATTTTGGAGAGCCTTTTCAATAAGCTAAAAGAGCTCAAATTGAAGGAACAAACACCTAAAAAAGTTGTGATCATCATCCTCCTCTTTATCAAGTACGAAAAAAGTTTATTACGGACACAGAAAATTGTTATATAACTAAACTAATAATGTTGTATAACAAACTCTGATCCTTAATACCCATTATACAAAGATTGTCTTTTAAATTACAACAATTTTTAGAAAATTAAATAAATAAAATGACAAAAAAATGCCTGGCTTCTCCTATTACAAAGAAGTCGGGCATTTTTTTTAACTGATCCTGCTTTCATATCCAAGCCTTGTTGAAATCTGCCTGCCAATATGGAGCATCCTATCTTGAAGATGATCCATTCTTTCACTGGTCATGCGCATCGTCGGTCCGGAAATACTTGCAGCTGCAATCACTTTCCCCAAGTGGTCAAAAATGGGGACGGCAATACACGTAATGCCGTATTCATTTTCTTCCAGGTCAAGGGCATAGCCTTTTTGTTTTACATGTTTCAATTCCTGCAAAAAGGCTTCTTTATCCGTAATCGTACTTTCTGTATGCCTCGGCAAGCCTTTTCGCTCAAGAATATCTGAAACAATACCCGCAGGCAAGTGGGCAAGGATTGCCTTTCCCACTGATGTACAGTGCATCGGCGCCCTTTTTCCCACTTTAGAGTGCATGCGAAGCGTTTGATTCCCTTCCAGCTTTTCAATGTAGACAACTTCGCCTTGATCATACACGACAAGATGGATGACCTCGTTCGTTTCGGTTTCCAGTTCTTGCAGATACGGCAAGGCTTCGGCACGCAGATCGATTGATTCCAGCAGCTTTGAGCTTATTTCCAAAAATTTATATCCCAGTTTATAGCGCCCAGTATCGGAATCCTGTTCAATATATCCATATTGGACGAGTGTTGACAGGATTCGATAAACGGAACTTTTGTTGATATCTATTTGCTTGGCGATTTCCGTTACGCCTAGCCCGCCTTTTTTCAGACTCACCAGTGTAATGATATCCAATGCCCGGCTCACGGATTTTACCATATTCTCTCTATCCATACTTGTTCACCTCGGAGGTATCACCATCATACATGCTATTATAGCATATCCCGTTTACCGGGCATTTGGAATGATTAGTACGCTTTAGCGCTTTCTTTTGCAGTGGCGAAAGTATTGCGGAGAGCGCCAATCTCTTTAATTTCGCAGGAAATTTCATCGCCGGCCCCCACGAATTCTGCACCAACAGGGCTTCCGGTTAAAATCACATCTCCCGGTTTAAGTGTCATCACATTTGTAAGATAAGATATCATTTTTCTGATAGGGATAATCATCAATTCAGTAGCGCTGTTTTGTTTTTCAACACCATTAAGTTTTGCTTCCACTTTTACCTGGAAAGGATCCAGTTCTGTTTCAATGACAGGACCCAGCGGCGTGAATGTATCAAAGGATTTACCAATTGTCCAATGGCCATCCTCGCGGAAAAATTGAGGAGCCGTAACATCGTTGCCAACGGTATAACCAAACACATAATCCAACACGTCTGATTCAGGGACATTTTTTGCTTCTTTACCAATGACAATGGCTAATTCAGATTCGAATTTTACTTGATCAATGCCTTGCGGGATAACGATTTCTTCTTCTGGCCCGATAACCGAGGATGTAGGCTTGAAGAAAAATACCGGGATTTCAGGCAGTTCAGATGGCAGGTCCTCTACTTTAGATACATAATTAGCGCCTATTCCAATGATTTGGTTTGGCAATAGCGGGGCAAGCTGCTTCACTTCAGATGGTGAAAATGATTTCCCTGTGTATTCCCAATCACCAAAGATATCACCAGAGATTTCCTTGATTGCCTCGCCTTCCACTACTCCGGTATGAACGGTTGTATTATACAAAAACCTTGTGAATTTCATCGCAGTACATCCTCTCAAACTATGTTTTCGTGTTCTTTGTTCTGTTTACGGGCCACACCGGATTTTATTGCAGCTTTTGCTACAGCATCTGCAACCTCCTGAGCTACCCTCTCATCAAAAGCATGCGGGATTACATAATCCTTCGACAGTTTATCATCACTGACCAAATTTGCTATGGCATATACAGCCGCAAGCTTCATTTCTTCATTGATTTCAGTTGCATGGACGCTCAACGCACCTTTGAAGATTCCTGGAAACGCCAGTACATTATTTACCTGGTTCGGAAGGTCCGAACGGCCTGTTCCAACGACTGCTGCTCCAGCAGCTAGTGCAGCATCCGGCATTATTTCCGGAACTGGATTGGCCATCGCAAAAATGACCGCATCCTTATTCATTGACTGTACCATCTCTGGTGTAACCGCATCAGCGACCGAAACGCCAATGAACACGTCCGTTTCTTTCATCACTTCTTCCAAAGCTCCGGCAATCCGATTTTTATTTGTGATTTCAGAAATGGCTTCCTTCATGGAGTTCATCCCATCCATCCGTCCTTTGTAAATAGCGCCCTTGGTATCACACATGATGATATCAGCCACGCCCATATTAAGGAGCAATTTAGTGATGGCAATACCTGCCGCACCGGCCCCGTTAACTACCACTCTGATATCTTCAAGGCGCTTGTCGACAACCTTCAGGGCGTTAATCAGTCCTGCTGCCGTCACAATCGCCGTTCCATGCTGGTCATCATGAAAAACGGGAATGTCCATTTCCTTTTTTAATGTTTCTTCAATGATGAAACAATCCGGTGCGGAAATGTCCTCCAGGTTAATTCCGCCAAAGGTCGGTTCCATTGCTTTCACAATCGAAATGATTTGGGCTGGGTCACTTGTATCCAGACAAATCGGAAAGGCATCTATACCGGCGAATGCCTTGAATAGCGCTGCTTTCCCTTCCATAACGGGCATTGACGCTGCTGCACCTATATTTCCAAGCCCCAATACAGCGGACCCATTGGAAACGACTCCAACTAGATTGCCTTTAATTGTATAATCATAGATTGTCTCCGGGTTCTGGTGTATTTCCTTGCAAGGTTCTGCTACACCTGGCGAGTATACTAAACTTAAATCATTCGAATCTTCGACTGTAACCTTAAGTTCGGTGCTCAATTTCCCTTTTGCCTGCTTGTGAAGTTCAAGCGCCATTTCACGTAGGTTAGACATAGACTCATCTCCTCCAATATTATTGTTGCCAGCGAAAAAGAATTGGGGGACGTTGAAACTGGCGTTAATGCGAGGTGAGTCTCTCCATTTCAACAGTTAACAGCCCCATCTGCTCCTTGCCAAAATGGATGAAGCAGGAAAATATTGTATAACATAGGCTGACTCTTTGATAATACTCGAGTCAGCCTACCTTCTCATTTCAACAATGTCTTTGCTTATTGTTTTACAGCGAACTTAGCTTTTGCTTCGATCCTTCTGCGATGAAGGATTGGTTCCGTGTAACCATTAGGCTGGTCATAGCCCTCGAATATTAGGTCACATGCAGCCTGGAAAGCAACGGAATCGTCATAGTTTGGAGCCATGTTTCGATAGAAAGCATCTCCGGCATTTTGCTCATCAACGACTTTTGCCATCCGCTTCAAGGAGTCCAGAACCTGTTCTTTCGTACAAATGCCATGGTGCAGCCAGTTTGCCATGATCTGGGATGAGATTCTCAACGTAGCACGGTCTTCCATTAGCCCAATATTATTAATGTCCGGTACCTTTGAGCATCCGACACCCTGTTCCACCCAACGGACAACATATCCAAGAATACTCTGAGAATTGTTATCCAGTTCGTGCTGGATTTCTTCCGGGCTCCAATTAGGATTTTTGGCCACTGGAATTTCAAGGATGTCATCCTGCAGGTCGACTTGTTCAGAAAGCTTTTCATTTTGTACCTGTCTCACATCGATTTGATGATAGTGCAAAGCATGCAGCGTAGCACCAGTTGGCGATGGTACCCAAGCCGTATTGGCGCCCGTTTGCAACTGGGCTCCCTTTTGTTCAAGCATCGCTTCCATCATATCAGGCATTGCCCACATTCCCTTACCAATTTGGGCGCGCTCCTGGAAGCCGCTTGCAAGTCCGACCTGGACGTTGTTACGCTCATAACCTTGTAGCCATTTAGATGCTTTCATTTCACCTTTCGGAATCATCGGGCCTGCTTCCATAGAAGTATGGATCTCATCGCCTGTACGGTCCAGGAATCCGGTGTTGATGAATACTACGCGGTCCTTCACCTTGCTGATGGCAGCCTTCAAGTTGAGTGTAGTCCTGCGCTCTTCGTCCATAACCCCGATTTTAAGAGTGTTTCTTTCAAGCTCCAGCAGGTCTTCCACACGATCAAATAATTGATTGGCAAACGCAACTTCCGCGGAGCCGTGCATTTTTGGTTTTACAATATAGATGGAACCTTTTGTTGAATTTTGGTACTTGCCGTTTCCTAACACAGTGTGTTTTCCGATCAAGCTGGTAAGCACTGTATCCAAGATTCCTTCTTGTACCTCTTCTCCATTGGCATCCAAAATCGCATTGATTGTCATTAAATGCCCCACATTGCGGACAAACATTACGGAGCGGCCGCGAAGTGATACTTCCTCACCAGATGGCGATGTGTAGACACGATCCGGATTAAGGGTTCTTGTCATTTGTTTGTCGCCCTTAATGAAAGTGGAAGACAGGTCTCCTTTCATCAAGCCCAGCCAGTTCCTGTATACAAGCACTTTATCTTCAGCATCAACAGCTGCAACAGAGTCTTCGCAATCCATGATTGTAGTCGTAGCGGATTCCAGCAAAATGTCCTTTACTCCAGCTTCGTCTGTTTTCCCGATTGGATGGTTCCGATCAATTTGAATCTCAAAGTGCAATCCATTGTTTTTAAGCAATACAGCAGAAGGATTTTCTTGGTCTCCCTGATATCCTGTAAACTTTTCTTCTTCCTTCAAGCCAGTTGTTTCGCCATTTTTCAGGGAAACTGACAGCTTGCCGTCTACAACCGCATAACGGGCAGCGTCTTTATGAGAGGCGCCGTTTAAAGGGGCTGTTTGATCAAGAAAATCTCTGGCAAAGGCGATGACCTTTTCTCCACGAACCTGATTGTATCCGCCACCGCGGTGTGCCCCGCCTTCTTCACTGATTGCATCGGTTCCGTATAGTGCATCATATAGGCTTCCCCAACGAGCGTTTGCTGCGTTGATAGCATAACGGCCATTATTCACTGGAACAACCAATTGAGGTCCCGCTTGGTAAGCGATTTCATCATCGACATTTTGCGTCGTAATTTTAAAATCCTCTACTTCAGGTTCTAAGTAGCCGATTTCCTCCAGGAATGATTTATATGCTGCAAAGTCAAAGCTGTCATTTTCACGATGCCATGCATTGATTTTCGCTTGGATGTCGTCGCGAATAGCCAATAATTCTTTGTTTCTTGGAGTTAAATCCGATACGAGAGCCTCAAAACCCGCCCAGAATTTATTCTGATCCAGGCCGCTTTCAGGAAGGGCTTCTGAATTAATAAAATCATAGAGTTCTTGGGCTACTTGTAAATTGCCTGCTTTCACATATTGAGTCATCGATATGTCCTCCTCTTGAATGCGTTTATTTCAGTGTTTTGTATAACAGCCGCTTTTTTGTTTGCTATTACAAAACGCTGTTTCAAATTTTTATCTAAAAAAATGATAGCACGATTTTCGGCTGGATTTCAATAATTTTCATAAAATTTATTAAATTCTTTGATTTCTTTACATTTACTTAAAACTTCTATATATAGCCAAACCGTCATTAGAAGTGTCAAGGGGAGTCCCCCTGACACTGAACCATTCTAGGATATTGCAGTTTCTTTCTCTTTCAAATCCCTCTTGATTTCCACACAGCGTCCTGGCATTGGGAACAGCTTGCCGGCATTCAAGAGATTATGAGGATTGAATACTTCTCGAATATCCGTTTGGGCGATAATTTCTTCATCGGAAAATACAAAGCGCATTTCCTCCCGCTTTTCTATCCCAACTCCGTGTTCACCAGTGATGGTGCCCCCGACATCCGCGCAAACCTGAAGGCATGCACTTCCTGCTGCCAAAGCCCTGTCACTTTCTCCCGGTATTCTCGCATCAAAAAGTACGAGCGGATGAAGATTCCCATCTCCAGCATGGAAAATATTAGCGATGCGCAGACCATAATCTTCACTAATTTTATTGATTTTATTGAGTACCTCAGGCAGCTTGCTTCGCGGAATGACACCGTCCTGTACCAGATAATCCGGCGAGATGGCGCCCATTGCACCAAATCCTGTTTTCCGGTTGGCCCACCATCTGCCTCTTTCCGCCTCATCCTTGGCTGCCCTAACCTCACGGACGTTCCTGTTTTTACATACCTCGACAATATGATTGATTTGTTCATCCAACCCTGCTGCGATTCCGTCCACTTCAATGAGCAAGAGTGCTTCAATATCGCGCGGGTGCCCTACAGGAAAAGCTGCCGCTTCCACTCCCTCTATGGCCACTTTGTCCATCATCTCAAGTGCTGCAGGGACAATTCCTGCAGAAATGATATCAGAAACAGCCTGACTTCCATCCTCAACCCGATCAAAGTAGGCCAGAACGGTTTGCTTCGACTCAGGGTTTTTCAAAATCCGCACGGTTATTTTGGTTACAATGCCCAATGTTCCTTCTGACCCTGTGAGAAGACCAAGGAGGTCGTAGCCAGGAGCATCTGGTATCCCATTTGCGCCAATTTCTACAATTTCACCGTTCGGCATGACAACCTCCAGCCCAAGAATATGGTTGGTAGTAACTCCATACTTCAAGCAATGGGCCCCGCCGGCATTTTCAGCGACATTTCCACCGATGGTGCAGCAATATTGGCTGGACGGATCCGGTGCATAATAATAACCCTTGTCAGCGATAGAGTTCGTCAGCTTTAAATTGACAAATCCTGGCTCGACGACTGCGCGCCTGTTTTCGAGGTCAACACTCAATAACCGTTTCATCCTGACTAAACTAATGACAACTTCCCCATTTAAAGGAATGGCCCCTCCGCTTAATCCTGTGCCAGCTCCTCTGGCAAGGAAAGGCAACTGGTTATCTGAACAATATTTTACGAGTTTAGCAACTTCCTCTGTATTTTTCGGAAATACAACTGCTTTTGGCAAATGCTTATGAAGCGTGAATCCATCGCAATCATAGGCAATTAAATCTTCAGTATGATATAAAATCGAACGTGCATCGCCGACTATATTAGCAAGATTGATAATATGTTTATCCTTCGATTTGATACCTTTTATTGCCATCATTGCCCCTCCTTCTTGCCGTCCTCTTTTTGGTAGGCCCAATCCAGCAGCTGCACCGTATGAACTACTTTTTGGTTTCTTCCTTGTTTTTGAACGCCCATTGCCATTTGCAGCATGCAGCCCGGGTTGCCCATGGAGATCATTTCAACATCTTCAGGGACATTTTGCATTTTGTTTTCCAGAACTTCCGACGCCATTTCCGGATTCGTAATGTTGTAGATTCCAGCACTTCCGCAGCATCGGTCCGAATTCGGCATGTGCACCATCTCCACTCCCGGAATATTAAGCAAAAGATCCCTCGGTTCCTCGCGTACACCTTGGCCATGGGCAAGGTGGCATGCATCATGATAAGTGATGCGAGTGTTCAGTTCCGCTTTCGGTTTTTCATAGCCTGTATCGTACAGGTATTTCGAAATATCCTCTACTTTCGCTGCAAACTCTTCTGCTTTTTCGTGCCATTCAGTGTCCACTTCACGGAACAGTTCACCATATTCTTTTAGCATACAACCGCATCCTGCGGCATTCACGATTATTTTATCGGCATCTTTAAATGCTTCGATGTTTTGTTTAGCAAGCTTTCTTCCTGTTTCACGGTCTCCTGCGTGTACATGCAGGGCTCCGCAGCAGGTTTGGTTTTTTGGGATGGTTACATCATTTCCATTCCGGGTTAATACATTAATCGTTGCTTCATTAATATCACTGAACATTACGTCCATTACACAGCCTGTTAAGAATGAAACTTCAGCCTTTGCTTCTCCTTTGGCTTTGATGACGTTTTCATTTTTGTATTTTTTGCGGACTGGCTCCTTCACTTCCGGCATGATCGCTTCCATATCAACCAGGTGTTGCGGCATGATATTGATTAGCTTTGTCTTGCGGACGACCTTTTGTATCCCGCTCTTTTGATAAAACCTAAGCAAGCCGCCAAGTGAATTCAACCGGTTTTGGTGCGGGAATAATTCCTTCAGGAACACTTTGCTTACTGTTCCTTTCCAGCCTGTTAATGGCATGGCCTGGCGGATTTGGCCGCGGGCTTCTTCAATAAGACCGCCCACATCAACGTCAGCTGGACAGGCGGTGGTACAGGCACGGCAGTCAAGACATGCAAATACCGGATCCATGAACTGCTCATTTACAGATAATTTCCCTTCTGCCACCGATTTAATCAGATGGACACGGCCCCGCGGAGAATGCTGCTCCTGGCCGGTTATTTCATAGGTTGGGCATGATTCTAGACACATTCCGCAGTGGACGCAATCCGCCCACTTATTTTCATCCGGATGGTCGGTCCAGAGATAATTGCTTAAGCCGGTCGTACAGGCAGGATCTTGCCTTAAATCTGTTTCTTTTACACTCATTATTAAATCCCTCCCACGAATCTTTTTGGATTAAGAATTCTGTTCGGATCAACCTTGGTTTTGATTCCTTCGAGCAGGAAGAAATGCGCTGGCGTGTCGCCCCATACGCTAACTTCCTTACGGAGAGCAAATGGCAAGTGTTTAACAACAACGTAGCCACCCAGTTTCGTGATAGTATCCCGTAGCTGGTGAATGGCTGAAACGACGTCTTCCCCCGCCCCTTTAAGCTTAACCTGGCATAACCCATGGCCAAGGCCTCCGTGGGCATCGACGAGAAGGTTGTGAGAGTCTGAAAGAATCTGGCTTTCTTTTAAAACATTCAGAACATCAAGGTTGATGACGCCAATTTTCATGACAGCCTGTGTTTCATTATTTCCTCCTTCCAATGCAGGATGAGGTGTGAGTTCATAGAATTGGTTCCAAAATTGGTGTGCGTGTTCCTGACTGAGAATTTCCACATCAGAGCTGTTCGGCTTTATGTTCCTTACAAACTCCTCCTGGTATAGGACAGAGCTTTCAACATCCTCAAAGCCAATGGCCAACGTGTATTTCTTTTTGCCTGTCAATCTTTCTGATAACGATGGATTCAGCAGTTCAAGGGAAACGGGCTCCATTATTGAATCCAAAAGCTTAATGGCAAATGAGCGGATCTGATCGAAATTCCCGTCTGCGAATGATACAAGGATAAGACTTTCGTATTTTGGTATCGGACGAAGCTTTAAGGTCACGTCCGAAACTACCCCCAACGTTCCCATAGAACCGATAAATAACTTGTTCATATCATAGCCGGCGACATTTTTTACGACTCTTCCACCTGCGCGGATGACTTTGCCATCAGGGTACACAATCCGAAGCCCAATGACGGTATCCCTTGCGGATCCATAACCAAGTCTCTTGGGACCGCTTTCATTTGAGGCGATAATACCGCCTATTGTTGATGATCCCGGTAAAAACGGATCGAGTGCAATCTTTTGGTTATACTGCGATAAGTAAGCTTGAACCTCTCCAAACGTCGTTCCCGCTTTCACTGTCAATGTCATGTCCCCGGGGACGTGTTCAACAATTCCTTTATATTCTGCTAGCGAAAGCAGGATATCTGCGGATTCGGTCAAGCCGCCAAACCCTTTTTTTGTCCCGCCGCCTTCTACATAAACTGTTTTGCCGTTGTCGTTAGCATATTTTAAAACTCTTGAAATCTCTTCCTCGGACTTAGGAAAAACTACTACCTGCCCGCTGTTGCCAAGGGAATGTTTTTCCCCCTCTTTTATTTGTTCCTGGGGTAAAAAAGCTTGTAATTCAGTTAATAACTCTGCTGTTATCAAATCCGACACCTCCGACTGTTCCGTAATAACAAACAACGTTTTCTTAAATTCTTAAAAAAAGTTTTCGTTATGGACTCTGAAGCAATTGGCTTTGTAACAATTCTTTTTCAACAAAATCCAAATGTTCAATCATCCGCTGTTTTGCCAAGTCTGGTTGTGCAAGCTTAATGGATTCATAGATGCTTTCATGTTGTTCCACGATTGTCCGAACCGTTGACTCGTTTTTTTGAATATAGTTATGGAAGTCAACCATCGCTTTCTTCATCATCGTTGAGATAAATTGAATTAACTGGATGATGATTTCGTTACCTGTGGCTTTTGCTATTGCTGTATGGAGATTGTAATCAGCCTCCCATCCATGTTCCGATTGATTAGAGAGAATTTCTCCGATTAGTTTTATATCTTCTTCTGAACGATTAAGCGCTGTCATTTCTGCAATGCCTGCCTCTAAAATCTTTCGAACCTTGAACAGTTCCCTGATGTCTCTTGAACTTGGGAGCGGAAACGGATTCGTAAATAACTTAGTTGAATCGAAGCCGCAAATATACGTGCCTTCCCCCTGCTTTACATAAACGGTACCTTTCCCCTTTAGCGTAGTGATCGCATCGCGGACGGCTGATCGGCCAACACCGAACATTTCACATAGCTCACGGACGGAAGGAAGCTTTTCACCTGCTTCAAATTTTCCAGAATCAATCATCTCTTCAATATGTTCCACAACTGCATCAGATACCTTTTTCGTAGAAATTTTCACATTCCCAATTCCTCCACTCCCCTTTCAGACATCACATATCTGATAAGTTTGCTGTTACTATAATTAAAACACTTCCTAATGAACTTTTCAAGAAATATTCTGAATTTATCTTATTTTTTGAATTGAACTTCTAAATCTGAATATATGGTTGATCCTACTAATTATACTAATCTCTTCTACCCTGCCTTCCTTCATATTTAATTTTGCCTTTGCTGTCATCATGTAAGGGTTGCCATACACTTTTAACTATTACCTTTACATGACATACTGGGTACATGGGGGAGGCGACCTGTTTTAAGTAATACTTTTTACTATACATATGCGGCACTCCGCAGGAAGTTAAGATGGCCTACTGTTACTAACTGTGGATGTACAGTTATATTGGAAACATTCTTGGTGCTAATGAAATTTTTAATTGTACTGTTTGGAACCATTCAAATATTCACCATCAAAATGGCTGTATTTGAAGCTTGGGCCTCCCTGACCTGTTATCCATATAAATCTTATTGCCATCCCTGCTGAATCCGCTGCACCCAAACATTCTGCAATACCATTCAGAAAACCAAACTTGAAATAGTTTGCTCCTTTGAAATCCCATTCCCCCTTTACATTTACAATCACTAAAATATAAAAAAGCCATCTCCACGAAAGGGAAATGGCTATACAATCAAGTTAAAGGTATGGATTGATAAAAGCCTGCAAAGCATTGTTACTCATACTCGTTCGCTGAAAGCCAAGCCGTAACTTGTTACTAATTCTTTACACGATCTATAATTTCGATAACTATGTTACATCTAAAAGTACACACCATATACTTCTGAAATAATATCTTTATAAACATATTAAACTTACAATTTTTAGTTTTAACTTTACCAAGATTTCTTCACTCCGGCTCAGAGGGTAACAATTAGAGTGCCTAACCCAGTAAAATTGAAAAATAAGTGGAAAAATCGCTTTCTTTTCCTTATCTATTCACATTGAAATACCTGGCTTCAGGATGTGAGAACACAATCGCTGACACGGATGCTTCCGGCTCCATCATGAAGCCTTCTGTAAGATTGACGCCGATATCCTCCGGTTTTAACAATCGGAACAGCTTTTCCTGGTCCTCAAGGTCAGGGCATGCAGGATAACCGAACGAATAACGCTGTCCTGTATATTTTGCAGCAAAGCGCTCCTTCATGGTCATTTCTATTGGATCTCCAATGCCCCATGCATCCCTTATCTGCTGATGAAGCCTTTCAGCGAAACCTTCTGCCGTTTCAAGTGCTAACGAGGATATCGCATGGCTCTTCAAGAAGTTTCCTTCATTTTTCCAATGCTCTGCTAAACTTCGGATCCCGTTTCCTGCGGTTACGACAAACATTCCGACATAATCCATTTCACCTGATGATACAGGCTTAATGTAGTCTGCCAAGCATAAATAAGGGCTTGTGTCCTGGCGCGGAAAATCGAATATTTCCAGTACTTCTTGCGAATTTTCCGGATTGTACACCAGGACCTTGTTCCCTTGGCTTTGGGCAGGGAAAAATCGGTAGACACCATTCAGTGAATGCTCTTTATTATCTTTAAGGAAGGCAACAAGCTCTTCTACAAGATCATTTAGGAGCGTGGTTTTTTCGTCTCCCTGCTCCAATAGCTCATGGACTTTCCCTTTCAGGCCGAGATGGTGCCCCAGCAGCATCTGTTTATTAATATATGGGAATACTACATCAAATGGATAATCCTTAAGGATATGCCGTTTTAAATCGACGGGTATCTTTACAGGCACATCTTTTAACCCGCTTGTTGCCGGCTGTTTCCTATGAGGCTTAACAATCAGGGCTGCTGCCTCGGCGTTCGCAGCCGCTACTTTTCTTTTTGCTTCTAATTGTTCTAGATGGGCAATCTTCTTTTCCTCATCATGCAAAATATTTGTCACAGCCAATCCATCCATCGCATCTTTTGCGTATATCACTGGGCCGGTATATTCAGGGGCAATCTTAAAATCGGTAAACTTTCTTGATAAAGCAGCACCGCCGACAAGAATCGGGATATCAATCCCTGTCTGTTTTAAATCCTGGGCAGTCAAGACCATCTGCTGGGCTGATTTTACCAATAATCCCGATAATCCCAGTACGGTCGGTTTGTGTTCACGAATTGCTTCAATAATTTGCTGGGAAGCAACTTTAATTCCCAAATCAACTACCTCATAGCCATTATTGGACAGGATTATCTCAACAAGGTTCTTCCCGATATCATGAACGTCGCCCTTAACAGTAGCCAAAAGCACCTTACCTTTTTTGGTGCTTGCCGATTCATTCTCCATGTAAGGCTCAAGATAGGAAACCGCTGCTTTCATTGCTTCCGCACTTTGAAGCACCTCGGCAACAATCAGCTGATTATCATTGAACAATCTCCCTACCTCTGCCATTCCGTCCATTAGGGGGCCGTTAATGATATCAAGCGGTTCATCCCCTCTTTCCAAAGTGGTTTTTAAATCTTCAACCAGGCCTTCCTTTGTCCCTTCGATGATATAATTGGCAAGCCTTTGTTCTAAGGGGAGAAAAGATGTATTTTCCTTCTTCTCAATTTTTTTGTCCCGGTAGAATTCAGTAAAAGTCTGCAATGTCTCCTGTGAAGTATCAAAAAGCAAACTTTCAGCGAGTCTAACTTCTTCTTCAGGAATCGATGCGAAACGCTCAAGCTTTTCAGTATTGACTATTGCATAATCTAGGCCTGCTTTTGTGCAGTGATACAAAAAAACCGCGTTCAATATTTCTCTTCCCCTTGCAGGCAGTCCGAAAGAAACATTGGAAATTCCCAGAATCGTCAAGCAATGCGGAAACTTCTCTTTGATTGCCTGGATTCCTCTGACCGTCTCGAGCGCTGCGCCTATATACTGCTCATCGCCCGTTCCTACCGGGAAAACCAATGGATCAAATATTAAATCCCTCGGGTTCAATCCATATTTATTTACGAGCAAGTCGACGGAACGCTCAGCGATTTCCAGCTTTCTTTCAGCATCAACCGCCATGCCGGCTTCGTCAATTGTGCCTATAACTACAGCACCGCCATATTGGTGAATAAGGGGAACAATTTTTTCAAAACGCTCCTCTCCGTCTTCCAGGTTGATCGAGTTGATGATGGCCTTTCCTTGTGAGTACTTCAACGCCACTTCAAGCACTGCTTCGTCTGTTGTATCAATGACAAGGGGCACCTTTACCTTTTTCACGACCTCCTGGACAAATTCCTTCATATTACTTAATTCATCGTCATCCGGGTCTGCTAGACAAATATCAATGACATGCGCACCTTTTTTAACCTGTGCCCTGGCAATTTCAGCGGCCGGCTCAAACTTTTTATCCCGGATCAATTCCTTAAATTTTCGGGATCCTATGACATTTGTACGTTCCCCGACAAAAAGCGGGCGCATGGAATTATCATATATCAGCGGTTCTATTCCCGAAACGGCATGCGGATGGACAGGACGGGCAAGTTCGCGGGGCCGCACTCCTTCTAAAACCTTTGATAGCTCTTCAATATGAGCCGGAGTGGTACCGCAACAGCCCCCAATAATATTAATCCAGCCTTTTTCAGCGAATTGCTTCATTTTTCCTGCGAGAGAAACCGGTGACTCATGATAATGCCCCTCTTCATCTGGCAGGCCTGCATTGGGATAACAACTTACACCATTTAGGGAGAGTTCCGCCAAACTGCGAATATGGTCTGTCATGAACTCAGGACCGGTAGCACAATTCAAACCTACCGCAATCGGGTTCATATGCTCGCATGATAAGTAAAACGCTTCGATAGACTGGCCTGCTAAGGTCGTTCCCATTGGTTCAATGGTCCCGGAAATGATGATTGGAAGTTCTTTTCCTGTTTTGGAGAAAGCATTTCTTATCCCCGTATATGCAGCTTTGACATTGAGCATATCCTGACATGTTTCAACCAGTATCAGGTCACATCCGCCATCGATGAGCCCGCGTGTCTGCTCTTCATACGAAGCTGCCAATGCTTCAAAGGTCGTTCCGCCTGTAACTGACAGCGTTTTTGTTGTCGGCCCCATCGACCCCGCGACATATCTTGGCCACTCATTTGTGGAATATCTGTTACAGGCCGCTTTGGCCAGCAGAGCCGATCTTTTGTTCAGTTCATAAGCCAATGAGCTTAAGTTATACTCGTCAAGGACAATGCTAGTAGCCCCGAATGTATTTGTTTCAATAATATCCGCCCCGGCCTTTAAATAAGCTTCATGAATCGATTGAATCACTTCCGGTTTAATTATCGATAAGTATTCATTACAGCCTTCGAACTCTTCCCCACCGAAGTCATCAGCCGTTAAATTGGCATCCTGAATCATTGTTCCCATTGCTCCGTCGAGCAGGAGAATTTTGTCCTTCATCCGCTCCTGTATCTGTCTATTGCTCATATGTTGTCACCTCAACAAAACGTTCACTGTCAACTTTTCTGATATAGATTGATAGCTCTACTGTCATTTCATAGCGCAAGAATGGGGTGATTAAATAAATCCCATTAAACTTTTCTACCGCTGCATCTACCAATTCCCTGGCAATCGCCACTCCTTCTGCCCTTGCCTTTACCGGATCACTCCCTGCAGCAGCCATCGCCTTCCTAATGTCATCCGGCAGCTTGATCCCGGGAACCTCATTATGGATGAACTCCGCATTGCGGGAGCTTGTAAGCGGCATTATCCCAATAAATATAGGAGTGTCAAGATGCTTGGTAGATTCATATAAATCTTCAATTTGGCTGACAGAATAAACCGGCTGGGTCAAAAATGAGTGTGCTCCGCATGCAATTTTCTTTTCCATCCGCTCCACCGCTTTGTGGAGATAGCGGACATTAGGATTGAAGGCAGCGGCAATTTTGAAATTTGTTCGTTGCCCAAGACTTTGTCCGGAATAAGACAATCCTTCATTAAATTGTTTAATGAGGCTGATTAAATCTAACGATGAAAGATCATAAACACTTGTCGCCCCCGGGAAATCGCCAATTTTGGAAGGATCTCCGGTCACTACTAATATCTCATTTAGGCCAAGCGTTTGCAGGCCCATAAGGTGCGATTGCAAACCGATCAGATTCCGGTCACGGCAGGTAATATGAATCAGCGGTTCCGTACCGATTTCGTTTTTCAACATTGTTCCGAGGGCCAGATTGCTGATCCGAGGTGTTGCCAGGGAATTATCAGCAAGTGTAATAGAATCAATGCCAGCATCATGTAATGCTTTCGCTCCTGCCATGAACTCCTTTATCCCCAATTTCTTTGGGGGATCCAATTCGACAAGAATCGTTCTTTCCTTTTTTGCTTTTTGATGAAGGGCGACATTGTTTTCATTGTACGTAACTTCGATAAGTTCCATTTTTCGTGGTTTGATCTGTTTTTCGTTAATTGGCGGCAAATTGCCTACTGCTTGCTTTATAGCTTGAATATGCTTTGGCGTTGTACCACAGCAGCCGCCGATAATGCGGGCTCCTTGTTCACGGAGTTTTAATGCACTTGATCCAAAATATTCCGGAACCGCTTCATATACGAGCCGCCCATCAATATAATCCGGAAGGCTAGCATTAGGATAAACGGAAAGATATGCGTGTTTAGGCAGCGGCACTTCTTCAAACGAGCGTAACATATGATGAGGCCCTAACCTGCAATTGACGCCTACAGCATCGGCCCCTAACTCTTCTAATCTAAGGAAGGCTTCATTTAAGTGAATCCCGCTTTGCAAATAACCGATTTCATGTAAAGAGACATTGGCGATGATTGGCAACTGAGTTTCTTGACGAGCAATCTTTAGTACTGTCTCAAGTTCCTCTAAATCATAATACGTTTCAAAAAGCAAACCATCCGGGTCTTCCATCAGCTGGCTATACAGCTGTTCTCGAAAGCTTCGTTTAATTTCTTCCAATTCCAAATTTGATTTTCGGAAGCTCCTGGTTGCACCGATGGTCCCGAAGACGAAAGCTTTGCCCATGGCTGCTTTTTTAGCAAGGGAAATGCCTTTCCTGTTAATGCTACTGACCTCTTCTTCGCGGCCGTACAGTTTTAATTTATAATAGTTGGCACCGTAAGTATTCGACTGTAGGATATCCGCTCCCGCCTCCAAATACGCTGTATGTATGGTTGCAATCCGATCAGGATGGGAGATATTCAGCTCTTCGTAGCAATTATCAATTCCGTTAGAGTATAAAAGGGTCCCCATCGCCCCGTCGCCAATCAAAATCCGCGTCCTCAATTCATCCCGAAAATCCAATGATTTCCCCTCCCCTTAAACAGCCAATCTTTAATAGTTGTATCCTAACATGATTAAAGGGCTATAGTATAACGGATAAAAGTAATCAGCTGATATAACTAAAAGATATACCAACTGATTTCATATCTTTCTTCGATACTACAGTGTCTTTAAGATAAAGATGAACCTTCAAGAGAGAAACAACGATAATGTTGGCGAGAAATTTTTTATACTAATGGCTTCTCTAATATGGGGGAAATATCTCAAGAAAATAATCATTAAGATGTTTATGATAGATGGTTGGTTTAAAAGTTTAGAGAAATCAAGGTATATATTTTTTGTTGAATAAGAAAGGACATTACATATTTTCATTGTAGTGTCCTTTTCTCGTTAACAATTGATGAGGCTTTGCTATTATTATTTTTTGTAGGTTGTATTGGTGCTTTGCGGAAATATGGTTGTTCATTATGATTGACCTGGTATCATTTAATCCCACCATTCCCCTTATTTTTCACCGAAATTGTAAAATAAAAAATGAAATATTCAAACTTATACACGTATAAAAAATCAAGATCTTAGTCGATAAATAGATAAGAGGACATAAATCATCAGCATGTCAAAATCTCTATATCACATGTTAAGGAGACCGAAGTAATGGCATATGAAAGTTTAAGTTCAATAGAGCTCCAACAAAAGCTGGAAGAAGTTCGTCATTATGAATCAAACTGGAACAATCTATTTCTTCAAGGAGATTTAGACGGAGAGTCACCAGAACGCATAAAATATTTTAAAGAAAAAGAACAGTTTTACGCACTTGAAGCGTCGACAATAGAAAGAGAGCTGACACTAAGAAGCCATAATAATAAACTCGCATCAGCTTAATGACTACTGCTTCAAACTGAAACATGCAATCTGGTTAAGGAAGGCCCATACACTGTAGCTATAGGTCTTCCCAAACCGCAAACAAGAGCGTTTTCGAGAATTGTATCACATGTTTTGAAACAGCATTCATTTTATTCGAAATGCGTTACATGCCTTGGATTCACTACGAATCTCCCCAACCTTTCCTGTTAATGCTGGTACTGGTAGTTAGCAGGATAATTCATTTGACTAACCAGCTTTTCAAATTCCCCTCTCGGAAGAGGTTTGCTTATATAAAAACCCTGTGCCTCATCGCACCCTAATTCCATTAACAAATTCATGACTTCTCTTCCTTCAACTCCTTCTGCCACCACCTTTAAATTTAATTCATGGGCAAGGTATATAATTGTTTTCACTATGGTGATATCTCCTAAGTTTTGGGCCGCCTCCTGAATAAAGGTGCGGTCTATTTTCAGATAGTTAATGGGAAATATCCTCAAATAATTGAGTGATGAATAGCCTTTCCCGAAATCGTCTATGGATATTGATACATTCATTTCCCTTAGGATTTTTAAACATGAAATGCAATCCTCTATATTATCAATGAAGCTGTTCTCAGTGATTTCAATTTCAAGCAAGCTAGGATCGAAGCCTGTTTTCTTTAAAATTCGATCGACAACATTCAGGAAATGGGGTAGACGAAAATGAAGCGGCGAAATATTTACAGCTACCTTCAAGGGGTAGGAAAAATTCCATTCCTTCGTTTCCCTGCATGCCGTTTCCAGCACCCACTCATCAATTTTAATGATCAGCCCCGTTTCTTCTGCAATAGGAATAAACTTGTCTGGTGGTACATTCCCTATTCCATCGTAATAAAGCTTCCATTCCTTTTATCTGTCCTGTAAGCAAATCCATCTTGGGCTGGTAATACAGCTCCAGTTCATTATTCTCGATCCCCCTATGCAGAAATTGCTCGATCATAAGGGTCTCGTCCTGGTGCTTATTCATTTCTGGAACATAGATGCTGAAGGTATTTCTGCTGAATGACTTGGCTGCGTACATAGCTGTGTCCGCATTTTTTAACAACGTATCGTAATCTTCGCCATGCTCTGGAAAAATACTGATTCCGATGCTTGCTGTTGTGAAAATCTTATGGGAGTTAGGGAGCAAAAAAGGGTCCACAAACATCGATATAATCTGCTTTGCATACATCGAAACAGTTCCCTCGTCTTCAATGCCTGGCATGATGATAATAAACTCATCTCCCGCTAACCTATAAATATGTCCTTTTGAATCCAAAGCATTTAGTAACCTGGCGGACACAGCACGGATCAGATGGTCTCCCATTGTATGGCCTAAAGAATCATTAATTTGTTTGAAACGATCCAAATCGATAAAGAATACAGCAAATCTACTTTGATCTTTCTGTGATTGGGCAACAATTTCTGTGATATCGTCGTTGAATTTCCTTCTGTTAGGCAAATTGGTTAGTAAATCGTGAAATGCAATATAATGGACTTCTTCCTGGGCATCATGCAAGTCAGTAATATCATTTATGCAGCCAATTACCTCGACCACTTTCCCTTCCTGAAAAACGGGAGATAAATAGGTTAACAGGTGCCTGCCATTATAGGAATATGTATAATTGACACTTTTCCCGGAGAATGCTGTTTCGTACTGGGTCTCAAACATATCCGCCAAGTCGGATGGAAACACTTCGTGAGGCGTTTTGTCCTGCATTTTTTCATTTTCAAGACCTAATTCATAAGCTAATTTTCCTCTGTTCAAACTATAAACAAATTGGTTGTGTTCAACTTTTATAATTTTAAAAATTAAGTTGTTCATGGAGTTTGTAACAAGCCGGAAGTCATTTTGTAACGCTTCTACTAGGCTTTCCTGCGCGAGCTTGCCTTCAGTTATGTCTGTCCTGAACGAAATAAACATCTCAGGGAGTCTTTTGGGGCCATGGATCGGGACTATTGTCGTTTTAATCCAATAGTATGAACCATCCTTTGCCTTATTTTTAATTTCTCCTTCCCATACCTTCCCTTGTTTAATAGTTTTCCACATATTTTTAAAAAATGATTGATCATGAAATCCGGAATTAAGGATTCTATGATCCTTTCCTATTAACTCTTCACGGCTATACTTGGAAATCTCACAAAATTTATCATTTGCATATAATATTTTTCCTTTGGTATTAGTCGCTGCTACTATTACAGAAACATCAAGTGCAGACTTTAACATAGAAAAATGATCTAGGGAATTTGCTATTCGGTGCAGGTATTGTTCAATTTCAATATTGCTGCCAACAGTGCCTTTAGCCAATTCTGCTTGAAAGTCCTTAATAAATCGTTCTGAATTATACGTATCGAAAAGTTCGTCCATTGTTATCACCTGTTATGCCCCTCCCCACTTTTGCTAAATGGAACTTGTTATCTGACTTGTGTTAGGTCGTATAGCCATATAAAAATACGAATATTTGTTTCTAGTTCTTTTTTACCACAGCATCGAAGCATTTACAATATTATGGAAATTTTATTCTTATTATATGGTTGTAATAGTGAAAACGTCGAGAATCGGTTGTTAATCAGATATAAAAAAACAGTGGGATTCAAGTGAATCCCACTGTTTACTAGTTTAATTCTTATTAATGTATGAATTTTTTTGTAATCCACACCATTCCGGCTGAATTATCTTTAGCCTCACCGAGCACATGGAATTTTAAGCCATAGTTGGGTACCTTGCGTCCGGCGTCCGGAATGAGATGATTCATGTACGTTTTAGAATCATCGAACGTAATTACACCTGGTAATCCATCATAATCGTAGATTCCGCGAGTTGGTGAATCTACATACCACTCAGAAGCTTTGTCAAATGAGAAGGCCGCATCCGCCACCTGGTAACGAGTACTTTGGTTGATGGAATCTTTGCCTTGAAATGTACCTACGATTGCTTCGGGATGGGAGTCGACTACACCAATGAACCCTTCACCCGGGTGCACTCCAGTCCAGTTATCAGTATAAGAATCATCACCATACCAAACTACTAAACCAGTGTTATACTTTACACCGCGTGAAAACTGAAGTGCTTTATCCGCTCCTGCATAGTTTCTCCACTCAAGATAGTAATAATGAGATTTTAGGAATATGCCGTTTGAAGCCTCAAAACCGTTAAGTGTTACTTTTGCTGTTCCTTCCGCATTATCGGAGAATATGGTGTCGCCGTCCGCTGACACCACAATGTTATCGATCGCATATCCGTCAGGTGCCAGGCCGCCGTCCGTTACATATTCAAATACAATTTTTACTTTCTTGCCTGCAAACTGGCTTAAATCAAGAATCTTATTTTCCCACAAGCCTCTACTTGTTTCGAAACCGCCTTCTGTGTTTTGATCGCCGATTGTATCAAGACGGACAGGTTCTTTTTCTCCTTCTACAAAAGCATTTACATAAACATAGTCATAATCAAACTCTACTTGATACCACTGTTTATAGTTGATGGATGCAGTATTCACATTAGTTAAATCCAATAAAGGTGTTTCCAACAATGTATGGAGATTATCTCCTTTTGTACTATAGTAGTACTTATCCCCATAAGCTGGTTTAATCCCCATCACTTCCTTTTTAGGAAGATTCACTTTGACGATTCCAGCGTTTTTCGATTTTGTTACGCTCTGGTCAATAACACTGGATAAACCTTCTTTGTCGATGTTCTCATAATTCAGTTCAGTAATATTTGCCCAGTTTCCGCCCATTGTCTTTTGAAAGAATTCCTTATTTTGTGGGGAAAAGCTAGTTGGCGTTGTCCCGGCAATTTCACCATTCCAGCTTCCGCCACTCATGATCGACCATGAAGCAACAGGCTCGCCATGCCCTGTGTACTGGGTATCATATTCATCGGGAAGACCCAGGTCATGTCCAAATTCATGCGCAAATACCCCAACCGCGCCGTCTTCCGGCTCAATTGTGTAATCAAATGCTGCCATTTGTCCGCCCCAGTAAGGAACCTTAGCCGCTGTGCCCGGGATTTCGTACGGTGAACTTCCGATAACCCATCGGTGGGACCAAATAGCATCATCCCCTAATTTTCCGCCGCCAGCTTCCTGGCCAACGCCTGCGTGGATCACCATTAAGTGATCGACAAGACCATCCGGTTCATTATGATTGCCGTCCCCATCCAAATCATATTGGTCGAACTGGTCAAATTCTGATAAATTGAGACCCGACTCCACTGCTGCATTTAAGGAATCCTTTACAAGGTCGCGGGGGCCTTTAGGAGCAAGATTATCAGTTCCTCCTTCAGGATTGTCATCTCCATATTCTTTTGCGTTGCCAGGAACAGTCAACCAATCCGTTACATGGCCGTCCACCGTATAGCTTCCACCCGATTGTTCTTCATAGTATTGCTTAAATGTCTCAACTTTCTCACCGTTAAATAACTCAAATGCCTGATCGCCGAAAAGCATTTTTTCATAATGTTCATGGCTGAAATCTTCAGAATACATATAGCCGGGCTCTTGCTCGATTTGATTGTGCTTGAAATCTGCATATTCTACTAACAGAACTAATACCTTATCTTCCCGTATTGAACCGTTATAACCTGCCTGTTGTGCCGGATCTACTTTCGCATACCCATTTGGCCTGCCATTCTGGGCTATGCCTTTAGAAATCTGCTTAGATAGCTTGGCCTTTTGGGCCTCTACAAAGTCTTTTGTCTTTTTATCAAACGCTTGCTCTTTGGAGGTAGTATTTTTTGTTGTACCAATTTTTTTATTCTTCTTTTGGATATAGGCATTTACTGCCTGCTTCACTTCTTCCGATGTTGCATTTTTTGAAATAACTCCCCGTTTCTGTAGTGCTTTTGCCAGGCGGTCCTGATCCACAACATTTAAATCAATTGGCGCTGATTCCACTGCTGCAGACACGTTTGTTGGTGACATTGCTGTACCGGAAAAAGAACCTGTGAACACGGACATAGCAACTAATGCACTGGCCGCAAAACTGGAAAAGATCTTTACTGTATTTTTCTTCTTCATGTTGTTCCCCCATTTTGCAGATTTTTTAATACCTTATTTTTTTCAGAATCTTCTTACATTCTAGTAAAATACTATAATAATTTGCATAATTTTTACATAGATAAGATGGCTCATTAAAAAATGCGAAATTGGTATAAAATTGGCAAAACATTTCTGTATTTATGTCAAAATGGGAAACTGGTGAAAGATTAGTAGGCCTATATCATTAAAAACGCTGAACTTTTCCCCTTATATTTATGTACCTTAACTTTTCGTGCCACTAAAAATAAGAACAAATGACTATTCTTTCATCCCCCTGAATGCCATAATAAAAAAAGGATTGACCTATTACTGGAATCGGCCAATCCTTTTTCTGATTCTATAAGCGACTTGTTCGTTTTTGATAAAAATGATCAAAGCCGATTTTATTTTTTATTTGAATCCGCGTAGAACGCCATGGCATCACGCATAAATACAGCCGGGATTTGGGGGTCAGTCCCCCGCTGCTTCACCGCGGTACCCCACCGGGGGACTGACCCCCAAAATGAATAAAGTCCTGCAGAGCAGATTCTGCAGGACTTTATTTTTGTATAGTAATTGGTTTCCCATTTTAAAGCTCTTGACATTTAACAATGAATTTTGTTTTAAAAAAGGGCGGGTCAATTGCCCTGAAACTAATATGCTTTTAAAAAGATATTACGGCTCCGGTAAAGCGAACATTTCTGCGGTCAGGTCCCTTTGTTCATAAACGTAAACATAATCATTATTCTTCGGATCATATCGATAATCTTGTTCCCACTCTTCAATGTTTTCCACGATCTGCTTTATGGAAGAAACAAAATTGTATACTTCTTCATTTGTCATTGTTGGATGCAAGGAAACCCGAACCCATCCTGGTTTTGAAGACATATCCCCATTTTCAATTTGTTCAGAAATGGAGTGAGAGGTTTCCTTATCAATATTAAGCAATAGGTGTCCATAGGTACCTGCACAGGAACATCCCCCCCTTACCTGGTAGCCGAATCGGTCATTTAAAAGCTTGACTAGTAAATTATAATGAATCCCCTCAACGATAAATGAAACGATTCCTAACCGATCCTGTCTTCCGCCTTCCAAAAGGTGGACGCCTGGTATTTTTTTTAGGCCTGGCATCAGTACATCAATTAATTCTTTTTCCCTTTTGAGCATGTTTTCCGTTCCCATTTGTTCCTTTAATTTAATCGCCAATGCTGTTTTGATGGTTTGTAAAATTCCTGGGGTACCGCCGTCCTCACGTATTTCGATATTGTCATGATACCTGCGTCCTCCCCATGGATTCGTCCATGTAACTGTCCCGCCTCCGGGATGATCAGGAACTTTACATTTATACAGTCTTGAATCAAAAATCAGTACACCATTGGCGCCGGGCCCTCCCAAAAATTTATGTGGCGAGAAGAAAATGCCATCAAGCTTTTCCATTGGATCCTCCGGGTGCATATCAATAGTAACGTATGGCGCTGACGCCGCGAAATCAATAAAGCATATACCGCCGTGTTCGTGCATCTTTCTGGCTAATTGATAATAAGGAGTCACGATGCCTGTTACATTGGAACAAGCAGTAAAAGAACCGATTTTGACATTCCTATGCGCATACCGGGTGAGGAGGTGCTCCAGGTGTTCGATATCCACATTTCCATTGGCAGCAGGCCTGACAATTTCAACATCTCCAATGGTCTCCAACCAAGAAGTGTGATTCGAATGGTGTTCCATATGAGTTATAAAAATAATAGGCCGGTCTTCGATTGCAATTTTGCTTTTCCCTTTAAATGCCTCCGGCAGCCTTAAGCCTAAAATCCTTTGTAATTTATTCACGACAGCGGTTGTACCGTAGCCATCTGTGATAAGAACGTCATGTTTATCCGCATTCACATGTTCTTTGATGACTCGCTGTGCATTCTTATAGGCGAGGGTCATGACGGAGCTAGTAGAATTTGACTCTGTATGTGTATTGGCCATATATGGACCGAACATTTCAGTTACCTGGTATTCAATCGGCCGATAAAGCCTTCCACTGGCGGTCCAATCGGCATAAATCATTTTTTTTGTCCCATAGGGTGTGGTGATTCGATAGCCGTTTCCAATAATATGCTTTCGAAACTTTTCAAAATAGGCTTCAGACTCTCCAGCGAAATAATACTCCTGATCTCCAACTCTTACCGTTATCATTCAGCTTCACCCCCGATGCATGCCATTCAATATATTAATCTATGCACCTAGATTCATTACGGTTCATTATGGCAAGTATCGATTAAAGCTTTAGCAAAATGATTTGTTGTCTGTCCTTTTGGAAATACTGTAGCTTGAAATGATCAGAAAAAGAGGTGTTATTTTGTGAATGATCCTAAATTCCGACCGGATCCTGAGGTTGAAAGATTCATGCTGGAAACAGGGGTTACAGAATTAGAAGCAGCGCGTCAGCTGGGCATAAATCTAGATGAAATATGGGTCGGGATTGAAGAAGACTAACGAAATAGAAATATGGAGAGCCTCATCCATGAGGAATGAGGCTCATACATTACCCTAAATCTGCAGGGTAAAAGTGTATTTCGTTTTTGAATGGTATTCTTTCCCTTTTTCTAAAGCAACAGACGGAAAATGCTGATGGTGAATGGCATCAGGAGGGTGTTGTGTTTCCAGGCATACTCCTAAATGCTTTTTGGCTTGGACTCCTCTTATGGAAAATTCATTCATAATGTTGTTTCCTGTATACAGGACGACACAGGGCTCATCCGTTTCAACGATCAGCCGTCGCCCACTCTCTTCGTCAGCTAAGATTATCTCCTTCTGATGATTGGTATTCAAAATAAAAGGATGATCATACCCATTACCTGCCAGAGCAATTTGTGGATGCCGGGATTGAACACCCTCCTTCAGCTTCCTTCCACTTCGAAAATCAAAGACGGTACCATCCACATTAATCAGATTTCCTGTAGGAAGCAGTTGATCATTCAATTCAAGAAATTGGTGACTTTTGAGGGTTATTTCATGCTCTAAAATATCCCGTTTTAAATCCCCGCTCAAATTGAAATAGCTATGGTTCGTCATATTCACTATTGTCTTCTTGTCAGATATTCCAAAATAAGAAATGGTGAATTCATCGCGATTATTGAATGTATAGGTAACCTTCATTGCTAAGTTCCCAGGGTATACTTCTTCCCCATCTGAACTTATATAAGAAAACTCAATTCCAATTTCATTTTCCTTTTGAAACAACTCATAATCCCATAAAGCATGACTAAACCCTTTGTTTCCGCCATGTATATGGTTCCTGTTTTCATTTTGGGCAAGATGGTATTTCTTCCCGTCCAAATCAAAACTTCCATTCTTGATTCTCCCGGCCACACGGCCAACGACTGCTCCGAAATATGGAGAATATCGGTCATATTCATCCATGCTGTCAAATCCCAGCACGACATTTTCCATCTGCCCTTTTTTGTCAGGTGTTAAAATTTCCGTTATGATACAGCCGTAATTGATACAGGATATTTGTAATCCATTTTCATTTTTCATCTTAATTAAGTGGACCGGCTGACCATCCTTTTCGCCGAAAATCTCTGTTTTTATGTCCATGATCCTTCACCCAATTCAACGATGTTATATTTCTTTCCTTTTACTAATTTCCCTGATTGAGTGGAATCATAACATGCTTCTCTTGAACAAAAATTTTTGATGTGACCTCCGGTGCATACGTTGAAAAAGGGATTGCTTTTAATGCATAAATTCCCTCTAATTTTTATCCGTTGAGTAAATTAACGGTATGGAAACACTTATTCCTAAAAAATGATGTTAGCTTGTACTTTTCCCACTTAGGGGAGAAATGTAAGGATGATTAACTCTTAAATAAACAAACGGAAAAATTGTTAAAAAAACCCACATCGGTTGATGATTAATGATGAGTAAGATGATAAAATAAAAGTAACGGGATGTAGCGTAGCTTGGTAGCGCGCATGCATGGGGTGCATGAGGTCGCAGGTTCAAATCCTGTCATCCCGATAAAATGAGGTAGCAAAAAGGTGTGGGAAATCCTACACCTTTTTATCATTTGCACCATTAATAAGAAGATCCATCCCATAGATATGTGTTGATCAAGTCCTCATTTAACTGTACACCAATCCCTTTTCCGTCTGGAATATTCACACTTCCCTTTGATGGTTTTATATCGAGCAGTTCAGAAAAAGGATTCTCCATCACATCCCATTCCACGGGTTCAATTTGGTTTCCATCCATTTTGCTCCAGGGAGCTAAGCTTGCTTGTGCGAATAACGTATACAATCTTGAAAGTGCTCCGTCATAGCTATGCGGAGAGACTCTAATTCCAAAATGTCGAGCAAGCTGTAAGGCATCCCGAAAATCTTCCATACCATTTCCATGCAAGATATCTGGCTGGATAATATCCAAAGCATTCTCACAAAGCAGGGGCAGGAATTTTTTTGCGCTTTTAATATTCTCTCCTCCTGCAATTGGAACCGAAAGGCTTGAACGCAATAGTTTGTATCCAGGCAAGTTGTCAATTGGCATCGGTTCTTCTAACCACAGAAGATTGTGCCAGCTTGAAAAATAACGTTCCCATTTGCGGGCCGTTGCCATATCATAGCTCTGGTTGCCATCAAGGATTAGGGTTACATTCTCCCCTGCCATTTTTTGCAGCCTTTGTATGTGGGTTAGATCCTCATCAAACGGCCTGCCTCCAATTTTCACCTTTATGGTACCAAACCCTCTTTGCATAGTTTGCTCTACCAGCTGCAGCGAGTGATCCATCCAAGCTTTATTGTTGCTATATGATTGAAATGAGGCATATACCGGGATACTGTCTCTATACTTCCCTCCCCAAAGGTCGCATATATTGAGATTGCTGTATTTGGCTGCGATTTCAGTTAAAGCCATACTAACTGCTGCCGCTGCCCGTTGATGCCATTTCTTAATGGTATTCACTAATTGCAGACGGTCAGTTGCTGGTTTTCCAATTAGGTATGGAATAATTCTTTCCTTAAATCCGACTTGTAATGTGGGAAGCCAGTCAATACACTCTCCCCAGCCATCTATACCGGATTTCGTAATGATCCGGATTAGGTAGCAGGTTCTATACTTTTTATAACCATTAGCATCACCATATGGTTCAGAGAGTTTATACAGTAAAGGAAAAGTTTCGATTTTTTCAATTTGCATGTTTTCTCCACCTGACAAGTTTTAGGTAGCCGCAGTCCCTACTTATTGTATGCGGGCTGTTTTTTACACTGCGTATTTTTTTGAGACTTTATACATTTCAATAGAATAAAAAAGCCTCAACCCCTAAAGAGGAATTGAGACTGATTACCAAATTTATTCATGATCATATTTTTTTGCTTTTCTTCTTCATTCAAAAAATTAATAAAATGATTGATTTTGGCAGCAGAAGGTTGTTCTTTGACAAGTGCTATATATTCATTTTTTAGGGATTCTGATGCTATGGCACTCTGTTTGATTCATTCTGTCATATAATCCATACTCAGTTGCTGGATTTCCTTATGCTTCAAACCTCACTTCTTTTACTACTTTTTTCATTAAAGGAGAAATGACGGTTTGTAACTGTTCCATCTCTTTTTTAATATAATGAGGGATATCATTCATAAGTACGTTCATTTGATCCTTCATTTCTTATCTTACGGAGTTAGTAAAAAAACAAAAAAGACCTTTACCGCTGAATGGGGTAAAGGTCTTGCTAACAACTGTAGTTGCCACCAAAGCCGAGGGCCGGAACCCTGTAATGACGACTTTAATGTAAAAGCTACTCCCCTTTAAGGAGATTATTGAATTAATTGATTTATACCTATATTTTATTCGCAGGTTCCTCTTCACTCTTTGTAATTGTGAATAAACTCGTTGTGTTAAGGTCGATTTCCGCCAGCAGGAGGATTGATCATAGGACCAACAGGCGGTCTGGCCGTTGCTGCATTTCTATCGGCACTATCATTAGGCCTTATATCTGTATTATCAAGTTGTGTTAGCGAATGGAAGGAACCGTTCCAACTAATCCCAACGTTACTGTTTGAATGTGTATTTGGTGTTTCTTGTGCCAAATCAATTCCCCTCCTTTATGTGATTCCTTTTTAGTATGATGCTTAACGGTTATTAAATTCCGCCATAAAATGTTAAACCAGATCCCTTTCGTAGTTTTCACCTTGACGTAGAAAAACCAGCAAATAGTTCGAAACAAACCAAGGAATAATATAGTTCATTGAAGATCAATTTTTAAATCGGCCCAATAACCCATTGCAATAACATAGCGAAAATTAAAACTATTTCGCTGAATGACAGTAACCCTGAACGTAAATGCTTTCTTGCCCACAATTGATGCGGATGCCCAGAGCAATTATCTTGTTTCCTTAGTTGTCAAGGCGTATCATTGTTTGGGTACAAAAAGGGAGGCATTATTTATGAAACAACTAACACGAACAAATACAGCCTTAATGCTGGCTTTTCTCGTGCTTGTGTGGGGAGTGAATTGGCCATTATCCAAGATGGCACTTAGCTATGCCCCACCTTTATTATTCGCTGGAATCCGGACGATCCTTGGTGGACTTATATTGCTTATTTTTGCAATACCCAGGTTTAAAAAACTTCGCTTTAAAGAAACTTGGCCTATTTATTTAATTTCTGCATGTCTTAATATCATTCTTTTTTACGGACTTCAGACGGTCGGTCTTGGGTATGCACCTGCAGGATTATTTTCAGCGATCGTGTTCATTGAGCCCATTTTACTTGGGATTTTTTCGTGGATTTGGCTTGGGGAAGCAATGTATGGATTAAAAATTATTGGATTAATCCTTGGTTTCTCCGGAGTTGCCATCATAAGCGCAAGCGGTTTTACAGGCGATATATCAGTTTTTGGTATTATGTTGGCCCTTGGATCTGCTGTGAGCTGGGGATTGGGCACCGTTTATGTTAAAAAAACAAGTGACCGAGTGGATTCCATATGGTTGGTTACAACGCAGCTAATGATGGGAGGCATCTTCTTATTAACGGTCGGTTCCGGACTTGAGAGCTGGTCAAATATACAATGGGAAATGCCTTTTATCCTTAACCTTCTATTCATCTCTACCTTTGTCATCGCTTTTGGGTGGCTGGTATTCTTTGTACTTGTCGGTTCCGGCGAAGCAAGTAAAGTCGGATCGTTCACATTCCTGATCCCACTGATCGCTATTATTTTTAGTTCTTTCCTTTTAAAAGAACACATTACGATCAATTTACTGGTTGGCCTAGTCTTTATCGTGATCAGCATTTTGTTTGTTAATATGAAAGTAAAATCACAGGCACGAGCGAGCTTGGGATGATAATTAATCCAGCAGATTGATAGATAAAGAATGTACCGTTAAAAAAAAGCTTGTAGATTTGTCGCTATAAAATGGGACATTCATCTACAAGTGAGGGGTGATTAAACCCCTTTTTTTATCCGTTAAAGTCATTCAGCTATTATACCACGGAATTTTCCTCATCATTTAAAGGTTGGAAGAATCATACATTGTTGCGCCCGCTCTCTTTTATTTTATACATAGCTGCATCCGCGTCCTTTATGAGAGTTTCACTGTCATTGCCATCCCCTGGATAGATTGATATCCCAATACTAGCCGTAACATAGACTTCATTTCCTCCAAAATGAAAAGGCTCTTTCAAGGCATTGATGATCCGCTGGGCTGTATGTTTTACTGTTGGGGATCCATTCAAGATATTATCGGGGTAATTACTAACATTTCCGAACAAACAAACAAATAAACATGTTAGCTTAAATGCAGCCATAGAGGCAGCAAGAGCGAGTGACTCCTGTAATATGTAGCGCAGAGAACAGAGCAACATTATCAACTGACAGAAATAACGTTTAACGTTTCTAATGAATGACACAACCTGAAAAACGAACTGGACCAATTAATTAAGAAATTACATGCATAATTTATCAAGTTACTTAGCTATTCCAATACGTGTCCGCTAGCTCCCTATGATACAGGGCTTTAAAATTTTTATTTAAAATTCCATAGAAGTAACCAAAAATGCTATTCACCTGTTTCCTTTTGATTTTGCTTATCAACATTTTAAATGAATGAATCCCTGTCTCTAAAATATCTCCTTCGTTCTTATTTTTAAGAGCGGATATTTTCACTAACTTCCAAAATTCTTCAATCTTTTTGGCATCGTCAAAGAAATACTTCACCAGGTTTGTAAATTCCTTTGGAATACGGTCATTTACAAAGGAAGCATCTAATGGTTTCTCCTGGTTTGCATTAGCAGATGGAAGATTATCTTGGCTCTGAATATCATTTGAATCGTTAGTACGTTTATTTTTTTTAATGTTGCTAGTTTTAAAAGGATCAATAGATTTAGGGTGGTTCAATTGTTGCTGGTTGGGTGGTTCAAAACGATGGAAGACGTAAACATTGGCGGACTGTGACCCATTCTTTCTTTCCGTTTCATGGACAGCAAGAAGTCCGAGCTGTTTTGCCTTCCCAACCATCCGTTTAAATGTAGATCTTGAAATACCCATTCCATCCTTTTCGTGTGTAGCGGATACTACTGTCCCAATTTTCGCATGGCAAACACCGGCAATCTTTGCAGAGAACCGGATTAAACGTTTCAGTGCGGCCAGTTCCGATTTTGTAAATTCCTTTTTCACTTCAATCATCCACTGCTCGATATGGTTGTTAAAATCCTTCAAATTCGTGAATTGGGATAACTCCTTAAAACTTTCAATTTTCCCTGATTGCATCTTTAAATCCCCCGTAAACCGCACACCTTTCTATCTTATTCGGGAAGAAAGGCTTGATTCGGTATCTCTATTATTTTGCATCCAATTCTTTTATATCTGCTAGAAGGGAAAAAGTAGCATCCGGGAAAAATTTTTTTAAGAAAAACAAAAAAACCCACTATTGATAGTGAGTGTAAATTGTACATATTTGCCCTATTGATTTTATGGTGCGTTTAGTTACCCGGCTGATGGAAGGTCTACTTGTTCCTGACGTGACCGTTTTTTTTGATATCGATGGTAAATTGCAATACAAGCTGTTAACCAGAAGGTGCTTACAAGGTATCCCGCCAGTATGTCACTCGGATAATGTACCCCCATATAAACCCGGCTGATGCCGATAAAAAGGATCATTCCCACACAGAAGATAACAACGAAAATGCGCCCGATTTGTGAGGATATATGCCTCAAAAAAATGAATAGTAAGAAGCCATATAAAGCCATCGCCATTGTGGCGTTTCCACTTGGAAAACTAAAGCCAGTTGCTTCTATTAAACGATGGATGTCCGGACGTTCCCGTTGAATAAACCGTTTGATCAACATAAAGAGCACGGTAGAACCGGCCAACACTGCAAAAAATAAAAGAAGTTCAGAACGATGCTTCCAAACTATAAAAAGAAACAAGCTGGCCAATAGAAAAATGACAATAATGGGTACGGTCCCGCCAATGAATGTGAAACCATTCATGATTACTGTCAGCATAGGTGATTCAAAACCCTGTATAAAAGAAATGATTGACTCATCAAAAGGAACGATTGCGTGCCTGCTCACAAGGAGAGCGATGGCACAAAAGCCCAGAAGCGACGCCAGGTTTATCATCAAGATGTAATTCGTTTTTTTGTTCATGTCATACCTCGTTTCTAAGGGAAGTAAAAGGGCACGGTTCCCGAATCCACCAGAGGGAAGCTTTGAAAATTTATCAAAGTAGGAACATCAGAGTGCCACAACTATTATATCGAACGAACCTCCCCTCAGCTAGCACCATTTTCCAAAAATTCCTCTACCTAGTATCTAAGTTCTGTTTTTTAAATGGATTCCAAACAGCTACATGTAAAGTTTGCATATTTTTATTCGGTTAAGAACCAAAACTATGTTTTACCTGCAACCTTCTTGCTGCGAAGAATCAAATCCTTTAAAAAGTGTTTATTTGCGTTCCTAACATAACTACAGCAGGCACATGAAAAGCAGTACAATGGCATGCATTGACTGCTTTCTTTTTGTTTATATTAAATGGTTTCAACCACGCTGAACGCTTCCCTTAGCGCTCTGGCTGCTTGGTCCATAGCTTTGTTCGCCTCTTGCAATACACCAGGCATCCTGAAGAATCCATGAATCATTGTATCATATCGGGTAGCATCCACCGAAACGCCCGCTGCCTTTAAACGATCGGCATATGCCTCGCCTTCGTCACACAACGGATCGAATCCTACCGCTATCACCAATGCTAGGGGCAATCCCGTCAGGTCGTTTGCCAACAAAGGTGAAGCGTACGTATTTTTTCCGTCCTGTGTACCACGAAGGTAGTGGTTCCAAAACCAGACCATCGTGTCCTTTGTTAAGAAATACCCCTCCGCGTTTTCCCTATAAGAATCAGTATCAAATGCATGATGTGTCACAGGGTATATCAATATTTGATAAGTTAGGGCTGGTCCTCCCTTATCTTTAGCCATCAATGAAACGACTGCTGCCAAGTTGCCTCCCGCACTGTCACCGCCAACTGCAATACGTGCAGGGTCTACTTCTATATAAGAGGCATTTTCTGCCGTCCACTTTGCAGCAGCATAGGCATCGTCGACCGCTGCAGGAAATTTGTGTTCCGGTGCAAGCCGGTAATCTACAGATACTACGACACAGCCTGCTTTTTTTGCTAAAAGACGGCAATGCACATCAACCGTATCCAGATTCCCGATTACCCAGCCTCCTCCATGGTAATACACCAGTGCTGGAAATGGACCTTCACCTGCAGGAGTATAAATACGAACCGGAATTTCTCCCCCGGGTCCGGGTATCGTTCTGTTTTCTACTTTTCCAACTTCTTCTGGAACTCCTGCCAAAGCACGAAAATCAGCTGATAACCTTGCATCTGCAGGCGAAAGAGCTTCTAAAGGCGGTGCCCCTTAATTTGATTTTAATTTTTATTGCTAGTAAGCAAGAGACCAAATCAGATTCTAAACCGGTTGACCGCATCCCGTAATTCATCCGCTAATTTGTTTAACTCATTGGTAGAATCGGTTATTTCCTGCATGGACACTAATTGGGATTCCGCTGAAACCGCGAGCTGATTTGTGTGTGCAGCTGATTGATTTGCGATACTGGACATTTCTTCCACTGAAGCGGAAATTTCCTCAGCACTCGCTGACAATTCTTGTGATATGGCAGCAACCGCCTGAATTTGGGTTGTCACTTCCTGGATGGATTCACGGATTTGCTGAAAAGATAGCCCCGCTACATCAGCTATTTGTATCCGTTCTTCACTTCTACTTCTCCTTTTTCCATAAGCGAGACGGCTTTCAGCTGAACTCTTTTAGTCCTCTGCCAATTTTCTAACTTCATCAGCCACCACTGCAAAGCCTTTACCATGTTCACCCGCACGCGCCGCTTCTATTGCTGCATTCAAAGCGAGCAGGTTGGTCTGGTCGGAAATTTGAGTGATCACTTCAATAAATTTTCCTATTTGCTCCGAATGGGTACCGAGCAGTCTCACGATGGAGACTCCTTCTTTCCCCGAAAGGCTAATTGCATCCATTTGCGACATAACCTGCTTAATTACTTCATCGCCGTTGGTAGCATTTTTGGCTGCTTCAAGAGAAGAATCAGAAACACTGCTAGAATTTTCAGCAATGCGCTGAATGCCTGTTGAAATTTCATCCATTGCCCTGGCAGTTTCATCAGCACTTGAAACTTGTGCATCTGATCCAGTTGCCACTTCCTGTAGAGCGATCGTCACTTCTTTTGTCGTTTTGGCAGTTTGATCAGCATTCGCCGATAATTCCTCTGCAGAAGATGCTAAAACTTCTGATGATTGGTTTATTTTTAATAAAAGAGTGCGAAATTCATCTGTAAATAACTTTATCTTTTCATGTTGCTTCCGGTTCTACACTATTAATTAATGTATCTATTGCTTCATAGCGCCAGCCGTAAGGCCGGAAACAAAGTACCTCTGCAGGAAAATATATGTCAACACGATAGGAAGTGATGAAAGGACTACACCTGTAAACAACATTGGGTAGTTCGTTACGTACTCCCCTTGAAAACCAAGGAGCATGACGGGAAGTGTTTTTTTGGAATCGTCGGTTATGTAGATTAATGGATTCAATAAGTCATTCCAGTACATCACCGAGAGGAAAATTCCTGCAGAAGCCAGCGGTGCAGCTAATAACGGCAAAAATATGCGGACATAGGTTTGCCAATGTCCGGCTCCATCCATTTTGGCTGCTTCCAACACTGTTTTAGGAAGGGTCCGTGTGAACCCCGTCAATATCAGTACTGCTATAGGAAGTGTGCCAGCAATATTCACAATGATGAGCCCCAGGAGTGAGTTTGTCAGGTTCAAGGAAGAAACCAATTCATATAAGGGAAGCATATTTACCTGAGCGGGGACCATCATTCCTATTACGAAAAAAGAAAAGAGAACCCTTCCGATCCATTTATTCATCTGGCTGATTCCAAAGGCGATCATACTGGAAAAGAATAAGGTGAAAAGTACAGAAAAAAGCGTCACGATCACACTATTGGTGAAATACAACATAAACGGCTGATCACTGAGTATGCTTTGGTAGGTAATAAAATTCAAGCTGTCTGGTAAGGAGAACGGACTTTTAAAAAGCTGCTGGGTCGTCTTAAAAGTAGAAAAAATGATTACGCTTACCGGTACCAAAATGGCCACAGCATAAAAAAATAATAGTCCCCTTTTTATAATGGCTGATAACATATCATTCCCCCCTTAGTAGTCCACTCTGTTAAGCTGAAGAAGTTTAAACTGAGCTAGAGTTATAAGTGCAACAATGAGCATAAACACCATAGAAATGGCCGAGGCATAACCGAATTGGTTGTTCATAAATGCTGAACTGTATAGGTAAGTGGACAAGATTTCTGTCGAGTAGTTCGGGCCTCCCCGGGTCATGGCAAAAATGAGATCAAAGGCTTTAAACGATTGAATGGTGGTGTAGGCTGCGACAATGACGGCAGCAGGTGCTACAAGCGGCCATGTTATGTTGCGGAATATCTGCCATTCACTTGCTCCTTCGATCCTTGCCACTTCATACAGGTCATCCGGAATGGATTGCAAGCCTGCGACAAAGATGACAATCATCTGTCCTGTATGGAACCAAGCCTGGACAAATGCGACGGAATAGATCGCCAGTTTTTTATCGCCCAGCCAATTTACTCCATCCACGTTAAACCTGTCCAGCATTGCATTTAAAACCCCAAAATTCGGGTCGTACATAAATAACCAAATAAATGATACAGACACAGATGATAAGATCGTTGGGAAGAAGTAAACGGCCCTTAAAAATACATTGGTCCTAGTATTTTTTTTCAGAAATAATGCCAATGCAAGGGAGCAGGCAAATTGTACAATCAAAACAACAAACATAAATTTGAGGTTATTTCCCAATGACATTTGGAAGACAGTATCGTTGAGCATGTGCTGATAGTTGGCCATTCCTACGAAACGGTAATCACCGCTCATCCCCGACCAATCCGTAAAGGAGAAAAACAGAGAAGATAAGGTAGGGAGAACAAAGAATACTAGATAGATAAGCAATCCAGGCAATATGAACAACAACAACGCTTTCGATTTATTCATACATTACATCCCTTCTCAGGCCATTCCTTACTAATAGTGTGGAAGGGGCATCCCCTTCCACACTCGTTGTGCAATACTATTTACTTAATATTTTGCTTCACGATATCCTGTGCTTTTTTCGCTGCCTCTTTTGGAGAAGCACCGCTTAAAACATCCTGAATGGATCCGGTCACCGCTTTCTCTACATTTGTATTGGTAATCGTATATCTAGGCTGGAAAATTGTTTTTTTTGTCACCCATGGTTCCAGTCTTTTTAATTCTTCTGATTCATATTTCACATTGTTGACTGTCACGTGCTGTGCGGTCCCGTTTGCATATTCAGAAGCAATTTCAGGACGGCTAAGGAATTCCAAGAACTTTTTAGCTGCTTCTTTCTTTTCAGATTTCTGGTTGATTGCCAGCATAAAGGTGGACGTATGGACACCTTCATATTTAGCCTTATCTGCTGCTACAGTAATTGGTGCAAGGGTATCCAATTGAATGTCAGGATTTTGTTTCTTGATGCTGGCAATGGAGAACGATCCCATGGCGAACATCGCCGCTTTTTCCTGGGAAATCAACGCGATGGCCCCATCCTGTTTCGTTCCCAAAACATCCTTTTGGAAATAGCCTTTATCTTTCAGCTCTTCAATCTGGCTTAACGTTTTCACCCACCATTTATCTGTAAGCTTCGTCTTTCCTGCTTGTAGATTCTTTAAGGCATCTTCGTTTGGCATATTATTCATAACCATACTGTTCATGAATTGTGCAGGTCCCAAATCGCCAGGAAAAGCAATCGGTATGTATCCATTTTTCTTCAGTGTTTCACATACATTTAAAAATCCTTCCCAATCGGTTGGAGGCTCAAGGCCCAATTTTTTAAAGATTTCTGAATTATATACAGGCTGGTTAAATACAAGCTGATACGGGATAGCCAATTGTTTCCCATTCTTCTGCCCGTTACGGATCAGTTTTTCATTATAGTTTGAAATATACTTTTCATTTGTCAGGTCGGTAAAAAATCCCGCTTTTGCAAGGGCGTCAAACTGCGCTCCTGGAAGAGACGTGAAAACGTCCCCTGCTTTCCCATCCCTTATCTTGCTTTGAAGAATGGTCTGGTACTGGTCAGAAGGAAAAACATTCATGGTTACTTTGATGTTCGGATTCTCTTTTTCAAACTTCTTAATGATCCCATTCAATACTTCTACGTCTTCGCCACGCCAGTGAATAAAATGAATTGTGGTTTTACCGCTTGCAGACGTTTCTTGAGAATTTTGGCACCCCAATAAAGGCCATATCAATCCAATGATAGTAACCATTAAAAGCAACAATTTTTTCATTCAAACACACCTCTTTGTTCATATCTATTTGAATGCTTAAACCGTTCATTACCTGCACATTGGCACTTACTCCAGCCTAGCTCCTATAGTTTAAGACAGGTAATGCCCGAGTAAGCATTTTAGCGCCATTGGTTTTCTGGATTCTCCCCCCTTAAATAAGAGAATGTGGCCTCCTGGTTTCTGCGAGTAGATTTCGAAACTCAAATTTTTTTTCAAAGGATCAGATTTTGAAAGCAAAAACGATTAGGTATTATGTTTTTAATAATGGCGGTAGTATGTAGTTATATCATGATGTGTTCTAAATAATCTTCCATTTTCATCGCATAGGCTAAACTAACAAGATTCGGAGGCATATTGAACCATTGTTTACTTTACCCCTTGTTTGTATGTGAAAAACTTAAAATTTATTGGATTCTTCTTCACCCATATGACTAAAGAAAAATGGGCTCAACATGAGGTTTTTGAATAGTTTTATGAATGTAGTAAAGAGAGTCAAGTTTGAGTTGCTCATTCTATAGGAATTCTGAGGGAAAGACTTGTAGGTCTAAAAATCCAATGTTATGGGGCCATATTTACGGGCATCCTCTTTTCTACTATTTACAAGTAGAAATGACCGAAAAAAAGAAGCTGGCGAAAATCATTTTTCACCAGCTTCTATTATAGTTTACAAGCTTTTAAATCTTAGAAATTTTTAAAACTTCCACCGTCTACTCTGGGGGAACAATTACTTCCCTTCCCCATTACTCTCCACTCACCCTCACAATCATTCTACCTCTAGCCTGGCCCTGTAATATAGTCTGCAAGGCATCAGGCAGCTCCTCGAGAGTAATTTCCTTCCGAATTTCGTCCAGCAGGTTGGCTGGCTTCAAGTCCGTGGCCATCCGCTCCCAAAGTGGTTTGCGCACTTCCATCGGACAGTAAACGGAATCAATTCCTAGTAAGTTAACTCCACGGAGGATGAACGGGAACACAGAGGTCGGAACGGAGGTTCCACCTGTTAAACCGCTTACAGCAACGGATCCACCATAGTGCATCTTGCTTAACACGGCTGCAAGTGATTCACCGCCAACTGGGTCTACGGCGCCTGCCCAAAGCTGCTTATCAAGCGCCCGAACCTTCCCGCCAAATACATCTTCGCGGGTAAGAACTTCTTTTGCTCCGATTTTATGTAGATAATCATGCTCGGATTCTTTGCCAGTGCTCGCTGCGACATTGTATCCTCGTTTTGCAAGCATGGCTACAGCTACGCTTCCTACGCCACCGGTAGCCCCTGTTACAAGCACTGTTCCTTTATCAGGGGTAAGGCCCACATTTTCCAATTGCTGTACGGATAGTGCAGCTGTAAAGCCGGCTGTTCCGTAAGCCATTGCTTCCTTTAAGGTCAATTCGTCCGGAAGGGGAACAATCCATTCCGCAGGGATGCGGGCATATTCACTATACCCTCCAAAATGGGACACCCCGATTTCATAGCTAGTAGCGATTACTTTATCGCCCTCTTTGTAACGTGAATCTGTGGAGGAAACAACAATTCCTGCTAGATCGATTCCCGGCACAAATGGATAAGACTTAACTATATTCCCGTTAGGAATGGATGCTAGCCCATCTTTATAGTTGACGCTGGAATAGGCCACCCTTATCACAACGTCACCCTCGGGCAGTTCATTTAGTGTAAGGTCTTGGATGTTTACGGAAAAATCGTCTTCTGTTTTATTGACAACCAACGCTTTGAAATGTTCCACTTACCTATCACCCTTCCACTTAGTCTCATTTTTACGATAACAAAGTTATACCGAACGGTCAAAAAAGAAAAGCAGCCAGCAGGATTTTTTTCCTTCTGGCTGCTTAAGATTAATGATGATGGCCGCTGACTTCCTTGAATGGATTGGTGATTTCAAAGCCTTCCTGGGGTACGTAAAAGTATTTGATCCAGACTCCGTCGAGGAAATCCTCACGTTTATCGACAATCACATCAATTCCTTTATCGGTAGAGACGACTTCATCATGCTCTGTTGGTGTATCGAATTTCCAGTCATAATGGGCATGGTCCCCGTGGTTCAAGGTAACATAAACACGGACCATCTTCCCTTCTGCTTCTTCTGTGGCCAACTTTTCTTTTAAAACTTTTGCTGCATTGCGGTTAATTTTCACTCTCATAATGGTACCTCCATGGCATAAAAAACTTAGTTAACAAAACCCATCAATTCCGCAGGACAATCCTTGAGGGAAGTCGTCTAGGAGCTGTGGTTTTTTCATTTCTTCCTCGATGACCTTCTCCAATCTCTCTTTGGAGACGATTCCAGCTATTTTCGTATCCCCGATCATAAAGGTAGGGACAGCTTGGATATTTGCTTCATTATAGGCATGATCCAAGGCTTTTTGATGGGCTTCTTTATATTTTCTTGTTTCCAGGCTGGTACGGAACTCTTCTTTATCCAGTCCTATCTCACCCGCCAAATCAGTAAGGACGCTGATTTCACCGATATTTTTTTCCTCCTGGAAAAAAGCCCTTAACATCCGGTCATTGTATTCATTCCCCTTGCCCTTCTCTTTAGCATATTGAAAGCCTTCAAATGCAAGGTGAGTGTATGGCTGCGGTGAAACGTTCGGCAACACGATAGGGACGCCCATTCGTTCTGCCATTGGATAGACTGATTGCTTCCACGTTGTTTGCAGATAATCTTCTTCGGGACGCAAGGTTCGGTTTGGCTCGGGACGAAGCTCGAATGGCATCCATTCAATTTCAACATCTTTCCCTTTTACCGCTTCTTCCAGAGGCTTTTCCGCGAGAAAACAGAAGGGACATACATAATCTGAATATACCTTTATTTTTAACGCCAAGGTGCAACCCTTCCATCCTTATAGATTTTAAACGATACTTATATCTTATACTCCTATAAGGATAGGATGTCTAATAACTTGCCTGATATGAGAAAAAAGAGAAACCTCTATTGAAGCTTCCCTCCCTCTTACCAAATAACTAAGTTGAAGTGTAATAACTATATCAGCGAAATTCAGATTTTATCAGTGAATCGGAAATAGCCCACCTCAGTATACCTATCAATCCAGGTCCCTTAGTTTAATACGTTCATTACATTAGATTCGTACTACCCGCCCATTAAACACTTTGCCCCAATAGCCGCCTTTCATATTGGCAATGGCCACACCTGTTGAGCTCTGGGAGCCGATAAATTGTCCACCGCCGACATAAATGCCAACATGGCCGTCTTTTTTATACGTGTCAAAAAAGACAAGATCCCCTGGCTGCATTTGGCTGGCAGGAACCTGGCGCCCGGCATTTTTCAACGATTCGGTACTCACCCAGCCACGTTGACCCAACTCCACGCCTGCTTGTGAGTAAGCCCAATGTACAAATGCTGAGCAGTCAAATCTCCCATTATCGATATCGGACTGTGTCCGTCCTCCACCAAATACGTATACCGAATTACCGATATATTTATTCCCTGCTGTAATGGCAATGCTCCTATTCACGCCTGTCCGAACAGGCTTTTCGGCAGGTTTTTGCTGAGAAGGCTTAGACTGGGTCGTCTCAACCTTATTTGAAGCTTGTTTAGTTGATTTCTGCTCTGCAACCTCAGTTTTTCGTTCAGGCTTTGATTCTGTCTTCGCGATAGCTTGTTGTTCTTTAGCCTTTGAACTTGCTGCAAGTTGTGCTTTTTTCTTTGCTTCTTCGGCTGCACGCTGTTTGGCTTCGGCAATTTTAGCCAAGCGCTCTTGTTCTTTTTTCATCTCTAATTGGACTAGAGTTACTTTCTCCGCAAGCTTTGCATCCTTTTTCTTCAATTGGGCAATGAAGGAAGCCGTTTCTATCTCCTTCTTTTGAAGCTGTTCATTCAAAGCCAGACTTTGTGATTGCTGTTCCTTGATTCCCGCCAGCATACCTTCGAGTTCTGTTTTCATGGCGGTCAGTTTAGAGAGTTTGTTCTCTACTGAAGACTGCTTTTGTTCCAGCTCTTTTTTGTCGGCTTCCTGCTGTTTCAAAATTTCCTGGTCTGCCTTTACCAGGGTGGCAACCGCTCCTACCCGTTCAATGAAATTGCTGAAATCCGTGGAAGAGAGCAATACCTCAAGGTAATTGACTTCGCCCCCGCTTTCCTGGAAAGACACAGCACGCTGTTTCAGCACCTGGTTTCTTTTTTCCATTCTTTCCTGCAATTCTGCTATTTCTTTTTTAAGCTTTTCAATTTCTTGATTTGTATCTGCGATTTGTACTTTGGCTTCATCTATTTTTGAAACATTATCTTTGATTGCCTGTTCGATTCGTTTGATTTGTTCAGCAAGTTTTTTCTGCTCAGCCTGCAAGCTTTCAACCTTATCGACTTCAGCTGCGATATCTGATTGCACCTGGGAGCGTTGTCCCTGGAGAGTTTTCTCTTGCTGTTTCAAGGACTCTGCTTGTACCCCTGTAGCAAATAAGCTTCCCGCTCCAAGCATGATGGCTGTATTCAACGCAAGTAGTTTCTTTCTCAAAGTCTTTCCCCCTGCTTTTCTCCTAGCGATGGTGCAAAATACTCTCTTTTTTCTATGAATATTTTGTTACTATACTAGAAAATTATAATATGCTTCTAAAATATTAGTATTCTTCCAATTCTTCTATCAGACGACATTATTAACCATATGAAGTATAACATTGATTTTTTTCATCAAGGTGAAGAGAATGTTACAAATAGATTTCAGGTATAACATCAAACGTACTTTTTTAGAAAAATTGAAAAATCCATGCAAAAATAGTTTGCATGGATTTTACTTTTTTCTTTTATACTTCACGATCAGCAGGGAACACAACACCAATTTGTTTTCGGACCTCATCCAGTATTTCCATTGTGAGTAACGAGTTTTCAAAAGTATTTATAGTAGATTCGGTTTTTCCATCCTGGATCAAATCCACAAATTCCTTTGCTTCATAATACATTGCGTTGCTGACCTGTTCCCTGCTTATATCCTCTACCGATCCATCGCGGCGGTAGATTTCAACATTTTCTTGGGTAGATATCCGGTCGATCCTGATATTTCCGGCCTCTCCCTGTATTTCGGAAGGCAGGGTTGATTCCGTAATTTTCGAGTACATAACCACCGCTTCCATATCCTCATATGTAAAAATTACGCTTCCTTCCCCGTCGACGCCGGATTCCAGCATCACTCCGGTTGCACGGACTTGCTTCGGTTTACCAAACAAGACAACCATGGGATAGATACAGTAAATCCCGATATCCATCAATGCGCCGTTGGAAAATTCGGGTTTAAATGCATTTAGAATATTTCCTGCTTTATAAGCGTCATAGCGGGAGGAATACTGGCAGTAATTTGCAAAATATCTGCGCACTGGTCCGATCTTGCTTAAATTTCCCTGGATACTCTGGAAGTTTGGAAGCAGGGTTGATTTCATCGCTTCCATCAGGAGAACGCCATGTTCTTTTGCTGTTTGCACCATTTGCTTAAGCTCATGGCTATTGGAAGCAATCGGCTTTTCGCACAACACATGCTTTTTATTTCTCAAAAATAATTGGGCCTGCTCGGCATGCAGCGAATTAGGGCTGGCAAGATAAACAGCATCAATCAGCTCACTCTTCGCCATACTCTCTAAATCGGTAAACGTATGTGTAACCCCATATTTTGCTGCAAATTCCTCTGCTTTCTTTCTTGTCCGAGAATAAACCGCATTCAGTGAAAAATCGTCCACTAGGCTCGCAGCCTCTAAAAAAGCCTCTGTTATCCAATTGGTACCAACGATTCCGAATCGCACCATGATGATCACTCCTCTTTTGTCACGCAATAATCCTATTTTATTAGAAAACACGCCGATTTGCGAGTCTTGAAAAGGCGCAGCCACTGGGATAGTTTTACTTTTTTATTCTTTCCTATTAGCGCAAGAAAAAAACACCAGTCAAACCGGAGCGGTTACCAATAGGTGTCTCTGTTTGGCATGAATAAGAGCCAAAAGTAAGTTATATCCTTAACGGGCTCTATTTAGGTATCTGTCTAGCTCAATTGGATTATAATCTATGTTTAAAAGATTTTTGGCTGCAGCTGATTGTTATATCCTTTGTATGATCATTCATGGTTCAACACAGAATCGTCCCGTTCCCTTCGGTTGTTTTAGGGACGATTCTAAAATGAGTTATTTTCAAGCTGTTGGAAAGTTACCCCTGCTTCTAGGAAAGTATGAATGCGTTCGGCAGCTTCTGCCAGCCGTTCTGCAGGCTGAACTAATGCCATCCGGACATAGCCTTCGCCTTGTTTGCCAAAGGCATCACCAGGAGTGACCGCAACCCCATGCTGAATCAATTGAAATGCAAATTCTCGGGACGTCCACCCATCTGGCAGCTTAGCCCAAAGGAACATCGTCGCAGGTGATTTCGATACATCCCATCCAGCTTTCTGAAGCCCGGACACAAGTACATCACGGCGGTCCTGGTAGACCTCCACTTGATCCTGAAGGAAGGAATGGTCTGACATCAGCGCAATTTCAGCAGCCTTTTGAATCGGGTAAAAAATGCCGTAATCGATATGTGATTTTAAAGTGCCCAATATGTTAACAGCATCCGGATTTCCAACTACATAGCCAATTCGGCAGCCTGCAATATTGAACGTTTTCGAAAGGGAATTGAATTCAATCCCAACCTCTTTCGCACCCGGAACCGACATAAAACTAATCTTTGGATTTCCATCAAATATCAATTCAGAATAAGCAAAATCATGCACGACAAGAATATTGTACAGCCTTGCAAACTCGACCACCTGTTCAAAAAAAGTTCGATCCGCTAAAGCGGTGACCGGATTGCCTGGGTAGCTGATGATCATCATTTTCGTTTTATTTAAAATATCGTCCGGAATATCTGAAAGCCTTGGCAGGAACTTGTTGTCTGCGGTCAATGGCATTGGGTAGATGTTTCCCCCTGCAAGCGCAACACTTGCTTCATAAATGGGATACCCAGGATCAGGCACTAATACATAGTCGCCAGGATTGATCATCGCCATCGCTAAGTGGGCAAGTCCGTCCTGGGAGCCCATCAATTGCAGCACTTCATGTTCGGCATCTAGATCGACTCCATAACGACTTTTATAAAAATATGAAACGGCTTGATTAAATTCAGGTGTTCCCTTCAGCGTATAACCATATTTTGTAGTGTCTTTTGCATGGTTCACGAGTGCGTTGACAATAAAAGCAGGAGGTGGAAGATCAGGGCTTCCTACGCTTAAATCAATTACATCTTTCCCTTGTTTAATAGCCGCTTGTTTCCTGTTGGCCAGCTCCGTAAAAATTCCGGTTGTGAAATTCCTCATTTTTTCTGATGGAATGATATTCATGTAGTAGTATCCCCCTTACCTATTGATTGACTGAAGAATAAAACGTATGCTCTATCTATTTGCCAATACATATCCTGATTATAGCAGGAAAAATACTTAACTTGCGAAATAGCAAAATTATTTCGAATATTGGTAGGTGGATTTTTTCAAAAAGATAAATAAAAACCCCTCGGAGTCAATCAATCCAAGGGCTGATCTTTATTACTTATTTTTCACCATCAATTTATCAAGTGCATTTTTTGCATTCTGGCGTGCTGTTTCCGTACTGTCAGATGTAGAGAGGGCAACCGCGACCCGGCGTCCGACTTTTGTTACCGGCTTTCCAAAAATACGTACCTGAGTATTAGGGACTGCTAGTGCCTCTTCAAGTCCCTCAATCGTGTAATCATTAAGCTCCTTATCCGCCTTAAGCGGCCGGCTCGCGCCTGGAGTAATCAGTGTAATTTCAGGAATCGGGAATCCCAAAATCGCGCGAACATGAAGGGCAAATTCTGATAGATTTTGGGTTACGAGCGTAACTAATCCTGTGTCGTGAGGGCGGGGAGAAACCTCACTGAAATAGACCTTATCGCCGGAGAGGAAAAGCTCTACGCCGAAAATTCCAAAACCTCCGAGCTCATCAGTAATGGACTTGGCAATGTTTTGCGCCTCCTTGATTTGTTGGTCCGTCATTTGATGAGGCTGCCAGGATTCAATATAATCGCCACTTTTTTGGATATGGCCGATTGGCGCACAAAACGTTGTCCCGCTTACAGAACGAACCGTTAACAGCGTGATTTCCGAATCAAATGTAATAAACTCTTCAATTATGACTCTTCCATTTTGAACGCGTCCGCCTTCCTGGGCCACCTTCCAGCAATCTTGCAAGTCCGCTTCTGAATGGCAGATACTTTGCCCTTTGCCCGAAGAACTCATTAGAGGCTTTATGACACAAGGAAAACCAATTTCCTTTGAGCGTTGCACAAATTCATCATATGTATCTGCAAAATGATAGTTAGCCGTTGGAAGATTAAGCGTTTCAGCAGCTAACCTGCGGATCCCTTCACGGTCCATCGTCAATTTGGCAGCGCGAGCAGTAGGGATGACGCGGTAGCCTTCTTCTTCTAATTTGAGCAACTCAGATGTAGCAATAGCTTCGATTTCCGGCACGATCAAATCAGGGTTTTCATTTTCAATGATCTGCCTGATCTGCTGTGGATCTAGCATATCTATCACATAGCTGCGATCGGCCACTTGCATAGCCGGAGCAAGATCATACCGATCTACGGCAACCGTATCGACACCAAGCCTTTGTGCTTCAATAATCACTTCTTTACCTAGTTCACCAGATCCTAATAACAGGATTTTTTTAGATTGATACATACGGCAACATTCCCCCTCTACATAATCAAAATTATTATAAACGAATTATTTATCAAATAAAACACTTATTTATTCGTATTTAAGTTATTTTCTTCATTATTTTTAATATCATCGGACAATAAAATTAATAATTACCGTACATTAATAAAAAACAAAACCAAGTTTATATGTACCCTCAATTAAGCCTGAAACAAAAAAAGCGCCTCGTTTAAAACAAGGAAACAATCATTCCGAAAATAATCTTTTTCGGGATATGTTTCGCAGTTCCACGGGGCTCTTTCTGAAATGTCTATTGCTATAGAATTACAATATTAAAACCAGAATGGGTGTCGATGTCTGTGATGGTGCCGATGTCTGTGGTGGCGATCTCTATCTTCATATCTGTCACCGTATCTGTCTCGGTCTTCGTATCTATCTCCATACCTGTCTCGGTCTTCGTATCCGTCTCCATATCGATCTCTGTCGTCGTATCCGTCTCCATACCTGTCTCGATCTTCGTTTCTTTCTCCATACCGGTCTCGGTCTTCGTTTCTGTCTCCATACCTATCTCGGTCTCGGTCTCCATATCTGTCTCGGTCTCGGTCTCCATATCTGTCTCGGTCTTCGTTTCTGTCTTCATATCTATCTCTGTCGTCGTATCTGTCTCTGCGGTCTTCCCGTTCTCGCCTGCGTTCTCTACGTTCTTCTTCCCGCTCACGCCTACGATCTCTATGGTCTTCCTCCCGTTCACGTCTACGCTGTCTGCGGTCTTCTTCCCTATCGCGATAACGGTCCTCACGGTCTCGATTGCGAGTATTGTTAGCCATATATCTACCTCCTAAATTTTATATAGCATTTTATTCGAAAACCGTATTCAGGATTGGACATGTATAATATGTCGAAAGCACATTTTAAAAGCACAATGTTTTTCATCCGGGCTATGAAAGACAAAATCTAGGAATCTGGAACGTAAAATGTCCTTCGATATGATTACAAGGAATAAAATCCAGGAAGCGGAAAATAAAGATTTTAAATGTAGATAATGATCAAACTGTTTTATTCATAAAGATGATTGAGCAATAAAAAAACCCCAATGCATTTATTGGGGAAATAGAAGCGAATCATATAGCTACAGCGAAACTCCATAGCACACGCTCAAGCTAGCTTCGTGCAAATGCTCTTGTCTTCTTATGCACAAAGTCGTTTTTAGAGAGGGGCAAGGAACATGTTCTTTTCTCTAAAATAGGCCCATTTCTGGTAGCCGATTTCTCTTAACCGTTGCCTTACCTTATCAAAGTCATCACCAACGCGCTCCGGATCATGTGCATCTGAACCAAAAGTAACCTTAACCCCATAAAACAGTGCTCTTTCAAGTATTTCATCGGCAGGGTACCAGCCTCCGGAGTCTTTTGTTTTCCCCGAGGTGTTCACTTCGATAGCAATATCATGTTCAGCGATGACTTTTAACGTATGTTCTACCGCTTCTGTTTGAATAGAGGAAAAAGCAGGATAAAAACCCTTCATGGCGTCAATATGGCCAAGTATTTGATACATCCCGCTGCGGGCGGATTGTTCTATGAGTTTGTAGTAGGTTTCCTTCGTTTTCTGCTTTTCTTTGTTTGATAGTCCTTCCCATCGGCCTTTTTTAAATATACTGATGCCATCCACATGGTGTACTGAACCGATGATGTAATCAAACGGATATCGGTCGAAATATTGGCGGTAAATATCAAGCTGTTCCGGAAAGAAGTCAGACTCAATGCCAAGGAGCACTTCAATCCTTTGTTCATACTCTTTCTTGAGCTGCAAAACCTCCGAAACATACTGGGCAAAGTGACTTTTCCCCATGGCAATGCGCGGATAAGGCTGATCTTCTTCACTAGAGAAATATGGAGTATGATCAGCAATTCCTATCATATCCAACCCATTGGCGATCGCCGTTTCAATATAATCCCGGATTTTTCCCCTCGCATGGCCGCAGCGCTCATGATGGGTATGAAAATCAAATTTCAAGTCAGAATTCAACTTCACTTACCACCTTTTTCAAAATGATTTTTTCTTTTATTAACGTATTCTCTATGAAAAAGAATTAAACATTCCAGAAACATCCATCTTGCCTGATTCCTGGATTTTATCCTTCATATGCCCGATGAAGGACTTTTCGGATATTAAGTAAAAGTTTAAAATGGTAATTCATGTTGACAAAACGGTTACCTAATCCAATTGCTCAAACAGGTATGTAATCAGGGCGAGTGAACATAGAAGAAAACTCTGCTAAATTGCCTAGAGCGTGCTTGTAAGACATTTTGATCTATTATAAAAATGGTAAACCAAGGTGAACTCAATATAATCAGTATTCAGACGTTTCTCTATCAATACATTAAGAAAGTAGCTACCCTTACTTTGGGCAACTACTTTCTTGCATTTAAATGTTATATTGTTTTAGCAAATTCCACTAAAGATTGTGACATTTCATTTATTTCATCTACCGAAGCATTTACTTCTTCCGTTAAGGCGGCTTGTGTCTGAGCGAGGCTGCTTATTTTATTCATGTGGGTAAGAATCGTTTCAATAAGTTCCTTCATTTCATTCAGACTAATTTCAATATTTTCTGTGGCTTCTGAACTGTTGACTGCTAGTTTCCGTACCTCATCAGCTACAACCCCGAACCCGCGTCCTTGTTCTCCAGCACGCGAAGCCTCTATGGCGGCATTTAATCCCAGAAGGTTCGTTTGGTCTGCAATCCCTTTAATGAAGTTAGAAATGTTTTTTGTTTCATCTGCACTGTTCTTTGCTCGATTGGCTGCGGCAGTCGATTGTTCCTGAGCCATGGCGAGTTCCTGTGCATGGTTGGTGATCGAACCAATGCCCCTAACCATCTCACTAATTGAATCCGAAAGCTGTGTCATACCGTTTGTCACTTTTTCCACGATTTCTGCTTTATTTTTTTCGTGTGTGATGTCCCGTATGGTACCGGCCACACGCAATGGTGCCCCATGCTGGTTGCGTATTGTTTCTCCGCCTGCATGGTACCATCGATATTCACCATTTTTTAATTGAAGGCGGTAATCGACGTCAAATGGAGTCCGCCCGCTATAATCATTTAAGTGTGCTGCAAATGCCTCTAGTGTACGTTCTTTATCGTCCGGATGAAGCCGGTTGCTCCAGCTGCTCATCACGTTTGGAAAATCTGTTTCATCCTGAAATCCTAAAGTGTTCCGGAATTGCGGCGACCACCAAAATTCGTTGTCCGTATTGACCTCATCGCCCTGGACCACTTTCATATCCCACGGAGCTTCTACCAACGCACGATTAATCAGGTCGTAACGTGTAACCAGTTCCTCCAATTCCTGATCTTGTATCTTCTTTTCATGAACATCAAATAATGCACCAGCTATTCTTAACGGATTCCCATTTGAATCACGGACTGTGGCTCCAGTACCGTGAACCCATCGATATTCACCACTTTTAAACCTGACACGGTATACCACATCAAACGGCATTTTTCCCGTACGGTCTATAAGGTGACTAGCAAACGCATCAAGAACCCAGTCTTTGTCGTCCGGATGCATAATTCTTATCAAACTATCAAGGCTATCGGGGAATTCCGTCTGATTATACCCGAGTATCCTGCGAACTTCATCACTCCATAAAAATGGGTTCTCAGGATGATTGGGATCTCCATCTATTACATCCATTTCCCAAAGACCCACTTCAATTGCTTCGGTCACAAGATTCAGGCGAGTGGATAGTCTTTCAGTGTTAACTCTCATCATTTGCATGACTGCATTGATATTTCCCGAGATTTCTTTTAATTGGGGATTTTCATCAAAAACTTCAAACAACCCGGAAAAATCGTTCGCTTCCGCTTTTATTCTTAACTTTCTACTTTCCTCTAATAACCCACTTAATAGATTTTCTTTTACCTTAAAGAACATTATAAACTTCCTCCATCATGATGCCGTTTCCTATACCTTGCATTAAAGTCTTTCTATGATCTCTGATGTGAAAGGGTTTTAACTCCCTAATACTTAAATTTCGCAATGATTCCCTTTAAATCTTCTGCCATAGAGGAAAGCATTTTAGCAGAAGCAGATATCTCTTCCATGGATGCCAGCTGTTCCTCAGTGGAGGCGGCGACTTCTTCCGACGTTTCAGCATTTCCTTTTGCAAGTATAGCCACTTCATTTGCTGTAGCACTTACCTCTTGTACACCTGCGGACATTTGCTGGGCTGTAGCGGATACTTCCTGCATTTGCGGCGTGATTTGCTTTACGCTATTTAGGATTTCATTAAATTTCTCTATCGCACCGTTTGAAACTTTCACACCGCCTTGCACATCATGAGACACCCTGGCCATATTCTGAACCGCGCTTTCGGTATCCTTCTGAATACCTTGAATAAGCTCAAATATTTGCTGGGCCGAGTGTTGGGATTGTTCTGCCAATTTGCGTACTTCGTCGGCGACAACGGCAAAACCCTTCCCCTGCTCTCCTGCCCTTGCAGCTTCGATTGCAGCATTCAATGCAAGAAGATTTGTCTGTTCAGCAATGCCCGTAATGACATCCAGTATCGTTCCGATTTCCTTTCCACGTTCATTTAACGCTTGAATCATGGTGTTGGATTCTACAACTGACTCACTGATGGAATTCATTTGATCCCTGGTATGGGCAACTGCCTGCCCGCCTTCTTCCGCTTGAACTGACGTATGTTGGGATAGCGCTAAAACACTCAACGAGCTTTCCGCTATTTTCGTTACACCTGCGGATATTTCACCTAATGCCTGTGCATTTCGGCCGATCCCACTCGTCTGTTTTTCGGCACTGCCGGCTACTTCCTGTATGGATACCGCTACTTGTTCAGTAGCAGCGCTCGTTTGTTCAGCATTAGCTGTCAGTTGTTCCGCTGAGGATGCAACTTGTTCAGCGCTCATTTCAACTTGTTTAATCAGAGAACGGAGATTTTCCTGCATGTCATTAAACGCCTGCCCAAGCTGTCCAATTTCATCATTGGTTTTCACATCAATATGTTCTGTCAAATTGCCTTTGCTTACAGTAACGGCCTTTTGTTTTAATAATCTAATCGGATTGATGATTGATTTTATAATTAAATAAACAACTATGGATCCTACTAAAATCGATACAATAATCACTAATAATGTTCGATTGAATATCGGAGAGGCTGAATCAGAAATCTCTGACGTATACATCGTTCCGCCGATTTTCCATCCTGTTAATTCGTTGGTTGTAAAATTCATATATTTGTCTTCGCCTTGGAAATGGTATTCAAACTGTCCTGTCTTTTTTTCATATAATTTATCTGAAAAAGGCTGTTCATCTTTCGTTCCAGCTTTCATAGTCGGGTGTGCAATGTACGTTTTCTCCTGATCCAGAAGGAGGGCATATCCATCATGGCCTATCTTTATGTTATGAACGAGACTTTGAAGATGGTTTAAATTGATGCTAACTGCTATAACACCTGAACCATCTGTGATTGCCTTAGAAACAGTAACGACCATATCTTTGGTCCCAGCCGCCTGATAAGGAGGAGAAATCACCACTTCTCCCTTTGCCTTCATAGCATCTTGATACCAAGGCCTCTCTCGGGGATCATAATCAGGGTCCATAGTCACGGCTGGTTCCTGGATGAATAAGCCGTCTTTATCCGTACCGACAAAGATACTGGTAGCTTCCGGATGAAGCATGGCATATTGTGCCAGCTTTTCCCGTAATTCAGGACTGCTGTTTCCTGTATATAGACTAGAATTTATTCTTTTAGAAAAGTACTCAATGTCGTTTATCTTGGGTTTTATGGTGCCATCAATACTTGAATTCAACAATGCCAATTTCCCATCCGAACTATCCAGCATCTCTCTTCCAACAGCTGTTTCAGCTGATGAGTACGCTAGTAAGCCAATGCAAATGGAAGGAATGATCAGAATGGCTGCAAAAGAAATGATTAATTTCGAACGTAAGTTTTTCATGATGTTCTTCATGGAAAATAGCCTCTTTTCTATACAATTTGTTTTTAAAATTGAGGGAGTCGTTCGTGTTCTAATCGAATTGCTGTTTAACAAAAATATCTTCCCTTTATGTCTCCCATAAAGGTTGTCATCCATCGAGCATATTACCTATTTCGCATGAATATATGTAGTAAGGACACCTCTTTCTCAATCTACAGCTCTATTGACAGTACAAAAGTCCCAAAGATATGATAGGGAATATTATACCAAAAGTGTTAGACAAATTCCGACATTCTTTTTAAAACGTTTGAAAAATCGTCACATAAAGCGCTTTCATTTGTATCTCAATGAAAACTTTTTACATGAAAGGAGAAGAATGGTGATTAATCCTATTATTTTCGGGTAATATAATAAGGACTTTAGTAACAGTATAAAGAGGGATATTTTATGGTTAATTGTGAAGAAATTACTATTTTGATGCATGAGTTAGGTAAACTAATAGATGAATATGAAAGATGTACAGATAGAATGGTTCGTGAAAATATCAAGGAAGATATTTTATTAATCGGTACCGTTATTCACCCCGATTATAAGCTTAGTGGAAATAAAATAAGTAATTTTTAATCTACAGGAATCATTTGGTTCAGTATAAACAATTACAAAACCCTAGATTGTTGGCTTTTATACATCTAGGGTTTTGAGTCATGCAAGGGAAATGTCCTTCATCAAGGCATCGTAAACCTTACCGAAATGAACGCAAGTCCCGTTCATGTGCTACGACTTGGTTTTACCTTTGATGATTAATTAGCCCAAAAATATATTGTTGATGATTCAAAACTTTTTTAATTACCCCTTGACGCTATTAACGATTGACGGTACAGTAAATAAAAAGTGAATAACATTCTTATCCAGAGAGGTGGAGGGACTGGCCCTGCGATACCTCAGCAACAGACTTCATAGAGAGTACTGTGCTAATTCCAGAAGCTTAAGGCCGAAGATAAGAAGAGACAAGGACCACTACGCCAAAAACCTCTTCTGCTTCCAGAAGAGGTTTTTCTTTTTTGGCCTTATTAAAAACTAATTGGAAAGAAGGTAGTATTTATGTCGACTACGTTAACAAAAGCACCGTACAGGGCAGATCACGTTGGAAGTTTACTAAGGCCTACGCACTTGCTGGAAGCGCGATCCCGCTTTAGCAACGGAGAGATAAGCGCCGACCAGCTAAGAGAGGTAGAACTGGCGGAGGTAAGAAGAATTGTAGATAAGCAAATTGAAATTGGCCTTACAGCGGTGACGGATGGAGAATTCAGACGGCATTGGTGGCACACGGATTTTATGGAAAACCTGCTGGGCATGGAAGGCTACACACCTGAAAAAGGCTACCAATTCAGCAAGATGGAAACGGAAAAGCATGATGTTCGCGCTATCGGAAAAGTAGCATTCAATCCAGATCATCCTTTCATCGAACACGCCAAGGAGCTGGTTGAAATAGTTGGTGCCAGGGCGGTAGCCAAAGTGACCATTCCTAGCCCTAATCAGTTCTTCAATGCCGGCATTATCAACCCGACAATCTATTCTGATTGGGAAGAGTTTGCAAAGGATATCATTGAAGCATACAAACAAACACTGAAAGCATTTTATGATGTAGGGGTACGCTATGTCCAGTTGGATGATGTATATATTGCTGGCCTATCCGCACCTGCACTTCCTTTTAGTGACGCTAAATATACCCGTGAATACTTGATTGATTTAGCTTTACGTGTGATCAACGGTGTTCTGGAGGACAAACCAGAAGACCTGTTTGTAACTACCCATCTATGCAGAGGAAACTATAAATCTGACTACGCATTTTCCGGAAGCTACGATATTATTGCACCTACCCTACTAAATAAGGAAAAAGTAAATGGTTTTTTCCTGGAGTACGATGATGAGCGCTCAGGATCATTCGAAGCGCTAAAGTATATCCCGAATGGAGAAGATGCACCACGCGTTGTCCTAGGGCTATTTACTTCCAAGTTTCCTGAGCTGGAGGACAAGGAAACGATTAAACAAAGAATTAAAGAAGCATCCCAATACGTTCCTTTGGAACAGCTGTGCATCAGTCCGCAATGTGGATTCGCTTCTACCCACCATGGAAATAATTTGACAGAAGAAGAGCAATGGAACAAATTGAAGTTCGTTGTCGATGTCGCAAAAGAAGTTTGGGGTTAATTTAAAGAATTTTCTAACTATAATCCCGCCATGTGTAATCAGCAGCCCGCAAAGAGTCGCTTATAGAAAAAAAAACCTGGTGAGTGAATGCTCATCAGGTTTATTAGACAATATTTTCAATTCTTTCGCCCTGCATCTTCACCTGTATTATTGGAATTTCTATCTTCATCTGCGTCTACTGGTGTATTTTTAACTCCCGGCTTATCTGTATCATCTGATGAACATCCTGTTGCAGCCCCTAACAAGATCGTGGATAAAATTAGGTAGAGGAAACCCCTCTTACGTAACATATAGATACCTCCATCAAGTTAGTATTCTGATTTCACCCATTGATGTATACCCCTGCCTAATGCTCCTTGTTCCACATGAATGGTCCGCACTCCATCTAGGAAAATAAACTTTTATCTCCACCCTCCCTCTATTGCCATTTCCTCTTTGAATTCCCTTAGTATTTCCTATTAAAACTATTCTTAGCCAAAAGGGAACTCTTCCCTTTGCAATAGTTCGGTAGAGTCTACTATTAGATATTGATCGTAACGCTCATTTCCTTGCCATTGCGGTATATTTTCACTCTGATTTTATTTGCTTCCTTTGCGTTTAAATATAAGTATTGGCGGAATTGGCCGACCGTGTCTACTTCCTTTCCATCGACCGATACAATGACATCTCCACTCTTCATTCCTGCTTTTGCAGCAGATGATGATGGCTCTACAGACGATACGACCACACCTTCTTCCAGACCAATAGGCAAGTTCAACTGTTGCTGGGTGACATACCTGGACAAGTCGGTAACATTTTCAAGGGTGATTCCGAGGTAGGGACGTTTTACTTTGCCGCTTTGCAACAATTCATTTATGATTGGGACCACATCCTGGCTGGGGATAGCAAATCCTAACCCTTCCACCCCATCTTCAGCAATCTTAAGGCTGTTAATGCCCACAACCTGACCGGAGCTATTGATTAAAGCTCCTCCGCTATTGCCGGGATTAATCGCTGCATCCGTCTGGATGACACTGGCATCCCACTCCCCTTCTGAAGTGGTAACTGGAATTGTCCGTTCTTTTCCGCTGATGATGCCTTGCGTGACACTACCCGCAAAATCCAATCCAAGCGGATTACCGATAGCTGCTACCTGTTCGCCAAGGCGGAGTTTTGAAGAGTCGCCAAATTGTGCAATCCCATTCACATTGGCACCATCAATTTTTAAAACAGCCAGATCTGTTAATGGGTCCGCCCCGACGATTTCTGCTTGTACCCGTTTTCCTGACGAGAGGGAAATCTCCACTTTATCCGCTCCATCAATGACGTGGTTATTGGTTACGATGTAGGCATTATTACCAACTTTTTTAAAAACAACTCCTGAGCCTGTCCCGCTTTGGGCCTCGCTGTTTTCTTGCGTTTGGGAATACGCAGAGAAAGGATGGTTTTGCTGCTGGATATTAATAACGCCAACGACCGCTTCTGAGACCTTTTCAATCGCTTCCACTAAGTTGTCACTATGGGTCGAAGTTTGTTGTACGGCAATCTCCGCTTTCGTATTGTCTTTTTTTTCGACAGCAGATGCCCTAAAGTTTTCCGTCAACTTTTCAACAGAAGGAATATTTTCAAAGTCAAAATTATTGGTAACATAAAGGGTCATAACAGATCCTAAAACAACTCCTGATAAGGGAAGCATCAATCTGGATACACGCTTTTTCTTTTTGGCCAGCTTTTGGTTCAATTCATTTTCATATAAATTCATGATCTTACTCTCCTTGTTCTACATGTCATTTTCGAAGATTATGCAATCATTATAGAAACGTTTGGTGAAAACAAAGTGAAAAGTGAGGGAATTTGATCATTTTTTGAAGATGGAAAAAGCGTGAGCAACATTTGAGCCCACGCTTTTATAGAACATAAATTTAAGTACATCGGTTAACAGTTGTTTTTATTAGTTATGTTTCTTAGATGGATGCTCCACACCTAATGCTTCTAATTGTTTGTCCACATTTTCCATGATCGCTTCGGCCTTCGCTTTGGTTGCTTCATC
>NZ_PGUW01000006.1 GCF_002863565.1 Bacillus sp. V5-8f
AGCAACGGGGGACTGACCCCCAAATTAATGGATTCCTTTCTTTTTAAAACGTCCGCCTTTTACTTCTGCAATGTCGGCTATTGAAAGGAAGGCAGTGGGATCTGCTTCATCGACAATATCCTTTAATTTGGCTTCCTCCAGGCGGGTAATGATGCAAAAAATGACCTTTTTGTCGTCTCCCGAAAAGGCTCCTTCGCCGTTTAAATAGGTGACACCCCGGCCAAGACGGCTCAGGATTGCATCGCCGATTTCTCGATATTGGTCGCTAATGATCCAAACGGATTTGGACTCTTCCAGTCCGGTAATTGTTATATCAATAGCCTTGAAGGCGATGAAATAAGCGATAAGCGAATACATGGCCCGGTCCCAGGAAAAGACAAACCCTGCGCTGCCAAGTATAAAAATATTGAGGAACATGATGATTTCGCCGACTGAAAAAGGGAGTTTATTATTGGCCAGTATGGCTAAAACCTCGGTACCGTCTAAAGAACCGCCGTTCCTGATCACAATCCCAATTCCGACACCGATCGCAATCCCGCCAAACACAGTAGCAAGAAGCAAGTCATCGGTAAAAGCAGGTACCGGGTGAAACAGGGTTGTGGCAATCGAAAGGATGATGATTCCGTACAAGGTGGAAAAGGCAAAAGTTTTTCCAATTTGTTTGTAGCCAATTAAGATAAAAGGCAGGTTAAGAATGAATAAGAATGCACCGATTCCCCAACCGGTAACAGAGGAAAGCATAATGGATATGCCTGTAATGCCACCATCAATTACTCGATTGGGTACAAGAAAGATCTCGAGGCCCACTGCCATTAGGACAGCGCCAAATGTAATGAAGGCCAGCCTTTGCAAAAGCTGGGGCGTAGATCGCCGGCGGTGCTGCTTTTTAAGCAAGTTCTCGTGTTGAATATCATTAATTGTCATGAGCCACCTCTAATTCAAACCGTTATTTGAACGAGGTTTATAGTTTCTACAATACTTTTGTTATCATCCGCTATATTCTACTTGTCGTTCATTCACCATCAAATATGATAAAAAGAAAATGAATGAGGTATTGTTGCATTCAGAAAGCTAAAACCTTAGTTCATGTTACTTAAATTGTATTTTACCACAATAAGTAACATTTCCGATGAAATGTGCATTATGTAATCATCACTTTGCCAACATTCCGTCTAAGTATTTTTTTATTCCTTCGATATTTCCGGCAATGTTACTCTCCCGTTCTTCATCTTTTGCCATTTTATCAAGTGCCTTTTCGAGGACTTCTTTTTCGATGGATTGCGGAATGGATACAACACCGTCTGCGTCCCCGACGATGATATCTCCTGGCTCAATCGATACGCCGCCGCAAGAAATAGGAACATTGATTTCTCCAGGTCCCGCTTTGCTGCTTGCTGCCACAGTGGTCCCTTTGCTAAAGACAGGGAAATTCAATGCCTTGATACCTGCGATATCCCTGATCACACCGTCTACTACTAAAGCGCTGGCTCCCATTGTTTGAGCCATCCCTACTACAAAATCGCCTGCAATTGCTCGGTACCGGTTACCTTTAACATCCACTACGATTACATCGCCTGGCTTTGACTCTCTGATAGCTTTAAGTACTGCCAGATTATCTCCAACAGCCGTTTTTACGGTAAGGGCCCTCCCGGCAAAACGATAATCTTCCTTTAAGGGTTTAATGGCAGGATCAAGGTTGTTAAGCCCCTGCATCGCATCTGAAATACATGTAGTTGGAATGCTTTGAAATTGATTAATGATCGATTCCATAAAAACAACTCCTTTTTCTAAAAATTTAGTCAATTAATATTATACATATTTTTGTTTGTAATCAGGAAAAAAAGTCGGAAATGCACAAAAGAAAAACAGCACTTTATGGTAGCAAGTGCTGTTAATTTTAATTCAAATTTTTTACCTTGTAATCGATTAAGATATCCTTTCATCCGCATGTTTATGTTCGGATTCCCAATAATCCGCATTTTTAATCCCTAGTGCTTTAGGGTTAAATACCGGATCCAGTCCTTGCTTTTTTTGTCTCTCATAGTCCTTTAACGCAATGAGCGCAGGCTTCGCAAGAATCAAAATTGCAATGACATTCAGCCATACCATAATCCCCAGTCCTGCATCACCTAAAGCCCATGCTAATTCCGATTCTTTTACTGCGCCATAGAAAGAAGTAGCCATGATCACAATCTTTAATGCCAATATTGCAAACTTATTACCTTGGCGGGTTAAATAAGTGATATTCGTTTCTGCAATGTAATAGTAGGCCATGATGGTCGTGAATGCAAAGAAGAATAGGGCGATTGCTACAAAACCTGCCCCAAATCCAGGGATCACACTATCGATCGCGGCTTGTGTGTACGCCGGTCCTTCCTTAACACCTTCTAAATTTTGGACAATGAAAGAACCATCTTCCGCCTGCGTATTGTACATTCCAGTAAAGAGAATCATAAATGCGGTGGCGGAGCATACAAACAAAGTATCAATATAAACAGAAAATGCCTGTACCAACCCCTGTTTTGCAGGATGGGATACTTCAGCAGCCGCTGCTGGGTGTGCACCCGTACCCTGTCCTGCTTCATTCGAATAAATACCACGTTTTACTCCCCAAGAAATTGCCATTCCAATGATTCCGCCAAACGCAGAATCAAGGCCAAATGCACTTCTGAAAATAAGGGAAATGACTGCAGGCAATTCGGTGATATTCATAATAATGATAATGACAGATAATAGGATATAACCTAAAGCCATGAAAGGAACAATTAGTTGAGCGGCATTAGCAATTCTTTTTACCCCGCCGAAAATAATAAAACCTAAGAGGATAACGATGCCCGCTCCTGTTATAGCAGGATGAATCCCAAATGCATTTTCAACGCCTACTGCAATGGAATTCGATTGAACGCCCGGCATAAGAATTGCCATTGCCAAAACGGCAGCTAAAGCAAATAATACAGCAAACCATTTCCAGCCAATGCCTTTTTCTATATAGAAGGCAGGGCCGCCTCGGTATTGGCCGTCATGTTTTACCTTGTAGATTTGAGCCAATGTTGATTCAACAAAGGCACTGGCAGCGCCAATAAACGCGATTGCCCACATCCAGAACACAGCTCCAGGACCACCAAATGCAATGGCTGTTGCCACCCCGGCAATATTACCGGTTCCAACACGCCCTGATAGTGCAATAGACAGCGCCTGGAAAGACGATACCCCAGCCTCCGAGCTTTTGCCCTGGAACATTAGCATAATCATATCTTTAATGTGTCTTACCTGAAGAAAACGAGTTAAAATTGAAAATAATAGCCCAACTCCGAGTAAAGTGTAAATCACAGGTGTACTCCAGAGGATGCCATTTAATCCACTCACAAAACCCTCCATAAAATCCCTCTCTTTTTCTGAAAATTTGATATTTTATAATTATAATTCAGAAATCAAGATTTAACAATAAGCTTGTGAGGATCCCTTTCATTCAGCGTGAAGCAGTATTGCGAAATAATAGAAGTGAAAAATCACTTTCGAAAAGAATAGAAAGAATAACTTCATATAAAAATATTTTGGCATTATTAATAGCAATTTACAGACGGATTCACCGAGGGTGTAATTTTTTAGGCGAAAGGGGTTGAAAGTCAAAGAAGGTCAGAGTATAATAAGGTCAGTGATGGTCAAATATTCAGAAACATGCATCAAACATGAATTTGCAGCCATATTTCGACGCCAACTAACTGTCATAGGCAAGAATCTTGAAAGTCAAAGAAGATCAATATATAATAAAAGTCAAAGATAGTCAAAGTCAAACTAAAACTAAAAAATAATGAAAACAAAATTTAAACATAGGAGGAGTACATGTATGAATTGTGAAAAGTGTCAATCTAACCCGGCGGCAATTTCGTTGCATGTAAGTGTTAATGGCCATCACCATAATGTTAATTTGTGCTCCGCTTGCTATAAAGAGGAACGCAAAAAAATGGGAGCAGCAATGGGAGGAATGAATATGGGGAACGGATTTCCTTTAGATGAGTTCTTTAAGTCATTCGGCCAAATGCCTAACAACATGGAATCAGGCGTTGAAAATAAAAAAGCAAAACCTGCCCAAGGGGGACGAGGAGGAAATGGCTTCCTTGACCAGTTCGGGCGAAATCTTACACAGCACGCAAAGGCTGGCCTAATTGATCCAGTTATCGGACGTGATGAAGAAGTCAAGCGTGTCATCGAAATTCTTAATAGACGAAATAAAAACAACCCGGTATTGATTGGGGAACCAGGGGTAGGTAAAACAGCTATCGCAGAAGGCCTTGCATTGAAAATTGCGGAAGGTGAAGTACCAACAAAACTCCGTTCAAAAGAAGTGTACCTTCTAGACGTCGCTTCTCTCGTTTCCAATACAGGTATCCGTGGCCAATTTGAAGAGCGGATGAAACAGCTGATTTCAGAATTACAGGAAAGAAAGAATATTGTCTTATTTATTGATGAAATTCATCAAATTGTTGGGGCAGGATCAGCGGAAGGATCCATGGACGCAGGAAATATTCTAAAACCTGCATTGGCCCGTGGTGAACTTCAACTGGTAGGTGCCACAACATTAGCTGAATACCGGAAAATTGAGAAGGATGCAGCACTTGAACGCCGCTTCCAGCCTGTAACTGTTGATGAACCTACTCCTACTGAAGCGTTGGAGATTTTAAACGGCTTAAAAGACCGTTATGAAACATTCCATGAAGTAACTTATAGTGAAGAGGCACTAAAAGCGGCCGTGGAACTTTCACACCGCTATATCCAGGATCGCTTCCTTCCAGACAAAGCGATCGACCTTATGGATGAAGCTGGTTCTAAATTGAACCTAACAATTGAGGGCGGCCAGGAAGAAGATATAAAGGCACGCCTAGCTGAAATAGATAAGCAAAAAGAGAAAGCCCTTGAAAAAGAAGCATATGAAGAAGCTGCCAAGCTAAGAGACGAAGAAGCTAAGCTTGAAAAAATGCTTGAATCAAACGAGGCATTTGAACGCCCAGTTGTTATGGCTGAGCATATCCACGAAATTATCGAACAGAAGACAGGTATTCCTGTCGGTAAGCTGCAAGAAAATGAACAGGCAAAAATGCTTCATCTGCAAGAAGAGCTTACAAAAAAGGTAATCGGCCAGGAAGAAGCAGTACGAAAAGTGGCTAAAGCAATCCGCAGAAGCCGCGCTGGTTTGAAATCCAAAAACCGCCCGATCGGATCATTCCTATTCGTGGGTCCAACAGGTGTCGGTAAAACAGAACTATCCAAAACACTCGCTGAAGAACTATTCGGTTCTAAAGATGCGATGATCCGCCTTGATATGAGTGAGTATATGGAAAAACACAGCGTTTCTAAGCTGATTGGTTCCCCTCCAGGTTATGTAGGCCATGAGGAAGCTGGACAGCTCACTGAAAAAGTGCGCCGTAAACCATATAGCATCATTCTCTTGGACGAAATTGAAAAGGCTCATCCGGATGTTATGCATATGTTCCTTCAAATTCTTGAAGATGGCCGCTTAACAGACAGCCAAGGCCGCACTGTGAATTTCAAGGACACCGTCATTATCATGACAAGTAACGCAGGTGTCGGCGAAAAACGGAAAGTAATGGGCTTCGGCACTGAATCTGCGGTGGAAGAGGCAACAATCCTGCAATCATTAGGCAATTACTTTAAACCTGAATTTTTGAACCGTTTTGACAGCATTATCGAATTTTCATCATTGAAGAAAGAAGATCTGCTTCAAATCGTTGATATTATGCTGCGTGATCTTGACGAAACAATCGCTGAACAGGGAATGGCCCTAGAAGTGACTGTGGAAGCAAAAGAAAAATTGGCTGAACTGGGATACCATCCTTCATTTGGTGCAAGACCGCTCCGCCGTATCATCCAGGAGCAATTAGAAGATGGAATTGCCGACTTCATCTTTGAACAACCCGAAATAAAAAGCTTTAAAGCGGTTGTTGAAGAAGGCAAATTAAAAATTACTGCAGCCTAATAAACTGTTTAAATGCCTCCCGCATGCAAGTTGGGGGGCATTTATATACATATAAATCAATATAAAAAAAACGATTGGAGATCCAACCGTTTTCTTTGCTGAGAATTAGGACTCGTTCTTTTTCCAGTAATTTAATAACGGGCCCTCAGTTCCATATATAGGATCATGGTCTGGAAGTGGGACTTGTTTTATATCATCCAATGCCAGCAGCCGATCCTCACCATGTGCCGTTTTCGTGTTGTATTCCATTCCATCAGGGTATGCTCCCGCCACTTTAAAGTCTGGACTGGAATCTATTCTTTTATGTCCGGTTCCGGCGGGAAGCACCACTACATCTCCTTCACTTAACTGAAGCTCCATCCCTTTATCGCCGCCGATTCGTACTGTTGCCGTTCCTTTCACTATAGCAAGAGCTTCGTGCGAGTTGCTGTGGTAATGATGGAAATCAAATATACCGTTCACCCAGCTATTTCCCCAGTTATTTTGATTGAAGATCTCTTCTGCCTGGGCGGCCTTGCCTTCTAGTGCTGCCGGATAAAATAAAACCGGCAAATTGGGGTTATTAGGAATTACCCCATCATCCTCAAAATAAAAGAAGTTAACCTTTGACATGAATACACCCTCCCTGTTTCTCATCTTTTTCCCTTCAAGATTCTAATATAAACTGTGTTTTATTTCTTTAAGGGTATAGTTGAAACTTTTGTGGGACGACATATTTTGATAGGTAAAACATAGAAGGGATCATATGTATGGCGTTTAATGTGTAATTCTTTTTTTATAGTCGGTATTTACAGGTGTTCAAACAACAGGAAGCAGGCGTCAAAAACGCCTGCTCCTTCCGTTCTGTTATGCTTCTTTGGATGCTTCAATTTCTAATGTAATCGTGATTTTATCACCGATAAGGACGCCGCCCGTTTCAAGAGCAGCATTATAAGTGAGGCCGTAGTCACTGCGGTTAATTGCGCCTTTTCCGCTGAATCCAGCTACTTCTTGCCCCCATGGATTTTTCCCTTGGCCTTCGAATACTACAGCGAAGGTTTCTGGACGGGTTACATTATTAATCGTTAGATCTCCGGTAACGTTATATTCATCTTCATCCGTTTTCTCGATTGTAGTTGTTTTAAATGTAATAGTCGGATTTTTTTCAACATCGAAAAAGTCCGCTGAACGTAAATGATTGTCACGGTCAGTGTTCCGTGTATCGATGCTATTTACATCGATGGTGAATTCGATGGTAGCAGTTGTCAAATCAGCTGGATCAGCTTCAACGGAAGCATCAAATTTATGGAATGTTCCTTTCGTTTTAGCCACCATCATGTGTTTTACTGAAAAGTCGATGCTGCTGTGAGCGGGATCTACTACCCATTTTTGGTTTGCCATATAAATTCCTCCTAGATAGAAAAGTTTTAAATCATTTATCTCAAATTCAAGATATGTGAATCTGAAATAATTATATGAAGTAGAATGAAAAAAGTCAAACTTATTTTATTTATACTTGGAAAAATTAATCAAATGCTAATTTAGTCATAAAAAAAAGACGGCTTAGTGTATTTTGCCATCTTCATTGATTATTCCAGTCTATTTAATTTTTCTAATAGATCTTCCGGTTTTTCCCCGATGATCCTTTGGCCATCCACCTGGGCATAAGGCGATTGTTTGCAAAGCTTACAGTGGCTTAAACATTCAAATTCCTTGTAATCTATTGAAGGCTGTGACAAAAACTCCTGGAAAAGAGGGAAGGTTTCATCCGTTACAAACCTATCCAGGTTATTCTGGCAAAATTCAACCATGATCTTCTTTTCCTTTGAAAAAAGTTTTGTAAAAAATGACTTCACAATATCTTCTTCCTTCATCAATATTTCTGCATTAATCTGTATTCAGTGTACAGCTTTTTATTCCTTCAGGTAAACCAGAAAGTTTCTAATTAAGCATCCACCAATGTTTTGACGCTTCACGCATTGGGGGCCGGTCCCCAAAAGTAGGTATGCTGTAACTCGTCCGAATAAGACATTTATCCATTTACCGTATCGTCTTCCGGTATCTTAGAGCAGAAAAGTACATAAATCAGCATGACACCGTTTATAATGAGTACATCGAAAAAGTTTACTGCAGTTGTTTATCACCGAGGAGGAAGCACATTGAAATTAGTGGGAATTTCCGGGGCCTTGATCGGCGCCAAGACAGCGAAGATTGTTGAAGAAGTCCTGAATCGGGCAAAAGAAAAAAATCCCAGTCTTGAAACAGAGCTTATTGATTTACGTGATTATCAAATAGAATTTGTGGATGGAAGACCGCTTGAATCTTATAATGATGACACGAAAAATGTTGTTGAAAAAATCTTAAAAGCAGACTTTTTTGTTATCGGTACACCGGTTTATCAAGCTTCCATTACTGGGGCCTTGAAAAACCTGTTTGACCATTTGCCAACAACCGTATTTGAGACCAAAGTCGTCGGTTTTGTTTCCACGGCAGGTTCAAACCATCATTCTCTTGTTGCTGAAAATCAATTGCGTCCGATTCTTTCATTTTTCAAGGCATTGGTTGCGAGCAAGAATGTTTTTGTATCAAATGATAGCTTCGACCGTGAAAATGAAATCACCAATGAAGATGTGGATCGCAGGCTGAGCGAGTTGGCAGAAGAACTATTGTTCCTCCAAGGAAAACTAAAAGGATAAAGAAGGGGAGGGGTAGGGAAATTTCCTCCCTCTTTTTAAGGCCGTTTGCGTATCTTTAAATAAGAAATCCGACAAAAAGGTTTAAGACATAGAAGGTTATGATTTGATTAAGAATGATTACAACTCCATCTTCCTTTTTTTATCTCCAGTAAACTCCTCTAAAATCATTGACACATGCCAATTAAATTATTAAAATATTCATGTAATTGATAATGAATATCATTGTTAAAATTGAACACTTGATTTACGCCTTTTTTTATGAGAATAATTGATAATGAATCTCATTGATTATTATTTTTTTAAGATTAATTGATAATGAATCTCGTTATCTCTCAGGATAACGAAAAGAGCTGAGTTATCTAGGAAGAGCAGGAAACGCTATGAAGAAGAGATATTTGTTTGCAGCTTTCATAATACTGTCAATTACATCCTTGTTTGTCGGTGTTAAAGATATCACGCCACTAGATTTATTTAGTCTCAGCAATGACCAGTTGGAGATCATGATGATCAGCCGGGTGCCAAGATTGGTAAGCCTGATATTGGCCGGAGCGAGCATGAGTATATGCGGATTGATCATGCAGCAGCTGAGCCGAAACAAATTCGTTTCGCCGACTACTGCAGGCACAATGGACGCAGCGAGGCTCGGAATCCTGGTTTCACTCATTCTCTTCTCTTCTGCAACAATGATGGAGAAGATGTTGATTGCATCCTTGTTTGCCCTTGCAGGGACTTTCCTGTTCATGAGGCTGCTTGAGAAAATAAAATTCAAAGATGCGATTTTTATCCCGCTGGTTGGGCTGATGTTTGGCAGCATCTTAAGTTCAATCACTACCTTTTTTGCTTATAAGCATGATTTGATCCAAAGCATATCTGCTTGGCTTCATGGAGATTTCTCGATGATTATGTCCGGAAGGTATGAAATGATTTATATAAGCGTTCCGCTTCTTATCATTTCTTATATGTTTGCACATAAATTTACTGTCGCCGGAATGGGGGAGGAATTTTCGACAAACCTTGGCCTAAATTACCGTTTCGTTGTGAACACAGGCCTGGTTATTGTAGCCATTTCGACAACTTCGGTGATGCTGACCGTAGGGACGATTCCATTCCTTGGGTTAGTTGTTCCAAATATTGTTTCCATCTATCACGGAGACAATTTAAAAAAAAATCTGTCACATACCGCATTATTGGGAGCAGTCTTCCTCATTTTCTGCGATATTCTCGGCAGGATTATCATCTATCCATATGAAATTCCAATCGGGCTTACGGTCGGGGTAATTGGAAGTGGAATTTTTCTTTACTTATTGATGGGGAGAAAGGCATATGCATAAAAAAACCAAAATGGGAATACTTGCAGCCATTGCCGTAATCCTGATTATCATCTTTCTTTTTACGGACATGGGAAACTACTGGGGATATGTCCTTCCTAACAGAAGCATTAAAATATTGGCGCTTGTCCTGACCGGTGCCGCGATTGCATTCTCGACAGTTGTGTTCCAAACAATTACCAACAACCGGATTCTTACGCCGGGCATTATCGGCCTCGATTCCCTTTATATGCTGATCCAAACATTCTTAATATTTGCTTTTGGCGCAAGCGACCTTAGTGTGATGAATAAAAGCATCAACTTTTTAGTATCTGTAGGCTTGATGGTTCTATTTGCCGGGGTATTGTATAAGTTCCTTTTCAAGCGTGAAGGCCAGAATATTTACTTTCTTTTATTAGTCGGCTTGGTCATGGGAACACTGTTCCAAAGCTTTTCATCATTCATGCAGGTAATCATTGATCCGAATGAGTTCCAAATCATCCAGGACAGGATGTTCGCAAGCTTCAATAATATCAATACGGATTTGCTTATACTTTCATTTGTTTTGATGGTTGCGGTGTTCATCTATTTTTGGAAATTTGTGAAATTCTTGGATGTCTTGTCACTCGGTAAAGAACAGGCGATCAATCTTGGTGTTGATTATAACTATGTTGTTAAAAGGCTATTAATCGTTGTAGCGATTTTAATCTCCATTGCGACTGCCCTTGTTGGCCCGATTACTTTCCTCGGCCTGCTTGTGGTGAACGTAGCCTATCAGTTTATTAAGACATACCAGCATACCTACTTAATTTTAAGTTCTATATTCATCAGTATTATTGCACTAGTCGGAGGCCTTTTGATCGTCGAAAGAGTATTCACCTTTTCGACAACGCTCAGTGTTATTATCAATTTCATTGGTGGAGCGTATTTTATTTATCTTTTATTAAAGGAGAATAAATCATGGTAGAAGTTAGAAATGTCTCGAAACGATATGGCAATAAATATGTTGTTGAAAATGTGTCCTTGGAGATCCCGAAAGGAAAAATCACTTCTTTTATCGGACCAAACGGAGCGGGGAAAAGTACGCTTTTATCCATGATCGCAAGGCTTAACGGTACAGATTCCGGGGAGATCCTGATTGACGGAATGGAAGTTGGAAAATGCAAAAGCAGCGAGTTGTCCAAAAAAATCTCAATCTTGAAACAATCGAACCATATTAATATCCGGCTAACAGTCCGTGAATTGGTTTCCTTTGGCCGCTTTCCATATTCCCAAGGGAGATTGACGAAGGAAGATTGGAGATTTGTAGATGAAGCAATTGATTATATGGAGCTAGGCGATATCCAGGATAAGTTTCTTGACCAGCTAAGTGGAGGGCAGCAGCAGCGTGCCTATATTGCAATGGTCATTGCCCAGGATACTGAATATATCCTGCTGGATGAACCATTAAATAATCTTGATATGAAACATTCCGTTCAAATTATGAAGGTTTTAAGAAGGCTTACGGAGGAATTAGGAAAAACCGTGGTCGTTGTAATCCACGATATCAATTTTGCCTCTGTGTATTCTGATTACATCGTTGCGCTTAAGGATGGCAAGGTAGTCCATGAGGGCCCAACAGAAGCAATCATCAGCCAGCCAGCACTAAAAGATATTTATGATATGGATATCAGCATTCAAAACATCAATTGTAACAGGATTTGTGTGTACTATGCTTAAACCCTGCCATTTGGTATAAAGGTAAGACAGATTGCTGTGAAACTTGTAGCCTGTGAAAGTCAGTATGGAGGATGCAGCGGGTGGCTGGGCGCCCAAATTATTTTGGTGCTATCCGCGTCGCCTTCTAAGATTAGAGCAGGCAATGATTAATAGCTTATCTGTCGATAACTTTACATATAAAAAAATATACGAGGTGCAATTAGATGAAGAAAAAATTATCCTTATTTTTAATAATTGCCGTTTTGGCCATATTCGCAACAGCTTGCGGCCCGCAAGAATCCGAAGACAATAAAGGTGGTTCTGAGGCAAATAAAGAATCTGAAACAATGACGATCAAGCATCAATTAGGAGAAGCAAAAGTAAAGAAAAACCCAGAAAAAGTTGTGACTTTTGACTTTGGTTCGCTGGATACTTTGGATAAGCTTGGGGTTGATGTCACAGGTGTGCCAGTAGATAATCTTCCTGCCTATTTGGATAAATACAAGAATGCAGAAAACGTTGGGGGATTAATGGAACCTGATTTTGAAAAAATTAATGAACTTCAGCCAGATTTAATCATTATCTCAGCAAGACAGCAGGATTCCTATGATAAATTTAATGAAATAGCCCCAACTGTATTCATGGGCATCGACTATAATAATTATATGGATTCCTTTAAAGAAAACGTGACAACGCTCGGCAAAATTTTCGGGAAAGAAGCTGAAGCTAAGGATGAGCTTGCTAAAATCGACGAGTCTATTGCCAGTATCAAAGAAAAAACAGCAGGCAAGGAAGACAAAGCTTTGATTACGCTGACATCAGGAGGTAAGGTAACAGCGTTCGGTCCTGCTTCACGCTTCGGCCTTATCCATGATGTATTTGGAATTAAACCGGCTGCCCAAGACCTTGAAACCGACCCAAGGCATGGCCAAAATATTTCATTTGAATTTATTGCTGAGCAAAATCCCGACATCCTATATGTAATCGACCGTGATGCTGCTGTAGGAGAAGGCAATAATGCGAAACAGGTCATTGAAAATGATTTAGTGAAGAAAACGAATGCCTATAAAAATGATAAAATTGTTTACCTTGATCCTGGTTACTGGTACTTATCGGGTGGAGGATTGATTTCAGTCGCGGAGATGGTAAAAGAAGCGGAAGAAGGAATTAAATAAATTAAATCGTTAGACTGTCCATGTACACGGTGCTGGGCAGTTTTTTTATCCTATACGAATGAAGCTCTTTCGCATTAGCAATTAACAAATTAAGCAAACAAGCCCAAACAGACAAGCAGGCTTGAATTCTGCCAGGGTCCGTTGCCACGCATTGAAGAGAATGGAAAAGAGAAGGCTTGGTGTAGCTGGAATCCGTTGAGCATACCAGGAACCGAGCAAAAGCGATTTATATTACGGAAAGCGGAGAATTGTAAACAAATTGTATAACTGTAGTGGAAAAAAGATTAACACTGTTATATAATGGTAAAAGTGTTAAGGGGTTGTCTTCCCTAAAATTAGGGAACACTTGCCTCTTATCGGACATTTCATTTGGTTATTTTTTTTGGCGAAAATAATTACAATCGTGTATGCTTGTAAAGTACATATTTTCTTTATGTAAAGAATGCTTGTCATTTCTTAACAACAACGAACATATGCTTATGAATGTTGGTGGCTTCAGCTTGTCCAAAACCAAGCTTCGAATCATCTGTATGTGGCATAGAGAAGGGAATACAGTAAATTGCAGGGAAAAGGCCTAAACATCTTGTAAAGTTCAATCCCCGGTGTTACTATTTACTTTATGTCCATTCTCTCTTATGTTGTAAGGGAGTTTTTTATTGAAAATGGAAAGTTTAAATTCTTTACCAATAGATTGATAGAAGGTGATGGAATGAAAAACTTCTTAAAAAAGAGTGAGCACTTATTAAAAAATAAATTAGTCGGGTTTTTAGCTATCGCTGTTATTTTATTCTGGATTAAAACATACAGTGCATACAGAGCTGAGTTCAGCTTGGGTATAGACAATCTTATGCAGGAATTTCTGTTATTTATCAACCCGGTCAGTTCAGCGGTTTTTGTCTTTGGTCTGGCTTTGTTCGCTAAAGGAAAGAAAGCCTATAAATGGATTATCGGACTGAATGTTATCCTCTCTTTCCTTTTATATGCGAATATTATGTATTACCGTTTCTTCAGTGACTTTATTACCTTGCCGACACTGACACAGGTGAAGAATGCAGGGGATCTGGGGCAAAGCGTTAATGCGTTGTTCCGTCCTTACGACATCTTCTACTTCCTGGATACCATTATCTTAATTGCCCTTTTGGCATTTAAAATCGTGAAACCACAGGCAGAGAAGCTTCAGCGCCGGACGGTTGCGTCTGTGTTTGTCGGTGCTTTTATGTTCTTTACCATTAACCTTGGGCTGGCAGAAAAGGATCGTCCGCAGCTTTTGTCCCGTACGTTTGACCGTAACTATATCGTGAAATATCTTGGGATGTATAATTACACGGTGTATGATGCCATTCAAAATACCAAAACTTACGCCCAGCGCGCGACTGCCAACAGTACGGATATCGCAGAGGTTGTCAACTATACAAGGGCCACAAAAGCAGAACCCAACCCGGCTTATTTTGGAAAAGCAAAAGGGAAGAACGTCATTTACCTGCACCTTGAATCTATGCAGGAATTCATCATCGATTATAAGCTAAATGGCCAGGAAGTTACTCCGTTCCTTAACTCTTTGGCGCGCAGTAAAGACTTTATGTACTTTGATAACTTCTTCCACCAGACAGGCCAGGGCAAGACGGCGGATGCAGAGTTCCTCCTTGAAAATTCATTGTTCGGCTTGCCTCAGGGGGCAGCTTTCACGACCCAGGGCCAGAATACGTATCAGGCAGCTCCTGCGATTTTAGGGCAAAAAGGGTATACATCGGCGGTTTTCCATGGAAACTACAAGTCATTTTGGAACCGTGACAAGATTTATAAGTCCCTTGGCTTTGACAAGTTCTACGATGCAAGCTATTACAGTATGAAGCCGGAAGACGTCATGAACTATGGATTAAAGGATAAGCCTTTCTTTAGGGAGTCTATCCCAATGCTTGACAAGCTTCCGCAGCCGTTTTATTCAAAGTTCATAATGTTGTCAAACCACTTCCCGTTCCCATTGGACCAGAAGGAAGCTACCATCGCCAAGCATACGACAGGCGACCCTTCAGTGGATAATTACTTCCAGACAGCTCGCTACGCAGATGAAGCGCTCAGGGAATTCTTTGATTATTTAAAGTCGTCCGGGCTCTATGATAATTCAGTGATCATCATGTACGGCGACCATTATGGCATTTCAGCAAACCATAATAAAGCGATGTCCCAAGTTTTAGGGAAAGAAGTAGGCAAATTCGAGAATGCACAATTACAGCGTGTACCGTTATTCATACACGTACCGGGTGTGAAAGGCGGGGTTAAGCATGAATTCGGCGGTCAGATAGACTTAATGCCGACATTGCTTCACTTACTAGGAATAGACACCAAAGACTATGTACAATTTGGTTCCGACCTTTTGTCTAAAGAGCATGCTGAAATCGTGCCATTCCGGAACGGTGACTTCATAACTCCGAAGGTTACTGCCTTGAAAGGCAAATACTATGATAATGCAACGGGTGAACTCATTGAGAAGAATGAGAAAATTGCCCAGGATCAAAAAGCCGCGGAAACGATGCTGAGACTTTCCGATGAAGTAGTAAATGGAGACCTGCTGCGTTTTTATACACCTCAGGGATTCACTCCAATTGATCCACATGATTTTGAATATCCGATCGGTCACGCCGACTCAAAGTCAGCAACTTCTCCACAATAAAGGAAACAGGCAAGAAGAAACTTACTCTTCTTGCCTGTTTTTTTTAATACCGCTGTTTCAAACAATTGTGTGAGAAAAGAATTTTATTCAATTTTTTCGAGAAAAATCGTTTTTTGCTTGTCTAAACGGGTATCAGGGTTTCGTAAAGGCTCCACGCCAAATACTTTATTGGAGGGGATATTTTGTTTTATCATGTAAAGGAACTTCAATTCGAAGCGAAACCCGAAAGGCCGGATCCGTTATTTGCAAAGAAAATGCAGGAATTAATTGGAGGCCAGTATGGTGAAATGAGTGTCGCCATGCAATATTTGTTTCAGGGCTGGAGCACACGTGGAAATGAAAAATACCGAGATCTACTCCTCGATATAGGGACTGAAGAGATCGGCCATATTGAAATGCTGGCAACGATGGTCGCACGCCTGTTGGATAATGCCCCAGTGGAAGCTCAGGAAGAAGCTGCTAAAGACCCAGTAATCGGGGCTGTCTTGGGTGGAATGAATCCACAGCATGCCATCGTATCAGGTTTGGGGGCACGGCCTAGTGATAGTGTCGGAAATCCGTGGATGGGGAGCTATATAGTTTCAAGCGGGAATTTGCTTGCTGACTTCCGGGCCAATTTGAATGCGGAATCGCAAGGCAGACTGCAGGCAGTGAGGTTATATGAAATGTCCACTGACAGGGGAGTCAAGGATTTGCTATCCGTATTGATTGCCCGAGATGCGTACCACCAGAATCAATGGGCGGCAGCAATCGCTGAACTGGAGGAAAAAGAAGGGCTGCTTGTCCCAAGCACGTTCCCGAGGGAGAAAGAACGGCTAGACATTGCTTACACACTGTATAATTTCTCCCAAGGAGAGGAAAGCAGTACCGGACGCTGGGCTAACGGTGAAAGCCTAGATGGACAAGGTGAGTACAAATATGTCCAAAGCCCGCAGCCAGAGGCAGAAAAACCATTATTAGAACCGGCACCGCCTAAACTCCATAACACTTTGCCAATGGATAAGAATAAAACCATGATGTAACAATCTAACCGAACACATATGGGGCCAGACCCACCGAGACTTTTAGATAAAGTTGTGGCGTCTGGCCTTTTTAGCTTTGGTAACCTCAAACTTCCGGTGTATAGGCCGGTTTTATTATTTTCTTAAGGAATGTGTATTATAAATAGGGAGGTGGTGAGGGATATGCCAAGAGGAAAAGAATTAGAACAGCTCCCGATGGCGAACACTGCACCTAGTGCAGGTCGGGATATGCGAAAATGGGATCGGGAAAGTTTAAAAGAGGCTCCTTCCATTGAACCAAGGAATCTAGAGACAAGCATATCGGGTAGCGATACAGAAAACTAGTTGCGAACTGATACTGGATTTTCCGTTTTTAATGAAGGGTATTGGGGAAAAGAAATGTAAACAAGAAATGGAGGAGGCATCCTATGATTATTGTTTACTTAAGCATTGCTGTGGTAGTCGGCTCGCTGATTTACTTAGCCATATCAGCGGTAAAAACCTTCAAAGATACAAAGCCAGTAATGGATCGGATTACACGAACCACTGCCATGATACAGGCTAAGACGGAGCAGGTAAAAACTGAAACCGATAAACTGGCATTGACTCAAAAGGAAATTACTTCAGATGTCCAGTACAAAAAAGAGGCAATTCAGCAAACCATTAGCAATGCGAAACAAACACCTAAAGCTTTCACAGATGTATGGCATAGCTTAAAAGGAAGAAAACCCAGTAGAAAGTTCTCAACTAGACGTCGCATGGGAAATATATTGTAAACAAACAATCAGCATTCCAATTTTAAGGAATGCTGTAGTTTTTTATGAATTAATAAAATCTCGCAAAGAGGCTTACGTAACTAAATTAGCATCAATCACTTATCGAACTAGTCTGATCAGTCATGAACTAATGAAAAGAAATTTTCTCGCCCAACTTCAATAATAAAAGGCCTGGCAATTTTACACAACAGTTCCTGACGTACAGGTTCTGTATGCAAAACTTGCCAGGCCGTTGCCTTGGATTATTCTACATCAAATTTGGCTTCTTTTGGAGAAACCACTTTGGTTTTGTTTATAAGCTTGTAGCCAATCCAGAGAATCAGGAATAATGGCAAGCCGATATACGATACCATGGCCCCTTCCCAATCAATTTTCCCACCAGTAAATGCACTATAATTTTGACCAAGGATAACAATCATGCATACAACCAAAGCGAACAATGGCCCAAACGGGTACCATTTTGCGCGGTACGGCAGATCTTTTAAATCACGTCCTTGGGCTACATAAGCTTTACGGAAACGATAATGGCTGATTGCAATTCCAACCCAGGCAATGAAGCCTGACATTCCTGAGGCATTTAATAGCCATACATACACAACTCCGTCACCAAAGAATGTTGTTAAAAATGCAAGGGTACCTACCAGCGATGTCACGATTAACGCATTCACCGGAATTCCTCTTTTATCTAGCTTGCCTAAGAACTTAGGAGCTTTTCCATCACGCGCCAAATCCCAAAGCATCCTGGTTGAAGCGTACATCCCTGAGTTTCCGGCAGATAAAATGGCCGAAAGAATAACTGCATTCATGACAGAAGCCGCAAAAGCGAGCCCAGCTTTTTCAAAAACAAGTGTAAAGGGACTTACAGCAATGTCCGAGCTTAACAAGCTTTCCGTAGTATAAGGAATGATTAATCCGATAACGAAAATAGCAAGAATATAGAATAATAGGATGCGCCAAAATACTTGGCGGATTGCTTTTGGAATATTTTTTCTTGGGTCTTCGCTTTCTCCGGCAGCTACCCCTAGTAATTCAGTTCCCTGAAAGGAGAACCCGGCAGCCATAAAGATTCCCATAATGGTCATGAAACCACCATTAAACGGTGCATCATCCATTGTGAAGTTCTTAAAGCCGATTGCTTCACCGCCCATTATACCGAGGATCATCATAAATCCGGTGATTAAAAACACAATGACTGTCACGACTTTGATAAGTGAGAACCAGTATTCAGCTTCACCAAATCCCTTGACAGACATGTAGTTTAACAGGAACATGATCGCAAGGCATAGTGCGCTCCATAGTACTGACGGGCTATCCGGGAACCAAAATTTCATGATTAATACAACTGCAGCTAATTCAGCTGCAATAGTAATCGCCCAGTTGTACCAATAATTCCAGCCTAGGGCAAAACCGAAGGCCGGATCCACGAATTTAGATGCATATACCCGGAAAGAACCCGCTACCGGCATGAAGGCAGCCATTTCAGCAAGTCCTGTCATCAAGAAGTAAACCATTATACCAATGGCAGCATAGGCAACTAGGGCACCTCCAGGACCCGCAGAATGGATGGCACCGCCACTAGCCAGGAATAACCCGGTGCCAATTGTTCCCCCGAGAGAGATCATCGTTAGATGCCTTGCTTTCAATCCTCTTTTTAATTGTGTAGGATTGTTTGATGCTGTTGTATTTCTCATCTGTTACACTCCTTTTTTGAAAGGTAAGAAAGTCTAAGATTATCAACCTGTATTGAAGTTTAGCTCCAGCGCCCGGCCCCGACGCACAGGACATGGCAGATGTTAGTCGACGTTCCTTACAACGGGGCGATTGTCGCTTTTCTGAAGAGAGGCAAATAAAAAACAGCCGTCGAAGAAGATCGACGGCTGTTTGAATAACCCGTTTAATCCCTTCCGAAAGTAGCTCTCCACGTTTCCAGTAAGAAAACATGACAGTGGTGTTCCTGTTCGAAAACACCGCCAGCCTGGATATACAGTGAATATATCCAAGCTTCGGCGACTTATCCTTTCTGCCGGAGTCAACGATATTCGCTGTACCTCGTCCGCCATACTTATATAAGCCGCAGCCTCTACCTCATCGGTTAATGAGGAAATATTCAATTCATACTATAGAAGTATAATTTAATATCGTGAATCCCGCAATATATTTTTCATAAATCTAGTAAATATTATCTATTTTCCAAAACGGAATTTGGTTAACTTTTAAGTGTTTATTATTCTACAAAAACAATATGCAAAGGGTTTAACAGGATTGGCGTTCGATTAATTCAAATTCCAATTTGATTTTTTGTGGGTCTTTATTTTCCATAAATAGATCAAAAGCCGTTTTCCCGATGGCTCCCAGCGGTAACGACACCGTTGTAATCCCTATAAGTTTCGCAATATCATCATTATCAAAACCGATAACAGCCAGATTCCCGGGAATATCGATGCCAGCTTGTTTTGCAGATAAAATGCAGCCAGCCGCAGCCTGATCGCTTGTAATAATTAAGGCTTCAGGCCGATTTTCGAAATCTATCCATTTACGAAATATATCGGAACCATCGCCCATATTGTAGCAGCCTTCAAAGATCCATTCGGGTTTTGTTTCCAATCCATATTTTTTTGTGGCATCTTCATAAGCTTTGGCGCGTAAATGACTATTTCGGCCGGTTTTTCTGCCAAGGCTGTACCCAATTTTCCGATATCCCTTCTTATGAAGGAATTCAATTGCGCAAGAAAAGGCGGCATAATGATCAATGCTTACCGAGGGAAAAGTTGTTTGTGCTAAATCTTCACAAAATATAATCGGCCCATACTGTTTATATTCATGTATGGTTTTTAACTCGTTGATCTTGGAGCAAATGATAAGCCCGTCCAGCTGCTTCATTTTCAGCATTTCAAGTGCTTGTCTCTCTTTTTCTTTATCATAATTTGTTTGGAAAATGACAAGATGATATCCAAAAACATTTGCCTGGCGGGAAATGCCTTCCATGATTCGACCAAAATAACGATGATTCGTATATGGAATCACGACACCTATAAGGTTTGTGTTCCCCCTTGATAAATGCACAGCATTAATGTTCCTTGTATATTGCAGTTGGTCGATTGCCTGCAAAACTGCTTGTTTTTTTTCACTGCTTACATAAGGGTGGTTGTTTAATACCCTTGAAACAGTGGAAACGGAGACACCAGCTATTTGAGCAATGTCTTTAATGTTTGCCATTGGTATCACTCACCACTTGTTTGTTTTTACACTATTGTATATGATGAAACCCGTTTCACACCATATTAGCTACAATATTCACGATGTTAACAACGTAATAAACCGTTTTGCGGGTATTGCCATGGTCACCGTTTCATGCCCTATCATCAAGGTGATATATCAGGAGAGGGGGACATGAAATGATCCTTGGTTGCCTGAGCATTGTATTCCTGTGTGCCACTGAACTGGCTACCGCTTATTTGGCCACTGAGTTAAAGTAAGGAAAAGTAAAATAACTGATTACAATCAATTTTCGAATCTGTTGGTAACTCTAGGGGAAAATATCCCAACTGACAATATTGTTGTGATTTTATCTCTATCAAGTATAATGATAAGGTAAATTAGTTTGATCATTTGCTTGATCCTTTTTAAAAAGGGAGAGTTACCATGCAGTCAGATAAAAATATATCGTCCCGTGTCGATTTCGGATTGGCATTTATCATATTTCTTTTGTTCATCGCAAGCTCGATTGCCATTTACAGTGCCCAGTCCACGGGCCAGTATGGACAGAACTTTCTGCTGAAGCAAATTGTATGGTATATCGTAGGAATAGGAATAATTATCGGAGTCATCACCTTTGACTCTGACCAATTAAAAAAGATTTCTTGGTACACTTACGGGTTTGGCTGTTTGCTGCTTGCCTTCCTGATTATCGCCCCTGATAGTATCGCAAAACCGGTCAATGGAGCAAAAAGCTGGTTCCAGGTCCCTTTTATGGGTTCTTTCCAACCATCGGAAATCATGAAGGTATTCTTGGTTCTATCCCTTGCTAATGTTATATCGAGCCACCATATAAAAACTCCTGTCAAAACTACACAAACCGATTTGTGGCTTTTGGGCAAGCTCGGGCTTGTAACGCTGTTGCCCCTGGCTCTGGTCATGCAGCAGCCGGATTTGGGAACATCACTTGTCTTATTGGCGATCTTGCTTGGAATGGTTTTTATATCGGGCATTTCATGGAAAATTTTGCTCCCTATTTTTGCCGGTGGAGCAGCCTTTGCTGGCACCATTATGTTTTTTGTGATTTGGCATCCTGAAATTCTGGAGAAATACTTAGGTGTGCAACAGTATCAATTTGGGCGGATTTATTCCTGGATTGACCCATATAACTATCAGAGCAGTACCGGGTATCACTTAACAAGATCACTGCTTGCGATTGGTTCTGGACAGACGGATGGAAAAGGCATTGGATCCCGCGAAGTTTATCTTCCCGAGAGCCAAACCGACTTCATTTTCAGCGTCATTGGCGAAGAATTTGGATTTATTGGTGCAAGTATCGTCATAAGTTTATTCTTCCTGTTAATTTACCACATCACCAAAATCGGAATGGAAACAAAAAATAATTTTTATACCTATATATGTGTAGGTGTGATCAGTATGATAACCTTCCATGTTTTCCAGAATATCGGAATGACAATCGGTGTGCTTCCGATCACTGGAATTCCGCTTCCGTTCATAAGCTATGGGGGGAGTTCTTTAATGGGGAACATGCTTGCTATTGGGATTATTTTTAGCATTAGGTACCACTATAAGAAGTATATGTTTTCGACTGACACCTAAAAAGGAAAATGCTGCTGTGAACTGCACCTTCCATTGTTAAATCACGATTAACAATTGGGGTGCTTTTTGTTTTTTATTTATTTTTGTTAGCATTTTATTAAATAGCCGAATGCCAAAGTTGCCGGTTACAACCCGGCAAACCGATTTTGTGCATAAATGATACAACAAAAAAAGGGAAACACGGGCGCAGTGTTTCCCTTTTTAAAGCTTATTTTTCAAAGAATATTTTCTCGATATCATCCAGCATTAAATTTGCTGCTTTTACACCACCGGCTGTATTCCAAATGGCGTCATCTACCTGATGTACCTGTCCATTCTTGACGGCATTCAAATTTTTCCATAATGGGCCATTAAGCCATTCTTTTTCTGTAGCCAGTGCTTTATTGTCCCCCTGTGGAGCATAGGTAAAATAAAAGAGGCGGTCTGCATCCATTTCAGGGATAGCTTCCTTTCCTACCTCAATCGCAAGATTCCCAAGTTTGTTCTCGGCGGTAAACAGTTTTTCTTGTTGTTTGGCACGTTTAAAGCCTAGTTCATTGAAAATAACGCCTGAAAAGGAATCGGTGTAATAAATACGGGTAACTCCGGCCATAAAACGGACAACAGACACCTCCTGATTCACTTTATCACCCAGTTTTTCTTTCAGGCTTGCCACTTTTTGATCATACTGGCCTAAGATTTCTTTTCCTTTTTCCTCCCTATTCAAGGCTTTTGCATATAAGCTAAAATTCTCTTTCCAATCTCCTCTTAAAGTCTCTGAAAACACAGTAGGGGCAATTTGGTTCAGTTTCTCATAGAAAGCCTCCTGACGCATCTTGTTTCCGATGATTAGATCGGGCTGCAGCGCTGCAATCTCCTCCAAGTTTACTTCACTTTCTGTTCCCACGACCTGGACGTCCTTCATGTCGTCTTTAATATGGTTGTACCAAGGATCCCCAGTCCAGGATTGTACAGCCCCAACCGGTGTAACACCCATCGATAACAGGGCTTCAGTTCCTTCGTTTGTTAAAATTACTATTCTTTTAGGCGTTGCCGGGATGTCGGTAGTGCCCATGGCATGTTCCACTGTATAGCCTTTTTCCTTGGAACCTGATTCTTCTTGTGTTTCTGCATTTTGTTCCTTAGAGCCGCATGCGGAAAGGATGATGGCAAAAATGACAGATAGCATTGCCAATAACATGGCATGTTTCCTTGACATAATACTCCTCCTATAAATATGTAATATAATTATTAATGATAATCATTATCATCACCTTCATTTTGATATTAAAATCAAATGGCGGATATGTCAATAATCAAATTGAAAACGATTTTCATTATCATTGACAGGTGAATTCAATTTAAATACACTTAAATGGTAAGTGAGATTTCCCGGATGTAAAAGCTGTGGGTTTTACACAGTCTTCATATTAATCATTAACAAGAAACAGGTTATTTAAGAGAGGAAAAGCGTATATGCTTTTAAAAACCGTATCTCAAAAAAAAATGGGCTTTTTCTTATTAGTAGTAATCTTATTTTTTATAATGTGTGCCAGTGTAGTCTACGGGTATACCGATACTTCGTGGGGTACAGCTAAGGAAGCTTTCAACGATTTTAATGGCTCGAATGAACATATTATCATACAAACTGTAAGGCTCCCAAGATCTTTGATCGCAGCATGTGTAGGGGCGAGTTTAGCAATGGCCGGTGTGTTGATGCAGACATTGACTAAGAACCCACTTGCATCCCCAGGGACTTTTGGTATTAATGCGGGCGCTGGTTTGGCTGTGGTTGCTTCGGTTACATTTTTTTCAGTTAGCAGTTTGCAAGCCTATACATGGATATCCTTCTTAGGGGCGGCCGTTGCTGCGGTTGGGGTCTATGGAGCTGGTTCTTTTGGGCGTGAAGGCCTTACCCCAATGAAATTGACACTGGCAGGGGCGGCGATTGCGGCGTTGTTTTCATCATTGACTCAGGGGCTTTTAGTTATAAATGAGACAGCTCTTGAACAGGTTTTATTCTGGCTGGCAGGTTCTGTCCAGGGGCGCAAACTCGAAACATTGACTAGTATACTGCCTTATTTAGCGATTGGCTGGATTACCTCCTGTTTACTTGCATCCAGGATGAACCTTCTTTCAATGGGTGATGATGTCGCGAAAGGCCTTGGCCTAAGAGTTGGATTAATTAAAATTATTGCCGCACTGTGCGTTATATTGCTCGCAGGCGGTGCTGTGGCGATTGCTGGTCCTGTTGGCTTTATCGGCATTGTGATACCGCATGTCACCCGGGCTGCTGTGGGCATTGACCATAGGTGGGTAATTCCTTACAGTGCACTGCTTGGCGCGATTCTGTTGGTCGCAGCGGATATCCTGGCCCGGTATGTAATTATGCCACGGGAAGTTCCAGTCGGAGTCATGACTGCAATAATCGGAACCCCTTTCTTTATATACATTGCAAGAAAGGGGTTAAATGCAAAATGAATAAGTACAAAAGTATTCGTTTGTTCAATGGTTTCATCTCTTTTTTATTAGATCAAAGGGCTGTGACTGTTTTTGTAATTTTGCTTCTTTTGCTGTTTTCGTTATTTTTACTAAGCGCGAGTACCGGGCAAATGTTTATTTCACCTTTACGTGTGGCCAAAATTTTATTTGGTGCCGGAAATGAAATGGAAACGATGGTTGTTACTTCATTCAGGCTTCCCCGTATAGTGGTTGCTATTATGGTTGGAATGGCGCTTGCTGTGGCTGGCGGAATCCTGCAGGGGATGATCCGCAATCCGCTTGCTTCACCTGACATAATCGGATTAACAGGCGGTGCTTCATTTGCGGTGGTTTCCTTCCTGGCCTTTTTTAGCGACACGAACAATTCATTGACGGTCAGCATTGCCTGGCTTCCACTCGCGGCGTTTGCCGGAGCTTCAATCACTGCTTTCTTAGTCTATTCCTTTTCATGGAAAAATGGAGTAGCACCGACCAGGTTGGTCTTAGTTGGAATAGGAATCTCAGCCCTGATGCAGGCTGGCACAACGATGATGATGATTTTGGGGCCTATTTACAGGGCTTCCCAAGCGAATATTTGGATAACGGGTTCTGTTAATGGAGCGAAATGGACAGACGTTTATATCCTCGTACCCTTGGTGTTGCTAATTTTGTCTATCGCATTTGCACTAAGCCGTAATTTAAATGTTCAAGAGCTTGGGGAGGACATTGCTCTAGGTGTTGGAAATAAAGTTGAAAAACAAAGGCTGTTTTTATTGGTCATTGCTACTGCCTTGACTGGAGGTGCCGTGGCATTTGGTGGAGGAATCGGGTTCGTGGGATTGATGGCTCCTCATATGGCAAGGCGTCTTGTCGGGGGCGCTTTTGGCGCTTTGTTGCCGATAGCTGCCTTAATAGGAGCTGTGTTGGTTCTTGTGGCCGACTTAATAGGCAGGACACTGTTCGCCCCCCTGGAAATTCCTGCAGGCGTGTTCACTGCCAGTATAGGCGCACCCTATTTTATCTATTTATTATATAAAACAAGGAACACATAAATATATTATTTTAGAAGAAAAGGAGAAAGGGAAATGGAAAGTTCGATAAAAACCGAAGCTTTAACACTATCTTACGGTGAACAAACCATTATAGACCAGCTGGACCTAGCCATACCCAAAGGGGAAATAACGGTATTCATTGGAAGCAATGGATGTGGGAAATCCACCCTACTGCGGTCAATCGCCCGCTTGTTAAAGCCGGTTTCGGGTTCCGTATTGTTGGATGGTGAAGCCATAGCGAAAATGCCGACTAAAGAAGTGGCAAAAAAGATGTCGATTCTCCCCCAGGCACCTGCAGCTCCTGAAGGGCTAACAGTCCTGCAGCTCGTAAAGCAAGGCAGGTATCCTTACCAAACGTGGCTTAAGCAATGGACGGAAGAAGATGAACAAAAGGTGGAAGCCGCCCTTCGTGCCACAGGACTTGCAGAACTGAAATACCGACCCGTAGATGCCCTGTCAGGAGGGCAGCGGCAACGTGCCTGGATTGCAATGACTTTAGCCCAGGATACCGACATCCTGCTTTTGGATGAACCGACGACCTATCTGGACATGACCCACCAAATTGAAATTCTGGATTTATTGTTCGAATTGAATGAAACGGAAAACCGGACAATCATCATGGTACTGCATGACCTGAATTTGGCGAGCCGTTATGCCCACCATATTGTCGCCTTAAAAAATAAAAATGTATTTGCCCAGGGAAAACCCGAATATATTATTAATTGCTCCTTGGTGAAGGAAGTTTTTCAAATGGACTGTGAGGTCACCGTCGATCCGCTTTTCGGAACACCGCTTTGTATCCCCTACGGAAAGGGAAGATGTATTTTGAAGGAGACTCCGGTAAATGAATAGCAAACTGACGGAACAGGAAATAGCCATTTTAGCAGATTATCGGTTTGTTTATAATGCAGAATCCTCTTCGTTTTCTTTCCGTGCTGCCGATTTGCTTAGTAAAGATCAGTTAAATCGAATCCTCCCTGCAATTCAAGAAAGGCTGAATGCACCGGACCTCAAGGTGACGGTCTCAATTTTAACGAAACGGTACGGCTTTTATGCGGTCATCAATTTGTTTGCCATGTCAGTCTTCAATAAAAGGATCAATGGAACTATAGAGAATGTTTCTCTTCACGATAACGGAATCCCAGGTTTTACCCCGGATATCGTATATCGCGATATATCAGCCGATTCTTTGGGGACAGAACGTTCAAAGGGACGTCAAGAAGTGTGCCAGCAGACCTTTGCCGAGCATATTTACCCCATTATTGTTATGCTTTCAAAAGAAACAGCGTTACCAGAACTGATTCTATGGGAAAATGTTGCTATTTATATCTTTTGGCTCTATGAAACCCTCTTAGAAAAAGCCATGGACCAGGAAGTAACTGCAAGGCTAGAATCTGATTTCTTTTACTTGGTTCATGATGCACCAGGAAGCATTTTCGGGAATCTCCATGAAAATCCGTTAAAACGTTATTATACTGAAAAGGTTTTGCTTCCTGAAAGGGAAAAAATGATTAGAATTCGTCAAACATGCTGTTTCTCTTATAAAGCAGGAACAAAAAAGATGTGCGGAGGGTGCCCCAGGTCTTCGCTCAAAAAGGAAAGGAAGATTCCATGAATAATGAATTCGATTCCAAGTTTGCTGCACTTGTAGAAAAGTATACAGAACTGTTAACAGGAGAAATCGGGCCTGAACTACAGGAAAAGGTAAAATATTGGGCGCTTTATACCTATATAGCCAAATCCATGCCTGCTCTAGCGAAACATTGGAATGAAACATATCCGGAAGCTAAAAACGATATAATGGAAATCATTAAAGAAATCAAACAGCTTAATGAAGCCTACCGTTCTTCAAAAAGTGAGGAATAGTCCAGTCGGCAAATCCCTTATTAATTTTTCAATATTGTGTGCTTGTCTGCCTAATTTTATTAGGACAGGCTCCATGTCCACCTTCCTTTCATATAGTATAAGGACAACTATACAAGGGAGGTGAAGATATGAAGCGCCAACAAATGTATGGTCCTCCACAATACCAGCCAGGATATGGGCCGGGTTATCACCATGGCCGCCCGCCTTATCATCATTACCACCATTATGGCCACCACTATCCACATTACGGCCATCACTATGGTTATCCTTATCAACCGTACGGCCAATATGGATATCCGTACGGATATAGAAAATAGTCTAAATAAAAACCGTGCTTCATAACAAATAGAGGGGCTTCATTCTTCTGGTAGCCCTTTAATTCCCAAGATAGCCATTCATAAAGTGTTCCTGCTTCGTATTACATGAATGGTTTTCTGAGATTTTGATATCAACAGAAAGTTCTGAGATGATAAAACGGAATAGTAAAAATTTGGTTATTTTTTCAACCTACATATTTTTTAGGGGGCAACTGTCATGGAGCAGGTAATGAGGAACTTTTTTCTCTTTCTTTCTAAAAATAGAAGCTTGACTAAATTGGCCAAAAAATGGGGTCTTCGCTTTGGGGCATCTAAGTTTGTTGCGGGGGAAACGATTGAAATGGCTGTGAAAAAAATAAAAGAGCTAAACAAATCGGGGCTTGAGGTAACAATCGATTATTTAGGGGAGTTTATCGATAATGAAGTGGAGGCTAATCAAATGGCTGACAATGCAATACTGGCTATCGAAGCTATCCACAAGCATAACCTTAATTCCCAGCTTTCTTTGAAGCTTACTTCAATGGGAATGGATATCTCCCCTGGTGTCGTCATGAAAAATATGAGAAGGATCCTAGATGCTGCATTATCCAACAAGGTATTTGTAACAATCGACATGGAAGACTATTCCCGCTGCCAAAAGACTATCGAAATTTTCAAGGAGCTAAGGAAAGAGTATGAAAATGTAGGGACAGTCATACAGGCTTACCTTTACAGAACCGAAAAAGATATGGACGACTTAAACAGCCTCCATCCGAATCTCCGCCTTGTAAAAGGGGCCTATAAAGAATCCGCGGAGGTGGCTTTCCCTGAAAAAAAGGATGTAGATAATAATTTTAAAAAAATCATCAAGACTCACCTTTTAAATGGAAACTATACAGCAGTGGCAACCCATGATGATAAGATCCTCGAATATACCAAACAACTGGTGAAAGAATATAATATTCCCAAAGACCAATTTGAGTTTCAAATGCTATACGGTATCCGTAATGAACGCCAGCTTGATTTAGTAAAGGAAGGCTATAAAATGCGTGTGTATGTTCCATATGGAACAGACTGGTATGGTTATTTCATGCGCCGTTTAGCAGAAAGGCCGGCGAATGTGGCCTTTGTTTTGAAAGGGATATTTAAGTAAGTTAAGTAAGAGATTCCCGCAGAATTGTGCGGGAACCCTATATGGATTTCAGTCGATTTCGGTGGAATCGCTCAATAGTATGCTTTTTCGCTCGAAGCTAATTTTTTTCCTTAATTATCAATATTTCCGCTTAAATCCTGTTTATTTAACGAGGATACTGGTTATTTTGGCTGTTTACCTTATTGATTCTGCTTGGCTCACCGCCGGGACCGGCATTTCCTTTAACACTGGCTGCACTTACCCCGCGCTTTGACGGGTTTTTTTCTACCTTTGCCATATTTCCTCACCTCCTGTTTTTCGACATTATTTTTCGCAAACTTAGGGGGAAATAACACAGGACGAGGAAATAGCATGTTCTTTTTTTGTGGAATTTTACGTTTGCCATACAGGTAATCATGATTTTGGAATAATATAAATTAAGAAAAGTGAAATTTTTTAAGCATTTATAATTGCGGAATTTTCCAAAATATTTTATATTAGTATCAACAGGAAAAATATGAATATATTTTTTTGAAGGTAAAATGAATGAGCATTCATTCAATACACTATGTAAGGGGGATATGAACTTGGTTCGACAAATACGAAAGGCTGCGGTTCTAGGGTCAGGAGTTATGGGATCAGGGATTGCTGCACACCTTGCGAACATCGGCATACCAACTTTATTATTAGACATTGTTCCTCGTGAATTAACCGAGGCTGAACAGAAAAAAGGATTGACATTAGAAGATAAACAAGTAAGAAACCGGATCAGCCAGACTGCTATCCAAAAGCTTTTGAAGCAAAAACCGGCACCTCTGACGTCGAAGAGAAACCTTGCGTTGATCGAAGCGGGGAATCTTGAGGACGACATGAGGCGGCTAGGTGAAGTGGATTGGGTGATCGAAGTCGTTGTTGAAAGACTTGATGTGAAACAACAAGTTTTTGAAAAAGTGGACCAAAATCGTAAGCCAGGAAGCATCATTAGTTCAAATACTTCGGGAATCTCAATTGAGGCGATGGCAGAAGGACGTTCAGAAGACTTTAAAAAGAACTTTCTTGGCACTCACTTTTTCAACCCGCCACGGTATTTGAAGCTTTTGGAAGTGATTCCTACTAAGGATACAGACCCTGAAGTCCTTTCATTCATGAAGCTCTTCGGTGAAGATGTATTGGGCAAAGGAGTAGTGGTTGCCAAGGACACACCGAATTTCATTGCAAACCGAATTGGCACATACGGCCTCCTCGTAACGGTCCGTGAAATGCTAAAAGGCGGTTATAGTGTCGGAGAAGTTGATTCCGTTACGGGGCCGCTGATTGGAAGAGCAAAGAGTGCTACTTTCCGCACACTTGATGTAGTAGGTTTGGACACATTCGCACATGTTGCAAGAAACGTATACGACCAGGTGGAAGGCGCGGAGAAGGAAGTTTTTGAAATTCCGGGCTTCATGCAAAAAATGATTGAAAACGGCTGGCTTGGAAGCAAATCGGGACAGGGTTTCTTCCTGAAGAAGGGTAAGGAAATCTTCGAATTGGATCCTGAAACGTTAGAGTATGTAGAAAGAAAGAAGCTGAAGGCGGCCTCCATTGAAGCAAGCAAACAACAAAAAGGGCATGCCAACAAAATGAAAGCGCTTGTATATGGTGAAGACCGTGCAGGAGAGCTGCTCTGGAACATATTCAGCCCAGTGCTTGTTTATTCGGCTGAGCTCCTAGGCGCTATTGCCGACGATATTGTAGCCATTGACAATGCAATGAAATGGGGTTTTGGCTGGAATGCCGGTCCATTTGAAACGTGGGATGCAATAGGACTTGAAAAATCGGTAGCACGCATGGAAGAAGAAGGAACTGCGGTGCCACAGTGGATTAAAGACATGCTTGCATCAGGTTTTACTTCATTCTATAAAGAAACGGAAGAGGGACAAATCTCTTATTATGCGAATGGGGAATACAAGCAGCTAATCGAAAATCCAAAAGTTATCAATCTTAAAAGGCTAAAAAAGCAAGGGAAAGTCATCAAGAAAAATAGCGGTGCAAGCTTAATTGATATTGGTGACGGTGTAGCGTTATTAGAGTTCACTTCACCAAATAATGCGATTGGCCTTGATATTGTTCAAATGATCAACTTTGCGGTCGAAGAAGTGGAAGCGAACTACAAGGGACTTGTAATCGGCAACCAGGCCAAGAACTTCTGTGTTGGTGCAAACCTTGCCATGATGTTGATGGAAGCTCAGGATGACAATGTTTCTGAATTGGATATGGTAATACGCCACTTCCAGCAGGCAATGATGAAAATCAAATATAGCTCTAAACCAGTTGTTGCCGCACCATTTAACATGGCCCTTGGCGGCGGAGCTGAAGTATGCCTTCCTGCAGCACACATCCAGGCTTCCAGCGAAACGTATATGGGGCTTGTAGAGGTTGGTGTTGGACTGATTCCAGGCGGAGGCGGAAACAAGGAATTTTATATCAAGCATTTGAAGAGCATGCCTAAAGGTGTCGAGTTCGACTTGCAAAAGGTAGCCAACAAAGTGTTTGAATCCATCGCAACGGCGAAAGTTTCCACCTCAGGAGAAGAAGCGCGTGAAAATAATTTCCTAAACTTCGCAGATGGCATTTCCGTGAATCCTGACCACCTTCTATATGATGCTAAACAAGCTGTACTTGCCCTTTATGAGCAAGGATATACAGCTCCTGCTAGAGTCAAGATTCCTGTAGTGGGAGAGCCAGGCTACGCTGCACTGCTTCTTGGTGCGGAATCACTACGCTTAAGCGGATATATTTCTGATCATGACATTTATATTGCAAAGAAGCTTGCTTACGTGATTGCAGGCGGAAAAGTTCCGTACGGTACTGAAGTGGATGAACAATACTTGCTTGATTTGGAAAGGGAAGCTTTTTTAAGCTTAATCGCCCAGCCAAAATCCCAAGCCAGAATGCAGCACATGCTCGTTAAAGGAAAACCATTGCGTAACTAATTTATATATGACATTTCGAAAGTTTGATAAATTGCTTCAAAAAAAGGTAAGGGGGATCTTCATGAGAGAAGCGGTAATTGTAGCCGGGGCGCGTACTCCGGTAGGGAAATCAAAAAAGGGTTCTCTTGCTGCAGTACGCCCGGATGATTTAGGTGCTCTAGTTGTTCAAGAGACATTAAAGCGTGCTGGGAATTATGAAGGAAATATTGATGATTTAATCATTGGCTGTGCGATGCCTGAAGCTGAGCAGGGGTTGAACATGGCCAGAAACATCGGTGCGCTTGCAGGTCTGCCTCACGATGTTCCGGCCATCACGATAAACCGTTATTGTTCAAGCGGCCTCCAAGCTATTGCTTACGGCGCTGAGCGAATTATGCTCGGCTCAAGTGATACGATCATCGCGGGCGGGGCAGAGTCGATGAGCCTGGTGCCAATGATGGGCCATGTCGTACGCCCGAATGCAAAGCTAGCAGAAACAGCTCCTGAATATTATATGGGAATGGGCCATACGGCTGAAGAGGTAGCAAGGAGATTCGGAATTTCCCGTCAAGACCAAGATGAGTTTGCTGTGCGCAGTCACGAAAAGGCAGCAAGGGCCATAGCAGAAGGTAAGTTTGTAGATGAAATTGTTCCTGTTGATGTAACGTTACGGTCTGTAGGCGCGGATAACAAGCTGAAGGAAAAAACCTTCCAGTTTACTCAGGATGAAGGCGTGCGTGCGGGTACGACCACTGATGTTCTTGGGAAATTGCGCCCTGCATTCTCCGTGACGGGTTCTGTTACAGCAGGAAATGCTTCACAAACGAGCGATGGTGCTGCGGCTGTTATGATTATGGATTCTGAGAAAGCCTCATCTCTAGGTCTTGCCCCAATGGGTAAATTCCGTTCATTTGCAGTAGCGGGCGTACCGCCTGAAATCATGGGAATCGGACCGGTTGCTGCCATTCCAAAAGCATTGAAGCTGGCTGGATTAGAGCTATCCGATATTGGGTTATTTGAATTGAATGAAGCTTTTGCATCACAATCCATACAGATCATTCGTGAGCTTGGCCTTGATGAAGAAAAGGTCAATGTCAATGGCGGAGCGATTGCACTTGGGCATCCGCTTGGCTGTACAGGTGCTAAATTGACTCTTACGCTTCTACATGAAATGAAGCGCAGGAACCAGCAGTTTGGTGTCGTTACTATGTGTATCGGCGGCGGAATGGGTGCGGCCGGTGTATTTGAATTGATGGCTTAAGATTAATTTGCATTGTATCCGCTCTGGAAGGAAAACCGCCGGAGCGGAGCATATACATTTCAAACCTAATTATGATACTTTCAGGAGGTAAAAAAAATGTCTAATCAAACAGAAACATTAATCAAAGGCGGCGCCTTTTTAATTGAAGAAATTTCGCATGAGCAAGTGTTCACACCAGAAGATTTTACAGATGAACAGATCATGATTGCAAAAACAACCGAGGATTATGTAACGAATGAGGTTCTTCCTCAGGTTGAGCACCTTGAGAACCATGAATTCGATCGTTCCGTCAAATTGCTTAAGCAGGCTGGCGAGCTTGGATTGCTTGGTGCGGATGTTCCAGAAGAATACGGCGGCCTTGGCCTTGACAAGATCAGTTCAGCTCTTATTACGGAAAAAATGGCACGTGTTGGCGGTTTCTCTATCACGCATGGTGCACATGTAGGGATTGGGTCTCTGCCTATCGTCCTTTTTGGTAACGAAGAACAAAAACATAAATACCTCCCAGCGCTGGCTACTGGTGAAAAGATTGCCGCTTATGCCCTGACTGAGCCGGGTTCCGGTTCTGATGCGCTTGGTGCCAAAACAACTGCAAAATTAAACGCTGAAGGAACACATTATGTATTAAATGGTGAAAAGCAATGGATCACTAATGCAGGGTTTGCTGATGTATTCGTGGTTTATGCGAAAATTGATGGGGAGAAATTCACTGCATTCATCGTGGAACGTGAATACCCAGGGGTTTCTACCGGTGCTGAAGAAAAGAAAATGGGTATCAAAAGCTCATCTACCCGTACACTGATATTGGAGGATGCACAGGTTCCTGTAGAAAATCTTCTTGGAGAAGTTGGTAAAGGCCATGTCATTGCTTTCAATATCTTGAATATCGGCCGTTATAAATTAGGCGTAGGTGGCGTCGGTGGAGCGAAAAATGCTTTTGCATTGGCTGCGGCTTATACAAACCAGCGCCAGCAATTCAAGACTCCACTTTCTTCCTTTAACCTTACAAAAGAAAAACTTGCTACAATGGCATCGAAAATCTATGCTTCTGAAAGCTCTGTATGGCGTACAGTTGGGCTTTTCGAACAACGCATGAGCAAGCTTACTGATGAAGAAGTGAAAAACGGGAAAGAAGTGGCGAACTCCATTGCTGAATATGCCATTGAATGCTCACTTAACAAATTCTTTGCATCTGAAGTATTGGATTATGTTGTGGACGAAGGCGTTCAGCTTCACGGCGGATATGGCTTCATGCAGGAATATGAAATTGAACGCGCATACCGTGATTCACGCATTAACCGTATTTTTGAAGGTACGAACGAAATCAATCGCTTGCTGGTACCTGGTACATTCTTGAAGAAAGCAATAAAAGGAGAACTGCCTCTTCTTCAAAAAGCCCAAGCACTCCAGGAAGAATTAATGATGATGATGCCTGAAGAACCTGGCGATGAGCCATTGGCACAAGAAAAAATGCTTGTGAGAAATGCAAAGAAAATCGGCTTGTTGGCAGCTGGCCTTGCTGCACAGAAATTTGGCACAAAGCTTGAGCAAGAACAGGAAATCCTCGTGAATATCGCTGATATCGCATCATTTGCTTATGCGATGGAATCTGTTGTGTTGCGTACAGAAAAAGCAATCGCAGCAACAGGGCTTGAAAAGAACCAGCAAAAAGTGCTTTATACAGAAATTTTCTGTCAGGAAGCATTCAACCAAATTGAACAACATGCCAAAGAAACCCTTATTGCTTCAGAAAGCGGAGATACTTTACGCATCATGTTATCCGCACTTCGTAAATTGACAAGATACAACCCAATCAATGTGATTGCGAAGAAGCGTGAAGCTGCTGCGAAAATCATCGATACAGAAAAATACGCTTTGTAATTTGGCTTTACACTATAGATAGCTGCCATGCGGGAATATCCTTTTGATGGGTATTCCCGTTTTTTTCATAAACGTTTGATTTATGAGTTTTTTATGAAAAAAAGAAAATAATTACAGCATATACTTTGTATTGGGAAAAGAAAACGGGTATTCTAGGAGTAGGTGGTGAAAGAATGGCCTTAACATTTTATTGGTATCCAAAATGCGGAACATGCAGAAAGGCAAAAAATTGGTTAAACAGCCATGATATTCAATATACTGAAGTCCATATTGCCGAAAATCCCCCTTCCCGATCTGTAGTGGAAGATTTATACCACAACAGTGGTTTGGAATTAAAAAAGTTTTTTAATACAAGCGGACAAAAGTACAGGGAACTTGGTTTGAAGGACAAATTAAAGACTGCAACTGAAGAGGAAATGCTCGATTTATTGGCAAGCGACGGCATGCTGCTCAAAAGACCGATTGCCACTGACGGACAAAAGGTAACGGTTGGGTTTAAAGAGGAAGAGTACGAAAAAACTTGGCAATCCTAATCATTGCCAAATATATCATAATCTATTTTCATAAATAGATATACTTTATTACATATGCATGGAGGTACTAATCATGACAACACCAAAGGAACTTCTTTATTCTGAAGAGCATGAGTGGGTAAAAACGGAAGGTGATAATGTCCGTGTAGGGATTACACACTTCGCACAGTCGGAATTAGGAGATATTGTGTTTGTGGAACTTCCTGAAGTAGGCGATGAAGTTACTGCGGACCAGCCGTTTGGCAGCGTAGAATCCGTAAAAACTGTATCAGAGCTTTATGCCCCTGTTAGCGGAAAGGTTGTTGAGGTGAATGAAGACCTTAATGACAATCCAGAGTTTGTAAACGAATCTCCGTATGAAAAAGCATGGATGATTGTTATTGAGCCTTCCGACAGAAGCGAGCTTGATAACTTGATGAGTGCTGAAAAGTATGAACAAATGACGAACGAAGGATAAACAACAATGGAGAAGGCTGTTATATGCCTTCTCCATTTTTATCATACCCTTCCATGTTTTCTAAATGGCATCCCAGGGAAAAAAGGAAATCGTTTCTTGATGAAGGCGCTTGATTGTTAGGAAATCATAATAAAAACAATGTAAGTTTATTTCATTCTGCCTCTGTTTGATGGGGGTTGAAACAAGGTGATGGCAATGGAAAGCGGACTATTGGAAAAAGTGATCATTGTTGAAGGTACCTCTGACAAGAAGAAAGTGAAAAGCGTGCTAAGGGAACAAATCGAGATCATCTGTACCAATGGTACAATATCATTGGCCAGGCTAGATGAACTTGTTGACGAGTTATTTGATAAGGATGTATATATCCTTGTGGATTCAGATGAATCAGGTGAAAAATTAAGAAAACAATTCAAGCGGGAACTTCCGGAGGCTTCACATCTATACATAGATAAAATGTACAGGGAAGTTGCCTCAGCACCCGCGTATCATATAGCAACTGTATTATTAGGTGCCAATATTGATGTGAATATGGAATTCGTAGAACAAAGGATGAGTTAACACCTTATGCAGGAATGGACAGATCAGGAATTGCAAGTTGCGATACAATGGAAAAGAACCTTTTGCCTTTATTTATATACACCGATGTGCGGCACCTGCCAGGTAGCGTCCCGGATGCTTTCCATCGTGCTGGAAATGCTGCCGGATCTCACATGTGGCCAAATGAATATTAACTTTGCAAGAACCATCCCGGCCAAATATGAGATTGAAAGCGTACCCTGTCTACTGATTTTTAAAGAAGGCCAATTGGAAAGGAAAATATATGCCTTCCAATCAGTCCCATTCCTATATGAGACTCTGAAGGAATTGGTTTAAAAAGCAGGTCGCCGGGGGTGTGCCTCCCAAAATAAAATCAATTGACTGCTAAATGGAAGTATGGTATATTTTCCAGTAAATACAATTAATTGAATATTCAATTTAACTTATCAAGAGAGGCGGAGGGACTGGCCCTTTGAAGCCCGGCAACCGGTAATGACATACACGGTGCTAATTCCAGCAGAGTAATGGCTCTGGCAGATAAGGAGAGATAAAAGTCCTCTTCTTATAGAAGGGGATTTTTTGTTACTCCCGTACTGCGTGTACATAGCCGAAGGAATCTCTAAAAATGAATAAAGAAGGAGTGTGCAACAAAATGTCTGATCAGCAAAAAAACTACCGTTTCGAAACACTAAGCATCCACGGCGGTCTGGAAGCGGACCCAGTTACGGGAGCAAGGGCGTTGCCTATATATATGAGCAATGCGTACCTCTTTAAAGATACCGAACATGCCGCAAACTTATTCGGGTTAAAAGAGCCAGGTTACATTTATACCCGGATCCATAATCCGACTGTGACGACATTTGAAGAACGGGTCTCGCTGCTTGAAGGCGGGATCGGTGCCCTTGCAGTTGCAAGCGGTATGGCTGCGATCACTATGTCCATCCTGAACATTGCAGGTGCGGGTGATGATATTGTCGCCGCTTCAACTTTATACGGCGGAACGTACAATCTTTTTGCGACTACTCTTCCAAGGTATGGAATTAAGGTCCATTTTGTCGACCCTTCCGACCCTGAAAATTTTAGGACTGCCATCACACCGAACACGAAAGCGATTTTTGGGGAAACGATAGGCAATCCGAGCCTTCAAATACTAGATATTGAAAAGGTTGCAGCCATTGCTCACGAAGCAGGCATTCCGTTAATCATAGACAATACCTTTGCCACTCCTTATTTATGCCGCCCGATCGAGTTTGGGGCCGATATCGTTATTCATTCTGCAACTAAGTGGCTTCTTGGAAATGGGACGACACTGGGGGGGATTATTGTTGATGGTGGGAAGTTTGATTGGAATTCCCCTAAATTTCCGGGATTTACTGATCCAGATCAAAGCTATGGAGGAATTGTATATACAGAGGCAGTTGGAGCCGCTGCTTATATTACCAAGGCGCGTGTCCAGCTGCTCCGTGACCTCGGCCCGGCAATCAGTCCTCAGAATGCGTTCCAATTTACACTGGGGCTTGAGACCCTCCATGTGAGAATGAAAGAACATATTGCCAATACAATAAAGGTCATTGATTATTTGGAAAATCACCCTGGTGTCAAATGGGTCACCTATCCGGGAAATGTTGACCACCCTGATAAAGAACTGGCGGATAAATATTTGCCAAAAGGCGCGGGTTCTGTCGTTGTTTTTGGCATTGAAGGCGGAAAAGAAGCCGGCGCCAAATTAATCAACGCTATTAGACTATGGTCTCATGTGGCCAATGTGGGAGATGCGAAAAGCCTGATCATCCATCCCGCAAGTACAACCCATCAGCAGTTGAATGCCGGCGACCTTATCAAATCTGGAGTGAGTGAAGATTTGGTCCGATTGTCGGTAGGCATTGAAAACGCAGAAGACTTAATTGAGGACCTGGAGCAGGGCCTCCAAAAGGCGACAGGCCAGGTATCGCTTGTAGCGAGGTCAACATAAAACGACCATAGACGCATAATAGTTAAAACAAAGAAATTTTGCTAAATATATGAATACAGCCATATGCATTGACACTCTCTCTTTTACCATGATAAAATCACTACCATAATAAAAAATGAACTTATTAAAAAATTCATATAGTTACTGCTCTTATCAAGAGAGGTGGAGGGATGTGCCCGATGAAGCCCGGCAACCGGCAAAGTGTGATAACTTTGAAAAGGTGCCAATTCACACAAAGCGGACGCTTTGGAAGATGAGAGAAAGGCTTACGATTAATATGCCTTTCTGCTCATGCAGAAAGGCCTTTTTCATTGTCGTGCCTTCACCTTTCAAAGGTCGCTAGACGAAGAGATTACTATATACTAAGTTCATAGCTTTCATTGGAGAAGAGGTGAGTTCAGGTGATTACACTTTCAAAAGTGAGTAAAATATTTCGTTCCGGTTTTGGCTCAGGGGAAACAATTAAAGCGGTTGATAATGTCAATTTGACAATCAACCAGGGAGAAATCTTTGGAATTATCGGGTATAGCGGGGCCGGAAAAAGCACGCTGATCCGGATGCTTAATGGCTTGGAGACCCCCACTGAAGGTACAGTCGTTGTAGCGGAAAATGAAGTATCCAAAATAAAAGGGGCACAGCTGAGACGTGCAAGGCAGGAAATCTCGATGATTTTCCAGCACTTCAATTTGCTTTGGTCCCGGACTGTCCATGAAAATATTTCATTCCCTTTGGAAATCGCCGGAGTACCAAAAGAAGAACGCGACGCCAGGGTAAAGGAGCTTATTCAATTGGTCGGCCTCGAGGGAAGAGGAGATGCATACCCTTCCCAGTTGAGCGGGGGTCAAAAACAGCGGGTAGGCATAGCCAGGGCGCTTGCTAATAATCCAAAAGTTTTGCTTTGCGATGAAGCGACTTCAGCATTGGATCCCCAAACAACGGATTCAATCCTGGAACTGCTTGTCGATATTAATAAACGACTCGGTCTAACTATTGTTCTAATCACTCATGAAATGCATGTTATCAGGAAAATCTGCCATCGCGTTGCAGTCATGGAAAGTGGACGTATTGTAGAAATCGGACCGGTTTTGGATGTATTCAGAAATCCGGTTGAACAGATTACGAAACGATTTGTACAGCAAGTTACGGAACCTGAAGAAACAAAGGAAACAATTTCCCATTTATTACAACGCTACCCTAAAGGGAAAGTCATCCAGCTTAGCTTTGTTGGGGAAAACGCCGAGAGTCCCCTAATAACCAACTTGATCCGTAAATTTCAGCTTGATGTGAATATCGTTCAAGGGAAAATTTCACAAACACAAAATGGGGCATACGGGACATTATTTGTACATGTAGATGGTAAGAGCGAAGAAATCGCCCGCGCACTGGAATATATTAAAGCTCAGCAAGTTGGCGTGGAGGTGATTTCAAATGACTGAGGAATTACTGCCTAACGTGGAATGGGACCGAATTATCGAAGCTACAAATCAAACATTGTATATGACTGCCATATCAGTTGTTGCAACCTTTGTTTTAGGAATTTTACTTGGTTTGATCCTGTTTTTGACCTCAAAGGACAATATTTGGGAAAATCGGTTTGTCAATGTCATCATCAGTGCATTCGTTAATATCTTCAGATCGATTCCCTTTATTATATTAATCGTATTGCTTATCCCATTTACTAAGGCGATCATGCAAACAATGATTGGGGAAAATGCGGCATTGCCTGCATTGATTATCGGCGCGGCACCGTTTTATGCCCGTTTGGTTGAAATTGGGCTTCGGGAAATCGATAAAGGGGTAATTGAAGCGGCTAAATCAATGGGTGCCAAAACAGGAACTATTATCTGGAAGGTTTTGCTTCCAGAATCAATGCCAGCATTGGTATCAGGCATTACCGTAACTGCTATAGCATTAGTAGGTTATACAGCTATGGCGGGTGTTATTGGAGCAGGAGGCCTTGGCAACCTGGCATACCTGGATGGCTACCAGCGTAATCATAATGATGTAACAGTGGTAGCTACTATTATCATTTTAATACTAGTCTTCATCCTTCAATTTGTAGGAGACTTTATTACTTCAAAGCTTGATAAAAGATAAAAAAATAGGAGATGATTCACATGAAGAAATTGTTAAGCCTTGCATTCATTCTAGTATTGTCAATTGTTCTGGCTGCATGCGGCTCAGGTAATGAGTCAAGCGGAGGAGGCAGTAAAGAAAGCGAAACAACCAAATTGGTTGTTGGTGCATCAAACGTGCCTCATGCTGAAATCCTTGAAGAAGCTCAGCCGTTGCTTAAGGAAAAGGGAATTGAGCTTGAAATCAAGCCGTTCCAGGATTATATTTTGCCAAATAAAGCTTTGGATGAAAAGGAGCTTGACGCTAACTACTTCCAGCACATTCCTTACCTTGAAGCACAAATGAAAGAACATGGCTATAAATTTGCTAATGCTGGCGGCATCCATATCGAACCTATTGGAATCTATTCTAAGAAGTACAAAAAACTAGAAGACCTTCCAAAAGGTGCAACAATCATCATGAGCAGTTCTGTGGCTGACCATGGCCGTGCGCTTTCTATGCTTGAAGCAAAAGGCGTGATCACGCTTAAAGAAGGCATTGATAAAACAACTGCTACTACTAAAGACATCGTGAAAAATGAAAAGGGCCTAAAATTTAAGACTGATATCGAAGCATCCCTTTTACCACAGGTTTATGAAAACAATGAAGGTGATGCTGTATTAATCAACTCTAACTATGCAATTGATGCAGGCTTGAATCCTGTAAAAGATTCAATCGCAATTGAAGATTCAAAGTCACCGTATGTTAACGTCATTGCCGTGAGAGCAGGGGACGAAAATAAAGAAGCAATCAAATCACTTGTAGAAGTTTTACGCTCTGAGAAGATCCAGGAATTCATTAAAAAAGAATATAAAGGTGCAGTGCTTCCTGTAAGTGAATAAAAGATATAGAAAACTCGCCAAAAGGCGAGTTTTCTATAGTTAAAATATGCGTTTTTTACCTTGCGGTTCTCCGGAACGGCTTTTTTATTTCTTTCATGCAGGAACTCAAGAATATATATAGCCCCTCTGGAAATACTATACACGACATTCACTCCAAGGAGCTGATTTAAATTGAGTAATGAACCGACAAATCCTTCCGAGGCTGCCATCCATGAATATAAAGAGGGCCTTGGAGTATTTATGCAGAAAATGCCGGATCTTGCGCAGCATTATAATGCCTTTACAGAAGCTTGCTTTAGGGAAGGGACTCTTAGTTATAAAGAGAAACAACTAATCGCACTAGGCATAAGTGTCTACTCCCAAGATGAATATTGTATTTTGTACCATGTGAAAGGATGTCTTGATCACGGAGCCAGCGAACAAGAGATTATGGAAGCGATTGGTGTTTCTGCTGCATTTGGAGGAGGAGCTGTCATGAGCCAGGCAGTGACTCTAGTCCAGGATGCTATCCAGGAATTGTCCGGGCTTCATTGACAAAAACTAAGTGGAATGCTGTGTTCCAAACTACAGTTATTCCACTTAGTTTTTTTATTGATGCAAACCATAGTATATTTTGAACATTCCTCCTAGGTTTATAGGTCCTTAAAAAGAATCAAATAGTAAAATTGCGGAAATTAGAGGATTTTGGAGTAATTATATGTTTTCCAGGTTTTTAGGTTAGTGCGGCGGCATTTTTTATGTTTATTGATAGATCATTGGGGTATAAGGACTTTGTGTGCAAAAATATGCAATGATAGAATAAACAAAGATTGAACTATGGAAAGGATTGATTCATTATCAACTCTCTAGATTTAAACGTTACTAGCGAAATGGAAAAGGCGATGCAGCAGTCCCATGGATTTGGATACAGCGAATACAGCAGGAAATTAGATCTCCGTATCCAGGTAGAAAAACGTAGACAAAGAGAGTATGAACAATGCAATCGAATGGTAAACAATCTCCAGCGCAGGCTTCACCCGTAAGTTTGCTTAAGTAAACAAGAAGGCTCGCCAAATGGCGGGTTTTCTTTATTTTCCTTGCAAACTAAGTATGTATAACTTGTCAGCACCTATGTTCAAGATTGTAGCGGCAAAGTTTCAGAGTGAAGGTAGAACACAGGGTGATGACACCACGTCCTGTGACAATGCCTGTGTTACCCGCATGCTCTCAAAGCTGCCGCTTTGTTCCGTGGGATGTGTCGCTGCTGAAGCCTTCCCTTGTCCAGTGTGCCTAAGTCCCCCTCTGTCTTCGCCTTTTTAAGGCTTGCCAATCGGGGAGTTTTCTTTAAAAGTTTAGAATGAAGACCCTTGCAATTACAAAAGCTATGACATGCGAATTAACAGTAAATAGAAGTTTCTGCAGGTAAAGGAGCAATCGAACGACGGTTTTATTTTTTACTACTACGTCTGTAGGGGAAAATCAGCTTTTATTAGTTGCTTCCAATTTTCATTTGTTATAAGATTGTAATGAGAATAAAATGAGAATGATCACCAAACATTAGCAATAGAAGGAGAGCATACGGCTGTCCATGCTATAAATAAGGAATTAGTCCACGGAGGTATTAAAATGGCAGGTTCTACATTAACTATCAAAGATCTACATGTTTCAATCGAAGGCAAGGAAATCCTGAAAGGGGTTAACCTTGAGGTAAAAGGTGGGGAAATCCACGCAATCATGGGACCGAACGGAACGGGGAAATCCACGTTGTCTTCTGCAATCATGGGACACCCAAAATATGAAGTAACAAGCGGAAGCATTACTTTCGACGGTGAAGATGTGCTTGAAATGGAAGTTGATGAGCGCGCTCGTGTAGGTCTCTTCCTTGCAATGCAATACCCAAGCGAAATTAATGGTGTTACCAATGCAGATTTCCTTCGTTCAGCGATTAACAGCCGCCGTGAGGAAGGCGATGAAATTTCATTAATGAAGTTCATCCGTAAAATGGACGAAAAGATGGAATTCCTTGAAATGAGCGAAGATATGGCGCAGCGCTACCTAAATGAAGGTTTTTCCGGCGGTGAAAAGAAACGGAATGAAATCCTGCAGCTTATGATGATCGAGCCGAAAATTGCAATTCTGGACGAAATTGATTCAGGTCTGGACATCGATGCCCTTAAAGTAGTTTCAAAAGGGATCAATGAAATGCGTGGGGAAGATTTCGGTTGCTTGATTATTACTCACTATCAGCGTCTATTAAATTATATTACTCCTGATTACGTACACGTAATGATGCAAGGCCGAGTAGTAAAATCCGGCGGACCTGAGCTTGCGCAACGCCTGGAAGCGGAAGGGTACGATTGGATTAAACAAGAATTAGGGATCGAAGACGAAACAGTTGGCCAAGAAGCGTAAACAGGAGGACCAGAAATGACTACGGAAACGAAACTACCGATCGAACAGGAGACTATCAGCTCCTATTCACAGCAAAACAATGAACCATCCTGGCTTACGGAGCTTCGAGTTCAGTCACTGGCTGAATTTGAAAATCTTCCGATGCCAAAACCGGATAAAACAAAAATAGACAAATGGAATTTCACTTCTTTTAAATCCCATACAGTCGAGAGCCAGACGTTCTCTTCATTGGAAGAGCTTCCGGAAGAAGTGAAGTCATTGATTAATATAGAAGAAGCGGGCAACCTTTACATTCAACGTAATAATACAGCAGCCTTCATCAGCCTGAATGAAGATTTAAAGAATCAAGGTGTAATTTTCACTGATATTTTAACGGCAGCACGTGAACATAGTGACCTTGTCCAAAAGTATTTCATGAAGGACGGAGTAAAAGTAAATGAGCATCGTCTTGCTGCGCTCCATGCTGCCTTGATGAATGGCGGAGCTTTCCTTTATGTTCCTAAAAACGTGGAAGTAAGCGAGCCAATCCAATCTGTATTTATTGCGGATAATGCAGATGCTGCATTGTTTAATCACGTACTGGTAGTGGCAGATACCAATAGCTCTGTAACTTATGTAGAGAACTATATCTCTACAGTTGAAGCAGAGAACGGTGTAGCCAATATCATCACTGAAGTAATCGCTGGCGATAATGCAAAGGTTGCATACGGTGCGGTGGATACCTTATCCAAAGGATATACCACTTATGTAAACCGCCGTGGTGTTGCCGGCCGCGACGCTCGCATTGAATGGGCGCTTGGCCTAATGAATGACGGCGATACCATTTCTGACAATACAACCTATCTGATCGGAGACGGTTCATTCGGTGACACGAAAACCGTAGTTGTCGGACGTGGAGAACAAAAGCAAAACTTTACAACAAAAGTAATTCACTTCGGCAAGCGTTCAGAGGGATATATTTTGAAGCACGGTGTAATGAAGGACAGTGCATCCTCTATTTTTAACGGAATTGGCAAAATTGAGCATGGCGCGTCTAAATCAAATGCTGAACAGGAATCACGTGTCCTGATGTTAAGCGAAAAAGCACGAGGGGATGCTAACCCAATCCTTCTTATTGATGAAGACGATGTAACAGCGGGACATGCCGCTTCTGTCGGCCGAGTGGACCCAGTCCAGCTTTATTATTTAATGAGCCGTGGAATACCAAAGCAAGAGGCTGAAAGGCTTGTCATCCATGGTTTCCTTGCACCGGTTGTTAATCAACTTCCTATCGAAGGAGTTAAAAAGCAGCTGACAGAGGTAATTGAAAGGAAAGTCAGATAATGAACCCATACGAAATTCGTAAGCTTTTCCCTATATTGGATCAGGAAGTGAATGGCCAGCCGCTAGTTTATCTTGATAGCGCCGCAACATCGCAAAAGCCTGTATCTGTCATTAAGGCAGTCGAGGAATATTACCGCACTTACAATTCAAACGTGCATCGTGGGGTGCATACACTTGGCACGAAAGCTACGGATGCGTATGAAGGATCACGTGAAAAGGCCAGGAAATTCATCAACGCAGCTTCTACGGAAGAAATTATTTTTACTAGAGGAACAACCACCTCCCTCAACACAGTAGCAAGAAGCTATGGCGGGGCCAATCTCTCAGAAGGGGATGAAATTGTCATCTCCTACATGGAGCACCACAGCAATATTATCCCTTGGCAGCAGATTGCCAAGGAAACAGGTGCCAGCCTGAAGTATGTGCCTCTTCAGGAGGATGGCACGATTTCTCTTGACAATATGGAACAAACCGTTACGGAACGTACCAAAATTGTATCAATCATGCATGTTTCCAATGTTCTTGGTGTGATTAATCCCATTAAAGAAATTGCGGCGATCGCCCATCGAAATGGGGCTATAATGGTTGTTGACGGTGCGCAAAGTGCTCCGCATCTTAAAATTGATGTGCGTGATTTGAATTGTGATTTCTATGCCTTCTCAGGCCATAAGATGGTTGGCCCTACAGGCATAGGGGTATTATATGGAAAGAAAGAACATCTTGAAAAAATGGAGCCGATCGAATTCGGCGGAGAAATGATTGATTTTGTAGGTTTGTACGAATCTACTTGGAAAGAGCTGCCGTGGAAATTCGAAGGTGGTACACCAATCATTGCAGGTGCAATCGGGCTCGGAGCAGCGATTGACTTCCTGGAAGAGGTTGGTTTGGATAACATCGAAGCCCATGAGCATAAACTGGCAGCATACGCACTGGAAAAGATGTCAGCAATCGAAGGCCTAACGATTTATGGACCTAACGATGCGAGCCAGCGTGCAGGGGTTGTGACATTTAATATAGAAGATGTCCATCCGCATGATGTGGCAACCGTATTGGATGCTGAAGGAATAGCTGTGCGGGCAGGCCATCATTGTGCGCAGCCTCTTATGAAATGGCTTGATGTTTCAGCAACGGCAAGAGCGAGCTTTTATCTGTACAATACGGAAGAAGACATTGATAAGCTTGTCGAAGGGCTTGTCAAAACAAAGGAGTATTTCAGCAATGTCTTTTAATAATCTGGATGCCCTATACCGTCAAGTCATCATGGACCATTACAAGAATCCCCGTAACAAGGGTGCATTACAGGATGGAAGCCTTGTAGTCGATATGAACAACCCTACATGCGGCGATAGGATACGGTTAACGATGAAAGTGGAAGACGGAAAAGTGGCCGACACGAAGTTCGATGGCGAAGGCTGTTCAATCTCCATGAGCTCAGCTTCGATGATGACACAAGCGATAAAAGGGAAAGATACGGAAACAGCGTTGAAACTGTCAAGGATTTTCTCTGAAATGATCCAGGGCAAAGATTTTGATAACGATGGTTTGGACCTTGGAGATATTGAAGCCCTTCAAGGGGTTTCTAAATTCCCTGCGCGCATTAAATGTGCAACACTTGCATGGAAGGCAATGGAAAAAGGCCTGCAGGAGAATAAATAAGAAAGCAGCATGTCGCATTAGGCGGCTGCTTTCGAGAAATGGAGGAAACGAGCTATGGCAAAGAAAATGCCTGAGATCGGTGATTATAAATATGGCTTTGCGGATAGAGATGTTTCTATTTTCCGCTCAAAGCGTGGCTTAACCAGGGAAATCGTTGAAGAAATTTCCCGTATGAAAGAAGAACCACAATGGATGCTTGATTTCCGTTTGAAATCATTAGAGCATTTCTACAACATGCCAATGCCGCAATGGGGCGGAGATTTAGCCAGCTTAAACTTCGATGAAATCACTTACTATGTAAAACCTTCCGAGAAATCGGAAAAATCATGGGATGAGGTTCCGGAAGAAATTAAGCAGACATTTGATAAGCTTGGAATTCCAGAAGCTGAACAAAAGTATTTGGCAGGGGTATCTGCACAGTACGAGTCCGAAGTTGTATATCACAACATGAAGGAAGACCTTGAAGCACTTGGGATCGTGTTTAAGGATACTGATTCTGCATTGAAGGAAAATGAGGACATCTTCCGCGAACACTGGGCAAAGGTTATCCCTCCCACTGACAACAAATTTGCTGCCCTGAATTCTGCTGTTTGGTCTGGCGGATCTTTCATCTACGTACCAAAAGGTGTAAAGGTTGATACGCCTCTTCAAGCGTACTTCCGTATCAATTCAGAAAACATGGGTCAATTCGAACGGACGCTGATCATCGTTGATGAAGGCGCGCACGTGCATTATGTAGAGGGCTGTACAGCACCGGTATACACAACAAACTCACTTCATAGTGCGGTAGTTGAAATCATCATCAAGAAAGATGCATACTGCCGCTACACTACAATCCAAAACTGGGCAAACAATGTTTACAATCTTGTTACTAAGCGTGCAGTTTGTGAAGCAAATGCCACAATGGAGTGGATTGATGGCAATATCGGTTCCAAGCTGACAATGAAGTATCCTGCGGTTATCCTTAAAGGTGAAGGTGCTCGCGGTATGACATTATCCATTGCAATTGCAGGTAAAGGCCAGCACCAGGATGCGGGTGCCAAAATGACTCACCTTGCACCAAATACATCTTCAACGATTGTATCTAAATCCATCTCCAAACAAGGTGGTAAAGTTACGTATCGCGGTATTGTCCACTTCGGACGCAAAGCTGAAGGCGCCCGTGCCAATATCGAATGCGACACATTGATCATGGATAATCAGTCTACATCCGATACAATTCCATATAATGAGATCCTGAACGATAACATTTCGTTAGAGCATGAAGCGAAGGTTTCCAAGGTATCCGAGGAACAATTGTTCTACCTAATGAGCCGTGGAATTTCAGAGCAGGAAGCTACGGAAATGATTGTAATGGGCTTTATCGAACCATTCACTAAAGAGCTTCCAATGGAATATGCAGTCGAAATGAACCGCTTGATCAAGTTTGAAATGGAAGGATCTATCGGTTAATAAAATAATTTACGTTATACAAACCCGCTGGAGTACCTTCAGCGGGTTTTATTGTAGTATGATATAGAAACTATAAATGTTTGTTTATATGGCAGAACGCTGGCTAAGTGGGCTACATCCTGTGGAAATGCCTCTTTGGCAACATCCTCACAGAGCTTCCGCTTTGACTTGTGTGATGTAAAGCTGCCGAAGCCTTCCTTGTCGTGTGGGCCAAACCTTGTATTAGCAGACTCTAGAGTTTCCTATGTTAAGATAAGGTGTAAAATTTTTGAAAGCAGATGTGATATGAGATGATATATATCGGGGTTACAGGATGGGGCGACCAAGATAGCTTGTATCCGGATAAGATTTCTCCGAGGGATAAACTAAAGGAATATGCTGTGCACTTTCCAATTGTCGAACTTGATGCTTCTTTTTACGCAATTCAGCCAAAAAGGAATACTGAAAAGTGGGTTTTGGACACGCCTCAATCATTTCAGTTCATTGTTAAGGCTTACCAAGGAATGACTGGGCATGAGCGTGGGGAAATACCATTCTCGAATAAACAGGAGATGTTTTCTTCGTTTACCGACTCTCTTCAACCATTGAAAGACGCTGGGAAACTATCGATGGTACTGTTCCAGTTTCCTCCATGGTTTGATTGCAAAAAAGAAAACGTTGATTATCTGCGCTGGTGTAAGCATGAGATGGGAGATATACCAGTTGCGCTCGAGTTTCGTAATAATACTTGGTACCAAACCAGGTTCTATGATCAGACACTTACATTTATTGAAGAAGAAGGCTGGATTCATACAATTTGTGATGAACCGCAAATTGGTGAAGGCTCTGTACCAATCGTGTTGAAAGCCACAGATCAAGAAAAAACACTTGTCCGCTTTCATGGACGCAATACGAGCGGCTGGAAAGCGCCAGCCGCAGGCAACTGGCGCGATGTGCGTTATTTATATAGGTATAACAGAAAAGAACTTGAAGATTGGGCAGAAATGTTAAGAAAGCTTGAAAAACAGTCTAAAAATATCTATGTTTTATTTAATAATAATTCAGGCGGAGACGCGGCAGATAATGCAAAGGAAATGATCCGCCTTCTTGATATAAAATATGAAGGGCTAGCCCCAAGGCAGCTTGGTTTGTTTTAATTGAAAAGGATTCCCTGGCTAAGACTGTCGTCTTAGATGGGGTTTTAGTGAATAGAGGGAGTAAATATGTCTGAAACTATCCATTTATATCATACTAATGACCTTCACAGCCATTTTGAAAATTGGCCAAGAATTAAACAGCTACTCTCTGAAAGGAAAGAGCTGCACAAAGAAGTTGGAGAAGAAACGATATGCCTTGACATCGGCGATCATGTGGATCGCTGGCACCCATTTACCGAAGGAACGTTAGGAAAAGTAAATGTGGGTCTGTTAAACGAAGCGGGCTACCATTATGCCGCAATCGGAAATAATGAAGGGATCACCCTGGCCCATGAAGACTTGGATTCCTTATATAATGCTGCCGAATTTAAAGTTCTTGCCGCCAATATCTATCAACCTGGGGGGGAAAGGCCCGGGTGGGCTCTTCCTTATACAATACATATAACCCTAAAGGGAACTAGGATTGGTATGATAGGCTTGACCGCTTTTTTCAAAAAGTTCTATGAGAATTTAGGATGGAGTCTTTCCGAGCCCTTTGAGGAGCTAAGCAGGCAGTTGCATATATTAAAGGATCAGTGCGATTTTATCGTCGTCCTCTCACATCTTGGCCTGCCCAACGATGAAAGGATGGCTAGAGATTTCCCGGAAATTGATATTATTCTGGGCGGCCATACACACCATATCCTCCATAACGGCAGGCAGGAGGGAAATTCTCTTCTATGCTGTGCAGGGAAATTTGGGATGTATGTAGGGCATGTTGAAATCAGGGTTGATGATAGGAACAGAGTGGTTCAGAAAACTGCCCGCTTATATGATACCAATGAACTTCCGGAGCTTCCTGGCGAAAGAGCATGGATTGATAATCTATATGTAAAAGGCCGTGAACAATTGCAGGAGACATGCGTCTCGCTTCCGGAAAACCTGGAATCTGAATGGTTTAAGCCTTCCCGCCTATCTAAAATGCTTTGTGAAGCCGTAAGGGAATGGTGTAGAGCTGATTGTGCGTTTTTAAATGCAGGTCTTTTGTTGGAAGGGCTTCCTGCAGGAGAAGTAACAAATGGGGATATTCATCAAATACTCCCACATCCTATTAATCCGTGCGTTGTCGAGTTAAGTGGAAGTGAGTTGAAGGAAATTCTGATTCAGTCATTAAACGAAGAATGGCCGCACATTCAGTTGAAAGGATTTGGTTTCAGGGGAAAGATTATGGGAATCATTGTGTATGACCACGTTGAGTTTATAAAAACGGAAAACGGAAAGATACGTGATGTACTGATAGATGGAAAGGAACTCACCCAGGATCGCCGTTATAAACTAGCCATTCCAGATATGTATACGTTTGGTTCGTTCTTCCCGCAAATTCAGCGGTCTAAGCACAAGGAATACTTCATGCCTGAATTCTTGAGGGACATTATGGCGTGGAAGCTTAAGAGGACATATTCCTGACATCTGGCACCCTTCGTTTATTCATTTCATAAAATAGAGATGAAGAGGGAGGGAGCGGTGCAAATGATAAATGTAACCCCCATTGTAATTGAAGGAAAAACATTCCTGGGCATTTCCGTTTTGCTGCCAAAAACAAACTTAATCGCGATCTCATCTGAAAAAGGGTACATCATGTGCGGCGCGTTAGATATTGGACTCCTAAACGACCGGTTAAAGGACCGAAAGATCATTGCTGGAAGAGCCGTGGGAGTGAAAACGCTGGAGGAATTGATGGATGCCCCTTTAGAATCTGTCACGCATGAAGCGGTAAAACTCGGGATAACAATTGGAATGCAAGGAAAGAAAGCTTTATTAAAAATGCATTAATTCGGTAAATGGATGGACTGCCAGAGCTTTAAGGTTTGGTATTCCATCTTTTTTTGTTTTTAAGAAATTAACTTCATACTTAACACACTGTGACCGATAAAACTAATAAAGGCTTTGTCGTAATAGCAGATGCCCGACATAGTCAATTTGAAGGTAAACAGGAGTGCCGGACATGAGATTAATAACTACTGAATCACTCACGCAAGGGATGAGGCTTGGAAAAAGTATTAGAAATGAACGCGGTCAAATCCTATTAAACGAAGGCATCCAACTAAATGAGAAATTGATTCGGCGGTTGAAGGAGCTTGGTATCCCTTTTGTCTACATACAAGAACCGAGAACAGAACATATTAAGCCTGGTAAGAGCATTTCTGAAACGTTAAGAAGAGAAGCAATCGGTACGATTGAAAATACGTTTGTAGACCTACAGAAACACGATTCGCTATCTAGTTCATTTGTTATTGAAAAAGCCTACAGGCATTTATCGAACTTAATTCGCGATATTATGAATGAAATACGCGGCAACCAGGAATTGTTAACATTGCTTGCGGACGTCTTTATATACGATAATTATATCTTCACCCATTCATTGAATGTAACCCTATATTCCCTGGCGATCGGGATGGAGTTAAAGTTAAAACCAAAGCAAATGGAAATACTCGGGCTTGGGGCCATACTCCATGATGTCGGGAAAATGCTCATTCCGATTGAAATTCTAATGAAGCCCGGCCGTCTCACAAAGGAAGAATTTGAAGAAATAAAAAAGCATTCCGAGACTGGCTTTCATCTTCTTAGAAACGTTCCGACCATTCCTCTGCTTGTGGCCCACTGCGCTTATCAGCACCATGAGAGGCTTGATGGCTCAGGGTATCCACGCGGGCTAATCGGTGATGATATCCATTTCTTTGGCAAAATTATTGCTGTTGCAGATGTATTTGATGCTGTTACATCAAATAGGGTGTACCGTTCTGCCATGCTTCCGCATGAAGGACTTGAGATATTATATGCTGGCTCGGGAATCCAATTCGAGAAGAAAATAGTTGAGGCGTTTAGACGCGCTGTCGCCGTTTACCCGAATGGTTTGGGTGTGACTCTAAATGACGGTCGTAAGGGTATTGTATCCCGCCAGAATGTGGGCTGCAGTGACAGGCCTGTGATTTCGATTCTTGAAGAAAAGGGACAAAATCTTGAAACTCCATATGAACTGGATTTAAATACTCATAATCATATGGTTATCACTAGCTGTGATACGACTCAGGCCAAAATAAACAGTTAAATCTCAAATAAAATGAGGATTAGCCGGAAAATCAGACATGATGGTCTCCCGAGCAAGCATACACATAGCTTGTAAGGGGGGATTTTTTTGGCTTTCAGACGTAAAAAGAAAGGCCCTTTACCGCGTCGTTATGTGTTTCTACTATCAATTGTGTTCTTTATCTTTTCTACAGCGGGCGGGATTTTCTTCATCAATAAAGGGATAGAGCCGGCATTAATGAGTTATGCCGAAGCCCAATCAAGAAAGATAGCTGTTCTTGTTATTAATAAGGCGATTAATAAAAAAATTGTAGATGCTACAGATACGAGTGCATTAATTCAGGAGATACCAACAAGGGAAAGCAACGGACGGCCCTCTCTTGGTTGGAACACGGCATTGATCAACCGTATTCAGGGTGAAACACAAAATTTAATCCTTATGAATTTAAAAGAAGCAGAAAAGGGGAATTTTTCCGGGTTAGAATCGCTGACGGATATAGATGTAGAAATGGATGAAAATGCGGCATCTTCAGGCTTGGTCTTCCATGTTCCACTAGGGCAGGCAACAAACATTGCCTTGCTGGGTAATGTCGGGCCAAAGATACCGGTGAAATTTCAGGCATTGGGAGATGCAAAGGCCATGGTGAAATGGAAAACGGTACCTTCTGGAATTAACAATACAACGGTTGATTTCCATATCCATGTGGTAGTTAATATCCAGGTGATCCTTCCTATTGCAACCAAGGTAACTACCGTGGAGCACAACATTCCTCTTGGTGGGGCATTAATACCGGGAGATGTGCCGCAGTATTATAACAACGGAGCAAATTCTACTCCGGCCATTGAGCTTCCGAAAAGCAAAAAATAAGGAGGAATTGTGTAGAAGGGGGGCAAACCCCTTCTATACAATTTACCGATTTGCATGATTTGCTTGTCTTCTCTTGGCTAAATCTTTTCGTTCCCACACCCGTAAATGGGGGGTAGGGTCAAAGCTCCATTCTATGAAGCCGTTATCTTTATACATTCCATAATGTAAATGAGGAGGGAATTTGCCCGAGGTTCCGGGTGGACCGTATCCTGTACTGCCCACACCGCCAATTACCATACCGGGCTCAACAATCTGCCCAACTTTCAGGCCGCCTTTAAACCCGCTAAGATGGGCAAAATAATGGTACGTATTGTTGATATCACGGATACCGACTCTCCAGCCACCGTATTTATTCCATCCTTTCATTTCAATGATTCCATAGCATGTGGATCTGACCGGCAAGCCGTAATCAGCAAAAATATCTGTGCCCTCGTGGATGCGTCTTCCACCCCAGCCTCTGCCTGCACCCCATGTACTTCGGTAGCTGTAATGTGTACGTACCGGGACAGGGAAGGCCTTTTCCTGGAGGTCAATGCGGCCATACTTTTTAAATAGCACGGCATTTCCCATGATGATTCCGACCGCTTTATCCCGTTTATAATATTTCCATAAGGCAATCCGGAAATTATCTTCATCAGCCCCGTAAGCTAAGATATGGTTGGCCACTGAGTAAAGGACATCTTCATCATTATTTACATCTGCTTTGCCGTCACCGTTCCCATCCTGTCCAATTCCTTCGAAGAAGCTGATAGATAGAGGATTATTGTCGCTTTTGTTTGGATTCATGATTCCGCTCCATAATTCGGGCGGGACATAAATTCCAATAGCGCCTTTGGCTTTTTCTAAATCTCTTCGGGAGTTTCTGAGGCTATGTTCATACTGGTCGATGGCAGCCATATAATACCAAGGAATTTGCATGGCTGTTTCTATATTTTTATACAAGATCATCCTTTTGGCTAAACGAGCTTCTTCCGTCATTTCCGGTTGGCCATTTACGGCGGCTGCTGCGATTTGGCAGGATCCGCATATTAAAAAGAATATCATTAATGAGAGGATCCATTTTAATAACACGTGAGGTCCTCCTTTCTTGCGTATTGTGATGGAATTAGTTTGCTAAGATAGAGACAAAATAATGAAATTAAATAATGGTAATAAGCCCTGAAACTTGTCTGGATATAATTTATTATGATAAAGTGACTACAGAAACCGAATACATACCTGAGTTTAAAATACAGAAATGGAGTGACTGCTTCCATGAGTACAAAAGAAGAGCATGTTCGGAAACCGGAATGGTTAAAAATAAAATTAAATACTAATGAAAATTATACTGGTTTAAAAAAAATGATGCGCGAGCAGAATTTACATACTGTATGTGAGGAAGCAAAATGCCCAAACATTCACGAATGCTGGGCTGTGAGAAGAACAGCCACTTTCATGATTCTTGGTGATATTTGTACGCGTGCATGCCGTTTTTGTGCCGTCAAGACAGGCCTTCCAACTGAATTAGACTTGGCAGAGCCGGAACGCGTAGCTGACTCTGTATTTGCAATGAATCTGAAACATGCGGTTATTACAGCGGTAGCCCGAGATGACTTAAAGGATGGCGGAAGTGGAGTCTTTGCTGAAACAGTCAGGGCCATTCGCAGGAAAAATCCTTTCACTACCATTGAAGTGCTTCCATCTGATATGGGTGGAGTATACGAAAACCTGAAAACGCTTATGGATGCAAAGCCGGATATTCTCAACCATAACATCGAGACCGTAAGGCGATTGTCGGACCGGGTGCGTGCTAGAGCAAAATACAACCGTTCATTGGAGTTATTATTGCGTGCAAAAGAAATGTATCCTGAAATTCCCACAAAATCGAGCTTAATGATCGGCCTAGGGGAAACAAAGGAAGAAATCATCGAAACCATGGAAGATCTGCGTACCCATAAGGTTGATATTATGACAATTGGCCAGTATCTACAGCCCACTAAAAAACATTTGAAAGTACAGAAATATTACAGCCCTGAGGAATTCGCAGAGCTGAAAGAGATTGCGCTTTCAAAAGGATTCAGCCACTGCGAGGCTGGACCTCTGGTACGTTCTTCTTATCATGCTGACGAGCAGGTAAATGCAGCTGCAAAGCAATTGCACCATCAAGGGGAAAAAGTTCTGGAAGCCAATTAACCGGAAACTAGGTGAAGTCAAAAAAGTGCCGATTTACGGCACTTTCTTTTTGTCTTAGTATTCATTTATTATGGTGCACCCGCTCGAAGGGCTTGTGCTCCATAACTAACATCCGAGTTACCTTTGACTTTCATTTTGGAAACTGTCTTCCTGGTTTCCCTGAGGGGATTTTTGCATTTGCTTTATTGTTTTATCAAGGGCATATTCGATGTCGCGGCTGCGAGTGTCAAGGGTGGCATAATTTTCAATGTTTTGTCTCAACGCCATATTGTCGCTGACATATACGTGATAATACCGTGGTACGGTGGACAAGGCTGTTCGTTTTACCTGTTCTGCAGTGTAATTTCGGTTTTTAGAGTCTGTATCATATACAATTAAAAACTTCTTCGTCTGTTACAAGAGTGGAAACATCATTTACATCCGGGATTTGCTGACTCAGTCGTGAAATGATGTCGGCCAACTGCTCTCGGTCAATGCTTGGAGTAATGTCTGTATTGTCATTTTCGCCTGTCGTATTATTTACCCTGGTAAAGCCAAAATCATCTCTATCCTGTTCGCTGCGATCATCCTCATTATAATACTGCGTAGAAACATTCATCCTGGGGTTGGTGTTATTATTCAATCCGCTGCCCCGATCCTTGCCGTCCGCACCACACCCGCTTAGAACCACTAAAGAAGCAACTGCTAGTGTCAATAATGATTTTTGCAATATATTACACCCCCATTATCTATGATGAACCAATAATAAAAATTTCCGGCTTAGAAATTCATGGGGAATGAGTTATAATTTAAGATAATGGCTATTGCATGTTGTGAGGTGAAAACATTGATAAACATTAATAATATTTCCTATGAACTATCAAAGGATTACAGGGACGGCTTTAAAGAAGATGCATTTCGTGCGCGGTACAGTGAGATATTAACGAAATACGATTATATAGTTGGTGATTGGGGATATGGCCAGCTAAGGCTGCGGGGTTTTTTTGACGACAATAACCAAAAAGCTACCTTTGATACAAAAATAAGCACGTTAAGTGAGTATTTGTATGAATACTGTAATTTTGGGTGTCCTTATTTTGTTGTGAAAAAGGTAAAAAAATAATCAAGAGCCGGTGGTTTCCGGCCCTTGGTTGTCTTAGCTTTGATTATCCGTCTGCGTATAGGGCGGCTGCTCATCAGAGGCGGGATCGTCGTGTACAGGATGTGCCCCGACGTATATTCGTGGCGTATTTTCATGCAGGGATTTATTTTCATAATTAAAAGCACTATATTGCCTCTGTCCTTTTCTCCAAGTCCCGCTTTTATTTTCCACCGGCTGGGTTTCTCCTCTAGGAGCACCATAAGGCCCCTCCGGAAACTCTTCCGGAATTAAATAATTCCTCTGTTTTTCCACATTCCCAAAATCGTTATAATGTTCTTTCCCTTCCATTGGTATCACCCTTTTGTTTGAACGGTGAGAGCGTCCTTTTTTAAAGGGTACCCGGTCGCAGTAAAATTACACTACTTCATACAAAAAAGACCGTAGTTCATCCGCTTCCTCGTCTGAAAGCTGAAAGGCATACTCGATGTATCCTTCCTCTTCCAGATCATCATGGCCAATGATGGCAAAACGATTGCTCTGCATATCGAGTACCAGCTTTTTTCCGTAAAATCGGTCAGTAGCAACTACTGCCAAATCGAACCGTGATTTTTCTCCCATAAAACTTACAAAACGTGTTTTTGAATCGACGATATCATTATATAAAAAAAAACGTTCTTCCAACTTAATTCCCCTCTCCTTTAATCCCTGAATTAACGTATCACCTGTTCTAATCATAACAAAAAAGAGAAAACGGAGGAAAAAGAATTCAACATGGGCGTCATTGAGAATGTAGGGGAAACTATGTTATGATCGAATTATATTGTGTTTTAACATATGTGATGACACGGGAAAATAAATTCAGTTATTTTAAAATGGCGTCAAACAGAAAGGATCTGGGGACCATGTATTTTGTAGACCGACAAAGGATAGAACATATTCTACTTTTTCTTGAAAAGCAAATTAGCCTCTTTGAAAGCACAACTACTTGGGATACAGACATCGCCAAGGCAGCTTTGGAGAGAATCATCCAGACTTCCATCGACTCGGTTCTTGATGTAGGAAATGCGATGATCGACGGTTTTATTATGCGCGATCCCGGAAGCTTTGAGGATATTGTAGATATTTTGCTTGATGAAAGAGTAATTGATGTTCATGCAGCAGGCGGGTTTAAGAAGGCCCTGGCACTAAGAAAAATGCTCGTACAGGAATATGCAGACCTTTCACACGAAGATTTGCTGAATATTTACACTGAAAACTTGAAAGCCCTTAAGGCATATCCAGATTCGGTACGTACTTACATAACAAATGAATTAGGTCCGGTTTCAGCCTTTAAAAACTGAACCGGCGCCAGCAAATGAATAAAAGCAGTATTAGGAGTGAACAAAATGAAACAGTATAAAGGTTATTTAATCGATTTAGACGGCACCATGTACCGTGGAACGGAAAAAATTCAGGAAGCCGGCGACTTTGTACACGAGTTGAAAAAGAGGGGAATTCCGTACCTGTTTGTAACGAACAATTCCTCAAGAACACCGGGGCAGGTTGCTCAAAAGCTCCGGGACTTTGATATCCCGACCGAGGATGAACAGGTATTTACGACGAGCATGGCGACTGCCAACTTTATTGCGGAACGCAAGCAAAACGCGTCTGTTTATGTGATTGGCGAAGAAGGGATCATCCAAGCCCTTGAGGAAAAGGGGATGGCCTTGAATGATGAAAACCCTGATTTTGTAGTGATGGGAATTGACCGTAGCGTGAATTATGAGAAATTTGCAAAGGCATGCCTTGCAGTCCGTAACGGTGCCACTTTCATTTCAACGAATGGCGATATTGCACTGCCGACTGAACGGGGACTGCTTCCCGGAAATGGATCATTGACTTCGGTTGTCGCAGTTTCGACAAAGGTCCAGCCGATTTTTATAGGGAAACCGGAATCAATTATCGTTGAACAAGCACTGAAAGTCCTGGGAGTGCCGAAAGAAGACACAATCATGGTTGGTGATAATTATGATACGGACATCCTCGCTGGTATAAATGCAGGTATGGATACGCTGTTGGTACATACCGGGGTAACCACAAGAGAACATCTTCAAAACTATAATGAACAGCCAACCTACACAATCGATTCCTTAGATGAATGGAAGTTTGAATAAGAAGAAAAGACCTTTTCCGCAGGCCATTTTAGCTGCGGGAATGGTCTTTTTTTGAAAATCCACGAGTAGATTTATTCTGCATTTTTAACTCGGTGTGCTAGCCTGCTAGAAGCAGCTGCCGCAATTGCTCCTACGATATCATCCAAAAATGTATGCACCATCCCGGTACTTTTGTCGTTTAAATATTTAAGGATTCCGGGTTTTTGTTTATCAATGTATCCATAATTTGTGAATCCGATGGAACCATAGACGTTCACGATTGAAAAGGCCAGGATTTCATCGACTCCGTACAATCCTTCATCCACTTGGATTATGGTTTGCAAGGGCTCTTCTAGCATCCTTTTTTCTGCCAGCATATCAAGTTGTATACCAGTTATGATTGCGTTTTGTACCTCACGTTTGGATAATACCCTCTCAACATTATGGATACAGTCTTCCATCTTCAGGTCATCATGGTAGTTCCTTTGTAAATACATCACTAAATCTGCAATATCCTGTACGGTTACTCCTCTTTCCCCTAACCATTTCCTGGCTGTCTGTTCGGTTGGATTTACGTTTTTTTCTTCCATATGATCACCTTTCTTAATATTTCTATGGTTTTAAGTCTATACCCTATAATGGTCCTGAGCGAACAAACCATGGTAATGAAATGTTTATTCAAAGGACCAATATTTATTCAGATGTTGACGCTGCCATCATATATATAGGTCATAGAGTATCCAATTAGAAGTACTTTACACGTTGTGAAAGCAGGTGCTTTTTATGATTGAAGATATCATTAATGAAAATTATGGGATTCATGTAGAGAGGGAAGAAACTGTAGGGCGCTACCCTTCCTTTCTTTCGGGGAATGTATTATATACTATTATTCCGCTGGAAAAATTGGAACAGGAAGAATTGGTAGAACGGCTAAATATGTCTGAGCACCTGAAACAACAAGGGGATCGTTATGTTTCTGATTTTGTGCTCGCAAAGCATCAGAGCTATATTTCTGAAGCGGATGGGCAACCGTTCCTGCTGCTTGCGAATACAGTGCTTGCGAAAGGAAGAGATCAAGGTCTTGGGCGAAAGCTGGCAAAATTTCATGCACGTGCCAGATCTATCACTCAGCCCATTAAAAAATGCTCGAGGATTGGAAATTGGAAAACTCTCTGGGAACAAAGAGTCGACCAACTTGAAAAGATTTGGGGAGAGAAACTTCAATCTCAACCGACCAATGAATTTGAGAAGCAGTTTGTAGAGACGTTCCCTTATTATCTGGCCCTTGGAGAAAGCGCCATCCAATACGTGGTGGACACTGAAATTGATGAAACCCCTGAGGCCATTGATGCGGGTACTGTATGCTACGAACGATTTACGAAAGACACGTGGACCGGAAAATATTGCATCAAAAATCCTTTTGATTGGATTTTTGACCATTCAAGCAGGGATATGGCCGAGTGGTCAAGGCATAATTATTTCAATAACCTTCAAACATACCAGCCTGCACTGCAGCAATTCTTCAGCGATTATCAAACACTCAACCCGCTTAGCGCCTTTTCAGCGAGACTTCTCTATGCCCGGCTCATTTTTCCAATCCACTATTACGAAACGATAGAGGAATATTATAGCGCACCATCCGAGGCTCGTTCCCATCAACTTGAAGACCAACTGATGCTCTTTACCGAAAGAAGTGTCCATTATGAAGAATTCTTGCGGCACTTTTATGAAATGGTACGCTTGCCGGTAAAGCAAATGAAATTGCCTTTATTGACTTGGCTTTAGAAAATTCACGGCGTTTATTATGTAAAGATTAATACTTTTTTATCAATTTTATTTCCTTCATTCAATCCCGGAAATTCCTATGTTATGATAAAAATATCTTTTATGGAATACATAGGAAGGAGGAAAAGAATGGCGAAAAAGTATGTGTATATTACAAGAAAACTTGCTCCCGAAACTATAGAGAAGCTAAGGGAACAGTTTGAGGTCAAGATGTGGGATTCTGAAGACCAACCTGTTCCCAGAGAGATTCTTCTTGAGGAAGCAAAGAGTGCGGACGCACTTTTGACAATGCTGACAGATCGGGTTGACACGGAACTTCTTTCGAAGGCTGAGAACCTAAGCGTAGTCGCCAATATGGCCGTCGGATTTGACAATGTCGATATAGATGCCGCTTCTGAAAGAGGGATAGCCGTATGCAATACGCCAGATGTATTAACCGACACGACAGCTGATTTAACCTTTGGGCTATTAATTGCAACGGCCCGCCGCTTAGTGGAATCCTCGGAAGCGGTGAAAAACGGGGAATGGAAAAGCTGGAGCCCATTTTTCTTTGCTGGACACGATATCCACCATAAAACGATTGGCATAGCGGGCATGGGCAAGATCGGAGAAGCCGTTGCCAAACGTGCTGCCGGCTTTGACATGGAAATCCTCTATCATAACAGATCAAGAAAACCTGAAGCAGAAAGCAGGATTGGGGCGGTATATTGTGACTTCGAAGAGCTGCTGGAGCGATCCGATTTTGTCGTCTCTCTTATCCCATTGTCTAATGAAACACACCGGCTTTTTAATGCGGAAGCGTTCAAGAGAATGAAAGAATCAGGCATCTTTATCAATGCCTCACGAGGTGCTGTCGTTGATGAGCAGGCATTATATAACGCATTGGTTAACAAGGATATCGCGGGCGCCGGCCTCGATGTGTTCGAAAAGGAACCAATCAGCGCCAATCACCCGCTACTAACCTTAAAAAATGTCGTGGCGTTGCCTCACATTGGGAGTTCTAGCGCAGAAACGAGACTGGCCATGATGAATCTTTGCGCCAAAAATATAACCCTTATATTGAACGGGCAAAAGCCGCAAACACTAATAAATAAAACTTGGATATCCCAACATTCATAGAATCAACGCATGCATAGGAGAGGAAAACTTTGAAGAAACTGACAGGAATAGTGGCAATATTGTTTTTACTGCTTACAAGCAGTATCTATAACAATGCTGAGGCAGCAACCTCCCAGCCGTCAAGTTGCCCAAAAAATAACTTTCAGGTTGTTCTGAAACAAAATACGGATGTTAAACAATCGCCTGCCCCCAAGTCGAAAACAGTGGGGTCAATCCCTAAAAACATTAAATACCCTGTAATATCACGTACAGGCGGCTGGTACAAGATCTGCTATTCTAACAAAACAGCCTATATCCCAGCAACAAATGCGAAGGAAGTATATAGTGCACAAGAGGAGCAGCTGCTTAGCAAATTTAAAAACCGGCCACAAGTAAAACAAGTGCTTTCGGCTACAAATACAAAGATAACAGATATCAAAGTTACGATTAGAGCTTACGAATATAATTATGGTGAATGGAGACGGGCTCTGCAACCAATGGCAGGTGTTATAGGCAAGAAGGGGTTTGCGGTGAGCAAAGCGGAAGGGGACGGCAAGTCACCGATGGGAATTTATTCATTTGGAACTGCGTTTGGCACCGCGTCAAAACCAGCAGGGATGTCCTGGCCATATAGAAAATCCACAAAAAATGATTATTGGATTGATGCACCTTCCTCGAAATATTACAATAAATGGTTTACATCAACAAGCAAGCCTTCAGTAAGCCATGAAATAATGTATCAGCCTTTATATAAATATGCTGCTGTGATTAATTACAACACCAGCCCTATTGTTAAAGGAAAAGGCAGTGCCATTTTCCTGCATATCTGGCGGAGTTCAAGCAGCCCGACAGCTGGATGCGTTGCAACACAGGAAAAGAATGTCGTCAGCATTTTAAAATGGCTGAACCAGAAAAGCAATCCACAGATTGTGATGGGGACTACTGATTATGTGAAAAATATAAAGTGATAAAAACCATGCTTTTCCTGAACAGGAGGAGCATTTTATTTTGAAATCACAAAAATATTATTTATTGCTATACCAAGTGTTTAAACGTTTTCATTGTCGTTCTTTTCTGTTCTGACTATTGCAAAAAAACGAAATAAAACCTATAATGTCTACTATGAAAATACAAGTGTTTCTGTAGAGAAAACAAAAACAAGGGGGATCGATATGAAAGCTATCTCAATCGGATTATTAGGGTTAGGTACTGTTGGATCGGGAGTAGTGAAGATCATTGAGAGTCATCAAGATAAATTAATGCACCAAATCGGCTGCCCTGTATCAATAAAGAAAATATTAGTGAAGAATGTATCGAAGGCGCGTCAGGTGCCTGTAAACGAGAGCCTGCTTACGGAGCGCCCAGAAGATATTGTCGAGGATCCGGAAATCGATGTCGTGATCGAAGTGATGGGTGGTATTAAAGAAACCCGTGGTCTTCTTTTAAAAGCACTGCAAAATAAAAAGCACATTGTCACAGCGAATAAAGATTTGATGGCTTTATATGGTCCTGAATTGCTATCAGCAGCAATGGAAAACGGATGCGACTTATTTTACGAAGCAAGCGTAGCCGGCGGGATTCCTATTTTAAGAGGGCTGGTGGATGGCTTAGCATCAGACCGGATCACAAAAATGATGGGAATCGTGAATGGCACAACCAATTTTATTCTTACCAAAATGAGCAAAAATGGCAGTGCGTATGATGATGTGTTGAAACAGGCACAGGACTTGGGGTATGCGGAAGCTGATCCGACCTCGGATGTCAGCGGAATGGATGCGGCCCGGAAAATGGCGATCCTAGCCACACTCGGTTTTTCGATGACGATCGATTTAGACGATGTAAAGGTGCAGGGAATAACAGAAATAAGCAAGGATGACCTGGAATACAGCAAGAAGCTTGGTTATACCATGAAATTGATTGGCATTGCTTCACTTGACGGAGAAAGGGTTGAAGTAAGCGTCCAGCCCACGCTGCTTCCCGAAACTCATCCGCTGGCGTCTGTTAACGATGAATATAATGCAGTGTATGTATATGGGGAAGCAGTGGGTGAGACAATGTTCTATGGGCCAGGCGCTGGAAGCCTGCCGACCGCTACAGCTGTCGTTTCAGATTTAGTTGGTGTCATAAAGAATATGAGACTAGGTGTAAATGGAAGAAGCATTGTGACGCCGCAATATCCCAAATCCCTCAAAGCTCCTGAGGACATTTATGCTAAATTCTTTGTCCGTTTGCATGTCAATGATGAAGTGGGTGTGCTCGCGAATATTACGTCCATATTCTCTGAGTATGGTGTGAGCTTTGATAAAATCCTTCAGCTTCCGTTAAAACAGAAGGAATCATCAGAAATTGTCCTGGTAACCCACCGGGCGTCGCTATTTAACTTTGAAAATATAATGCAGGAACTAAATGATAATCCAAAAGTTAAGGAAATCAAAAGCACATATAGGGTAGAAGGAGAGGAAGCAATTTGAGCTGGAAAGGGCTTATACAAGAATATGCATCATTTCTGCCGCTAACAGAAAAAACACCTAAGCTGACACTTTTAGAAGGGAATACACCGCTTATCCACTGTGAACGGTTGTCCCAGGAATTCGGTGTAGAGCTTTATGTGAAGTATGAAGGAGCAAACCCGACAGGCTCGTTCAAGGACCGTGGTATGGTAATGGCAGTAGCAAAAGCTGTTGAAGAAGGAAGCGACGCGATTATATGTGCGTCAACCGGTAACACATCCGCTGCGGCAGCCGCCTATGCCGCACGAGCGGGCTTGCGATGCATCGTTGTCATTCCAGAAGGGAAGATCGCAATGGGAAAGCTTGCCCAAGCAGTCATGTATGGTGCCGAGATCATTTCCATTGAAGGCAATTTCGATGATGCCCTCCAGATTGTACGAAACATTAGCGAAAAGTCACCTATCACTCTTGTAAATTCTGTTAACCCATACAGGATTGAAGGCCAGAAAACATCAGCTTTCGAGATTTGCGATGCGCTTGGGACTGCTCCAGACGTTCTAGTACTGCCCGTTGGAAATGCTGGAAATATTACTGCCTATTGGAAAGGCTTTAAGGAGTACAACGAAAAGAAAGAATCAGGGCTGCCCGAGATGAGAGGATTTGAAGCGGAAGGTGCAGCAGCAATCGTGCATAACCATGTCTTCGAGAGCCCGGAAACCATTGCTACAGCAATACGTATAGGCAATCCAGCGAGCTGGAGGTTTGCCGTCGAAGCAGCAGAGGAATCAAATGGCAAAATAGATGAAGTTTCAGATGAGGAAATATTGGCGGCATACCGTAAGCTTGCCAGCACAGAAGGAATTTTTGCTGAACCGGCTTCTTGTGCTTCCATCGCCGGCTTACAAAAACAGCTCCAGAGCGGAGAGATCAAAAAAGGAAGCAAGGTTGTCGCAGTATTGACCGGAAATGGCCTAAAGGACCCGACAACTGCAGTGGAGACAAGCGTTATTAAGCCCGTTCTGCTTCCAATGGATGAAAAAGTGATCCTTGAACACTTACAGGGTGTGATGCAGCCATGATAAAAGAAGCCGAAATGTATTCGATAACTGTACCTGCTAGCACTGCGAATTTGGGGCCGGGATTTGACTCTATTGGCCTCGCACTTGGACTTTATTTAAAATTAGATGTTCACCTATCGGATGAGTGGGAGGTTATTCCTCTTTCGGCGGAGCTTGCTGTTTTTCCTTCCAATGAAGAAAACTATATCATATCAATTGCAAAAAAAGTTGCGTCCCAATATGGTAAGGAGCTTCACCCATGCCGTATCTATATATCAAGTGAAATTCCTTTAACGAGGGGCTTGGGCAGTAGTGCCTCTGCCATCGTGGCCGGAATTGAACTGGCTGATCTGATGGGAGGGCTTCAATTAACGAAGGAAGAAAAGAACCGCCATGCATCAGTGTTCGAAGGTCATCCTGACAATGCAGGAGCCTCTGTATTTGGGGGACTGGTAGTGGGAAGGCATACTCAAGATAAAACTGACTTGCTGTCCTTTCCGCTTGCTGATGTGAAAGTGGTCGCTGTCATCCCGAATTATGAACTTCTAACGGAGGACTCGAGAAATGTCCTGCCGGAAGATCTTCCGCTTTCTGATGCCGTACAAGCCAGCGCTGTTTCCAATGTACTGCTTGCGGCGCTGCTTACCCAGCAATGGAACCTTGCCGGGGAAATGATGAAAAATGACAAGTTCCATCAGCCTTTCAGGTCTCACCTCGTGCCGCACTTGAAAGAGGCAGAAAAGATAGCATGCAAGGCTGGGGCATTTGGCACTGCATTGAGCGGGGCAGGGCCGACTATAGTTTGCTTTACGCTATGTGAGAACGCAGCAAAAGTAAAGGAACGCCTCACTGAAGCCTTCCCTGAATTTCTCATTAAAGAAATTGAGATTGATAATCATGGAAGCAAGGTAGAGAAGCTAGAACAATTAAAAACTAGTCCGATAAATAAGCTGTAACCTTTATAAAAAACAAAAAAGCTGATCCAGTGAAGCAACCTTTATAAGGGGCTTACCATGATCAGCTTTATTTTTATGGGTTAAAATTAAAATACTTGTTCCACTTCTACTACGCCAGGTACTTCTTCAAGAAGGGCACGTTCAATACCGGCCTTAAGCGTAATTGTAGAGCTTGGGCAGCTTCCACAAGCACCAAGCAGGCGAAGCTTAACGATTCCTTCATCCACATCTACAAGTTCGCAGTCTCCGCCGTCACGAAGTAGGAACGGACGAAGCTTATCCAGTACCTCTTGAACTTCCTCAAACATTGCCTGTTCAGACATTGCAATCGACTCCTTTCTTATCTAATATTATAAAGCCAGAACCGAAAAAAATCCAACTCAAACTTTATAATAATTTTAATTTCTTTCACTCGCATTTATCATCAGTTACAATAATATGTAGAAAATATATTGAATAGCCGTGGCTGAAGCTGTATTATCATTGCCATCAGAGTAAAAACTTGGAGGGGAACCATGGAGAGAAAAGAGATTGAAATACAAGTATACGGAGCCGAACAAATATGTGCAAGCTGTGTAAATCTACCTTCTTCAAAACAAACTTCTGAGTGGCTTGAAGCGGCCCTTTCCCGTAAATTCCCGGGACAGCCTTTTACAGTTGCATATATTGATATATTCAATACCCATGAAGATCAGATGAAGCAAGACTTTTCCAAAAGAGTCATTGATGAAGACCTTTTCTATCCTGTTGTCGTTATAGAAGGTGAAATCGTCGGAGAAGGAAATCCCCAGCTTAAAACAATTGTAAAGGAAATGGAGAAATTCGGGTACAGGGAGTTTAAGGACGGAAAGTAAAAGGGTCGCCCATTACGCAGTATTAATTTGAGCACAAAATCCCTCTATCGGGCAGAGTTCTAAATGTTTGTTTCGTAGGAAAAACAGTTTTCACATCATTCAAAAAACACCTAAGGTGCGGGATTAGAACATTCCCTCTTTATTCCTCTTATAATCGAGAAGATTTATTTACAAGATAAAAGTGCGAATGACTATCCAAATGAGAGTGGGAGTGATGAAGGATGCCAAATGGAAAGGGAACACATAGTTACGCGAATCCAGAAAATTTTGACCCTAGAAGAGTAAAGAAAGAAAGACCGAGTAAAGATTCAAAAGAAACCTGGAACACAACTGAAAAATAGAAAACACCAGTTGTTTGGCTTCCGGAAAATATATGGGATGTATAAAACTAACCATTCGACGGTATATTATTATCACCTTTCATCCCTTGAAAGGTAACGGCTGAACCTCACAGAAGAATCTGTGGGGTTTTTTTGTTAAATCACCCTATAGGACTCAAATCAGGCAGAACATTTTGAGTAGCTTTTAACAATTCTTTTTATATTGTTATACAAAGTCATGTAATGTAAATTAATTTAGCCAAAATATTAATCACATAACGGATAAATTGTCCGGCAATACTACTTTTGAGATAACACTGGAGGTGAAATTATAAATGGAACAGACAGGACTAGCCTACCATGAAACAATGGAACTCCATGAAATGCTTAATTTCAAAACCACTTGCATTATCAAGTCAAAAATGATGTCAGGCGTGGTTTTCGATCAAGATTTGAAAGCGTTTATGGTCAGAGATGTAGAACAATCGATGAAAGCAGTTGAACAATTACAAAAAATTTATAAAATCCCAAATCCAGTGAATGAAGGTGATATTCAATGATCAATGATTATATGGAGGTTGAAAATGCTGAAGGCATGCCCGAGATGGCAGATTCAGCTTTGGCATTAGAATTTTTACTCAGCGTTAAAACTGGGGTTAGGAACGCAGCATATGCTTTGACAGAATCCAGGACTCCGGAAGTAAGGGCTGCCTTCAGGGAGCATTTGGAGGAAGGACTCGCATTGCATGAAGAGGTGTCCAATTTCATGATGAAGAAGGGTTGGCTGCATCCCTATAACGTAAATGACCAATATCAATTGGATCTTAAATCCGCTAAAGGAGCCATGATGATCGGTAAGTTGGATTTATTCCCTGGTGACACTTCCCGTATGGGCATGATGGCCCAAATTGATGATGACGAATAATAGGAGGAATGAGATACAATGAAGGCAGTTACGTTTCAAGGGATTAAGGACGTTAGGGTCAAGGACGTTCCCGATCCAAAAATAAAGAAAAATGACGATATAATTGTAAAGATCACTACCTCGGCCATTTGTGGATCCGATTTACATTTAATACACGGGATGATTCCAAACTTTCCGGAGGATTATATCATTGGCCATGAACCGATGGGAATTGTGGAAGAAGTGGGCTCCGATGTGACGAAACTTAAAAAAGGAGACCGGGTTATCATTCCGTTTAACGTTGCATGCGGTGAATGTTTTTATTGTAAAAATCACTTGGAAAGCCAATGTGATAACTCCAACGATAATGGTGAAATGGGCGGATTTTTTGGTTACTCAGACCTCACGGGAGGGTATCCGGGAGGGCAAGCGGAATACCTTCGCGTTCCATACGCAAATTTCACTTCATTTAAAATTCCCGAAGATAGTGAAGTAAAAGATGAAAGTCTGGTTCTACTTGCAGACGCTGCATCAACTGCATATTGGACAGTCGATAACGCCGGTGTAAAAGATGGTGATACGGTCGTTATACTTGGGTGCGGACCGGTAGGACTTCTCGCTCAAAAATTTGCTTGGTTAAAAGGAGCCAAAAGGGTTATTGCGGTAGATTATATCGATTATCGTTTAGAACATGCCAAAAGGACTAATAAAGTAGAAATCGTAAACCTCGACCAACACAAAAACACAGGGGAATACTTAAAAGAAATAACCAAAGGCGGGGCAGATGTTGTTATCGACGCTGTAGGTATGGATGGAAAAATGACCCCGATGGAATATCTTGAATCTGGTTTGAAACTACAAGGCGGAACCATGAGTGCCGTTGTTATTGCCAGCCAGGCAGTTCGTAAAGGCGGTACGATTCAAATTACCGGTGTATATGGCGGCAGGTATAATGGATTCCCACTTGGTGATATTTTTGAACGAAACGTAAATATCAGGTCTGGACAGGCTCCGGTCATTCACTATATGCCGCATATCTACGATTTGGTTTCTTCAGGCAAGGTTGATATCGGCGATGTAGTTACACATGTACTTCCTTTGAATCAAGCGGAAAAAGGATATGAACTTTTTGATACGAGGCAGGATAACTGCATTAAGGTTGTTTTAAAGCCTTAGCAAGGAAATCACGGAAAATATATATTGAGATTGAACTGCATCCCAATTGTTAGATATAAATAATAGTTGGAGGTGCAGTTTTTGCTGTGGTAACGATGGAGGACTTTCAAGAAGAAGTACTGAATCATTCTTGTATCCTCGACAACTCCTTTTTGGAGTCATCGAGGGCTGGAAATTAATTATTATCCATTATGATGCTTATACATCCAAAGGATACCGGATTTTAGTAATCGGGCTACCCTGCCTGTGATTGCGCGGTCCGCCACGAGTCCAAATCCGTGCTTTTTCCCTAGTGATCCTAGTATGCCTTTTAATTTAATAGTTGGAAAGCTCTCAGGCAGCGGTTCATTCGCCCATTTTTTCAAAAGGACTGTCACGATTTGCTCAGCCTGTCCTTCAGCCAGCTGGGCACTCGGTGCATGCGGCAGGCCTGCGCAGTCTCCTACAACAAATACACTGTCATCACTTGGAAGAAAGTGCTGCGGCGTCAGGATTGCACGGCCGTGTTTGTCCTTCTCTATATCCAGATTCCTGACGATTTTATTCGCCTGGATGCCGGCAGTCCATACAATGACATCACTAGCTATCGGTTCACCATGGTTATACAACACTCTTTCTTGTACTTCCGTTATGTTCGAGTTAGATATAATTTCTACATGGTGTTCTTGAAACCATGATTCTACATATGTACTTAATCGTTTTGGGTAGGCTGATAATATATGGTCGCCACGATCAAATAACTTAATTCTTAAATCAGGGCGGCTTTCAATCAATTCACTTGCTAGCTCAACACCGCTCAAACCGGCACCGACAATGGATACGGTTGCCCCTGCCCCCAAATTATTCAGGGCCTGGTAAGTACGACGGGATTTATCAATTGTCTGAATGCTATAAGTAAATGTTTCAGCACCAGGAACATTATGATAATTATCTTCACATCCAAGGCCGATCACTAAATCATCATAGGGAACGGCTTCGTTGTCCTTAAGCAACACTTGTTTTTCAGCTAGGTTAATAGAAGTAATTTCCCCATAGACAGTTTTTAGGCGAGGATGGTCCGGAAAAGTCACGCGAATGTGCTGATCGGAAATAGTACCGGCAGCCAAAGCATAGTACTCTGTTTTCAAACAGTGGTAAGGATTGCGATCCACCAAAGTAATGGTCACATCGTCAGGCAAATGTTCGGGCAGCAATTCGTGAAGGATTTTCATTCCTCCATAGCCGCCACCAAGTATGACTAAGTTCTTCATGTGAATTTCCCCTTTGTTTTCTGCTGGATGACTTTTTACATTCTTCACTTACCCCATAATCCAACATACAATCTCCCGGAGGAAAGGCAATCCATTCTGTTTACTATCAGGATTTGTTAATACCCATGACTTGTATGTTGAGCGATAAATATCGGCGTATTCATTTAAATGCCATAAAAAGTATAACGAAATTGTGACAAAACCACAATAAGTATATCAAATGAAAAGCGTTTTCCAAAGCCGGATCCGTTGACGGTTTGTCGAAAAAAGGGTAGGATATTCTGTTGATGATAGGAGAGTGAAAGCATGAACCCAATCATAGAATTTTGTATAAGCAATCTTGCCAGCGGGGGGCAGTTAGCTCTTGAAATATTGGAGAGGGATCCTAATTTCGACATCATCGAATACGGCTGCCTTGGTTATTGCGGGAAGTGTGCGGCTAGTTTATACGCGCTTGTAAATGGGGAAGTTGTCACAGGTGAAACCCCAGAACAGCTTGTTGAAAATATATACCAATATCTCGAAGAAAACCCAATGTTTTAATGGGGAGATATTTGGCTTTCTTTAAAAGGCTGCCTATAATTGGCAGCCTTTTAAGTTCTAATTTGAAGTTACTTTCATTAATTGGTCGCTTCGGAAAGTTTTTTTGTATCTCGTATTTCCTGCCAGCGTTCCTTCGCCATGTCGATCAGTTTTGTTTCCACCGTCTGTTTTTGTTTTTCAATCACCAGTGAAAAATATTTCATAGCCGCGGGGATATCGCCGATACGGGTAGACAGTTCACCTGCTAAATATAAGAGGCGGACTTCAGAAACCTGAGTGCCTTTGAAATCGTCTGTTGAATAGGATTCCATGTATTCGTGGCGGGCTAGTTTTAGGAATCTTTGTTCCTGTTCATGTTCTCCCTTTTCCCGGTATAACCAAGCGATACGCAGGAAGATGCCAGCTATGCTGATATGCTTTTCCTTTTTCAGTGTCGCACAGTACCCTGCGAGCTTGTAGGCATTTATGGCATCATCTGCCGTTCTTTCTCCGCTGTAATCCGTAGCGATCCATTTTGATGCCACTCTTTCCTGTATCAGCTGCCTCGTACCGGGGGCAAAATATTTGGTAAAATCATCAGAAAACGAGAAACCGCAGCTGGGGCACACAGAAATATTATAATAAAGAGCATTCGCTTGATTATTGGCGTAATTAGGCCGGAAATCGCTATCATAGTTGGTGACTTTAATAAATCTTGAACGGATTTTTTTTGTTGTAAATTTATGATTGCAGTATAAACACTGAACATTACGGTCGAATGCCGGCTGTAGTTCTTCCAATTCTATCACCCTTTGTGTTAATTAATATAATTGATTCTTTATTCCTGGTTAAAAATACCTATAACATTATTATAACGCTTCGTGTTGTGGGTTAACAGAATATAATCGCCGCTATAACATTATGAACTGGAAAGTTGAGCAAAGTCATTTTTTTAGTATATACTAGCAGTAGTAAATATTTTTAAGTCTAGTCTAGGCTAAACCTTTTGAGTGTTTTTTCTATCGAACAAACTTTCTCAAACAATACTTTAGGGAGGGTGTCCATATGAGTGAAGTAGTAAACTTAACAGAAGCAGCAGCTTTTCAAATAAAAGAAATGATGAAACATAACGATGAGGAAGGTTCCTTTTTAAGGGTCGCGGTAAAAGGTGGAGGATGCAGCGGTCTTTCCTATGGAATGGGCTTTGAACAAGAAGCAGGCGAGCAGGACCAGAAGCTTGAACAGTTCGGCATCCATATTCTTGTGGATAAACAGGATGTCCCGATTTTGAATGGGCTAAAAATAGATTACAAACAATCGATGATGGGCGGCGGCTTCACGATTGACAATCCTAATGCCATTGCTTCCTGCGGTTGCGGTTCCTCCTTTAGAACTGCAGTTAATGCCGGTACTCCGGAGAATTGTTAATCTAAAAGAACAGGGCATCCTGCTGAAACCAGGATGCCTTTTTTGTTTACGTTGCTAAACAATACAAAGCTTCCTTAATCGATACATGGATGTTAAACATAGAATTACGCGTTGATTCGTTGGAAACTGACTCACAGGCCGGTTGCTGCATCGCCCATTGTGGTTGCACCTATGCTGTTTTTTCACTTATCCTAAGGAATGATTTGCTTGAGTCTAATCATCTGTCATAAGTCCGGACTACGTGTTAACAAGATTTTCGTTTGCGTCATGTACTGCTCGAAATTAGTAGTGCAGATCCTTAACATCTGGTGTTGTACCCCTTCGTTTTTTATAAAACAAAAACACCTGAAAGAAAGCGGAGGCTGTCGTTCAGGTGTTACGAACTGAGTCGGCTAGAATTAAGAAAACATGGAAGAGCTGTGCATAGGCTGGACCCTTGCTTTAGGATCGATATACTGCTTTGCGTTATTTACGGCTGTCGGCGCTTCACCAAAACCGGTCGCAATTAGCTTAGCCTTTCCTTCATACGTGCAGATATCGCCTGCAGCATAAACGCCCGCTATGTTTGTTTCCATTTTTGTGTTTACGACGATAGAGTTCTTTTGGATTTCAAGTCCCCAATCTTTAATTGGACCTAGGGAGGAAACAAAGCCATAGTTGACGATAACGGCGTCAACATCAATTACTTCTTTTTCGCCGCCGTTTACTCCTTCTAAAACGACCTGTGTTACTTCATTGTCATCGCCAATGAGTTCAGCAGGCACATATGGGGTTTTGATTTCCACCTTTGAATTTTTTAAATTTTCGACGCTATGTTCATGGGCACGGAACTTATCCCGACGGTGCACAATGGTTACTTTCTCAGCAATCGGCTCAAGCATCAGAGCCCAGTCTACGGCTGAATCTCCTCCACCAAAGACAATGACCCGTTTACCAGCGAATTGATTGAGGTCATCAATGAAATAATGCAGGTTTTTCCCTTCATATTGTGAAGCATTCTCAAGTTCCATTCTCCGCGGCTGGAAAGCACCGTTGCCTGCAGTGATAATGATGGTCTTAGAGTAATGAATTTCTTTGTCAGTCGTAAGTTTAAATATCCCATCTTCCTGTTTTTCCAGTTTTTCAACAGCTTGTTCAAGGACGATGGTTTGTTCAAACTTGGCCATTTGCTCCTTTAGGTTGTTCACAAGTTCTTGTGCCCGCACCTTTGGAAACCCGGCAACATCATAAATATATTTCTCAGGATAGAGAGCAGAAAGCTGTCCGCCAAGCTGAGGGAGGCTTTCAATAATTTTCACGGATGCCTGTCTCATGCCACCATAGAAAGCTGTGAATAATCCTGTAGGGCCGCCGCCAATTATGGTAATATCGTATACTTTTTCGTTCTCCTTCAATCTAAACCCTCCCATTGAGTGTGAAGTCATAATTTATATTTTAGCACAAATTGAATGGTTCATAGTGAAAAGGTGCACAACATGATTAGATGGTAATATTTTTCCCGTCGCCCTTCTTCTTTATTAGATAAACCGCGGTTTGCTAGAAGCCGATGCAATAGTTGTTATCACGGCACAGCTAAGTTGTTATGCCTCGCATGATCATTGCCGCAATAATTAACGGCCTTAGAAAGGTATGGTAATAACGGGATAACTAAGAAAAATAAGAATTCTGCTTGAAAAACGTGATAAAAAAGCATAATATTTACTTAGATATTATTTTGTTAAGATTTTATGACTTTTTATGTGTATTTTTTTGAACTCATTCGTGAAGTAATTCACAAACTTCGATGAATGCTTTTTATAATGAAGTTGGCCTAAATGTGAAACGATAGAATTATGGAAAGCGCAGCGCAAGAAAACATTGTAAAGGTGGAAATGACTGTGAGAAAGCCAAAAATCGTAATACTCGGAGCGGGTTACGGCGGTCTTATGACTGTAACCCGTTTGCAAAAATCTTTAGGAGCAAACGAAGCCGACATCGTATTAGTTAATAAAAATGATTACCATTATGAAACAACGTGGCTGCATGAAGCATCTGCAGGTACCCTGGCACCTGACCGGGTCCGTTATGAAGTTCGCAGCGTACTTGATAAAAATAAGGTTCAGTTCGTTCAAGATACAGTTGTTGACATTAAGACTGCTGAAAAGAAAGTGAAGCTTGAAAAAGGCGAAATAGAATATGATTACCTGGTGATCGCGTTAGGCGCCGAATCAGAAACATTTGGCATCCAAGGTTTGAAAGAGCATGCGTTTTCCATCTCTAATCTAAACTCTGCACGTCAGATTCGTGAACACATTGAATATCAATTTGCCACGTATAATACGGAAGCCGAAAAGAAGGATGAGCGTTTGACTATCGTTGTCGGAGGTGCTGGTTTCACAGGGATTGAATTCCTTGGGGAATTAGCAAATCGCATTCCTGAGCTTTGCAAAGAACATGATGTAGACTTCCACAAAGTCCGTGTTATATGTGTAGAGGCGGCTCCAACGGTTCTTCCAGGCTTCGATCCGGAGCTTGTGCAATATGCCGTAGCACACCTTGAGAAGAAAGGTGTTGAATTCAAAATCGGCACTGCAATCAAGGGCTGCACACCAGAAGGAATCATCGTTGCAAAAGGAGAGGACGAAGTGGAAGAAATTAAAGCTTCCACAGTCGTTTGGGCTGCGGGTGTCCGCGGTAGCTCACTCATCGAAGCATCAGGAATTGAAGCGATGCGCGGTCGCGTAAAAGTCAATCCGGATCTTCGTGCTCCGGGCCATGATAATATCTTCATAGTCGGCGATTGCTCTTTAATCATCAATGATGAAATCAATCGCCCATATCCGCCAACTGCGCAAATTGCCATGCAACAGGGCGTAATATGCGCCAAGAACCTTACTGCCCTCGTACGTAATCAAGAGAACCTTGATTCGTTCACACCTGATATTAAAGGTACTGTATGTTCGCTTGGCGAGGATGATGCTATTGGTGTAGCATTTGGAAAGAAAATGACTGGAAAAACAGCATCCTTCATGAAGAAAATGATCGACAATCGTGCTCTCTACATGATTGGCGGCCCGTCAATGGTAATAAAAAAAGGAAAATTCAATATTCTGTAATTTGGAGCTTTCAAACTGCCAGGACAGTAGTCTTGACAGTTTTTTCTTTATTTATGTTCTTTTCAAATCTTTTTATTCAATTAATGCAGATAGCCATTAATTGAAAACGGATACGAATCCTTTATTGACGATCCCCTCCTTCATTAAGTACACTAAGAGTGACAGAGGAGGGGCTTGCCTGCCATGCAGATGTCTATACCTATTTTAATCATTTCGGTGGTTTTATTTTTCATTTTATTTTTTGGAATTGGGTTTTTATTGAATATGCTGTTTCGTTCTTCATGGATTATGGTAATATTATTTCCGTTAATTGCTATTTCCATTGTAAATGACGAGAAATTAATAGAGTATTTTAGAAATCCGGGAGATTCATTAATGAATCTTGGTGAAAGACTTGGTAGCCTTCATACGGCCGATATTGTCATTTTATCAAGCGGGCTTGCTGGTGCATTTTTGGCTGGAATCGCTATAAATTTACTTCGCAAAAAAGGGTACAGGATGTTTTAAACAAGCAGGCGGACACATGATGTGTGCCTGTTTTTTTATGCAATCCAGATTCCCCCTTTTAGTAAGAAAATATTTTACTCCTCCATAAGAATACGATTCTGCTTTTTGGGAAAGAAATATTCTATGTGAGAGGAGTGGACATCCGTTAAATGAAAAGGATAAAAAACCTATGTAAAAGGGTTGCTATTATCTTGTTGTTTATACTCGCACTATACACCACGTTTGTGCATATTACCGGCGTGGAGGCAAACGGGCATTTTGGCCAGAATGAATGGTATGGACAACATCAAGAATCAGGCAAAGTATACAAGAGCCCGTTACTCGGAGGAAAAACGTTTAGAGCGGCAACAGGGACGAAAACAATGGTTTCTGCAAGATTGACCGCAGCACCAAAGACCATCGAGGAAACGATAGATTTTACCCAATATCCGAGACAGAAGGTAGTCGCCACAGGTTACACAGCAGGGTATGAATCGACAGGGAAAACACCGGGTAGCCCTTCTTACGGGATTACGTTTTCCGGAGTAAAAGTCAAACGAGATTTATACTCAACTATAGCTGCTGATTTGGAAGTATTTCCATTAGGGACTATCCTTTTTATACCGGGATACGGCTATGGGGTGGTTGCTGATAAGGGCGGTGCTATTAATGGAAATGAATTGGATCTTTATTTTGATACTGTGGACGAGGTTTATGATCATTGGGGCAAAAAAACATTGGATGTATACATAGTGAAACAAGGCATCGGCAAGCTATCCCAAGAAGAATTGACTTCTTTAAACGAAACAAAAGAATTGCAGGTGTTCCGCCAGCAATTTACCGGAAAGGTGAAAAAGTAAAATATAGTGAGGCAAATCCTTGCTTGATTTCGAGCAAGGATTTTTTAAGTTATAAAGATATATTCGTTTCAATATTTTTATATTCTTCCGGATGGAGGGTTCTGGCCAGTTTGACCAAGCCCTCGATTAGGCGGGGAGAAGGTCGGCAATACAAGGGTTCTTCGAGCACCAGGATGTTATCCTTTTTTACCGCATCCAATTCCTCCCAGCCCTTTCTCTTCTTTACTAAATCTGGCTTTATTTTTTCTTCAGGAACACCGACCCACGCCAGGCATATAAAGTCAGGATTACGTTTAATGATTTCCTGGGGCGGTATCTGTACGCTTGCAAGTTCAATATCTTCCAAGATGTTATAAGCACCGGCAAGACTGCTGATTTCCGTAAGCCAGTTGATGCCTCCCGGACTGAAAAGGGGATTGGGCCACCATTCCCAATAAAGGGACGGTTTATTGCGGATTGTGGCTGACACAGACCTGAACCTTTCAATGGTTTGCAGAAATTCAGCGCCTTTTTGTTCGGCACGGGCTGTTTCTCCCACAGCCCTGCCTATCGTTTTTATATCGTTTGCAATATCCAACAGTGACTGCGGATTAAGCACGATATGGGGAATCTTTCTGTTTTTCAGTTCAGTGATGTTCTTCTCCATCCCGGGAACGCTTAAAGAGGCGAGAACTAAATCAGGCTGTAATTCTTGAACCAAATCCATATTGATGGATAGGTCGGGCCCGACTTTAGGCAAAGCAGTGACCGACTGGGGCCAATCGGAATAATCATCAACGGCAATTAGAGAGTCTTGAATTCCAAGGTAAGCGCAAAGCTCCGTATTGCTGGGGCAAATAGAAATGATCTTCACAGACAATCACCGACCTTAAAAAATATAAAAATAAAGAAAGAGTGCAACGAATATTCCTGTCAAACCCCCAAAGAATACTTCTATGGGTTTATGCCCAAGGAGTTCTTTCAATTTCCTTTGCTTTTGTGCTTCTTCTTTATTCTGCCATTTCTTTGCTTCAGCGACAAATATATTGAAGTCTGCTACAAGCTTATTTAAAACGGCAGCTTGTTCCCCGGCCTGTCTACGTACTCCTGAGGCATCAAACATTGTAATCACCGCAAAAATAGTGGCTACTGAAAAAACAGGTGAGTCCATGCCAGACTCTAGACCAACGCCGGTCGCTAGGGCAGTAACAGCCGCTGAATGAGAGCTTGGCATCCCCCCCGTTGAAGTTATAAGTGACCAATCCAGTTTTTTTAGGGCAATATATTGAATGGGCACTTTAATGAACTGAGCAAAAAATATTGAAATAAGTGAAGCAACTAAAGGGAAATTAAAAAGCAATTCCATAAACCAACCTTCTTTCTCCAGTTTTCTCGTGTTCCATAATGAAAGGATCTATGTTTTTTTATGTTTTCCGCAAGTTTAAATGCTTACCCTTTTAAATAGAAAATACAGGATCCCTCCATATACTGTCTATAAACGAAACAGAAGCAAGTTAAACGTATAATCCTTTTACCATGCAAGTGTATTCACAAAAGGAGTTACAAATTCGAAATATATGAATGGCTCCGCTATAATGATTACATGAAAAATAGGGAGGTCGCACATGTTTACTGTTCAGAATGAAATCAACTTGGAATGGAAAGAGGAATGCCTGTTTCTAGGAGTTTTTGACAAACCAATAAAGTTAACAGGTACAGCCAAGGACGCCGACCAAAAGTTAGAAGGCCAGCTGACGGAATTGGCAAAGGAAGGCGAAATTTCTGCGAAAAAGAAGGCTATAACAAAAATCCATACATTAGGGCGGCTGGGAATTAAGCGATTAATTTTTGTTGGTTTGGGAAAGGAAAAAGAACTCACTTTTGAGACTCTTAGAGAAGCGTTTGGAAAAGCGTTTAAATCCTTGAAGAATGCGAAATTCACAAGCTTGTCCGTTGCTCTTGATACATTTACGGCTGAAAACGTGGACGCCTACGATGCAGCCCATGCTCTCAGTGAAGCATTCGCCCTGGCCACGTACGAATTCGCAGGGTATAAACAAAAATCCAACGAGACCGAAAAGAAAATTGAGCAAATTAACGTTTATACTGAGGCAGAGACCGGGGAAATTTCAGCTTGTCTAACGGTAGGCCATGTTTTCGGAAGGGCAACCAATTCAGCGAGAGACCTTGTGAATACCCCCGGAAACCTTCTTACAGCTACGGACCTTGCCGAGTACGCAGTCCAGCTCGCCGACCGTTACAGCTTTGAAGCGGAGATTCTTGAAAAAGAAGATATGTTAAAGCTAGGCATGGGGGCAATGCTGGCAGTCAACCAAGGCTCGACCGAAGCGCCAAAAATGATTGTTTTGAAATATCAGGGCAGGGAAGAATGGAAAAATGTTATCGGCCTTGTCGGAAAAGGGATCACCTTTGATACAGGCGGTTATTCACTTAAAACCAAAACGGGCATTGTCGGCATGAAAACGGACATGGCCGGGGCAGCAGCCGTTCTGGGGGCAATGGAGATTATCGGTGAATTGAGACCGGAACAAAATGTAGTGGCTGTCATTCCTTCGACCGATAACATGATTAGTGGAAATGCTTTTAAACCAGATGATGTGATTACAGCGATGAGCGGAAAAACGATTGAAGTATTAAATACGGATGCAGAAGGGCGACTGGTGCTGGCTGACGCCGTTACTTACGCTCAACATCACGGTGCTGACTATTTAGTAGATGTTGCAACTCTGACAGGTGGAGTTATTACGGCATTAGGCAACGATATGACAGGTGCCATGTCCAATAATGAGGAATGGTTCGAACATGTCCTTGAAGCTTCTTTTGAAGCGGGTGAACCAATTTGGCGGCTGCCCATAACGGAGAAAGACAAAGAACGGGTACGCGGAAGCAAAATTGCCGATCTAAATAATTCACCAGGGAGCGCAGGGCATGCCATCATGGGAGGAGCCTTCATTGGAGAATTCGCAGAGAATACTCCATGGGTCCATCTGGATATTGCCGGAACAGGGGCAACGAGCAGCTCATCCGACCTAGGGACCGCCGGAGCAACAGGGGTCATGACAAGGACACTTGCACTCTTGGTCGAAAGATTTGAAGGACAAAATTCAGAATAAGGCATTTAACGAAAAGCTAGAGTATTAGAGGATGTGTTGATGAGACTTCTCTCATTGATACCTTCCTCTTTTTTTCATGAATGCATAGAAAATCTATAAAAAAAGAAGGATTTTCCTGAAAGAGTGCAGAACATTGTAAAAATAGAACGAAAAATGAGGAGAATCACTATGAATCTTGAAAAAACATTAATGAATTCCCTGGGAATCGAAATTAAAGAATTGGGAGAAGGTAAGGTAATTGCAACGATGCCGGTAGATGAAAGAACCTGGCAGCCCTTTGGATTGCTGCATGGCGGCGCTTCCGTAGCGCTCGCAGAAACAGTCGCCAGTATCGGGGGATTTGAACTGGTAAATAAAGAGAGCCAGGCGGTTGTAGGCCTTGAAATTAACGCAAACCATATCCGTGGAAAGAGAACTGGCTATGTAACAGCTGAAGGCAATATTCTACATAGGGGAAAAACTACTATGGTTTGGGACATCAAGATACGCGATGAAGAGGACAATTTGATATGTGTCTCACGCTGCACGTTGGCAGTGATTTCAACAAAAAAAGATGCAAACGCTTAGGCGAATGCATCTTTTTTGCAGAGAGGGAGTTAGAAAAGCCTTCAAGATATAAATAGGCTTAGAGTATTAATCCGTGCGCTTAGAATCAATGACCTTGCGGGCTTGCTTCAAGTCATCAAGCACGCTTTTATCCCATAATTTAACACCAGTATTATAAGCAGCTCTGCTAATAATATGACCGGCTACAGGAGCGGTTATAAATATAAAAACAACGCCAAGCAAGATTCTGGAATTAAAATGCCCATGCTCTAGGAAAAAATAAATGAATGTACCGATAAGGATTGACATAATCCCCAAAGTCGAGCTTTTTGAGGCAGCATGATTTCTGGTATATACATCAGGAAGCCTTACGATGCCGAATGCGGATACAAGTGATAAGAATGCGCCCAACAATATTAATATGCCGGCTATCAGCTTAAAGATCTCGGTCATTTTCAATAACCTCCCCTTTTTCTATAAACTTGGAAAATGCAATCGTACCAAGAAATGAAAGAATGCCGAGCAAGAGAATAGCTTCTAGGAAGGCACTTGTATCAAGGATCATCGATACAAGTGCGATAATCGCGATCAGGTTTATGCCGATTGCATCTAAGGCTACAACTCTGTCAGGAACAGAGGGACCCTTTATCACACGATAAATCAATCCAAGCATGGAAATGCATACACACACTAAAGAAATTTGAAGAACGAGTGTAAACATTATCTGCTCACCTCCATTATCGCTTTTTCAAATGTCCCTTTAATATCCTGTACCGCCTGGCCAACATCAGATATATCCATCGCATGGATGTAGAGAATTTTATTATCCGGCGAAATATCAACGACAAGTGTCCCCGGAGTCAATGTAATTAAATTGGCCAAGATCGTTATTTCCCAGTCCTTTGTAAGCTCTGTTTCCAAAGCGAAAATACCAGGCCTCATATCGAGATTGGGCTTAAGGACAACTTTTAATACTGATATGTTGGAGAGCACTAGCTCTCTTAGAAAGATATACAGCAAAGAAAATACAGCAATAATACGCAGCATATAGAAACGGCTGCTAAAAAACCTCCTGAAACCAAACACGATTAGTAAACCAAAGAAATATCCTACCAAAAATGAGCTTCCGTTATATTCATTTCTTAAAAACATCCACACGAACGCAAGGAATACATTCAGAAGTATTTGAAAGGCCATCATTTATCACTCCTTTAACACCGCATTAATATATATCGCTGGATCGATTAGCGGTTCTGTTGCCTGGGAGATGTATGGATAAACAGCCTCAGTTCCCAATCCAAGCGCAATGGAAATAATCACAAGGAATGCAGCAGGGATCGCAAGCCTGGAAACTGGAATAGCTTCAGCATCTTTGTATGCGCGAGCCTTACCCCAGAAACCGTGGATGAATATCTTCATAACGGAGTACAGCATCAGCAAACTAGAAATCAGAATTACAGAAAACCCAATATACGCCTTTCCTTCAACAGCACCCTCAAGCAGTAGAAGTTTCCCGGCAAAACCTGAAAAAGGCGGAATTCCTGCGAGTGAAATTGCTGCTATGAAGAAGGACCAGCCAACATAAGGAAATGCCTGGATTAACCCGCCCATCTTTCGTAAATCATTTGTTCCGGTAACCATCGCCATGATTCCAACTAAGAAGAACAGGGCCGCCTTTATAATCATGTCGTGTATCGTATAATAAATCGCCCCTGATATCCCTTGTTCATTCATCAATGAAATCCCGAAAGTAATCATTCCAACTGCAATGACAATGTTATAGATAATGATTTTTTTAACATCCGAATAGCCAACTGCACCGATTGTGCCAACTATAATCGTCAAAATAGCCAAAATTTCCAGCAGTTCATGTGTATACTGTTGATCGTGGTAAAAAAATAGGCTAAATGTACGCAGGATCGAATACACGCCAACCTTGGTCAAAAGGGCTCCAAATAAAGCCATGATCGGGATCGGAGGTGCGTAGTAGGATCCAGGAAGCCAGTAAAATAAAGGGAAAATCGCGCCCTTCAGCCCAAATACGATTAAAAACAATACAGCGATAACGGTAATGATGCCTGGCTGTTCCACTTCTGCAATTCTTTTACTTATGTGAGCCATATTCAATGTTCCTACGACTGAATAAAGATAAGCCACGGCAATAACAAATAGAGCTGATGAAATGACATTTACCAGTATGTATTTTAGAGATTCCCTCAGCTGGGTTTTGGTTCCGCCCAAAACCAACAAAACGTAAGAAGACATGAGCATTACTTCAAAGAAGACAAACAGGTTAAAAATATCACCGGTTAAAAATGCGCCATTTACCCCAACGAGCAGAAATTGCACGAAGGAATAGTAAAAATACCTTTCCCTCCCAGTCCCGATTGAATAAAAGGAGTATATTAATACGGCAAAACCAATGATGTTTGTTGTCAAAACGAGCAGACTGGCAAGCATATCCGCCACAATGGAAATACCAAAAGGCGCTTCCCAGCTGCCTACCTGAAGGGCCAGGATTCCTTGATCATGAACCTTTCCTATAAGCAGGCAGGAGATCACAATCCCTAGTGCAGATGAAACCAGGGAAATAAATCGTTGTATCTTGATATGGTTAGAAAAGAAAATTAAGATGATGCCCGTCAAGAGTGGAAGAAGAACAGGCAAAAAAACAAAGTTATTCATCAGATTCCTTACCCCTCAATTTGTCCATATTGTCCGTCCCGAGTTCTTGGTATGTCCTGTAGGCTACAACAAGAAACAGAGATGTGACCCCAAAACTGATTACGATCGCTGTTAAGATAAGCGCTTGTGGCAAGGGATCAACATAGGACTGTGCGTTTTCGCCCAATAGCGGAACAGCCCCCCTTTTTAAACCGCCCATTGTAAGAATTAGCAAATGCGCACCATGGCTTAAAAGTCCGGTACCAATAATGATTCGTAAAATGCTTTTCGAGAGCATTAAATACGTTGCACTCATAAATAAAATTCCTATGACAACAGCCATTAATATTTCCATTATTCACTCTCTCCTATCGTTTGAATAATGGTCATCGTAATGCCAACAACCACAAGGTATACCCCTAAATCAAAAAGAACGGCGGTATGTAAGGCGGTATGCCCTAATAGCGGCAGATCAAAGTATTTATAAGCATGAGTCATCAGCGGGGCACCAAAAAACAAAGCACCGGACACGGTTACTGAAGAAATCAGCAGGCCGGCGGCAGTAACCAGCTTATAATCAACAGGAAGGATATTCGACACTGTTTTTAAATCGTATGCCAAAAGCAGCAATACAATCGCCCCCGCTGCTAGAAGGCCGCCAACAAATCCACCGCCAGGGGAATAATGCCCGCCGAAAAAGATATAAATGGAAAAGAGGATAATGACCAGTGAGGCCACTTTAGCGACCGTTTGAAGTATAATATCATTTGTTTTCATCCTTTAAGGCCCCCTTTGCCAGTCGTAACTTAATCAATGCAAAGATGCCCAAAGCTGCAATTCCTAAAACGGTGATTTCAAACATCGTATCAAGGCCCCGGAAGTCCACAAGAATTACATTTACTATATTCTTTCCTCCCGCTTCCTTATAGGCGTTTTCAACATAATAGGATGAAATCGTTTCAAAAAACTTGTTGCTGTGTGCGGAAAGTGCGATCAATGTAACAATTACGCCAACACCAATTGAGATTAATGCGTTATTAAGCCTGAATACTAACCGTTCCTCTTTTCTGCTTGAAAGCTTTGGTAGATGGTAAAAGCATAGTAAAAACAGGGCAACGGAAATTGTTTCGATCACGAGCTGTGTAAGTGCAAGATCAGGGGCCCGGAACAAAACAAAGAAGAGTGATACCATATAACCGACAGCACCAAGGATAATGATCGAGGTCAGTCTGGATTTTGCAAACAGGATGACGATAGCGCCAATGGAAATGATCACGGCAATAATAACTTCATAAAGCCTCACCGGAGCCGTATTCGACAAATCCAGCGCAAATGCATCCTTCCACCATAGTGTGAATCCCAAAGAAACGATGAAAAATAGAAAAATATAAACAAGATATGTCCGGATATAACCGGTCATAAACAACTTCACAAGACCAATCGAGCCTCTTTCCAAACCAAAAAGAAGGGCATCATACATCCTGTTTAAGGACAGTTTTCCAGGAACGACATGATATACATGTTTCCATCTATCCCATGTAAGATACAAAAGGCAACCCAGGAGGATTACACCTATCGTCATAAAAAGCTCGATTGTAAGGCCATGCCAGTGGGCGATATGGACCTGGAATTCCGTCTGTGATAATCCTGTCTGGATAGCAGCTACGGCAGGTTCGATTATCGCAGGAGCCAAAATGTTCGGGAAGATACCCAAAATAATGACCAGCGAAGCAAGGATAATGGGGGGAATAAGCATGCCTAGCGGTGCTTCGTGCGGTTTTTTCTCTAGTTGTTCAGGCTTATATTTTCCCCTAAATGGTTTAAAGGCGATAATCATGCTATAAACAAATGTAAAGATACTTCCCAACCAGGCTACTACAGGAAATACAACGCCCCATGTTTCTAAACTGAAAAAATCCATTTTGGAAATACGGACCATGCTTGTAAAAAACATTTCCTTGCTTAGGAAACCGTTAAAAGGAGGCAGTCCAGCCATTGAGAAAGCGCCAATCGTCGTGATGGTAAATGTGATAGGCATAAAGTTCATCAAACCGCCGAGCCTGCGGATATCCCGTGTCCCCGTTTCATGATCGATGATCCCTGCAGCCATAAAGAGACTTCCCTTAAAAGTAGCGTGATTAATAAGATGGAATACGGCTGCAACCGTTGCCGCTAAATAAATGTTTTCCCCCAGGGTGTTGTAATGGAGTGCGGCAGCTCCCGCCCCTAGCATTGCCATGATCATCCCCAGCTGGCTTATCGTGGAATAGGCAAGTATGGCCTTTAAGTCTGTTTGTTTTACTGCTGAGTAAGAACCCCAAATTAAGGTCACGATCCCGGTACTGGCAGTGAGCCAAAACCATAATGATGATTCAGCGAAAACGGGGCTTAATCTCGCGACAAGATAAATACCGGCTTTAACCATTGTGGCTGAATGAAGATATGCGCTGACCGGAGTGGGTGCTTCCATTGCGTCCGGCAGCCATATGTGAAAAGGGAATTGGGCTGATTTCGAAAAGGCGCCAAGCAAGACAAGTAATAAAGACGCAATAAACAACGGATCTTCAACCAAGTTTTGTCCGATTAGTTCCCGGATACTGTATGTGTCTCCTATAAAGGATAAAAGAACAAAACCGCCAAGCATACTAAGACCGCCAAGAACGGTGATTAGCAGTGACTTTTGAGCACCATACCGGGACCTTTCCCGATGGTACCAGTACCCAATGAGGAGGAAAGAAGATAAGCTTGTAAACTCCCAAAACATATATAGCAAGATCAAGTTATCCGACAATACTAAACCTAGCATGGATCCCATGAACAAGAGCAGATATACATAGAAGGTATGTAGTTTTTCTTTACCCTTATTCAAATAATACACTGAATACAGCATTACCAGTGCCCCGATTCCTGTAATCAGAAGAGCAAACAAGAGGCTGAGTCCATCCAGATACACATCGAAATTAATGCCTAAAGAAGGAATCCAAGCAAGGCTTTCGGATACATACACTCCGCCCCTGACCAAAGGCAAATATCCAAGGAAATAAATAAACAGAACCACTGGCAAGACAAAAACAAACCAGCCTGTGTGAATTCTGGGCAGTTGCTTGTACAATGGCGGTATAAAAATTGCCATTATAAAGGGCGACAGAATGGCCCAATGGAGTAAAGACATACGATCATCCTCTCTAAACTGGATACAGGAGATAAACTTTAAAATATCCCTTATGTTATGTAAATATAATGCTTACTATTTATCTGGTTAAAGTTTTAACCCAACTCTTGCTAGGGAAGAAATCAGCTTGTAATCGATTATAGACTAATTATAATGACCGTGCATTATATGGGCATGCCGTTACAAGAACAATCGGGCCCTGCTATTAAATAGGTAGAAACCTAGAGAAAATAAGAGAAAAAATTTTTTTTGAATGTGTTTTCACTTTTTCCCCAATAATAAATTTTGGAGGGTGAAAACATGTTATACCGTAAAGCGATCATTTCGTTCTCAATATTTTTGACTTTATTTCTGGGAGCCTGGTTTCTCCAGCAACAGATGAAACGAGATCACATAAAATTTAGCATCTACGAACCTTTCCCTAATTCACTAAATGACGATCCATTTCTTTATGAGGTCCAAGCTGAGACTCTGCCAAAGGAATGGAGGTTCGGGGCAAGGGAATATATCAAAGTATATACACCTTCTCTAAACTTGGACTGAAGAAATTCAGTCCTGTTTTATTTTCTCCTGTGAGAATACCTGCAAAACCCCATTGTCGAACAACTCATCATTCTGCATAATGGAAGAGAACTTCAACATAGATGGGGATTTTATATGAAAAACACTTACCTTCTTGGCTATTTTCCGCTAATTTCAATCATTCTTTTTAGTCTTTCCTTTGCCATGTATGGGGAAATGCAAGCCTTGACACTGCTTACGAATATGGGACTACTCGATGGAATGCTGGAGTTCTTTTCAGAAACGGGTATTAAGCTTTCGTTATTGATTGTGTTGTTTTTGGTTTGCTTTATGGTGTTTGCTGCCCTGAAATTAATTTCTGATACGGTTATCGAACTGGCCCTATTATTTTTCTCAAAGGATTCTGAAGGGAACGATTTAAAAAACATCCGCTTGGGGGCGAGTATATATTTTGTCGGCGGGGCTGTCTCATTGCTCAGTGTAAACTCGCTGATTGGCATAGGTGCCATTTTCTTAGGCACAACGGTCATTTCCTTTGTTTATCTTGTGTATAAAATCAGCCCTAGCCTGACAACAGCAGGGCTTATTGGATTCATCTTCTTTCATACCTTTGTTTGGTCTACCTGGATTTTAGTGATAGCCTATTGTTCCATTAAGCTTTATAACAGCATCATTGCAAGCTTGCCCTTGTAATATGGAAAACAACCCACCCGTGGGTTCTTTTTTTGCTAGTAGGGTAATTTTCTCCATGAGGTTCTATCCGCTTAAAATCGGGAAAAGAAAAGCATCTAAGAATAAAAACGCAGGAGGAAGTGGGCCGTGATTTATTTATCTATGGTTTTAAAGCTTGTGATCGGGCTGGCAGCCCTAGTTTTTGTTACCCGGCTGCTAGGAAAAAAGCATATGTCTCAAGTAACCCCTTTTGATTTTGTTTATGCTCTGATTTTGGGTGGGACCGTGGAAGAAACAATCTATCATCAGGACCACACGATTCCCCAAATGCTATTTTCCATTTCAGTGTGGGGCATCTTGATCTATTCGGTTGAAAGAATCACGATGAAATATGATAAATTAAGAGCCCCGTTAAAAGGAAGCAGCCAGGTACTTATAAAAGGGGGAAAGGTGAATATCAAGGAACTGGAAAGAGCAAATCTGGAGCTGGAACAGTTAAGTGGAATGCTCCGTCAGAAAGGGATTTTTTCATTAAAGGAAGTAAATTATGTATTTTTGGAAACCAGCGGGGAAATCAGTGTGCTTAGATACCAAGATGAGGATATAGTGGAGGAGCCCTCTATTTTGCTAGTCAATGAAGGCAGAGTGCACGAAAATAATCTGCAAGAAGTTGGCAAGGATAAAGATTGGCTGATGCAAGCCATTAACAAGGACGGTATTAAGCTTAAGGATATTTATTATGCCGAGTATTCAGAACCGAAGGGCTTTTATATAAAAACTTACGATCATTGCCTATGACTTGTAGGCGGAAATCTTTTGTAGATTTCTGCTGTTATCTCTTTTTAATCTATTTTCGTCGATATGTAACTCTATGGAAAAGGAAATGAAACGTTTTTCCGATAGAATGGTAAGAAAAGCCTTTCTTGCATGGATGATGAAGATGGAAAAGGAGAAATGAAATATGGAGGAACACGTCAGGAAGTCGCTAGGCGAATGGAGAGAAGAAATTTGTGATTTATTAACGGAAATCGATAAAGAATACGAATCAGTCAAACGCGAGCTTCAGGTGTATTCCTATAAATTTTCGATTACGAAACAAGTGGTGCAGTCAACGGTGAATGATGAAATTATCCGCAGCATCCGGGAGCTGTACCATAAACCTTTTGAACAAAAATTTAATCAGCTGAAGGAAGAGATCAGGGATCTGGAAGAAAAGAAAAAGGTATTTCAGATGTTTGTTGATAAAATCGATAAGGTCAAGGGACAAGAAGAAACAAAGCCATATGCCTCTGTTCAATGATGGAGGGCTGTGATAGAAATCGGGAGTTTGCATGAAATCAAACTCCTGATTTTTTATTTTATATTTTGATTTATTTCTTTCCAGATCACCTGGTTGGGATATGCATGTTGAATAGATTCAAGGCTTGAAGGATGATCCTTGCCAACCCAAACTCCTGTTGTATATTGATCAGTCAACCCGACAAACCACATATCCTTTACATCATTGGTTGTCCCTGTCTTGCCGCCGATATAGCCAGCAGGAAAATATGCTCGCTTAGCCGTTCCATTCACGGTTACCTCATGGAGGAGCTGGCGCATTTTAGCCACGGTATCGGGCCTCCATACCTTTTTTGGTTTGTCATTCCATTTATATAGTAATTTCCCTTCTCTGCTGGTTACCTTTTGAATAGCATGGGCAGGGAGGTACGTCCCTTCATGAAAGCTGGTAAATGCATCTGTTAATTCAAGGGGGCTGACTCCTACTTGAAATCCTCCAACAGCGGATGGAAGTCGGTGGTCTTCTTCAGTTACCTTAACAAAATTGAAAGAATCCAAATAACCGAAGCTCTTTTTAATGCCAGTCTTTTCTAGAAGGCGAATGGCCGGGGTATTATATGAATTGGCAAAGGCCTTCTTGATTGTAACCATACCATAAATGCCCCCGCCATAATTTTTCGGGCAGTAGCCATTCCGGCAGTAGCTTTGACCGCTTACCCTTTCAAGGATGCTGGCATTTTTTTCCTGGATATAAGGAGCATAGACCAAAAGCGGCTTAATAGCCGACCCAGGCTGCCGGTATGCTTGATAGGCCCGGTTGAAAGAATTTTTTTTATAATTCGTTCCCCCAATCAACGAGACAAGCTCGTGCGTATTATGCTGTATAACCACTGCTGAACCCTCTACCTGGGTGCCGGAAAGGGTTGTTTTGACAGCCCGTTTAGCTTGTTGCTGTATCTGTGTATCAAGGGCGGTATGTATCGTAACCCCTGATTCCAGCACCTTTGCTACCTTTTTATCAAGTTCTTTTGCAGCTTGGCTCCGTGTAGCAGGGTCTTGCAACTTTTTTGTTAATCCTTCAGCATTTGCAATAAGATCTTTCAATTCACTTTGCACATAATCGGTATAATCGGGAAATAGGTCAGCCTGTCTGCTTTCATGTAATGTAATCGGTTCCCGGATCATTTTTTCGTATTCTTTGGCACTTAACTTGTTTGCCTGGACCATTTGCAACAGGATCCGTTCCTGCCGTTTCTTGGCAGAATGGAAGTGCTTCAACGGGTTATACAGCTCCGGATTATTCGGGATTGCCGCAAGATAGGCAAGCTGTGCTTTTGAAAGTTCCTGAGTCCGCTTATTAAAATAGAAACGCGAAGCTGCTTCAATACCGTAGTTTCTATTGTGATAATAGATTGCATTTATATAAAGCTCTAATATTTGTTGTTTCGACAGGGTCCTTTCTAGCTGAAAGGAATACAAAAGCTCCGTTAGTTTTCTATTATAGCTTTTTTCATGGGTTAGAAATACATTACGCGCCAGCTGCTGAGTGATCGTACTGCCGCCCTGTTCAATGGAACCGCTTCGGGAGTTTGCAATCATTGCCCTGCTTATGGCTGCTGCATCAACCCCTGAATGCCGGTAGAACTGCTTGTCTTCAATGGCCACAAAGAGATCTTTTAAGAATGGGGGGATTTCTTTGTCGGGAAGATAGATCCTTTTTTCAGGGCCGGAAATTTCAGAAACGACCGTGCCATCCGCTGCTTTAATAAAACTTGTTTGAGGCAGTTCTATCTTGTTGGAAGGTAATTTCTCGTCAAGCACCTTATGAAAAGCGTGGACATTGTTCCATTCTTGATAACAAAAAAGGAATAAGACCATTAGCACAGGGACCAGCATGATGGTAAAAAGAAAACCAAGAATCGTGCGCATAGGCCAACTTCCTATCTAATATATATTCTTATAGTGGGCAGATTGCCCGAGGTCGATGTTATCCATTTCCCTCACCATGATAATCCAAAGGTTTTCAGGAAGAAAGAGTTTTTGGAAAAAACTACTGACACAGACTGATAGGAAATTGACGGAAAAATGTAAAAAAGGTAAAAATAGTTTGACAGTTTCTGCTATAATGTTTGAATAAAGCTTGGTTCCGAACCGTTTGGAAAAATTTAATGGGGTATGCCTGTAAAATAAATAACATGAAAAGGAGGGTAACAAAATGGAGGCTGGAAAGCAATATTTGTTTATTGATTTTGAATTTACCATGCCGGAAGGAAAATTAAAGCCTGAGGGATTTTATCCGGAAATCATTGAAGTGGGATTTGCGGCGGTAATGGGCGATCAAATCATTGATCAGTATTCATCGTTTGTCGCTCCCGTTAAGTTTAAGAAGCTTTCCGAACGCTGTAAGAATTTCTTATCTATTTCACAGGAACAGGTCGATAACGGAATGTCATTTGAAGACCTTGTCGCTTTATTGAAGAAATACGACCAACAGTATCCTACCACTACAGTAACTTGGGGAAATATGGATATGAAGGTGCTCCGCCAAAATTGCCAAAAGGCAGGGATTGCGTTTCCATTCAGGGGAAGCCAGGTCGATTTATCCATGGAATATAAGCGCTTTTTTGGCGATCAGAACCAAACTGGACTATGGAAAGCAGTCCAGGCATATGGCAAGGAAGGAACCGGAAAGCATCACCGGGCACTCGATGATGCACTTACCACCTTTAATATCTTCAAATTGGTGGAAAAAGACAAAAGCTATATGAAAAGCCATGAACCTACTACGATTGGAGACCGAATCGATTTGTCGAAAGTTTTTGATAACCTCGCATTATAAAAGCCAAATCATTGAAAATTGATTTGGCTTTTTGTGTGAGTTTTTATTTGAAATAATCAGCTTCTAGTGCCTCCAGCATCTCCAGGCTCATCTTGTTCCATTCCTTATCCTCTTCAGCAAGCTTACGTTTCATTGTGTTCACTGCTTCCTGTAGAGAAGCTTGGTATTCAGGGATTTCATCCTCATAATGCTTGACCATATTCTTCGGCACGTTTGCCTGTTCCCTGAAAGCTAGAGCGCGGCGTTGATGGAACATGGTTACATCCGTCTGTTTAGGATTATGCAGATCGCCCTGCATCGGATGCTTGGCTACAGCGAGGACCCTGACCAGATATGCATTCGGGCGAATATCCGTCAACTCTCCGATATATTTTCCCGTCTTATAAATGGCCGTTACTTTATCCCCTACTTGAAAATTGTCTTCTGCCATACTATCACCAGCCTTTCAAATAATCTTCCTGTTTATATGATACATAATTGCCTGATTTTTTTACAATGTAAAGGATTATCCTGGCGCATATGCTTACATTTCTAAAAAGATGATTTTTTGGAAATAATCGTGTAAAGTGGACAGATGAAGACAGATAGAACGAAAACACCTGTCCTAAAGGAAGGAAATTGAATTATAACAGGACAAGAAAGAAGGTTATCAACATGTCGAATTATCCCCAATTAACGGCTGATGTCTCTGAAAATGAACAGGCAGTAGTAATGGAAACGAACCAGGGAGATATCAAAATAAAATTATTCCCTGAGATTGCCCCTAAAACAGTTGAGAATTTTGTAACACATGCTAAAAACGGCTATTATGAGGGAGTTATTTTTCATCGAGTCATTAAGGATTTCATGATTCAGGGTGGAGATCCGCAGGGAACAGGAATGGGCGGAGAAAGCATATGGGGAGCACCGTTCGAAGATGAATTTTCAATGCATGCGTTCAACCTTCGCGGAGCATTATCCATGGCGAACGCGGGTCCGGGCACAAATGGAAGCCAATTCTTTATTGTGCAGTCTAAGCATGTGGACAACAGACTGGGAGACCAAATGAAGCAAGCCGGATACCCGGACGAAATCATAACAGCTTATATCGAGAAGGGTGGCACACCTTGGCTTGACCATAAGCACACCGTGTTTGGCCAGGTCATTGAAGGAATGGATGTCGTGGATAAAATTGCTGAATCAGAAACCAGCTACGGAGATAAACCGGTGGAAGATATTGTGATAAATTCAATAAAGGTACTTTAATGAGGGACGGAAGCTTTAGGCTTCCGTTTCTTTTATGTTTTAAGTCTCCCCGCTGTGCCAACTGGCCGTGGTTTCGAGAATCAATGAACTGGCTAAGAACAATTCCCGTTCTTAATGGTTTATCCGGGACCAAGAATATTTGAACTGACAAAGACTCTGGTAGGCGAATCAGCTTTAGAGGGAACAAATCATCATAGGCTCATGGAACAATTTTTTGAAGATAAGGACAGCCTGTTTCTTCATTTATTTTTCGAGAGCAAGGAGAACGAACCGCAGGAAAATTGAGAGTGTGCTAGAGGAAGGAGTTCATTGTCTGATATAATTACATATAAGGACAGCGTACAGTAGAAAGGATGTAAGAGATGGACTTTCTTTACAATGGTATACTTGGGCTTTTTCTCTATTTTCCGGAAGATAAAAGTGAATATATCCCCGCTGCGATTACCTCCGTTATCTTTTTAATTGCTGCAATATTTACGATGAGATTCATCATAAGATACTCCCGAAAAGAAGCCCTAAAAACGAAGGAACTAGAAGAGGAAGTCACAAGGAGAAACCGGGCTCACCATGATAAAGAAATGAAGAGGCTGTGAATTTTCTTAGGCCTTTTTTGCCCTTTTTTCTGATTATAACGTGTGGCCGGGATCAATATCTTTTCTTGATTCCTGCTTTTTCACATGCTTTAGTATTGCTACCACCAGAAAACTAACAATCACCAGAAGCAACCATGAGCTGATCCTGCTGATGTGTACCAGCTGCCAACCATTCTGCTGGTTCGGGTATTGCCAGGCCCCTAAAAGTGTTGTGATATTTTCCGTAACCATATAAAAAAACCGATCAGGACAAACGAAAGAGAGAGAGGCATTTTGTAAATTTTTTTTTGGATCGTGAATGAGACTTTGGTAAGTTTCCTTTACACTATACCATCTATAATAAAATGGAAAGGCTAGAAAAGATCGCATAAAATGCTACCAAATTTCTATCGGTAAAATTCCATCTAATGGAAAATGTTTATTGGAGTATGAAGGAGAGGGTGGTTAGATGTTTAAAAAAGTAGCTGCTGACATGCTTGGTTTAAGCGATGTAGGAAGCGTTATCAAGCCTGCCGATTATGATAAGGTCGATGCAGATGACTATGTGATGCACGAGGATGGAGAAAAAATTTTCTTTTTGATTAAGTCCAAAACGGATGAGTACTGCTTCACCAACAAGGCATTGATTCATTTAGATGGGACCAGTGCAGTAAGCAAAAAACGAACGTTACGTCGATACAGCTACAGCGAGCACAACATTTCGGAGGTGTCCCTGGAAACGGCAGGTACAGTGGATTTGGACGTGGAAATAAAATATGTTATAGGATCTGTACCGTTTTCCATAGATGTACATAAAAAATTTATTGAGGAGCTAAAGGATCTTTATAAGGCGTTAATAAAAATAGCGGAAATTTGTCATGAAAATGAATATTCGCTTCAATTTGCTCAAAGGAGCCTGGATCTATCTTCCCTTACTTTAAGCCGGGTGACTTCCCCTGAAACACACCTTGTGGATACTTTTAAACAAATTAATGAAGCTGCCTTCAAGTGGCTGATGGAAAGCCGGGAGAAGTATCATATAAAAGACTTTGGATTTGTATTTGAGAAATATATTAATAATTAAAACGACCTTTTTACCTGACGATATCATTATGTTGTTCCTGGCATTGCTTTGGTATTCATTACACCAACCACGGGCATTCGACAGGGAAGAAAATACCTACAATACCCGAGTACAAGATGGAAAATACTATAGGCAATACATGCGAAGGGATTGTAGCATATGCTTTCAGAACAACAGATACAAACATTTAAACAACAATTGCAACAATCCAGTGATGACCTAAAATGTCGATTGCATGAGTCCAGTGATTTAAATTTAAAACAAAGCCTTCTGCGAGACTCATCATTTGAATTATCGGCTTATGACAACCATCCTGGCGATGAGGGAACGGAATTATTTGAAAGGGAAAAGGACCTTGCGCTTCTAGAGCATTACCGAAATGAGATAAGGGAAATCGATAAAGCACTTGCAGCCATACAGCTAGGGGAATATGGAAAATGTAAAATATGCGGGCAAGATATCCCTTTTGAGCGTCTAGAAGTGCTTCCCACCACCCTCTATTGTATTAAACATTCAGAGGCGCAGGAAACATCTCATGACCGGCCAGTTGAAGAAGGGGTTCTTATGCCGCCGTTTGGAAAATTTGAATTGGACCATCAAGACGAAAATGTTGTAACGGACGCCGAAGATATCTGGCAGGATGTAGCCAGCTACGGAACATCCAGTTCGCCTTCTGACTTCATTGTTCCGAAAGACCATCGTAATGATTGGTATGAAGAATCTGAAGAAGGAATCGGCTATGTTGAGGATTATGAAAACTTTGTGGGAGTCGATATTGAAGGTAAGAACATCACCATTTATCCAACTCATAAAAAATACGAGAAAATGCTTGATGAAGAAGGCATCATGACGGTATTTGGGGATTTGCCCGCTTACGAACATGATCCTTATGTAGAAGATGACGAATGAAAAACGCGGAGAAACCCTGACTCTGGTTTCTCCGCATGCTTGTCATTGGAATGATTTCTTCAGCCTTTGTAAGCCATCCATTAGAACAGAACGCGGGCAGCCAATATTCATCCTCACAAATCCCTCGCCGCCTGGCCCGTATTTAGGACCCGGTTCAAGAGCGAGCTTTCCTTTTTGAATCAGCGACTTCCTCAACTCTTCATCTGACATTCCCAGCTTTCGACAATCCAACCAAATCAAATAAGAAGCCTCTGGGTACATACAGGATATGTCGGGTAATTCCCGGCCGATAAATTCAATCGTGATTTCAACATTTTGTTTTATGTACGATAACAACTGGGTGAGCCACTCTCCGCCTTCGCGATAAGCTGCATCCATCGCTGTCATGGCAAAAAGGTTTAATCCATGGAATGCGTTGCGCTCCTGGACAGCTTTTAATTTTGCACGGTATTCCGGATTCTCAGTAATGATAACCGAAGATTGCAAACCGGCAATATTAAACGTTTTGCTTGGTGCTATAAGTGTCACCGTCTGTTTTGCGAACCGTTCGTCAAGCGATGCAATCGGGACGTGATTAAATGGAGGCAAATACAGGTCGGCATGAATTTCATCAGAAATAATGGTTACCCCATATTTGTGGCAAAGCTCCCCTAAATGCGTCAGCTCTTCCTTGGTCCAGATCCGCCCACCTGGATTATGCGGATTGCACAATAAAAATAGTTTAACTCCATTTTTTAACTTGTCTTCGAAATCAGAAAAGTCAATGGTGAATCGATTTTCAGTAAGCGATAATTGGCTGTTAACTACTTCCCGGTCATTTTTTCTGATCATATCGAAAAACGGAGTATAGACCGGAGATTGTAGCATCACTTTATCGCCGGGATTGGTAAGTGCCTGTATTGCTGTTGCCAGCGACGAAACCACTCCCGGGCTAAACATGATCCATTGCTTTTTTACATCCCAATCCTGCCTTTTTTTCATCCAGCCTTTAATGGAATCGTAAATGCCCGAGGGCGGTCCTGTATACCCGAAAACTGGATGCTGGATCCTTTCGGTCAATGCTTTCTGGACCGGTTCAGGGGATGGGAAGTCCATATCTGCCACCCACATTGGCAATAGTTCTTTCTCGCCAAAAACCTCCCCGGTGTAATCCCATTTGACCGCCCCGGTGTTTCTTCTTTCGATCAGTGTTTCAAAAAAATTGCTGTCCACATGATCACCGCCATTTTATTTTTTTAGATAATGATACTATAATAATGATAACATGATTAATGGAATTAACTAATACAGGTGATATACGACATGGATAGACAACAGATGAATTTAGAGCTTGTGCAAGTATTGCAGGAATGGGATCCTTTTGGTTGGGGAAAAGAAGCGTATGAAACCGAAATTGCTGATTGTATAATGGCGGTTAGTGATATCGATGACGTACAACTGCTTGCAAAAAAGGTTCAAGATATTTATGAATTCTCCTTTGAGCAAGAAATCAGCATGAAAGAATGCCTGGCCGTATCCCAAAAATTGCTGTCAATTAAAAACAATGCAAGCTGTTCGTTCTGAAAAAAGATATTGTACCGGAAGGAAACCCTTCTGGCATAATATCTTTTTTTATATCTCACACTTCTCAAATTTGATATCTCCGGACAAAAGGAATTTGGCAATATGACAATATTTTGCGCAACAAAGTGGAAAATCGTTGCCCCAAATTCCATGAACGTCGCGTAAAGGATTAGGATATTCGAAATTAACCTGTATTCTTTGGTTCAATTCTGCAGTTGAAAGGTAGTTTTTCCCGCCGATTTCACGGGAATCAATTTTTGCACGAGAGGATCGTTACTTTCGATAAATTCTTTCACATAGCTATACACCAGTTCCGGTTTTTCTTCAGGAAGAAGGTGGCCTGCTTCGTCCAAAACGATTAATTCTGAGTTTTTTAGGTCTGCATGCAGCCGTCGTCCCACAGATAAGGGCACGACTCGGTCGTGTTTGCCCCACAGTAACAGAAATTTGGTTTCTAGCGAATGTAAATCTTTTTCAGATAAATCACCTTCACGGTCTCGTACCATCCTTGCTAACGCTTTAAAGATATCATCATTCAAAAAAGGGCGGAGATAGCCCTGCCTCATTTCATCATCGATTAGCTGCCTGTTGTACACAACATTTTGCAGATTCGCCTCCACACCTGACTTCTCCAGCCATCGTTTGACAACCCGTGGAAAGTAAGGGATAAAGCTGGCGAATCTTAGCAGGCGACCCGACTTTGGCAGGTAACCCGAGCTGCAAAGCAAAATGGCTTTATCCGAAAGCTCCGGTCGGTTTTTCAGCATATACAGGCAAATTTGCCCTCCCATCGAGTGGCCGACAAGGATGCACTTCTTTATATCAATGGCATCCAGAAAAGCTAAGAGGGTTAGAGAAATATTTTGGTAAGAATAGTGGAACCGTCTTGATTTACCGCTCTGGCCAAAAGGCGGAAAATCAATCGATATGACATTAAAATCTTTGCATAGTAGTGGAATTAAAGTCCGATAGCTGAATGACGATGATAAAAAGCCATGAATCAGGACAATTGTGGCGGCAGTACGTGAATGAAGATGCTGTTCATAATAAATATCATTTCCCCTAATATGTAGAACTTTTGAACCTAAAGCTTTTTTCATCAGTCTTTGCTCCTCGGGAAGGTTTTTTCCTATTTTACCCTTTCTCAATCTGGTCTAATGCTATTATCTTTTAAATAAATTCTTAATTTTTAGTAGGAGTTTACTGAAAATTTGTTATAATTACATATGTTTATTATTGAAGGTTTTAAACGCACGTAAGATTTTTTAATGGCAATAATTTGCGCGGGGAAACTAGGAGGGTTTACATATGCAGTTAACTGAACAAGAATTGGAAATTCTTAGAATTATAGAAACGAACAGCCGGATTGAGCTAGACGATCTGGCGAAAATGACCGATCAGACTACTGAAGATATCGAAACAGGATTGAAGAAGCTGGAAGATATGAGAGTGATTGTCCGTTATGCTACGATCATTAACTGGGCAAAGGTGGACAACTATGAAGGGGTCACAGCCATGATCGACGTAAAGGTGACACCGAAACGGGGAGTAGGCTTTGATGAAGTCGCACGAAGAATTTACAGGTTCCAAGAGGTGGAATCGGTTTATCTGATGTCCGGAGTATACGATTTATCCGTTGTAGTCAGAGGACGCTCGATGAACGATATAGCCAGGTTTGTCTCCGAAAAGCTGTCTACATTGGACTCAGTCATTTCAACCACTACCCACTTTATTTTGAAAAAATACAAGCATGATAGAACCATTTTTGAGCAAGTTGAAGAAGATAAGCGGATAGTGGTGTCACCATGATCAAAACCAGTTATATTTCAAAAACGGTAGCTAGCCTTAAACCTTCTGGGATTCGCCGTTTTTTCGATCTTGCGGCCAATATGGAAGGAGTCGTTTCTCTCGGAGTTGGAGAACCGGATTTTGTGACATCGTGGTCCGTAAGGGAAGCTGCCATTGCATCTTTGGAGGAAGGCCGAACTTCTTATACAGCAAACGCAGGCATTATCGAGCTAAGAAGAGAAATATCCCGTTATATGGAGAAGGAGTTCCAGGTTTCCTATAACCCTGACAATCAAATAATTGTGACGGTTGGCGCGAGCCAGGCAATCGATATTGCACTAAGGGCGATCCTTAATCCCGGCGAAGAGGTTTTGGTCGTAGAGCCATGCTTTGTGTCCTATGCTCCTCTCGTCACAATGGCTGGCGGGGTGCCGGTAACGGTCCAGACCGATAAAAATCATGATTTCAAGTTAAGGCCTGAGGAGCTTGAAGCAGCAATCACCCCGAAAACGAAGGCAATCATGATTTGCTCACCAAACAATCCGACCGGGACACAGCTTGGCAGGGAAGATTTAATGAAGCTTTCAGAAATTATCAAAAAGCACGACCTGCTCGTGATTGCCGATGAAATATATGCCGAGCTAGCTTATGATGAGGCATTTACTTCCATAGCCACGATTAGCGGAATGATGGAAAGAACCATCTTGATCAACGGTTTTTCAAAAGGCTTTGCGATGACCGGTTGGCGGCTAGGTTTTGTTTGTGCACCGCGGGAAATCTCGGAGGCGATGCTGAAAATACATCAATACGCGATGATGTGCGCTTCAACCATGGCGCAATACGCTGCATTGGAAGCATTGACAAACGGCATGGAAGATGTAGAGGAAATGAGAAGAAGCTATAGGCGCAGAAGGAATTTCATTGTAAAGTCATTCAATGAAATAGGATTGGAATGCCATAATCCTGGTGGTGCTTTTTATGCTTTTCCTTCTATAGCGAATACTGGATTGAGTTCTCAGGAATTTGCTGAGAAATTACTGCTTAGTGAACGGGTTGCCGTTGTCCCAGGAGATGTATTCGGAGAAAGCGGAGAAGGCCATATTCGCTGTTCGTACGCTTCATCTATGGAGCAGCTCCAGGAAGCTATTACAAGGATTGGCAGGTTTCTTGAAGAGATTCGTTCCTCTTAGTAGTTCCTTAAACAATAAAAAAACAGGATCTTTTAAGGCAGTGCATTTGCTTCGCTAGCTGCCTTAAAGGAATCCTGTCCAAAAAAGGGGGAATACTCGAAAAAAACAATCAAAGATGGATTACGATTGTTTTTCAGGCACCAGAATCCTGGTTACCCGGAAAGTCTTATTCCTGTTATAGCCATCTAATCATCTTCTTATACATAAGGACGAAATAAAAATATACTTGAGTACGGCATCTTACAGAAACGAATGCTGAAGTAAGATCCATGCGCAAAAATATAAACGTAAATTCCTATCATTAGCAGGTTGAATCCCAGTTTAGAGAAGGTTAATTAGGAGGGGGTTTATGTTTAGTTGAAACAATCCACAATGATTTTTATTTCGCATATAAAATGACAACTTAACCTATCCATCCTATATCGAATAAAAGGTCTAGATATGTTTGAAAGATTGGAAAAGAGGAAACAAAACCTACAAGGCTTGATTCCTCTTTTTCTTTTGTGGATGTAACACAAACGGAAGTGGTATGATAGAAAAGTGCAGACTACGGAAGCAGTAAAGGAAAATGATTTTTGATAATTGGGCTGAACTATGATATAATTATTTATTGCGTGAAAAAGAGGAAAAATAATATTTAATTAGGAGTGTTACAATGTCTGAAAAATTTGAAGTCGGCAGTGTCGTTACTGGTAAAGTGACAGGCATCCAGCCGTACGGCGCGTTCGTTGCCCTGGATGAATCCACACAAGGTTTGGTGCATATTTCTGAAATTACCCACGGATATGTTAAAGATGTCAATGAACATTTAAAGGTTGGGGACGAAGTAAACGTAAAAGTTCTTTCTGTAGATGAAGCAGCAGGGAAAATCGGTTTGTCCATTCGTGCTACACAAGACGCTCCTGAGCGTACGGAAGCACCTGCTAAAAAGGCTCCTAAAAAGCGCCAAGCCGCTGTAAAAGCGACAATGAACGATAGTAATGAAGGGTTTAACACACTGAAAGACAAGCTACAAGAGTGGATTGACCAATCCCAGCGAGAAGACTTAATTAAAAAATAATAAGTAGAAAGCCGGCTAAAATGGTTTTGCCGCGAAACTCGACTTTTGTTTTTCGCCCCTGACCGTATCAGCCGGTTTTTTTATTGACTCGTTCTCTGAACCCCTCCCGCAATTTAGAAGTGCTCTACTTAAAATCGTTTAACTTTAACACAGTATCCACAAAATGATAGACCCATATCAACAAATCCACAAAAAAAGCAAATTCACCAAATTCAACTATACATATATTACATTAAATACTCATTATTATAACGGGCAGGACATTCGATAAGAGTATATTAAATTCCCGTTTTACCCTGTAAAATAGATGGTGAAGGGTAGAACGTAGCAGGAGGAAATTCTATGACAGCCAACTCCAAATCCGAACAACTAATTGAGCAGTCTCAACGCTATGGAGCTAATAATTATCATCCCTTGCCGATTGTGATATCCGAGGCTGAGGGAGTTTGGGTAAAAGATCCAGAAGGCAATAAATATATGGACATGTTAAGTGCATATTCTGCCGTGAATCAAGGGCACAGGCACCCGAAGATTATCCAGGCTTTAAAGGACCAGGCGGACCGGGTTACCCTGACATCCAGGGCCTTTCATAACGATCAGCTTGGTCCATGGTATGAAATAATCTGCAAATTAGCAGGCAAAGAAATGGCCTTGCCTATGAATACTGGTGCAGAGGCTGTAGAAACAGCAATTAAAACAGCACGCCGCTGGGCATATGATGTAAAGGGAGTTCCAGATAATCAAGCTGAAATTATCGCCTGTACTGGTAATTTCCATGGGAGGACAATGGCGGCCGTTTCGCTTTCTTCTGACGAGGAATACAAGCGTGGCTTCGGTCCGATGCTTCCGGGGGTTAAACTCATTCCATATGGCGACTTGGAAGCCCTAAAAGCAGCTGTATCTCCAAACACCGCCGCTTTCTTGATTGAGCCAATTCAGGGAGAAGCGGGTATCCTAATACCGGAGGAAGGTTTTTTAAAAGCGGCCTACCAGCATTGTAAGGAAAACAATGTACTATTTATTGCTGATGAGATTCAGGCAGGGCTTGGCCGTTCTGGAAAAATGTTTGCCTGTGACTGGGAAGGCGTAAAACCTGATATGTACATCCTTGGAAAAGCGCTTGGCGGGGGAGTGTTTCCAATTTCTTGTGTAGTGGCTGATAAAGCGATTCTTGGTATCTTTAACCCTGGCTCGCATGGTTCCACGTTTGGCGGAAATCCTATGGCCTGCGCGGTATCAATTGCTTCCCTTGATGTGCTTGTAGAGGAAAAGCTGGCAGACCGTTCCCGCGAACTTGGAGAATATTTTATTGGTAAACTGAAGGAAATCCAAAATCCAGCTATCAAAGAAGTACGTGGCCGCGGTCTATTTATCGGGATTGAATTAACGGAACCTGCACGCAAATATTGTGAGGCACTAAAGGCAGAAGGGTTATTGTGCAAAGAAACCCATGATACAGTGATCCGCTTTGCCCCACCGTTAGTTATTACAAAAGAGGAAATCGATTGGGCCTTGGACAGGATTCAAAAAGTGTTAGCGTAAAGTGAAAGTCCAAAAAACCAGCCGGGTTACGTTTTTCCGGCTGGTTTTTTATTAACGGGTTGGCTTTGCCTGAGGCTGATTTGCTTTTTCTTCGTTCGGTACGAACAACAGGGCCAGGTTTATTAAGCCTGCGATCCCCACAAGGCCGTAAATGATGCGGGAAAGCGCGGAATCCTGCCCGCCAAAGATGGCAGCGACTAAATCGAATTGGAAAAAACCGACAAGACCCCAGTTTATGGCTCCGATAATAGTAAGTACTAGCGCTGTTCTTTGAATGCCACTCACGTTCATTACCTCCTTTATAAATGGTACATATATTAGGTTGCATTTGAGGCACAATTAATATACAGAACAAGAACCTTAAATTACGCAATCACATTTTTTGAAAAGTTTCACCATGTTAGGTCATAATGTAAAAAAAGGAGGTATTTAAGATGCAAAATTTTACATATAAAAATCCAACCAAATTAATTTTTGGCAAAGGGCAAGTCGAACAATTGAAATCGGAAATCCCGCACTTCGGAAAAAAGGTGCTTCTCGTATATGGAGGGGGCAGCATAAAAAAGAGCGGACTTTATGATCAAGTCATTGCACAGCTTAAGGAAATCGATGCAGAGATCCATGAACTGCCTGGCGTTGAACCGAACCCAAGGATTTCAACCGTTCGAAAGGGAGTAGGAATTTGTAAAACAGAAAATATTGAGTTTATCTTGGCTGTAGGCGGAGGTAGCGTCATCGATTGTACAAAGGCAATTGCAGCAGGAGCTAAATATGATGGAGACCCATGGGATATTGTTATCAAAAAAGCTGCTGTTCAGGCAGCGCTACCGTTTGGGACTGTTCTTACGCTTGCAGCCACAGGTTCCGAAATGAACTCCGGTTCTGTTATCACCAACTGGGAAACGAAGGAAAAATATGGGTGGGGAAGTCCATTGGTATTCCCGCAATTCTCTATTCTGGATCCTGTGAACACCTTTACTGTTCCAAGAAACCAGACCATATATGGTATCGTGGATATGATGACACACGTTTTTGAGCAATACTTCCATCCACGGACACATGCACCATTGCAGGATCGTTTCTGCGAATCTTTGTTGGTTACCGTTATGGAGGAGGCGCCGAAGCTTCTCGAAGACCTAGAGAATTACGATCTTCGAGAAACGATTCTTTATTCAGGAACAATCGCTTTAAACGGATACTTGCAAATGGGTTATCGCGGCGATTGGGCTACGCATAATATTGAACATGCTGTTTCCGCCGTTTATGACATTCCACATGCCGGCGGGCTTGCCATCTTATTCCCGAACTGGATGAAGCATGTGTTAAAAGAAGATACGGCACGATTTAAGCAATTGGCGGTGCGTGTTTTCAATGTTGATCCGGAAGGGAAAACGGATGAGGAAACTGCACTGGAAGGAGCTGAAAAGCTCCGCAAATTCTGGAGCAGTCTAGGTGCTCCTGCAACTCTTGCTGATTATGAAATCGACGATTCCCAAATTGAAACAATCGCCGATAAGGCAATGGTGAACGGTGAATTCGGAAACTTTAAAAAGCTAAATCGCGAAGATGTACTGGCAATATTGCGTGCATCACTATAATAGAAATGGAAACAGACTTGCTGGAATCGGCGAGTCTGTTTTGTTAAGAAATAATTTGTTTGGCTGAACCCTTTTTGGACAAATTAAAGATTAAATTGGACAGAGCGAGAAATGGGGCAAAAATAGATTTTTTATAAAAAAAATGGTATTTTTCTTGCTCTATCACTTGGTTACGCTTACATCAGAGGGAATCCTTGATTATCTGTCTGCCTTTCGTTAAAGTGAAAGGGTATTCTTTAGAAGAAGGAGGAACTTACATGACACATGTACGTTTCGATTATTCAAAAGCATTGTCTTTTTTCGGTGAACATGAAATTACATATTTGCAGGATGCTGTCAAAGCAGCACATCATTCCTTACATGAAAAGACAGGTGCAGGCAACGACTACTTAGGGTGGATTGACCTGCCTGTTGATTATGATAAAGAAGAATTTTCGCGGATTAAGAAAGCCACAGCAAAAATCCAGAGCGATTCTGATATCTTGCTAGTGATTGGCATTGGTGGGTCGTATTTAGGCGCACGGGCTGCGATCGAAATGCTGCAACACAGTTTTTATAACGTGTTGCCAAAAGAAAAAAGAAACTCGCCGCAAGTACTTTTTGCAGGGAATAATATCAGTTCTACCTATATGAGGGACTTAATGGATTTATTGGAGGGAAAGGACTTTTCCATCAACGTGATATCCAAGTCGGGAACTACGACAGAGCCTGCTCTTGCTTTCCGTGTCTTCCGTAAGCTTCTAGAAGAAAAATATGGAGTGGAAGAAGCACGAAAACGAATTTATGCAACAACTGATAAGGCAAGGGGAGCACTTAAGACACTTGCCACTGAAGAAGGCTATGAAACCTTCGTGATTCCTGATGATGTCGGAGGACGCTACTCTGTATTGACAGCTGTAGGTTTGTTACCGATCGCTGTAAGCGGCGCTGATATTGATAAAATGATGGAAGGTGCAGCAGCGGCTAGGGAGGACTTCAGCAAATCCGAGTTATCCGAAAACCAAGCTTATCAATATGCCGCTGTAAGGAATGTACTCTACAATAAAGGAAAAACAGTAGAAATGCTTATCAATTATGAGCCAGGTCTCCAATATTTTGCCGAATGGTGGAAGCAGCTTTTCGGCGAAAGTGAAGGTAAAGACCAAAAAGGTATTTATCCTTCTTCCGCAAACTTTTCAACCGACCTGCATTCACTGGGCCAGTATGTACAGGAAGGACGCCGTTTTCTTTTTGAAACGGTCATTAAAGTTGAAAATGCCCGCCACGAATTGACCATTGAAGAAGAAAACAATGATTTGGACGGATTGAATTACCTTGCTGGACAAACTGTTGACTTTGTCAATAATAAAGCCTTTGAAGGAACGTTGCTTGCCCACACCGATGGCGAGGTACCTAACCTTATTGTGAGCATTCCTGCCATGGATGCCTACACGTTTGGTTATCTAGTGTACTTCTTTGAAAAAGCATGCGCAATGAGCGGCTACCTGCTCGGAGTGAATCCATTTGATCAGCCAGGTGTAGAAGCGTATAAGGTAAATATGTTTGCGCTTCTAGGCAAGCCTGGATTTGAAGAAAAGAAAGCTGAACTTGAAAAACGTCTCGATAAATAGAAAGTATAAAACAACATGTAAGCCTTGCTGAATAATTTTTTCAGCAAGGCTTTTTCTATTTCGGGGTCAGACCCCCGTCGCAGTAACGCGTTAATTTGTAATGGTAATTCATCCACACTGCCTGCACGTCAGAATGATATAGTCCTTAAACGGAAAAGCTAACAAATAGAAAAAGGGGGTAATTATAATGATCGAGCTCACTTCCCGGCTCGAAGGAAAAACCTTCATGCTGTTTGAACTTGAAGAAAATATGAAACCATTGGGATATGCCATTGCTGGGAATTGGGACTACGACCATGGCTATTTTGATTATAAAATAGATGACTATGATGGATATCAATTCCTCCGGATCCCTTTCCGCGCTGTACGGGGTCAATTGGATTCCCACGGGGCTGCTGTGCAATTACAGAGGCCGTTCTTGCTTTCACACCAATACCAGGATGGAACGGATGATGAGGGGAACATTGACAATCTTTCGGCATCATTCAATCAGTTTCAGGAACCGAAGAATCGAGATGCAGAGTTCCCTGAAAACTATATCGGTCTTGGAAAAGCCCTCATCCATGAGTTGGAGAAAAAACTACTTAATCAATCTTGATTGACGATGAATACCCTATCACCCATTTGTAGTGCCATTTTCCAGGAAGGTTTTATGATTCTTTTGCCTTCTCTTTCAATCCCAACGGCAATCATGTCAGCTTCCAGCATAATGCCGTGAAGTTCGGAAAAGGTTAGACCCTGCCATTCCTGTCTTAGTTGTATAGATTTCAGTGTGACTGTTCCAATATTTTTCCGGAGCTGCCCGTCCATTTGAAATTCTGGCACAAATCTATGCAGCAGACTTTGTACCATTAGCTCGCTTGCGAACCTGTTCGTTTCAATAATCCCGTCAGCCCCAGCCCGGAATGCATTTTCTATTTGTTCTTTTGTGAGGATTTCTACAAGGGAAAATATATCCGGCCTACAGCCTTTTACTGCAAGCAGGGTGATAATTGAAAACATATCAGCTTCCGCCTCATCCTGCCTTAAGTCAGCGGTTATCAGTACCTTGTCAGCACTTTTTATGTTTGCCCTTTGCAGAACAAGGTCGGTAATGGCCTTCCCTCTAATAAAATGTACATTTTCTTTCGGGATCGGATGTGTTTCTAGAGAATCATCAATTAATACAATGGCAGTATACGGCTGGAGGATGCCGAGCTCCCTTATGATTTCTTTTGAACGCTCATTCCAGCCGACGATGATGATCTGCCCAGTTCTGTTGTAATCCATTTTACCTTCCATGTAGCTTTGTTCTGACGACACAGATACTGCTGCCAAAGCAGCAAAATATGAAGTGAGCAGTCCCGCCCCAGTTAGAATTAAAATAATGGCAATGACCTTTCCAGCTACAGTGGTAGGAGCAAGGTCCCCATACCCTACAGTCGATATCGTGACCACCGCCCACCAAATTCCATCGAACAAGTTATGGAACGTATCGGGTTCGGCTAAATGTATAACCATCCCAAATGAAAACAAAAAGAAAAATATGATTACTAGCAATCTCGTGATCCTTGGAAAGTTTGGAAAACCGCGGCTGATATTTTTTATCCTAAGCATCTTAATCTCTCCTATCCATATCATTATGGACAAGGAAGAAAAAACATAGCCGTAGGATGAAGGGTTAATTCCGTTTATAGGTAAAAGAAAAGCAGGCGCCGCTTTGGGAGCCTGCCAGACACTATCCCCTTTTTCTTACATTGAAATTTTCCCTAATGAGAAGCCAGTTTTGCGGGAAGGACAGGCCAAGCTTCCAATAGCTGATTCCACGCAGTCGCAGCTCCTTAATTAAATCAAATTTCGCCTGTATCGAACGCGCATCTTCAAACCAAACCTCATGCCTTCTGCCCTGCCCGTCTGTATAGTTAAAATGAGGTGCCTGAGCGTTAGCGTCGTAGCGAATGGGTACATTATAACGGGCGGCAATTTGTATTGCCTGCTGAGGACTGACAGCCCTGGCCACGGATCCTTGGACGAAAGGCAATGTCCAATCATACCCGTACAGATTTTGCCCCATCATGATTTTTGAAGAAGGCATCTCTGTTATGGCATACTCCAATACCCTTCGAACAGGCCCTATAGGCGATACTGCCTGGGCCGGCCCGCCGCTGTAACCCCACTCATAGGTCATGATGACGACAAAATCAGCTATTTCTCCATGTGCCCTGTAATCGTGGGCTTCATACCATCGCCCCGGCTGGTCGGCCCTTGTTTTTGGGGCTAGAGCCGTAGACAAAAGCCAGCCTTGCTCCCTGAATCTTGCCCTTGCTCGGCGTAAAAATTGATTATAAGCCTCCCTGTCCTCCGGGCGTAAATATTCAAAATCAAAATGGATATCCCTAAATCCGTATCTGCGGGCAGTTCTAACAATGTTATCAAGGAATCTGCTCTGTATATCCTCATTCGTGAGGATGATCCTTCCCAACTCATCGCTGAACTGGTCCTCTTCCTGGTTGGTAATCACCATCATGAGAACCACATTATTTTGCCTCGCGATTGCAGGGAAATCGTTAAGTAGAGGCTCCCTTAATGATCCGTCCCGGCGTGCCTGAAAACTGAATGGAGCAAGGTACGTAAGGTATGGTGCAGCCTGTCTTGCGCTTCTGACAAGATTGGGACTTACTGTTGTTCCCCTTGGTTCCACGTATGCATTGACCTCAGCATCGGTTTTTGGACGCGGTGGAATATAAAGCCGGAAGCCAACTGACAAGGGTTGTTCTGGTGAAATACTGTTGATCCGTGCAAGCTCCTGGTAGGAGACACCCACCCGTTGTGAGATTGAAAAAAGCGTGTCACCGGGCTGCACAAAATAATAGCGTCCTGTTATCGGGATCACCATCGCCTGGCCAACAACAAGATCGTTTGGATTAGGCAGCTCATTGACCCTTGTGATCTCCTCAGCGTTCACATCATATAACTGTGCGATGCTTGCTAGTGTCTCGTTTTGCCTAACGACATGAATTTGCAAAAGCTTTCCCTCCTTAACGGGTATTGCATGCATAACGGATAAAGATAAACGCTACAACAATTTTATGTTTAAGAAAGGAGATACATGATAAAAAAGGAGGGTGAGGAGGGGTCCGCTTGTTATAGTGGAACTGGAATCCCATAAATTCCGGTATGTCATTTTTGATATTGACCAGCCTGTTTCAACTGCCGCAGAAATCAGGAGACGAGTTCGGGATGCAGAGGAACTTTGAATTAAGCATCATGCAATCCAGCTTGGGAATCGTTGTAAAGGTCAAGATATAACTGGCCATTAGTTCCGACAACCGCATAGCAAACGTCAGATAGCTCCAAACTCCGTTTATTTAACTCTGCCATTAACCATTGTTTGTTATATTCTTTATGGCGGGTATTTTCCTCAAGTATTTCTCTCTCAATAACGAGTTCTACTGGGAACATTTTTTCCGAGGACGTGTCAATTTGTAAATCGCTCTTTGTTACATTGCGAAATTTAGGTTTCTTCAATACGGATAAAACCCCATTAGTCTCAAGGATGGCATAATCCACTTCATGAATGTCAAACATATCTTTTTCCCTTAGAGCCTGATTTAACATGTCCAAGGTATACCCAATTTTTCTCATTTTTTCTTCCTGTATCGCACCATTTTCAATTAATACTTCAGGCTCGCCTGCAATCCATTTCCTGTATAGCCGATGTTTCATCAGAATTGCATTTAGAAAGAAAACCGTCAAGCTAATTATTAGTAAAGACACAATAAAATAATGAAATTTGATCCTAATGTTAAAAGCTAGGTTTCCGGCAATTGTGCCGACTGTAATGGAGGCGATGTATAAGTGGTAACTTCGATGGGCAATAGTTTGTTTCCCGAGAATCTGTACGAATATCCATAGCGATAGGAAAGCTGTAATTGTTCTGATGATAATTTCAGTAGTGCCTGACATCATTCCTTCTCCTTAGCACAGGGATTTTTATTATTATAGATATAGAAGTATGATGGTGCATATTTTGAAAAATATTCCCTTTCCTTCAAGCAAACTTTCTGAAGAGTGATATTGCGAAATAAAAGCCAAGTATAACATTTATTAGACAATTGCCGTTATGGAGGTTACAATCGAATCTGTGAATAAAGGATTAAATGAGGTGGCATTATTAATATCTGGGAAATCTTTGTTGCAATTGTTCTTGGACTAGTAGAAGGGCTCACGGAATTTGCCCCCGTATCATCGACTGGACACATGATTATTGTCGATGATTTATTATTTAAATCAAATCAAATATTTGGTGATGAAGTGGCTAACGCCTTTAAGGTTGTAATCCAGCTTGGATCAATATTAGCTGTTGTGATTGTTTTCTGGGGCCGTTTCATGGATTTGCTTGGCATAAGGAAAATCCGGACTGAATCAGGTGAAACCGGACAGAAATTAAATCTTTTGCAAATCCTCATAGGCCTGTTGCCGGCAGGAGTACTGGGTGTTTTATTCGAGGATTATATCGATGAGTACCTGTTCTCGACACGAACAGTTGCGGTAGGCTTATTGCTTGGCGCTTTTTTAATGCTAGCAGCTGATAAGTTCCAGCCGAAAGTGCTCAAAGCGGAAACAGTAGATCAGATTACTTATAAACAGGCTTTAGGAGTAGGCTTGATTCAGTGTCTGGCGCTCTGGCCGGGCTTCTCCCGATCAGGTTCGACGATCTCCGGAGGCGTTTTGCTTGGGATGAGCCATCGTGCGGCTTCCGATTTTACATTCATTATGGCGGTCCCTATCATGGCAGGGGCCAGCTTAATTAAAGTAGTGAAATATTGGGACTATTTCTCCCTTGACGTTCTTCCATTCTTTATTGCCGGATTTATCAGTGCCTTCATATTTGCACTAATCTTCGTTCGTTTTTTCTTAAAGCTAATCAATAAAATCAAATTAAAACCATTCGCTTATTACCGAATCGGGCTTGCATTGATTTTGATTTTGCTCGCATGGTAAAGTGAAATGAACAGATGACTCCCGAATCTTGAAGAAAGAGTAGGGAGTCTTTTTATTTGCAAATTATTTCGGAAGCATTATACAAAATTTATACTTTATAGGGGAATGCTAGTGTTTACGAGGGATATTATCTATTTAGCCAATATAATAAAACGTTCAGAAAAATATATGGATAGGAAAAAAGACTTGACTAAAATAAAATTCGACAATATACTACAAATTATGATTTTTTCGAAAACTCGCTTCACTGATTAGACAACTTGGAGGTTTTAACATAATGGATATATTTCGTAAAAAATCCGTTGAGGCGCTAGTGGCGAACAGCCAGGGAAAAGAACTTAGCCGATCGCTAAACCTGCTCGATCTCATTTTTCTTGGAGTCGGCTGTGTCATCGGTACAGGAATCTTCGTGATTACTGGTGTAGTAGCCGCAGAAAGCGCCGGTCCAGCCCTAACGATTTCTTTTATAATTGCCGGAATTGCTTGTGCGCTGGCAGCATTTTGTTATGCTGAGTTCTCGTCGGCAGTACCTGTAGCAGGAAGTGTATATACGTACTCATATGCTACGCTCGGAGAAATTTTTGCGTTTTTGATAGGCTGGGATTTAATGCTTGAGTATGTGTTGGCCATATCGGCCGTTGCTACGGGGTGGTCTTCTTACTTTAGATCATTGATTTCCGGTTTCGGCTTTCATGTGCCAAATATTATTTCATCTGCACCGGGTACCGGCAAAGGTGGAATGGTAGACCTTCCTGCGATGGTTATTATCCTTCTAATAACCGCACTAGTAAGCCGTGGGGTTAAGGAAAGCACACGCTTTAATAACGTAATGGTGTTTCTGAAACTTGGTATTATTATCCTTTTCATCGTGGCTGGAATGGGTTATGTAAAACCTGAAAACTGGACACCGTTTGCTCCATTTGGCTTCAGCGGTATTGTCACTGCTGCTGCTACAGTGTTTTTTGCTTACATTGGTTTTGATGTTATTGCCACTGCCTCAGAAGAAGTGAAAAACCCAAAACGGAATATGCCGATAGGGATTATTACTTCACTTGCCCTTTGTACCGGATTATACATCCTGGTTGCTCTTGTACTGACTGGCATGGTTCCTTATCAGCAATTAAATGTCGGAGATCCGGTGGCGTTTGCGCTAAGGTTAGTCGGACAAGACTCAATTGCGGGGATTATTTCTGTTGGAGCGGTAGCCGGAATTACAACGGTCCTTCTGGCCTTGATTTATGCGCAGGTTCGTTTGACTTACTCTATGAGCCGTGACGGTCTTTTGCCTAAGAAAATGGCAAATGTACACAAGAAGTACAAAACGCCGTTTTTCAATACATGGCTAACAGGGTTCGTGGCAGCTGCAATCGCAGGCTTCGTGGACTTAACGACCTTGGCCCATCTGGTGAATATGGGAACGCTGGCTGCCTTTACATTAATATCACTTGCCATTATTGTGCTGCGTAAGAAACACCCAGAATTAAAAGCAGCATTCCGGGTTCCCTTTGTACCGGTCCTGCCAATTATTTCAGCACTCCTGTGCATCTACTTAACGTTAAGCCTTCCAGGAATCACTTGGATTTCGTTCATCATCTGGCTGTCGATTGGCTTCATCGTTTACATGGTCTATTCACGGAAACACAGTAATCTAAATTAATTATTTATGGAAAGGGAGGCTCTTAGGGATGTATGTCCTTAGAGCCTCCCTTTTTGTGCCTTTTAAGACAACACCGTAATACTGACTTGTCTTATCACATTCCGACATTAAGACAACCTTGAATATTTAGAGCCGCGAAACGCCACCAGTGTAATTCCATTTATTTTAATCGCAGTCAGCATCCTAGGATTTCTTGTTTACTGGCATGTGGCCAGGAATGCAAAGGTGAATATACTCAATGAAAAATTATTGGTTGTTAACACCCATAAAGCGGCTGTATCAGGAGTGATTTTTTACTAAATTTACAAAAAAGTATAAATATTACCATGGTTATGCCGATGTTTTATATAAAGGTATTTTTTTCATTTAGAATGTGATAATTATAGAAATCTTATTAGATGCTGTAGGGAAAAGGAGAATGTGGAGTGAGTCTGGGACAGTATATTATTAGAACCAGTATTGTAGTCATACCTTTTACTGCACTAATTGGCTTGTTTGTTAACCTTATGAATGATTTACATGGGATACAGTTTTGGATCAACATAGCCTTCACTGTTTTTTTTGGCTTTCTTGTGGGGGTGCTTTCTTCCTTTTTAAATCATAAACGGTTCATAAAACCTATCGGGAAAATCAATGAATTTTTAGAAAAAGTAGCAGAAGGGGATATGAAGGCCAGGTTGGATGAAGGCCACCTAGGAGAGTTAAAATCTATTGCGGGAAGTATAAATCATACTATTGATTCATGGGGACATGTACTTGCAAATGTCCAAAAGGCATCCAACGAAATCACTCATTATTCAGCCCAGCTTACTCAGGGGGCGGACCAAACGACAAAGGCTACTGAACATATTTCTAATACAATCGAAGAAGTGGCAGAGGGAGCTGAGAGCCAGGTACAGGGTGTCAGCCAGACTTCCGAGGTGATTTACCAGATGTCAGCAAGCCTTTCACAAGTGGCCTCCAGCGCTGTGGCTGTCACCGAGGGTGTAAACGAAACTCTCTCAAAGGCTAACTCAGGTACGGACTCCATCCGGATGGCCGGTGAACAAATGCAGTCCATCCATTCCAATGTGAATCAGCTCTCAAGGGTTGTAAAAGGCCTGGGAGAACGCTCGAACGAGATTGGCAACATTGTTGATGTGATTACAGGAATTGCCGCACAGACGAATTTATTGGCATTAAATGCCGCAATTGAAGCAGCGCGCGCGGGTGAGCAGGGAAAAGGCTTCGCGGTGGTGGCCAATGAAGTACGAAAGCTTGCGGAGCAATCAGGGAATGCTACCCAGCAAATCAGTGAAATCATTACTCAAATACAGCAAGAAACGAAGCAGGTTGTTGAAACCATGGAAGCAGTAAACCATGAGGTAACGGAAGGGATTGGAGTAATGGGTACCGCAGGCGATTCATTCACACAAATTCAGCTTTCCGTCAATTCGGTATCAAATCAGATTGATCAAGTAACTGCAGCCATTAGGGAAGTGAATTCCGGAACAACACTGGCTGTAAGTACGATGGAACATATATCGAATGTGGCAGCTGAATCTGCGGCCGCGACACAAAGTGTGTTGGCGGCCACCGAACAACAGGTCGCTTCCATGCAGGAGTTTAACGCATTTTCTAGCTCACTAACGAAGCTTGCACGAGAAATGGAATCATTAGTCCATACTTTTAAAATTTAAGATAGAAAGGTAGATTTACACTTCTGCAGAAAAAAGATGCGGTCTGGCACCGCATCTTTTTATATTATCATTTCTCTTCAGTGAGTGTTTCATTTTCTCCTAGGATCTTGTTGATCTTTTGGCTGTTATTATGTGAGTTAATAATTTGCACTAAATCTGTCATATTTTCAGCCTCATAATCTTTCTTATCTTTATCCATGCTAATCCTCCTTTGCAGTAGAATTTAACACTTTAAAGGACGTCATCCATAATCTCTTCCATTTCGATCTTGAGTTTTTCTGTTTCATCTTCTACCACGGTAATCATTGTCCCCTCAATTTCAACAACATCCCCTGGCTTTGCCTCTGAAGGAAATAGATTAATAGGAAAGCCCTCAGTCTCGCCTCCTATAGTTACCAATCCATATTCCCCTTCAAAACGGTCGATGATTCCTTTTGATATGTCCGCCATAGTATCTGCTCCTATACTAGTTTTTTAGAGTCGGTAACTATGGTATTCCTTTTTTATCTGCAACCTAAACTAATCGCCCGAGACTGTTATATGGAAATTCATTTGGCTGCACGATAACTGCCATTTTCATAGCACAAGACTTCTGAGACCTCTTGAACCGGTTTTCCATAGAAATCGGCAGCACGGTAAGTATGGACCTGCTCATAAATTTCCTTCATTTTTTCAAACACCCACGCTTCATTTTTTCTGTTGGGTGCCCAATAAAAGATGTCCATTTCATTAAGCTCGTTTGTCACCGCATGCAGTCTCTGATAAACGATGGATGATGCTTTCTTAAAACTATTTTTTTCGTAAAATATAACCCTTTTCTTTGTATCCGGATCATTCGGAGTAATGGGTTCCACCTCAAGAATGATCGGTTTGCCCTTTTTCTTCAGACGGTTGATCAGCATGCTGCCCATTCCGTTGCCGCGGTGTTTACCGCTTACAAGAACGTAATCTATAAAGATGTAATCTTCTTTTTCTAAATACACAAGAATATACTCAGGTCCTTCCTCCCTTTTGTATAGTTCGGCCTTTTCCATAAATAATGCTTGCATATGGTGTTTTGATTTCATTTCTCTTGCAGGAAAATATGCTGTAAGTTTGTTATACCATTCCGTCATCGAAACGCCCTCTCCTTAGTGGGATTTAACATTCCGTTATCTTACATACCAACGTAAAAGATAAAATAAACCAACTTTTTTGAAGAAAATGTTTGAAAAATGCTAGATTTGGAAATAAATATTTCGTTAATAGTCTTTTAATATATCAGAAGGCAGGGAAATGGTATGGAGAACAATGAAGCCATGCAACAAAAAGTAACCGCATTGCTTGGATGGAGCTTACAGGCCATTGAGGCAATTGATAAACTGGACAGACCCTATGTGGTCGTGGGACCTCCTGAGTTTAAAGATTTTGCGGACAAGAATGGCATACAATTTGTGGCCTGGCAATTTGAACGGCTAAATGAACGATCTGATGAGCTATATGAAAAACTGGCGGATTTACATGTGAAGCTCGCGGTTCCAATTTATGAGGAAACAGTAGAGTGGGCCGGGGCCATTAATGCGAAAATCAACAATGATCCGCGCATTTTTAACCGTTCCTTGCTTCTGCGTGATAAAGGATTGATGAAGAGGAAAGCCCAAATGGCGGGAATGAAGGTCGGTGTGTTTGAAGAGGCATACTCAAAGGAAGATGTTTACCGCTTCCTGAAAAGGGTGAACGAGGCTCTTATAAAGATCGATGGCGACCCAAATGATCCGATTCATGTGAAACCTTTAAATAAAGCAGGTACGGTAGGCCACCGCTTGATCAAAGATCCACAGGATATTGATCTTATGAGTGAACAGGAATTTCCGTGTCTAATGGAAAGCCATCTTGACGGACAGGAATTTTCTTGTGAGGCATTTATCCATAACGGCCAGGTTCGTTTTCTGAATATTACAGAGTATGTGAAGCTTGGCCACTCCAATTTTGTTCCAGCTTCGCCATCTCTTGAGGAATGGAGGCCGCAGATTAAACAAGAAATTAAAAAGCTAGTGGATGCATTTGAAGTAAAATACGGTGTAATCCATCCGGAATTCTTCATTTCACCTGACGGCACCCTTAATTTCGGCGAAGTGGCAGCCCGAGTGCCCGGCGGACACATTTTTGAGCTAATTGAAAGGGCTTATGGGTTTAGTGCTTTTCAGGCACAGATTATTTGCAGTGACCCGGATACAACTGAGGAGGAGCTGGAAGCCTTTTTCCCAAAAGAAGTAGTATCGGCAAAAGGATTTGCAGGAAGCCTGATGGTCTATCCGCGAGTAAAATTAATTGAAAAATTGGACATGCCTGAAGAATTGAAAAATAATGAGTATTTTGAAAAGCATGATATGTTCATACCGTCCACTTCCAAGGTTGCCGAAAGGGTTGGATTCGGGAATCACTACGGGACCATTTTCTTTTTCGGTGAAGACAGCGAGCGGATGAGAAGTCTTATGAACCAGTATGAAAAATTTGATTTTTATTTATAGCAGGCGGTGAAAAGATGGGCACTGAAACAGGGACAGTAAGAGATAAGTTCGAGAACGCACTAAATATTTTGAGTGAGGCTAAGCCCTTCGCAAAAAGCATGTACCAGACGGATGTCTTTCAGCTTGGGATAGAATTGGCGAATAGCAATGAAGGAATGCAGGCTATATATGAAAATGCGTCTGAGTTTGATAAGGCTGGAGTTTTTCTGGGAGGCCCATGGGAAGATGCCTCCAAGCTACAGCCGCCTTTAGTGGGCGGTTCGCTAAGACTAAAAGGTGTGAACTCAATCATTGAGCTTTTTAGCGAAATGAGGATGCTTGCGATCGCAAAAGGAGACTATGAGCACGATAAGGTTAGTAAGGAGGAAGCAAAATCATTTTTGAATGAAGTGCTTGCTTTAAACCTGGATCTTTTGTTCCCGCCTGAAACAGAGGCTGCAAGAGTTGAATCTGGAGAACACATCGAACGGGCAGAAAGGTTATTTCGATTCTTGGGCGATGAGCTATCCTTTAACGCAATTGCCGGAAAAATTGTCAATGAAATCGAGCGGCTGACTGTTCAAAGGCCGATCAAGGTGGAACGGATCACTAAAATGATCCAAATGGCGAAGCAAATGGTACATGCAGATATTGATGAAAAGGCAAAAGAATCATTAATCAGCTTTGAAAAAGCGATTGAGACACCAACACCGGTAAGTGAACGATACAGTGACTTACGCCAGTACCAAAGCCATTTAAAAGAGCTGGACGATACAGAGCTATTGGAGGAAGCATCCGCTTTTGTCGAATCTGTCCAAGCTACAGGGCTGGTGTCGCCACATCACGCTACCTTCATCCGATATTTGAACAGGGCAAACCAAGACATTCTTCCAGTCGCCCTTGATTTATCTGAAACAGGGACAGCAAGCTTTAATGCGAACAAAGAGCTCATACATGATATGATTCAGCTGGCGATTCATCCGCAGACATGCCAAGCCATTTACGGCCTGGGAAGAATGCTCGACAGAGGAGTATTGACGCAGGAGCCAATCCTGCCTGCAATCAGGCGTTTGTTCGAGCTGGATATTCATCCAAGTGTGAAGAGGATCTTGCTAAAGCCTGAATATAAAAGAAGCGGTATTACTGCTAACGGTGTCCTGCTTGCAGGAACCATCAGTGTATTAGGCCAGCCTCTCGGAGTCGGCCAGGGGCTGAACCCGACCTGCCAATCGGCAAGGGCCATCAGCCTTTGGGCCCAGCACGGGATCGGACAGCTATTGGAATACATTGCCCGCGCAGCACGTGATCATGATATTGATATGACCTTTGAAGGGGAGCTCATCCATTCAAGCGAACTGGAAGGCGGGGTTGCAGGCGGCGAAATCCATCAGGAGCTTGATCCGGTTTCTATCGTCTTAGTGCCACATTTGGACAAAATTTATAATGAAATGATGAAAAGAACACTGTTAAGGGGCGAAGACGGCCATAAATGGGTAAATCCTGAGTTCTACGGCGAATGGATTCAGCGCGGCTTTATTAACGTTATTGACCAGTTGACGGGTTATGTTACAGATTATCCAGCCTTTGTCCGCCTTTTCTATGCCACCCATCACCCGGAGTATAACGAAGGCTATGAACTGATATATCCAAATCCGGTTGGCATTTTCATTACGAATGTCCATGGGAAGCTTCTCGGGCTTCATGCGGTTTCAATTCAACGGATCGCTGAGGACCAAACTGGCGAATACCGTGTATATTTTTATAACCCGAACAATGACAGCGGGCAAAATTGGGGCCAGGGCATCGAGCCAACTGTTGCCGGAAATAGCGAACTCGTAGGAGAGTCTTCCCTTCCTTTCCACGAATTTGTGTCCCGCATGTACGCATTCCACTATAATCCGTACGAACAGGGTGATACGTATATGGTGGATGATGAATATGTGGACAAGGTAGAAAAAATCGCCCGAGAGAGCTGGGGAGAAGCATATACGTGGGCGGAATAAGTCACAGGGGTAATTCGCTGAAATATTGTGAGATTCGCTGATAAATCGTGGACTTGGCTGATATATCTTGAATTTGGCTGATAGGTTGTCCGATTGGCAGGCAAATGCCTGGCTTGATTGAAATGCTTGGAGGATTCCATTCATCATGCTAACGGACAGTAAATGAAATGATATCACTCTGACTGAGCAATTGCTGAATAAAAACAAAAAAAGGATATATACAGTACGGATCAGGGATAGATGATCTAATGTGGATAAATAACTTGCTTAACGATCTAGGACATTTTCACCTGAAACAGAATTGGCTAAAAACAGTTGATTTTACCATCTCCTAAAGTTGAAGTGCTATAAGGGTAGGGTAACCACCTTATTCTCCTATACTTCATCATTAGGAGATCTTTTTGTTTTAAACCAGCTATGGGTTGAATACTTGGGTATTTTACAAAGCTTGGAGGGCTTGACTTGTTAAAGGGGAAATTTGGCTGACATTTAGAATTTGGCGCCATATCTGGAATTTCACTGATATATGAGGTTTTCGCTGAAAAACCGGGGGTTTCTTTGAAGTAATTGACCAGACAGTCTTTATAAAACTCGTGTTAACTATTCTAACAGGAACATCGAAACTGGTTGATAAAATAAGTAAAATATACATATGTTCTAAATCCTTCGTTTGTGGGATAGAGAGCGGGATACATTTACCACGATCAGAATCTAAATGATTTAAATTACTAAAAAAAAGGGTGCCATGCTGCTTTTTTAGATGCCATGCGGCAGAAAACATGTAGACATATACCAATCATTGTCTATAATATAGTAAACCTTTTGAACGAAGGGGAAGGGTGAAATGGGCCTTTTGTGGCAGTCAGATGTTAACCGTTTTGCAAACCTAGTCGGATTATATATACAGGATGGAAGCGAAAACAAGGGAATCATTAAAAAAAGCCTTATAGGTGAAGCTCAAGTGTTATTAGAGGATAAAACTGGATTAGAGTGCTTGTTGTATTATTCGTCGATTCTTGATCAAAATGGGTTTTTTGTTGGCGGTCCATGGGAACAAGCAGAAAAACTTCAACCCAGCCTGGTCCGCGGTACACTTATGGCAGGAGGCGATATGGCTGTGGTCGAAGCACTAAGCAATTTAAGAATGCTGGCTGTTGCGACCGGCCATTATAAACTGCCATCCATTTCAAAGGATTTAGCATGCAGCTATCTGGATGAAGTGATTGCAGGGAACCTTGATGTGTTATACGCACCTGAAGCGGAAGAAGTTAGGATAAATGCGGATCAAGTGCCCATGGAGATAAAGCTTCTTATTGAATTTATCGCTGAGCGGTATTCCTCCCCAGAAATTCTCGCCTTTTTGACAGAAGAGATTGAGAAACTTTCTGTGCAGAGGCCGATTATTACCGATAAAATTGAAAGGCTCATCTCCTCAGGTATCGCCTCCGTACCAATTGATAAAAGGGAAAACACGACGTTCTACCGCTTCGAAAAGGCATTGGTTGCTCCATCATGGTTATCTGAGCAATACCCACAAAACTATTTGGAAGCACTTAAAGACAGCGCTGAACTAGAACTGTATATTGAAGCAGAACAATTGTGCCGTTCCATGAAAGATACAGGGCTAGTTTCCGGTTTTCATGTATCTTTTATTGGATTTGCAGCAAAACACAAACCGGATTTAGTATGTAAGTTGTTGGGATTAAGTGAAGAAGGATTAAAAAGGCTTCATGAAAATATAGATTTAATACAAAAAATCATAGAAGCAGTGGTCATTCCGGAAACGAAACAATCTATCTATGGATTGTCCCACTTCCTTGAACGGGACATTTTTACGAAACGTTTCGTCCAATCATTGCACGAATTGTTGGATACAAATCTTTGCCAGTCAGTGATGGCTAAACTCAAAGCTGTCTATGGCAACAGCGGAGTATCAGCTGAGGCTTATCTTCTTGCTGGCACGATTAGTATTCTAGGGCAGCCGCTGGGCATCGGACAGGGGTTCAATCCATGCTGCCAATCCACAAGGGCATTAAGTTATTGGTCGCAGAAAAATCCGACTTTTTTACTGGAACTGCTTTCGGAAGCGGCAAAAAGGGGAAATATAACACTTTCTTTTGAAGGGAACGCGATCTATTCTTCCAGCCTCCCTGTGAAAGCTCTAGACTACACAATCCCGATGGATCCAGTTTCGATCGTGTTAGTGCCTTTGTTGGATGCGATTTACGGAAACATGATTAAACGGGCCGCATTTCGAGGAGAAGATGTCCACAAAGTGATCAATCCTGAATTCCATCGCCAAGGAGTATTATCAGGTTTTGCTGATAAATATCAAAATGCGGATTTTTCATCTCTATTTTACCGGTACTATCATCCGGATTTTTCAAATAACAGGATTAGTGAACACCTACCCCAGCCGGCGGGCATCATTATTTATAGCCATGATAATACAGCCCTCGGCGCGCATGCTATCTTAATTCAAAGGATCGAGAAGGACCCGGAAGGTAAAGTCCGTGTTTATTTCTATAACCCTAATAATGATAGCAGCCAGACATGGGGCAAAACCATTAAAACCAGCGTCGCAGGTAGAGGGGAATTAGAAGGGGAAAGTTCTTTGCTTTTTGATGACTTTTTGCACTGTTTATATGCGTTTCATTTTCCTGAATTGGTGATCCAAAAATAATCATAAAGGGGCTGACCCGATGGAACGGGGCAGCCCCACATACATTAGTTCTCAGAAATAACAGTGAACCTCTCATTCACATGTTTTGGGTTTTCAATCTCATCCAAAACAGCAATAGCATAGTCCGCGTAGCTTACATAACTTTGTCCTTTACTATTTAGGATCACATGATCTTTTCCTATTTGGTACGAACCAGTTCTTTTGCCTTCTGGGTCAAAGAAGCCGGCAGGGCTGATATAGGTCCATGTAATAGAATTTGAATTTTGTAAGTCCTCTAAATTTTTTCCTGCGTTTGACGCCGTTGGATATACAAAGTCAGGAAAATCTGGTGTATCCATCAGACGGGTTGTTTTTGCCTCATCAACGAAGAGGCTTCCGGCACCGCCTACGACAATCAACTTTGTATCAGGGACATCTTTCAGGGCGGAAGTAAGAGATCTCCCGGCGTCTACATATAGATGTTCCTCTCCCATTGGTGCACTAAATGCATTTACTACGACATCAAAGGATTTCAGGTCAGCCGTGTTAAGGTTGAATAAGTCTTTTTCTAGTACGGCAACATTTGTATCGGTGATCTTTGAAGCATCTCTCACGATGGCTGTGACTTCATGCCCTCGGTCAAGCGCCTCTTTCATAATAAGGCGGCCAGCTTTTCCGGCAGCACCTATAATGCCAATTTTCATAAACATACTCCTCCTAAATAGTAGTTGTAACAAAAAAAGTTACATGATGGCGGTAAAAACACATCTCTTAAACTTTTCATAAGAGATGTTCTATTACGTCTTTGAGTGATTTCTTGGCCAATTCATTCTCCATCGCTTTTTGCACAGAATAAAACGTGTCACCCAGTGTAGACTGGATTTTCTTTCCGACTGGACAGTTTAGATTAGGATTTTCATGGACTGCAAACAACTCATCCTTTCCGTGAATGGCCTTATAAATATCCAACAGGGAAATCTCCGATGTTTCTTTTGTCAGGGAAGCTCCCGGTACTCCGGCCTGAGTGGTCAAAATCCCTGCTTTTTTTAACTGGCTAATCAATCGGCGAATCACGACAGGATTGGTATTCACACTGCTTGCAATTGCCTCGGAGGTGATTTGTCCACGCGGAAAAGAAGCGATCAAAGACAAAGTATGAATGGCAACAGAAAGCCGGCTATTAATCAATCTTTAACACCACCATATGTAACAATTGTAGTTACAGGTTTATTTTATGTCAATTATTTTACTTTATCCTGGCTATTTGGCCATTTCTTCTTTAATGCGCCTATAAACGTTTTTACATTCTTTTTATCTTGCATGATAGGTGAGTAAACATAGGAAAGCGTTCTGATAAAGGACTGATTTTTCAACTTAATAATAGACAGATTGTTATGCTGCACGTCTCTTTCAATAACACTGCCGGATAGAAGTGACAGCCCCATACCATTTATAATCGTTTCTTTAATGCCTTGATTGCTGCTAATGGTAAGAATTGATTTGACTTTTAATCCATTGGAACGGATGACATGGTTTAAATATTCGCGTGTACCTGATCCAACTTCTCTGGTAACCCATGCCTGATTTTGGAGATCAGGGATCGTTACTTCATCTTTACAAGCGAGCTCATGATTGGTTGCAGAAACGACGTATAACTCATCCTCCATAAAAGGGTGAACCGAAACCTCTTTTTCATTGGTTTGGCCTTCAATCAAGCCGATATCGACCTGATACAGACGGACAAATTCAACAATCTCTTCTGTATTCCCTATAATGACTTGAAGCTCAAGTTCAGGATAATCCTGTTGGAGGTCAAAAAGCAAAGATGGCAATATATACTCCCCAATTGTAAAACTTGCACCAATCTTCAATTCGCCTTTTATGGAATTATGGTGCTCCAGAATATCTTGCCTCGTCTGTTCATATATGGTGATCATTTGCTTCGCACGATCATATAATATCTCGCCGGTTGGAGTGATCTTTAAATATTTTGGGGATCGCTGAAACAATTTGGTTTGGAATTCTTTTTCCAGGTTTTTAATGTGGAGACTTACACTGGGTTGGGACATACGAAGCATTTCGGCCGTTTTTGTAAAATTTTTTACTTCGGCCAGGGTTACGAATGTCTTTAGCTCATCATAATACAATAGAATCCCGCCTTATTATTAGTAATCCTAATAGCAATAATAATTTATATGTATTTTACTAATTTTCAATCTTGCGGTAAAGTTAATGTAGGATTTTGAGGGAAGGGAATCTGTTGATTCTGGAAACAGGTTGGTATTTATATAACTAAAACCAACTTAATTGATAGGGATAATAAAGATATAGCTATTCTTGTTTTGCTAAAAAGTGAATTGCAAGAATTGTCGAAAAGGGTCATTATTTATTATGATAGAGTTTATATTCCTTTGTGAGGTGGAAATCGTTGCAACTTCAGGTAATGAACAGTCCTTTTAATCAGGAGCAGGCAGAGCTCCTTAACCGGCTTCTGCCGACTTTGACAGAGTCTCAAAAAGTCTGGCTTAGTGGATATTTGGCTGCGTCCCAGTCTGCTTCAGCCGTTATAACATCCGAACCGCAGGCGGTACAGCTTCCGGCCGAAAACACCCAGGCTATCTCGAAAGAAGTGACCATTCTTTATGGATCACAAACGGGCAACGCACAGGGACTTGCCGAGAAGGCAAGAAAGACGCTTGAGGGCCGCGGCTTTCAAGTGAACGTTTCGTCCATGAGCGATTTTAAACCGAACAACTTGAAGAAAGTCCAAAATCTGCTTATTGTTGTAAGTACACATGGAGAAGGAGACCCGCCGGATAATGCACTTTCTTTCCATGAGTTTATCCATGGACGGCGTGCGCCTAAGCTTGAAGATCTTCGTTTCTCTGTATTGTCGCTTGGAGACAGCTCGTACGAGTTTTTCTGCCAGACGGGTAAAGAATTTGATTCACGACTGGAAGAGTTAGGCGGTACAAGGGTTTATCCGCGTGTGGATTGCGACCTTGACTATGATGAGCCAGCTGCCGAGTGGCTGGAGGGTGTTGCTGCCAGCTTAAGTGAGATACAGGGAGGAAGTACGGCCTCCGCTATAGCGGGCGCACCTCAAGCTGTTGAATCGGCCTATTCCAGAACTAATCCTTTTAAAGCAGAAGTGCTGGAAACTATCAATTTAAATGGCCGGGGCTCTAATAAAGAAACACGCCATCTGGAGTTATCTCTTGAAGGTTCCGGCCTTACTTTTGAACCAGGTGACAGCCTAGGTATTTACCCGGAAAACGATCCTGCTCTTGTAAGCATGCTTGTTGAGCAAATGGAATGGAATCCGGAAGAATTGGTGACGGTAGGGAAACAGGAAAATATCCCGCTTAAAGAAGCGCTTACATCCCATTTGGAAATTACTGTTTTGACAAAGCCCCTTTTACAGAAAGCAGCTGAGCTTTCAACGCATGATGATTTACGGGCGCTTGTGTCCCCGGGCAATGAAGAAAAACTAAAGGCTTATCTTGAAGGGCGCGATTTGCTTGATTTGGTGCGTGATTTTGCTCCATGGAGCGGATCAGTGCAGGATTTCATTTCTATACTAAGGAAAATGCCAGCCCGTCTTTATTCGATTGCGAGCAGTTTATCCGCAAATCCGGATGAAGTGCATTTGACCATCGGTGCTGTTCGCTATGAAACACACGGACGTGAACGAAGTGGCGTTTGCTCGATCCTTTGTGCGGAACGTTTGAATCCTGGCGATGTGCTGCCTGTTTATATTCAGCATAACCAAAACTTTAAGCTCCCGGAGAATCCAGATACACCGATCATCATGGTCGGACCGGGAACAGGTGTAGCACCGTTCCGTTCCTTTATGCAAGAACGGGAAGAAATCGGGGCGGAGGGGAAATCTTGGATGTTCTTTGGAGACCAGCATTTCGTTACAGATTTCCTTTACCAGACCGAATGGCAAAAGTGGTTAAAAGACGGTGTGTTGACGAAAATGGATGTCGCATTTTCACGTGATACGCAGGAAAAAGTATATGTGCAGCACCGAATGCTTGAGCATAGCCAAGAGTTGTTCCAGTGGCTTCAAGAAGGCGCAGTCCTATATATTTGTGGTGACGAGAAGAATATGGCGCATGATGTCCATAACACACTCATTGATATTATTGAAAAAGAAGGCGGCATGGCCCGCGAACAAGCGGAAGCTTATCTTGCTGATATGCAAAAGCAAAAACGTTATCAGCGTGATGTATACTGATTTGACCTGAAAGGAGTTTTCAACATGGTGAACCCAATTTTAAAAGCGCCCGAAGGACCGCCAAGTGATGTTGAGGAGATAAAAGAAAGAAGCAATTATTTGCGCGGTACTCTCAAGGAAGTAATGCTCGACCGGATCAGCGCCGGGATTCCTGATGATGACAATCGCTTGATGAAGCACCACGGCAGCTATTTGCAGGACGACCGGGATCTGCGCAATGAGCGCCAAAAGCAAAAACTGGAACCGGCTTACCAATTTATGCTTCGCGTCCGTCTTCCGGGGGGAGTGGCATCATCATCCCAATGGCTTGTCATGGATGACCTAGCTGAAAAATATGGTAACGGCACCTTGAAATTAACAACACGAGAAACATTTCAAATGCATGGAATTTTGAAATGGAATATGAAAAAAACCATTCAGGAAATCCATGGGGCCCTGTTGGATACGATTGCGGCATGCGGTGATGTGAACCGGAACGTAATGTGTTCTTCGAATCCTTATCAATCTGAAATCCATGCAGAAGTGTATGAGTGGGCGAAAAAATTAAGTGATGATTTATTGCCGCGTACTAGAGCGTACCATGAAATTTGGCTCGATGAAGAAATGGTAGCGGGGACTCCGGAAGTGGAAGAAATCGAACCGATGTATGGTCCGCTTTATTTGCCGCGGAAATTTAAAATCGGGATTGCTGTTCCTCCATCAAATGATGTTGACGTCTTTTCACAGGACCTCGGTTTTATCGCAGTAGTGGAAAATGACAGGCTTGTCGGTTTTAACGTGGCTATTGGCGGCGGCATGGGTATGTCCCATGGAGATAAAGCAACATACCCGCAGCTGGCGAAAGTGATCGGATTCTGTACTCCTGACCAAGTTTATGATGTAGCAGAAAAGGTTATTACGATTCAGCGAGATTACGGGAACCGTTCCGTCCGAAAAAATGCCCGCTTTAAGTATACTGTTGACCGTCTTGGTCTGGAAATAGTAAAGGCTGAGCTGGAAAACCGCCTTGGCTGGAGCCTGGATGCAGCGAAGCCGTATCATTTTGACCATAACGGCGACCGCTATGGATGGGTGAAGGGCGTTCAAGGTAAATGGCATTTTACATTGTTTGTGGAAGGTGGCCGTATCGCAGATTATGATGGCTATAAGCTGAAGACGGGCCTCCGTGAAATCGCGAAGATCCACACCGGTGATTTCCGTTTAACGTCTAACCAAAACCTGATCATTGCCAATGTTTCAAGCCAGAAAAAGAAAAAGATCAGCGATTTGATGGAACAATACGGTTTGACGGATGGCGCGCATCATTCTGCACTCCGCCGCAGCTCGATGGCTTGTGTTTCTCTACCGACGTGTGGATTGGCAATGGCTGAAGCAGAACGCTATCTGCCTAAGCTGATTGATAGGATTGATGCAATTGTTGATGAAAATGGACTGCGCAATGAAGAAATCACCATCCGCATGACCGGCTGCCCTAATGGCTGTGCACGTCATGCCCTCGGTGAAATTGGCTTTATTGGAAAATCAGTCGGCAAATATAATATGTATCTTGGTGCAGCTTTTGACGGCAGCCGTCTAAGCAAATTGTATCGTGAAAACATCGGTGAAGAGGAAATTCTCAGCGAACTGCGTATGCTTCTTCCTCGTTACGCAAAAGAACGGGAGGAAGGCGAGCACTTCGGTGACTTTGTGATCCGCGCCGGAATTGTTAAAGCAACGACAGACGGCACCAATTTTCATGATTAATTAATTTCTAAAAGAGACAGGAATGAGTTATAGTTCCTGTCTCTTTTTTTTGCCCGTATTTCGGTGAAATTTGAGTAGGGATTAAGAACCAGCGAATGAACAGCTGTAATTGAAAAAATTTATAGAAGTAGTGCTATGTAACTGAATTTTTAAAATTCACAAAATTTTAATCTGATTGACACATTACCGTGATATATTGGTCTAGAATTTTATACTATTCTGGAAGGAATGTGAGGATGATGTCAATGAAGCATCGATTGAAAAAGTGGATTGCCTCGTCAGTTGTCATTGGATTGGCCGCAACTCAATTTGCTATTCCGTCCTTTGCCGATAAGCCCCGTGGAAATGATAAGCATAAGCACTTCCATAGCTCCGAGTTTTCCCTTCGGATTATGGAAACTACCGATGTGCACACAAATCTTGTAGGCTACGATTATTTCAAAGACGTACCTTCTGATTCTATCGGGCTTTCACGCACAGCCACCCTGATTAAACAGGCAAGGAATGAAGTGAAAAACAGCGTCCTGGTTGATAACGGGGATTTAATTCAGGGGACCCCGTTGGGAACTTATAAAGCAAAAGTGGATCCGCTTGAAAAGGGTGAAGTCCATCCAGCCTATAAGGCTATGAATCAATTGGGCTATGATATGGCGACATACGGGAACCATGAATTTAATTATGGGTTAAACTATTTAGAGGAAGCGACAAATGATGCTAGATTCCCATATGTAAACGCAAATATTTATATCGATGATCATGATAAGAATCCTAATAACGATAAAAATAAGTTCCAACCCTATAAAATAGTTGAAAAAGAAGTACGGGCAAATAACGGAAAAAAGATAAAAGTCGACATTGGCTATATCGGTTTCGTACCACCGCAAATTATGGATTGGGATAAAGCCAATCTTGAAGGAAAGGTCATTACAAAAGGTATTGTAGAAACAGCAAAGAAATACATTCCGGAAATGAAGAAAAAAGGTGCTGATATCATCATTGGCCTTACCCATTCTGGTTTTAGCGGGGATACAGGAAATACGGAAGATGTCGTTTATTCATTAACCAAGGTTCCGGACATCGATGCCATTACATTCTCGCATACCCATAAAGTTTTCCCTGCTGCCAATGAGCAGGCGCTGGATGCCCTTTTTAAAGACAGCACGGGAAAAGTACTCCCTGGAGTTGACAATGCAAAAGGAACAATTAATGGCGTACCTGCAGTACAGGCTGGATACGGCGGCGGCAATTTAGGAATAATCGACCTCAAGCTACAGCGTGTGAGAGGAAAATGGGAAGTAGTAGGTTCCCAGTCTTCCAACAGGACTGTCTATGGAAAAACAACAAATCAAAAGACAGAGGAAGACAGTGGTGTAGTGACGGCTGTAAAAGCAGACCACGATGCAACAGTTAAATATGTCAACACGCCAATCGGTAAAACAACCGCACCGATCCACAGCTTCTTTGCCCTTGTGCAGGACGATCCTTCTGTGCAGGTAGTGACAAATGCGCAAAAGTGGTATGTAGAAAAGTATCTTGCGGCTAACAAGCCGGAATACAAGGACTTGCCTATTCTTTCAGTTGGGGCTCCTTTCAAAGCGGGCCGCAATGGTCCTGAAGAATTCACAGAAATCCACACCGGAGATTTGACAATCAGAAGCGCCGGAGACCTTTACCTTTATGACAATACGCTTAAAGCGATTAAAGCAAAGGGCTCTGTCGTAAAAGAATGGCTTGAAATGTCAGCGGGTAAATTCAATACAATCGACCCTGGTAAAACAGAAGAACAGAAGCTATTAAACGATCAATTCCCGGTTTATAACTTTGATATCATTGATGGGGTACAGTACCAAATCGATGTTACAAAGCCTGTCCGCTATGATATGAAAGGCAATAAGATTTCAGATTCAAGCCGTATTAAAAACCTGACATACAATGGACAGCCAGTTGACCCTGATCAGGAATTTATTGTCGTTACAAATAACTACCGCGCAGGCGGGGGCGGGAACTTCCCTGGCGTGAAAGGCAGCGAATATGTAGTCGATTCTGCAGATGAAAACCGCCAGATATTAATGGATTACATTACGGAGAAAAAAGAAATTAATCCAACTGCAGATAACAACTGGTCAATCGCGCCTATTGATGGGGATGTAAACGTTACGTTCACTTCATCGCCAAAAGGTAATGAATATGTACCGGCCGGCAGTAAAATCTCTTACACTGGAAAAATAGACGAAAAAGGATTTGGAATCTATCAATTTGACCTTAACGGCAAGAAGCCTGAAAACGTAAACATTCAACTTTTAGGAATCAACGACCTGCACGGCCAATTGGATACAACTTCAGAGTTTGGCGGGATAAAACAAGGGCGAGCGGATTACCTTGCTGCCTACCTGAAGCAAAGAGAATCACAGAATCCTGAAAATACATTATTGATATCTGCCGGAGATGCTGTCGGAGCAAGTGCGCCGGTCTCATCCAAGCTGCAGGACAAACCGACATTGGAATTTTTGAACAATATGGGCTTTGATGTTGGTACAGTTGGGAACCATGAATTTGATAAAGGTCTTGATACATTAATGGCCCAAATCAATGGCGGGAAATCTCCAACTTCGGATGTAGTGTTTGATAAACTAAAATTCCCTTATGTAGTAGCCAATGTCGTCTATAAAGATACGAAACAACCAATCTTGGATCCTTATGTAATCAAGAAAGCAGGCGGGGTTGATATAGGGTTTATCGGCGTTGTAACAAATGCAACACCTTCAAAAGTAAGTCCAGCAGGAATTGAAAGAGTAGAGTTCATTGACCAAGCTACAGCTGTTAACAAAGCAGTGGAAGAATTAAAACAAAAAGGTGTGGAGTCGATTGTTGTAGTATCCCATGATCCGGGCAGCGACAGAAACGGGGTTGTTTCTGGGGAAGTGGCGGATCTTGCGAATGCGCTTGATGATGAAGTTGATGTCATCTTTGCTGGCGACAACCATGCGAAGCTGAATAACCTTGTTGATGGAAAGTTAGTTGTCCAGGCATATTCTTACGGCACCGCTATTGCAGATGTCGACCTTGAAATCGATCCGGCAACAAAGGATATCGTAAAGAAGTCGGCTGAAATCGTCACGGTGGCTCAAAATGGAATCACACCGGATACACAAACAACTGAACTCATTAACAAGTACCTGGAAATGTTCCCGGAGTTAACACAGCCGCTTGGTACAACGGTTGCTCCAATTACAAGAACAAATGCTTATAATGCAGAGTCTGCGCTAGGAAACTTAATTGCCGACTCCATGAAAGCTGACCTCAATTCTGATTTTGCATTCATGAATCCCGGAGGAATCCGTGCAGATATTCCTCAAGGCACGGTGACATATGCAGATCTCGCAAAAATCCAGCCGTTTGGGAATGTGCTAGTCAAGCTCACCCTAACAGGCGCAGAAATAAAAACATTGCTGCAGCAGCAATGGGCCATTGAAGGATCTCCAAAAACGCTGCAAATATCAGGCTTGAAATATACAGCCAACTTTAGCAAGCCGGTAGCAGAACGTGTGGTTGAGTTAATAAAAACCGATGGCACGCCAATCATGGATGACCAGCAGTATACGGCTGTGGTAAATGACTTTATGGCCAACGGTGGAGACAACTACCTTGTCCTGAAAGGAAAAGAAAGAACGTACGGCTCAGTTGATCTTGATGCGTTCGTGAATTATGTGAAGAAGACATTCAACGGCGGCGAAATTACTGCTTCAGTAGAAGGGCGTATCACCAATATCAAGTAATCCGTTATACAGGAATCCTTACAGCAACAAGCTGCAGGGATTTTTTTGAATTCTGTTAAAAACTGTAACGTTGCCAGAATTCCCAAAAAGAACTTCCAGAAGTTCTTGGATGAAGCAGAAGGTGCTGCTGCAAAAGTGATGGAACGCTCGGTTATTATATTGGGAACATTTTTCGTCATTTATCAGGTAATAAAGAAAAGAGGCAATAATAGAGAACCAAAGTAAATAAACCTCTCGCGGGTTTATGCGCAAGAGGTTCGAGTTCCATTATTTTTTCCTATTCAACCCAAATCCGTAATAGCATGCAGTGAGCAGCAAAATCCAGATTGGACCGACAATCAGTGCAACCGCAGTATTTTCAGAAAAGCCCATCAGCACGATGACCAAGAATAAAAAGGCAAGTGAGAAATAGGAACTGAATGGGTACCATGGCATCTTGTATTCTAGCTTGTCTTTTTCCTTCACGTTCATCCTTTTTCTAAAACGAAGCTGTGAAATCAAAATAGTTGCCCATGTCCAGATGGCGCCGAATGTCGCGATACTCGTTACCCAGCTAAAAACCTTTTCGGATACGATATAGTTCAAGTAGACTCCAATTAACAGAACGATTGCTGAAGCAATGATTGCAATTCCCGGCACCCCGCTTTTGGTTGTGCCCTTGAAACTTATTGGTGCTTCGTTTTGTTGTGCGAGATTGAACAGCATTCTTGCTGTGCTGAAAATGCCGCTGTTACAAGATGAAAGTGCAGCGGTAAGCACCACAAAGTTTATGATTCCTGCAGCTCCCCTGACCCCAATTTGTTCAAAGGTCATAACGAATGGGCTGTTCTCCGGGCTAATTTCATTCCATGGATATATGGACATAATAACAGTCAAAGAAAGCACGTAGAACACCAGAATGCGCCAGAAGACTGAATCAATGGCTCGGGCTAATGCTTTTTTTGGGTTTTTGACTTCACCAGCCGTAACTCCGAGCATTTCCACTCCAAGATATGCGAACATAACCATCTGCAAAGATAGAAGTACCCCGGTTAGTCCGTTAGGGAAGAATCCTCCGTGTGAATAAAGATTGCCAAACCCGGTAGCAACTCCACCGTTCCCAACACCCAAAAGAATTGTTCCTAACCCAAAGATGATCATTAATACAATCGTTACAATTTTTATCAGGGCAAACCAAAACTCCAACTCGCCATATGCTTTAACAGCCAGGAAATTAACACATACCATGATGATCAGGGCGCCCAGGCCCCAAGCCCATTGGGGTGTTCCCGGGAACCAATACTGCATATAAATCCCGACGGCGGTGATTTCCGCCATACAAGTAACAATCCATAAAAACCAATAATTCCACCCAGTAATGAAACCGGCAAGCGGTCCAATATAATCCCGGGCATAGCGGCTGAACGATCCTGCAACTGGGTTTTTGATTGCCATTTCACCAAGGGCCCTCATAATAAAGAAGATAACAAGGCCACCGAGGGCATAGGCTAATAAGATTCCGGGACCTGCGAGCTTGATTGCATTTGCCGACCCAAGAAATAAGCCAACACCAATGGCTGCACCAAGTGACATTAACGTGATATGCCTTTGTTCCAATCCCCTATGTAATTGTGATTCTTCTCCCTTGTTTTGCATGTTTTTCTCCTTTACTTGATGAAAAATAGTCGATGCTAGTCAAAAAAACATTCTACTCAATTATTATACCAATAAAATAAAATGCATTGGCAAGCATCCTATGAAATCTTATGGTTAACTAAATGATTGTAAAGAATTAGGACAAAAAACAGGCTTCAGGTCCTTAATTTACGGATGAATTTAAAAATTGAGACTGTCATCATTCTGATGGGCGGGAATATGATAAAGGGAATATTTCCTTAGGTGGTGTAGGAATGGCAGTTGTAAGAGCCAGACAGCAAGATATTGATTTATTAGCAAGACTCCTTAGGGCGGAAGCTGAAGGCGAGGGCAAACAAGGAATGCTGATGGTCGGAAACGTAGGGATTAACCGAATCAGGGCGAATTGTTCTGATTTTAGGGGTCTACGGACCATCCCCCAAATGGTTTACCAGGCACACGCTTTTGAAGCCGTCCAAAAGGGATACTTTTACCAAAAGCCAAGACAAACTGAACGGAGATTGGCGCGACGGGTTGTGAATGGAGAAAGGCTTTGGCCAGCCAGATATTCTTTATGGTATTTCAGGCCGCCGGGAAATTGTCCGGCAACCTGGTATAACCAGCCGCATGTAGGCCGCTATAAGCTTCATTGCTTCTACGAGCCTACAGGCGAAGAATGCGAAAATGTTTATAATGCATTATAGTTTTGAGAAAATGGGAAAAAAGTGAAGCGCAGAAAGAGACCGTGCAAAAACGCGGCCTCTTTTTTATGGGAAAAACTCTGTAAAAGTGAAAAAAATTACTATAAAATATGGAATATCAATGGAAAAATCGGGAAACGTTTGGATAATGGTACTAACTAATTGCAATATAACGTTTGCTATACCCAATGTTAGGAGAAGAAGATGAGACAATATGGAGAAGTTATGCAGCTTGATCCTTTGGAAAACGGCTTAATTTTCAAATTTATTAAGGATGGTAACAATTTCATCCATACCTTTTGTGAAGGGGGGCTCCTTCATAAAATGGGGCTTACCCCTAGTGAGATTCTTGGACATTCATTATATGACTTCCAGGAAAAGCACGTAGCCGAAAACCAGCTGCAGTTCTATGAAAAAGCATGGTCCGGTAGGAATGTTCAATATGAGAGTACCATTAATGAGGTAAATTATGTGGCCTCTTTAATGCCCGTTGTACAAAATGACAGAGTCATAGAAGTAATGGCATCCTGTATTGATGTATCGGAGCGAAAAAACCTGCTCGCAGAAAACCGCCAGAGGGAAAACTTGTATGCAGCCGTTTTAAATACCATGTCAGAAGGCATCTTCATCATGGGAAAGGACAAAAGGATTGAGACATTAAATGACAATGTAGGAAGGATTCTGGGAGTAAGTTTATCCGGTGTGTATGACCATTCCACCCTTAAGGGGCAATATGGTGTAGAGTTTGTAACAGAGGAAGGCACAGTTCTTCACTATGAACAATTACCCGGATCGGTGGCCTATGAAAAAGGTCTTTCCTTTAATGATATTGTGATTGGGGTAAAAGAAACGGAGCGAATCATCAAGTGGCTATCTGTAAATGCAAAGCCCCTGCCGATGAACGTATATAGTGAAATCGCCGCACTTGTTTCCATTAAAGACATTACCTTGCAGAAGGAACAGGAAACACGTTTGTTGGAATCCCATTCTTTTCAAAAAACCTTATTAGATATTTTGGACAATGGGATCATTGCATCAGACAGGGACAGAAATATAACCTTGCTCAATAAAAGGGCCCATGAGATGTTCGGACTGAAGGAAAACATAGATGCCTATATCGGAAGGCATATTAGCTGTCTACATCCTTTCTTTTCTGAGGAATCTACTGTAAAAGTGGTTAGGAAACGGAATAAGACTTCGATCCAAATAGAAACATTTGAACGCCGGATTATTCAATGCAATTATTTTCCTTTCCGGACAAAAAGTAATGCCATCGCAAACTTGTGGGAGTTTCAGGATATTACAGAAAGAAAAGTGATGGAGAGATCCATTATTTCCTCAAAAGAAGAGGCGGAAAAAGCGAATTATGCCAAATCGGATTTTCTTTCTAAAATGAGCCACGAATTGAGGACACCGCTGAATGGAATACTTGGATTTGCCCAATTGCTTGAAATGGATCACACTTTAGAGGAAAAACATATTGATTTTGTCCAAGAAATATTAAACAGCGGCCGCCATCTGCTTAACCTGATTAACGAACTGCTTGATCTTTCCAGGATTGAAACGGGGAAATTGAAGGTTTCTTTAGGTAAAACCAATTTCCTGGAAATCGCTAATGAATGCATTAACATTCTGCAGCCAATGTCGATCAGCAAGAACATTACCATGCATAAACAAATAAAGAATTGTAAGAACATCAATCTTTTTGTTGATCCGCTCAGACTGAAGCAAATCTTGCTTAACCTTCTAGATAATGCGATAAAATATAATAGGAAAAATGGCGAGGTCACCATCTCATCCTCTTTGAAAGGGAAAAATTTGGTAATTGATATTATTGATACAGGTGTAGGATTTTCGAAAGACGAATATGAAAAAATATTCGACCCCTTTTACAGGATTCATCATACGAAAGAACAAGGTGCAGGAATCGGACTGGCTTTAGTCAAGCAACTTGTGAATCTTTTAGGAGGAATAATCCAGGTGAAGAGCACGGTTGGAATAGGAAGTGTTTTCTCCATTACCTTTCCTGTTTATGATCACGGAAACGAGGGCTCACCTACAGAAGATCTGAAGACTAGTGTGGAGAGAACAAATTTTTTGAACTTTACGGTAATCTATATAGAAGACAATCAGTCGAACCTTCACCTGGTAAACAAGGTATTGTCCTCTATAGATGTTAAACTGTTGGCTGCCAACACAGGTGAAGAAGGAATAAGATTAGCAACGAGCCAAAGAGCCGATTTAATCCTGCTCGATATTAACCTTCCTGATATCGATGGCTACCAGGTTTTCGATAGATTAAAAGAGAACGATTTGACTAAGGAAGTACCCATCATTGCCTTAAGTGCAAATGCGATGGAAAAAGATATTAAGTTCGCTTTGGATAAAGGCTTCGACGACTACTTGACAAAACCTATAAATATAAAAGAGTTTCTAGGGAAAATTTGTAACAAGCGCGGCAGCTAACGCTGTCCGCCGCTTGTTTAAATATTTTACTATTTTTTCGGTCGATGTTTGATTCGGCCATTTTTTAGGGGAAGGAGATGATTTTTCCGTTTTTTATGCACACGGATGATCCCCCACATCCCTTGTTCAATATCCCAGCGTATATTTCCAGAGCGGTACATATAGTCACCCGGCAAGTTATTAAGACTGCCTGCTCCATAGTGAATCGTATGATCGGAAGTATGCCCGGCCACGATTTTCCCCTCAACAGACTTAATCTCGGAAATAATGTCCCGATCATCAATGTTCCAATAGTGGCCGTGTAAATGGAAGGTGTGTGCACGGCGCCGTTCGGATGGGTTAACAAGCCTGATTATAATCGGGTCTCCAGGATATGCTTCAAAGACCGGGGTTGATGGGTCTCCAAAAACTCTTGAATTAAATAAATCTGCTAAAACAGGGGTTACTCTTAACCTATTAATTAACCGTTCTGTCCGATAGTTGAAGCCCCGTGAGCCATTATCGTACGTATCCACAAGATCATTCAACTCATCAAGGTCAACACTTCCCAAAATTCCTTCCACCGGATCAATGATTACACGACCCTCCCTGTCTGTTAATCGCGCTCCGTCGTACATTACTAAAACAAATTCTCTTGTTTCCGGAGTAAACGGGCTGCGCAAAATGACATTTGAACCGGTTTCAACTGGTTTTCTGCTCTTGGGATCCAGATATTCCGTTCCTCTTGCTTCAGCGATAAAGGCCCCAAACGTTCCTAATGATCTATGATTCCTGATGTCGGCCATATCCCACATTCCGCATGCCCCTACCTGCAAGTCAACATACCAGCGGTACGTGATTGTTTCACCGGGTCCTACTGTCTGATCCGAATTAAAGCCAACCGTTTCACCGGAAGAGGATTTTACATCATATTGGATCAGCTGTGGATGCAAGGAGATTCTTAAAGAAGGAGGGTAAAAGGCCTGTTCTTTAACAGGAGGATAAGGCCAAATTCCGTCAGGAAAAGGAAATCTGTTAGGTTCCAAACGGCTGGTCAAGCTTACCTTAACAATATCACCCTGATTGGCACGAATGATCAACGGATCCGGATTTTTCCTGCCGCGCAGGATATCATCTACATCTTTTTTAAGAGCGAAAATAATGCCAAAAGGGTCCTGTTCATCCCATTTACTGTAGTTGATGGGTGTATGGAAAGCGACGACATGAAAATGTTTTACGGGTGCATAAGCTGGTGCAGGTACCTTGACAGCTTTGACCCGTTTAGGCGGTTTTCCGGTGCATTTTGGCAATGCTTTTGTCCGGTCCGGAGGTGCTTTTCGGTCCGGAAGCGGCATAAGAAAATCAACTTTCTCATCAAATGCGCGGATCAGTCCCCATAGTCCGTTCCAGAGGTCTTCCTCCGTTTCAAAGGTCCATAAATAATCACCGGATCTTGGAACCTCCATTTCAAAAGTAAAGGATTCTGATATGCCAATATGCTGTTGAGATTTGAACTTTGAATCCATGTCAGATCGCTCTGATCTCCATCGCAGTCCATGGATGTTAAAGCTATGGGATTCTTCATGAGCACCTTGCAACAGCCGGATTCGTATCGGATCGCCCTCATAGCATAGTAAGATAGGGGTAAATGGATCGCCATTTACAAATGAGCTAAAAGAATACGCCGGATCACTATCCTTTCCCAATCTGAATTGAAGGGGTTCATTTTTATAATTCACGCCATATAGTCCAGGATCATCCTGGGAACCAGGGAATGGAGGCGGGTTCAGGGGACAGCCGTCTTTGTCGAATAGCAAGGAAAAATCCTGAACCATTAAAACAAAATCCCGATAGTCGGGAATTAATGGGTGCACCGCTGTAATCTGTGTACCATGATCTACGGGGATTCCGGTTTTGGAGTCGAAGAATTGACTGAACCTTGGGTGTATCACTCCTGTTCCAAAGACCCCATGCTGCTGATGGAAGTTTGCAAAAAGATGGTCATGGAAGTACCATGCCTTCAATTCAACATCAGCAAAATATTCGTAACGTATCGTTTCACCGGGCAAAACGCTTGAGTCATAGTTCCATCCAACATTGGCACCATCGCAAACCAAAACATCAAATTTAACATAGTGGATATGCATGCCGCTTTCATATGACCTGGTCACAAGCTGGAAGGCATTTCCCCCGGCTACTTCCGGCAGCCTGTTTGTGAAATTGATTCTGATACAAGTGCCGGCCTCGACATGGATGACCAACGGCTCAGGCTCTTTTCTACCTGACAGGACATCCTCGATGTCTTCATCCAGGATAAAAATCCTTCCCTCAGGATCGTTCCATCCTTGCCGGTTGTAAACGATCGGGAGCTGGATATGCGACACATTGAATTCCTTAACCACTGGATTGTCAGCAACGGCACAGGGATCAGTAAAAACAGCACCAGGACGTGGATTTGGAACAGCTGCGTTTCTTTCGAGATCCGTCAGTTCCCGTCCCCCCACGATACCAAGGGGCGGTCTGGGCGCTTTGCAGCCTACAATACCGGGAATGAAGTTCGGAAAACCAGGCTGCTCTTTAGTAGGCTTTGGTGGGCAAGGACGGTCGGGCAAGGGCTGTAAAGGTGCAATTGGAATTCCATTCGGGTAACACTGGCTGCCATCCTGCAATGTATCAAAAATACGGTTTAACCCCCACATTCCTACGCCAAAATGAGGGTATAAGTGGCAGTGGATAATGGCATCTCCAATGGCTCCTTGCAAGGATCCCAGGCCATAAAGCGGTTCAATCGTATACCAGGTCTGCGGGCTTACCGCCTGGGAATCAAAAATATCCGATTCTGTATTCGTAGGATCCCTTGGCCATTGATGGACATGATAATGGAATACGTGTGTTTCCTTCACACCGGCATGTACAAGCCTGATTTTTGCTGGATCTCCGCGATAACCACGTAATATTGGAGTGGCTGGATCTCCAAATACCCAAGAATCATGATGTATTTCTTCTCCTTCACAATCAGGGGCGACGACGCCTTCCCGAATCAGCTTTACCCGGTTTTCCATCGGTTCATTTCGATAATTAATGGCGTGGGTACTTAATCGTTCCTTATTAGTCATAGGGTCCAGTGGCCGGTTCCCTGTTACATCCAAGGTTGGCATTTCGTCGTGGAAAATCCACGCATATTCTCGAAATGACGGCAAGAAAGGATGGTGGATATCTGCGAACTCACCGCTATTAATGGGACCGCCTGTAACTGGATCCGTCCACCAGGAACCCCGTCTTTGGACGAACAGACAGCCGAATAATCCGTTAATATTTGTCCCATCATCGCTGCTATCGGGATTGCCCAAGTCCGAAAATATATAAACTCCTTCATGATTTACTTGGAACCGGTAGAGGAGCTCGCCGCCTGGATCGGCAAGCGTGTTTGTGTTGAAGCCGACATTGGCTCCATCTGAATCTAAAACGTTATAATCAGCTTCTTGAAAATGCATACCTGCGGCACAGGCAAGTTTATTTTCAAACAAAACTTCAATAACATCTCCTACATTTCCCCGAATACATAGGGGCTTAACCAAATCAACCGGCGTGAAAGGCTTCTTGCGTACTTGTTCTTTCACTTGTTCCTCATTTTCCTTAAGGACGTACATTGCTCCGTGAGGGTCATGGTCCCCGAAGTTGTTCAAAACAATTCGTATCGGGATGGCCACTACATGAAAATATCGTTTCATTCATTCCTCCCTCCTTCGATCAGAAATTATCCTTTAAATTTGGAATCGCGGGAAGGCCCTTGCGCTCAATATAAAAAGCTTCGATTTGGTGAATATGGATGTGCCACTTCCGTTTTTCCAACTCCACTATTGTTGTGGTCTCCACATCCACAACAGCATGGTCATCAACAATCTCGACAATTTTTCCAATAAACACAAAAGGATAGGAAGGAGTTAAAATCAGAACATTTTCTCCAATATTCTCCATGAATTCATGAATGAGTGCTTCGTCATGAATATCATTGGAGGAAGGCTCGCTAAAATCAAAGTTTTCTCTCTTTAGCTTCATGGCAATCCCCTTTCATTATCTTTCCTTATGTAATCGGGATCCGTTCGTTGCAATCAAATCCTGCCGTGAAATGAGCGATTTTCTCCAAAGGGATGCTTAACGGCGTTGGAAATTGAAAAAATGGGGCGTTTACAAGTTTTATATTTATAGGAAATAAGGTGAGATGTCCATGCTTTACTTCGAAAATAGTACCGCAAAAAACTGGCCGGAACGTTTGGCCGAATATGTTTAACTGGTCAGATTCTGTTACAAGCAAAATGCTTTCGCCTCTCATTTCTTGCAACTCCCTGAACAAATCATCTTCAATTTCTGCCAATTGATCATATGTGTGTCTTCTGTCATTGTTTTTATTCAGGCGATCCATGTCATCTCCCCTTTTCAAGTGAATCACCAGCCGAGTGTCCTTCCATGTCTTCTTTTTAAACACTTATGTTCAAGGAGGCCTGTTCTATTCATCAAAAAAGTGTTTCACGCCCACATAGGAAAAGAAAATTCCTACCAAGCGTTATATACACCCAGCCAAAAAACTGACTGCACCCATACAGTAGGTATATGTCATAACAAGGAGGGGGGATGGTGTATGCGAAATCTAGATCACTTAAGTCGTTCTTTCCAAGCTTGTATATGTGAAGCGAAAGGCAATATTGGGTTTTCGAAGTTTCATTTTCGTCGCCCGGAATGTGTTTCAGCAGTTGAGGCAGAGGAACGGTTTGGTTGCGGCTGCAATTGCCCTGAACAACTCCCACAGCCAAGGTTCTCGTCCCCGACAAGCAGTCTACCCCCAGAAAGGTTTGCAAGAATAAGGGAATGTATAGATGAAGCTAATGAATTGCTGCTCGCTTTAGGAGCTGAGAGGGATCAAAATAACCAGAGGGCACTCCAGCTGAGCTTACGCAGATTAAGAAAGCAACGGGTAAGCGTAAAAATAGATAGCAATGAACAAGATGAGAAGTTTTTTGGACGCCTATTGGATGCAGGCGATGACTTTATAATCATGCAGGTGAAAGATTCCATTCTACTCATCCCTTTTAACAGAATTATTTTTTTAAAACATGTCTATGATACAGAAGGTCTTGAATCAGAACAGGATTTAATTCAGATTGATCACTGCTTAAGGCAGAAACTTGTACTTGATTTCGGGAAAAATGTAACACAAAGCCCTTATCTTTTGAATGTTTTCTATGGCATCAGCTTGCGTCTTTTTTTAGAAAGCTTTGTAGGAAGCCATATTTTCATAAAGTCTGAAGGAGATGAAGAGGGGATTAAGGGTATTCTTACTAAGGCAGGAGAAAGATCGCTTGAAGTACAGGTTGGAAATGAAAAGAAAGGGGCGTTTTATGATCTAATTTATTTTGTTTTATTGAAGAAGTCTGATTTGAGGAACATTATTTAACTTCTGTTTTTTTCCCAGAGAAGAAAATAGATAAATCCAGGGCTATTGATACATTATCGGTAGCCTTTATCTTTTGTTTCATTCTAAATCTCCCACACATACATAAAGTCCATTAAAATCCACATTATAGTATTAAATCATTGCTCCCATAGAAAGGTATATCGATTTCCCATGAAAATAATAGTGATACTATTAGTCATTGCAGTTCTTTGTTTAGGATGGGCCCTGTATAAACTTTTTACATATGACATTTTCAGTGGTGTAACAAATGAATTGTTAGTGTTTGTAGGGGTTCCGTTTCTAACATGGATTATCTTTGGTATTAGAAGCTTTAATGACTCTCAAAACTGAATTTGTAAGCTCTTCTTTTCCGTGTACTTATTTTGTAGGTGGTTGAACGCTTAGCTTATAGCTGCTTAGAAATACGAATCAACATAATACTTTGCAAAAGAAAACGAGTTAATAGAGGGTGTGGAGGCTTCTTGAAAGACCTAAAACAGGAAATTAACTGCATAAAAAACAAATACGATAACAATCCCGACTTCATGATTCACCGCTTTGAATATTTTAACCAGAAAATAGCCGTCGTTTTTATGAAAAGTCTTTGCGACGAGGCGCTAATAAAAAAAGGTGTCATAGAGCCTCTATTACTTTGTGAGAGGGAGAGTAAATATATATTACATTTATTATCTCTTCCTTCATGTGAACAATTAAACGCTCCAAAAGATGTGGAAAAATTGCTTCTCGAAGGAAATGCTCTTGTCTGCCTTTCCGGAAATATCTACTCGGTCGATGTCAGGAAGCCGGCCAACGATGAACCGCTAGATTCTAGTGTTGAACAATCGGTCCAAGGCCCGCAAAAGGGTTTAAGTGAAGATTTAACCATGAATATGACTTTAATAAGAAACCGATACCCATCCAAGCAGCTTAAAATTGAACAGCAAACGGTAGGCACTCTTTCTAAGACCCGAATCGCCATCCTGTATGATGTGGATTATGTCCAGGAGGACGTGTTAGATGAAATAAAGAACAAATTATCTGGTATAAAAACGGATATCATTCAGGCTGCCGGTCAACTGCATAATTATATGACTAAAGAAAAGTTTAGGGTTTTTCCAACCATGATGATCACAGAACGGCCGGATCGGCTGGCCTTAAACCTTTCAGAGGGAAAAGTCATCATTTTAATGAACGGCACACCTTTTGGGCTGGTAGCCCCTTCCGTTTTTTACGATTTTATTTCCGCAATGGACGACAAATACCATACCTATTGGGTTGCCAGATTAATGATGATATTGCGGTATATGGGATTATTCATTACGACTACTTTGCCGGCACTATATATCGCCATTACTTCATACAATCCTGAAATAGTGAGGTCCCAGCTGGCTTTAACCATTGCCGGAAGCCGGGCGGGGGTCCCTTACCCTTCTTTTTTTGAAGTGTTTTTTATGATGCTGGCTGTTGAGATGCTGGTGGAATCCAGCCTCAGGCTGCCAAAGACCATAGGTCCGACAGCTACCACAGTTGGCGGTTTAATACTTGGCCAAGCTGCCCAGCAGGCCCAGCTCGTCAGCTCGATGATGATCATCATCACGGCCTTTGTGGCAATATCAAATTTTACTATTCCGATTAATGCCATGAGTTTTGCTGTTCGATGTACCAGGTATCCATTAATTATATTTGCGAGTTTTTATGGCATCGTCGGAGTGGTGGCAGGCCTCATACTCTTGCTTTGTTACCTGAGTGATTTAAGAAGCTTCGGAAAGCCTTATTTAAAAGTTTATTGGGGGAACACAGAAAAATTTAAAAAGGTAAGGGAGAGCAGGAAGGAGGGACAATCGTAATTGGTGCGTTACTATTTTTATATCGTTCTTATGAACATGACTTTAAATATTATACTTAATGTTCCAATGGTGTTGGTTGAACACCGTTTTAACGGCTCCCTTATGTCCATTTTGCTAAGCATCCCCATTGGCAGCCTTCTGGCCTACTTATTCACAAAGGGAATGAGCAGATTCCCGAATAAAGATCTTCCGGCTATTTTAAATAAACATTTGCCGGGTTGGGTATGCAAGCCCTTTTTGGTTTTTCTCGCATTGATGTGGATAGCCAGCGGCAGCTTTGCATTAATTTCTTTCAGCTATTTGATAAAGCTATATCTCATGCCTGAAATGAGTCTGCCATTGATTTCCGGACTTTTTGTAGCCGTGTTCATCTATGGGGCAGTCCGGCAAACAACATCTCTGTTATATAAAACTGAAATAACAATGCTATTTGCTTTCCCTGTCGTTTTATTCATAATTTTTAAAGCGATGAGAAGTGATTTATTCAATCCTGTCCATATTGCCAGAATGCTTCATTATACGTGGGAAATGCCAACTTATAGTTCACTAGCTTCAGCTACATACTTATTTATCGGGTATATCAACTTGGCTATTTTTAATAAATATATCGATTCTAAAAAAGTGCTTAACTATTTTTGGATTATCCCTGTTATTGGAACAGGAATACTATTCAGCAGTTTTTTTATCCCTATTGGTTTCTTTGGAATTAATGCGGTAAGTGACATTGTTTTGCCGTGGATCATGGCTGCCGATTCGTTAAGAATGGAACTGGGCTTTATAGAACGAACAGTCTTTTTATTATTGTTTTTCTACTTATTAATGACTTTTCTATTTGGGATGGTTACCTGGCATATTGGAATGGAGCTTCTAAAAGGTGCTGTACAAAAACTTCAGAAAAAACCATGGGGGCTTTTATTTTTACTTATAGCAGGGGGATTAACGATCTTATTGCAGGCGCAACTCAATCACCGGGAGTTTTTTGGCATCGTAAAATATTGGTTTAATTTCCGGTTTGTTGTCGAAGTGATTTTGGTTGTCATGGTCTACTTATTATCCTTAAGGAGGAAGAGTGCATGAAAAAGCCGTGCCTTGCTTTCCTTTTATGTGAACTAATTCTATTGGGTGCCATACTTTCAGGGTGCCAGTTCAGGGATATTGATAAACGCTTTTTTGTCGTTGCGATGGGGGTGGATAGTTCAGACGATAAAGACAAACCTTATGATGTTACGTTAAAATTAGCGATTCCGTCCCCGGAGGTAAAACCCGGCCAAGCAGATTTCCAGCTTATTTCGGAAAAAGCGGATTCCATTCCGGAGGCAGTAAGGGTGATGAAATCAAGGGTAGATAAAGAATTCGATTTTGGACACTGCAGAATGGTACTGTTTGATGAAAAAATGATTAGTGAAAATCCGCTCTCTACAATAAACTGGTTTTTAAGAAGAAGGGACATACAAGGGATCACTTATTTAGGAATCGGGAAACCATCCTCAAAAGAGGTATTGAAAATTCGAGCCAAGTCGGAAAGATTGCCTGCCAATGCCCTGATTCTTACTTTTGATCCATCCACTAATACGTCTACATATGTTAGCACTTCGATGGTTAACGATTTTTTTATGAGGGTACGGGAAGATGGAATAGATCCGTATCTTCCGATTATCGAACCTCAAAAAGATACTTACGCCATCAATACGGTTGCTTTATTTGCAGGGGATAAACTTGCAGGTAGCCTGAACAGGGATGAAACAAGGATGTTGAATGAGTTGATGAATACACAGAGACGGGGCCAAATCAATGTAGCCTCCGGAAAGAATCATTTATTTGTAAATGTTGATCAGCTCAAAGCCGTGATACAGGTAATGCTTCCGAATGGAAAAAGACCCTATGTCGATATGCATTTAGACATAATGGGTTTTATTGAAGGATCAGGAGAGAAATTAGCTACTAACCAAGAAATAAAGCACTATGAAAAAATTGCCAGTAAAACGATAAGTAAGCGGGTTAAACGCGCCATGAAAAAAATTCAAAGTATGGGGTCTGATCCACTTGGCCTTGAATTAAGATATCAAGCTAAGGTGGGACCAAGACAAAAAGAGAGGGAGGAGTGGAGGAGCCTCTATCCAAATATGGATATCCGGGTCCATACTAACCTTGATATTAAAGGTACGGGCACGATGTATTAGCGAATATTATGTATACAATATGGAAAACATTTCCCTATTCAACCTTTTGAATGGGGATAGTTTTGTCCCAAAAGTTCAGTAAAACGCACAATGAACCATCATTTACAATTTATAAAGCCACACCTCTAAAGAAGTTATGGCTTTAAATCAGTTTATCTATTAGCTTCCTTACCAATGAAAAGAAAAAAACGCCTCCAAAACAGATAAATATTCCAACACTCATCCCAATTAAAAAGTTAATGATATACCATGATACATCATGCTCCATCAGGATCCCCCCTAAACTGAAAACATTAAAACAAGAAAACGAGTTTTTAATAGGGCTTTATTTTAGACCCTCGATTAATTTTTTGATTATGAGCCCCATTGCTAATCCTATTGGTAATGATAAAATAGGTAGCCATATCGGGCCTAATAACACACCAAACATTTTAAATGATGGAGAAAAGACCAGGCCTAGGGTGACAAAATATGCTGCAAAAACAAAGGGCAGGAATGAATATCTGCCTTTGCCGCCGCCCGCATCTTTATAGGCATCCCATATCGCAAACATATACAGGCATGGGTAAAACATAAGCCACTGGTAATTGGTTTGTTCAATCGACTCACGTATTTTTTTGTTAAAGCTTAAAATAATGACTTCATTAAAATTGGATTGAAGATTGATGATAATCTCTAAGGTAATAAAAAGGATTCCTTTGATAAGTTTTCCATTTAACAGCTGGCCAAAGCCAGGTAATGCCACACTCCAAAAAACTTTTTCCGCGGCCTGCTCACGATTTGAATGTTTCATGCTACTGCTCTATTCCCTAACTCACAACTGCGGCTAAGTAATTAATTGTTAAGGTATATGGCATATAACAATTCCACCGAACATTCTCTATGTAAGATTGCATAAAATACCTCCAAAATTAAGTTAGTTACCCGAGGTAATATAGTTTAACCATAATGGAAGCATTATATTTTTGATAACATAAAATTGTTCACAAATCGTTGAGAGAAATGGAATAAAAAAATATTCTGATGGCAAAACTTCATCTATAAAAAAATAGGAGATGGACACCTTGTCAAATATTTTTGAAGCCCTTTTCCATACCATCAGATCGGTTATGGACGAAGAACCCCAATCAAGACTGCACACAGGTGAGGTGACAATTTGCTGGCTATACTACACTAGTATGTGCGAGGCCCTTCAGTATGAACAAGATGCACTAAACATGACGACAGATGATGAAGTCATTGAAATGTTAAGAGATGCAATCAAAACTTGTGGTTCTCAAGTCAAAAGACTTGAACAATTTTTAACGGCTGAAGGAGTCCCCCTCCCAACAATGCCAGCCAGCAAGCCGAAAAGTGATCCAGAAGAGGTGCCTTTGGGTGTAAAGCTAACCAATAATGAAATAGCAAATGGCGTTTCAGCCAAGATAGCGTATATGAATGTACAATGTGCCAATGCGCAATCACAATCTGTCAGAACTGATGTCGGGTTCATGTTCTTGGAATTCCAGGCTGAGCTGTTAACCTTTGGAGCCACTTTAAAACCGTTAATGAAGAAAAGAGAATGGCTAAGAGTCCCTCCATACTACTATGCACCTGGTGCACCGGAAAATTAATTTATCCGGTTCTTTGCTGTAGAAAAATATACCATGTCTTTTGAAAGTACACGTTCGAACATTAGCCCAAAAATTCAAAGGTATCTTATCTGACATATTTATCGATAACCTGTATTAATGACGTAAACTTATCACCAAAAAAAGTTTTCATAAAACATATGGTTAAATATGATAATGGAACCGATAACCACACCATATAAACCATAAATATCCGACAATATTAGGATTGGAAATCTCAGCATTCTTAGTGCAAATGCAGCTGTATAAACGGGAGTGGCAAACGAACCGATTGTAGCAATAGCGATGACGACCACTGTAACCGGGCTTGCAAACCCTGCCTGAACTGTAGCCTGTCCAATAATGAGAACACCGACTATCGATAATGCCCCACCCACTTGCTGAGGCAAACGAACAGTTGCTTCCCGCAATATCACCATAGCCACTTCTATTACCAAGTCTTCTATTACAGCCGGAAAAGGCACCCCAGCCCGGCCGCCTGAAACAGCTACAGCAAATTCTGTCGGCAAAAGTTCAGGGTTGCAGGCAATAAAAGAAACGTACAAAGAAGGAAAAATTAAAGAAAATACAAGGGCTATGATGCGAATGATTCTGATAAAATTGCCCATCAAAAATCGATTGGTATAATCTTCAGTTGTATGATAAAACTGATTAAACGCCACGGGTACTAACAGAGCAAATGGAGAACCTTGGGTTAATATAGCGACCCTTCCTTCAATTAAATTCCCTACAACTCTGTCAGGTCTCTCTGTCGGTTGAATTTGCGGAAAAGGTGAATAAGGATTGTCCTCGATAAATTGTTCTATAATGCCTGAATCTAAAACAGAATCAAATTCTATCTTGGAAAGCCGATTCTCGACTTCCTTGACAAGTTCAGGCTCGGCTACACTCTTTATGTAACATACTGCTACTTTCGTTTTTGTAAATTTCCCTATCTTCATTGTTTTTATCACAAAATCGGAAGTAGGAAGCCGGTATCGCAAAAGACCTATGTTGGTACCTAGTTGTTCAATGAAACCTTCCCTGGGAACAACCAGCTCAGTACGCGGTTCGTCAACACTTCTTTCTTTCATTTTACGGGTACCGATATGTAAGCCGGCGTCAATTCCATCAATTAATATTATGGTGTTTAGATAAAAAGTTATCTAATGGGATAGCATATCTTCTTTCGAATAATTTATCTTTCTCCTCATCCTTGGTTAAGGAATGGTTCAGTTGAATCCCGATTCTTATACCCGGGCATATTAAATAAAAAGGAAAAAAGTATGTTGGGATTAAATTGCCTAATTTATTATATGTGGATTTGTATGCTGGAAAGAAAGCTTGCATGAAAGAGGAATGATTCAGCTTTTGATTACTGATGGGAGTAACAGTTATACAATTTTACCTCTCTACAAAGGATGAGTTTAAGAAATGAATACTATAAACGAAAATCATATGGTGGAAATGAGAAAAATTGAGGATAAGTTATTACACATCGACATAAACCATTGGCTGGAATATGAAGTTTTTACATGGCAGTGGTGGATGCTCGTTGTTTTTTTGATCATGCCTTGGATTATTTGGTTTTTTCTTGTTAAAAGGGATCATATTATTCAAACTTTTTTATTTGGAATGTTCATTTTAATTATCACGAAATTATTCGATGTCATTGGATTACAATATGGCCTATGGGAATATCCTATTCAGCTGCTACCGATCATTCCACGTGGATTGCCATTCGACATGTCCATGGTTCCTGTAGCTTTTATGCTGTTGTATCAGTATTTCAATACATGGAAAACCTATTTGATTGCTCAGATACTTATGGCAGTACTATATGCTTTTATAGGTGAAACCTTTAGTGAGTGGGTACAGGTTGTTTCTTATATTCGATGGAATTATATTTTTTCTTTCTTCTATTACATACTTGTAGGCGTGGGGACAAGGTTTATCCTTCTCAAACTTATTGCATTACAAGAAACCAGAATGTAAATTTTATTTCTAAAAAAATAACCATGTCAATATTGAGGTGAGTTTATGACAAATAACTTTGGATCAATGTCGGCCATAATCAAAAATTTTACCGATGAACAGCCAAAACCGGCGTGACATGTGAATGAGGTCATGCACTTGTGGACTGCATATACTGCTTTCGGTGAAGCTCAAAAATGTACCAAGTAGCCTTAAATACTACTGAAGACACGATTTGCGACATATGTTAGAAAATGCCCTCCAGAGTAGTCGGAATTGTACGGAAATGATTAAAAACTTCCTGGTTAAAGAAGGCGTTCCACTACCTCAGATTAGTTCCCAAAAAGCGGTTTTTGTACCTGCGGGTGTCCCTGAAGGTGTTAAATTAACCGAAGATGAAAAGGCAAACCTAATTTCAGTGAAGGTGGCAACTACAATTACTTTGTACAAGCAATGACAAAGTCGATTAGGACTGATGTTTGAATGATGTTTCTGGGAATCCAAATTCAATTAATGAAATTTGCTGCCCCCTTAAAAACTCTCATGAAAGATAGGGGATGGCTTAGGGTGCCGCCCAAATGTTGTACTCCTGGAAAAGCCGGTTCTTAATGTTATTTTGATACATGCTGTTCAAGAAACGTCAAGGAAAACCCTGCATCCTTTATGGCTCAGCAGTTCAAAATTTACGCTATCGGTCAGCCCCGCGAGCCGTAGCTGAATACGGTCATCGCAGAATGGGATTACTTGGTCCCGGATATAAATAAAATCTGGGTGGCGGCAGTCATTATGTTGACGTCCGCAACATGGGCAGAGATCATGGCAGGCATGTGCGTGTGAGAATTTCTGGCCATCAATGTTCTGGAAATGATTTATATGTCTTGAATCCATTTTGTGACAATCACCCCCAGGCTGGCAACCAGGATCTTCCCACGTGATGCTATTTATCCGCTCTGTCATAATGGTCACAACAGTTTGATCATCTTTCAGTATATTAACAAATCCGATTCCGGCATGGCATATCACTCCATTTATTTCAACGGGAAAAGATTTTTCGATGCCAATTCCCTTTGTCCGGACTTCATCAGGTCCGATTCTGATGGGATCTTTATTAAACCATGGTGTGCTCGCTTTAACGTCCCCCACCCACTTCCGCCTCCTTTTTTACCTACAATAACGTATGATGATGTCACATCAGGTGTTCGTATTATAAATAAGGAGATAAAAACTGAAACTGTTAAGAAAAAAAGAAAATGATATAATGTAAAGGATTTCTTAAAAGAAAACTAGAATGGTAATAAAGTCCTGGTGTTTTAACCGCTTTATATTAGTGTATCGCTCGGGGGAAGGAGAGGCTTTTTTTGTTACAACAGTTTGAAGAGTTAAAAAGGAAGATATTTTTAGTCGCGTTCCCTTTTTTTGGCTTCTCGCTTTTAATTAATCAATATTTTTATAAGATTACTAGTACAACCTTGCATTTCGAAGATTTTCTCAAGGACTACCTGCTTTTGGCCTGGTTTTTAACTGGTTTTGTTTTATTAATCCTTAAGAGAAATTGGTTTAGAGCCGTTGAAGTTATTACTTTGATTGTTGTAACAAGTGTCCTGCTGCTATACTTTCAACATATTATATTTATGGAAATTCCACGGGGATACATGCATGATTCAGGAGGATTCCTGTTCTGGGTACCGTTGCTATATATTTCAATTTTCTTTACACTGCATAAGAAAAAGGCTTTATTTCTTACTATTACCATTCACACGGTCAATGCGGCGATGGCAGCACTTGCATTTAGTCAATATGAATATTCGGAAGATACCTCAAGGATTCTTCTGAATTTCTTTATCTCGCAATACGTTTTTATTCTTTCATTGTTTTATCTTCAGGAGTTGTTTAAGGTCTATCTGGTTAACCAGCAGCTCAGGGATATTGCTCATACAGATCATTTAACGGGCCTTCCGAATAGAAGAAAAATAGATGAAATATTGACGAAACAGTTCGAAGGGCTGAATCCTGCCGTTTTTTCCATTATATTGTTTGATATTGACCACTTTAAATCAATAAATGATACGTATGGCCATGATGTCGGAGACCAGGTATTAAAAGAAATGTCTTCATTACTGAAAATAAATCGGCAAGAAAACCAGTTCTTTGGCAGATGGGGTGGAGAGGAATTTATCCTAATCCAAACAGGGGACTCCTCACCGGAAATCGAGGCCGAACGAATTAGGTCGATGATTAACTCTCATCAATTTATCGAGGTTTACGCGGTTACGGCAAGTTTTGGAGTGGCTACCTACAGGCAGGGTGATGACAAATACTCTTTGCTAAGCCGTGCTGATGCTGCCCTTTATAAATCAAAAGAAAACGGAAGAAACCAGGTTCAATTTTTAACTTGAAGGTTAAAAGTTAGGAACGCACGTCCATTGTTCCATATAATTGAATTACAATGGTTAGTTGCGGACAGATTCAATCTAATTGGTCGTGATTTTCCTTTTGTGCGGCTGATTGTCAGCGCATTGATTTTGTAAACATAGCGGATGAAAAAATTATAAAGTTGTAGACTCATAAGATCAGTTCGTTTGTAGCAGTCAATGTGCTTGCCTAGTAGATTTTTGCTAGGTTTTTTATTTTGTCACAATTTTATTGAATTTTTGTTCATACGAATGAGTTTACTGTTTGAAAGGGTTGGAAATGAGAGTGTTTGAAGCCAATTGGACAAAACCAGTACTTTTTTTCTGTTATATTTCTGTAAATACACTCAATTGGTAAAAAAATATAGAAATAGCCTTAATTAATAAATGTTCAGAAAACGTTTTTCGGGACTATGTTCTCCCTGAATTCCTAAAAGAAAACCAGGATAAGCAGATTAAAGTTTGGAGTGCGGCTTGTTCATCCGGGGAAGAACCCTATTCACTTGCCATGAGCTCACTTGATGCAAAAAGATTTTTAATTAGTCCGGTACATGCCTATTTAAACCAGCCTTTTTCTTTGGATTGTTTGATTGCTTCAATTCGGTTCTTGACTTCCAGCTTATCCAGGATCATTGAAATATAGTTTCGGACCGTTCCGGCTTTGATGCTTAGCTCTTCGGCGATTTCTTTTGTGTTTTTTCCGTCGGCAACCAGTTCCAGCACTTCTTTTTCCCGTTCAGTAAGCGGGTTTTCTTCACTGTATACATCATCCATAAGCTCCGGTGCATAAATCCGCCGGCCTGCCATGACGCTGCGGATTGAGTTTGCCAGCTCATCACTTGGCCCATCCTTCAATAAATATCCGCTTACACCTGCTTTTAGTGCACGTTGAAAATAACCTGATCGGGCAAATGTCGTCAATATAATGACTTTACAACCAAGGCCTTTTATTTCTTCAGCTGCTTCAAGCCCGGTTTTTCCGGGCATTTCAATATCCATAATGCAGACATCCGGCTGATATCGCTGTACAAGATTAATCGCTTCTTCTCCGTTGCCTGCCTGCCCAACCACTTCCATATCTTCTTCAAGGTTGAGTAGGGAACCTAAGGCTCCCAGTAGCATCCGCTGGTCTTCAGCAATAACAATTCGGATCATCTCAATTCCTCCCTTTCGGACTTCTTTACGTCGTTTGGCACCCTTATGATCAGCGACGTTCCTTCTTCACACTTAATCTCCAGGCTTCCATTTACAAACTCCAGGCGTTCCTTCATTCCTATCAGTCCGTTACCTTTCACAAAATCATCTTGGGACAAGTAACCATTTCCGTTGTCACGGACAGTAATGGCAGTTTTATCCCAAGTTTGTTCGATCAATATTTCGCAGCGAGTGGCACCACTATGTTTTACAACGTTGGTTACAGCCTCTTTAAGACACATGCTTAATATATTTTCTGTGAACAAAGATACATTTGTTAGGGATACATCTGGTTCATTCGCCAATTCCATTTCTGCTGCTTTTAGTAGTTGTTTAACGTGAATGATTTCCTCTTTTAGCCTGATGCCGCGCATTTGCGATACCATTTTCCTGACTTCATTCAAGGCGGTTCGGGCAGTCTGTTGCACGTCTCTTAACTCAATTCTTGCCTGTTCAGGGTCCTTGTAGATCAATTTCCGAGCTAAATCACTCTTCAACCCCATAAGCGAGAGCTTCTGGCCGAGTGTATCATGAAGGTCCCGGGCGATACGCTGTCTCTCCTCTAGCTTGACAAGCTCAGAAATACGTTTGTTGGCGTCCTCCAGCTTTTCCTCCAGCTGGCCCAGCTCTTTTTTATTACGGATGCTAAAAGGAAGAAGAATGACACTAATCCAAATGATAATAACAAATGGCAATTGCTTTAAAAATAGTTGTTCTTGCAGAAAGAAGGTAAGATTGATGGACACAGTCGTTCCAACTAAATGAACTACGTATAAGGTGAGAAAAGCAATGCGATCTCTAATATTCCCAATTAAATAAGCGATAAAAAATGCGAAATAAACGTAGCTGTAAAGGAAGGTTGTCGTAATGGAAAAGCCTATGAGAATGCAAGTCCAAAGATAAACAGTCCAACCTCTTGAAATATATGCGGTACGATAGAAGATAAAGAATAAGATCGTTAGAAATATTCCAATGACTATTTTGAGAGTGGACGGAGATTGGAAGATAAAGTAAAAGGGAAGGATGCATAGAATAGTCCAAATATAAGGGGAAATCCCAGTGCTTTTTAGGGATAGCATATACCTTTTCAACATTTTGGTAACCTCTTTTTTTGGCATTTATGAAAGATGACCTAAAACTTTGCAATATTAGGGGACAGCTTCACAGATAATTACGCTGTTATCATATCACACAGTGACGTGCAAAGTCTTTTGAATGCACGATAAAGTTCCATTTCTGGATGGATAGTAAAACTCCCCATGTATGCAGGAACAATGCTGACCCTTGCATATATGGGGAGGAAGGTGTTTGCCCTTTATAAACCGTTTTTTGTCTGCGTCATGACATTTTTTAATTTGGAAGTAGACTTCACATCTTTAAATCCAACAAATCTTTTTCCTTCCTCATCCCATAAGCGGAATTTTAGGGAGGTTAAACTGGTGGCCAGAGAGATCGTCGGTACATTCTGTAAGGGGAAAGTATTGTCATGTACCACTTCAAGCTTGTAGTTAGGGACTCTAGGACTTAAGTGATGAACATGGTGGTAGCCGATATTTCCTGTCAGCCATTGCAGCAACTTAGGAAGCTTGTAAAAGGAACTTCCTTCGACGGCTGCTTTTACATACTCCCAGTTTTCATCTTCTTCAAAGTAAGAATCCTCGAACGTATGCTGCACATAAAATAGCCAGACACCGGCAGCACCTGAAATCCAGAAAATCGGTACCTGTACCAGAAGGAAGGACTCCCAACCAAGGGTCAATCCTAATGCCGTAACCCAAATAGCGATTCCAATGTTCGTTAGGTAGGTGTTTAGCCGTTCCTTTTTTCTTGCTCCTTTTCTATTAAACCTGTTGGTGATCAGGAATACATAAATCGGACCTAACCCAAACATGATGAGCGGATTTCGGTACAGCCGATAGCCTACACGAGTCCAAAATGGCGCTGCTGTGTACTCTTCCACTGTCAGCATCCACATATCTCCTGTTCCACGTTTATCCAGATTGCTGCTTGTAGCGTGATGAACGGAATGGTCGTGCTGCCATTGAGTATATGGGAATAGTGTCATCATGCCCGTTATCGTTCCTAGGACTTTGTTGGCCGTACGGTTTTTAAAGAACGAGTGATGGCAGCAATCGTGAAAAATGATGAAAATCCGAACTAGAAATCCAGCTGCAACCACTGAGAATGAAAGTGTAAGGAGATACGATATGGACAGGCTTTGATAAGCTAAAAACCATAACAAGAAGAATGGTATGAAAGTGTTGATAATCTGCCTGATGCTTTTATTGGTTTCAGATTTTTCATAAGGGGCGACTTGCTTCCTTAATGTCTTTGTATTTTGCTGGGTCATTGTATCAATTTCCCTTCTTCATTTTTATTCTTATTTTTCATTATAAATGCAGTAAAATGCCATTTGAAGTAGCATGCGTCATGTAGCATACATGATAAATGTCATATACGGAAGGTTGTAATGTAAATGGTTTAACAAATGATGTATAATATAATCTGTTGAAGCAGCCGCTTTATTCATAATAACTGTACTTAAAATAGATTCAAAGTTGAAAGAGAGTGAACATAATGGGCCGCAAGTGGAACAATATTAAAGAAAAGAAAGCGTCAAAAGACGCAAACACAAGCCGTATCTATGCAAAATTTGGACGTGAAATTTATGTAGCAGCGAGGCAGGGAGAACCAGATCCGGAATCCAACCAGGCTTTAAGAGTTGTACTTGAACGTGCAAAAACATACAATGTACCGAAAAATATTATTGACCGTGCGATTGAAAAAGCCAAAGGCGGATCGGATGAAAATTATGATGAACTTCGCTATGAAGGCTTCGGGCCAAATGGTTCCATGGTTATTGTAGATGCATTGACCAACAACGTAAACCGTACTGCGTCAGAGGTGCGCGCTGCATTCGGCAAGAACGGCGGGAACATGGGTGTGAGTGGATCTGTCGCCTATATGTTCGACGCCACGGCTGTCATAGGCATTGAAGGCAAAACTGCAGATGAAGCACTTGAAATCTTAATGGAAGCAGATGTAGATGTACGTGATATTTTGGAAGAAGACGATTCAGTCATCGTTTACGCTGAACCGGACCAGTTCCATGCCGTGCAAGAATCGTTCAAGAATGCCGGAATCACAAATTTTTCAGTAGCAGAACTAACAATGCTAGCTCAAAGTGAGGTAACTCTTCCTGAAGACGCCCAGGCACAATTTGAAAAAATGATTGATGCATTGGAAGATCTAGAAGATGTACGGCAAGTGTACCACAATGTGGAACTAGCGTAATAACCACAGTTTATAGAAAATAAAATGCACCCCAATTGTTTAGCTAATCCTAACAATTAGGGTGCATTTTTTTATTCCCAGTCGGTAACCAAACTTTTGTAACCGATTATTGTGTCAGCCCATCCTCAGTTGCCATGGGCTGAATCTCATTTGTAGTACCCTTTTCATTTTTTTCATCTTTATTTTGTGCCTCCAGATGATCAAGCCGGTTATCAACAAATTGAGAATGTATATTGTGACTTTGATTGTCTTTTTTCATCCGTCTCATTGCCTCCTTACGTCATAAAAAGATGAGTCCTGATTATAATTTGGAATTGAATTATAATTTATGCAATGTATTTTCTGTTGTCGATGGAGGAGATTGGTACTTTCCCATAATCTATACCGTAATGCTTATTTATTTGACAAAATGTAAATTGTAAAGCAAGTGAACAAGAATTATATCAGCTTTAACTGCGTAAGATTACCTTTCCTTGTTGATAATAAAAAAAACGAATAACTAAGGAGGTATATATGAAGCAGAATAAAAATGTCTCAACTGACAGCCATGGTGGAGAAAAAGAAATGAAATCAGCAGTACCTGGAATAGATAAGCAACCTGCATCAGAAAGTAACCGTTCCAACGAACAATGGAAGGGCAGTGCTTCAGAACGAATCTAATCCGAAACAGAAACTGCTTAAATATCAAAGAAATACAAAATTTATTAAGCAGTGTTTCCAAGGATTTTAGTTAAGCTATTTTATGTTGAGATCAACCACGCCACATTACCTGTAATGAATGAAGTGCTTTATCTTTCGTCCTCAGTTGAAAAAGCAATGCGGTTGACTAAAGGTTTTAATAAAAATGTCTCTTATGAACCTAGAGAGTTACAATAAAAAAGAGCAGATTTTAGAGTGCGATATCGATATCGCGCTCTAAAACATTTTAACGACGATGTGAAATAAAAAATCGGGACCACACTTTTTATTTTTCCTATCGTGTTTATCCACCAATGGTTTAAATGGAAAATTTTTTACAATCAAAAAAAGGCGATATGACATTCAATTATTTAAAATGTAAAAAGAAGGAGGAATGAAGGTTTGTTGAACATACGAAATGTAAAAATGGAAGACTTACCCCAACTTATACATATTGAACATGTGTGTTTTTCAAAAGAAGAGGCTGCAACGAAAGAAGCATTTGAAAGAAGGATTAAATACATAGCGGATAGCTTTTTTGTAGCAGAACTAGACAGTAAGATTGTGGGTTTGATAAATGGACCCGTCATTAAAACATCATACATTACCGATGACCTATTTAGTGATATAAAGGCAAATCCAACTGCTGGCGGTCATCAAAGTATTTTAGGATTAGCGGTTTCGCCGAATTTTCAAAAACGTGGAGTCGCATCAGCGTTACTCGCACATTTAGAAAGGGAAGCAAAAATGAAAAAACGTGAAACGATGACACTTACTTGCAAAGAGAACTTAATTCCTTTTTATGAAAACTATGGATTTCTGAACGAAGGTGTTTCCAACTCAGAGCATGGGGGACTAACTTGGTACAATATGAGTAATAAGCTATATTAGTTTGTTGTGATTTCTAGAGAATTCGGGCAATTAAGTTAGCTAGATTACGGCCACTCACAATATCTCCTTCTCTACCAACTATGATTACCAAAATGCTTAAGAAGGAGGGGCTAGGACGCCGGTTCTTATTTAATTATTTGACTGGGTAAGAGCCTGGATGTAAGGGATATAAATAACAGAGTTACTTATGGATAACAACTGTAGTACCAATTGGAACTTTAGATGATAAGTCTAGAACATCACGATTTAACATTCTAATACACCCATGTGAGACATTCTTACCGATTGAAGACGGGTTATTTGTTCCATGTATACCGTAATGAGGTTTTGACAATCCCATCCAAAGCACTCCATATGGTCCACTGGGATTACGTTGTTTATTAATAATCGTGTATGTCCCGGTAGGGGTTGGTGATAATATTTTTCCAACTGCAATTGGGTAAGTCTTTATAAGTCTGTTGCCGTCAAAAAGTTTTAATTGATGTTGTGATGTTGATACGTCAATCCATTTTGCCATGAAGATCAACTCCAATTGAATGAGTAATTCTGGCATTGGTTAATAACGGTATGATTCAAGCTCGAAGTGTTTAACAATGAGAAAAAGACTGTAGAAATTGCTGTAGGGCACCAACAATTAAACAGTCAATCTTGAACTCCTGAGTGTCACATGATTTTCTAAGACAGCATGGTAATAGAAAAAAGGTGTATACCAAATCTAAACAGAACAAGGGAGTCCGGCTTATTCCCGCTTGCCTGCGATGCTTTTATGTCGTTGCCCTCCGACAATATAAATTACGAGGTAAAGGTTACAAATATTCTAAAAAAAAGAAACACATCAATAAGAACAGTTTGTTTAAATATGATAAGTCGACCTTAATACATAGACAAACATATAAAAAAGTAAAATTGTACATTCTGCCAAATGATGTTAGTCCATCCGTAATGGTAGGAATGGAATATATTAGTTCCATAAAGATTAAGGAGGAATATTCATGGCTAGAAGAAAGCGAAATCATAGTCATCAACGAAGTCATCATCGAGGTAACGGACGTTCGGATTCTGAAGCGGATGTGCGGTTTGATGTAGACCTGGACAATGATTTTGACAACGAAATAGATATTAATAATCAAAATGATGTTGATTCCGAAAACAGAGTGAGAAATGAGGACAAAAATACAAACATTGCTAAAATCAGTAATTCAGGCAACTCCAGAATCGATCTCGACATCGAAGTAGATTCTGATTCTAATGCCCGGGTACGTTCACGTTCAAGTTCAGATGCTGATGCGGATGCAGACCAAGATCAAGATTCAGAACAAGATCAAGAATCAGATCAAAATCAGAATGTTGACATTGATCTCTAATATTAACATTACTGAAAGTCAGCGAATGCTGGCTTTTTCATATATTTGAATTAATCTTTATTAAACAGAAAAACGATTACCGAGAGATGAACATTATGGAGGACCCCGGTGAATCGCTTTTTAAACAAGTATGTATCTAGTTTGGCAGGTTGGACTAACTTGCTCCCTTATAATGACCTTTAGGAAGTAAACTATACAGATGAAAATGAAAAGACTGTTGAATCCCAATTACACAAATATTGTACCCTCTCGTATAATTCGAAAAATAGTCAATATATGTTCGAACATTTTATCTAGATTGATATATATAATGATTAAGTAAGATATAACTATTTTGGGATAATTCTTAGGGGGCTTTAAAATGCATAACAGGATTATTAATGGTTTTCAGTATATCCTTAACGGTTCATTAATAATACTAGGACTCATGTTAACCTTAGCAATGATACGTGAATTATGGATGATTGTATTAGAGGTAACTGGGACAAGTTTAGAAGTTCATAATTTGTTACAGGAAATTCTTGTGTTTTTTCTTTATTTTGCGTTTCTATCCACAATCGTTAAGTATTTTAGAGAAGGGTATCATTTTCCAATAAGATACCTCTTATATATAGGTATAACAGCGACATTACGTTTTATTATAGTAAACCGGGATGATCCCATGGATAACTTTATTTTATCTCTTGTGATATTAGTCTTAATGATTGCTTATTTTTTAGAAATATCATCTACTAAGAATACTGAAAAGCGGCACGTAAAATAAAATACAAAAGCTTTATGTGGCCTGTATTGGAGTGAAATACTCAAGAAATATACATATCTTCGTGAACTCAACGGGGCTTACTTAAGATCAGTGCTGCTATTACGGCAGCCTGTTTTATTTATAGCACTAGGGTAAGGTTAGTTGATTAGAATATTTATTTTCCCTAAGCCTTAACAATAAAGAAGAATAGCCAAAAAATAAACCATTACCTTATGATTGCTCACATTTAACGGCAAATGAATAAATACTACAATATGAAGGCATTTGATAGTGAAACGTCTAAACAATCTTTACGACAATTTTTTTGCAAGACTCAAGTTACTTTATCTTTGGGACAAAAGAAAAAGAGCCATCCCCGATTATCTCAGAAATGGCTCTAATTCAATGGTTGTAAAGGTATGGAGCATAGCGGGCTCGAACCGCTGACCTCTACGCTGCCAGCGTAGCGCTCTCCCAGCTGAGCTAATGCCCCGTGTAAGTCACAAGAATTATTCTAGCTCCATTCTGAGAAAAAGTCAATAAGTTTTTTGAAAAAATATAAAGCCACTACAAATGCTCCAATAGCATTACAGATTTTCGATTTCTACTTTTGCTATCTCCTGGATATTGGAGACCGTATAATAAACATCCGTCGTTTTTCTTTTTTGGTCGACTGTTATTCTTAAGTGAAGAGAATGCAGGTTCTCTTCAAGATCTTTAATGCGGATATTTTTAACAGAAATCTTATTCTCGCGAATGTTTTCCATTACCTTCGCGATATCTTCTTTTTTATGAATAATCAGTTTTAGCATGATTTCTTTTTCCCGAAGCTGTTTCGGGCCGATTACCTTAAGCGTAGCAGGAATGATTTCTACACTGATAATTAATAAAATTACCCCGGCAATGGCTTCAATATAAAACCCGGCGCCTACTCCAATTCCGATGCCTGCTGCTCCCCAGATGATAGCAGCTGTCGTTAACCCGGAAATACTGTTATTGTCACGCCGGAGGATTACGCCAGCTCCCAAAAATCCGATGCCGGAAACAATTTGCGCAGCAAGACGTAGTGGATCCATCGTCACATTTACATCATCACTGCCGGGAAACATATACGCAGATTCAATCGAAACAACTGTAAGCAAACAACTCACGATGGAAATCACCAAGGTGGTTTTCAAACCAACAGGTTTTCGTTTTATCTCCCGTTCAAGTCCGATAATTAAACCCAAAACGGCCGAAATTCCGAGCTTTATCAATATTTGAATTTCTAATTCAGGGTCAAAAATCCATTCCATTGCCATATGAAACACCTACCATCTTTCAATAATGAAAATTCATGTTGATTAATTTTTTCCTTATACCCAAAGCTAATGATGTTAAATCTATTAATTTATTATAATTGTTGTCTTGCATTTTAGACATTACAATAAATATCAGATTTAGTGAAAAAGAAGGGGAAATAAATGCAAGAACCCAAATTCAATCCATACTTGGCGCTCGCCATCGGAGTGGCATCCGTTTCAGCTTCCGCCATATTAGTGAAAGTTTCATCTGCTCCTTCGGGGGTTATTGCTTTTTATCGCCTGCTATTCTCTGTATTCTTGATGCTGCCTTTTCTATCAAAAAGACACATATCGGAATTATTAAAGCTGGGTAAAAAGGATTTAGTTTTTTCTATTTTCGCTGGCGTTTTTTTAGCTTTTCATTTTATTCTGTGGTTTGAGTCATTGGATTACACATCTGTTGCGAGTTCGACAGTGTTGGTAACCCTCCAGCCGTTGTTTGCCTTTGTCGGAGCGTTTTTGTTTTTTAAAGACAGGGTTACAATTCCGGCCGTTCTAAGCGGGGTGGTTGCCATTGCTGGAAGTGTCGTCATAAGCTGGGGTGACTTACAAATAAGCGGCCTTGCTCTTTGGGGCGATATTCTTGCTCTACTTGCTTGTGCGTTAATAACTGGATACTTATTAATTGGGCAGTCGGTGAGAAAAAGAATTTCGTCTGTTACATATACATTTGTAGTGTACGCCGCAAGTACGTTAACTTTACTTTTGTACGTCATTTTCACTGGAGAATCGCTTGCTCCATACCCAGCTGCTGATTGGATCTATTTTATCATGCTTGCTATATTTCCGAATTTATTGGGACATTCCCTTTTTAATTGGTCATTGAAATGGCTGAGCACGACAACTATTTCTATGGCAATTTTAATGGAGCCGATCGGGGCTTCAATCCTGGCATACCTTCTATTGGGAGAGAAGATCACATGGACTCAAGGGCTGGGCGGTTTTATAATTATCACCGGACTTGTTCTATATTTGAAGTCTAAAAAGAAAACGACAGAAGCGAGCGATCCGCTTGCAGAGATAGGCGTAAAGGAAACCTGAAACACTATTGATAAGATGTGAAAAGCAGTAAGCCTGAGTTCAGCTTACTGCTTTTATTGGTAAAAGATATATATAAAGCGGGTAAAGACGAAGGCCATTGATGCACACATTATGAAAGTTGCTCCTCTAACTTTTCCTTCTTGGTTGCTAATTCTTAGTGCTTCCAAATATGCAACGCTAAACAAATACAAACACATAGTAAACGAAATGAGTAGGCCGATTACAGCTAAGTCCATTGCTTCACCTCGGGTAATTGAATGTATAAAAGATCATATTCACATTCCTTCTAGATTATGAGCTGAATAACAGAGAAAAAGCTCCCGCCCATTTAATTAATTGAAAAAATGAGAAGAAAACTCAGCAAAAACGTAAGGGTTACAAAATAACAAAAATATATTGCAAAAGGATTTTTTGCATGATATATTATGTTTTGTCGTTAAGGTAAATACCTTCTTGCTTGGCAAGATGATAAAAATATTCACAACAAGATGTTGACATAGTGAATAAGTGGTGTTATGATAACGAAGTCGCTTCTGAGGGAAGCAAAATCGCTCTTTGAAAACTGAACAAAACAAAGCGCCAACGTTTTTAATAGTGAGCAAACAC
>NZ_PGUW01000007.1 GCF_002863565.1 Bacillus sp. V5-8f
GACGCGCACGACTCAAAATCGTGTTCCTCTGGAGTGTCGGTTCGACCCCGACCACCGGTATCAAATCTGATCGAAAACACAAAAAACCTATGCTTAGAGCATGGGTTTTTTGTGTATATAGAAAGTTTATTGCGCTTTTGATAGTTGTTGCATAAAATTTCTCCCGCCCGCTATTATAATTGGAAAGTCTATTGAGTTTGTTTTTCTGAATTTTTGAATTTACGCAATCCAATTGAGATAAAATCATTAACCATTAGCGTAACAAATTCCTCTCCGTATTCCTCAGTCAGTGCTGACAGCTCCTTCTCTACATCTCTCGATACCAGAAATTTAAATTCCCGCTTCGATATTTCGTCGTACAGCTCATCCGTTAATTGATCGAGTTGTTTTATTAGCTCCAAATATCGTTCATGCGGTAATTTTTCATTGGTCAATAAGCCCATCCCCTTTTTTGATTTTGTTTCATTCTACTGTATAAAGAGATGAACTATTCTTATTAGAATACTCAAAGGTAAAAAAAGCCCGCATTCTTCTTCAAATCCGCGAGAGGAACTTGAAGTAATGTTCTATAAGTTCTTGGCGTAGTGGTTAAGCCGGTTTGACATATCTTGAATTTCTTCTATAAAGGTTGAAGTTTCTTGTATAGAATCGACTTGTTCCTGCTTTATACATTACTATTAAGAATCCTTTTTAAATTTACCAAAATATTAGGTTCCGATAAATGCATAATATTGTTTATTTATGGTAAAAATAAATATACAGCTTCAAATCTCTTTAGTAAGGGTTTTGAAAATTTTATTAAGACTTTTTTAATAAATGTGCTTGATTATATGTAGATAAGGGTATATAATAGGTTTTGTTGAAGGGAACATGATTCGACAAAAAATGCGGGTGTAGTTTAATGGTAAAACCTCAGCCTTCCAAGCTGATGTCGTGAGTTCGATTCTCATCACCCGCTCCATACATATGATCACAACGCAGTATTTCGTTACAATGAGAACGAAGTATTGCGTTTTTATATTTTTAGGGCATACCTTTTTGGTATGCTTTTTATGTTGGGTACACTGACTTTAGTGGTAGGAGGTTGTGTATGGAGGAAATAAAACAAAAGAGGGAACAAAATCAATGGAAACCATTCTTGCAATTGATCATCACTGAAAAACCTCCAGTCTTATTGATATCTACGGTATTGGTGTTTAGTCTGCTGGAAACTGCAGCTAGCCTAGTGGTCCCACTTTTCACAAAGAGGTTGGTTGATTTAATGGCTGGTGGGGAAGTTCAAACTAGTGTCATTTTGCTTCTTATAGGAGCTTTTATTGCACAAACGGTAGCCGGGGGATTTTCTTTTTATCTATTAACATATATCGGGGAAAAAGTGATTGAGGGAGTTCGCCGCAGGCTTTGGAAACATATCTTGCAATTGCCGGTATCATTTTTTGATGCAAACCAATCCGGGGAAACACTTAGCAGAATTACGCAAGATACAAACACAATCAAAACGGTCCTTACTAATCATTTAGTTACATTTATTTCAGGGGTTATTTCCATTATCGGATCTATCATCATTCTTGTTAGTTTGGATTGGCAAATGACTGTCATTATGTTAGGTATCATCCCAGTCTCACTTCTTATTATCATGCCGCTTGGCCGGAAAATGTACAAGGTTTCAAGAAAAACGCAAGATGAAATGGCACAATTCAGCGGCAATCTTGGCAGGGTGCTCAGTGAGATCCGGCTTGTGAAATCTTATAATGGGGAGGACATAGAAAGACAGAAAGGATTTCACGGTGTTCAGCAATTATTCCTTTTCGGATTAAAGGAAGCCAAAATCCAGGCGGTAATTTCCCCCTTTATGACAACAATTTTGATGGTAGTCCTGGTCATTCTCATTGGTTATGGCGGGGTGCGGGTCGCTTCAGGGCAATTAACGGCTGGTACTCTGGTAGCGATTATCATTTATATGTTTCAAGTAGTTGTGCCTTTTAGCCAGCTAGCTTCTTTCTTTACAGCATTCCAGAAGGCGATGGGTGCGACAGAACGGATTCAGGGACTGATTGCTCTTCAGGTTGAACGATATGAAGGTATGCGGGAAACATTATTAAATGGAGATTTGTCATTTCATGAAGTTGCGTTTTTTTATAATGAATCCAGATTGGTTTTAGACCGTGTCAGCTTTACTGTTCCCTCCAATAAAACGGTCGCTTTGGTTGGTCCGAGTGGAAGCGGAAAAACAACTGTCTTTTCGTTGATAGAACGGTTTTATCAACCTGGCCAAGGTTCCATAACTATTGGCGGAATTTCCATAGAGGAGTTAGATCTCTCGGTTTGGAGGTCACAAATCGGTTATGTGTCACAGGATAGCCCTGTGATGACAGGGACAATCAAAGAGAATATTTGTTATGGGCTTCAGCACGAGGTTACCAATGATGAGGTATATGCTGCAGCAAAAATGGCAAATGCCCATGATTTTATCATAAGCCTTGGGGACGGGTATGAAACACAGGTCGGGGAGCGGGGCATCAAGCTATCAGGAGGGCAAAGGCAGCGTATCGCCATTGCAAGAGCCATCCTTAGAAACCCGAAAATCCTTCTGCTTGATGAAGCAACATCCAATCTCGACAGCGAATCTGAGCAGTTGGTTCAGCAGGCCATAAAAAATCTGATGAAAGGCAGGACAACACTAATTATCGCACACCGTCTTTCTACAGTAATTGATGCAGATCAATTGCTTGTTCTTGAAGAGGGAAGAATTACTGGGAAAGGGACGCACAACGAACTTCTCCAGAACCATAAGTTATATCAAAAACTAGCAAAGCAGCAGTTAAAATTAAACTAAAAAATGCAGCCGAGCTGGCTGCATTTTTAGGGTACATTATCCTTGTTTTTGGCGCTAAACCCCTATCATTACCCGGTTTCTTCCCCTTTGTTTAGCATTGTATAACCCCTGATCTGCTTTGGTGATTAGGGTTGTAACCGAATTAATGCCACTTTGCATAGTGGTAGCCCAACCAATAGAAACAGTAACATGTAATTCTGCATTTTCATTGATTCTGAAGGTGCTCTTTTCAACTGCTTTACGTATTCTTTCTGCAATTGCCTGACTTGAGTTAGCATCGCAATCCGGCATAATAATACTAAACTCTTCACCGCCGTTACGAGAAACAAAGTCTATTGATCTGCATGAAAGTAAAAGTATTTGGGCCACTTTCCTAATCACCTTATCTCCGGCGGGATGCCCAAAGGTGTCGTTTATTTGTTTAAAATGATCAATATCTATAACCAACAAGGATAATTCATTTTCTTTCTCTTTTGCATAGGAATACATGGCATCAATCTTTTGGTCAAACGAACGAACATTATTTAAGCCTGTGAGGTGGTCTTTTTGGGATGCTTTCTTTAGCATTTCATAGTTTACGTCATTTCGCCGCAGGTAAGATTTAATAATATAAGCTGCGAAAGATGCTAAAGCAATAGCACCGGCGTATTGGATAAAAATAATAATTTCGGTTTTTAAATTGGGTATAACTAAGTGAAACGTAGAAGCAAGAATCATAATAAACGACAAAGGCATGAAAACCCACTTTTTTTCTCCACTCAACCGTGAATTACCAATTACAGTAAAAGCTAGTGCGGACATACCAAGAACGTAAATATTGTTGAGGGATGAAAAGGAGATTGGATACAACAATAACCGGGAAACGATAATGATTCCTGTAGCTGTAAAAGTAGAAATCGAACCACCAACATACGCAGCTATCATTATCGGTATAATTCTAAGATCAATAAGGAGCCCATCGTTCAGTTGAATACCAAAATGCATAAGAATTACACCAAAAATACCGTGAAAGATGCCGCCAATAATCCGATATCGAATAGAGTATTTTAATGATACGTGTTCTCTTAGGAAATACTGATGTATCAGGAAAATGCCTGTGCATAAAATACAAAAATTAACGAAAAAATCTTCTATAACCAACATTTCAAAAAGATTATCCTTTCAGCTTTTTACTGTCTCAACAAATCACTTGAATCCGTATTCCCAATGGTTAATATTTGACAGATGCTAATAGTTTGCCGCCATATAGAAAACTAGCGTAATCAAATAATTATTCAGCTTTTTAACCTGTTTATTATACAAACAGATATTGGAAAATGTCCAATCGTCTTTAGACAAAATATACGATCTTTCGACCCTTTCCTTTGTCCATTCGGCTAATGATTTTATGCATTGGGACAAATAATCAAGTATATTAAATTCATCTTAAAAAGGTACATTTCTTATATATATCCCACTGGCTTGCTTTCAAAGGCTTGTTTAACAAATGCTCCTAATAAATTACAGTAATTGGCGGTGAAAAGCTGTCAATGGTTGGTGGTGCAAAAAATAAATATGGGAAGACATTTCTGTAAAAATAACAAAAATGCAGCCTTCCGCGGCTGCATTTGTCAGTTGGAATTTAAATTACACGGCAAGAAGCTTCACCGCCATGGATTTGCAGGAACATGTCCATTAGAGACTTTGTTAGTTTATAACCCTCTTCCTTTGACATGGAGGGCCGCAAATAAATGATTTGAAGGGCATTGTGGGTTTGTTCAGTAACCATTGTCCGATTTGAATCGACGAAGGGACTCCCAAAAGGACCTAAATCATCTGCAGAGACGATCATATTTTGCATCGAATTTATCCTGCCATTGATGCCGGTATACTCTTCGCCAGCTTCTCCGATCTTGATCGTAACATCCCCACTGATTTGATCGCTGTTATAAATGCCAATCGGCACTTCATATTGCAGGGAAAAGAAATTATTCAAATCGATGGCCGAGTTTACTGGGGTCAGGTAGTTCTGTTTTTTGATGCGGCGATAAAGGGCCTCAGCAGATGGGCGATAGCGCGAAGGATCGGTCCCCGCCAATTTAAATATCTGGCGCCATTCCTTAATCCCTTTAAAATCGGTCAAATCTTTTTCCTGCAGGTCAAAAAAGATTGACTCTTGGAATAATTGCAATCTTCCTTTTACCATTTGCGGGGAATCTCCCACTTTTAGACCACGATATGTAATGATCCCGGCTTTAAAATCTGGTATTTTTCCAGTCAGTGTATGATCAATATAGGTTTCCAATCGTTTCACCTCCAAAAACTACGGAATATCGTTTATTATAGATAGAGTGGTTTTAATACAACTATAAGCGAATCTTCTTTCATTTTAAAGAGGAAAGGAGGAATCTGAATGAACTATCAAAAACTGAAAGAAGAAATTATAATATATAGCCAGGAAATTGGCATCAATAAAATTGGTTTTACGACTGCCAATACATTTGGGGAAATGAAAAACAGGCTGATTTGTCAGGCCGAGTTGGGATATCAATCGGGTTTTGAAGAGCCGGATATAGATAAAAGGGTTCACCCGGATTTGATTTTTCCTGAACCACGTTCAATCATTTCCATTGCGATAGCTTATCCTTCCAAAATGAAAGACGCCCCGAAAAGCAAAAAGGGGGAAAGACGAGGAATTTTTGCCCGTGCGTCTTGGGGAACGGATTATCATGTGATCCTTCGGGACAAGTTGAAGCAGTTAGAAGAATTTATTCAAAGAAAGGTTCCTGAAGCGGTAACAAAATCAATGGTTGATACTGGAGAGCTCGTGGACCGGGCAGTTGCGGAACGCGCAGGAATTGGCTGGAGCGGAAAAAATTGTTCCATCATCACACCGGAATTCGGTTCTTACGTTTACTTGGGAGAAATGATCACGAATTTACCCTTCGAGCCAGATCAGCCGATGGAAGATCGTTGCGGTAATTGCAATAAATGCATCGATGTATGTCCAACAGGAGCACTTGTTGCAGGAGGCCAATTGAACGCCCAACGTTGTATCGCGTTTCTGACCCAGACGAAAGGATTCCTGCCGGATGAATTTCGTACGAAGATTGGGAACAGGCTTTATGGCTGTGACACTTGCCAGACCGTGTGTCCGGAGAACAAGGGAAAGGATTTTCACTTACACCCAGAAACAGAGCCTGATCCGGAGATTGCCAAGCCCTTATTAAAGCCGCTCCTTTCTATCAGCAACCGTGACTTCAAAGAAAAATTCGGACATGTTTCCGGTTCTTGGAGAGGTAAAAAGCCGATTCAGCGGAATGCCATTATCGCCCTGGCCCATTATAAAGATGAAACGGCGCTCCCTGACCTTATTAAGGTATTGAGAGAAGATACAAGACCTGTCATTAGGGGAACGGCTGCATGGGCCATTGGCAAGATTGGCGGGCCGGAAGCTGAAATACAATTGCGTCACGCTCTTGAAAGGGAAACGGATGAAGAAGTATTAATTGAAATAAAAAAAGGTATGCGGTTCCTTGAAACAGCACAGTAAAACCCGGCATTGCCGGGTTTTTTACATTAATCAGGAACATGGAGGTACCATTTGATTGATAAAGATTTTTCTTTAACAGCTACACCTCTCGCTATCCTCGCCTTTTCTTTCACTTGAAGGGAACAGGAGTAAGACACTTGGACTTTCCCTAATAAAAACTGAAATTTCACTCATAACCTTGGGTTTTACATATAAACCTGGATATTCGGCCTTGGATTTGTTTCGATCCTAAACCCTTTTGTTGTTTTCGCTCTTCTAATAATGTAGCCCTCCTTTTCATAGATATACAGTATATTCACAAATGGGAGGGCTGGCCTTGAAACAACAACTGGAAACATTATTACAGCAGCGGGTTAACCAATTTGTCCAAAATGAAAAAAATCCAAGCGGTCATGCAGAAGAAAAAATAGAGCGGAAACTAGGATCATTAAAGAAGCGAGACGCAGAAATTGTCCAGGTAAGGGCTTCGGGAAACATTATTTCGGAGTGCAAAGGGTATCAGGAAACAATGGTTGATTATATGGTCCACTTCCGTTTTCTAATTAAACAACATGATTTTTTTATAGATGAAGAAGGAACCGAGTATCGGACAGCAAGATTTGTTGGTAGAGAACTAGTTGAAGACCAAGAAAAAGAACAAAAGTCAGAAATACCTGATATTGTTTTAGGAACTGAACGAGATTTATTCGATGAAAGGCTGTCTTATTCCTACGACCGGTTGAAGGCCGTACAATATGCTGAAAGATGGTGGAATGAGTTTAACCCTGCGTACAGACAATTTACCGACGATTGTACGAATTATATTTCACAATGCTTACACGCCGGAGGGATTCCTATGTGGGGCAGTTCAAATAAAACAAAGGGTTGGTGGATGAGAGGGAACAATTGGAGCTATTCCTGGACAGTTGCCCATTCCTTAATGTTATTGCTCGCAAATGGGAAAGGCATCCGAACAAAAGAGGTTGCCTCCCCAATGGAGCTTCAGCTCGGAGATATCATTTGTTATGATTTCCAGGGGAATGGGCGGTATGACCATAACACAATCGTTACAGCAAAGGATTGGAGCGGGATGCCGCTCGTTAACGCTCATACCACGAATAGCCGGCGCCGTTATTGGGCGTATGAAGATTCAACTGCATATACACCGAACATCGAATATAAATATTTCATTATCCTTGATGGGGACTGAAGTTTTTAATGCAAAGGCAAATAATGATATAATATCTGGTAGAGAATATTTTAGAGGTGACAACATTGGCCATACATGTAGTGTTATATCAGCCCCAAATACCCTCCAATACAGGAAACATAGCCCGTACATGTGCAGCAACGGATACAACGCTGCACTTGATTCGTCCGCTTGGATTCTCCACGGATGATAAAATGCTGAAGCGGGCTGGACTGGATTATTGGGAGCATGTAAAGATCAATTATTATGACTCGTTGGAAGAATTCTTCGAAAAAAATGAAGGCGGGGAATTTTTCTATCTAACTAAATTCGGCAAGAAGCCTCATTCAAGTTTTGATTACAGCGAGAAAGGCAAGGAATATTTCTTTGTATTCGGCCGAGAGACAACCGGACTGCCAAAAGAACTGATCCGTGAGCAAATGGACCGCTGCCTGCGCCTTCCAATGACGGATAAGGTACGTTCACTGAACCTTTCAAACACTGCAGCCATCCTTGTTTATGAGGCTCTCCGCCAGCAGGATTACCGTGATCTGGACATGGAGGGCAAGCTTTAGACTGTACTTAATGAAGGCTTAGGGACGTGATAGAGCTAAAACATTCTGTCACCCACCCCTGTCTTCTTATTTTATCTTTCTCATGAGAGTGAAACATATATAATGAGGTGAAGAATGATGAATGAAGTAATAGAACGGATATTAAACCATCGCTCTATTCGATCCTTTGAGGACAAGCCGTTAACGGAAGAACAAATTCTTACGATTATTGAATGTGCACAGGCCGCTTCAACTTCGAGTTTTATGCAGGCATATACCATCATTGGTGTTACAGAACCGAAGAAGAAAGCGGCCCTCGCCCAAATTGCCGGCTCGCAGGAATATGTGGAGAAGAATGGGCACTTATTGGTGTTCTGCGCGGATTTACATAGGCATGACGTCATTTCCGATATGGAAAATAAGGATCTTAGTGAGCCGCTTGAGAGTACGGAAAAATTTATGGTCGCCTGCATAGATGCAGCCCTTGCTGCGCAAAATGCCGCACTTGCAGCAGAATCGATGGGTCTGGGAATCTGCTATATTGGTGGGATACGAAATAATCTTCCGGCGGTAGCGGACATCTTAAATATTCCGTCAAGGGTGATCCCGCTTTTCGGTTTGACAGTGGGCTACCCTAGTAACATTACGGATAAGAAACCAAGGCTTCCGCTTTCAAACGTCTATCATTTAAACGGCTACCAGCAAAAAACAGATGTCTTTTCTGATGAATTAAAAGAATACAATGATAGTATTTCCCGATATTACTTAGAAAGAACGGATGGAACACGGTCTGACACATGGACAGGCCAAATGGCTGGAATGCTGGAAAAGAAGAGCCGGATGTACATGAAAGGGTTTGTAGAACAGCAGGGGTTGAATAAAAGATAAAAAGCTGCCAAGTGAGGCAGCTTTTATTATTGGTTTATTTCACACCGGGTTTGTCATTGTAGCCGGCTGTGAATATTGCTGCTAAAAATGACACTGAAACGGCTATTATTAATATTGTACCCATTATGTAGCCCCCTTTTGGCATTGATGGTGTGACTGTAGCATGACGAAACAGCAGTGTTAGTATTGTTCTTCTGTCCAAAACTCAATTAGTATGGAAATATTATACCTCATCTTAATAGGACTGTGAATGAAAACGGTTGTATTTTTTCACCTATTGAACAACTATTCACTATTTTTTCAACTTTTTGAATACCGTGCTCTCGTTGTATGGTGCCATTTTCACCAGCCTTTGTTTCCCCCTTTTCACTAACCCTATACATGTTTCGCTAATTCAGAGCATAGAGTAGAGTATCATCTCTGAAAGTAACAAGGGGAGGTTCCTTAATGGATATTTTAAAGAAAATTGAAAAGTACAGAGAAGATGAACAGAGGCTGAAGTGGGAAGGCACCTTCGCGGAATATTTGGAGATTGTAAAGGAAAAGCCATGGGTTGCACAGTCTGCTCATTCACGAGTTTATAACATGATTAGAGATGCAGGTATAGAAGAAGTGAATGGGGTACGTAAATACAATTTCTTTAGCGGCCAGCTTTTCGGCCTTGAGGAAGCTCTTGAAAGACTGGTGGAGGAATATTTTCATCCTGCCGCCAAAAGGCTTGATGTCAGAAAGCGGATTTTGCTTTTGATGGGACCTGTATCTGGAGGGAAGTCAACACTTGTGGCAATGTTAAAAAGGGGGCTTGAAGCTTATTCCCTTAAGGGCCAGGGTGCGATATACGCTATTAAAGGCTGCCCAATGCATGAAGATCCGTTGCACCTAATCCCTCAGCACTTGCGCGAAGATTTCAACGAGGAATACGGTATCCGGATCGAAGGGAATTTATCACCGCTCAATGTGATGAGGCTGGAAAAGGATTACGGCGGCCGGATAGAAGACGTACTCGTCGAGAGGGTTTTCCTATCGGAGGATAAGCGTGTCGGAATCGGAACATTCAGTCCTTCTGACCCGAAATCACAGGATATCGCAGATTTGACAGGGAGTATTGACTTTTCGACGATTGCCCAATATGGGTCGGAATCAGACCCGCGCGCCTATCGGTTTGATGGTGAGCTTAACAAGGCAAACCGGGGCATGATGGAATTCCAGGAAATGCTTAAATGTGACGAGAAATTTTTATGGCATCTGCTTTCTCTCACGCAGGAAGGGAACTTCAAGGCCGGCCGGTTCGCTTTGATTAGTGCAGATGAGTTAATCGTCGCGCATACAAACGAAACCGAATATAAATCGTTCATCGCCAATAAAAAGAATGAGGCTCTTCATTCAAGGATTATTGTAATGCCAATCCCGTATAACCTGAAAGTGAGCGAAGAAGAAAAAATTTATGAGAAAATGATTCGGGAAAGCGATGTATCTGATGTCCATATCGCCCCGCACACCCTTAAGGTAGCGGCGATGTTTACCATCCTGACGAGGTTAAAGGATCCCAAGAAGGGTGACATTGACCTGGTGAAGAAATTGAGGCTATATGACGGTGAAAATGTGGAAGGTTACAATTCCGCAGATATTGCAGAGCTAAAGAAGGAATACCCTGACGAAGGGATGAGCGGCATCGATCCGCGCTATGTCATTAACCGTATTTCATCAACCATCATTCGCAAAGAAGACAATCCGTCCATTAATGCCCTTGATGTACTCCGCTCATTGAAGGAGGGATTAGACCAGCACCCATCCATAACGAATGAGCTCCGAGAGCGGTACCTGAATTTTATTTCGCTCGCACGGAAGGAGTACGATACCATTGCAAAAAATGAAGTACAAAAGGCATTTGTTTATTCCTATGAAGAATCTGCGAAAACATTGATGGATAATTATCTTGATAATGTGGAGGCTTACTGCAACAAATCCAAGCTGCGCGATCCGCTTACCGGAGAAGAAATTTCGCCGGATGAAAAACTGATGCGTTCTATTGAGGAGCAAATCGGTATTTCTGAAAATGCAAAAAAAGCATTCCGTGAAGAAATTCTCATACGTATTTCGGCATATGCGCGTAAAGGGAAAAGGTTCGACTACAATTCACATGACCGTTTGCGGGAAGCGATCCAAAAGAAATTGTTTGCAGATTTGAAGGATGTGGTGAAAATCACTACATCCTCAAAGACACCGGATGAAAACCAGCTTAAGAAAGTAAACGAAGTCGTTGCAAGGCTTATTGAGGAGCATGGATATAATTCCACATCTGCAAATGAATTGTTAAAGTATGTTGGTAGTTTATTGAACAGATAGCATTTGCAAATGGCCTGCCAAATTTGGCAGGTTTTATTTTTATGGATTCGGGCTGAAATTTCAGGAAGTCGTATACCTTTTTCAACGGCCTGCAGCCTGGTAGAATACATCTCCTCCTTGCGGGAAAGGTAAGGATAAAAGGAGATGGTATTTGTTGAAAAAGAAAAATCCGAACCAGGAAACCGAACAGACAATTGCCCCCGGGTTTGATTATGATGATGAATTGAACGAAAGTGCAACTCCAGAGGAAGTGGAAAAAGGTGAATATACGAATGTAACCACATTGTCCCTTGACGAGGTGGATCCAATCTGAATCCTGCCGGATGGCAGGGTTTTTTATGTTTTTTAAGTTTTCACCTTTAAATCAAGCCATTAATCTAGTGATAATCTGTTCAGTCTTTTTATTACAGACACGATTTTTTCTCCGGATTACACCTGGCACACATTGGCCCAACAGTGGAGGACAGCAGAAGTGGGTGAACAGATTATTCAAAGCATGCCCAGGTGGGAATTTTGGAAGGAGGCCATGAAAAAACAAATATAAAAACCTTTCTTTTTAAATGAAAACCCACTCCTGGAAGTCTTAGCATACTCTCCAAAGTGGGTTTTTCTTACTATTAAATAGTCACATGTAATCCATGAGCTTCAAGTGTCCCTATGATTTGCTGGAGTGAAATCTTTTGGTGGTCGAACTCGACTTTTATTTCACCGTCATTGGTATCGAATAGTGCTCTTTCAATCCCATCGCTTTTAAGCAAAAGGGATTCTACATCCTGAATATTGCTGTTGGAAGTTGCCTGTTTTACATAAATTGTAGCGTTCTCCATCATGAGTCTCCTTTCCACGAATGACTAACCTACCTTATCTATACCCTTTTCCACGGAAGATATGACATAGGAACACAAGGTATGAAAGTTTCTTCTAGTGCACTATAGGGTAAAAGATACCAGAGGTGATTTTGATGGAGAATAATCTTAAAAGGGAAAACGTACCTGAAAACAGCTCTATGGCGAAAGATTTCGACGAAATGAAAGACCTAGGAAAGCAAATGGAGAATTTAAGGACCAACGAAGAACTGAAAGAATGGAATAAACGTCCCGGTACTGTGCAGCACGAAGAAGTAGAAGTTAATCAAGAATAGACAAGGTCTCCACGTTGAGGGGGCTTTTTTTTGTGCTTTCAAAATTCCTGATGGAAGCCTGTCCATTTTTTTAGGTAAAGACCTTTTGTCAAAATTTTTTGTAAATTATTTGCTGTCCGCGCATATGATAGAGTAATCCCATTCTTTAACTGTTTTACCAACGGGACTGTTTACACCTAAAAATGATGATTGAAAAAATTTTTTCACACTACATTATCTTATGCATGATTATGGAAGTATGTGCAAGAAAAATTAGGAGGGGAATAAATATGACAGAAGCGGACAATCATCAGTTTGTGATTTCGAAGGAAGATTGGTCCCTCCACCGAAAAGGATATGATGACCAGCAACGTCACCAGGAAAAGGTACAAGAAGCGATCAAGAATAATCTGCCGGATTTAATTTCAGAGGAAAGCATTATCATGTCAAATGGACGCGATGTTGTCAAAATCCCGATTCGCTCCTTGGATGAATATAAAATACGTTATAACTATGACAAAAATAAGCATGTAGGGCAGGGAGACGGCGAAAGCCAGGTGGGGGATGTAGTGGCCAGGGACGGTTCACCGTCACAGCAGCAGGGCCCTGGGAAAGGGCAGGGTGCCGGAGACCAGGCAGGGGAAGACTATTACGAAGCCGAAGTTTCGATGATGGAAATTGAAGAGGCATTATTCAGCCAATTGGAACTTCCTAACCTTCAACAAAAGGAACGGGCTGAAAACAGGGTAGAACATATTGAATTCAATGATATCCGAAAAACAGGACTGATGGGTAACATTGATAAAAAGAAGACAATGATGGCTGCGTTCAAACGAAACGCTTTAACCGGAAACCCGGGATTCCATCCGATTTACCAGGAAGATTTGAAGTTTAAAACATGGAATGAAGTCATCAAGCCTGATTCTAAAGCGGTAGTTTTGGCCATGATGGATACTTCGGGCTCAATGGGAATCTGGGAAAAATACATGGCGCGCAGCTTTTTCTTTTGGATGACCCGTTTTTTGAGGACTAAATATGAGACTGTGGAAATTGAATTCATCGCCCACCATACTGAAGCAAAAGTCGTCCCGGAAGAGGACTTTTTTACAAAAGGGGAAAGCGGCGGCACCATATGCTCATCCGTATACCGAAAAGCTTTGGAGCTGATCGATTATAAATACGATCCCATGAGATATAATATTTATCCCTTTCATTTTTCGGATGGAGATAACCTGACGTCAGATAACGCACGATGCGTGAAGCTCGTCGAGGAGCTTATGAAAACTTGCAATATGTTTGGGTATGGAGAAGTGAACCAATACAATCGTATACCCTCTACCCTTTTTTCGGCTTATAAAAACATTGAAGATGAAAAGTTTAGGTACTATATCTTAAAACAGAAAAAAGATGTATTTTCTGCTTTAGAAACGTTTTTTAGAAAAGAGAACAAAGTTAATCAAATTACAGTTACTGTACCCAACAAGTAAAACATCAAAGAACAATAAAGATGTTTAAAGTTAATTATACAATCTAAAATCAAAGAGACACTAGGACATTGGACTCCTAGTGTCTTTTCTATTACTTATACATATATATTGATTAGAGATATATTTCAATCTTTGTAAAAATCCTTTTTCTTAGCGTCAGCTCTCTGTGTCCCTGCATTAGATTTACCATATATATCTAAACACCTAACTACATGTTGAAGATAATTAATAAGAACACTTCTTAATAATAAAAGAGCTAAGGAGAAAAAATGTCAGAGTATTTATTTTTTTATTATCCAGAAGGTATTCCTGATTTACCTGAACTGGAAGGGAACGATTTAAAAAAAGGTGTAGAAACAAGAAACTAGATAATGATTTAATATTTATCGCTGGAATACTTGCTGAGCTAGGGCTTCCGGGAGAAATAGATCAGCATTTAAGCAGTATTCTAATAGAAGCACGAATGATGTTATCAATGGCAGTGAATACTAATGTCCCGCAGCAGAATTACTTTTAGCAAACTTACACTTTCGAAGAATTTTCCCACCAATCCCTACTGGAGATTCTAAGTCTGTCATTATTGTAAGCGAGTTGAGAGATTTATTGGTAATCGCTGAAGAAGATGGACAGCTAAAATTGACTGCTGGAACATTTAAACCAGAAAAGGTATATGGTATACCACTTAAATTTTTTATAAATAATACTCGTTTTCTCAGGAGGATCTGATGAGGAATGGATGTCTAGTTCCAATATACTGGGTTAAAGATGTCATTTGGACATTATCGAAAAGACTAAATAGATCATGTTATCGGTTCACGGAAATGGTGGACGTTTTTTTCTTATAGCTATCTAGCCATTGGGATTTGAGATTTTAACGATGACATAATTTTGATAACTTTATGCTAAATTGCATATTTTATTTAAAAAAATGCAATTAATGGTTGAGTTACCAATAAAAATACTCTATAATTCGATACAAGGGAAAAATTTACTATTTTAAGAGGTGAAAGTATGTTTGATTTACAAGATTTTAGGCAAAATGTACTGAAAATGACTCAGGAAGAGTTTGCTAAATTAATAGATAGCAGACAGGATTATGTATCAAGAATGGAAAAAAATCCAGAAGCAATTGATTTAAGTCTTCTTTTAAAAATTGCCTCTGCAACAGGTACTACCTTGGATGAGTTAGTTGGATATAAAAAGGATTTACCAAAGGCACTGTCAGTAGATAATACTTGGGAAACTTCAAGCTATATCAAGAAGACTATGCTTGAATATATAAAGGTTAGAATGAAAGACTTAAATCTTGAAGATACATCTCATTCTAATATGGTAGTGGAATTGAAAAAAATGATAGATTCTACTCTTCGTAAACCTACTGTTGCAATTGTTGGAATGTCAGATGCAGGGAAAAGTAGGCTGATTAACTCATTAATCGGACAAGATAAGATGCCTACATCTTGGACACCTACAACATCAATTAGTGTTCATATTAAGCATGTAGAAGATCGGCCTTCTTTTATAAAAGAAGAAGCTTGGATCTTTAAAGGTGGGAAGAAGGGCTTTGATGTACATAAGCTTCATGATCAAGCTTATTGTGAAAAGTACAAGATTGCAGCAGGTGAGGCACATATATTATCGGATTACGGAACACGACAGGGTTCTAAATATTTAGAGGATGCAAGTGCTGCTATTATATTTGTTGAAAGTCCTATTCTTCAAATTTGTGACATTGTAGACTTACCGGGATTTGGCACAGGTGACCGAGTGAATGATGATAAATTAGCACAAAAGTCTAAAGAATTTGCTGACATTGTTATATATCTATCAATTGCGAATGGTTTCTTACGTGGGACGGATATCGAATTCATTAAAAATTCAATAAACTCTTTACCAGTTTTAGAGAATAGGGGAAATGACTTAAAACCATTAAATAATCTGTTTGTCTTAGCTTCTCAAGCACATACAGTAAACGGTGGAAGTAAAAATGATTTACTTGATATTCTAGATGCAGGGTCAAAACGTTTATATAATGAAATACCTGAAGAAATTTGGGAGAATCGTGCTGAAGCATCTGGTTATTCTTATCAAGAAATACATCTCAGGGAGAGGTTTTTCACTTATACAACGGATAAACCATATTTGAGAGAAGATTTTGAGCAAGACCTAAAGCAATTGTTAGAAGTTTTACCAGTAATGATAAATGACAAATCAAAGACATCTATACAAGAATTTATAGCATCTCAAAAGAAGGAACTTCAGATTGAAATAAATTCTTACTATGGAATGTTAAAAAAAAGGGAACAATTAATTCAGTACTTTAATGAGTTGAAGGACAATGAACCCCAACGAATGAACGATAACTATCAGTCAAGAATGAATGTCTTGGAGAAAATTCAATCTTTCCGTCAAGAAACCATTAATACATTTGAAGATGTATATGCAGAAATTATATCAGTAGATAATATAGTAGAGATTATTAAAAAACAAGGCTATAAGAAAAAGAAAGATGATATTGAACGCTTAGGTGGATTTATAAGTAGTAAAATTCAAGCAAAGCTTCAAGATATTCTTAAAAAGAAGTCATCGGATTTAAATGATGTTATTGATCGGTTTATTAAGGATTTTGATGAATCAATTAAAAAGCCAAGTAATTTAGATTTAGATACCTATGTTATTCCGTTTGATAGTGTTAAGGTGTTCGCAAGTGGTTTAGCAGGACTTGCTACCTTCGGTGGGTTAGCGATTTGGGCTTCTACTTTAGGAAATCTAGGTGCTTATATTTTAGTTGCAAAGGGTGTTAGTGTATTATCGGCGGTTGGCATCAGTGTAGCTGGTGGAACTGCAGGAGCAGCATCAGTAGTTGCAGCTCTAGGTGGACCAATTACTCTTGGTATTGCTTTAGCGGTAATTGTTAGTTTATCAGTCTTTGCCTTCGTATCAGGTGGGTGGCAGAAGAGTATTGCAAAAAAAATGGTCAAAGAGTACGGGAAACAAAATACGCTACAAAAATTTGTAAGTGAAATAGATAAATTCTGGAATGACACACAAATGGAATTTGAAACGGCCGCAGATCATCTTGAAGAGGAATGGCAACAAAAATTAAAAGAATTAGTTGATGAAATTGCTTCTTACAGTGTTGAAGAGTTAGAGGCAAACATTTTTAAGGGGAAAAAGATGACTGATTTTTTTGAGTCCGTGCCATTGAATGAGCTAACAATGGCATAAGAAGGAGTTTGACTGCTGATGATTACAGAAAGCCAGAATACATTCTTAGAGGAACTGATAAACAATAATGATATTTATTCTGCAAATATCTTACTTAAAAATATTTTCAGTAAAAACGTCTCAGATCCACTTGTTTTTAATAAGTTCTTTGAATTTTGTATGAAAATTTCTAGATGGAATATTGACCTTCCATCTAGAACAATGTTCTTAGACCAAGCCGATTCTGCTCTTATCTTTTTTAGTGAAAATACGGATATAACTAGAGAGACACTTGAGATTATTCAAAAGTGTCAGGCTGAAATTACAGAAGTAAAAAAAGAAATCTCAAGTGTCCATTATATTCAAGAAGATAAGATAGTAGATGAGTTGATTGAAAAAAACAAAGAATGTCTTTTAAAGCTAACAGAATATAAGTTTAAACTTCAAAAGTGCAATAATCAAAACAGTTTTCAAGAGCTTTTGAAGAGGATAGAATTTACTGAAAATAATATCCAAAAAGATTTATTAGAAGAATCTCAGCAAAAGTTATATGAAGAGCTAACTAAGGATTACCAGCAAATTATAAGCCAAAAACTTAATGAATTTGAGCGTTTAAAAGTGAAGGCTTATAATAAGAAAGCTGTTCAAGACTATTATTATGTTTTTCAAGAGTTTAAAAGAGATGAGGAAAAGCATAAAAATAATTTTGTTGAATTAAAGAGATTAGTGGGTAGAAGGTTATTTTGTTATGATGCAAACCAACTGTATTCAGAAACAATGATTTATTACAACAATGTATATTCTTATATTTTTAGCAAACTAGATGATGAAGGTAAATATCGTTTAACTGAACTCGCGATTGATACCGAAAAGAAGAGTTATTAGAATGGAGCGGTGAAATGTTTACAAACCGGCGAAGTATTACAAAAGCCACACATGGATCCAATACTTTTAACCACAACATGTTAGGTATAGGTCTTCATTCTTCTAATACGTTTGGAACTATCCAAACAACTAATGGTTATAATGATCAATTTGAGAACATTTTTAGTGACCTAAACGCAAGAAGACAACTTTTACAGGATAAAGTGAGCCAGCTACCTAATGGAAACACAAGTTTGAGGAATGATGGAGTAGGTCTTGGGTGGCGCTATGAACAAGCGGAGATTGAAATGGGCGGAAAAGGATCTACGAATTGGTCTGACGCGCAAAGACAAGAAATATTAAACAATGGCAAGGTTCGTGGTGCAGAAGGTCACCATATTAATAGTGTTAAAAACCATCCTGATCAACAAGCAAATCCTGATAATATCGAGTTTGCAAAGGACCGAAATGAACATCTTCAAAAGCATGGAGGTGACTTCCGGAATCCAACAGAAGGAGACTTGATTGATAGGAATGGGAGATTGGAAGAAGTTAACCGTCAACGAGTAATTAAAAATGAATTAACCGGTATTGGATTAGCTGCTGCTATTGGCTTAGGTGTTGGTTTTACCATTGGTTTTGTAACCACGCTGGCTCAGAAAGGGATTGCTATTGATGGTGTTAAAGCAGCGATGGGAGTCGGTTTGAGGGCTGGTTTAGAATCGTCAATGCTAGCGACAATAAATCACGTAATTGTCAGGGGGATTGGGGAAACAATTACTCAATCATTAAGTCAATTTGCGATCCAGCAGTACGGATTTACCCTTACGGAAAATCTAATAAAAATGTGTAATATGGCAACAATTGGTATTGTTGGATCGATTGTATTTAGTACATGGTTGTTTGTAAAACTTAGATGGAAAGGTCATAGTTCCAGATTTGCATTTGCATCGGCTGTTAAAAGCTTAGGTACCTCATTAGCGATTCTTTTCATCTCAATTATAGCCCAAGGAGTGTGGGGAGGGTATGCAGGACTAATTGTATCTCTATCCATCGGTTTATCGATGGTTATCTTCCAATATGTGAAGCATAACTTAAATCACAAGCTTCTTGATAATATAACTAACTATTCAATTGAGAAGAGTCGTCCTATTCTATTTATAAAGGAGAAGTAGGATGAGATATGGTTCTTTTATTGTACAGATAGAACATCAAGATGAAAGAAATCAATTTAGTACAGTTTCTGAAGAAGCTGTTGATTTTTTGCCAAATCCTTTACGGGAATTTTATATGGAAGCGAATCCAGAGGATGTTGAAATTATTTTAGAGAATCTCACATCTATCAGACTATATCCACTACATCAATTGAGGGACCTTCAAAAAGAATACAAAATTATACAGGGATTTATATTTGCCACACTTGAAGGAGATCCAATTGTAATTAATGATGGCAAAGTATTTATAGCTGTTCATGGCTCAGGAGCATGGACTTTTGAAAAAGAATCCTTCGTTGAATCCTTTGATATGTTTCTCGAATATATTATCAAAAATTTGAAGGAAAAAGACTGAGGACTTATCATAAGTGTATAGTTGAACAGCAACTGCGGATTAGCAGTTGCTTTTTACGTTGTAAAATTGAGTTAAGGTATTTACTCTAAAAAGGAAATTGGTACACAAAAGATTGGAGCGAACATTCTTAAAGGAATTGGTTGGGAAAAGTACACTCAATTGGGTTAAAGTTCTGCTTATCTTAATAAGGTTTTTTCTATACTTATTTTTCAATCATATTATCGATATTTCCCCAAGTTTCCTTAGACAACCGCATATCGGCTTCCCTTCTTAATTCATGTTGCCATCTTTCTTGTTTTTTGTAATTTTTATAAATATTTTCGAAGTCTGCAAGAATTTTTTCTATACTACCTTCCTTAAAAAAGAGAGAAATGTTTCCTAGGTACAATTGATAACCTCTGGGTTTATCACGATCATATTTAAAATCTAATTGTAACGGTTTAGCGTGTAATTATGTCTCTGATAAAACAAGGTAAAGTTTATTTTGCAGATCTCTTCCCGGTTTTTGGTTCAGAGCAAGGGGGAGTAAGGCGAACACGGAATATTAAGTAGTTAAATTATGGACACAATAATGCCCCGTACTCAAGTAAGCAAAGTATAAATCCGATAAGAGGGGCAACAATATTGTCCCTCTTTTATCGTCTAATTATAAAAAAACTTAAATCTTAGGATACAGTTCAATCTTAAACTGGTCTTTTTTGGTCCACTCTTTTTCCCGGAGATAAGTTACTTTCTCAAGTACGGTTTTTAATAAGCGATTTTTCTTTTCAATATCATCAGTCTCTTTATATACATCTAATACTTTTTTTACGGTTGGGATATATTGATTTACGTTTTGTTCATGGAATTTTGCTCTCTCTATTTCTTCTTCTAGAATGCTAATTTCATATTGTGTCTGTTTTATAAGGTTTACAACTTTTTGCGAACGTTCCATAAATACTTCCATAGTATATTCACCAGTTTCTCGATAGGTATGAATATTATCTTTTCGAAGGTATAATTTTTCTAACTCTTTTTCTTTGTTTTCTTTTGCTTTCTCTTTTATGGTTATAGCTGAGCTTTCTTCTTTTTTTTCAATCATGCTTTCTTGAATGTCGAAATGTCCTACGATTTCCTCCAAGCCCTGAATAATGCGTTCCTCCACAAGAGATAATATAGCTCCTTTTTGCACACCTTTACATTTAGGATTAGGGCAACGGATCATGTGATTAGGCCTGTCTTTTCTGGGTTGATACCACATTGTATACCCACATACCTGACATTTAAGAATTCCTGCTAGTGGATTAGAGAGGGATTTAGTTTCAACGGTAGACGGTCTCCATCTGCCTGTATGTGCGTTATTGGCCGTTTCCCAGAGTTCTGGAGAAACTATTGGTGGATGAGCATTTTCTGTTATGGTCCATTTATCCTGCGGCATCTTTTTACGTATTCGTTTTCCATTTCTTTTCGCAGACTTAAATTTACCCCATATTATATGTCCCATATAGACTTCATTTTTTATAATCGCGGTAATACTAGAGGGCGACCAAAAATCTGACTTTTTGTCTGGAGGGTGAACACCTAATTTATCTAATTCAGCTGCTATTGCTTGTCTTCCGTGTCCATCTCGCATCATCTCATACATTTTTTTTACAACCCAATCAGTTTCAGGATTAGGTTCTAATTTTAAGTTTTCCGTTCTTTTGTAACCATATGGAGGTATTTTTGAGATAGATTTTCCTGCCGCTGCAGAAGTATGTCTTCCTCCTTGAAGACGTTTGGTTATTGATTTTAATTCTTGGCGGGAGAGTAGAGATTTTATACTGAAAATCAGTTCCCATGATTCATCCTCCGGGTCATAAATCTCTGTTGGCGTGATGATCTTTGTCCCGGAATAACGAAAAGCTCTATCCAGTGTCCCTTGGTCGTACATATCTCCCCGTCCGAGTCGGTCCATATCCATTACTAACACTGCATCACATTCCATTTCTTCTATTAAGCGTAAAAGTTTTTGCATTTCAGGACGTTCATATATTGACTCTCCTGATATAACTTCTTCAAATATGCCAACTACGTTGTGATTTTCCTTTTTCACCACTGCCATAAGGGTATCTCTATGGCGGCTAAGTGTGTCATGAATTTTGTTATCGCCAACCGCTTTTCGTTCTTCCTCAATATCCTTTCTGCTTTTACGTAAGTAGATAAATACATCTAGTTCATTAGGTCTCTGCAATACAAATCACCTCTAACCAATTATACAATGACCATTACACAAAAAAACCACAAAATTACAAACTTTTTTATATAAGACTAAGAATTTTGAAAAGTGCCTGCTAAAATGTTTCAAATTATTTAGCCGGAGGGGTTTTGAGTGTTAGAAAGCAGGGTTGTCCAACTTGATCATCAGCATACAGATGTATCAAGGGGGAATTCAGATATGAAGGAATTTAAATTTGGTAACACTACTGTAGTTATCCATTCGCCACTTGTGCATATGAATACAGATGAAAAAAAGAAATGGTTTCAAGATGAAGTGGAAAAAGGCAATAAAGTTTTAAAACAAATAGTTGCAGCGGTAGGGGAATGTTACAGAATACCATAATTTCAGAGAAATTATAAATGACCAAGTGAATCTTCTGATGGGTTAAACTTTGTTGATGAGAAATAAGGACAGCGGTGTGGCATTAATGCTATTAGATAAAACTGATTAATCTTATTTGCTGTATGGCATTAGAAGACTGTGGTTTAAATTGGTTGCTATGTGAAGGTTGTTTGCTTTAAGGGAAAATCAATCAAACAATTCTTGTCAGGACCAATGATTAGCCTACTTCTCCAGAAACTCTTTTAAAGATGCATGGTAGTGGCCAAAATGTTAAAATCAGGTATGAAGTGAGGTAGCACTTCAGTTTTATAAATACTATGGCCATTGTGGGACACGAAAATAATCCATCCTGACGGTTCACAGCGTAGGGGATGGCTTATTTGCTTTTCAAGGCGTTTCTCTGTCATGTGTCAAATAAAGTGGAAGAACTTTTTATGAAGTTCTTGAGTGAAACAATATTTTCAAGTCTAGTTGCTCTATACGCAGGTTAATAACGTGGGTACACTATACAGGAAAAGGTAATGGAAAGCATGAGAGTCGTTTCAGTTGTAGTAACAAAGAGCTTTAAATTAATTTTGGAACGTCTCTTTGATATAAGGAAAATCCCAACCAACCAATCTGCATTTCCATGTCCTGAAATCCATATCAAATCAAAGGATGGGTTAGAATAAAGCGAGATAAACTCAGCCTTTGTACAATCCCCCTTATACCGAATTATAGCCTCTAATGTTGTAGAGGTGGCAAGAGCAGAAATCTTGATTTGCGAAGGTATTTATGAACTTGCTCGACTGTTTTTGAACTTAAATTTCTTGTATCTCCACAGAGACATGAAGATTAGCTAATAAACTAGGTTTGTTTAATACATAAAATCCCTCTTTACATTACGAAGAGGGATTTTTAGCATTATTCTATTAGATCCCCATGCATTTAATATAGCCATAAATTCAAAGTATTGAATATGGTTTAATAGTTTCATATAAAGTAGGTGTTAACATTAATTAATACTTTTCTTCATAACTACATCTAAACAATGAGAAAAAGTTTATCCACAAAATTCAATTATAGTTAACTTCAGATTCCTTAGAGGATTTAAACAATTCTACGTTTCTTTTTGACATTGAAATGCCGTGAGTGGTTTTAAAATGCTTTGTGTAAACACAAATAGTATAAGTTCTCAATATATGGCGTGATAGTGCGTCGTTTAATAAGTTTATAGTACTTGCTCCCTAGCAAAATGAAGGATTTTTATTGCAGGGGATTGTTTTAAGCAGATAGGGGTAGTATGGTCTAGATGAAAAACTAAGAAAAATGGAGCTTGTACTTTAAGTGTATCATGAGCGTATCGGAATTCTGTAATGTAGGGAAAAACATGGTGAGTAAAATACTTAAAAATGGCGTATTTTGAACTTTGTTTCTTTGGTAGAGCTTTTATATAATAATCAAAACTTAACTGCTGGAGGGAATTGATTATGAATAAGAAGGTTAAAAAAAGCGTTATTTTCATTCTTTAGAAACTGAAAGCAATACATGGGAAACAGGGGATGGATATACTTGCTCTGAAATTGCAGATATGTGTGGGGTTTTAAATAAAACTAATGATAATCCAAATAAGAAGTTGATTAAAAAGATAGCAAATGAGTTTGGTTTAAAGCCCTCTGGATATATCTATTCAGATATTTATAATAGATCAAATGGTTCGCAGTATGGTTATCATCCTAAAGAAAAACCTATGTTTGATGGAGAAGAACTTGAGTTTATTAGGAAATTTGTAAAGGCATGTGATGTTTCGGATTCAAAGGGATATTATTATTTTATTGATGTTGCTTTTAGAAAGGACAGTAATATAAGAATTTTTGCAAAGGGGCTTTAATATATGTAATCGACATAGACATAAATTTCGATATAATGTAGCCATTTACGTTTTTCCCATTCTGATAGTTCTTCAATATAGTCTTCCCAGTTAGCTCTAGAAGGAAGAAGGCGTTTTGCGTACTCTAACCCTCCATCGATACCTACACTTTGGCAAATACAATATTTAAGATCATGGGTATGGAGAGATTCAATTATAGCAGTACATTTTCACATCGAACTTTATTGTGTTTTAGTTTTCGTTTCATGTCAAACGCTCCTATAAGAATTTAATTACTGATTATTCGTTATTATAGTACTGAAAATCCTCCTTTGAATAAAGGAGGATTTTTTAACACGACTCCGTATATTTTATTTTTAAAAAACACGACAAATAACATTTGACTTTATAAAAAATTCAGGGTAATATGATGTTATAAAAACACGACACCTAACAAAAATAAAAGGAGGGCAAGATTAATGGGATTCAAATATTGGAGAGCTGTTTGTCGCTATGGTCATGTAGGACTGCGTCGAGAGGTTGCAGTTGCACGGTTTTTAGTAACTGATTCTGGGAGTAGTATTTTGGATGTTTATTCGTTGGCTGCTGATATGCCGGGTGTTAAGTCACATGGAGTTATCCAAATCCAGCCCATTAATCAGGAAGCATATGAATTAGGAAAAAAGGAAGAAGACAGCAATTTTTATTTGCAAAAGTTAAAGAATTTCACATCTAAGGAAATAGAGGAAAAACTGTATGCTTAATGAATTTACCTTGGTTAACGAGCAAGTAGGAGATTATATAAATAAATTGGGTTGTCCTATTTTAGATATAGATGTGGTATGGAGTCGAAAAAAGCGAGTCGATTTAATTGGCTACGTTATAGATTCTGATGGTAAAAAGAAGACAGCAGTGGTCGCCGAGATAAAGAAACGGCCGTCATTTGAATCTCAACAACAATTGTTAGTGGCAGCAAAGGAATTAGGGGCCTTGTATGCACTGCTTGTTATACAGGAAGAACCGCATAGCTGGGGTTATTATTGGTATGATGTTGGAACATCGCTTCCTTTATCAAAGGAGCCAAGATTTGATAATGGTAGATTTTTGGAGAATCAAACGGAAATCGAGCAACAAATATATAAAGTGGCAAATGCAGCTCGCGAGATTCTATATAATCCATGGGAGACTGTGCAGTTTTTAGGTGACATTTTACTCATTAGAGCGTATTTACATGATACAGACGGATTAGAAAAATGGATAGTGATTGCTGATGATTATCAAAAATACATGATGTTACGTGTAGCAGCTTATAAGCATTACAATTTGCCGGTAGGAGATGATGGTTGGATTGTCAGGGTTTCAAATTTAAATCGGAATCAAATTGTAAGAGATATTGGGAGCTTATCCCCTAAACATGTATCGTTAGGTTCGGCTTTTTTACAAGTGATTTCTTCTATAATGGAAAATGCCGGAAGACGTGAAGGTCTTTTTATTACAACAGAGCATATACGAAAGGTATTTCTAGGTTTTGTGTCTTCTTTGGACATTAAAGCTGATGGAAAAATGGCAGATGTTTCTGCAGGGTTTGGTACTATTTTATCTGACTTGTATACACAGCAAGCCATTAACGGTGTCGAGAGTATTGGTTTTGAAATAAATAAAGACGTGAGCATACTTTCTCAAATCCTTTTTATTATCAGTGGGATAGAAAACGTTCGAATTGAGTCTGGGGATTCCTTGCTTTTGGGGGAGGAACACTTTGGTCAATACAATTTAGTCATTATGGATCCTCCATTGGGAATGCCTCTAAATAACAAATCCTATATGGAAAAGTTTCGAGTAACATCTAAATCAAGTAACGCTCGTGTCTCGGATCTAATGTTAGAACAGTCGATTCGTTTGGCTCGAAAAGGTGGTTATATTGTTGCAATTGTTCCAGAAATAACATTATCTGCTTCTGGTGCGAGTAAGGAAGTACGAGACATAATTAAGGATGACACGATTATTGAAGCAATAGTCAGTTTACCACCACATATTTTGAAGCCTTGGACAATGGCTAAGGTGAGTGTATTAGTGCTTAAAAAGAAACAATCGAGGGATGAAACCGCAAATGAAGTTTTCTTAGGTAAATTAGAATCGGTCGAAGAGATTGATGAATTAACAGAGGCATTTCGGTTGTTCAGGAAGGAGAGAGGGCTGCATGGGTGAGTTTTTAACTTATTCTTACGAAAAACTCCTTTCATCCAACACACTGACTGTGGATGGCCTTATCCTTCTAGGGCAACAATCAGATGCCGAGAGAACCCCTCTTGAACAATTAGCTGAGATTAATCCTAATAGGTTAAGGTCCGCTAATATACAAGGGGACGTTTTTTACCCATATATAGAAATTAAATCAATTAGTGTTGAAACTGGTGAGGTAAGCCCAACTTTTGTAAAGGGGAGTGAATTACCAGCCAGAGCAAAGCTTAAAGCGAAGCCGGGCGATGTACTTTTATCTTTGATTAGACCAGAAAGGTCAATTGTAGCAATGATTCCCGATAATTACCCGGAATTTATTGTGTCTAGTTCACTTGTTGTACTTAGTCCTAAAGGTGATGTGGACACCAAAGCATTATTTTCAATGTTAAAAGCTGAAGAAGTCACAAATGAATTGAAAATGATGACTTCAGGAACTACGATACCAAGTCTTTCTTTAAAACAAATAAAGGAATATGAAATACCAGTATCTAATTTTACAGTGAACGATAGGGCTTATATCGCTGAATCCACAGCAGATTATCAAATAAACACTAAAAATGAACAACTTAGTTTCCATGATATTGTTGAAGCAGCCTACCGACCACTATTGCTTTCTGAGAAAGAACTAAATGAGAGACATAGTGTAATCCCTTACTCGGAACTCATTTCAAATGACCGGTTTGATGCTGGTTTTTATATAGACCGCCTAAACTATCAAATAAAATGGACAGAGCATGAGGAAAAGTTAGGTGTTGTGGTAAACGAAGTTCGGGTTGGGCGATCAATTCCTTCAAATCTAAAGAAAACAGTACCAACTTCTGATTCTGTTAGGTATTTAACTGCAAAAAACTTGAGTGAAAACTCTATAGACATCCAAGAAGAGGAAATGGTCTTTTTGGACATTGATAACATCCCTACAAAGAGTGGGACAGTGGAACGAAATTCAATTGTTCTTGTTAGGCAGGGGATTAATAATCTGGGGGTAAGTGCATTAATTACGAACTCACTTGAAAATGCATTAGCAAATCATCTTTTAATGATTCTTCATGTGAATGATAATTTAATCATCCCAGAGTATTTGGCGTATTTTTTAAAAACAGGATGGGCGCGACGACAGATAAACGCTCTTTCATCCGATCTGTCAACGGGAAGGTTTATATCACAAAACTCGATAAAAGAATTAATATTTCCTTTGCCAAACATGGAAGGACAACAAAGAATTGTAGAAAAAATTAATTTACAGCTCAAAAAAATGTAACTGATTACACCAAAATGGAGAACAATTTTTAACTCTAACAGTGTCCCATTTTGGTGTACCGTATAACTTATTTGTTTTCAGGGTTCGAAAAGAAAAAGATGTCAGGTATAGTAATTTAAAATGTGGAGGGGTATTAGTGGGTTATCAATCGGAGGCGCAGCTTGAAAAAAATATGATTAAGCAGCTTGTTGATCAAGGATACGAGGAAGTAGTTATTAATGATGAAGTAGCTCTTATTCAGAATTTTAGGATTCAACTTAACCGTTTTAATGAAAAAAAATTAGAAGGACAGCCGTTAACCGATACCGAATTTAGCCGTTTATTAACAATGATTGACGGAAAAAGTATCTTCGATACAGGGAAGATACTACGTGATAAGCTGGTTTTTCAGCGAGATGATGGAACAGAGGTATATTTAGAGTTATTTAACACAAGGGAATGGTGTAAAAACTATTGCCAAGTTACTCACCAAACAACAATGGAAGGTAAGTATAAAAATCGCTATGATGTCACCTTACTTATCAACGGCTTACCCATTGTACAGGTGGAATTGAAGCGTCGTGGTTTGGATTTCAAGGAAGCATTTAATCAAATACAACGCTATAGAAAACATTCATTCCGAGGACTATTCCGTTTTTTACAATTGTTTGTGATTAGTAATGGAGTGGACACAAAGTACTTTGCCAACAGTGATGGGGAAATTCTGTTTGGCCACACTTTCTATTGGTCTGATACTGAGAATAATAGAATTACAGCTTTACATGAATTTACAGAGACCTTTTTAGAAAAATGCCATATGGCAAAGATGGTCGCACGTTATATGGTCCTGAATGAAACCGAAAAGAGACTTATGGTTATGAGACCTTATCAGGTCTTTGCTGTTGAAGCTTTGATTAAAAGGGCTACAGAAACTAGAAATAATGGTTATATTTGGCATACGACTGGATCGGGCAAGACACTCACCTCCTTTAAAGCAAGTCAGATTTTAGCCAATGTGCCGGATATAAAAAAGGTTTTCTTTCTTGTAGACCGGAAGGATTTAGATACTCAAACAATGGAGGAATTCAATAAGTTTGAACCCGAATCTGTTGACCAGACGGATAGAACCGATACACTTGTTGAACAGATAAAGGATCTTACCAAGCCGTTAATATTAACAACTGTTCAAAAAATGGCAAATGCGGTGAAGAATCCAAAGTATAAAGAATTTATGGATCAATATCGTGATCAAAGAGTTATTTTTATCATTGATGAGTGTCATCGCAGCCAATTTGGTAAGATGCATAGAGAAATTTCAAAGCACTTTAAACACGCACAATATTTTGGATTTACGGGGACCCCTCGTTTTGAGGAAAATAAAAGTCAGGATGGGCGTGTGACTGCAGACATTTTCGAAAAGTCCTTACACACATATCTAATTAAAGACGCAATTCATGATGAGAATGTGCTAGGTTTCTCAGTTGAGTATATTAAGACAGTTAATATCATTTTCGATGAGAAAGACCAAACAAAAGTACAGGGAATTTTAACCGATGAAGTGTTGATGGATGAAGAGCGACTAGAATTGGTTGCTAATAATATTATTGAGCATCATGACCGCAGGGCAAAAAGCAAGGGTTATACAGCACTATTTACGGTTCAAAGTATTCCTATGTTGGTCAAATACTATGACATTTTTAAAAGGTTGGATCACAATTTAAAAATTGCAGCAATCTTCACCTTTGGAGCTAATGAAGAAAGCGAAGGTCGAGACGAGCATTCACGTGATAGTCTAGAGCGATTCATGAAGGATTATAATGCCATGTACGGTACAAACTTTACGACCGATAAATTCGCCTCCTATTTTGCTCATGTTTCTAAAGGGGTTAAAAATGCGCAAATTGATATTTTGATTGTTGTCGATATGTTTTTAACGGGCTTCGACAGCAAGACTTTAAATACTCTCTATGTGGATCGGAACTTGAAGTACCACACCTTGCTACAAGCGTTTTCACGTACTAATAGGGTCGAAAAAGCAACCAAGCCATATGGTAACATTGTCTGTTTCCGTAATCTAAAGGAAAATACTGATGAGGCTATTCGTTTGTTTTCAAGGACTGATGGCGTGGATGATGTATTGATGCAAAGTTACGAAGAATATCTAAAGCTTTTTAAAACTGCTTTGGGTCAAGTCCAACGTCTCGCTGCAACTCCGGCTTCAGTGGATGCATTAGAGCGTGAAGAGGAAAAACACCAATTCATTATTGCCTTCCGAGATTTAACGAAATATTTAGTTCGTCTCCAGACCTTTAATGAATTTGAATTTAATGCAGACAAATTAGGTATCGAAGAGCAGACATATCAAGATTATAAGAGTAAGTATTTACGAATTTATGATGAGACGAAAAAGACTGTAAATAAGGAATCCATTTTAGCCGATGTGGATTTCTCCATTGAATTAATGCATACAGATCGAATTAACGTTAGCTATATTATGAACTTAATTCGCAATATTAATTTTGATGATGAAGCTGAGCGTGATGAGGCAGTAAGGAAAATCAACTCTGAATTGAATCGGGCTGATAACGAGGAATTGCGATTGAAAGTGGATCTCATTAAGAACTTCTTGGCGCAGGTGGTTCCAACCCTAACAAACGCTGACTCCGTTGATGATACGTTTAATGACTTCGAACAACAGGAACGAATGAGGGAAATGGAGTCATTTGCTGAAGAAGTTGGTGTTCCTAAAGATAAACTTCAAGGGTTTATTGAAGAGTATGAATTTAGTGGAATTATAAACCATCAGGAAATCAGCGACACAATAAAGCTTCCCCTACTAAAGAAGAAAAAAGTGTTGCCTCGCATTTTCACTTTTATTTTGGAGCATACGAAACGGTTTTCTTAATAGTTTTTTTGGAGGTAGCAGGATTCGGGAGATTCTGCTACCTCATTTTTAAAAGAATAATCATGTTATTTTTAAAAATAACAAAATAAAACTTGCTTTTATTATGCGATTGAATTATTATTAAAACAAGGAATTTCAACAGCTATTTTTAAAAATAGCAACAAAGGAGGTGCGGCGTTGTTTCTTGAAAATTGCGCAACCGTATCGCAAGGAGTCATTTTATCACGCATTCAGACTTTACCCGGACCGGATGCCAAAAGTATTCCTCTTTATACAATGAAAGAATTTAACGAAAGTCTCGGCTTGAGTTATCACGGGCGTACTGAAAAACTTCAAGAGATTCATGTATTGAAGGAAAAGATAGAGGATTTACCGGTTGCGAAGGAAGGAATGGTGTTGATCAACTTGACAGCGCATAAAGCTGTTTTAGTTCGTTCAGAACATACGGGTAAGATTATCACATCAAACTTTGTGATTATTAGTCCCAAATCAAATTTAAATCCCCTTTACTTTGAATGGTTTTTTAATGAACATCCGGATTGTCATAAACAATTACGAATTGCTATTCAAGGGTCAATCGTGTCAGCACTTTCTATTCAAATGCTCCGAAGCATACAGCTGAAGTTACCATCTCTAAAGGAGCAAGAACTAATGGGGAATATTTATCGTCTTACATACGATAAAAAACGTTTAACAAATGAACGATTGCAGTTGGAAGAACAATTAACAAATTACTTATTATTACGTTTTCTCAAGGAGGAACCTAATTGACTAGGAAGTACGAGAAAAATCTCATTTCCGAAGAATTTGCGAAAAGGTTGTATTTTATTGCAGACCAACTCCGCCATGAAGTGGGAACAAAAAATTATCAAGAGGCAATTATGCCATTGCTATTTTTACGAAATATTCAGGAACGAAAGAATACTGGAGGGAAACTATTTAATGACTAGTACAGAAAAGCAACGATTACAACAAGCAGAGCTTCACAAAAAATTATGGAATATGGCCAATGAGCTTCGAGGCCAGATGGAAGCATATGAGTTTAAAAATTACATTCTCAGCTTAATTTTTTATCGCTATCTGTCTGAGAAAACTGAAGACCGAGTTGCGAAACTGCTTGAGGAAGATGATATTTCGTATACAGATGCTTGGAAAGATCTTGAAATGCGTGAAGCATTATCTGAGGAACTCATTCAGCAAATCGGTTATGTTATCAAACCTAAGTATCTTTTCTCTAACATGATTAGTGAAATTACTAAAGGCGATCAAGGTGAATTTGATACAGAAATGCTACAGAAAGCTGTCAATGCAATTACAGAATCCACACTTGGAGCTGATAGCCAAGAGGATTTCCAAAATTTATTTGACGATATGGATTTAGCTTCATCAAAGCTAGGCCGTGATGTAAAATCTCGCTCGCGTCTTATTGCGAAAATTATGGTTAGCATTAATGACATTCCATTCCTTCATGATGATGTAGATATCGATGTCCTTGGCGATGCTTATGAATACATGATTTCTCAGTTTGCTGCAAGTGCTGGAAAAAAAGCCGGAGAGTTTTATTCGCCTCAACAGGTATCTAAAATATTAGCTAAAATTGTAACTGTAGGAAAAAAAGATTTAAAGTCTGTATATGACCCAGCTTGTGGTTCAGGTTCATTATTGCTTCGAGTAGCCAAAGAAGCTAAAGTACGGAAGTTTTATGGTCAAGAACAAACTGCCACTACTTATAATTTAGCACGAATGAATATGCTTCTACATGATGTTTCTTACCAAAATTTTGATATTAAACTTGGTGATACTTTAGAAGACCCTGAGCATATTAATATGCGTTTTGAGGCTGTCGTTGCAAATCCGCCTTACTCTGCGAATTGGAGCGCAGATCCTAAGTTTTTAAATGAGGAACGTTTCAGCGCTTACGGAAAACTTGCTCCTAAATCCAAGGCAGACTATGCATTTATTCAACATATGATTCATCAGTTAGACGATAATGGAACAATGGCTGTTGTATTACCTCATGGGGTACTTTTTAGGGGGGCAGCTGAAGGAGCGATTCGTAAATATTTAATTGAAGAAAAGAATTATCTGGATGCAGTCATCGGGTTGCCGGCTAACATCTTTTTTGGCACATCAATCCCTACTTGTATTTTAGTCTTTAAAAAATGCAGAGAAGTCTCTGATAATGTAATATTTATTGATGCTTCAGCTTACTTTGAAAAAGGAAAGAATCAAAATTTGTTGCGTAATGAAGATGTTGAAAGAATTGTTGAAACGTATATCATGCGTGAAACTGTTGAAAAGTACTCTTATGCAGCAACCATAGATGAGATTAAAGAAAATGATTATAATTTAAACATTCCACGATATGTGGATACTTTTGAAGAAGAAGAACCTGTCGATATTCTTTCTGTTCAGTCAAGATTAAAAGAGATTGATTCAGAAATCGAAACAATTGATCAACAACTTTCACTATACTTTGATGAATTAGGAGTAAAATAATGATTATTGCTGAAAAAAGTAGTAGTATACCCAAACTACGCTTTCCTGAGTTTACTACTGATTGGTCTCCCCGAAAGTTAGAAGATATAGCTACTTTTTCAAAAGGTAGTTCTTTATCAAAATCCGACTTAACTGAAGATGGTCATCCATGTGTTTTGTATGGTGAACTTTACACAAAATATAAAGAGGTAATAACGGAGATTCATAGTCGAACTAAATCTAAAGATACAAAATTAGTTATGGGTTATAAAGGTGACGTATTGATTCCTTCTTCTGGAGAAACGGCGATAGATATAGCATGTGCATCAGCATTAGAGGTAGATGAGGTTTATCTTGGTGGAGACTTAAATATTATAAGGCCAATAAAAGATGTTAACAGTGTTTTTTTAAGCTATGAATTGAATTCCGCAAGAAAAAAAGAGTTAGTTAGAATAGCTCAAGGTGCTACAGTAGTACATCTATATCATAGCGGTCTTAAAGCAATTACTGTATTTCTCCCCGAAATTAAAGAACAGGAAAAAATTGCATCCTTTTTTACTCTTATTGATCGAAAAGTAGTAAAACAAAAAGAGAAGATTGAGCAACTTAAACTTCTTAAAAAAGGTATGATGCAAAAAATATTTTCACAAAAGCTACGATTCCAAGAGGAAGATGGAAAAGTGTATCCACAGTGGAAGCTAAAACCTCTAAAATCAATAGGTACAACATATACAGGATTGAGTGGAAAGACTAGTGAGGACTTTGGTGTTGGTGAAGCCAAATATATTACCTATATGAATGTATTTGCAAATGTTAAAGCTAAATCAACAGGAGTAGAAAAAGTAGACCTTAGTGACGGTAAGAAGCAAAATCAAGTTCTAAAAGGTGACCTATTATTTACAACTTCTTCTGAAATTCCTGAAGAAGTTGGTATGGTTTCTTATTGGGAGTCAGAAGAACAGAACGTTTATTTAAACAGTTTCTGTTTTGGCTACAGGCTTAATACTAAAGAAGTTATACCTGAATTTCTTGCATATATGTTGCGTTCAGAAGGATATAGAAGACACATAACAATATTAGCACAAGGGTCTACTAGATATAATTTGTCAAAGACCGAACTGTTAAAAATGAACGTTGAAATTCCTTCTTTAAATGAACAAAAGAAAATCATATCCTTGCTATCAAGTATTGATAACAAGATAGAAAAGGAAGAAGAAAAACTAACTATATTAACTGAGCAAAAGAAAAGTTACATGCAACAAATGTTCATTTAAAACAAAAAACCGGCAAGCAGCCGGTTTTTTGTTTTTTAATTAAAGTCCAATTCCCGATGCAGCATTATCATCAAACAAATTAGATTTCTTTATATAACGCTGCAACGAATCACTGCGCTTATGCCTCGTCTGCTTCATAATTTGATGCTCAGCCTTCAATTCACTCCGTCTTAGCGCTCCGGCCCATCCCAAAACTAATAAAGATCGGTTCCGAACCCCATTTAAGGTATTCTGAGGAAGAGCTTGGATCACTTGGCGTAAGTCATCGAGCCAAAGGGCATCTTTTCCTTCCTCTTTAATCCCAATCTTTCGTTGAATTCCGTCCCATACTCCTTTGACAAGTGCTGTTTTGGTTGGACTAGGGTACCCAGCCGTTTCGTGACGCTGCGAGATCGCTGTCATTTTTCGTTTGATGGAGGAAGCTTTCAATGTTTTTCCTAAAAAGGTGATGTAGTAGACGAGCGTTTCCGGGGCAGCCGGGAGATCCTGCAGTCCGTTTGTTTTACACCATTCGGAAAATTGGGTCCAATCGTTTCGATACGCTCGTTTTGTGTTTTCAGCCTTTGAATTGGCCAAGTGTTGTTTGGCTTCATCCTGCAGCTCCAACATCTCGGTGGAAAGGGGCTTGTTTTTCTGAATTTTTAATTCTACATTCATCCAATTTCCTCCATTTCTAATTATTGATAACGCGGTTTATCGATAGTTAAATTACTGGTTTAATTTTATCCCAAAATGGATATTTGAGGGAATCTAAATGGGGCTTTGAACAACTGAAACTGTGCAATCATTAGATTTTATTCTTTTCAATCAAAGTGTACTCAAAATGAATAGTCTTACTAAATTAAATATAAAAGTGGACGATATTACTTAAAAGGTAATTATTTACTTATAAAGATATATTACAATTTCATAATTAGCATTTTGCAGTATGGAGAGTGAAATGTATGCCTAGTTATACAGAAAAGTTCATTTACGCTGAGGAAAAGTCATCTTACTACTGTTGGAAATTAAATAAACGGGGGGTACCATCCTCTTTGTATATTCAAAAATGGCGCGTACCAGATCCAGTTCCCTCAACCATTGATGTAAGTATTCGTTTCCGTGGTGAATTTCTACCAGAAAATATGAATACTTCTGCTATTTTTAAGAAGTTTCCTGATTTAAAAAATGAATCCATTATTCAAAATGTACATAAAGTTAGTGAACACACAAAAACAGTTCGTTTTGACATTAGTGGTTATGATTGTCCGATTACAAGTATATATGTACCTAAAGAAATGATTGGAGAAAAAACAAATCAGAATATGATACAAGTCATTATTGATTGGTGCTAATGAGATTTTCGTGGCGATCAAAATGTAAGTGGAAGTTAGACTGTTCTAAGAAGGTTTTATTAAACTATTTTTAATCAAAAAGAACATTCCTCGCTGTGAGGTAAAAATGCAAAGAAATATTATGACAAATCTTATTCCTTTGAGAAAAGAACAGGTCTGTTACTATTAAGAGTTCAAAGCAAAGGTACAAGGGTTAAAAAGTACGTCTTTAAAAGGGAGTTGATTCTACTGGAATCAAACGCTGAGCAGTATAAAAAAGATGTTAAGATTTACTTGTTGGAAATGATTAGAAATAATCGTCAACCATCAGGAGCGGAGTTGCTAGATGAAATAGAATTGTTTTTTGGTTGGAAAGTAAGATGGGATGTCCGTAAAATAATTAACGATCTTATAAAGAGCAAAACTCTTACTAAAATTGAAAAAAGCTATTTTATAGATTTAATAGACACGGAAAGTGAAAACAGCTTCATTTGCGCTCTTGGTGGCCAGCATAACGACAAAAAGAACCTTAAATCAACGTTGGATAATTTGCTAGGGGAAGGTCAACGGTATAGAAAGTCGACTGAATTTTTAGAAATGATTGAGTTCATGGGAAAGTTTCGTCGATATTCCCCGTATAATAATATGTTGGTTAAAATCCAAAATCCACACTGTACCTTCTATGCCACACAATATGATTGGCTTAATCGTTTTGAGAGAAATCTTAAAGAGGATGCTAAACCAATGCTAATTTTAGCGCCCATGCATCCAGTTATGCTGGTTTACGATCTTGATGAAACAGAGGGAAAAGAATTACCAAAGGAGTTAACAGATTTTGCCCATTTTGAGGGAGAGTGGCGACCTTCATTATTAACTAATCTTATACAAAATGCAAATAAATATTTAATTAGGATAGATTTTAAAAAGCATAGTAGTACAAGTGCTGGGTTTGCAACATTGGATAGGGAAAATCTTTCAAATAAAATGAGAATATCAATTCATAATAAACTGGATGAACCTAGTAGATTTGGTGTGCTATGCCATGAGTTAGCTCATATCTTTTTAGGACATTTAGGGTCGGATCATGATCGATGGTGGCCAAGTCGTCAAAATTTAGATCATCAGTCTGTAGAAATAGAAGCTGAAGCAGTTGCTTACATAGTTACTCAAAGATTAGGTTTACAAGGTAGCAGCATATCATATTTGTCATCATATCTAACTGGGCAGAATATCGCCGCCGGCATTTCTATAGATTATATAGGGAAAATTGCTAGTAAAATTGAGGAAATGGCTGTAAGAAGAGTAGAAACTCCAAAGAGGAAAAAGCAAAGTAACTAAATTTATCGTACATTTAATATACATATCTTTTGAACTAGTAGATAGCTGGAATAAATATATTTTGTTGCACTATTAGTTTCTGGTATATCGTTTTTTAAAACATAGCATTCACAAGAGTAATATATCAAGTAAAGGGTAAAGGGGAAGCTGCATGACCACTTCAATTTCAAAAGATAGTATTCTGCACAGTTTAAACACCCAGATAAATAAATTAGCAATTGAATATGAACAAAGAATAAAAGGGTTGTTGGAAGAGAATGCTAGTCTGAAAACACAGTTATTAGAGTCTCGGAATCAAATTGAGTTACTATCTAATAGTTTATTGGAAATGGAAGAAAAAGCTCAAAAAGTAGTAGTGGCTGGTGGGAATATTGTTAATACATCTAATCCGTCTGAAGAAATAAGTGGGCTTCTATGCCAATTAGACTATCATAGGAACCATCAATCTTTTGTGAACAGCTACGTCGAAATAGAGAAGCTAAATAATTATGAAAGCAGCTTGTTAGATGAAACAAGAATAGGACTTATTAAACACTACTTTTTGGACATGTTTCTATATAATCCATCTAATCCAAATGAAATGAATCATACTTACAATGCCGTATTATCTTTTATAAAACGATATATTCAATCTCATGAATTGACTAATTTCCTACGGAAGAATGAGAACTTATTGAATGAAAAAATATTAGATTCAGGTGTTCCTCAACTTGTAACTAATTTAGCTCGAATCTACTTTGTTTTCAACTTAAATGAGATTCTTATGAGATATTTAGATAAAGTTATAGATAGATGGTCAGCTTTTGACTCAACGATTGATAAAAAAGACTTTATTCGACTAATATGGTTAAGTTTTTATTTAAGCAAAGATAAAAAGTTATTACATAAGTTGAAAACAGCTTCTCTATATCTAAAGGAACCTGACCCTGACATCAGATTGTATAACATTATTGCAGAAGTATTTAGTAAGGGGAAAATAAATAAGAGTGATAATGACAATATACAAAAAGCAAAAGAAAAGGTTACATTCCTTGATTCAATAGAAATAGATAAATTGTATAAATCTTTGAATAAGAGGATTCGCAAACTGGGAGTAAAATCGGTAGTTAAAGGATCTGACAAAAAGTCTATTAATAATTCCAATAATAGTGACAACCTCAGAAAAATTTGGTATCTTACAAAATTAAATAGTAACGAACGAATTCTTCCAGATACACGAAAAATGCTTCAGCCTGAATGGATTTATTTAGCCGTTTTTAAAGATGTCTATCTAAAAAAAGAACAAGGTTATGTTCTTATTCAAGCTTTATCTGATCAAAAGCAAGGTAAAGCCTATATTACACCGGGACTTATTGAAGAACTAAGAAAGAAGGTTGGTGAAAAATGGGTAGATATTCGTGCATATCAAGGAGAAGACAAAATAGAAAAAACTTTAACTAAAACTGATTTAAATCAAAATGTGTTTGTATGGCCAAGCACCGAACTGAAGGGGGAAAAGATAGAAGAAATCATTTCTTTCAATGAAGAAAGTGAGTTAAAGAAATTAGGGTATCAAATTACAGGATCAACAAAAGAAAAAAGGTGGAAAATACTAGAAATTGCAGTGAGGCAACTAGGATTAAAAAAAGTAGCATACACCATTGCTCAAAACGTAAAACTGAGAAAAGGACAAAAGAATGGAGAGAAGAAATTCAGTTATGCAATCGGGGAATGGGAGTATGATCTTGCTAAACTAAAACTAGCATATTATAAAAATAATTTTACATGGCCAACTACTAGATTAAAGTAGTCATGAGTTGCTAAAGTGTTATGGTTTTTATAGGTTTACTCTTGTTAGCCCTATATTTATTTTTTTGAATAGTGTGTGTTTTTTTGTTGAATAAATTGAACTAACTCCCTCTTCCAATTATGAGACGGGATTATTTTTTTGTCCTTAATTAATGGCTGTTACCGTACAGAGAGAGCAATTGAAAATTTTAACTATCATTTAAAGAAATTAAAAAACAACTTATTAAAGAGTGTGGGTTAATCCTTTGATATTTTTTTCAAAAAATAAAATACCTAGCAAACCCTATTGGAAGTGGGGAAAATGTTATTTACAGGGTTAAGGATAATAATTCACTTGATAATGAATTTTAGTTAAACTTTACCTTAGAACTGAGTGCCAAAATAGATATTATCGCACTCTTTTATTAATTGGTTATGTAAACATCAGTTATGCAATAAAACTAGTACAATGTTTGTGTCACAAAGAGAGTACACCAAAAAGGAGAACTTTTTAAGTCGAGTACATCGAAATGGAACACTTTTCAGCAAAAAAGTGTGAAGAGCTTTAGAATAAGACTTTTAAAAGTTAAAGAGGACACGTACAAGGAGAACTTTTTTAAGTCGAGTACACCGAAATGGAACACTTTTCAGCAAAAAAGTGTAAAGAGCTTTAGAATAAGGCTTTTTAAGGTTAAAGAGTACACCAAAAAGGAGACTTTTTAAGTCGAGTACACTGAAATGGAACACTTTTCAGCAAAACAGTGTCAAGAGCTTTAGAATAAGGCTTTTTAGAGAACACTTAAATGGAGAACTCCAAGTTGAGTATACCAAAGTAGAGAACTGCAATTACTCACGAAACCCCCGCTGCTACGGGGGTATTTTTATAAGCCGGTAACAATGTTCATAGGAATATTTGACTTTTATCAATAACTTTTTTATAAAAATTGTACATGCGAAGTTCACCTTCGGATATTTCATCTAAAGCAACAAAAACGATATTGTCCGTATCCATTCCGTTATTATCAACTTTTTCTTTCGATATCTTATTGGAGGTTACTTTCCTTGTTTTCCGAAGAACATCATTAAATAGTTGTTCTTCCGTTTCGTATATCGCCAAGATCTTTGCGTTGTATTTGAATACACGTCTTTCGATAGGGACTGTGTAATATGCTAAGATTTCCATATCTTTCACATTTCCTGCTCTAATAAATACAGGGATAAAGTATTGTTCATACTTATTTCCCTCTTCTTGATGAAACTTATAAACAAAGTGTGGTATATAGTTTAAACCGTTTACTGAAATATTGTGGGCTTTATAATCATGAACAAGGGCATACTTAGTGTTTCTCCAATTGGGTTTCAATCCAGCCTTAATTAAAGCGATAAAGGTGTCTCTGTATTTGTTGGTGATGTCCGATTCTTCATCATCGAATAGTTCCAAATAGATTCCTTCTGTTATGGGGAAAAATCTTTTCATTCCAGTAACGTAGACATCTATTCCCCAATCTTTGTAGTCATCCATGTGGGCGATTTCATGTTTTAAGTTAGCAATGCGCGTGTCTTTATTGGAATGGATATTTGTAGTTATGAAACCATCACTATCATCCATTAAAGTAAAGATAACTTTATGTTTATGCTCGGTATCATTTTTAGCCAACTCTTGATAACGATATAATTTGCCCTCGATAGATTTAACATCGTGTTTTTCAATGATGGTATTGGCATGGTCCCGCTTCGTTTTGATTTTTTCGCTACCACTATCCACTTCAACATAGATGAATGTGTCCTTCACTTTAAAAATCCAATCTGGAGTTAATCCCGTTTTATCGCCAAGCTGCTCTTTAATATGAATGAAGTCCTGCGGCACAAATGATTGAACTACCCCTGATTTTTTGTACTTCTCAATAAAATCTGGACTGTACTTAGCTAACGATTTTAAAGGAGGAATAAAATCATTGCCGAAGTTTTGCTTCTTAAAGATTATTATAGGTTGCTCTAGTTCATCATTTTTATCTTCTTCTCCAAACGGAATGATATATTTGCCTCCATCAGCTATATAGAACGGATCTATATGACTGACATTTTTTAAGAATTCGATGACACATTGTTTAATGGCAAGAGTATGGTCTAAATTGCTTGTTGCATGGTATTTGAGTTTTTCATTCTCTTTTAAGTAACCCAGCTTTTTTAGAATGGATTGACCAGCATTGGTCAATTCAATAATTCCCATCTCATATCCGTTTTTCATTTTTACTTTTCTTTTGTTTATGATATTTGCATTGTTCCAACGACTCATTTTTCTTCGGAAAGCAGCTTCACTTATATGCTTTAACAGAGAGTAAAACTCATGGAATTGAGGTTGCGATAAGATACTCTGTTCGTTCAAGAAAAGCAGCGCATGGATATCCTTGCTTTCTAATTGAACACGGCGTTTTTTGGATTTCGATAAATAATAGTATATTTTCATTTTCTTTTCTCCTGTTAGTTTTTCTAAAGGAAAAAAGCACTTTCTCCAAGAAGAAAAGGTGCCTTTATATTTTCCTTGCTTTATTTGAAATTGCTAAGACATTAGCAATAGCTTGTTATACTGCTTCAAAAATTCGTAAAAAGTCTCATTATTCATATCCTTAATAATTTCTATTTCGTGATTTCGCCATTGTCTATTTCCTTTATGTTTACAAAGCTCACGAAGGATTACTGAAGTATCGGTGGGTTTTTCACTTTCAATGATTTCTTCAAGTGAATAGGTTTTGGTAACAACATCTATATTCCATACCACATGTACATTTGTGAAATTGTTTTTTGCCTTTTCAATTTCATTATGGTCACCTAAATAAATTTTGTGGCTTACCTCGGTTTCAGCTTCGAAAAGATCAACAATATGATTAAGTGAATACTCATTGATAAATCCAAGTCCAGAAAAGCAGTACAATCCTTCTCCTTTCCAAGAAATATTTAAGGAAACATTTTGATCATTATCTTCGTTCTGTCATCAATGTAATTCTCTTCTATCAAAAATTGCATAGCTTGTTGTTCTAAATCCTCGAATCTAGTTACAAAAAACTTTCCTTGATAATTCTCCTCATTAACAAGCTTTAACTCTTCGTAAAGCGCTTCATAATCGTTTTTATTTAATATCACATAGATTCCTCCAGTAAAATTTAAGCAAAAATAAAAACCCCATAATGAGGATTAAACGCAATAGTATGTGCGTTTAAACTCAATAATGGGGTTTTCCCTTATTTCGATTTAAATTTATTTAAATTACAAGTAAACTACGATTTTATGAATGGTTAAATTAAATAACATATCACTTAAAGGAAAATATAAAATGTCTTTATAAAAGTTTTATTTTCCTCTGCCGGAGAACCATCTATTCCAAAGTTCTTGAAAAAGTGTATTTCTCTTAATCATGACAACATATCCGATTGCAAGCATAGCAATAGCGACAGGCTGAACAGGGAGTCCAACGAGAATGTTAACAACAATTATATATGTTAGAGCCACAGAAAAACAGATACCTAGTATGTTGGCGTAAAGCATTAGTTTGTTGAAGTCCATGAGCTGTCCTCCCTTAAATAAATTTCTAAATATCACCATATTTTGATTATAATTCAATAACTTCCCCAGTTACAATTTAATAAAGGTTATTTGAAAGCGAATGGTTGTATAGACCTATATTTCATAATAAATAAGTAGTTCTCTTCCTATATAGTCGGCATTTAAAGGGAGCGCCCATATAGTACATAAACCATTGATAAATCTGGTTTTAAAGAAGGACATAGTATACGCGTTGAACGGACCCCTCTAACGGGTATACTTCAACGTGCATAGTTACACTTATTTCAAATCATTTTGATATAAATCTAAAAAAACTTCGAGTGCTTTGTTTACGATAAATCTTTTTTCAAGTCCACTTCTATTAGTAAAATCATCTAATCGTTGCATAACAGGGTCAGGAATGGGGACATTTAACTGTTTGGCGGCAATATCTTTATTTTTATAATTGGCGTGTTCAAATAGTAGTCTGCCAAACATTTTATATTTGGTTTCATCATCTTCATTCTTAGAACTCCGGTTGATATATTCATCTGCAATAACCTTGAGCGCATTGATTTGCTCTTCCGAAAATGACGGGTTATCAAAGTTTTTTTCTATTACTAGTTTCTTTTCTTGACGAATGTCCCAAAAAATATCGTCTAACATGGATTGATCAATGTTGGTAAAATCCCACTTTTTGGTCGATTTATCAGCTCCAACAATCTTTAAACGACTATAAATAGCGGATCCTGAAGATAAGTTAAACATTGCTCCAATTTCTTGATCCGTCTTCCCGGCTTTTATGAGTGAAATAACTTCTCTCAAGGATGCTTTCTTAATGTCTTTGTCCATCTTTATTTCCTCTCCTTTCATTTAAAGGTAAAAACATATTAGCTTGAACTTTATGCAATTCGAATAGAAAAATAAAAAAATATGTACGTAATACTTAATTCTTATTGTTTTTTTCTTTTAATGGAGTTAAATCCAATATAAGTTAATTTTTTCTAATGAATCTGATTAAGTTTTTGCTAAATTTCATTTAACTTAAAGTAGACTTTAATGAAATTTAAATCAATGGCGTGACAATGAGCATTTTTTCTATATCCAACATCTATTTACTCATTTACATCTATAAACAACCGACAAATAAAAAAAGAGTAGCTTTTAAATAAACTACTCACATAGGGGCTACTGACCAAAATTAAGTTTTTTAATCTTTAGTAGGTGAAACCAGTAACTGAAGTCCATTGTTTAATCCATAGTCCCACATCTTGACATACGGGTAGGTACCTTCTGGCAAGATGAATAGTCTTTCTTCTAATGGTATAATCGCTTCTTTATTATCGACACTGCAGCCATATTTATATGTAGCTGGATGTATAGTAACTATTCTGCCAGTATCGTTATAGAACTTAAATCTCATTGTATTGCTCCTTTAATTTTATTCTGGGAAATACCGTACTATTTAAATTTTACAATATTATTAATTAAATCAAGAAAATATTAAAATTTTATTTGAAAAGGGGTTCGCATATCAAAAATAATAATTATAATATTTTAAGATTTTAGCTTGAAATTAATTAACAAAGTACAAAAGAAGGAGGTCCCTTATAAAAGTAAGTTAAATAATAAGTTTCTTGCTAAAAAATAAATAATAAAAAAGGGAGAACCCCAAACTTGTTTAAGAATGGCCTTATGACTTGACCATCTTTACTTGTTTGGGGTTTTTATTATGGAGGAAAAAGTATGAATCATAAAAACAAAGTTGAAATGGAAACTAAAAATCGAAAAAAATCCAGTGTAGGAAGAAGTATAGGCTTATACAATGATGTGATGGTGGGAATTGAAGATTCTCCTGCGCGTAAGGAACCAGATAATAATAAGCAAAAGGATAAAAATATCCCGTCTGATCTGTATCCAACAGGAGAAAACATTTTTAATAGTAATCATCTTCGAATCAATAAAGAAAAAAAATATTATTACGTACGAGTAAAGACAGAGGAAAATAAGGATAAAGAAAGTCCAATCTCAAAGTATAAAGAAAGTCCAATTTCAAACTTTATTGTTGTGCCACTCTATACGACTGTAAGACAAAATGGCAAACAGGTTTATATGTTAAAACTAATCTCTAACAATCAGACAAAAGTGGTCGAATTTGATGGTGAGACATTAGCAATTCAAACAGCTTTTAAAAAACATTGCATGAATAACGGGAGATTCAATTGGTATGGGAAGCAAACAAACTTAGATAGTCTGATAAACATGATTTTAACCAGCCCTATGAAAGAACTTGAGTTTATACCATATATGGGGTGGAATGAAAAGGAGGGTATCTGGATTTATCCATCACATGCGTATTATCGTGATAAGGTGGTTCTTGCAGATGAAGATGGAATTATAGCAGTAAAAGGTAAGAATTTTAAAGTGGATGTTGATAAAGATGACGAATATAGAATACATCCACATATTGATACTACTCCCTCTAAGGAGGATTTGGTTACTTACTTTAAGTGCCTTAAATTACTCTATGGTCAATATTCAAATCTAGCTTTCGGTTATATTGCTGGAACAATGAATGTAGATGCCATTGTAAAGGAAACGGATTATTTTCCGTTTCTATACCTATATGCAAAACATGGTCAAGGCAAGAGTACAGCCGTTAAAGAGTATACAAAAATGGCCGGTATTAATGTATCGTTGAATACCCCGCCATCGTTGGATAGTTTAAGAAAGGGTATGAGTCGAAAATCCTCTATGCCTTTTGTCGTAGACGAAGCTGAAAATAAGAATGAGAATAGCAAGGGGATAGATTTCTTTAAGGCCTGTTCAGATTCACTTAAAAATAATGTTTATATGAGGCAGGATTTTATTAGAGGGCATAAAGATGAATCTGCTATTATTCGATTTCCTGTAAAAGCGACTTTAATGTTAAGTGGAGAAGTATTGACCAGCGTGCCATCAATTATTCAAAGATCAGTTTTATTTGATGCTTCAAAAATTAATTTTAATGAAGAGGCTATTAGAAAAGTCAAAGCTCTCAAAGAAGTACCATATTGGGTAGGACAGTATTTAATGAGAACATCTTATAGATGGAAGCATAACTTTTTACGACTTTATCATGAAATCCTTGATTATTTTAGTAGTAGGGGATGGGGTAATATTCACATTCGAATTCGGTCCCATTATGCCATGTTTCTTGCTTCAGCTTTTGCAGCTTTTGCCCAGTTAAATGATTTTTTGGAGGATGAAATATTTTTTTCTGATCCAGAGGAAAGAAAGGAAATTTATCAATTTGTATATCAGGAGATGAAAGAAACGCAACAACTAACAATCGAAGACCATCCTGCTATGGATTTTTTGCGCAAGATTGGTTTATTGGCTAAAAAAGATCAATTACAGAATAATAGTGATTATAAGTGTGTAAAAGAAGATGGTTCCACCTATTTATACTTGGCTCCATCTAATATTTATGAAGCTTATAATATGTCGGAAAGAATCCCATTCTACCCATCAAGCAATAAAGTCGTTAAAGACTTACAAACTTATTCATTTTTTATTAAAAAAGTTAAACACAGAATTGGTGCTAGTAATCCTACTGCGTGGTTAATACAATTATCTGATCCGGGTAATCCTGAATCAATTAAGGATGGCATTGTTCATCCAGAGTTGCCCGATACAATGATTTACTTCTATAAATAAAATAAGGTAGAGGAAAGTTCCAAATTTCGTTCCGCAATTAATGGAAAAGATGGAACGGTTAAAAGCCAGTAACATCAAGGTTTAATAGCAGGTTGTTCCAACGTTCCACTACTTTTGAGAGTATGTTGGTATATAAAATATACCTGTACGGTTATACATTCTTTCCAAACAGTAAAAAATTCAGTATTTCGGAACAAAGTACTGATTTATTCATGAAAAACCTTTTTGTAAAAGGAAAACCGATTAAGGATCAATGTTCCGAATGGGATATATGATTCGGAACCTGTTCGGAACATAAATAGAACAAAGCAAATTTCATCATTTTGAAAATGAAGACTAGCATTTTTAAAAATTTGAGTAAAAAAACTTAACGAGGTTTAGAGCTATAGGAAAAACTAATTGAGCAAAAAGTTTAGCAGTCCAATTCATAAAAGAGTCGGACTGCGTTTTTTATTTTGAGTAATCTCATTAAAAATCCCTAAGTATCTTAATTTTTATGGATTTTATTCTTTGCTATTGGAGAATAAAAAAATGTACAATGCTTTTTTTTGTTCAAATGTCATCTTTGAAACTAGTTCTCCGATTTTATTTTCAATTTCTTTGTTCGCATCCACGGATTCCTCAACGTTTAAAGCCGAAGAAGTTTGGTGATATATACTGTCCCTTTCCAGCATTTGAAAAAATTGACTCCTTGAAATTTCAAATTCATGACATATAGATTCCAACAGGGAAAACGATACCTCTTGTCTTCCTGATTCAATCTTAGATAGGGACGGCTGAGATATTTTAATTTTTTTTGAGAAGTCAACCATTGTCATATTATTTTTTTTTCTAAGTTCCTTGATTAGTCTTCCAATTAATAAATCGCTCATAAATCAACCCTCTAAATATTATTATTAGTAATCGTATCGTTATTGAATTTTACAATCAATATATATTGTGTTATATTCCACTTAAGAATATATTCATATTTGGAATAAAGAGAGGCGGTACTAATGATCGATGGATTTCAAAAGGTCGTGAACAGGTTAATTGAAGAAAGGCTCGAACAAATTATCACCAGTGAAGAGTATGTTATGTACTCTGAATTGCTTTAATAAGGATCTAGATGAAAGCCCAATTTGGGAAGTTTGAGGATGAAGCAAAAAAGCTTGAATTCATTGATGACATTAGAGCAAACATTTTTGAACAGGTACATATACAAACGAAGTTAGCGTATGGTACGGCTTTTAATGATGCCCTTGTGTTTGCCATAAACACCTTAGTCAATCCACAGAAAATGTTTTAGTGGGAGAGTTGAGTGTGGAATATATTAAACATTTAGGATTTCTACAAATCGAGCTACATAGAATTACAAAAATTAATGAAGACCCTCGTACAGATATAGCTGAAAAACTTTTAATCGATTTAATAACCCTTATGGCAAAACATGAATTGGTAACTAATCGTTATATTTTTGATTTTTCCAGAAATGAGAAATGCGAACAGAGAGATAATTTACATCTGTCTTTGATAAAGGCAGGAATGCAAATTGAAAAGGAAAATCAATTGTTAGAATAAAACTAATAGAGAATGAAGCAGTGATGTGATGGTAATGAATTTTTAAATTTTATGTAGGGTTTCAAAAAATCACTATATGAAGGGGATAAGCAATATGCAAATATATTCTGGCAAATTAATAATTGATCTGGCAACAATTGTTGAAGACGCAGAAGAAAATATCATGAAAAATAATGCTCATGAAGCATTAACTTCAGAATTGATGCACGAAGTGAGAGTGATACTCGGGGCAGCTGGATATTTGGCTGGAAGTGTAGGAGCAACGTTAGAGAAAGTAGAAGATGTTAACGCGAGCGATTATTCAATGATTAAGTCATATGTAAAACAATCCAAGAAAGATGTTCATCAAGTATATAACAAAGCTAACACAGCAACTTTTAGAATTGAGTAACAGGATTTAATAAAAAACAGGCTAGCAACTTTTCTATAGTTCTAGATAGGTTATGGGCTGTGCAGGCAATTCTGTCAAAGCAACTAAAAGGTTATCTTACTAATGGCGAGATAACCTTTTTATTTGGGTGATTTATAATTAAAAAATGAAAGCGGGCAACTTTAACTGTTAAGGGGCATGTTTGAAAACAAGCTAATCACTGAAAAAATAACAGAGTACAGGAACGATGCCACAGTAATAGCTTACATTTAGGAAACGATTGATAAGGAAAAGAACGGTAATTTAGATTGAGGGATGCAAATGAAGCTTCTTATGTGCCTTAAATGTAATGATATATTTAATCTAGACCTGTCTGAAAAGAGCTGCAGCTGCGGAAGAAGTAAGGGGAAATATATAAATCAGCAGCTTGCCGAATATACCGGGGAATTTGCGTTGCCTCTTGGCTTTTCTAATCCATCTTTGATACAGGCAATTAAGGGTCAACCGAATGAAGGAATGGGTAAGGAGTTCACTGCTTTTGTTATCCCTAAGAACTGTGAGACTTTTTTAAAGAGGCTCTAAATCCTATTGTTTCAGTTTAGAGGTGTTATAGATGAATAAAGATAAATAAAGATAAAATTGAGCATAGATATATCGATGATGAAATTTTAATCATAGCAATTGAGTTTGCTAAAAAAGGGATTCCAATGAAAGCAATTCAAAAGAAGTTTATTTTATCAGATGATGATATAGATTTGATTGAATTCAGTATTAACGAATTCTAATTGCTAACAAGTAGAGAAATATTTAACTGGACCTTAAAATAAATGATAAACGTAATTTCGCAGTAGGATCTAGGTGTTCTCCCATGTCAATTTCTTTATATGCTAGCCTCATAGAAGAGATAATCGAGAAAGGTGAAGTAAAGATATCCTTAACAGACTGTGATGCTCAATTTTATCTTGAAGATGTTTTAAATGAGAGGGGAATTCAGTATAAAAAAATTCTTCCCTTGAGAAACACAAATAAGGCAATCAAATTCATCCTATATAAAATCCAATTAAGTTTAAAATAGGCTATTGCAAAAAAATAACTGTGGTGTTACTATCTTAATAACTTAATAAACGAAAAGGGAAAACCCCAACTAATAAATGTACGAAGCTCATTATTCGTATGTTTATTCGTTGGGGTTTTTTGTCTTTTATTAAGAAAAAATGAAAAGAGAGTGATATTTTTGACAAGTATTGAGGATATTTTGGTTCGTGGGATTAACGAAGGGAATGCAGAGTTTCTAATAAATTTAATTCATGAGAAGGAAAGAGAATATATGACTAAAAGAACAGCCCGGGGTTTGAAAAGGGCAAGGGAACAAGGGAAAGTGATTCTTGGGAGAGTCCCATATGGTTATCGATGTGAAAATGGGAAATTATTAATCCAGCAAGAAGAAAGTGAAGTAGTTATGAAAATCTTCAACTATCTTAAAATAGGTAAATCTTACACAGATGTTTCTGTTTTGCTCAATAAAGAAGGATATTTTTACAAAAATGATCTGCTGTGGAATCCGGTTAGAATAAGATGGATTGCAAAATCACGCATTTATATTGGAGAACTTTATTATAACAAGACCAGTACTAATTATAAAAATGGAACCGTAAGTACTGTTAAAAATCCACCTAATGAGTGGGCCAAGATCACAGTACCTGAACTTATACCGCTTGAATTATTTGAAAGTGTTCAATTTAATGTCTTATGGAGTAAGAAAAAATAATTATTTACAATCAACGAAAAAGAAAAATAATTCAAAAATTATGAAGTACCAAAAAAGGGCCATTTGGTCCTTTTGGTTTTAGGTAAACCGTTAAATAACAAAGAAAGAACAAGCTACGGAAAAATGGATACACATGTATGACTGTAAATCTCGCATTTTCTAGTGTAAACCCTTGTAAGTACATTTTTCTGTGTATTATCTGCTCGCATATCACTTTATCATAATTACAAACATCCTGTTGATTTATTCGAAAAAAATGTTAATTTGGTTTACTTTTTTTATAAAAATGTAGTACAATAAGATAAAATATAAAAAGGTTGGTGTTGCTAATGGCTTTAAGCTTAGGGATGGAGAAGGCGACAATAGAAAGTCTTGTTAAAGCTTTTTCGGGTAGTACTAAGGGTATCACCAATGAGGTTAAACTTGAACAAGGATGGCATACGGGGAATTTTGAAAATGGTGGTTCTTGGGATACTCGTTTCGGACGAATTAGAAAAGCTGCCTTACATAAGAACTTGGTAGTACTTCAACGAAAAAGAGGCATCTGGGAATACATATTGGTTCTCGATATTGATACGAGAACACTTTATGCCTTCTCAAAGGAAAAGAACTTTGATGTTGTCATCAAGAAGCTTGGAAAAAAAAGTATTCACTATTTCCATGCATTCGTATCCCTAAATAATCAACCAGTTAATCTGGATAATCACCAACTAGAGTTTTTTCCTCGTTTTACAGATGAATATGAGGAAAGACGAATTGAAGAAGTTCGAAAAATATTAGCTGAAGACTATCCACGTGTAAATAAAGTTATTTTTGTTATTGGAAAAGAAGAGAACAATAAAATAGTTAATGTAGAAGCAAAATTGTATAATCAATTTTTTGAATTAATAGATGTGGAAGACTGGTCAACATATGTCGCAAGTGATCAGTATGATGAGATTTTTGTTCCTAACGCACAAATCAGTGGAGAAACAGAGAAGAGAGAAATCATTCCAAAAGTTAAACAATCAATCAAGGACCGTAGAAACTCTGAAAGAAGAATTACTAGAGTAAAGAATAAACAGCAGGATATAGAGGGACAGAATATGTAGACCTCAATTATTAAGGAGGAACTATAGTGTTTGAGAGAAATTTCAATGGAGCAAGACTGAAAGAGGGGAGAATTTATCGAGGTTATACTATAAGTGATTTAGCAGTTGAATTAGATGTTAGTAAACAGATGATTTCGAAATACGAAAATAATAAAGCAACCCCGACGTTTGAGGCATTATTGCAAATTATTCGTGTCTTAAACTTTCCAAAAGAATATTTTTATGAAGATCCTCTGTCTGTAAAAACGGGAAATACGTATTTCCGTTCTTTATTATCTACTGGTAAAAAGGAAAGAGAAATGCAGTATGATCGAGTAAAATATTTAACTATAATACGTGCCATGTTAGAGGAATACGTTGATTTCCCAGAATTAGAAGTACCTGAATTTCCAGAATCATATGCAACTGATATAGAAGCAGCAGCAAATAAGTTGAGGGAATATTGGAATTTAGGGAATAAGCCCATAAAAAATATTGTTTATTTGCTCGAAACAAAAGGGTTTGTACTTAGTTCAATGAGATTAGGGAAAAAAAATATTGATGCATTTGGGTCACACCACGAACTGGATGGGAAGCCATATTACTCAATTGTATTAGGTAATGAAAAAAGGTCCTTTTATAGACGACAATTTGATGTTGCTCATGAATTAGGACATAAAATCTTACACGACCCTTATTTAAATATTGATGATTTAAGTAAGGAAGAGTTCAAGCTAATGGAACAAGAGGCTAATGACTTTGCTGCAGCATTTCTACTGCCAGCAAATGCCTTCTTAAAAGACGTATTGATACACCCGAATGATCTTATGTATTACATATCTTTAAAAAAACGTTGGAGTGTATCAGTAGGAGCTATGGTTATGAGAGCATACAAGTTGGGTGCTATTACTGAAGGCACTTATCATTATATGCAACGGCAAATAAGTCAAAAGGGATGGAGAACTAGTGAACCCTTAGATGACATCAAAGAAATTAGTGACCCGGTTTCGATGAAACAAGCCGTAGAGTTACTAATTGAAAATGATTATGCCACTGGTGAAGAATTGGTGCAAAAATTATCTCATCATTATGGGTTAAGTTTAAACCGAGAAGAAGTTGAAGAATTACTTGGATTGGACAGTGGGTATTTAAAAACAGAAGATGTGCCTTTTAATGATAACATTGTAAGTCTAAAGGAAAGGTATAACTCCAAAAACAATATTGGATAAACGTCCTCACATGAAACGAGAGAGAAATGCTCCGCCTTATTTTATCTTCTTAAATAAAGGTTCACTGTATTAGTGCTTTACCATCTACCCCATACTTACTTGAAATAGTCATTATGCTAATAGGTATTTCGTGTTGATTAAATGGAGTTTGGCAATAGAATATTTTTCGGAACTTACCTCTTCAAAAAAAAAGGACAGTAAAACAAATAAGCTTGGAGATGCTATTCCAAGTTCATTTTTAATATGAATATTTTTGATTTCCCATCAGAGATAACCTGTGATTTTTAGAAGACGTTGCTTTAAAGAACTCTGCTATGTGTGAGTACTTACTAATGTCCAAATAGATTACCTCCATTCTTGTTCGGTTATCAAAACATTCTCGTCGATCTTTACCGAAAAAATATCCCGGGCAGGAATGATTCTAAAATCGCTTATGCTAATTGGATATGTAAATCGTAATTTTTTGGAGTGTTAGCACGGAGTATGAGTACGTGGCCAGATGTTATGTTAATAAAGTAAAGGGTAGGAGCAAGGATACTGGGTGCCAGCAACGGAATGGCATCTTTTTTTATAGTGATTTTCATGTTGCATTCATAAAATTCACACTTTAACGGCAATAACCTATATTAGAAGAAAGTACAAATTTTTGGGAGAAGGAGATAAAGGTCATGTTCTTTCAATTATTCAAAAAGAATAAGACATCAACTAATGAAGGCACTAAAGAAGTGAAAACTTCAGTTTCAAGTAAAGCTCAACGTGAGAAGGTAGCAGTAAGAAAAGGGGAATTAGGAGAATACAAGATAGATATTCAATTGGATCAATTGCCAAAAGAGTTCAGGCACTTATCGGATATAATGGTGCGTAACCCGAAATCCGTATCAGGATATTCTCAGATTGATCATATCGTTATTACTCCATATGGCATCTTTGTTATCGAAACTAAAAATTATCAGGGTACTATTTACGGAGCAAAGAATCGGAAAGAGTGGTCAGTGAACGGTAAGTTTAAAATGATGAATCCGTTTATGCAAAATCATGGCCATATCAAATCGTTGTTGAGCTTGGTCGATGGTAAATTTAGCGACCATTTCGTATCAATCGTATCCTTTACGAAAAGATGTACCTTTAAAGTGGATTTAGAAATGAGGAAGATTTCATCCAATGAGTTGATTGTTTACGATGTGGAGTTATCCGATTTCCTTCACAGAAAGGTTTCTGTTGTTAAATTACAAAATATTACTCCACTCATTACTGAACAAGAAATTGAAAGCATCTTTGCGATAATCCAAAAGGCTAACATAACAGATCCTGAACTAAGGGAAACACATACTGTAGCCATTCAAAACAATAAAGAACATCAGCATAACAGTAACCAAAGCAGCCCCAAGTGTGCTACCTGTAATCAACCTGTGTCTGAGAAGGTTGCTGCTTTTTGTCTTTCTAATAAGAAGTTTCAGGGTAAGGTCTATTGCTTTAATCACCAAAAGACAATTTAGTTGGCGTGAAGTGATCGAACAGGCAATATTTTGGTAATACATACTTATAAACTGAAACAAAAAAAACGGATCATCACATCAAAATAATGCTCCTTTCTGCTTTTTGGAATTTGCTCTGTTATTCTTGATTGTTGATTTATTTAAAAGGTTCTGTTAAGTCTCTATGTGGAAATTAGACTTGCTCTATCAAAAAGGATGGTTTGATAAATGACACTAAAGCGAATGAAAAAAGCAATCCTCTTAAATGGGTTAAAATGATGGCAAAGAAACTTAAAGCAAACTGGAACGTGATGTATTTGGCATATTGGGACCCACGAGGACCTGCGTTTACGAAAGTATTTGCGATTTGCGTTGGTGATTAAATGGTAATATATTGAGGAAAAATCTTATAGATAAAAGTTAAAATCTATTACCGTTTTATGGAATGTACGGAAACACATAAAATCATACATTGATATCCTTTTCCAATCAGGTTAAGGATGTTCAACAATTCGCAGTAAGCAGGAATTAGAGGACATAAATGGGCTTTACTCCGTCTAAAAAATCACCAAATCACTAAGCTTAAATCTCAGAAGGAGAAAATACTCAAGGTCAAAGAAGGAAAAACTCAAAAGAGGACAGAAATTTATATTGGTAATTTTTTTACAGAAGTATACGAATATGCTTTGGAATTAATTCATGAGTTTTTATTTCCTTCTAGAAAAGGCAAGGATCCCATTACTCCAACTCAGGCATATAGACAGTTAAATAAAGCTGCCGAATTTGCCGGTGTAAATAGTGTAGGAAATCACACTCTAAGAAAGACGTTTGATTATTGGTTCTATAAAGCAACAAAAGATATCGCGATGCTTCAAGGTATCTTAAACCACTCACATCCTTCTATTCCTTTAAGGTACATAGGAATTACAGAAGAAGAAACGAATAATGTACTAAAAAGATTTAGTGTTTTTAATTGAGAGATCTTGATGGAGGGAAGGTTAATGGACTATCTGAAAAACGGTGTAAGCTTTAATTTTAAAGCCATTAAAAAGGAAGACCCTGAACTTTGGGAAAAGTATAAGGGGTACTTTAAAGATATTCCCATTGAGGATGAAGAAAAAGTTTACATGAATTATCTTAGTGATAAAGTCGATGGAAGAATATTATTTAATTTTTTAACTGAATGCTTACCAGAGGATATGAGACTGCCTTTAAAGGATATAGATTGAGTATATATAGTTGCAAGTAGAACAATTTCATTACCGTATCGTTAGTTGGAGTGAGTGGTTAGATTATAATAATCTAGCTACTTTTTTGTATTCTTAGAATAAAAAAGGGAAATACTATTCACGATTAACTATGAAGGAGATCGTGGATTGAAGACCAGAAAAATTAAAAATCTCAAATCATTTTTTGATGGATCATCATTTCCCCAACGAGCTATTTATTATTATCTACTCCAATTTTTCAAAGATAATTCCTTAATAGAAATTAAATATAGGGACAAAACGTTTGGTAAGGAATTTGATGTAACACTTACCATAGGTGTTTCAAAAAAGGTTCTTGTTATAGAATATGATGGTGCTTGGTGGCACCAAGACCTTGAAAAAGATCTTCGAAAGAATGCGTATGCCGTTAATGAAAAGGTGAATATGTTAAGAATTAGAGAGAAAAATTGTCCGGAAATGATTGATCCTAGTATTGATTTAATACAAAGAACAAGGGTTAAATCATTGAGAGAATTGAATTTACGAATTTCCCAAGCAATTAACTGGGTTTTAAAGAAGGTTCTGCAAGAGTCTATTTTAGATGCTCAAGAAATACGGAAACTTATTTTAATGAAACAAGAAATTGAACCTAATCAAATGATCAATACTATAAGAGATCGCCATATTATTGATACGATCGTTCCCCAAAAAAACAAAGAGGAAAGACTTAAAGCAGTTGAAGATATGAAAAGGGATTTAATTAATTTGGCTAAAGCAAATATAGATAACTTTACAACAACAAGGCAGTGGGATAAGTTTGCCGAAATAAGAAAAACATATAAATCTCATTATTATGTTCATTATTTCAATACTTGGAAAGAAGCGCTAGAGCATGTAGGACAAAATCCGGCATGGGAGTTAAAGAAGCAAGTTGCAATCAAACAAGGGCTAGAAACCATAGATCATGTTATCAGTTATTCTTCGTATAAATCATATCTTCAAACGATTGATATGGATAGATATATTTCAGCAACTGCGATAGTAAATATATTTGGTACATGGAATGAGTTCAAGAAAGAACTTGGTATATCTACATATGAAAAATCAAAAACGTATTCAGAGCAAGAATTAGTCCAAATTGCTATGGAAAACAAAGTATTATTTAAGAATAGTTCAAAATATGATCAATTTGCTCGAAAAAATGGATTACCAAGCCAGCATGTTTATATTAGAAACTTTGGATCAATGGATGCTGCTAAGGAGAAGGTCGGTATTCCAATTGTTGAAAGAAATACAAGGGTGAATTGGCCGTACGAGGAACTGATAAATATAGCTAAAAAATATTCACAACATTATACAACAATGGACAAGTGGTTATCATTTGGTAAACTGGTTAATGAAGAAGAAGGAAAAATTGTGATACCACACCCAACTATTTACCAAAAGCGGTTTAGTGGTTGGGATAATTCAAAGGAAATAATATTCTCGACTTAGTGGAAGGAGTAGGAGGCATCTTGTGTTGAACGAAAAGAGGCTGCCTTCTTTCCTTTTGATTCGACATCTGTAGTACTTCCTAATTACTATAAATATACTGGAATAAAACCTAGTAAAAGATTTAAGGAGATGCACGACGAAGTATAATAAAATTAATAATACACCAATCTAACGACACTATAATTGAGAAACAAAAATAAAAACACTCAGATTATCAGGCTCTGAGTGTTTTTGGCACCGTGGTTAATAAGATCGCTAATTTAAATTTTTATTCCTCCTGAATTTTTTTCCGTATACATTTTCTGGTCAGCTTCGTTAAATAATTCGTCCATCATTCCAATCGAGGAATCACGGTATGCATATCCTTTAGACAATTTAATTTTTATATCCTTACTGTCTTTATTAAATTGCGAAAAGTCTTCTGAGATTTATTAAAAAGGTTCATAACATCAACGTTACTTACATTTGTCATCAAAATAGCAAATTCATCTCCACCAATTCTCGTCACAATTACATGTTCGGAGGATAGCGGTTTAATAGTTTAGCGGTTTCTATTATTAACAAGTCACCTCTTTCATGACCAAAATTATCATTATTATATTTAAGTTCATCTAAGTCACATAAAATAATACCAATCGGTACGTCGATACACCGGTTATATTTATCCTTATTTTGTTCAAAATATTCTCGATTGAAGATATCTGTTAACGCATCATGTGAAATCTGATATTCTAACTTTTTCTGTCAGGTTACCTTTTCACTAATATTTCTCATAATCCCTTCAATAGCTACGAACACGCCATCTCGATAGACGGGGGTAGAATATTCTTCAAACCAGACAGTATTCCCCCTCGAATACAACAGGCGTTGAAGAATAGGTTTATTGTAATCTGCAACACCAAAAGTTTTTATATAGAATTTCTAAGTCTTCTGGATGAACTTTTTCTAAAATAGTACGGGCATCACCATAGCATTTTTTTACCCAACCTTTTCCCATGATTGTATCAAGGGAAGGACTGAGGTATATGAACTTTTTCTCTGGTATTAACTGATAGTGGTAAATAATGTCTTTAGAACTTTCTACTAAATCGCAGCTTATTTAAAATGTGATGAAGAGAGATCCTGTAGAATTTAGCTTGCCAAAAACAGGTATATAGAAATTGGGATTGAGCTAAAAGACTGTTAGTTTGAACTAGCAGTCTTTTTTTAAAAAGGTGGAATATGATAATGCTACGTGAAATGTAGGAATTAAATCTAAACATAATTATACTGGACTTTTTTATTGCATATAATTGAATTAAATATGTTACAATATATCGCTGTTTTATTTACTACTTTTAAAAATGTCACGTTTGGGGAATAATGTAGTTTAAATTCGTTACACTTTATCGTGTTCGATGATATAATAAAGTTAGGAGGGATATAAGGTGAATAAGGTTTACGAGGTCATTATAAATGAATTTGGGTATGATGAACCTGTATTTACTAAAGATTTAAAAAATCGAGTAGATATGTCCGATGAAGCGTTACGCCAAAATTTGAAACGATTAGCTGATAAAGGAATTTTAATTAAGGTGAAACAAGGTATTTATTATGTACCAAGAGCCAACAGTGTTTTAAAGAAGCCGCGTGTAAATATTGATAAAGTTGTAACAAGAAGGTATATTAGACCAAACTCTAAAGATGTAATAGGCTATACTGCTGGGATTAATTTTGCAAATCAACTTGGCATAACATCTCAAACGGCTAGTGTCACAACGATTGTTACTAATGAGACTAAAAGACCTGAACGTGAAGTAACATTTGGTAAAAAAGTTGTTAAGCTAAAAAAGCCGAAAACTCGCATTACTGAGAGAAACTATAAACTCTTACAAATATTAGATTTATTGAATGAATATGATCGTTTAAGTGAGATTCCTTTAATCAATGCTGTTAATCTAATTAAGAAGTATCTAGTTGATGTTAATATAACTAAACAAGAATTTAACGAATATATAAGTAGCTATCCACAAAAAACAATGGTACGTGTACTAGAAACGGAGCTATATAGTGAATTTGCATAATAATAAAGATGTATTTCAAGAAATAGTTGAAGCAGCGTCCTCTGAATTCAACTTACAACCGTTCCAAGTTGAAAAAGATTATTATGTTTCATTATTTTTAAAGAACTTACAAGAGGTTGCATCTAATATCATATTTAAAGGTGGAACCTCTCTTTCTAAATGCTATAACGTGATTGATCGCTTTTCAGAAGATATTGATTTAACAATTTACTTTGAAGAAGATAAGTTGACCACTGGGGCTTTAAGGAAAAGCCAAGAACCATTGATTGCAGCGATTAAAGATACAATCGTAAAGTTAGACTTTAGTTTCTTAAATGACGAACAAACAGAACCTGTATATTCTAAAAGGAGTTTTAATAAATATAAGGCTGGGTACAATCGAATCTATCAAGGTGAGGGTGAAATACACATGCTTGATCATATTCTTGTCGAAACAACCCTTACATATAAACCCTATCCTTGCGAGAAAAAACTTGTCAGTAATTACATAACAAAGTTCCTAGAAAAAGAACAGCCAGAATTGATTAAAGAATTTGACTTGCAGCCTTTTTATATGAATATTCAATCTATTGATAGAACTTTCGTGGACAAGTTATTTGCTTTATGTGACTACCATCATGATAAGGACTATGATCGAAAGTCACGGCATATTTACGATATACATAAGATTTATCAAAGTGGTCTTTTAAACGAAGAAGAATTATCTTCTCTTGTTGGCAAAATTATTGAAACACGAAGAGCTGGACATAAAACGCATTCTTGTCAAACTGGCTATAAGCCTATAGAAGCGCTGGAGGATATTATTAACAGTGCGGTTTTTGAATTTGATTATAAAACAAACACAAGAGAGTTCTTGTCGAAGTATGTGGATTATGAGACTGCTATTGTTTCATTACAAGAGATATTAACAAAAGGTTGGATTCCAGAGGAGATTCCAGAATCTCCAAATATCCTCGTTTAAAATAAAATACATAGAATAATGTTTTTAAAGTTTACTAATAAAAAAGATATAGTTAAGACTGAACTAATCAAATTTTGTATTAGGTCAGTTTTTTATTATAAAAGATTTATCTCTCAAGTTCCTAACGTGCCTGTTAGGTCTTTTTTTGTGTAAACTCTCTTTAAAGTTACTTGTTTTAATTTATCTTTATTTTAACAAGTCTAATGAGATTAATCATAATTTTTACTTAGGGGAAAGGTAAGTCATATCAGAGCTTAGCAGTATAGGGGGAAAAATCACATGGATAAAAGGATTGTTGATTAAGTGTAAGTGCGATTAACGTTGATGGCGTTGCGGCAGCTAAATATAATGTTCCTGCAAACTCTTCTTTCGCGGTTAAATTCTCTGGCGAAGTTGATAAAACCACTGTTACTACTGGTACAGTATCTTTAACTAAGAATGACGTTAAACAATTAGCGACAGTTTCTTACGATGTTACTAAGAAAGTAGCTACAGTGAAGCTAAATTCTGGTCTTTTTGAAGCTGGCAAAGACTATGTTTTAACAGAACGCTGAAGAAACAGCTGTTACCAAATCAACAACAACATTTACTGTTGCTAATAATCCTATCGTTGTGCTGCCAAGTATACAGACAGTATAAATGGTACTACTGATGTAAATGGTGCTGTTGTAGATAGTTCAACAGAATCGATTGTTTCTACATTTAACAAAGATATCGATGTGAACACAATTAATACATCGAATGTTAAATTATTCGATGATACTGACAGTAAGTATGTACCTGTTACATTATCATCTGTGACAGTTAGTGAATTCACTGTAGGAACACCAACTTTGGTTGCTAATCATGAATTCCGTTTAGAGCTAGGAACTGAGATTAACGAGATTGCTGACTTGGCAGGTAACAAATTTACTGCCACGTTTGCTAAATTCTTCTACGGACTTACTCCGGTTACTGTGACGTTCTCTCCTGCAAACGGTGGTACTAATGTATATCCTAAAATCACTGCTTCTGGTGGGAAACTTTGCATTTAAATTCGAAGTTCAATTTAGTGCAAATGTAGATGCTTCAAAAATTATTGGTGAAACGGTAAAATTAAAAGAAAAAGCTACTGGTAACGTAGTTGTGCTACAGTTACTTATGAAACTGGTTCACGTTATGTAATTGTTACATCCAAAGCTGATCTAGCAGAAAACAAAGCTTACGAAGTTGTATTTGAAGAATTAATGGAGTAACCACTAAATTTAGAAGGGGGCTAACATATATCACATTATGTGTATAGGGTTAACAAGTCAATCAGTATAATCGACATTCCACACTCATGAGCGCCTATAAAAACATCACCAATGAGAAATTCCGTTACTATATCTTAAAGCAAAAAGCTGATGTATTCCATGCAATGAAAAGCTTTTTTAAAAATGAGGAGAAAAAGCAATATGCCTGAAATTACCCCGACAGGACCTATACCTGTCGGGAATTTTTACGTAACTATATTTTGTACTTTAATCCTATTTGTATTTGTTAGTAATAATTATAACCTAAAGAAACAGACCGATAATACTCGGCCTGTTTTGAATTAAGTATTCATTCCGGACAAATTAGTTGGCATAAAAATTAAGTTCGTACAGATACAGATTCTATTTCTGGTTTTTTTTCTGATACTGGTATATCCTCATTTGTCTGCGGAAAACCATTTGCTACCCACTCAGATCTTAAAGTGGAATCATATTGCGTAAGCCCTCTTTCTGCGGGATCTTTTTCCGCATCTACACTTTCTTTGTGGTCCAGTTTTACGGTATTCCTCATATCGGTATCTGCCAGCACACTAAATGACTGTTTCTGTCTTGTTTTATAACCTGAAATCGCTAATGCGGTACCGCCGACGGAAAGTAGGGAGCCCAATATAAGTCTCATTGTGGATTTGTTCATGTTCATAGCCTTATCCCTCCGTTTAATTTTTATCGATCATCATTCTAATACCCGTTTTTTCCTTTTTAAAAGCTTCTTATTTTATTTTGCTAAACCTAAAACGTTTCTAAAAGGAAAACAAGTATTGAGTTACTGAAGTGTAAGGTTATTTTCGTTGAAGAAAAAAATTTTTGCATATATTGAATTTCCGGAAACCACAGTGTAATTGAAGAGAAACAGGAGAGTAACTGTACCCGATAATTTAGACTAATAACCTTTGGGGTGCATTTTTATAAATCATATAGCAGTACAATTTTGAATATGCTTATGATGGAAGGCTTGGACCCCATCAATGGATATTACACTGGATTTTTACTAGATAGGAAGGGTTATATGTGGAGATTTTGGAGGAAATGTAGTCTGGTGATGGCCGGGGGGAGCATTCAGGGATTCGGGATGGGGATGTTTTTATTTCCCCATGCCGTCCCTTCAGGCGGAGCAGGTGGCCTCGCTGTTCTACTGAACCATTTTTTTTATATAAATATCGGACTTGCCCTATGGCTTGTGAACTTTTCAATGCTGATGCTCGCGATGAAGTATCTCGGGAACCGGGCGACTTTGTGGACAATGATGTCCATGACCGTTACTTCTTTCGCTATATTTGCCTTTCAAGCAACGTTTCTTATCCCTAAAGGAAACGTTTGGGTTGACTTATTCCTTGGCTCCGTATTTTTGGGTGCCGGTGTGGGCCTTTTGCTCAGGGAAGGCGTCTCCAATGGGGGAGTAGGAGTAATTGCCTTGATTATCTCTAATACAAGAAGTATTTTACCTGGTAAACCGCTTTTTTTCATAAATGGTTGTATCTTTATCCTGACAGCTTCCATTATAAAATGGGAAATCATCGTTCAAGCTGTTATCAGCCAATGGATATCCACGATCATTGTCGATTTCATTTGTAAAGTTGGCTTCTATCAAAGCTACTCCATTGGTTGGAGGAAAAAATAACGGGTGAAATTACCGCTTTTGAAATATCCCTGTACTTAGTGTCATTCACCAAGAGGGAATGCTCGATTAACAATCTTTTAGATATATCGATACCTTACTGGTGTGTTCTTCTTTTTCTCCCCATCTTTTCCTTTTACGTGAATCATTGTGAAAGCAAACAATCCGACCATAAGGGTTAAAGTAGCGATGGAAATAAACATGCCTGGGCGAGACCAAGCGATCAGTCTTGTAAACACAGGGGGGCCAATCGCGACTCCTAAAAAACGTACCGAGCTGTATAAAGAGGTGATAAAGCCTCGAATTTCTTTGCCTACTGAGCCTGTAATCAATGTATTTACGCATGGCAGTACAAGTCCGGTACCAAAACTGCTGATGACCAATATAAACAAAAAAGGAACAAGTTTTTCAAAGAAAGCCAATAAAGCATAAGATACAGTCATTGCGGCGAAGCCAATGATAATCAATTTCTTCATTAATTCCAGGTTTTTTCCTATCTTTGCTCCTGTGATGTAAGATGTTGTACACATCACCAGCAATGGAATAGCCAAGATGAGCCCTTTCTGAACCCCATCAATTTTGTACTGCTTCTCTAATACATCTGATAAATAAAAGAGGATGCCAAACAATGCAAATAAACAAGTGGCGCCTGCTAAATAGGTAGCTGCAAGCCATCGGCCATTTTGTCTAAACGCATGCTTAATACCCAATACATATTTTTTAAACGGAGGCGGAGCCTGCTTATGGCTTTTTTCTTTAACAAAAAACCATGTTAACAAAATGGAAATAATACAAAAAATAGGGAACGCATAAAAAGGTGCATACCACACCATGATTGCTAGCAGGGAACCTAGAATAGGTGATAATACTTTTCCTAATCCATTAGATGCTTCTACCACCCCAAGGACCCGGCTTTGTTCACCACCTTTGAATAGATCGCCTGCTAGGGCCATTGCAATTGGTGCTGTGCCCGCTGCGCCTATCCCCTGGAGAACGCGCCCAACCAATATCCAAGGATATGGTGAGGATAATGAGGAAGCGGCAAAACCAGCCAATACCCCGCCGACTGCATATAAAATCAGTGCTGGAATGATAACCGCTTTTCTTGAATAACGGTCGGAAAGGTAACCGAGAACGGGGATTAAAATGGCAGCTGCGAATGAAAATACTGTAATCGTTAAACTAACCTGCAACGGTGACAGCTTCAATTCCGATTGCATCGCAGGCAGGATTGGAATCAACATCGAATTCCCAAGTGTCATAATCAGCGGGATTGATCCGATGGCTGCTATCGTCATACCTTTATTTTGGGACGCCACTTATCTGTACACATCCTTTATATAAAATTTTTTCCCATGACTGACGCCGAAGGGCTTACTTGGCCATTAATGGTGGTGGAACGATCCAGCCTTTTTCCTTATTGATCCGCAATAATTTCCCTGCATATTCTGCCTTTTGTGTATGGAATTCTCCAAACATTTCCGCGATATCTTCCCGGATGGACATGCCCATTATTGTGGTGGCTACTACCATTCCAGCAGTGATTTCTTTAGAGACCATGCTCGCTATCTCTGGGTCGTTAAACCTTGCCCCGGCAGGAATATCCTGTACCTCCACATTTGGACGCTCAGGCGGCGCTGGAGGTAGGCGTATTCCACTTTCTTTTAATAAAGCCTCTACTTGCTGTTCTTCCTGCTTAATACAGTTATCTTTTAGATCTCCTAACAAAATCTTTAAATCATTGTCTCCTGTATGGTTGATTAATACTTCGAGGGTAACCAAGAGTTCCTTCGTTCCATGTAAATGGGTCCACAAATGAAATACTTCCCCTGAATGTAATGGTTCTTCTTTTGGGTTGCCACTTAAAATGCCCATAACTTTCATCCCTCCTTAATTTGTCTTTTTCTATTTTTGCTCTTGTACATTAATTTATGTACAGGTTTTTTTTTCCCGGACAGGAACCTAGGATTTTTTTCAAACATAGGCTAGAAAAGCAAAAGACTAAACGATAAGGAATGAAACTTATGAGGAGAAAAAAATGTGTTTCCCTATTGTTTTCGATTTTCAGTTTTATTTGCATAACGTGCTTTCTGCTTGCTGGCTGTAGCGAGGGAACGGTAAACAAAAAAGAAGACGAATCGGCACAGAAAAAAAGCATTTCAGAGGATAAAACGATCAAGATTGGCTATCAAAAAAATGGGCCGCTTGTCATTTTAAAATCCCTTGGATCGTTGGAGAAACGCCTCGAACCAATGGGATATCATGTAGAATGGAAGGAATTCACTGCGGGTCCGGCTCTTTTGGAGGCCCTGAATGTGGGAAGCATCGATTTTGGAAGAACAGGTGATTCTCCACCTATTTTTGCCCAGGCGGCTGACGCTCCATTTGTGTATGTAGCAGCCGGAAAAACAAAAGTCGAGGGTAGTGGGATTTTAGTTCCCAAGGATTCTGAAATTAAATCGCTAGAAGATTTACGAGGGAAAAAAATTGGTTTTGCGAAAGGGTCGAGTTCACATTTCCTGTTGGTGAAGGCACTTAAAAAAGCCAGCATATCTTATGAGGATATCAAACCATCTTTTTTACAGCCTGGGGATGCACGGGTTGCATTTGAAAAAGGGAATATCGATGCGTGGGTTATATGGGATCCGTTCACTGCTGATACACAAATTCATTCAAAGGCCCGTATGCTTGTAAACGGAGAAGGGCTGACCACTGATCGAGATTTTTTTTTGGCGAACATTGAATTTACAAAGAATCACGGTGAGGCAGTGGATATTATTGTAGAAGAAATAAAGAAGTCATCCGATTGGGCAAATTCCAATCACCAGGATTTAGTAAAGATGATGTCGCCGCTATTAAAAATTGATGAGCAATCCCTATTAATGTCTGCTCAACGACGGTTGTATGGGGTAGACCCATTGACAGAGGACATTGTGAAAGAACAACAAGAAATTGCGGACACATACTTCGAAATGAAGATCATTCCGAAAAAAATCAATGTGCTGAATGCGATGGATAAAGAACGAATGGTGAAAAAGTAAAAAGAGGGGACTGACACTCTTGAAATCGAGCATAAGTCGAGGTGTAAAACATTTCATTCCATGGGCGTTCCCGCTCCTTCTCCTGGTCAGCTGGCAAGTGTTTTCATCATTAGGAGCAATTCCAGCCCGTGTTCTCCCTTCCCCGTTCGATGTGCTTCTTGCTGCAGTGGAGCTATTGAAAACCGGGGAATTGCTTGACCATATTTCTGTTAGTCTGGGCAGGGCCGTAACAGGATTTTTGATTGGAGGGATTATAGGATTCTTACTTGGATTATTTAACGGCATCTCTCGAATCTCGGAATTGCTGTTTGATACATCCATTCAAATGCTGCGCAATATCCCGCATCTCGCGTTGATTCCACTAGTGATTTTATGGTTTGGAATTGATGAAACATCGAAGATCTTTCTTGTGGCACTTGGTGTTTTGTTTCCGGTATATATAAATACCTATCATGGGATTAAATCAGTAGATAAAGGGCTGATTGAGATGGGGAGGGCTTACGGCCTTTCAGGAATTTCGTTATTTTGGATGATCATTTTTCCTGGCGCATTTTCATCGATCCTGGTGGGGATTCGATTCTCCTTAGGGGTGATGTGGATGACTTTAATTGTGGCTGAAACGATTTCTGCCCATTCAGGGATTGGATACATGGCAATGAATGCACGAGAGTTCATGCAAATGGATGTAATTGTCCTAAGTATTGTGCTTTATGCGTTATTCGGAAAGCTGTCCGATGTTATTGCAAGGATGATTGAAGGAAAATGGCTTCAATGGAATTCATGAAGTTTTATGGAAGGAGAGACCGAATTAGATGATATCTCATATTCCAAAGGTTCATATTTTGCTGGACGGTGTTCAAAAGAGTTATAATGGCCGGGTAGTTTTGAAAGGGATCGACCTGAATATCAGGTTTGGTGAATTCGTAGCGATTGTCGGCAAAAGCGGCTGTGGTAAAAGTACGCTTCTCCGGCTGGTTGCAGGTCTTGAACCTTATGATGGTGGCTCCATATCAGTAAACTCTAAACAGCTAAACGAATTGAATAAAGAGGCAAGGATCATGTTTCAGGATGGAAGGCTGCTGCCCTGGAAGCGGGTGCTAGATAATGTGGGGCTCGGGCTAAAGGGAAAGTGGAAAACAGAGGCTTTGCAGGCGTTAGAGAATGTGGGTCTTAAGGAACGCTGCAATGATTGGCCAGGAAAACTTTCAGGAGGGCAGAAACAGCGGGTTGCTTTAGCACGCGCCCTGGTCCATAAGCCGGATATCCTTCTATTGGATGAACCATTAGGGGCCCTTGATGCCCTAACAAGAATTGAAATGCAGGCATTGATTGAAAGGATATGGGAGGAAAAAAAATTCACTTCCCTTTTAGTTACCCATGACGTCGAGGAAGCAGTCGCAATCGCTGACAGGGTCATACTAATTGAGGATGGAAAGATTGTTTTGAATAAGGCCATCCACCTTTCGCGTCCAAGGCAACGGACACATCCGGCGTTTGCTCATTATGTGGAGGAAATCTTGGACCATATCATGGGGGGACAGTCACAGGCAGCGGTAACCAAATAAAAAACAGCGGGAACAGTTCTTTTTAAACGATATGCCCTTTGCAAATGGTCATATATACTTGGTTATTCTTATCTAAAATGACAAGATCCGCGTCTTTTCCTATCCCAATGCTTCCCTTTCTATGGAAAATATTTAATTGTCTTGCAGGGTTTTCCGAAGCCATTAGAATGGCCTCTTCCAGTGAACAATTCGTATAGGCCATCATATTCCTTACAGCCTGATCCATTGGTAAGAGGCTGCCGGCCAGTGTACCATCATTAAGGAGGGCTTTACCATCCTTTACGGTCACGTCTTGTCCGCCAAACTTGTAACATGATTCTGGCAAGCATTTAGCCCGCATGGCATCTGTAATCAATACCAAACCGTGCTTGCCTTTTTGTCTATACGCAAGCTTAACCATTTTCGGACTAACATGGAGGCCATCCACAATGATTTCCGCTTTCACTTCATCTATCAAAAGCGCTGCTCCGGCGACTCCCGGTTCACGGTGGTGGAGTCCTGTCATGCCATTGTAAAGATGGGTTATATGCGAGGCTCCCGCTTTTATCGCTGTGGCAACCTGTCCATAGGACGCTGCGGAGTGCCCGATGGAGGCAATGATCCCTTTCTTCTTTAGATAGCGGATCATTTCCATTCCGCCAGGCAGTTCCGGAGCTAATGTAACCAGTTTGATTGAATTCCCCGACAGTGTTTCCCACTTTTGGAATATCTCAATATTAGGGTCAGTAATATGCTCGACTGGCTGCGCTCCGGCCTTCTTACGATTTATAAAGGGGCCTTCAAGATGAATCCCAATGATTTCTGCTTTTCCTGGAGATTGTCTTTGGCTGATATAAATGCCCGCATTCAAGAGCGCCTTCTCAATTGTCTCGCTGTCCTGGGTAATGGTTGTTGCCAGGAAGCTTGTAATACCTTCTTTTAGGAGACTAGAAGCCATTGTATCAAGTGCATCAACCGATGCGTCCATTGTATCCGCACCACTAACCCCATGTACATGGATATCGATGAAGCCGGGAATCACTTTATGTGTAGAAGGAACGGAAATTTCCTTGTACCCACTTTCTGCTGACATATTTTCCATCGGGCCAAAGTCTTTTATTCGACCGTTTTCTATTCGTAAAAAACCCTTATCAAGAATGCCCTTTTCTGAGTAAATTTGTACATTCAAAAGCATGATTTTGTTATTAGAAATCATAACTTTCCCTCCTTGCTATCTCCTATTTAATAATAGAAAGGTCCCAGCTTCAACTTTTTCGTAAGTAACTTTTTCATAATGAGTGTAGAAATTATATTCCATAAAATTGTAAGATTACTAGGGAATGTAATTTAGCAGAAGTGGGTACTTTGCTACCGTAAGCCGGGTATAACAAATGTCAGATGGTTTCATTTAATATGAAAACAGCACCAATCCGGTGCTGTTTTAACCGATTATATGAATTTTTTTTAAGCAGAACACAAGATGAGAGAGGCTCGTCATTAGGTCTTCCCGTGTGCCTCTTAGTTGGAAGGCACACGCAGATCCTGTTTTCGAGTTTACTAAACGCTCTCTTAACGCGCCGCTTTTCGGAAGCCTTCCGAGATAAAATCCGCAATGAATACTAATATGATATAACAAATCAGCAGAAGGGTGATTTCTGTGTAATGAAAATAACTCATGCTCAGCTTGAATTGCTGCCCAAGCCCTCCTGCACCTACAAACCCTACAACAATGGAGGTTCTCATGATCACCTCACCACGGTAGAGAATGTATGTGAGGAATTTTGGCATCACGGCTGGAATGATTCCATAGAACAGAATCTGGGCGTTTGAAGCTCCTGCAGAAACAAGATTCCGGATCGGTCTGGCATCTGTATCCTCGATTACTTCCGCACAAAGCTTTCCGATGATCCCGAAATTATGAAGGGCAAGAGCAATCGCACCGGGTAAAATGCCAGGTTTGAAAATAAAAACGATGACCATTGCGAACACTAGCTCTGGAACCGCACGGGAAAAAATATAGAGTCCACGAATAATTCCGAACAAAATCCAGCGATACCATCGTTTAGAAACAGTTAACGTTCCATCGGCGATCGTCCTGGAGGCTGGGATTACGGTCAACATTGCGACAATTGTTGCAAATCCCAGTGCCATCACACTCATCTGCAATGTTTCATACGTGAGCAGCAAGGCATTCTTCCAGCTCTCCTTATCAGTAAAAGCTGGATGTTCCTCTTGCAGCCCGAAAAGGCCCGAGAAAAACTTCTTGCCATATTCAAGATTTCGTTCGTTGAACAGATCAAAAAATCCCGCTCTTTCTCCGTAGAAAATATGTCCCCAGGATCCAGCAAGAAGGGCAATTAACAATAGGATCGAAAAGGTAATAAATGAAAGTCTTCGTTTTTTACGCGGGATTTGGATATCATTTTTCATCACAGCACCAGCCGCTTTCGTAAAGAATTGCTCCAGGCATCAATCAACACGACAATTGCAATCAGGAAGAACAGAAAGGTCCAAACCTCATCATAATTAAGGTCTGAGAGCGAAAGCTGAATTTGGTAACCGAGCCCTCCAAGGCCAACGAAGCTCATGATCGCTGATGAGCGGACCGAGCACTCAAAACGGTACATCGTATAGCTGATCATATTGGCACGCACCAGTGGCAGGTAGCCATAAATCAAGCATTGGAGCCTTGAGGCACCGGCAGCCCGCAACGCATTGATAGGTTCTTCAGGAACATCATTGATCATATCAGCAAGTATCCTGCCGAGAATCCCTCCATATGGAATACCGAGGGCAAAAATGGCCGCATAAGGGGATAACCCGATCACTGCAACAAACAACAGAGCCCAAACAAGCTCATGGATGGCCCTAATAGTCGCCAAAATCCCTCTAAAAATGCCAACAGCAAAGATTCGTAAAGATGGTGAAGAAAATAACACGCCAGAACCTAAAATGCCAAAAATCAATGCAATGATAAGCGCAACGGTCATGCCTGTTACTGCGTAAGCTACCGTAACCCATGATGATTCGATTGCAAGCGCAAGGATCTCGGGGGAGAGATCTGGTTTTATTAATCCCTCAAATATTTGAACGGTTGTGGCCCATCCACCTGCGTGGATCAGGTCTTTGCTCCAGGATACAGAAAACAGGCTCCATATAAATGCGGCCAGCAACAGGAGAGTAAGAATAGATCTATTATGTGCATAAAGCGGAGCAAGGAGTTGTTTCATTCCCCATTCAACCCCTTTAATGAATAGAGTCCGGAAAGATGCTCTTCTGTGATTTCCTTTGTAGGCAAATCAAAAAAGATTTCTCCATTTCGGACTGCAATAATTCTTGAAAAATACTTTTTCGCATATTCCACCGAATGGAGGCTCATTACCAAGGTTTGTTTTTCCTCCGCAACAAGCTTGATGAGCATTGCTAATATGTCCTCTGCTCGGGCAGGGTCCAATGAAGCTACAGGTTCATCAGCCAGAATCACTTCCGGATTTTGTACAAGAAGACGGGCCATGGCGACTCGCTGCTGTTCACCACCTGACAGCCTTGATGTTTGGTCATACATCTTGTCGAGAAGTCCGACTCGCTGTAACGCTTTAGCAGCAATATGTTTATCCTGCGGTATAAATAAAGAGAGCATGGATTTGAAAAAGTTCCAATCTCCCAATCTGCCTGCCAGCACGTTATGGATAGCGGGAAGAGCAGGAACCAGGTCAAATTGCTGGCGGATGACACCGATTTTTTTGGCCAGCTCTTTACGGCTTCTATATTGCTGGATCGGCATTCCGTCCAAAAGGTAGTTTCCTTTTTCAGGGCTAGTTGATCCTGCCAGTATATTCAGGAGCGTGGATTTTCCTGCACCGCTCGGGCCGATAAGAGCGACTGTTTCGCCTTTCTTTATACCAAAAGAAAGGGAAGATAATGCTATCTTCCGGTCGAATTCTTTTGATATTTGATTTACTTTTATAATCTCCATCTAGCTATCACCTGCTATTTGATGATGCCCAGATCTTTGGCAACTTGTTCGATCGTATCATAATTCTCATTTTTTGTTTCGATGAAAGAATCTGTCTGGAACAAGCTTAGGAATTCTTTAAGATCTGCATCATCTTTATTTATATCAAGAATTGCCTTTTTCATACTGTCCTTAGTCCCTTGTCCAAACTTGTTATCCACGTCATTAATGAGCCAATGGTAATCATAGTAGGAAGGTGTCTCATAGACTACTTTAACTTTGTTTACATCAACTTTTTTCTCAGCGACGGCTGCTTCCCAGACGGCTTCATTCAAGACGCCGGCCTTAAAAGCACCTGATTCTACAAGCTTATAGGTTTTATCGTGCGAACCGGAATAGTTCGGCTTTCCGTCGAAGTCCTTTTCAGGGTCAACACCGGCCTGATTTAAAAAATAGCGCGGCATTAGATGGCCGGATGTAGAGCTTTCACTTCCAAATGTAAAATTGACGCCTTTTAAGTCCTCTAATTTTTCTGCTTTCACATCGGATTGCGCGATAAAGATTGAATGGAATTCCTTGTCACGCGGGCGTTGGGCAAATGCTTCTGCTTCAGGAACCAGATTGCGAGCCTGGACGCCGGTTAATCCTCCAAACCATGCCATGTCCATTTCACCGCGTTCAAATGCGGTTACAAGCGCAGCGTAATCGACTGACGGTACATATTCAACTTTGAGCCCTGTTTCTTTTTCTAAGTGTTTTGCAAGCACGTCCATGCTTCTGCTTAAATCAGCTGCATTCTGGTCAGGCAACGCACCAATTTTAAAAACTTCATCGGTTTTTTTGCCTGTGCTTCCTTCTTCTTTTGGCTCTTCATTACCGGCACATCCGGTAACAAGCGCAATAATAACCAAAAGGCTAAAAAATACCATAATTTTTTTTCGCACTATTTTCTCATCTCTTTCTAATAAATTTTCTTGACTATTAAATTTTACACGTTTTACTTTCTTTTACAAATGATTCGATTATTTAACGGTGATTTTCACTCGATTAGTTTTTCAAATAATGCTAATCCATGAAATCTTGTAGGAAATTATGTAGAATTGGCTAAAAAGAGTGGAGGGAATGAAATGTGTGGAAGGTATAATCTTTTTTCCGAATTAAAGACGATAGCTGAAAGATTCCAGGTGATGAACAGTGAAGTTCTAGAATTGGTCCCTCGCTACAACATTGCCCCAGGCGAGGATATTATGGCCGTCCGGTGTGGTGAAAATGGGAATTATGCATCCTTGCTTCGTTGGGGATTGATTCCTGCCTGGGCAAAGGATTCTAAAATTGGTTATAAAATGATTAATGCACGGGCAGAAACTTTACACGAAAAGTCCACCTTTAAGAGACTTTTAAATCGAAAACGATGCCTTATCGTAGCAGACGGTTTTTACGAATGGAAAAAAGAGGAGAAGGGCAAACAGCCGTATCATATTCACTTGAAGAATCAGGAGCCCTTCGGTTTTGCAGGGCTATGGGATGAATGGGAACATCAAGGGCAAATCGTTCAAACATGTACCATTATTACGACACAGGCCAATGAGCTGATGAAGGATATTCACCATCGGATGCCGGTTATCCTAACAAGAGAATCTGAGGAAGCTTGGTTGGATGAAGCTGAGTTGTCAGTACCTGAGTTAAACGGGTTATTGGTTCCGTATAAACCAACAGAAATGCTTGCATACCCTATTTCTACATTCGTTAATAATGCTAGAAATGAAGGAAAGGAAATCCTGAACCCTTTGTAGTGTCCCAGTTCATGTTACTAACGGGAGACAAAAGGGTTGTCCGGCACCCAAAACCTCCATGGGTAGTCTCTTGCTTCTCCGGAATTATGTATGCCGATACGGGGGCCGGAAACTATTTTCTCCGGCTTTTTCCCCTTTGTAATCCACAGCGGCGGCTCAGTAAATGAATGTCCATAATCAGCCATCGAGATACCAAGCGCTTTCGTAAGCTTGCCAGGACCACTTGTCAGTTTTCGTAGATCAAGAGTGCCCCTTCTTTCCTGCATGAGTGGTATGCCATGGCAAGGCTCAACAGCCCTAATGAGTATCGCTTCGGGTTTTTCTTTTTCTGCGCTTACTACATTTACCAGTGTATGTGTATGCATAACATATGTATAGATCAGGCCGGCTTCCCCAAACATCACCTCTGTCCGCTTAGTGCGTCGATTGCCAAAGCTGTGGGCCGCTTTGTCTCCTGGACCGATGTAGGCTTCAGTTTCCACAATATAACCCGAAGCTATCCCTTCTGGAGTTTCTTTTACGAGGATGCATCCGAGAAGAGCACGTGCAAGGTCCAATGTTGGCACCTGGTAAAATTCTTTTGGTTGAGGCATACCGATATTAGCGCTCTCGTTTATCATTAGCATAAACCTCCGGGTGTGACGAATGTGTTAAACTAGGGATAAATTTGTCCAATCGCTGATTGTGAGTCCTAATCAATATGATTTAGCCGTTTCCAAGATATAGGTATTTTCTGATAAAAATTAATTAATCGATTCTCCGAGATAAAATAAATAAGCTGTTTGTCCTTTTTATCTATTGGAAATAACTATAACGATATTACAATAATCGTATATCCCAATTAAAACGTCTACAAACGTTGCTGGTTTTGTACTTTTTTACTTTTCCTCTATAATCGTGAAAAATAAGCTCGGGATGTGAAAAGAGAATGAAAAATATTGGATTTATCGGCTGCGGGAAAATGGGACAGGCAATGATTGAAGGAATGCTTGGTTCCGAAACGGTACAGCGTGACCAAATCATATTTAGCACAAGCCGATCGGAAACTTTGGCTGCGATCGAAAAGAAGCTGGAGGTTAAAGGAACATTAAACAACAAAGATGTAGCCCGATTTGCCGATTTTCTTTTTTTGGCAGTTAAGCCGAATTTGCATAGCCAAGTGATAAAGGAAATCAAGGATGATATAAAAGAGGATGTAGTGATTGTCACTATCGCTGCTGGAATTACAGCACAGGCCGTTGAACAGGATTTTGGAATACCAGTCAAGGTAGTGAGGACGATGCCGAATACACCATCTTTGGTTAGAGAAGGCATGACTGCAGTTTCGGTGAATTCAGCTGTTTCTAGGGAAGACTTACAAGAGATCTTAACATTGCTGAATAGCTTTGGGAAGACTGAATTAGTCGGGGAGGAGCTAATGGCTGCCGTTCCGGCCATCAGTGGTTCATCGCCAGCTTATGTATATATGTTCATAGAAGCTTTAGCCGACGGAGGCGTCAGGGATGGCATTCCAAGGGACAAGGCATACAAAATGGCAGCACAGGCTGTGCTTGGTGCAGCAAAAATGGTGCTAGAAACAGGCACCCATCCAGGGGAATTGAAGGATGCTGTCTGTACTCCCGGCGGTTCTACCATAGAAGCGGTTGCTGAATTGGAAGCAAATCAATTTCGGTCGGCAGTACTACAAGCTATGAAAGCATGCACTAATAAAAACAAAATGCTCTCCAAAAAAGACAGCTAAACAGCGAGCAGTGGCAACGGCCACATGAATGGTCTTTGTAATGCTAACAAAAAATATCGCTGGTTAACTAGAAGGAGAGGGAGATAAGAGAATATCTGTTTCTCTATCTCTTGCATTAAAGGGAGAAACAAAAAATATTTTTCCGGGGGAAAATCAGTGATAGTAAAATTAAGTCCCACTGAAAAGGAAGATGCTGAAAATATATTAAAAATACAAATTCCGGCATATAAAGTCGAAGCCAAGCTTATTAACTTTGATGGAATCCCACAATTGAAAGATACCATAGACGAAATCATGAAAAGTGATGAAACATTCATTGGTTATATGGTTGAAGGAGAATTGGCAGGCTTTATATCGTATATTGTGCAGGATTCAGAAATAGAGATTTGCAGGCTTGTGGTGCACCCCGGTCATTTCAGAAAAGGCATCGCGAAAAAACTGTTAGGCTTTATAGTTGGCCATGTAGCCAACTACAATCATAAAGTAATGGTTAGTACTGGTTCCAAAAATTTTCCGGCAAAGTCTTTGTATCACAGCTTTGGATTCACCCATGTGAAGGAGATAGAGGTTAGCCCGGGAATTTTTATATCGCTAATGGAACTAGAAACACGTCAATTGAAAAGCTCTACAAGTAAACAGACCTATTCAGCTTTGTGAACAGGTCTTAGCTAGAGCAAATTCTATTCTATGATTAAGCACTAACATTCTCATTGTTTAAAGCTGTTTCTACATTTACATAGGTATATCCAAGGTCCCGAGCCACTGCTTCAAAGGTAATTTCGCCACCCGCAACATTTACGCCTTTTGCAAGTGCGGAATTCTGGCGGATTGTTTGGACAGCTCCAAAATTTGCTATTTGCAATGCATAAGGTATGGTAACATTCGTCAACGCAATCGTGGAGGTTTGCGGAACAGCTCCAGGCATATTCGCTACCGCATAATGGACGACGCCATGCTTTAGATAAGTAGGATTATCATGTGTGGTAATTTTGTCAACTGTTTCGAAAATTCCGCCTTGATCAATGGCAACATCAACAATGACAGAGCCAGATGGCATAGACTTGACCATTTCTTCTGTAACCAGTTTAGGAGCTTTAGCCCCTGGAATCAACACAGCACCGATGACGAGGTCAGATTCAGCAACAGCTTGGGCAACATTATATGGATTTGAAATCAGCGTCGTAATTTGTTTTCCGAAAATGTCATCCAATTGCCGTAACCGGTCAGGATTTAAGTCGATGATTGTTACATCTGCTCCAAGTCCGACCGCAATTTTGGCTGCATTAGTTCCGACAACGCCACCGCCGATGATTGTAACCTTTCCTCGTTTTACGCCAGGTACCCCGCCAAGGAGGATTCCTTTTCCGCCTTTTGGCTTTTCCAGGATCTGTGCACCGATTTGAGCCGCCATTCGCCCTGCGACTTCGCTCATCGGAGTCAAAAGTGGAAGTGTATTGTTCAAGGCCACGGTTTCGTACGCAATAGCCAATACGCCGCTATCTTTTAAGGCCTTTGTTAATTCAGGATCTGCTGCAAGGTGGAGGTAAGTAAATAAAATCAACCCTTTGCGGAAAAATTTATATTCTGCTTGAATTGGTTCTTTTACTTTTAAAATCATTTCAGCTTCTGACCAAACATCCGAAGCACTTTCAACGATAATAGCCCCTGCTGTCAGATAGGAGTCATTTGGGAAGCCGCTTCCGGTACCTGCGTCATTTTCTATGAATACCTCATGGCCTGCATTTACTAACGCTACTACACCGGCAGGAGTGATGGCTACACGATTTTCATTGTTTTTGATTTCCTTCGGTACACCGATTCTCATATCAAATACCTCCCACAGAAAACTTTACCTTCTTAAGAAAATTATAGTCTTAATAGAAAAAAAGATAATTGTGAAAAAAAGAAAAAATAAAAAGGAGCGTTTGTGTAATTTCACAAACGCTCCTTCCTGAGGACTAGTCTCCATTGCTTATTAACGATTAAAGCAATAGGGGTAAGACCCCAAAAGAATTTATATAAGTTCAGTTTGAACAGGCGGCCGTTCTAGCTGGTTCATTCTTTGAAGAATCCGCCGTTTTCTGTAGAGCATATGGCCCGCTTCTGCTATGTCCTGTATCATGGAACGGTTCGTAAATGCCCCAAAAATCATCCCCGCGACCGGCACCAATTGTAGGAGCTTCTTCCAGCCGAATTGGTCACGGTACGTATAAATAACCTCGCGCCAGCCCTGTAATTGGGACATCACTTCTTTTGAATTGTCTCCCTGTCTTGTGTAAAAGGAAGACAATTCATTCAGGATAGCCTCTTTTCCTACGATATCGGAAGTTGCAAATTGAAGGCATTTAATAATGAAAATCCGTTCTTCCTTATTGCTCGGATCGTATCCATATACCACCGCTATATCCTGAAGCGTCTTTAAGGAAAGACCCAGCAGGGCAGGAATGTCCACAGCCAGTGTAAAAATACCTCCAACACCAGTTGTGGCACCCTGGAGTGTTGCTATCTGGCTGTTCGTCTTTTGTATTTCTTCACACACAGCATCCATGATTGCTAAAGGAACATTTTCAACATCCTCAATTTTGGAAACAATTAATTCAGGAGCCTGTACCTGCAATTTATTCAGTATATTTTTCTCTTTCGATAAATAGCTGCCTCCTGACTGTACAAAGCTGCCCAGCTCATCTAGAAGGGCACCTATTTTCTTTTGGATGAATGCAGGTGTGATTTTATCCAGCAATTTAAAAGGCAGCCTGCCGATCTTTTCCCAGAACCATAACCCCTTTTGGTCCTTTTCCCACTTCTCTACCTGTTCCAAGTACATCCGCAATGTTTCTTTAGATTCTAGCATAATCAATTCCTTCATCCCTTTTCAGTAATCTCCATAGAGGAATAGCTGACATGTTCATTTTTTTTGTAAAAACTCTTGGTACTGCTTCATTTTAAAATCAAGGTATAAAGTAACTTTTTGTAAGGGGTCTTTTAAGTTGATTCTTCCTATATCCGCTATTCGCTTTAACCGGTAGGTTAATGTATTTATATGGATATGAAGCTGCTTTGCCGTCTCAGCAGGGTTGCAGTCTTTTTCTAAATATACCTGTAACGTATGTATCAGGTTTGTTTGGTTTTTATTATCATATGAATTTAAGGCTTGAATGGGTATATGCTCCGTCAAGGAATATCGGCTTTTTACAAGGGTATCGAGTGATTGGAAGATCCCAAGTTCCTGATATTCAGTCAGGTCCTTTGTCTCCTTTGGAAATGCCCGTTTTATTTTTAAAGTGAACAAAGCTTCCTCATAGCTATCGGTTCCTTGAATTAAAGAACGATAGATGCCGCCGCATGTGCCTAATATGTCGTTGACACTGAACCTCGTCGACATCTGATTGATGAAATAAGGAATGAACTCTTTAATCGAGGTCTCGAACCCATCTTTTTGTTTAGAACCAACAAGTAATATCAATTTCCTTTGATCTGTCGTGAAAAAAAAGGGCTTAACTTTTTGGGTGGTTGTTAGCATATAGGATATATTACGTTCAACTTCCTGTGTTATTTCCTCTGGAAATTCGAAGACCAGTACTGTGAAACATGCGGGTTTAGGCAAGGAAAATTGTGCAAGCCTTCTGGCGATGTCCTGCTCATCCTGGAAATGGGCTGTCAGAAGCTGCCAAAAGAATTCCTGATGGCTTTCTTCTTTTCTTTTTTTTCGGATCTGCAGCTGCAAAAGCTGGTTTTTTGCTTCTTTGGCTGCGAGTTCCAAAAAGTCCATGTCTTCTTTGGAAAATGGTTTATTCACTTCTAAAGCCCATATGAACCCAAGGACTTCATTGTTTTTGCGGATGGAAATCGCTGCACGCTTTCCTAGGCCCACTTCATTGATAGACGGCACTTGAACAGGCTTATCGCTGCTTATGATAGCTGGCAGTATTCCTTCTCTCCAAAGACTGTTAATCACTTTTTCGGGAACCCTGCGGCTTATGATTGTTGAAATTCTGGCCTGGTCGGTGGTGTCATCGTGCATACTGTATGCGAGTACGCGATGATTGCCGTCCTCAATCGTAACCGGGCAGCCCAATACGGAACTGACACGATCCGCAAATTCCATCAGATCCCCGAAAATACCTTTAAAAATGTCTTTTTTTCCGCCGGATACATCCATACAAAAACCCCTTGAAAGTTCCATAGTGTCTTTAATCAAATATTATTATAATCTTAACAAAATATCAGCAGTAAAATTATAATCCAGCTCAGGACCAAGCGAAAAAGAGGCATGCAGATCATGCAGTTCTATAAAAAAATCCTTTCCGGACGGAAAGGATTTTTTTTATGGACCAACCAGCGGAACCCTTAGAACAATAGGTTTAATAAGAAGTAAATGAGGGCCGCGAGCGTACCTGAAATTGGCAACGTAATGAACCAAGTAATGATCATACGCTGTGCAGTTCCCCATTTTACCCCCTTAACACGGTGGGCGGCACCCACTCCAAGGATTGAGGATGAAATAACATGTGTCGTGCTGACTGGCAAGTGGATAAAAGTAGCGCCGAAAATAATAGACGCACCCGTCAAGTCAGCTGCAACACCATTTACTGGACGGATTTTCATGATTCCACCGCCGACAGTTTTAATGATTTTCCAACCGCCGACAGATGTTCCGAGTCCCATTGCCAGGGCACAGGAAACCTGTACCCAGAACGGGATATCAGTGGTTGAAAGTTGGCCGTTGGCAATTAACGCCATTACGATGATTCCCATGGCTTTCTGGGCATCATTCGTACCATGTGTATAGGCTTGAAGTGCTGCTGTGAGTATTTGGAAATAACGAAAACCCCTATTTGTTTTCGTTAGGTTATTATTTTTAAATATGATTTTAAAAAGGCTGTAAACCAGGTAACCCACACCAAAAGCCAATAGCGGGGAAATGATCAACGCTTGAAGGATTTTAAGAAATCCGGTCCAGTTCAAAGCCCCGAACCCGGCTGCGCCAATAGCTGCTCCAGCTATTGAACCGATAATTGCGTGGGAGGAACTGCTTGGTATCCCGTAGTACCAAGTGATTAAGTTCCAGGCAATAGCGGCTATCAAGGCGGCAAGAATCACTAGGGCACCATTGTTTAAGGTGAATGGATCTACGATATCCTTTGTGATGGTTTTTGCAACTCCGGTGAATGTCATGGCACCGAGAAAGTTCATGACGGCGGCCAAAATAATCGCATGCCTTGGTTTCAATGCCTTTGTTGAAACGGATGTGGCAATCGCATTTGCTGTATCATGAAACCCATTGATGAAGTCAAATGCCAATGCTCCGATTACTATAAGAATTGTTATAATAAATAAAGTATCCATGTATGGAGGACTCCTTAAGCATTTTTCATGATGATAGTTTCAAGCGTATTGGCGACTGTTTGGCAGCTGTCTGCAATTTCCTCGAGATCTTCATAAATCTCTTTATATTGAATGATTCGGATCGGATCCTTCTCAACTGCAAACAAGTTCTTGATCGATTGACGCTGGATGCCATCACAAACTGATTCAAGATCCTTTATTTTTATTGCATGCTGGCGAATGCTTGGCAATTTACTCTTTGATGACAGTAGTTCAACTGACTTAACAATTTCATAAGTACATTCTTTGATTGCGTCTACAAACTTCAGCATATATTCATCCGCATTCATGATAGAGTACATTTCAAACAATGCTGCCGTATGCTCAAGGCCGTCAAGAACATCATCCATGCTCATGGTCAGCGCGAGGATATCTTCGCGCTCAATAGGAGTGATAAAGGCATTATTAAGCTCTTTAATAACTTCGTGGACCATGTCATCGCCTTTATGCTCAAAATCCTTCATATTGTCCGCGAATACTTTTAAATCGCTGACATTGTTCAGCTTGTAATCAGCGAACGCATCTGCGGCCTCTTTTAAATTTTGGGCGATGCTTGTAAGAAGAATTGCAAACTTATCCTTTTTCTTGAAAACCATATAAAAAAACCCCCAATTTTTTGCATTATTTATGCATGATTACTTCATCCAGGAATATAACTTACGCATAGTATAAGCTAAACAATTGTATCCGAAATTCGACAAATTGCGAAAGTCCTTTCGAATAAAATTTACAAAATCTTAACATTGTAAATACGAAATTTTTAGAAAAGTCCTAAACGAACTTAACAAAATATTTCTCCCTCTTTTATACCCTACAGGTTGGGCACTACGCATCGAATAAATAAAAACCTGTTAGTGAAAATATATGATTAAGTTTTTAAATTGGTAAAAGACTAATCATTAGGAAGTACAATTGGTAAAATGCTACAATTAGTAAAAAAGAAAAGGAGGTTTTTCCATGATCAAAAATATCAAGGACACCATAACTTTACATAACGGAGTCAGTATGCCCCAGCTTGGGTTTGGGGTGTTTAAGGTTGAAGAGGGAAGCCAAACAGTGGAATCCGTAAAAAAAGCATTGGAAATCGGATATCGTTCCATTGACACGGCAGCCGTTTATAAAAACGAAGAAGGCGTAGGTAAGGCAATAAGGGAAAGTGGCATACCCCGTGCGGAATTGTTTATCACATCGAAGGTATGGAATAGCGACCAGGGCTATGAATCTACATTAAAAGCATATGATGACAGTTTAAAACGGCTGGGATTGGAGTACTTGGATCTTTATTTGATTCATTGGCCTGTAAAAGGAAAGTACAATGAAACATGGAAGGCATTAGAGAAGCTTTACAAGGACGGAAGGGTACGGTCCATCGGGGTGAGCAATTTCCATATCCATCACCTGGAAGATTTATTTGCAAACAGTGAACTTAAACCTGTGATTGACCAGGTGGAACTGCACCCTAGATTAGCCCAACCAGAACTTAGGGAGTTCTGCGAAAAGCACGATATCAAAGTCGAAGCTTGGGGCCCTCTTGGGCAAGGGAATCTGATTGATGAGCCTACCTTGAAACACATAGCCGAAAAGCACGGAAAGACAACAGCCCAAGTACTAATCAGATGGCACTTGCAGCATGGAATCGTTGTCATTCCAAAATCCGTCACACCATCACGCATTGAAGAAAATGCACAGGTCTTTGATTTTGAATTAAGCCTGGATGAAATGAGTAAAATTGATGCTCTGAATCTTAATGAAAGATATGGGGCAGACCCAGATAATTTTAATTTTTAAATCCTTCTCTACAAGGGAAAAGGCCACAGTGCCTTTTCCTTTTTTTGAATCAAAGATGTATATTTATGTATATTTATTTAAATGGGGATTTATAAATTATTAATTTACCCTGTTTTTTATAAGATAATCGTCATTTTTTATACGTTTTTTTATTCGTTATTTAGGTTTGGAATTTTGTCAGCGGGGAAAACATTGAGTACAGCGGCAAGGATACACAGCTAAGTAAAAAGCGTACGGGAGGTGAAGCTTTGGAAGTAAAAGCTGTTGGTCCGATAAGGCTTTGCTTACTGGCTGCAGGGTATTATGGGTGAAAAGGTTCGCCAATGATTTGAAAAACATATATGTATGAAAAATGGATCACTGACAGATAATAACCCATATGTTGTAGCCTTTTCATAACAACCAAGAATAAGCCTAGGTTTGGATCAGGAATTATATAAAATAATTTAAAAAGGCCATTGATGGTTGTTTATCAAAAAGCAAGCCGTATGTAATGCCGTAAGAGCAGAAGTAAGGTTATAAAGCCTTCTTCTTTAACTCTAAATTGTAGAATTCAGAATATCACAAACTAAGGAGGAAATTAAACATGGAATTTCTATGGTCATTAATTATTGGAGGGATTATTGGTTGGTTAGCTGGCATGATTGTTGGACGAGATGTACCATTTGGTATTATCGGTAACATTATTGCTGGTTTCATTGGGGCTTGGTTAGGTTCTCTAATCCTTGGAGACTGGGGTCCTGTTGTTGGTGACTTTGCCATTATCCCTGCTCTAATCGGAGCCATTGTATTAGTCTTTGTACTAAGCCTTATCTTCAAAGGCATGCGTAAAACATCTTAATAAAAATGGTTTTCAAGAGCCGCAAACCTTCCCTTATCGGGAAGGTTTTTTTGCAGTCACGGATGGATTAAGTGGCATATTATAGCCGAATTAAGCATACAAAAAATAAACGATAGTGTTTGGAATAGGCCCAGCTTTTTATGGAAGTGGGAAATCAGGAAAAATAGGCACAGAATCTAAAAACGGAGCAATGCATTCAATGGGTTCCTCTGTTACCGGATGGATGAAACTGATTTTATATGCATGTAGCGCTTGACGCGGAAAAACAGCTTTGCCTCCATACAAAACGTCACCAGCAAGCGGATGTCCGATATGGCTGAAGTGTACACGAATTTGATGCGTACGGCCGCTTTCAAGAGAACACTTTACAATCGTTAACTTTTTTTTAGGGTCACGCTCTAGCACCCGAAAATGAGTGATAGCAGTCTGCCCCGTCGGTGAAACCCTTCTTCTAGTTGGGTGATGTCTATCCCGGCCGATTTTTTCATTGATTGTCCCTTTTGCTTTTGATAGTAAGCCGTGCACAATAGCTAAATATGTCCGATGGATTTTTCTTTCCTCGAGCATTTTATCAAGCATGACGCCGGATAGGCGATTCTTTGCAAAAAGGACTGCTCCGGAGGTGTCCTTATCCAACCGGTGAATATGTTTTGCCATTGTAGGCTGTTCCGTGGAAAGCAGATAGTGAGCGACACCATTCATTAACGTATCAGCCTGACCGGCAGAATTGGGGTGGGTGTCCATTCCTGGCGGCTTATTTACAATCAATAGATGTTCATCTTCATATAAAATGGATATTTGTAAATCGGTAGCGGCTACTAAATCATCAGTATCTTCAAATACCGGTACCGCGAGCCTGTCACCGGGTTTTAACAGGGAGGTCCAGGGGATTTTTTGATCATTGACGGTTACCGCTTTCCCCATTCGCCATTCGTGGATCATTTTTTTCGGAACTTTCCAATAATCCTTAAAAATGCCTTCGATAGTATAATGCTTCCAATCATCAGGTATGGTCACGACCAAGAATTTACCTTGTTTGACAGATTCAATCAATTTTCTCCCTACTTTCGACATAGTCAGTGTTGAAACGATATAAATTTTGCTATAAAATGACATCAATAGGAAAAAATCAGTAACTATATTCCTATAAGAATAATGGTGAGTGGGTATAATTACCACCCTTTTTTTGTGGTTCATATGTTATTCTAAACAAAAGTATGCAAAATCAAAGATAGAACGGTCTTTGTGACTTAAAAGGTGGGTTATTTCGGTGAAGATTGTCTTTTCTTCAACATCTGAACAGGAGCAGGAAATCGGAAATCTAGTCTCGATCTTTTACGGGTCCATTTTTCCCCGGTATTTTACTAATGAAGAAATTCTTCAATTTGAGCAGATTGGGGTATTGCAAACTCCGGCTAACAACATTCCATATTTTGGGACACTTAAGGATGCCTATCAGGTCATGACTTGCCTACAGGTTATCATCTCAATATTAGAGAAGAAAGAAAATAGCAACCAACCCCTTGAACAAAAATTTGAAGATTTATTTGAAAACAACATAAGGATTCTTAATGATTATGGGATATTCTTCCCTCTTAATTTTGAGCACTTCACCTCTATAAAAAAAGAAAAAAGTGAAAATTCATATCTTTTGTATGTGGAAGCTGCTAATCAATACCTTGTCTAAGATATCCTACATATCTTCAAACTTAACAATCAAAACGAGGCACCCTATATAGAGGCTGCCTCGTTTTGATTGTTAAGTAAAACAGCCATTAGGAGCTGCCTTTGCATTTCTAGTTAACACCATGTGTCTCAAACCATTTTTTGAAAGTGGCTTCTTCATTATATCCTACGATACGAGCCTGCTCTTTACCATCTTTATAATGGACGATGGTTGGTGTAGACTCAAGCTTGTATTTATCCCACCCCTGTTCGAATTCTAACAGGTTGTACTGGACCAAATCGATGCCCATTTTTTCAGCCAATGGGGCTACAATCGGTGTGGTCTTTTGACAGTGAGGACATTCAGGGCTGTAGAAATAGACTGTTACTTCCTCGTTTTCTGTGAGCTTCTTTTCAAGCTCCTCAGGAAGGATTAAGTTTTGGTAATTTGGATCATCAAGCTGATCAATCGTCGAAGGCTTGAGGTTGTCCTTCCCATAAGGATTTCCCTGGGACTGCTCTTCTTTTTGAACATTGGTAATGATGGCAATAACGGCAAATAAAACAATGATAATGGCTAAGAATATAACTATCTTCTTCATGATGTTGCCTCCCTGGTATTTTTCCAAACGATATAACTGCAGATGAAAATAATGGCAAAGGCGGTCAACGCCAGGAAAGGAATCGTTATAAAGCCAGCCCAGTTGATATATTGCCCTGTGCAAGGAACCCTTCCGCACGCAGGGGCATGTTCCGATAAAAACGATACCTTTTGAATTAAATAATGGTATATAGATATACTAGCCCCGATTGCTGAAAGAACCATAGTGTAAAGGCTTATTCCGTAATCTTTTTTGACGATGGCAACACCCAGTATCACAGTGAAAGGATACATGATGATCCTTTGGTACCAGCAAAGCTCGCACGGTTCATATTGCTTAATTTCAGAGAAGAACAAGCTCCCCGACATCGCAACAATGGCAGCGGCCCATGCGATAAAAAGAATGTTTTCCTGATTGCCTTTCGTTTTCTTCATCCGAACTCCACCTATTTATAATTTCTATCAAATTATATTATGTATTCCTTTAGGCTGTAAAATATATAGTTCCGAGGACGGGCATTTTTGGAAAGCAATTTTTCTATTTCCAAAATTACTAGTAATAAACGGCCTAAGAAAAGGGACTGATAAATATATATGAACAAGAAAGAACCTGATGGGAGGCAACAGGGTTGAATCCGTTTGAGTATTTCTTTAAAAGGGTAAAAATACAGGAAATACATAACCGGATAATTGATACCGGGAAGAATTTCCTGTGCGGTTATATGTGTTAAAAGGAGTGCAAGGCTACCATGACAAAACTTGATTTGCATAAGTTTGAAAAGAAAATGGAAATACGGAACATGAAACATAGTGATATAGATGGGATTATATCCATGCAGGCAGTCTGTTTTCCTGGCATGATTCCCTGGAAGCGGGAACAGCTTGAAAGCCATCTTGAAATTTTTCCGGAAGGTCAATTCTGTGCAGAATACGACGGAAAAGTCATCGGTTCGTGTTCGAGCTTAATCATCAATTTTGATGAATATGATGACCGCCATTCATGGGACGATGTTACAGATAATGGATATATCACCAATCACGACCCGAATGGCTATAATTTATACGGAATAGAAGTAATGGTTCACCCGGATTTCCGCAGGATGAAAATAGGACAGCGATTATATGAAGCGCGAAAAGAACTTGCGGCCCAATTAAATTTAAAAAGTATCATTATAGGGGGCCGGATCCCGAACTACCATAAATACGCTGATGAACTATCGCCAAGGGAATATGTCAGGGAAGTGCAGCTTCACAAAATTTATGATCCTGTTCTTTCCTTCCAGCTGCTGAATGGGTTTAGCCTGATGCGCATCAATCCGAATTATCTTCCGGATGATAAGGCGTCCAATAAATATGCGACTTTAATGGAGTGGAATAATGTCGATTATCATCCAAAAACAAGAAGGCATTATAAAACGTCTGAGCCCGTACGGATATGTGTTGTACAATATATGATGCGGCAAATCAACACATTTGAGGATTTTGCAAACCAGGTAGAATATTTCACCGATGTGGCCTCAGATGCCCACGCAGACTTTGCAGTTTTTCCGGAACTTTTTACAACCCAGCTAATGTCCTTTTTGAATGAGAAATCTCCGAGCCTGGCTATAAGAAAGCTGACTGATTTCACCGAGCAATATATCGAGCTGTTTACGACACTTGCAATCCGTTATAACGTGAATATCATCGGCGGGTCCCATGTTGTAAAGGAAGACGATGATAATATCTATAATATTGCCTACTTATTCCGAAGAGATGGAACGATCGAAAAGCAGTATAAAATCCATATCACACCTAATGAACGTAAATGGTGGGGATTAAGTCCGGGAGATCGGGTGCAGGTTTTTGATACGGACTGCGGGCGCATTGCCATCCAGATTTGTTACGATATTGAATTTCCGGAGCTGGCGCGAATTGCTACGGAGATGGGTGCCAAAATTATTTTCACGCCTTTTAATACGGAAGACAGACAGGGGTACTTAAGGGTACGTTATTGCGCCCAGGCACGCGCTGTAGAAAACCAAATTTACACCGTGATATCCGGTACGGTTGGGAATTTGCCACAAACGGAAAACATGGATATCCAATATGCCCAATCAGCGATTTTTGCGCCTTCTGATTTTGAATTTGCCCGGGATGGGATTGTGGGGGAAACTAACCCCAATATTGAAATGGTTGTGATCGGGGATGTTGACCTTGAGATTTTGCGCCGGCAGCGGCAATCGGGGACCGTCCGCCAGCTAAAGGACAGGCGCAATGACGTTTATAGGATAGAATACAAAACAGGTATGAAATAAGCATGCGTAAATGACCTTTTCTGTATGAAAAGAAGAGGCTGATGATTGACATCAGCCTCTTTTTGCTTCGCTAATCGGGTACCAGCCAAGTATCCCTCGGTATTAGATTCTGTGCCAAAATATACTTTTTATTTTTTCCATCCCCTTAGCCATATAAGCGTATGTCATGTAAAGACATTTCTGCGGCATGGTCAAGGTAACGGAGGAGGCCATAAAGCTTTGATTCGATAATGCTGTAGTCATCTTCAAAATTGTAAGCGTGAAGAAAATGTTCAATCCTCTTGGATAAAATATTGTCTTTTGTCCGCACCATTAAGATGAGCAGGTTATCCCATTCTGACCGATGTGTGTAAAACAGGGCGCGATCATAATCTGTTTTATTCATTGGCATCTCTCCTCCTTAAAGGAGTTACTTGTATTTTTCTCTCAAATCTCAGAAAAATCTCATGCAAAAAGTGGAGATACGGCGAATTCGTGTCTGTTTTAATTTACCTGGATAGAAGTTAGCTGGACAAACCAGAAAGATGAATAAATTTTGAGCTCTTTCTACACCAAGCATACTTATACATATGAAAAAATGGATTCGGATTTGAAGGAAATATAGGAAAAATATTAAATGTTCTTGCTTATTAACTTGCTTGCCATACGAACCGTTAAAAAGTATAAGCGAAGGAACATAGCACATATTAAAGGTATATAAATAAGTATGGGAGGAGCACCTATGAAAAAAGTGCCTGCAATTCTCTTCGCTCTGATATTTATTTGCCATTCAGGCATGGTCAGCGCACAACAACCGGATTATGAAAAGTATGGAAAAATTGCAATTGCCGCGGTACAGGCAGACTATCCTGGAGAAGCTGTCACAGATTATCAATACATGGGCCGTAAAAATGTTGGAACCGGACTTGTAGAGGATTCATTTCTTTTTACGGTAAATGAAAACGGAAAAAGGGTAAAGCCACTCGTTAAGGTGAAACATAGCACAATCAATAATAAATTGTTAAATCTGACTGTGGAAGAAACAAGTGGCCAAATACCACGATAAATTACGGCTGAAGTCAGTAGAAAAGAAACGCTTGGGGTGCAGTTCATTCCCAGGCGTTTTTCTATTCTTTACGCTAGTTGAAAATATCTACCTAGCCGTCATTTTCCCCTAATTTAATCATACATTGTGGTAAGAGAGGAAAATGGGGGGACGCTTATGAATATTGCCGAACAAAAAGCCCTGGAAAAATCCATCGATGAGATAACGGAGATTGCAAAAGGATTCGGCCTCGACTTTTATCCTATGCGCTATGAAATCTGCCCTTCTGAAATCATTTATACATTTGGTGCTTACGGTATGCCTACTCGTTTTTCCCACTGGAGCTTTGGGAAACAATTCCATAAAATGAAGCTGCATTACGATTTTGGGCTTAGCAAGATTTATGAATTGGTGATTAACTCTGATCCGTGTTATGCATTTTTGCTTGATTCCAACACATTAATCCAAAATAAACTTATCGTAGCGCATGTACTGGCCCACTGCGACTTTTTTAAAAACAATGTTCGATTCCAAAATACGAAGCGCGATATGGTAGAGAGCATGGCGGCCACCGCCGAACGGATCCGGCGATATGAGATCCAATACGGAAAGAAGGAGGTCGAGACCTTCCTGGATGCCGTATTGTCGATAGAAGAGCATATCGATCCCTCGCTTCTCCGCCCGAAACTGTCCTGGACGTTGGATGATACGGAAGAAGAAGAGGATACTCCAAAACCTTCTGCCACTCCATATGACGATTTATGGGGACTTGATAAGAAGGAGAAACCCCGTCCAAATACTGTGAAAAAGAAAAAGAAATTCCCTCCGCAGCCTGAAAAAGATCTTCTTCTGTTCATTGAGCAATACAGCAGAGAGCTCACAGCATGGCAGCGAGATATTCTCACAATGATGAGGGAGGAAATGCTTTATTTCTGGCCGCAGCTTGAGACAAAAATTATGAACGAAGGCTGGGCTTCATACTGGCATCAACGGATTCTCCGTGAGCTGGATTTAACTTCAGATGAAGCGATTGAATTCGCAAAGCTAAATGCTGGAGTTGTACAGCCATCGCGAACCAGCATCAATCCTTATTACTTGGGCTTGAAAATATTTGAAGATATTGAAGAGCGGTATGATAATCCGAATGATGAAATGAAACAGTACGGCGTTCAACCTGGAACTGGCAGGGAGAAAATGTTCGAAGTGCGCGAAATCGAGAGCGACATCTCTTTTCTGCGAAATTACCTAACAAAGGATCTGGTTACCCGTGAGGATATGTATCTATTCCAGAAGCAGGGCAAGGATTACAAGATCGTCGACAAGGACTGGGAACAAGTACGGGATCAACTCGTCAGCATGCGTGTAAATGGAGGCTTCCCTTATCTAACTGTAAATGATGGTGATTATCTCCGAAATGGTGAATTATATTTAAAACATTGGTTTGAAGGTATTGAACTGGATGTGAAATATTTGGAAAAAGTACTGCCGTACATTTTTCAGTTATGGGGCCGACCCATTCATCTTGAATCAATGATGGAAAATAAGGAAATTCTGTTCTCGTATGATGGGAAAGGAATTCATCGAAAATATTTGTGAGGAGGCTGCTGTATTTTGGCAGTCTTTTTTAATTCCCAGGAGGGACATTTACTTGCCTACTATTCGAAATTTGTCTTTCATGTCCAGGAGGAAGGACATTTTACTTGCCTGATTTTTGAAGTTTTGTCCATCATGTCCCGCATGAAATGAAAGACATACAGAAATTGTGTCCATCATGTACCCGATGTTAACTTAAAAGCTGGGAAGTATTGCTGTAAATTTTAGTATACTACCCAAGTAAACGTGTATGTTACTGTGTATTTTACTGATCGCGCAAGTAACAACCTGGATTGTTCCAAAAATACTGATATGGAAAGCAACATTTCTGAGATGAGAGTGTACCGAATAAGTGACATCCGAAATCCTAAAACCAACTTCCTTAAAAATGTATGCACGGTTTCAGGTTTGGGTGTTAGAAACTTACTGAGAGTCTTTTTTTTCTTTATATAAGGTTTTACTTGTGTACTTAGCAATATGCTTTATACAATATTGATTGCAGACTATAATTGCAAATTTGCATAATGACATGAGGGAGTAGGTTAAACGGATTACTTAAACCACATAATAAATAAAATCGCTTTGACGAACTCCTTCTTTGCTAGTACTAAAGGCAGACAAAAAGCTTGACGACTTTTTGTTACGTATTTAAACTTACTTACATAAAGTAAGTTTGAAGTTCGGATAAAGACTCTAACTGAATTGCAAAATAAAACAAAAAGGTGAATAAAACAATGAACGATACAAAAATACAAAAAGAAATTATATCTGTATTAGAAGATAAAATCCAGTTAATCAAAAAAGATTCCGGTGCCATTTATCTGGTTGGGCCTATACGACTGCCCGTAAATCTTGATGGAGAAACGGTTACATTTAAGTGGTATTGCTGGCTGAATTGTGATGAGGCAACAGCGGACTATGAACGGATTATCGAGAAGTTAGCATCTGAAAATCTGGCGCAATACCAACAATCTAGTGTACTTGTTTATGGAGATTTTGAATTTGCCGATCATGCCTTGATCCGTATGCATTCCATTTGCCATACAGGTGACATTTTCGGAAGCAAGCGCTGCGATTGCGGTTTCCAGCTAAAGCAATCCATGAGAATGATTAAAGAGCATGGAACAGGGGCTTTATTTTATTTAGCCAACCATGAAGGCCGGGGAATCGGGCTATTCAGCAAGGCGATGGCCTATGTCCTACAGGAAAATGGCTATGATACGGTTGATGCTAATATAAATTTAGGTTTTGTGGATGATTCCCGAAACTATGATGACGCAATTAAAGTTCTAAAAGCATTGCGTACAAAGCCTGTTACACTTATCACAAATAATCCAAAGAAATTGCGTGCCCTCGAAGACGCAGGCATGCTCGTGGAAGGCAGAACACCTTTATGGGGTGACATCTCAGAATTTAATGAAAAATATTTGCAGACGAAGATAAACCGCTCCGGCCATCTGGAACAGGAAGGAATGCCTGTACATGACTAACCATGAATTTTATATGGACCTGGCCCTGAAAAATGCGCAGGCAATGAAAGGGCAAACAGACCCAAATCCATTAGTTGGTTCGGTTATAGTAAATGACAACAGGGTAGTAGGTATTGGTGCGCACTTAAAAGCAGGGGAACCTCATGCGGAAATTCATGCTCTCCGGATAGCTGGCGAAAAAGCAAAGGGAGGAACGATTTACGTTACGCTTGAACCATGTTCACATCACGGCCGAACGGGGCCATGTGCGGTAGCGATTGTAGAAGCAGGCATTAAGCGAGTGGTAATTGCGACTTTAGATCCAAACCCGCTTGTATCAGGAAGAGGCGTGAAAATTCTCGAAGATGCAGGAATTGAGGTCATCGTTGGCGTCCTGGAAGAAGAATCACGGAAAATGAATGAAGTATTTAATAAATTTATCGTAAGTCAGATGCCGTTTGTTACGGTGAAGGCGGGGATTACACTTGATGGGAAAATTGCGACTGCTTCATCAGACAGCAAATGGATTACGTCTGAAGACGCTAGATATGATGTCCACAAGGAAAGAAGTACGAACCAGGCAATCCTTGTCGGGGCAGGTACCGTAATTCACGATAATCCAGAGCTCACCGCAAGAATTCCTAATGGACGCAATCCAATCCGCGTAGTTCTGGATTCTACTTTAAAAATTCCCCTGGAGTCAAAAGTAGTTACAGATAACTTAGCTGATACGTGGATTTTTACGAGCGGATCACATGATCCTGACAAGAAGGAACGGTTAGAGGAAGTGGGTGTGAAGGTCTTTGTAACGAAGGACCCTAAGAGAGTAAATCCATTTGAGGTGTTGCAGGTCCTCGGGAAATATTCCATTTCCTCTGTTTTGGTGGAGGGCGGCGGAACCATCAACGCCTCTTTTCTTGAAAATCAATTGGTTGATAAAGTGATGATTTATATAGCGCCTAAATTGGCTGGCGGCAAAGCTGCTCCTACTTTCCTGGAAGGCATGGGCATCGATAAAATGGCTGATGCGGTTGAACTTGCCGATATGACGGTAGAAAGCATAGGGAAAGACTTTAAGTTCGTTGGCTATCCAAAGTACAAAACTAAACAATTACAAGAGGGACAAAGAAATGAAATTTGGTTTTGATATAGATGATACCTTAATCAACCTAAGGCAGCATGCGTTTCACATTTACAATAACAAGCTGAACCAAAATGTTGCTCTTGATGTATTCCATGCCCTGAAAAGGGTTGAAATCCATGAGGCATTTGGGCTATCGGATGAACAAGGGAAAGAGATGTGGAACAGTTCCCTGGAAGAAATCTATTATACGACATGTCCCTTATATCCGGGTGCTGTAGAATTTCTGCACGAGCTGGATGAACAAGGTCATGAAATATATTATATAACCGCTAGGCCAAAGGAGCATGGCGAGCGCACGAAAAAATGGTTAATAGAAAACGGATTCCCAGTTCAGGAAGGCCGGTTTTTTTTCGGAATGAAAGATGAAGAAAAAGTAAAAATCATTCAGAATCTGGATTTAGATTTTTATTTTGACGATAAACCTGCGGTGCTAGAAACACTTTCGAACGAACGTGCTCAATTATTCGTAAAAGACCAATCCTACAATCAAAATCTTGGACTGCCCCGTTTTACCAATTGGTCTGAAATAACAGAATTGGTTAAGAAAACGGTTAAGAAAGGTTAGACATTGCCTCTTTGGAAGAATAGAAAAAGGGAGGGCCCGTTGGCTCTCTCTTTTTCTAAATTAAAAGGTAAAAGTGCGAACTATCGGGTGAAATGTTAATATAAAGTGGTTAATTTGAAAAAAACATTGCACAAAGAAAGGAGCAGCAACTTGAAGAAACTATTGTTATTTTTTGCGGTGTTCTTTTTGGTACCTGGCATTACCAGCGCTCATACTGGACTGTCATCGTCCAATCCAAAAGATGGACAGGTGGTTATCGAAGATTTAAAAGAAATAACTCTTACATATGAGACAAAAATAGAAACATTAAGTACGATGAAACTAATAAAGGACGGAACTGAAATCCCATTCCAACAAATTAAGGTCGAGGAAAACCGCTTGATTGGGACATTATCTGAATCTTTAAGAAACGGACCTTACGTAGTCGAATGGAAAATTGTTGGAGCCGACGGACATCCGATAACGGGGAATATATCTTTTACAGTTCAGTTGCAAGATAATATGGAAAATGAACAGGAAAGTATTGAGGAACCAGACAAAAGTGAGGCAACGGAAAAAAAACAGCCTACTGGAATTGAGCATGAGAAAAGTGCATCTCCAAAAGAATCTGATACTACCCGAAGTACACTAATCACTGTTGTTGCTTCCATTCTCGTTCTTATTTTGGTAGCCGGTTTATTTTTAATACTGAGAAAGAAGCGTTAAAAGGATGGTCGTTCTGACTCCGGTTGCTGAATTTTTCACATATTTGTCGTTTTCCGTTCTTGTTGGCCATGTTGTGCTTCAGTTTGTACCGGAAAAAAGTAAGCCGGGAGTGTTTATACCGAAACCAGTTTTATTGCTTTCCTGTCTTGGGATTATATTTTTTACATTTATCCCTGTTTTGCAAGTCATCTTGTACTTTGAAGGAAGCCTTGCACTGGGTCCAGCGGCATTATCTTTCCTGACAGAATTTCAAGTTGGAAAAGCGTGGATTTTTATTGGGTTTATGGCTACTTTTTTATACTTGACAATATACGTACAAGGATCAAAATATATGTTGTCGTTTTGGTTACTTCTCATGATCCTCGCAATCGGATACGCAAGCCATATCTCTAGTCTTTCGTTTTGGTATGGCCTTATTAATCATAGCATTCACTTTGCAGTGGCGGTAATCTGGGTGGGGATCCTTCTCAATGTTGGTTGGTTTTCAAGCAACAGCAACAACTGGGAGCGCTTTTTAAAGTGGTTTACACCGTTTGCAGTGGTTTCTGTAGTTATGATCATCATAAGCGGCTTACTTGTTATGTTTCTAATAGTTGAACCGGATGAATACCTAAAGGCTTGGGTTCTGCCATATGGACAAATGCTATTACTCAAGCACATAAGCATCATTCCGGTCATTGTGTTTGCGTGTATTAACGGCATTCTTGCAAAAAAGGTGAAGGATTCTTCCTATGATCCGCTTCCTTGGATTAAGGCTGAAACTATTCTACTAATGTTCGTGTTTTTTTTCACCGGAGTAATGGGAACTCTTTCTCCTCCACATGAGGTAGACCTTACAGTCCGTACAGAAGGATCGGCGAAATGGGTGGAACTGCTTTTAAATAAAGAAGTAACATCTCCATTCCAGGCCGGTCTTTCGCCATCGATCCTTTCGTTCATGTTTCTGTTAATTTCTATAATAATCCTACTATTTATGATTATCAGCCATAGGCGGAAGCTCCCGCTTTTAGCAGTCGTTTTGGGCTGTTGTTTAATCATTGCCCTTTATATGGCATTTATGTTGGCCTTTAACATTGTTGGTTAAATAGTAGCTTGATCAAACAGCCTGTAAAATCTTGCAGGCTGATTTTTTTATATTTTCAATGGTTCGTAAAAGAGGTTAAATAACCCCTTTTAGGGGAACATAGAAGAAAAAGGGAGGAATGAATATGAAAGACCAGGAAAAGCAGGTTAATGGACAAGCAGACTATTTAGTAGACGATGTTCATGCTTCCAGTGATACCCAAAACCTAAGAGATCAAGAAGGCAACCATAGCCTAGTCTGCAACAATGAGCTTTTCAATAAGGAATTATGGGCTATTGTGGATGATACATCCCGGGAGGAATAAGAAGCTTTTCTCCTAAATGTACTTTATATAGATTTCAACCATTGCATGATTACACCAGGTATTTCACATGGCCAATATATATTAAAGTATATACAAAGAGAAAGCTGACGGGCACTATATTACCTGTCAGCTTTTGTTCTTGTATTTGAATATTCCATGGGAGTGGGCTTTTTCTTTCCGCGGTGCAGTAGCCACCCTGCCAATATTAATAGAAGGCCTGAAATATCAAGGATAGCAACAAAAATATTGAAACATGTAAAGATCTATTCCATACTATATTTGTAGCTTCTATTATTGTTTAACGAGGAGGGCTCAGAATGGGTCACCATCACGGACACTCGCATGGACATGGCCATCATCACCATCATCACTCATCCAATAAAAAGGCACTTCTTTCTGCGTTTATATTAATCTCTCTTTTTATGGTCGTTGAAGTAATAGGGGGGGTTCTTACAAACAGCCTGGCACTCATTTCTGATGCGGGACATATGTTAAGTGACGCAGCTGCACTGGGGTTAAGTTATTTGGCGATACGCCTTGGCGAGCGGAAGGCAACCAATGCCAAGACTTTTGGCTACAAGCGTTTTGAAATAATCGCCGCATCCATTAATGGGGTTACGCTGCTTGTTATTTCCATCTATATCGTATTTGAGGCGGTACAAAGATTTATGAATCCGCCTGAAGTTGAGAGCATGGGAATGCTTTCAATCTCTATTATTGGGCTTGTAGTTAATATCGTCGCTGCCTGGATATTAATGCGAGGCGATAAGGATGAAAACCTGAATGTTAGAAGCGCGTTTTTACATGTGATCGGGGATATGCTTGGGTCTGCAGGTGCCATTGTTGCAGCGTTATTGATATATTTCTTTAACTGGGAGATAGCTGACCCCGTCGCTAGCGTAATTGTGGCGGTTTTGATTGTTATAAGCGGCTGGAGGGTAACAAAGGAATCGTTCCATATTTTGATGGAGGGAGTGCCTGAGCAAATAGATATGAAGGAAGTAAAGGCTTCCTTGCTCGAATTACCGAAAGTAACCGGTGTACATGATTTGCACATCTGGACGATTACTTCAGGCTTCCCGACACTTAGCTGTCATGTTGTAATCGGCCCCCAGGCAACCCATGACCTGGTTCTATCAGAAGCGCAAACCTTGCTTCATGACAAATTTGGTATTGAGCATAGTACCATACAAGTGGAACGAGAAGAGGATGGCTGTCCAAATCCTCATGATTCTTGTAATTAATTCTCTAACGTTGATGAGGCCAGCAAATGGTGTTTTAGCACACATTCTATTAAACTCATGTTGCAATATATATGGGCCTTATTCATGATTAAATGGGAGATTCATTCATATATAAGATCATGTCATGCAGTTAAACGAAACTCATGCTTCCCCTATTATAAATAGAACAAAAAAGGCGAACCATCGAAGGTTCGCTGTTTTTCATAATCAGGCAATTCTTCCATCATAAATCATTCAGCATTTATAACAGGAGAGCAGATTGGAAAAACAAAGCTCGGAAAAATCTGAAACAAAAATATGAAAATAGACGATTTTTACTGTTTCAATTTATCCTTATTTTGGCATGCGTTGCCTAACATCTTCCTGACATATTCATGTGCTATACTCTTATTTGACTACGACTTTATTATTAGATTGTGACTTATATAACGGAAATAGAGGGAGGGAGTTCCCGTGAAAACCATTATGATAGCGGAGGATGAAAAACCCATTTCAATGGTTCTGAAAGCATATCTCCAGCGGGAAGGCTTCCAGGTCCTTCAAGTGTTTGATGGTGAAGAAGCTATGAATGTTTTTGCTGATAATAGCCCGGACCTTGTTTTGCTTGATGTGATGCTCCCAGGAAAAGACGGGTGGGAGATTTTGAAGGAAATCCGCCACAAAGGCACGTGCCCTGTTATTATGCTAACAGCCCTTGGGGATATTGATTATAAATTAGAAGGGTTCAAGACCGGTGCGGATGATTATATCTCAAAGCCTTTTGTGGCAGAGGAAGTGGTAGCGCGTGTGCATGCGGTGTTGAGGCGTTCTCCGGGTATCCTTGCTGAGGAAAATGTAAGGCAGTTTGGAAGCCTCAAGGTCGATTTGGATTCCTACAGCATCCAGGTGAATGGGAATGAAGTGAGTTTGACACCAAGGGATCTATCACTTTTTGTTTTTTTTGCAAAAAACCCGAACCAAATCTTTACGAGGGAACAGTTGATTGAACAGGTATGGGGATTGGATTATGACGGCAGCGACCGTGCCGTGGACCTGGCCATTAAACGCATTCGAAAAGCCTTAGAAAATTGGCCTGACAGGGACGGAGAAATTAAAACTCTACGAGGATTGGGGTATCAGCTGTGTGTTAATGAGAACTAAGAAACGGACAACGCTTCTAAGGTATTGGACAACAAGATATGTCCTGACCCTTTTTGTAGGCTTGCTATTTTTAGGGGTCTTTTCGATGTGGTGGATGCAGCAGACTGCCCTTGAATACCGTCTCAATTTATTGAAATATTTATCGGATGAGACGGCCGATCGGGCGATTAAGGATAATGGCAAAGTAGTCAGTGGGCCTATTTTATCCGGCATTATCAATGAACGGGAAAAAATTCTGCATCTGAATAAAGAGCCAATCATTTATATAACGGATCCGGATGGACTGATTATCTTCACAAATCCGCAAATCTATATAAAAGAAGGAGAAGATCGAATTCAAAAACCGATTCTCCATAGTAAGAATAGCGTTCAAAAGGTGAAATTGAATAATGGGAACAAGGTATTTGTGGTAAAGTCCCCAATAGAATTTTCGGAAAAACTATATGGCTGGGTCTTTATCGTCCAGGATGAAAGCTCGCTAAAAGAGGTTAACCAAGACCATGGATTGCTTGCATTCATGCTGGTGAGCCTGGGGATTTTAGGTTTAGCAGTAATTTATGTACTTTCCCGGCGGGTGTCCCGGCCAATTCAAAAAGTGGCCAGGGCTGCAGCACAAATTCGGGAGGGTAACTATGATATCGATTTGCACGAAGATGCCCGGGAGGAAGAAATATACGAACTGGTTCAATCCTTTAAGCAGATGACGAACCGGCTGACTCAACTTGAAAAGTTAAGGGCCGAACTGTTTGCTGGCGTAACCCATGATTTAAAGACACCGGTTACCTCAATCAGCGGTCTGGTGCAAGCTGTTAAGGATGATGTGGTGACAGGGGAAGAAAGCAAGGAATTCCTCGATATTTCGTTAAAAGAAATAAAAAGGCTGCAAAGAATGATTGAAGACCTTCTTGACTTCAATGCCATTTCATCGGGAGCATTTACAATTAAGGTAAAGCAGGAGAATTTAAATGAGCTCATTAAAGAAATCGCTTATCAATGGAAGGTAACACAGGAGGACCAGAATTTCGAATTAAATATCAATGTACCAGAGAAGCTGCTCTTTGGTATGGTAGATTCCTTGCGATTGCAGGAAATACTCATTAATTTATTGAATAATGCGAAGCAAGCACTGGCAGAGGACAGAAAAATCGAAATATCCCTTTACAAAAGCTTTAACAATCGAATAAATATTGATGTAACTGACCGCGGCAGAGGAATACCGGCGGAAGAACAAGGGTATATTTTTGAACCGTTCTACAGGGGAGAAAAGAAAAAGCTCCAAGTTCGAGGGCTCGGACTCGGGCTTCCTTTTAGCAGAATGTTGGCTAAAGCGCAAAAAGGGGACCTCGTCCTTAAGGAAAGCAGTGATTCCGGGACCACGTTTACTATATCCTTGGTCCACAAGGCGGAAACTCCATATAATCAGTTGAAAAGCTAAACTAAATAAGGTTGTCCCGGGTTAGGGACAACCTTATTTAAAGAATAAAATTAATTGATCAGGCTAATTGCTCTCCACAATTGGATATTGCGAACCCTTCTGGGAAGGAACCGGCCCATTTCTTCTTCATTGTAACCGGCGTGTAAATTTTTATGGTCAAAGACAATGGGGCGCCGCAGCAGGTCAGGATTTTCCTGGATGATTTTGCATAACTCATTTAACGGTGTGTTATTAATGTCCAGTTTTAGGTTTTTGAATTTTTTGGAGCGTGTCGAAATGATCTCATCTGTTCCGCCTTCTGTTTTCCTCAGTATTTCCTTTATCTCGTCCACTGACAGAGGCTCTGCATATATATTTCTTTCGTTGTATGGGATGTCGTTTTTTTGAAGCCATGCTTTTGCTTTTCTGCAAGCGAGGCTGCTTGGAGTTGTATAAATGGTAACCAATCGAATCGACTCCTTTTGTTTTAAATGCTATTATTTTAGAGATTTTAGTTTGTTATTTTATTTGTTTTTTGTGATACTCTTACTTTATCTTTAAAATGTGTCAGCTAAATGTCAGGAAAGTATTTTTTTCTAGACATTTTCATTTTTCCAAGCTATACCTTGCGAATAATCAGGTTATACCAAACTTCATAGGCGGGATGAAAAAAGGAAGTGCTTTGATGAAGAAGTATCACATGCTTTTATGTACACTGATGCTATTTTTTGTAATAAGCGGATGTAACGCTGGCACACGGGGTGCTGCAACAAAAGATATAGAACTCACCGTCTCCGCAGCAGCTAGTTTAAAAGATGCCCTAGAGGAAATCAGGGATGAATATGAAAAAGAAAACGAACGAATTGACATCCACTTTAACTTCGGGGCTTCAGGTACTTTGCAGCAGCAAATCAGTCAGGGGGCGCCTGTGGATTTATTTTTCTCAGCTGCACAGGACAAATTCAATGCATTAGTAAAAGATGGAATAATAGAAACCGAGCGGAATCTATTAGGGAATGAGATTGTTTTGGTTATCCCAAAACAATCAAAGTTAAAGACTCATTCCTTTGATGATCTTAGGAATGTTTCAAAAATAGCAATCGGCACTCCCGAAGTCGTACCTGCAGGGGAGTATGCGCGCGAAACGTTAAAGACCATTGCGCTGTGGGATAAGGTAGAACCAAACATTGTTTATGCAAAAGATGTGAGGCAGGTCTTGACCTATGTTGAAACTGGAAATGCTGATGCCGGCATTGTTTATCGGACGGATGCAATACGATCTAAAAAAGCTGAGATTGTGGCAGAGGCCCCTCCAGGAAGTCATCAAGAAATTATTTATCCAATGGGTATTATAAAAAATTCCAACCATCTTACGGAAAGCCAAGAATTTTATCAATATTTGCAAGGAGAAAAGGCAATGGATATTTTCGAAAAATACGGATTTAAGGTCTTAGATTGACATGGCTGAAGATTTTTGGTCGCCGGTTGGCTTGTCGGTCAGGGTGGCAATTTTATCCGGGATTATCGTTTTCATATTTGGCACGCTCATAGCAAGGCTGCTGGCACGAAAGAAATTCAGAGGACAGCTTTTTATTGAGACGTTAATCATATTGCCGCTTGTCCTGCCGCCATCAGTGGTTGGTTTTTTGTTGATTGTAATCTTTGGTAAAAATAGTCCTGGAGGCCGCAGTATTGAATGGTTGTTCCATCAGCCTGTCATGTTTACGTGGTGGGCTGCAGTCATTGCCTCGGTAGTGGTTGCTTTCCCTTTGATGTATCAATCCGCAAAAACAGGATTTGAGGGGATTGACAGTGATATTGAGAATGCGGCCCGAGTAGATGGGGCGAATGAATGGAAAGTGTTTATAGGAGTAGCGCTTCCTTTGGCTGCTAAATCAATCGTTGCCGGGGCCATTCTAAGCTTTGCGAGAGCTCTTGGGGAATTCGGGGCCACCCTGATGTTTGCGGGCAATATTCCGGAGAAAACGCAAACAATACCCACAGCAATATATGTTGCGATGGATTCAGGGGACATGGAAACCGCCTGGATGTGGGTTGGAATGATGGTGTTGATCTCCTTTGCCATGCTAATGCTGGTGCATCTTATAAAGGATTGAATTCGGCAGCTCTGTTTTATATTCCTTTCAATAAAATTATACGAAGAAAAGAGGGCTTTTTGTGCTGACTTTTGAAGAAAAAATAAAAATTATTGAATCATTCCCGGAACTTGAACGAAAAGATGTTTCTCTTGGAAGGGTCAACTTTCATTTTGCAGGGAGTGTTCACGAGAAAAAGCTTGTAGTCCAGCATTTGCATCCCAATGGGAATGGGTTTGTCTACGCAGGCCATTTGCCTAAAAAGGAAAAGTATAACAAGGGGTTCGTTAATATCAGGGAATACTCTGAGAGTAAACTTCGACAAATAGTGAAGGATAGCATTTCGTATCTTTCTATCCTCCCCGTGCAGGAAACAGGCGGGGAAGAAAATACTTACCAAGATGTAGAGGGCATATGGGTCGGACCGGGTAGACAGGAGCTCATCGTAGCCAATGAGGATTTGCTTTGGAACGTATATTCCGGTATAAACCTTGAGGAGTGCTTTGAATCACCAGTAGAAGCGACGCGCTATTTGAGAGAGGAAGGGTTCCGAAGAAAAATGTAGAATTGTGGTAAAACTTGTCGTTAATTTTTTTGGCGGTAATCTTGTTTTTTTAAAGTAGAACAGTTATACTAAAGACAATTATTTTTGTGCGGAATAAGTTTAAAAGAGCGATCCATCTTAGGTTTCCTCTTGAAACATTATCCTAAATCAAGAATAGTAATAAAAAGGATTTTTTTCCAAACAGGAGGAACTATACATGGTTCAAGGTAAAGTTAAATGGTTCAACGCTGAAAAAGGTTTCGGTTTCATCGAAGTAGAAGGTCAAGACGACGTATTCGTACACTTCTCTGCTATCCAAGGTGACGGCTTCAAAACTCTTGAAGAAGGTCAAGAAGTTACTTTCGAAATCGAGCAAGGTGCTCGTGGACCACAAGCAGCTAACGTTCAAAAATAATTGAACGCTGAAAAAGACTCCTCAGGGGGTCTTTTTTTATTGAATAAGAACATACTTGGTACATAAGCGTTCATGTAAGTGATAAAGAGGGGTGTTATTATCAACATTGTGTCAATAATCCTTGGGGGATTCCTAGGTAGCATATTCCGTTTTTACACCGGGGAATGGGTCAAGCATCAGAATGCAGGATTTCCTATTGGCACGTTCCTTATCAATGTGGTGGGCTGTTTCTTTCTCGGATGGCTGTTAACCTATTTTGCTAAGAAAAAACACATGAATCAACAAATCGTATTATTTTTAGGAACCGGGTTTACGGGTTCTTTTACAACATTTTCTACCTTCTCTGTGGAAACATTCATTCTTGTAGAGAGGGGGCATGTTATATTGGCTGCTTCATATGTCCTTTTAAGTGTCCTCTTGGGGCTTAGCTTTGCATTCGCAGGGAAAGCATTGGCTGACTTATTACTTACAAAACATGGTGATTCCGCATGATCTGGTTAATCGGGGCAGGGGGAGCAATTGGCGCAGCTGCCAGATACTTATTAGGTGCTTTCTTAAAGTCAAGAGGGAAAGGGGAGTTTCCTGCCGGTACATGGCTGATTAATATCACAGGTTCACTGCTTTTAGGAATGCTTACCGGGCTGTATGTGTCGCAGTCGTTGGCACCATGGTTGTGGAATTTGTTTGGAATTGGGTTCTGTGGAGCTTATACCACTTTCTCTACTTTTGGTACAGAAAATATGGCGTTGATTGAAAAGAAAAAATATAAGATTGCATTATTTTATATAGTATCCACCGTAATTACAGGGATTTTGGCTGCGGCAGCCGGATATTTTCTTATTTTAAAATTTATTCAGTAAAAAAGGCTGCCCTCAAGGAGATTCCTCCTTACAGGCAGCCTTTTTTACATTTCTATTTGGCTAAAATAAACTGAGTCTGGTTTAAGCTTATAACTTTAACTTAATTAATGAATGAGTTAGCTGATCTGTTTATAAATCATCAAATCCATTATCGGTATGATTGACCTTCGTATATTGCCGCGATTTCTGCTCAAAGAAATCGGGTGCTTATTTCTGATGCTCATCACTCAGATAAATTGTATTCGGCTAATAACGATGTGGAACACATTGGCATCAATGGCAGTAAGAAAGAGTATGTCAAAAAAGGCATCTATCATCTAAATAATATTACTGTTGCAGTTCATTATTTTGATAATTGGATTTATTTGTTTTCAAGCATTATCGCTATCTTTTTCATAAGCAATCACTACAACATCTTTATCGGTTTGCTCGCTTAGCTTATTTTCAAGAGATTTAATCTCATTTACTAAGCTAGCTGACAAGTCCGCAGAGGTGTATGAGTTGTCAGTTTTCATATTCATCACTCCTTTGTTATACTTTTTCCTTTTCGGAGATGGTTATTCTTACAATTTATATAAAAAAGCGTGGCTCAGCTAATGAGTCCACGCTTTTTTATATATGTTATCCAGTGGTGAGCTTTCCTGATTAAATGATTAGAATAGTCCTTAATAAAACAGACTTCCTAACTCTTAATGGTTCACCATTTTATCCCCTGGTTTATTATAAACTGCAAGTTTTTCAATAAGTGCCGAGCTGTCCTTGTTAAGTCCAAATATCTGCACGGTCTTTCCATTTTCATTGTATTTTAAGACTACTTTATCGATTGCGCCTACAGCAGAATCGTCCCAAACATGGGAGTTAGAAAAATCAATAACGATCGTTTCAGCTTTTTCTTTGAAGTCAAACCTTGAGATAAAGTCATTTACCGAGGCAAAAAATAATTGTCCTTTTATATGATATGTGCTTGTTTTTCCGTTCTCAGTCTTTTGAACATACACTTTGGACATTTTAACTGCAAAGAAAATCATGCTAAGGAAAACACCTGCAAATACACCTTTTGATAAGTCATGTGTGTAGACTACAGTTGCTACGGTTACAAGCATCACGATCGTATCTGTTTTTGGCACCAAATGCAGTTTGGTAAGGGATGACCAGTCAAACGTTCCAACTGAAACCATGATCATTACGCCAACGAGCGCAGCCATTGGGATTTTAATCAGCAAATCATTTAAAACAACAATCAAAATCATCAGGAAAACACCGGCTACCAATGTTGATAACCTTCCACGGCCCCCGGATTTAATATTGATACCAGATTGGCCGATCATGGCACATCCAGCCATTCCGCCAAAGAAGCCGGCCACGATATTCGCAATTCCCTGACCACGTGCCTCTTTATTCTTATTGCTATCGGTATCTGTTAAATCATCTACAATTTGTGCTGTTAATAATGATTCAAGCAGTCCTACAAATGCCAAGGCAATCGAATATGGCAAAATAATCGATAGCGTCTCCCAATTGAGAGGGATATTCGGCAGCATGAACATTGGCAGTGCCTGTTTTAGCTCTCCCATGTCACCGACTGTACGGACGGAAGCTCCCGCTGCAATTGAAATGATTGTGATGATAATAATTGCAACCAACGGGGAGGGGATTGCTTTCGTTACCCGTGGAAAAAGATAAATAATTGCCAAAGCCCCTGCAGTCATTGCATACATTTCCCATGATTCGCCGATAAAATGCGGCAGTTGGGCTGTAAATATTAAAATTGCCAGCGAGTTGACGAACCCAATCATAACGGAGCGTGGAATGAATTTCATGAGCCGCCCGATCTGAAGAACACCGAGAATGATTTGGATAACACCTGTCAAAATAGTGGCCGCCAATAAATATTGCAACCCGTGGCCTTTCACCAGGTCAGCCATTACCAATGCCATCGCCCCGGTAGCAGCAGAGATCATTCCCGGTCTTCCGCCAACAAAGGAAATCACAACGGCAATACAAAAAGAAGCGTACAAGCCGACCATCGGATCCACACCTGCAATAATGGAAAAAGCAATTGCCTCGGGAATCAAAGCTAAAGCAACAACAATGCCAGATAATATATCTCCTCTAACATTGCCAAACCAATCCTGTTTTATTGTTTGTAAATTCAATAGAACACCCCTTCTAGTTTTTTTCTTAACGATCGCAGAGTCATCGTTTTTTAAGATGGCTTTCAACTCTCATGAAAGCCGGGGCCGTTTTCAATGCTATCGATTATAACATGTTTCTCTATGAAATTGTACTCTTCATGAAAGCGTATAAAACTCACTGTTTCTAAATTAATCTTTGTTTTACTCCAAATATCTTATATAGATTATTTTCTAGCTGGAAATGCAGAAATTTGATCAATAATACTTGCCTTTTAGTGGTACTATTGGAGTAAAAATGATGAGAAAGGGGGACTGATTTTATGTTCCGGAAAATTTTATTGGCTGCCGACGGGTCAGAGCATGCCTTTCGTGCCGCGGAAAAGGCTGCTGAAATGGCAACTTGGAAGAAAGCCAGGATTACAGTGCTGTACGTTGTCGATAGTTCCACATCCAAAAACGATGTGCTTTTAGAAGGGGATAGGGGAGCGGTTAATGAGAGACGGAAGCAGAGGTTATCTCCCATTGAAAATCTATTAGCAGAAGAAGATGTAGAATACGATATTAAGATATTAAAAGGTGATCCCGGTCCTGCCATTGTCGAATATGCGAACCAAAATGGGTATGACCTTGTAGTGGTCGGCAGCAGAGGATTGAATTCCCTTCAAGAAATGGTACTTGGAAGTGTCAGCCATAAAGTGGCGAAGCGTGTTCATTGTCCTGTAATGATTGTTAAATGACATAAAAATGCCCTGCTCTCTGAGAGGGCATTTTGTTTGTTAAAATTAAGAAAATCAACGTATGATTGATGCCTTAATTTTCAAAGTAATTGACATACTGTATTGGTATTGCCACAGGATGAGCTGAATTAAGTTATGATTCCTTTATGCAGGGCGATTATTCTTTCAATTATAGCCTTTCGCTGGAAGACCGATCTTTTGTATCATCCTTATCTCTTTCTTCCTCGTACTCCATATCTATGTCTTCAAGTGGCAGATCATCAACTGGCATAACAACCTGGTCCCTCTCCTTTTGATCCTTCCAGTTTTCCCTGAATGCTTTAGAATTGTCGTTTCTTTCTCTCAGGATCTGATCCTTTTCAGAGTTTTTCATGATAATCCCTCCGTTTTCCTTTTTTACCTACTTTCCCTTTGGGGACTAAAGTAAAACGTGTGTTTAGTATGCCTTGTATTTGCAACAGGGTGTTAATCATGACACTCTTTTTAGCGGAAACTGAAAAAGGAATACTAAAACTGACAGATTATGATGGTTTTTATCACCCTCTCAAAAGGGTAATTTAAAGTGAGGTGTTCATGAAAAGGTGGGATTTACAGTGGATTTCTTGTTTATTTTCTTATATTTTTTAATCATTGCTCTCGTCATTGAAATATCTGTCATTCTTTTTAATTTTACAGGTATGAAAAACAAAGTTTCGAGATTCCAGGTTATTTCAATGTTAACGGGTACAGGGTTCACTACAGATGAATCAAAGGTAATCATTGACCACCCCGTCCGCCGAAAAATTGCGGCATTCCTCATTTTATTCGGGGCATTTTCACTGGCTGTGATTATCTCTTCCATAAGTAACATACTTGCAGATGATCTGCGTATCAAGGAGCTGTCGTTTATTTGTGCAGGTCTTATACTTTGTATCGGGGTTCTATATACACCATGGGTAAAGAATCGTGCCACAAAAGAAATGGAGGAGGAAATGGAGCAGCATTACCAAATGTATGAGCGGCCTATTAAAGATGTCCTTTATTTAGGAAAAGACGATTTGGTTACTGATATTGTCGTTACTGAAGGGTCTAATCTAGCTGGCAAGCAAATAGAGGATGTCATTTCGAAAAAGGATGACATAAGCATTCTTTTTATAAAACGCGGGAAGATGCAGATTCGGCGAGAATTGTATGACAGTGTCATTCGCGCGGGGGATCAGATTTTCCTGTATGGCAATGGAAAGGAAATAGAAGATAAATTTAAGAATGAATTGGAAAAGAAGAGACAAATGGAAGAAGATGGGGAACCACACGTATAACTCTTCTATAGGGGAAAATAGACACAAGCCGATAAGTATATGCTTCCTTCCTAAAAAGAACTGAAAAGAACGGTGGCCAACCGAAAAGATTAATTGCTGAAAATCGCAAAAAATCAATTTGAAATAGATTGTATAAATAAGCTATGATATATATTATATTAAATTGAAATGAGGACAATATTGCAGCACGTAAGGTTGGTCAAACTGCACAGGGCTAGAGAAGCTTATTTTTCCTCGTCCTATGTAGTTTGGGTTTACATAAGCTCTAAAGGAAACTTTATTGCTAAAATGTAAACTTCGGCTGTAAAGATACATTTTTTTTGATACTTACAGTTTGATGTAAGGGAGGTTTACACCTAATAAATTGGCAGGCCTTTTTCTAAAGAGCCGCCGTGGATAAAATCGCGAATGGATGGGAATGAACAGGCTTTATGCTTTTACGGTGGTTTTGGAGGGTTGTCCTCCTACTTGCATTATTATACATAGTCCCGTATTCGTGGACATTGATTTTCGCGTTTGTGACGGCGATGCTGCTTGAGGGATTTATCCATTCCATCAGCAAAACGTTCAAACTTAACCGGCTCTGGTCCGTTTTGATTGCTTTTATTGTGTATGTTGGAGGTTTACTGGGTGCGGTATTCATTATCGTTTCTGTTTTGACCAAGCAGGTCATTACCCTTTCCCAAAAACTCCCGGGAGTGGTTAAGGATTTATACAATACTGCAGTGTTGCCTTTTATCAGGAAGTGGGAAAATTATTCCCAGTCTCTTCCTACAGATGTGATTAGCTCTGTCGAAAATGCGCTCGAAAGAGGAATTTCCTCGTTGGAGACCTTTGCTAGGAATCTGGTTGAAGGTTCTGTGCAGCTTGTTGCGATCGTGCCGGGATTTTTAATTGAATTTTTAATTTACTTGATCGCTTTGTTCTTATTTTGCCTCGAGTTCCCGCGCATAAAACGGAAAGTGCGGAATTTCCTGCAGGAGTCAACCTATCAGAAGCTATCTTTGGTATTCGAGGATTTAAACAAAGCAGGAATCGGCTTCTTAAGAGCACAGCTTTTCTTAAGCCTGATAACATTCACGATGGCCTACATAGGTCTATGGATTCTTAATGTCCCATATACGTTGTTATTGTCCATTTTAATTGTAGTTGTTGATATTCTGCCGATTTTAGGAACCGGTTCAGTTTTGGTTCCATGGGCGATTGTCGCCATGCTGCAAGGGAACCAGCATCTAGGCATCGGTTTAATTATCATGTTCATAGTCATCACGATCATCAGGAGGATCGTCGAGCCAAAGGTTTATTCGGCAAGCCTTGGTTTGACTCCATTAGCGGCTTTAGTCAGCTTGTACCTGGGCTTTAAAATTCTTGGCTTTGTTGGACTATTTTTAGGCCCAGCATTGGTGATTATTTATGAAACTTTAAAAAAAGCGGGCGTCATTAAAAGAAATATTCAAATATAAATGAAAAAGGCAAAGGGCATCTTATAAAAATGTTCCTTCGCCTTTTTTCATTTCTTTTATATGTCTTGTTGTTTTACCAAGCCCATTACATTGTGTGCAGAAGCGGGAGAAAAATTGGAGGAAGGGCACTCGCCCTCTTCCTTTGCAATGCCTGCATATATTGACCACCTTCACTATAAATCGCCTCCTTTTTATAAGAGTTCCCTGACATGCCAGAGAAGATACGTTTTGATCAAACGAGTATTTTATTAAGTTGGAGAATAGAGAGGAAAGAGACTGCTGTCGGAAAGTAGTAAAATCCTTGACCTGAAAATTCTGATTGTTTCTTACTTTACTGTACCAAACACTAAACAAAAAGTCTTAGAGGGTGCTTCTCGTTAGTTGCAGGACAAGAAGTGACTAAAACGGTTCACTCGATTACATTATTGTTTTCAATGGATTGCTATAAAAGTAGCACGAATGTTGAACGGATATTTGACATTCTGGTTTACTATGACAGGGGCTAAGATTTCTTGAACGACTATGGAATAATTCCTAGTTTTTATTTGTTTCCTTCGTTTGTAAGAGTCTTTACTGCATTTGAGGGGTGGTTTACGTATTATCGCTTCATTGGGGATGGGTAAGTTAAGAAAAAATGATCCCATTTTTTCAATTGGATTTGGATGTTTATCTTGCCTGCTTGGCATTGCGGTGATCCTTTGGGGACACGATCAGTTGAATAGGAAAGTGTATCTCTATCAATTTATTATATGCAATCATGCATAAAATGACGATACGACACATTCTACGTGTATAAATAACTTTTTCTTTTGTGGATAAAAACAGCCGACTCAAAAGTGCCGGCTGTTTTTGATGCTGCAGTTCAGAAGTCTGTGCTGTATTAAGAGACAATTTCAGTCTGTGGAAGAGGGACTTGTTTCACATCTTCCACTTCCTGGACGGTTTTATAAATTTCAATATATCGGATATGGTGATCTTCCATTTCAATGATTTTGAAGCAGTAGGATCCATGCCGCAGCACATCTCCTTCTTGTGCTTCGTAATTTTCAGTAAGAATCCATCCCCCGATTGTATCGATATCTTCATCGGATATTTCAATATCTAACAAATCGTTGACTTCGCTTACAAGCACTTTTGATTCGACGACGAAATGGTCTTCTTTCACTTTTTGGACCATTGGGACTTCATCCATATCGAATTCATCACGAATATCGCCCACGATTTCTTCAAGGATATCTTCGACTGTCACTAGCCCGCTGGTTCCGCCATACTCATCCATCAGGATGGCCATATGAATCCGTTCCTTTTGCATTTTCAGCAGCAGGTCGTGAATGGGAATGTTGTCGATCACACGAATGATGGGGCGGATATAACTTGCGATGGACTGCCCGGATTTTGTTTCGTTAGAAACCATTTCTGTAAAAAGTTCTTTGACGTTTACCATCCCAATTACATGGTCCTTATCCCCGTCAATCACCGGATATCGGGTGAATTTTTCTTCTGTCACTACCGCAAGGAAATCTTCTACCGTATCCTCTTGGCTAAGGGTTACGATTTCTGTACGGGGAACCATGATTTCCTTGGCAATACGGTCGTCAAATTCGAAAATTTTATTTACATATTTAAACTCGGACTGGTTTATTTCACCACTTTTATAGCTTTCGGATAAAATAATGCGAAGTTCTTCCTCCGTATGGGCTAATTCATGCTCGGAAGCAGGCTTCAACCCGACCATTCTGGTAAGGAGACGCGCCGAACCATTTAATACCCAAATAAAAGGAAACATAATCTTATAGAAGAAAATCAGCGGTTTGGCCACCAAAAGGGTAACCGTTTCGGCTTTTTGAATGGCAAGTGTCTTTGGTGCCAATTCTCCGATCACCACATGAATGAAGGTGATGAACGCGAATGCCAAACCGAAGGACAAGATGCTCGAAGCAGCCTCCGGGATATTTAAATCAAGCAGCAATGGGTGAAGTATCCGGTCAATAGTCGGTTCCCCCAGCCACCCAAGGCCTAGTGCCGTAATTGTAATTCCAAGCTGGCAGGCTGAAAGGTACTCATCCAGAGCTGAGATCACACTTTTTGCCGAGACTGCATTCGAGCGTCCCTCTTCGATTAATTGGTCAATCCTTGAACTCCTCACTTTGACGATCGCAAACTCCGAAGCTACAAAAAATGCTGTCAAAGCAATTAAAATGGCTATAAAAACCAAGTTTATTATGTCCAAATATCATCCTTACTCACCTGAATGGCAAATAAGGAGTCCACCTCCTAAGGTAATAAAGTCTATCATGCATAATCCTTTTATTCTATAAATCTATATTCGCATCAGGTCATAAACTTCTGGAGCAGCCGGTTTCCCTCATGTATGGTTAGCGGAACTAATGATATATGTTTATAGCACAAAGCCCGGGCCGGAAGTTTATGTTCACTTATACGGACCAAATTCAATACCCCATGCTATCACCTCTTGATAAAAAATAAGTAAATAAGTTCATTATAGAAAAAGTAAATAATTCAGTCAAATCCGTTTATGGTGCCAAAAGCGTTGATTATTACAAGTATATGGTTGATAATTCCCGAATAGTAGCGAATTTCAAACTAAAACTGGCAATAAATTTACTGAATTTTCTAAAACATATAAATTGTTAAAATTTCGATACTAAAAAAGGAATATTCCCATAGGTTATTACTATGGAATGGGACAAGGGGGTGCACCGAAATTTTTGAAAAAATGATGGCAATCTTGATTGGCAGCTTATCGGTCGGCATCGGGGTAAATTTCTTTTTGGCACCATATCAGCTTTTGGACGGGGGGCTGATAGGAATTGCACTTCTCATACATTATTACTTTGGGTTCCCCATCGGTCTGACCACAATGTTGATCAGTATTCCACTTTACATATATGTATGGTTTTTTGAAAGAAAGTTTTTCTTCCATAGCATACACGGTTTGCTTTTTTCCTCGTTTTGCATCGACCTTTTTGCAAATATCGAGACAGATTGGGAATTGCCAGTTCTTGCAAGCGCTATTCTTGGCGGAATCATCATCGGTTTAGGAGTGGGGCTGATGCTGAGATATGATACAAGTACAGGGGGGACCGATCTAATCGCCCAGATAATTTCCAGGAATACTACCATTAACGTAGGAATTCTAATCTTCATAATTGATGGATGTATCATCCTTTCAGGGATTGGAATCGTAGGGTTGCCTGTTTTCTTTTATTCAAGTATGACCATTATTATTGTAGGGGTACTTACGTCGCTTACTTCAGTCAAAACCATGTAACAAAAACTTTGCTTTGGTGTTTTGAATCGTAAAATATTGGGAATATAATGTATGAACAAATTAATTTTTCAGAGGTGAGTAAGTTGGATAATGAGGCGATTATAAAGTTTAGAAATAAAGGAATCAAGATTGAAAAAACAAAGTCACGGCATGAGGTTTTTTCAAGCCTGTATGAGTCCGATCCTTCGTTACTTGGCCTCCAGACTGTAGCTAAAACAGATAGGTTAATGATGCAAATCGATGAACAAAAAATGAATGAGTTTTAATATACATATGGCATACCCCTTTGTTGGTGTGCTTTTTTTATGCGGTCGGGGTGGCCGGACAAACCGTAATATAAAACAATTCTCCTTAATAAGATATAGAGATGAAAGACAGGCAAAATATTTTTAAGGAGAACGACGAAGATGGATTATATAATAAATATTCTCGAATTATTAGCAAATTTAGGTTATGCTGGGATTGCCCTTGGATTGATGATTGAAATTATTCCAAGCGAGCTTGTGCTTGGCTATGGCGGTTTTTTAATCTCGAGCGGCAGGATTCATTTTTTTGGTGCCTTTTTAGCGGGTGTCGTCGGTGGGACACTTGCTCAATTAATTCTTTATTGGGCAGGCTACTATGGAGGGCGGCCGTTCTTAATAAAGTATGGAAAATATATTTTCATTACAGAGAGGCATATAGATGTCGCGGAACAATGGTTTCAAAAGTACGGAACCGGGGTCATTTTTACGGCCAGATTTATCCCGGTTGTCCGTCATGCGATATCGATACCCGCCGGAATTGCGAAAATGTCAGTTGTTAAATTTACCATGTTCACAATCGCAGCCATCGTTCCATGGACCATTTTTTTCCTTGTTTTAGGGAAGATGTTAGGAGGTAACTGGAGGGAGATCAAGGGCATTTCAGAGCCATATATTATCCCGGTTGTAATCCTAGCTTTTGTTATGGCCGTTCTTTATTATATTTGGCGAAGGAAGCATACACCGCCAATTGTCACTGTACATACGAAAATAAAAACGAAATAACCAGTTTTCTGGTGAATTGGCTTTGCTGCAAGAGGCGGCAAGGCTTTTTTGATGTTAATTTATTAGAAGGGTGTTTATGTTGAGCACATGTTTACGAAAGGGTGTTAATAGGCTAAATAAGTTAGCAAGTTAGAATTTTTTAATTCTGGGAGACAAGTCATGAAGCTAACTAAAAAAATTATCATTCGGTTGATTTCAGGCTATAGGTAAAATGGCAACCGTTGTTCTAACTGCTGAATTGGCTTCTATAGGCACAGCCGGTGTTCCTGGAGTAGGCTTGATTATGCTGGCGATGGTCCTTTCATCTGTCGGGTTGCCGGTTGAAGGAATCGGGCTGATTCTGGGGATCGACCGTATTCTTGACATGGCTAGAACAGCAATGAATATTACCGAGGACGCGGCCTGTGCAGTAATTGTGGCAGAACAGGAGAGAAGGCGGCAACGAAGATTGTAAACCTCGGGAAGGAGTTAAAAACAACGCCTGGATTTTTTTGATCCAGGCGTTGTTTCTGTATTTTTTTGCTGTTGTCATGATTCCTTGGAGGGATAATATGGCTCAACATGGATAATCGCATTTTTTATATCATGTTTATTATGAAGAAGTCTTTCAATTTCCTCTGTGATATCATGCCCTTCATTCACCGTTAAAAGAGGATCCACATGGATGGTCGCTTCCAGGAAAATTTCATTTCCATGCATCCGCGCTTTTAAGTCACTTGTATCCTTGACTCGGAGTGCAGATCCGATAGTCTCGTGGATTTGCTGCAGCAATTCTTCATCAAACCCATCCGTAAGCGTATGAGAAGCGTCCCGGAAAATTTCCCATGCCGTTCTGCAGATGATAAGGCCCACTACTATGGCGGCAATAGAATCAAGCCAGCCTGCTCCGAACTTTGTCCCAATAATTCCTACAAACGCGCCAATACTGACCAGGGCATCGGATTTATTGTCCTGTGCGACTGCATTCACAGATGCGCTGTTAAGACGTTTGCTTAGCCGCAGGTTATACCGGTAAACCCCAAACATAAATAGCGCTGAAAACAAAGCAGTATAGGCTGTAAGCATGCTCGGATCTTCCTGGGTGCCGCCAATAAATGCTTCAAATGCGCTGAAGATAACCTGTACACCGACTGTAATCATAATGAAAGCAGCAACGAGCGAGGAAATAGTTTCGGCACGCATATGGCCATATAAGTGATTTTCATCCGGAGGTCTCTTGGAAATCTTTAATCCGATCAAAACAGCTACTGAGGCAATGATATCCGTGGCATTATTTAAACCATCGGCCCATAACCCTCTTGAATTACCAAAATGGCCGATAGATAATTTTAAAGTCGCCATGAATATGTAAGCAGCTATGCTGAGATAAGCACCCTTTTCAGCAGGGCTGATTTTATTTTCCCGCAACATTCTTTTACCTCCGTTGAATAGTAAGACTAAATAAAGATAACAAACCAAAGTTGGGTAAGTCTACAGAAAAAATGTCGTATAACTGCATGTTTATTGGGCATTTTCACTGTTATTGTGTTAAGGTAAAGAAGTTGGTTCAAGCTAAAAAACGGGTACTTTTTTTGTATGAAGGTCGTTCTTTATGTTTTTTTTCTGCTTGAATTACCGTTAAACTAGTAGTATATTCTAACCGAGGAATAAAAAAAAATACGTCCACAAGGGGAGCCATATCATTGGCTGAGAGTGAACGAATTGAGTTCTGACCCTATGAACCTGTTAGTTAATGCTAGCGTAGGGATGTGGTTTTGGATTATGCAATGCCAGGGTGTATCCATTACCGCCCTGGCATTGCTTTTTTCGTTAAAAGGCAAATCACGGGTGTTCTCTTAATTGCTTTCCCCGAATGTGGAGAAGGGAGAAGGACAAATGAATAAGAAGACATTATTTGTAGTAGAGGTAGCCATTTTTGCGGCCCTTGCTTTTCTGCTTGACCTTGTTTCTAATTTCATCTTTTCGAGAATCTGGCCGCAGGGAGGCTCTGTATCGATTGCCATGGTCCCTGTGTTTCTGATGGCTTATCGCTGGGGAATCAAAGGTGGCCTTGCAACGGGATTTTTGCTTGGACTGCTGCAGGTAGTAAGTGGCACAGCTTGGATTGGGCATCCTGTACAAGGATTTATTGATTATTTCCTAGCCTTTACAGTTGTTGGATTTGCCGGGCTATTCGCAAAACGGGTAATAGAAAGCTATAGCGAAGGAAATAAAGGTAAAGGAGCGGTTTACGGGATTCTTGGCATGTTTGTTGGAAGCTTCCTGCGTTTTATTTGCCATTATGCTTCGGGCATCGTTTTTTTCGCTTCATCAGCGCCGAAAGGGCAGCATGTAGCCATTTTTTCTCTTTTATATAATGGAACATATATGTTAGCAAGCTTCGTTCTATCCTCAGTTGTAGTGATACTTCTATACTCGGCTGCCTCACGGGTGTTAATTAAAAATGTAAACCATGCAAGATGATAACCAATAACTAATCCTTGCCGACCCACAACAGAGCGGCAGGGATGTTTTTTTTGTTGTTCTGTTCTTGCTTAATAGGTAGGTTAGGATTTGTTATCAGGCAAAATGCTTCTTCGTTTCCAATCATTTTTCTATGAGATTCTAATATATAGCAGATGGTGGTATATATTTACCTTGAACGCATAAATATCATTTCGCGACGAATGGTTCCCCATCTTTGGGTAAGAAATAATAATATCTCATTTTTTCTACAAACAGGTTTAGCTATCCGCAGAAGTGGAAGGATTTATTGTAACAACTCCTGTTTAAGAAAAGTGGCGGAGATTCTTATCAATAAAAAGGAGGATCCATCATGGCTGAAAGAGAGCATGTTGTCCATAAAGACGGGCATGTAAATATCGGGAATGTTGATGAAGCTCTAAGCAAAATCGATCCTGGAAGAGTAGAGGATATTGTATCGAATTTTGAAATCTTTAAAAAGTATTTACACAGAAGGCTGGATGTAGCCCAGAACATTGGTTTAAATGAAGAACAGCTCACAAAAATCGCGCAGAAGGTCGCAGACTATCTTTCAGACAAAGTGGAACCCAGGAACCGGGAGGAAAAACTGCTTCAAGAGCTATGGAATGTGGGTAATGAAGAGGAACGCCAACATTTGGCACACATGCTTTTTAAACTTGTAGACGAGAAAAAATATTCATAAGAAAAAGCTGTCTTGCGCAAGTAAGTTATCGTGTGCGTTAGGCAGCTTTTTTAAATTGTAGACGGGAAAAGTTGCTTCCATGTTTTCTTACTTTGCGATCAAAACAGTACATGGAGCTTCATTCGCTACCCGGCTGGAGGTACTGCCAAGGAAAAATTTCTGTAATCCGCTTTTTGAACTGCTTCCAATAATAATCACATCACCGTCTGTTGTTTTCGCAAAGCTACAAATGCTTTCGGCGGGGTTGCCTTCTAGGATTTCAAATTTCCCTTCCACTCCAAACCCTCGCAATTCAGAAAGTGCTTTACTTCTTGCAAGAGCTAGACTGTCTTTCACGAGCGCATGTGTATCGTTGCTATGTTCTAATGTATTTTGCTCGATGTCCCTCACGTAATGAACTTGCGTAGGTTCAATATAAAATCCGTCATTTGCAAAGCCACGAGGGGATGGATTCCCTGCCGCTTTTTGTTGGACCCGTTCCTTGAATACGTGTACAACGGTCAACGTTGCATCCGGATAAGATTTTTTTAAGCTGGCTCCCCATTCTATTGCTTTTTTGCTGTTTTCGCTGCAATCAAACGCAGCAATTATATGGTTTAATTTAGGGAACATTCTTTTCAGCTCCTTTTCTCGTTCAATCCTTAAAAAACAATAAAAAATATATACGTCCTGTGGAAAGAAAACTTTATATAAAAGCGGCAGAAATATGAAGGTTACTTTTTCTAAAAATAAAATAATTTTTACTTGTTTTCCCTTTTTATTCAATATTAAGCATTTAACAATAGTGTTGGTGAAATATCAAGTGCAATTTTCCGACAAAAGCTAACAAATGAGACAATAGTCTAATGTTTATTTATGGAAAGTAGGATACTCTTGATAAAAGCCAGTAAAAAAGAGGTGGTATATATGCTTCATGCTGATGCAAAAATACACCCCACGATAAAACGCTGCTTGAAACACTTGCAAATCCTAGGTGCGGATCATAAGACAAGACAAATCGTATATATGTACATGGAGACGCTAGTCAGGGAAGTATCTTTGGCGCAATATACTGTCATAACAGAAACAACGTCCGATTTTGGAAAAAATCAAAACAAGAACTGAAAGTAAACAACCGCTCTATAAAGGGAGGTTGTTTTTTTGCATTTTTATAAGGGGGGCGTTTCAATAAAACTCCCTCTTTTTGATTTCATTATAGGTACAATCAAAGAAATTTTATTTTAGGTGTGAGTTTGGCTTCCTGAGGGTATAGAAAAAGAGTAATGATCCGCCGTATACATATTATAATTTATTTTTCCATTATTCGGGGAATAGGGGGTTTGTATGAAAGCAGTGATCGGTTTTTTTAGCGGGATAAAGAGTGTCACTCCTTCCTGGCTGATTCGGGGAAGCTTTATTATTTTTTCAGCTGTAACCGTGCTTGCAGTTGGTTTTTTAGCGTTGTTTAAACCTGAAACGAACATCAGCAATTTGAAGGACCAGCTCGAGCATTCGACAGAGATATATGATGAAAAGGGAAGGGTGGCCAGTAAAATCAGCGCCAATAAAACAGAGGGGATTTCAATAGAGGAAGTTCCGCCACATGTGATCAATGCGGTCATCTCCATTGAAGACCACCGGTTTTATGACCACAATGGAGTTGATTATAAGGGCATATCACGGGCATTTTTCATAAACTTAAAAGCCGGAGAAATTAAAGAAGGCGGCAGCACCATAACCCAACAGCTTACAAAAATTGGCCTTTTGGAAACCGACAGGACTTATAAAAGAAAAGTAGAAGAATTCTTTTTGGCCAGGGAGGTAGAAAAGGAATATTCCAAGGATGAGATTCTGGAAATGTACCTTAACCAAGTTTACTTCGGACACGGCGCGTGGGGAATTAAGCGCGCGGCTCAAGTGTATTTTGGTAAAGAAGTGAAAGATCTTACTGTTGCCGAAGGTGCGATGTTAGCGGGAATCATCAATGTCCCGGCTGCTCTCGATCCGTATAAGCATATGGATAAATCGATTCAGCGGCGCAATCTTGTGTTATCAAGGATGCAGGAGCAGGACTTTATAACCAAAACCCAATACAATGCAGCCTTGAATGAAAAAGTTGCATTGAATACGAAGTATAAAGGGGATCCCTTAAAAGGAAAATACCCTTATTATGTCGACCATGTCCTTTCAGAAGCCTCTCATACATATCACATTGAAATGGATGAGCTGTTAACCGGAGGATATAAAATTTATACTACACTTGACCAGGGCATGCAACAGGCAGTTGAAAAAGTATACCAGAACAATTCCATCTTTCCAAAAGGGACCAGTGACAAAATGGTCCAAAGCGGGGCGGTTCTATTAGATCCTAAAACAGGAGGGATCAAAGCTCTGATCGGGGGAAGAGGCGAACATCAATTCCTTGCTTATAACAGAGCCACCCAGCTAAAAAGGAGCCCGGGTTCTACAATTAAGCCACTGGCTGTCTATACACCGGCGCTTGAGGAAGGTTATACAATTTCGGACGAGTTAAAAGATGAAAAGATGGCTTTCGGGAATTATGAACCTTCAAATATGGGCGGGAAGTATAAAGGCGAGGTACCAATGTATGAAGCAGTTATGAAATCCCTCAATGTTCCCGCTGTCTGGCTGTTAAATGAGATAGGCGTTGCAAAGGGAATTTCTGCCCTTGATAGATTCGGAATTCCGTTGGATAAGGATGACCGAAACCTCAGCATCGCCCTTGGCGGAATGAAATATGGTGTATCTCCCCTTGACATGGCAGGAGCCTTTTCTGCGTTTGCCAATGAAGGAGAACGGGTTCACTCCCACTCTATCATCAAAATTGAGGATGCGAATGGCAATCTGGTTGCAAGCTGGAAGGAGCAGAAAACAAGGGTAACAACTAAAGCTGTCGCTGATGATATGACATCCATGCTTTTGGGAGTGGTTAATTTTGGTACAGGCAAAAACGCTGCAGTGAATGAATGGGAAATTGCCGGAAAAACCGGTTCGACTCAGCTACCCATAGATGGGATGGAAACGGGCGTGAAAGACCAGTGGTTTGTGGGGTATACACCTACCGTGGTCGGCTCGGTATGGACAGGCTATGATAAGACAGACGCCAAAAACCACCTTACGACACACAGCAGTGAAGGGGCTGCAATCATATTCCAGCACTTGATGGCTGAAGCCTTAAAGAATCAGGAACCTCAAGGATTTGACGTCGAGGGAATTGGCCCGCTGATTGAACAAAGGAAGAAACAGGAGGAACGTGAAGAAGTCCAGCGTTACTGGAATGATAAAAAAGTAGAAGTGGAAAAGGGCTTTAAAAAGTGGAGAGATAAAATCTTTGAAGGAAATGATCAGGAGGAAGGAGCTTACAAGCCTCCTTCGCCAACTGAACCTGTGGCACACAGCGGGAGTAATGTGAATCCGCCACAACAGGTCAAAGCAGATGAAAAACGGGAACAAGCAAGGCCAACGGGAGAATCAGGAGAAACCCAACAGCCAAAGAAAACGGAACAATCGCCTCCTCCGGCGGAGAATAAACAATCACAGCAGCCTAAGCCGCTGCCAGAGGAAAAGGAAGAACCACAAAAACCAAAAGAACAACAAGAACCACCAAAACCGAAGGAAAAAGAAGAACCAAAGCCCCCTAAGAAGAAGGATGAACCAATGCCTCCTAAGGAGAAGGATGAACCAATCCCTCCAAAGGAAAAGCCCAATGAGCCAAAGCCGGAAGAAAATCCTCCTAAAACCAGCGTTGGAAAACGGGTACTTAGCGAGCCCACAGAATGACTTAGCATGTAACAGGAAAGGAAACGGGAAGACCATTCCGTTTCCTTTTTAAATAAATTAGTTGTTTGTGATGTACTCTTTGTTAAGAGGTATAAAAAGTGGGAATGGAACGAAAAATAAAAAACTGCATGGAAAAAGACCGCCATTTATGAAAGGCAGTCTTGTTATCGGACTATTCTGTGCGGTAATTACAAATATTACTGGTTAATGATTGCTTTTTAAATTTGAATTGTATCCTTAGGATTCATATACAATTTATAATTTTTTTGCAGCTTTCCACCACAGTATTTTGTCACTGTGCTAACCATTTTTTGTACTTTTTTTCCTTCAATAATCACCTTAATGGAAGTCCTTTCCTCTATAGTAAGCATAAATGAAACTAACTTTGATAGCTTCGCCGCATCAATGATTTTATGTTTGAAAAGGAAATAGACATTGCCGTCAAAGCTGCTGACTTCCTGATATAGTGCCATCATTTGCTGAACGGATAATTTTTTATCTATTTTTATATCTGATGAGATGATTTCATACATAATGTGAATGCTCCTTTAGTTCAATCATTTTATATGTTTGTTAGCTAACTTGGTTATGTTTTTTATTTACCCGGAACAATAAAGTTGAAACCTTTTCGTTATATCAGAAAAGTGTTAAACCCTCTACATTCATTGATAGGCAGGGAGAGATGAGTCATATGTTAACCTTGATTAAAAATGGAGAAGTATATGCCCCCGAATATATTGGGAAGAAAGATCTTTTGTTAACTGGAAAACATATTGGTTTTATTCAGGATCATATTGAGGTACCCGAGCAGTTCGTTGAAGTAGAAATCATTGATGCTAAAGGGAAACTGGTGGTTCCAGGGTTCATCGATTCCCATGTCCATATTATAGGCGGCGGTGGGGAAGGGGGCTATAAAACACGTACACCTGAGATTCAATTGACAGATGCGACATTAGCCGGTATTACGACACTTGTAGGAGTAATTGGTACGGACGGGACGACCAGAACGATGGCAAGCCTGATTGCAAAAGCAAGGGCCCTGGAGGAAGAAGGGATTACTTGCTATGTTCATACAGGTTCCTATCAAGTGCCTGTAAAAACGCTTACAGGAAAAATTGAAGATGATCTTATCTTAATTGACCGTATCATCGGTGCAGGGGAGATAGCGATCTCTGACCACCGTTCATCCCAGCCGACAGTGGAAGAATTAGCGAAAGTGGCTTCTGCTGCCCGTATTGGGGGGATGTTATCAGGAAAAGCCGGTATCGTTAATATCCATGTGGGGGACAGCTTGGACCATCTAAATGTTATTGAAGAAGTAATCGATAAAACTGAAATTCCGATTCATCAGTTTTATCCGACCCATATCAACCGGAACCATCATTTATTTGAGGCAGGAGTCAAATATGCAAAAAAGGGTGGATTCATTGATTTTACAACAAGTTCCATTAAGAAATTCATTGAGGAGGGCGAGGTGAAATCCAGCAAAGCGCTTAAAAGGGCGCTTGAAGCCGGTGTAGATATCAGCAGGATCACCTTCACCTCGGATGGCCAGGCAAGTTTACCCGACTTCGATTCCACCGGACACTTGAGAGGCCTGAATATCGGAAAATGTTCATCCTTGTATAAAGAAGTTCGTGCAGCGATTGTTGAAGAGGGCGTCCCTATTGAAAAGGCAATCCGTGTTATAACGGAAAATCCAGCCCGTATCCTCAAGCTCTCACAAAAGGGACGAATTCAAAAAGGAATGGATGCTGACCTCGTGTTCCTCAATAAAGAAACGTTGGAAGTGGATTCCGTTTTTGCAATGGGACAGCTCATGGTGGAAAACGGCAAAGCTGTTGTAAAGGGGACCTTCGAAGAAAAATAGTGCCGTGTTGGCTATCATATGTTCAAATAGTGTTTCGCTGATATATTTTGGATTTTAGCTGATATGCTTGATTATCGCTGATCTATTTGGATTTCGCTAATCATCATGATTTTTTTATTTTCCATTTTTACTCTGGTTTTGGTATTTCTGTTTTTTATTTATGTATGCCGTTTCAAAACCGAGTGCCCTATTTAAAAGCAGTTCCATTTCTTCCATATCCGCACCTGTGATGATTGGGTCTGCTAAAGACCAGTCTGCAGAATAAGTAAAATAATTTTTTATTCTCCTAAACCTTACTGAGGAATTAGGGTGGCTGTCAAAAGATGCTTTCACTTCATTTCGCCTGGAATAAGACCATTTAATCAGTTCCATGCCGGGCCTCCAATGTGCTTTAGAATTAGATCGGGGTACGAATTTTATTCTTGAAAAGCGCTTTTTTTGGGATTCGTTTTACGTTACGGAATTTTGATGTTAGTTGTGATATTTTGTTCTTTGCTGCGAAAGATCGATTTTCGTTGCGACAAATTGCCACTTAGTGGCGAAGTTCGCGATATTTCGCTTGTAGTTGTGGAAATCATGATGAACTACGAGATAAAGTTGAATGTAGTACCTCTTCTTTACCCTTATTGATTTCAGCAAAACAAAAAAGCCTGGCCAATCGTTTGAATTGACCAGGCTTGCATGAAACATATCATTCGTGGTGTTTATAAATCAATCTCCATCAAGCATTCTGAATACGCCGCCGAGCATGCTTCCTTCATCTTTGGAACCGCCTCCTCCTGGAGCAGCGGCAAATACGCGGCTTGCCAGACGGCTGAATGGAAGAGATTGGACCCAAACTGTTCCAGGGCCGCGTAAAGTGGCAAAGAAAAGACCTTCCCCACCAAATAGGGCGGTTTTAACGCCTTTCACCATTTCGATGTCATAACCCACCCTGCTAGTCATGGCGACTAAACAGCCTGTATCGACACGGAGTATTTCACCAGGTGCAAGTTCTTTTTTATAAATCGTTCCTCCAGCATGAACAAAAGCCATTCCATCACCTTCAAGCTTTTGCATGATAAATCCTTCACCGCCGAAGAAACCGGCACCAATCTTCCTCTGGAACTCCACACCGACTGACACACCTTTAGCAGCAGCAAGGAAAGCATCTTTTTGACAAATAATTTTTCCGCCCAATTCGCTTAAGTCCATCGGGACAATTTTTCCTGGATATGGGGAGGCGAACGAAACGTGTTTTTTTCCTTGGCCCTGGTTGGTGAATGTGGTCATGAACAAGCTTTCACCAGTAATCAATCGCTTCCCGGCACCAAACAATTTCCCCATGATCCCGCCGCCACCGCCTGAACCATCCCCAAATATTGTTTCCATATGGATACCGTCTTCCATCATCATCAAGCTTCCGGCTTCAGCGATCACCGTCTCATTCGGATCAAGCTCCACTTCCACAAACTGCATGTCATCACCATAAATTTTGTAATCAATTTTATGGTTATTCATATGTATACCTCCATTTATTATTTAAACTTATCTTTAATTGTAAAAGATAGAAGGGGGTTGCGCTATTATTATTTACCAATTTTCAGTCGGGGCATTAGGTTTATAAGAAAACATTTGTTTATCGTAATTTGCAATCACTTGGCAATAAAAAAATCCAGCAATTTCACAAGGCTGGATAAACAAAAGAACATTTAAATAAATCATGAGTTCTTATTTATGGTGTGCTTCAATAAACTGATAAACATGATTTTTGCCCGTTACAACAAGAGAATGGGTTAGCTTCGAGCCATTGTTTTTCTTTTGTACCCCTTTTAACAACATACCGTCAGTTATGCCTGTTGCTATAAAAAAACAATCGTTTGTTTTAATTATATCGTTTATTGTGAATTTTCGATCTAAATCATTAATTCCCATCCGTTTGCATCTTTCAATTTCCGCAGAATTTTGAGGGACAAGTTTGGCCTGAAAATCTCCACCTAAGCATTTAAGGGCTGTAGCAGCAATAACTCCTTCCGGTGCACCGCCGGTTCCTACGAAAAGGTCGACCCCAGATTCATCAATGGCAGTACCGATTGCTCCTGTAATATCCACATCTGAAAAAAGCTTTATCGTGGCGTTCAACGCCATAACTTCCTTCATGAGCCGGTGATGCCGAGGACGGTCTTGTACCATGACTGTTAATTCACTAACTTCTTTTCCGAGTTTTTCTGCGACAATTTTCATGTTCTCCGTGAGAGAAATATCGATGTTTATACAATCTTTTGCCTTAGGGCCTACTGCAAGCTTAGTCATATACATATCAGGGGCGTGCAATAAACTTCCGCCCGCCGCTACAGCGATTACCGCTAAAGAATTGTCCTGTCCAGTTGACAGGAGGCTTGTTCCTTCAATTGGATCCACTGCTATATCAATAAGAGGACCGTTCCCTGTTCCGATTTTTTCTCCTATGTGCAACATTGGTGCATCATCCATTTCACCCTCTCCAATAACAATTGTTCCACTCATATTTATGAGATTTAATTGTTTTCGCATCGCCATTGTACCTGCATCATCAGCCATTGTTTTATTTGACTTGCCGATCCATGGGTATGCGGCTAAAGCAGCAGACTGCGAAACCCTAAGAAAATCTAATACTAAATGATGGATGCTGCTTTCAGCCGATGTGGTAACCTCCATATTTCTCCTCCATTCATTTATTGGCTTATTAAAAATTTGTCTGATAACAGTTAATGAAAATACCATTTTGTAATTTAAGTCGCACAGACTGACCACATTGTAATCCAGTCAGCCTGGCAGGAGTGAAGGCTTTAGATTAGACTTCTTGAACTGTTTTCAATGTTTGAAAGAATGTCAACAAAATTAAATAAGCAGACGTTGCTCCCGGATCTTGATTTCCAATCGATCTTTCACCTAATCTGCTAGATCTGCCTCGCTTTGAAAGCATTTCTTTAGTGGATTCCATTCCCTTTTTGGCAACTGTAAGGGCTTTCAAAAAAGATTCGTACAAATTTCCTGTGAGCCCGTACTGAAGCTCTAATTCTTTCTTAGCAGGTAATAGTGTATCTATCATCGTTTTATCACCTATTTCTGCTTGTCCTCGTTCCTGCACACCTAATATAAAAGCGATCCAAAAATCTTTTAAGTTCTCATCTGTTAGCTCTTTTTTATTTTGGATAGCTTTCGCTCCTCTAAGAAATCCAGTCGCATAAAGAGGACCGACTGAAGAACCCACGGCACTTAGAAATGTTCTTCCTGCTGATACAGAGATTTTACTGCAATCTTCTTCATTTAAAAGTTCATTTTGCAGTTTTTCATTAATTGCCTGCCAGCCAATCGACATCGTAACCCCGTGGTCGCCATCACCTATTTTACGGTCGAGTTCTGATAAGTAATCTTTATTTTCTTCAATGACTTCAACAACATTTGATAAAAAACTTTTAAAATCTTTCGATGTAAAAATCATAGAAAAATCCCCTCCTATTTTTGTACATACATAGGGCAATCAGCCGGGTGGTCTATTAAGATGGTTAATTCATCATCTAGCTTTATTAACGTGATTGAAGCCCCACCCATTTCAAGGGAAGTGCTGTAATCACCAATATAGGACCGATGGATCTTGATTTCTTTTTCGCTTAATAATTGCTCAACCCTTCTAAACATAATAAGCAATTCCATTTTTGTAGTGGAACCCAATCCGTTTACCAAAACCGAAACCTTTTCACCTTTTTCAACTGGCATATCATCTAGGATATCGTTAACCAATCGATCAACAACTTTATCGGCGGTCTGAAGTTCACCTTTTTCAATTCCAGGTTCTCCATGATGCCCAAGACCGATCTCCATTTCATTATCCGCCAGTTCAAAGCTAGGTTGGCCTGTTTGCGGTAATGAACAAGGTGACAACCCTACACCCATACTTCGAGTTACATCATTCGCCTTATTCGCTATCCTAACAACTTCTGTTAATGAGGAGCCGTTCTCTGCGGCTGCACCTGCAACCTTTGTAACAAAGAATTCACCTGCTATCCCTCTTCTTTTGTTTATTTGATCCCTTGGAGCAGATGCGACATCATCTGTTACGATCACAGTTTCAATTTGAGTGCCGTTTTCAAGCTCCGCAATTTCAGCAGCCATACCGAAATTCATGATATCACCAGCATAATTACCATAAATATACAGTACACCCTGGCCTTTATCGATTGCTTTCGTTGCTTCAATAATAGGGTCTGGAGGAGGTGAGGCAAAGATATTTCCTATAGCAACACCGTCGGCCATGCCATCCCCGACATATCCCATAAAAGCCGGTTCATGGCCGGAGCCTCCGCCAATTAGTACTCCGACTTTATGTTCCTTTGTTTCTTTTGCAGTAACCAGGGAGCGTTTATTTTCTTCCAGTTGTCTAACATATTGAGGGTAGGCTTTAACGTAACCTTCAATCATTTCATCTACCACTGTATTTGGATCATTAATAAGTTTTTTCATTTTAAGATTTCACTCCTCCTAAAAATTCTTGTTCCTTGTCAATGATTTTTTGGACTTTTCTACCGGAGTTCCCGCCACTGAATTCAGATTCTAAGTAAGCTTTTACTACCTGTTTGGCTACTTCAATGCCAATTATTTTTGCTCCCATTGTCAAAATCTGGGCATTATTGCTTTTTTGAGCCCTCTCAGCTGAGTATGTATCATGGCACAAGGCTGCCCGGATTCCAGGAATTTTTCCGGCGGCTATGGCAACACCTATTCCTGTGCCGCAAACTAGAATCCCCCTGTCAATTTTGTTATCCACGATAGCGCTTCCAACTTCGAACGCAACATCCGGATAATCCACTTCTTCACAGGAATAGCAGCCATAATCCTCAACTTCATGTCCGAGCTCAATCACTAATTTTTTGATATCTTCTTTCATATCAAAGGCATTGTGGTCCGCACCCAATCCTATCTTCATTATAAACACACTCCTAGCAAGAATTTTCGATATATTCTAATTTAATTATCATTTTTCCATCTAAATCAAAATGTGTCAATAAGCAATTATCGTTTTTCTTCATTTTTAATCATTTTCTTTTGATACTTTTCTTTTTGCTTTATTTAATAAGCAACTTTTTTGTTTTTCGGTTTACTTCTTGACTAAAAGCGGTTACATTATAAAGTGAAGAAGTATATAAAAAAATCACCAAATTTTTATCATTCCAAAATAAGTAGAACTGAAAAATTTTTTATACAGTGGCCTATTAGTTAACAATAATTATTAGAGGGAATTTTGAATAGAAGTATGGGGGATGAAGATGTCAAAAATGCTAATTCCTGAAAGACATAAGATGATATTGGAAATTTTAAATAAACAGCAAAAAATAACTGTAAAAGAACTTTCAAAAGAAATCAGCGTTTCTGAGGCAACCTTGCGGACGGATCTCACAAAAATGGAACAAGATGGATTACTTGTAAGGACTCATGGGGGAGCTGTACTCACAGATTATATAGAAAATGAGACTAGCTTTTCAGTAAGGGAACAGAAAAATAAAAATGAAAAGTATATGATTGCAAAAAAAGCAGCTGAAATCATCACGAATGGCCGGTGTATAATGCTTGACGCCAGTTCTACTGCTCTGGAGCTGGCCAGGATTTTAAAAAATATGCAAGTTAGATTGACAGTGGTGACCAGTGGAATTAATACGGCGACAGAGTTAAGTGAAAATCCGAATATTACCGTTATATTGTTAGGCGGGGTTGTAAAAGGGGGATCTAACAGGTTAGAAGGAAATCTGGGAGCAAGCATTCTAAACCAAATTCATGTCGATATCTTTTTTACTTCGGCTAATGGCTTTTCATTTGAATCCGGCTTATTAGATTTCAGTGTTTATGAAGTTGAGCTAAAAAGGGCTATGGTGCAGTCTTCTCAAAAAGTAGCTGCATTATTGGACCATAGTAAAATTCATAAGAACTCCATTGCTTCCTTTGCCTCAATAAATGAAATTGATATTGTGATTTCCGATTATCCATTGTCTAAAGAAGAAGATAGAATGCTTAATGAAAAAGGAATAGATTATATGTTTGTTCCAAATCCTCAATTTTAGGGAACTTTAATTATGTTGCTGCAAAAAACTCGAGGTGTACTCAAAACCTCGAGTTTTTTTGTTTTTCCAGCGTATTAAAATATGGCCAATCGCATGACCCACTGTTTTTCGTAAACGTTATTCCCTTGTTTAAAAGGTAAGGGTTTAAAGCCTAATTTTAGTTTAATAGTATCAGATTGCCATTATATCTGTTCGGATACAGCGATAAGATGCATGATGCTATTTATTTGCAACCATTCAATTTTATTTGATTGATTTATTTCAAATATTGTAATTCCAGTATTGCTTTGTTTAATAGTACGATAATTATTGAAGGGAAGTCCCATCGCTCCAGTAATATAAAATCGGTTTACGGTATTATGCCCCACCACTAAAACATTATTGCCTAGGTGCTGTTGGCTTTTTTCGATAAAGAAATCCGCAGCCCGTGTGTAGACATCATTTGCGGTTTCTCCACTTTCTCCAGCATTCGTGTTGGCGGGATGTGAAAGCCATGATTTCCATGATTCAGGGTGATTACGTTCAATCTCGTCCCTTGTTTGTCCTTCCCAATTTCCAAAATCTATTTCCATAATCCTGTCGTCACTTTTTATCTGAAGTGAGCCATTAGGATTAATAATATTAGCTGTTTCGTATGCCCGTCTGAGAGGGGATGAGTATACAGCTGAAAATTGAATCTGATTCAGGCATTTTGCAGCTAAGGCTGCTTGTGTTGTTCCATTAGAGGAGAGGCCGATATCGGTTCTGCCGCAATATCGGTTATGGTCACTGTTCCATTCCGTTTCACCATGGCGCAACAAATAGAAAGTCGTCATTATCATTCCCCCGAATTAGTTGGTAAGGTAGCCTTTTGATTGTAAGGATTTTTTAAAGAGGTGGTATAATTCATCGTATTTATCGGTGAGACTGCCTGGTTCCACTATCTTTTCCTGAATTAGCATGTTTGACCCGGCTTCTTCTATGTCTGAAAAATATGTTTCTGCTGCTGCTGTCAATGCAGCCCCGACTGCACCTTCGACATGCTTCATTTTATATATCGGTTTTTTTAATACATTGCTTCGAATCGAAAGCCATACATCACTCTTGCTGGCTCCACCGGCTGTATATATTTCTTTTATCTTTTCTCCGGAAAGGTCTTCTATCATTTCATAGGATAGCCGCTCTATAAAAGAAACACCTTCCATCCTTGATGTAAATAAGTGAAATTTGTCCGCTTTCGGAGGATCAAATCCCCTGGCCCGTTCCGAAACGAAGGGAAATCGTTCACCTTGCTGTTGAAGTGGGTAAGACAGCAGGTTAGAGGGGATTATCTTCCCCGCCATCCCATTTAATAATATAAGGTCATCCTCGGCGAAATCTTTTGAGACCCAATCCGCACCAGTATTGCTTGCGCCCCCCGGCATCCAATAGCCTCTGGGATGTTTATGATTATAGAGACGCCCATATGGATCAATTATCCTTTGCTTTGTAACACCTTTGATGACCATTGTCGTTCCGATTGTCGTATTCCACTGTCCTGGGCCTAAGGATCCGGCAGCAATTTGGGAGGCACAGCCGTCGGTCAAACCAGCCACAACTTTAATGTCTGGAAGGAGGCCGGTTAAAGCTGCCGTCTCAGATGACAGCCTGCCAAGAATCGTCCCAGGCCTTACAACGGTTGGAAACCAAGACGAAGGAAGGTTTAATTTCGTACTAATAAAATCCGGCCATTCATCATTGGCAAGATTATATCCAGTTTTTAACGAGTTCGTATAATCAGTGACACCCCAAATCCCGCTCAATTTCCCGATAATAAAATCGGAAGCATGACACCATTTGTAAATGGACTCTGTCTTCTCCGGGAAATTATTTATGAACCACAACACTTTAGGGAGCCCATATGAACTGTTAAATGGAGGGAGATCCTCGTTCTTTGATATGTCCTTGCAAATGGCTGCTTCTTTTTCGGACCTGGGATCACTGTACATAAGGGCGTGATGGATTGCCTGGTAATTTCGGTCAACAGGCAGGATGGTCCCCGAGGTAGAGGTAACCGAAACTGCCACTACATGTTTTAGTTTGTCTTTTTTTGCTAACTCATTTGCTACGTTAATTAGGGATTCTAAAACACACTTCCACCATAAGTTAGCTGATTGTTCGATTCTGATTTTGGAGTCATTTGCCATTGAAAAAGTGTACGAATGGCTAGCCAAAAGGTTTCCGTTTTCCGAGAGGGCCATAACTCGTACCCCCTGCGTACCTACGTCTACTCCAATAAATACAGCGTGAGCGATTCCCAATTGCAATCAAGCCCTCTCAAGTAAATTTTGTCGATATTTTTCAGCTTCAAGGTTTAGAATCTCTTTCACATCATCTTTTGAGAGCGACTGCGGTTTACCAACACTCGTACTTACCCAAAAAATCCGGGCTGCATCTTCAATGATTTCAGTTCGGTAGAATGCTTGTTTCATTGTGGACCCGATAGTAATTAAGCCATGGTTTTTCATGAATAAAGCACTGTAAGAAGGGTTATCAAGAACAGAGATAACAGCTTCTGCAAGTTCGTTCGAACATGGCACCACATAATTAATAAAGGGAACTTCACCTACAAGTGCGACATAATCGGGAAACATGGGCGGTATTTCATTATGTTCTGTACTGATGATACCAAGGGTAATGGGTGGATGCGTATGTACAATCGCATTGACATCTTTACGTTTTCGATAAATTTCTAAATGCATCGCAAGCTCAGAGGATGGTTTTAATGACGGATGAATGACTTCTCCTGTCTCAATATCTACTGGTACCCAGTTTTCATCACTAATATCATCCAGTGCAAAACCACTTGGGGAGATCCACATGACATTATTATCCCGGATGCTGGTGTTACCGCCAGGCCCTACCACTAGGTTATTATCCACTATTTTTTTGCTGTAATTCCTAAGGTCCGATAGTAAAGGTTCTGCAATTCGCATTAAATACACTCCTTTTTTAAAAAAGATATTTCGATTAAGCAATTAAAACCTGGATGCCCAATTCAACTAACTTTTGGTAGTTTTGGTCGGAAATATTGGAATCAGTGACGATTCTATCTAGTTTCGTTAAAGGCAATAGTTCCATTAGATAGGATTTTCCTATTTTACTGGAATCTAAGAGAAGGATGACTTCCTCGGCAGATGCCACCATTGCTTTCTTAACTTCTGCGGAAAATACATGGTTTTCGCTGACACCACGTTCAAAGCTTAAACCGCTTGCACCAAGGAAAACCTTTTGGGCAGATACCTCAAGAAAACCCTGAACTGCTTTTGGACCTACCAACTCTTGTAAGGAATGTCGAAGTACACCGCCTACTAGATGAACTGATATATTAGTATGATTTCCTGCTGCCATAGCGGCAGTAAGAGAAGGAGTAACTATGTTAAATTCAAACGTTTCAGGAAGATTGTTAGCCAGTTCCATAACAGTAGTGCCAGCGTCTAAAAAAATGGTTTCATCTGGCCTTATAAGTCCAGCAGCAGCCTTCCCGATGTTCTCTTTTTCAGATTTGAAGGAATAAGTGCGCTGTTGAAAAGAAGTTTCCTGGTTTGTTTGAATTTTAATTGCTCCTCCATGGGAGCGCCGTAACTTTTTTTTTTCTTCCAAGTAGCGCAAATCGTTTCGCAGGGTAGATTCTGAAACAGGAAAAAGAGGTTTGAGATCTTCAATCTTAATGGCATTTTTTTGTTCCAATAACTCAAGAATAAGCTGATGCCTTTGGGCTACTAACAAGGTTATGCACCTGCCTTCAGAAAAGATAGTAATTTACTAATAAATTTTAACGTTTATTACTGTTTATTGTCAATATTCTAAAAAATAGTTAAAAAAATAACGATTTATAGTAACGAAACATAAAACTAATTAATATATATTAATGAACATTAACAAGATTTATTGACTTTATTATTGGTATGGGGATAAAATACAAAAAAATACAGAATTTTCAGTAAAGACACTATTGGGGAGGTGCTAGTTTGCAAGCTCTGGCATTTGATTTAGGAGCATCAGGTGGGAAAGCTTTCATTGGAAAGTTGAAATCGGGTAAATTAATCATTAGCGAAGTCCATCGGTTTAGTAATGATCCAGTGAAAATTGGTGAAAGATTTTATTGGGATATTTTACGTTTATATCATGAGATAAAACAGGGGCTTTTACGGGCTAAGTTAGAAGATAGCGAGGTTTTGTCCAGCATTGGCATTGATACGTGGGGCCTTGATTTCGGCCTTATCGACAGAAATGGTCATTTGCTTGCAAATCCAAGCCATTATCGGGATAAACAATCGTTAGGGATGATTGAAAAAGTATGCAGCATTATTCCAAAAGAAGAAATGTATAAAAAAACAGGAATTCAATTTACACCGGTAAATGGCCTCTATCATTTATTTGCCATGAAAGAAGAAGTAAATCCTATTTTGCAAGTCACTGATACATTCCTCATGATCCCTGATTTACTTCGTTACTTCTTGACGGGAGAAAAAACAGTTGAAGGTACGATTGCATCCACTTCACAATTATTTAATTCAAGAGAATGGGAGCATACAATCATACAAAAACTTGGATTTCCTTCCCATTGGTTTCCGCCAATTGTCGACGCAGGATCGCCTGCGGGTACTATAAGACAATCTATTGCGGATGAATTGGCGATCCCTAAAACGGAAGTAGTAGCGGTAGCTGAGCATGATACAGCATCTGCCGTTATATCGGTACCAACTGCAGAAGAAAATTTTGCGTATTTAAGCTGCGGTACATGGTCCTTGCTGGGAACAGAATTAAAGGAGCCAATCATTAATCAACAATCAATGGAATGGAATTTCACTAACGAAACTGGAGCAAATGGAACTACGCGTTTGCTAAAGAATATAATGGGTCTTTGGTTAATCCAGGAGTGCAGACGCACCTGGGAAAAGGAAGGTCAATTACTTTCATTCGAAGAAATGATCAATTTGGCAAACCAAGCATCACCATTTACTGCCTTCATAAATCCCGACCACGAAATGTTTTTGAATCCTGATAAAATGCCTGGTCAAATTCAACATTATTGTTCAATAACAAAGCAGAGGATACCTGAAACTAAAGGTGAAATAGTTAGAACAATCCTTGAGGGGCTCGCGTTAAAATACCGATTTGTGCTGGATCGTATTGAAGAACTGACACAGGTGAAATATCCATGTCTTCACATTGTTGGCGGAGGAGTTCAAAATCAGTTATTGTGCCAATTTACGGCTAATGCGTTATCAAGGCATGTATGGGCTGGACCAAAAGAGGCAACTGCAATCGGAAACCTCTTAATGCAATACATTGCTAAAAGGGAAATAAAAGATTTGAGAGAAGCGAGGGATATAGTGAAAAATTCGTTCTCTATCAATGTATATGAACCACAGGAATCATTGAGCTGGCAAGAAGCATTTCAACAATTTAAAGAAATTATGGGGAGAGAAGAACCTTTATTAAGTGATAGGTATGTATAAACGATAATAAAATGAACTTAATCTCATTAAAATAAAAAAAAACAATTAAAAATAAAAATAAACGAAAGGTATTGACGATATAAGAAAATAAGTTAAAATGAAATTAACGAATTTTCAAAAAAATCAGTTAAGGGCAAATTTGTTAAAAACACTTTGGAAGTTCAGCTTTATACATTAGTAAAGGGGGAGAATTATGTTAAGAAGAGTTCTGATTTCAATTGTCGCGTTAGTAGTAATGATCATGTTTACAGCGTGTTCTTCAAGTAAAACTCAAACAAATAGCTCTGAAAAAGAAGCAACAAAACTAGATAAATTGGACGGGTTTGATTGGAAGCGCTTTAAAGGCGAAGAAATTAATGTTTTATTGAATCAACACCCTTATGCTGAAGCTATTATTGAAAGATTGCCAGAGTTCGAAAAATTGACAGGCATCAAAGTTAAGCATTCCGTTACGCCTGAAGAAAGCTATTTTGATAAGTTAACAACAGCTTTGAATGCAAAAAATGGAAATCCAGATGTATTCATGACAGGTTCCTACCAGCTATGGGAATATGCACCAGCAGGATACATACAGGAATTGGATTCATTTCTTAAAGATAAAACTCGAACATCTGATGACTATGATCAGGAAGATTTCTTTGAAGGTGTGTTAGGGGCAGACAAATGGGATTTAACACCAGGACACAAAGTAGGCACTGGAAATCTATGGGCAATACCGCTTGGTTTTGAGATTAACGTCCTGCACTATAACAAGCGTGCATTTAAGGAAGCAGGGATTAGCGGACCGCCAAAGACTTTTGATGAATTAGTTGAAACCGCTACCAAGTTGAATGGATGGAATGGTGAAGGGTCTTACGGCATTGGAACTCGTGGTACACGTTCATGGGCAACAATCCATCCTGGTTATATGACTGCTTTTGCTAATCACGGCGCAAAGGATTTTGAAATTGAAGATGGCAAGTTAGTTGCAAAGCTAAACAGCCCGGAGGCAGTCGAAATCACTCAGAAATATGCAGATTTAATCAAAAAGGCAGGTCCTAAAGACTGGTCAAATTATACCTGGTATCAGGTTTCAACTGATTTGGGGGCAGGCAAGGCGGCTATGGCATTCGACGCAGACAATTTCTCGTTTTATAACAATAAAGAAGGCGCATCACAGGAAGCTGGTAATTTAGCGGTTGCACCACCGCCAACAACAAAAGATGGAACAGATGTAGGGGCGAATATGTGGGTATGGTCGATTGCGATGAATAAGACTTCAGAGAAGAAAGATGCTTCTTGGTTATTCATGCAGTACTTCACAAGCAAAGAGCACATGATTTGGGGTGCAACTAATGCAAATGTTGTTGACCCTGTCCGTAAATCAGTCTGGGAAGACGCTGGGTTTAAAGAGAGAATCAGCAAAATTGACGGGTATGAAGAAACATTCTCATCAATTATTGATAACTCTACCATTAAATTTACTCCACAGCCTGAATTCTTTAATTCCACTACTGAGTGGGCAGCAGCATTGCAAGACATCGTTAATGGAGCAGACGCTAAGAAAAGACTGGATCAATTGACAGAAGAGGTTAATAAACGTGTAGAAAGAATAAGGGTTGATGATTAATTGGAAGAACTAACAATGAAGGGGCTTGCCCCTTCATTGTTTTAGGAGGTAATTCGATGAGTGCCGAACTAAAGAGAAAGAGCATAGCGTTAGAAGGCGATCCGCTTCAAACAAAGAATAAAAAGGGGAAGGAACAAATTAATATCCCCTTTAAAAGAAAAATCAGGCCTTACCTTATTTTAAGCCCAGCTTTTTTATTAACAATTGGTATTTTGATTCCATTCGGTATGGCAATCTATTATTCATTTACAAATTATTCTTTTAAATATGCAGATTATAGTTGGGTTGGGTTGGAGAATTACCTTTATATGTTTAAGGATTCAAAGTTTTGGCACAGCGTCCAGGTTACTTTAACATACGCTGTCTTAAGTACTGTGGTTGAAACCGTTTTGGGAGTGGCTATTGCACTTCTTTTGAACCGTGAAAATTTATTATCCAAGTCTTTGCGAATTGTTCTCATTTTTCCTCTTGTTATAGCACCTGTAATAGCGACATTAGTCTGGCAGCTAATGACGAACTCTTCTGTAGGTGTTTTAAGTAAATGGCTTTCAGCAATTGGCATCAAAAACTTCACATGGGGTGCGGATCCGGGTACTGCGCTTTTTACAGTACTATTAATTGACGCATGGGTGTTTACACCGTTTGTCATCATACTTGTGCTTGCCGGCCTTCGTTCATTACCAAAGGCACCATTCGAATCTGCGATGATTGATGGCGGTTCAGCCTGGTTTACGTTCAAAACTTTAACTCTGCCTATGATCTTGCCAATGTTGTTAATCGCAGTACTTTTCCGATTTATGCAGTCCCTTCAAATGTTTGATATCATATTTGCCTTAACTCGCGGTGGTCCCGGAGACACGTTGATGTCCTTGCCATTAACTGCCTATACCGAGGCTTTTACTTTTAAAGAATTAGGCTACTCATTGCCTTATATGTTAATACTTTGGGTCTTTGTATATTTCGTCAGTCATTATATGGTGAAGTATTGGTCGAATACCCAGAAAAACGCATCTGGTAAATAAGGAGGGATTCAGGTGAAAAGCAAAGTTATTGACCAACTAAAAAATCTGGCACTTGTATTGTACGCTATTTTTGCACTGTTCCCCTTGATCTGGTTATTGGTTATCTCTTTTAAGCATGATAGGGAGATGTATAACACTGTTTTTATTTTCACACCAACACTTGAAAATTATAAGGTTCTATTTTCGAATGGAGACTTCTTTGGCTATTTTGCCAATAACATTATTGTGAGCGTTGGGGCTATCCTTTTATCCATCATTGTCGGGGTGCCTGCGGCCTATGCTCTTGCCCGCTATGACTTTAAAGGAAAAGAATCAATTGCCTTCCAATTTCTATCTTTTCGCTTTGCACCGGAAATTCTGGTAGTGCTTCCTATTTTTTTAATCTATCAACAGTTAGGAATTTATGATACTCATTTTGGGTTAATTTGGATTTTTCAGGTAATCTCGTTACCATTATTGATTTGGATATTAAGAGGCTACTTCGAAGACATTTCAGTGGAAATGGAGCATGCGGCACGTTTGGATGGGTACTCATGGTGGCAGGTTTTCATAAAAATGATTATGCCCCTCATTAAACCGGGTCTGGTTGCCTCGTCCTTGCTATCTTTCATTTTTGTCTGGAATAATTTCACATTCTCGCTTTTATTAGCAGGTCAAGATGTTACAACAACCACGGTCGCCATGCTAAAGTATGTTTCTTCTGATACCGTACACTACGGCCAGATGGCAGCAGCAGTTCTTATTTCATCATTGCCAATCATTATTCTTGCACTGGCAATCCAAAAACACCTTGTTCGCGGCTTGAGTATGGGAGCGGTGAAGGGTTAACCACCAAAGGAGGGTGAGAGATGGCCGATATTCGAGTTGAAGGAGTATCCAAATCCTTTCATAAAGAGACAGCATTAAATGATGTTAGCCTAGAAGTAAAAGATAAGGAATTTTTCATTGTTTTTGGTCCTGCCGGAGCAGGCAAAACCACACTTTTAAATGTTATCGCGGGAATCCATCTTCCCGATAAGGGACATGTATACATGAATGGCTCCTGCATTGACCATACCGAGCCCGAGGACCGGAATGTGGCGATGGTGTTTGAGGATTATGCTCTTTATCCACATTTATCGGTCTTTGATAATATGGCTTCACCTTTAAGAAGTCCGAGGTACCGGCAACCTGACAGCAAAGTTAAGGAAGAAGTAACCAGAGTAGCAAAAATCCTGAAAATTGACTGGCTGCTTGAACGCAATCCCTCTGAATTATCCAATGGCCAACGACAGCGGGTAGGACTTGGCCGCGCGTTGGTAAGAACGCCAAATATCTTTTTAATGGATGAACCGATCACTCATCTTGATGCGAAGCTTCGACATCAAATGAGAGCGGAATTGAAGGATATGCAGAGAAATCTTGACACAACCACTATTTATGTCACCCATGACTATTTGGAAGCATTAAGTCTTGGTGATCGGATAGCGGTGATTAATAAAGGCAAAATTGAACAAATCGGTACACCTGAGGAAATTTACCATGAACCGGCCAATGAATTTGTCGCGACGGTATTTGGCGAACCTGAGATTAATATTGTACAAGCTAGTATTCAAAGAAAGCCCGGACAAATGGCTTTAACCATTTTTTCGGAGGCTCATCATTTCACCCCATCCAAGAGTGTCCAACATGTACTTCAAAATGAAGGCCTAGACACTGTTCGGATTGGTATTCGGCCAAAGGATATAAACTATAACCTAGTAAAGAATAGTGATGAAAATGTGCAAGGGTGCGTCTATAGTTTTGAACCCTTAGGAGCAAAGGCTATTCTGACAGTCCAGATTAACACTGATTTCATTCGTCTTACCGTGCCTTCAGAAATTGATATAAAACTGAACCAGGATATCTATATTGAGATTAATTTAGAGAGAGCAATCTATTTCGATACCAACAAGCAAAATATTCTGTCGAAAAGCAGCGAGAGGGGGAACCTGGCGTGGCAGAGCTAATTATCAAAGATGTGAATAAAATCTACTATAAAAATAAACAACCGATCCAGGCGGTTAATTCGCTCAACCTGCAAACAAAGGATGGAGAATTCGTTGCCTTGTTAGGCCCTTCCGGGTGTGGGAAATCGACAACTTTAAGGATGATTGCAGGTCTTGAGGATATCTCGTCTGGAGATATTTTAATTGGCCAAAGAAGAATTAATGATTTACATCCAAAAGATCGGAACATAGGATTGGCATTCGAAAATTACGCCATGTATCCACCCTTAACGGTATATGACAATATAGGGTTTAACCTTCGGGCTAAAGGCATGCCGGCAAAACAAATTAAAGAAGAGATTATGAAAATAGCGAAATTATTGGATATAGCTGATTTGCTCAACATGAAACCCGGCGCACTCTCTGGGGGACAAAAGCAAAGGGTGAATATTGCCAGGGCATTGATTCGCAAACCGGAAGTTCTTCTTTTAGATGAACCACTTTCCCATCTTGATGGGAAAGTAAGGCAGAAAATGAGGACCGAAATTAAGCATCTTCATACTGAAATCAATTGTACAACCATTATCGTTACTCATGACCAATCAGAGGCTATGGCACTGGCAGACCGCATCGCAATAATTAATGAAGGTGTCTTACAACAATACGGAACACCGTTGGAAGTATTTAACCATCCGGTCAATGAGTTTGTTGCTGGATTTATCGGCGAGCCGCCGATGAATATTTTTAATGTGATTGTATCTAACAAAGAAGGCGTTCCTTACTTTAATACTACGAATTCCTTTTTACGTTTTAAGGTACCAGAAAAATACCTATCATATGTAAAAGAAGGAGAAGTTTACCGCTTCGGCATCCGACCAAGTGACATAACGATCGCTAGGGGAATGGAACCTTATACGGTAAGCACAAAAGTAACCGTTTTTGAAAACCTGGGTGAAGAATGCAGGATCCATATACGTATAGGAGAAGATGATATCCTGAGTGTTGTTTCAAGTGAAATTATTCGCTTTAACCATAATGATGAGATCAAGCTTCATTTCAATGATGAAAGGATCCATGTGTTTGATGAAAACACAGGGGAAAGAATTGAAAAAGCATTTGCAATGGTTTAATAACAGGGAGGAATAGTTATGTCAACGATTAGCAATGACTTACAAAACACACAGCAGCTTCAAGTGCCAAAAACGATGAGAGCAATTGTAGCGTACGGACCTGGTGACTATCGGCTTGAGGAAACAAACACACCTGTATTAGAAAATGAACATGAAATTCTTGTGAAAATAGAGGCGTGCGGGATTTGTGCAGGTGATGTCAAGGCTTATGGGGGTGCACCTAGCTTCTGGGGAGACGATACACAGCCAGCATATATAAAAGCACCTATGATTCCCGGACATGAATTCATTGGACATGTCGTTGCGCTTGGTGAAAAGGTAGAAGGATTTGAAATCGGCGACCGGATTATCTCAGAACAAATCGTCCCTTGCTGGGAATGCCGTTTCTGTAACAGAGGCCAGTACTGGATGTGCGAAAAGCATGACCTTTACGGATTCCAAAACAATGTAAACGGCGGCATGGCTGAATATATGAAATTTACAAAGGAAGCAATTAATTACAAGGTTCCGAGCCACATGCCAATTGAAGATGCTATTTTAATTGAGCCATATGCATGTTCATTGCATGCTGTCCAAAGGGCTCAAATTCAATTGGGGGATTTCGTGGTACTTGCTGGTGCAGGAACGCTTGGGCTTGGAATGGTTGGGGCAGCTAAAAAGTCTGGTGCGGGAACATTAGTTGTGCTTGACCTAGTCGATTCCAGGCTGGAGTTGGCAAAAGAATTTGGAGCAGATATTGTCTTTAATCCTTCAAAAGTAGATGTAGTGTCAGAAATAAAGAAAATGACAGACGGTTATGGGTGTGATATTTACATAGAAGCTACAGGGCATCCTAAATCCGTTGAACAAGGCTTATCAATGATTCGTAAACTTGGCCGCTTTGTAGAATTCAGTGTATTTAAAGACCCCGTAACCGTGGATTGGAGTATTATTAGCGATCGTAAAGAATTAGACGTACTTGGAGCTCATCTGGGTCCCTATTGTTATCCACTGGTTATAGAAGGCATTCAAAAGGGTGATTTTCCTACTAAAGGAGTGGTCACCCATAAACTACCTCTGGAAGAGTATGAAAAGGGCTTTGAAATGGTTAAAAGCGGAAAGGATTCTCTAAAGGTAATTTTAGTTCCATAATTATATACTCTACCGAAATCAGGCCAGCCGTTAAGGTGGCCTGATTTGTTATTCAATTTTTTCAAAAGTGGGAAACAGTGTAAAAGGAAAGTGGAGCTTGCTGATATGGTGCATTATTCCATACGTAAAGAATGGAATTACCAGGTCCCAAAATTTATCTGGTTTATCGGCATTGAGTTTTTGCAAAATAGGGCAGTTAGCCGTCTAAGGCACAAAAGTTTTTTTCTATCGCTCACAAGATTATCTCGGAGCCGCCTCTTTCAATCTGTTCCACTGAAACGGTTTTTGAAAAAAAACTTTCCAATTCTACCCACTTTTCTGGATAAATGTATTGAAATCTTATCACCGCTTTAAAAGAGTACAAAAGAAGGTAATCAACCATTCCATTTCTTTTTGTTTTTAAATCATATAAGAGGGCGTGAGGAATAGTGTAATACTCGTGGATTTGATAAGGGTTTAGTTTAATAATCTCCACTTTCCATTCATCGACCAGTTTATACACCAGCATTTTTTGAAATAGCAGACTTTCCTTTTGCTGGAGCTGCCCAATAGGCAAGTTGGGGTTTAATAGTACGATTCCATTCATATTTTCTATCTCCCTGATTTTTCTCAAGCTTTCCCAAAGGGAAGTGAGTTTATTCACTGTTAGGGAAATTGCAAGCAAGGAAAATAGCGGACGAATCTAATAATGACTATTTGTGGGGCTGCTAGCCCCATGTCCTTATACTTTATGTAACGTCTGCCGCATTGGTAAAGAGAAAGAAATGATGATCTAAGATGGGATGACGTTTGAGCAAGGAAGAGCACATTCATTATAGCTCCTCTACGTCACAGCAAAAAACTGACAAATTTTATACTTTGCGGAAAAATTGTTAATTATTCTAAACATTGCAACTTGCCTGAAGCAAAATATAAATATTATTTAGGGATATAAATCGTAGCTTGGAGCCTAAAAAGAATCGCGGCAACGTTTTTTGGAATTTTCTGTTGTTTGTGAGTTATTAGTCTGCTACAATTGAATAAATAAATAGTTCTTATCAAGAGAGGCGGAGGGAATGGCCCTGTGAAGCCCGGCAACCTTCAAATTGTTTTTTGAAAAGGTGCCAAATCCTGCAAAGTTTACTTTGCGAGATAAGAGACGGATATTTGAAAAAGCCTCTCTATCTCATGTAGAGAGGCTTTTTCGTCTCGAGAAAGGGCATTTCCTACATTGCGCGCTAGGACTGCTAAACAGGAGAGGAGAAATGAAAATGGCTGCTTTAAAAGTTGCTTTATTGGGTTTGGGGACAGTGGGGCTCGGTGTGTTTGAATCCATAACCCAGCGAAAGGAACAGATCGAGGGTTTAATAGGAAGAAAAATTGAAATATCAGGAGTCCTCATCAGAAATGAAGCAAAAGCGAGGGCATTGAATGAAGGAGTTTTTATTTCCAAGGACTTTCAAGAGGTCATTACCCAAAGAAAGCCGGAAGTTGTGATTGAGGCAATCGGCGGGATTGAACCAGCCCGGACATATATCGAATATTCATTACGAAACGGCTGCCATGTAGTTTCGGCTAATAAAGACTGTATTGCCAAGCATGGCAGAGACCTTCAAAGAATTGCAAGGGAAAATGGGGTTCGCTTTGTGTATGAAGCAAGCGTAGCGGGTGGAATTCCTGTTTTAAGAACGTTGCGGGAATTATTGGCGGTCAATAAAGTAGAACGGATTGAAGCCATTTTAAACGGTACATCGAACTTCATTTTAAGCATGATGAGAACGGAAGGAGCGTCGTTTTCTGAAGCGCTTGCTCTTGCGCAGCAAAAGGGTTATGCAGAGCAGGACCCAACAAATGATATTGAGGGCTTTGACGCCTTTTACAAAGCAATGATTTTGAGCGAATGGATCTATGGTGAACAGCCTGATTGGGACGAGGTACAGATAAAAGGAATATCAAGCGTTACCATCGATGAAATCCAGGCTGCGGAAAAAATAGGCTTACGGGTAAAGCACTTGGTATCCATAGATGAAAGCCTTCATGTAGAAATTAGCCCCAAGTTTGTCGATGCGGATCACCCACTCTCTAGTGTGGAAAACGTCAATAATGCTGTATTGATTAAAACAGATTTATTGGGGGATTTGACCCTGATTGGTGCAGGTGCGGGAGCAAAGCCTACAGCCAGCGCGATTGTGGAGGATTTAATATCCCTCTACTTGACACAAGATCATCCACATCTTAAAAGCCCGAAGAGAACTCAAAACAATATTGGTGAAGCAGACCCGGCCCTTGTCAAAGAGCAAACCTCGTTATTATTCTATCAAAATCTTTCTTTCAGGGAGTTTACTGAAATAATGAGTGACTTGGAAAGTTCAGGGACTGTCCTTACATACAAAGAAGATGGGAACCTGGCGTTGTCTGCCGTGTTATTTACCGGGAAACTTGAAGGTCATGCTCATCCCAAATTAAAAAGCGTGTATTCAGCAAAAGTAAGCAGTGCTATTTCGTCAGCAAAAAAAGCGATTGGTGTATAATCTGGATAAACAGTGTGAATCATTGCCAAAATAATAAATCTATTTTTACATTGACAATTACTTGGCTACCTGCAATAATATGATTAATTAAATACTGGTACCTTTAAAGTCAGTCCTGTGAGGCTGACAAGGACAGCGAGGATTATATGGTTAGGCATGTGCTTTTTTATATGCCCGGATATTGCCATATATAAAGCGGGCTTCTTGTCAGAATAGGCAAGGAGCCCTTTTTATATGTTCTCCAAAACCACTATCGAAGCTCTTTTCGGTACCAGATTACAATTTTGTATTAACAGGAGGAATTGGTATGGAAAAGAAACAGGTTGTAGATTTAGATTTTTCTCTGCAGGCAGTCCCCGCATCCCATAGAAATGGTTTCTGGAGAATGCTGGTGGTCATGCTTGGGTTTACATTCTTCTCCGCAAGTATGTTATCCGGAGGGACGCTTGGATTGGGTTTAACAATGCCTGAATTTATTATGATTGTGTTAGCAGGCAATCTGATTCTAGGTGCTTATACGGGAGCACTCGCATATATCGCATCTAAAACAGGATTATCGACTCATTTATTGACGCGTTATGCTTTTGGGGAAAAGGGCTCTTATCTTTCATCCTTCCTGCTTAGTGCAACACAGATTGGATGGTTTGGCGTCGGGGTTGCAATGTTTGCAATTCCGGTCCAGAAAGTAACTGGAATTGATACTACTGTACTAGTGCTTATAGCTGGTCTGATGATGACTGGAACTGCGTTTTTTGGGATGAAGGCTCTGGCGATTCTAAGCTTCATTGCCGTGCCCGCTATTGTTGCGTTAGGTGGATTATCAGCGTTAAAAGCAATTGATACGGTTGGCGGTTTTCAAGCGTTAATGCAGCACCAGCCCACTGAAACAATCAGCCTGGCTGCCGCTTTGACCATCTGCGTAGGCTCGTTCATCAGCGGAGGTACATTGACCCCTGACTTCACCAGATTTGCTAACACGAAGAAAACAAGCGTTTGCACGACTGTCATCGCGTTTTTTATCGGAAACTCTCTAATGTTTGCTTTTGGTGCGATTGGAGCAATTGCAACAGGAAAATCAGATATTTCTGAAGTGATGTTTTTACAAGGCTTGATCATTCCGGCTATTATTGTTTTAGGTTTAAATATTTGGACAACCAATGATAACTCTATTTATGCTTCAGGGCTTGGAATCTCAAATATAACGAAAATCAAAAAAAGCAAGGTAGTTATTTTCAATGGTATCCTTGGTACAGTGTTGGCTATGTGGCTTTATGACAATTTTGTAGGATTTTTAACTTTGCTAGGTTCAACGCTGCCGCCAATTGGAGCGATTATTATAGCAGATTTTTTTATCCTGAATAGGGGGAAATATAAAGAATTTGACAAAATGAAATTTAAAGCTGTGAATTGGACAGCCATAGCATCATGGGCAATCGGAGCCGCCCTGGGTAAATTTGCTCCGGGAATACCGCCATTGAATGCGTTGATTGGAACTGCCGTTGTATATGTAGTACTAACGCTTATTGTGAAAAAATTGTCGGCAGCAAGTGCAACTACTATTGAAATGAAAAAGGTGAGCAAAGCGTGATAATTAAAAATGCAAAGCTTCGAAATAAGGAAGGCCTATGGAAAATCCTTGTACACGAAGGTGAAATTCAAAAGGTAGCACAGACTATGGAGATCAGTGAGGGCCAGGAGATCATTGATGTGGAGGGAAAACTGGTTCTCCCTCCTTTTATAGAACCGCATATTCACCTGGATTCTGTATTAACGGCAGGGGAGCCGAACTGGAACGAAAGCGGCACACTGTTCGAAGGGATTCAAAGATGGTCTGAGCGAAAGCCATTACTAACGGAAGAAGATGTAAAAGCCAGGGCAAAAAAAGCGTTAAAATGGCAAATTGCCCAGGGAATACAGCATGTGCGCACACATGTTGATGTGACAGACCCAAGCCTGACTGCATTAAAAGCGTTGCTTGAAGTAAAAGAAGAAATGTCGCGCTATGTAGATTTGCAGCTCGTTGCTTTTCCACAGGATGGCATACTTTCCTTTCCGAACGGTAAGGAACTGGTAGAAGAGGGACTGAAAATGGGGGCGGATGTTGTAGGAGGCATACCGCACTATGAATTCACAAGAGAGTATGGAGTAGAATCGTTAAAGGCGGTTTTTGCCCTCGCGGAAAAGTATGATCGTCTTGTAGATATTCATTGTGACGAAATCGATGATGAACAATCCCGTTTTGTTGAAGTAGTGGCAGCTGAAGCATATCGCCTTGGCATTGGAGAGCGTGTCACTGCAAGCCACACAACGGCAATGGCGTCCTATAATGATGCATACACATCCAAGCTGTTCCGTTTACTAAAGCTATCAAAGATCAACTTCGTAGCCAATCCATTGGTGAACATCCATCTTCAAGGCCGTTTTGACACCTACCCGAAACGCCGAGGAGTTACGCGGGTCAAAGAACTGCAGGAAGCAGGCCTGAATGTATGCTTTGGACATGATGACATTTTCGATCCTTGGTATCCGCTTGGCACCGGGAATATGCTGCAGGTGCTGCATATGGGAATCCATGTAACGCAGTTAATGGGTTACGAGCAAATTAATAATTCTATCGATCTTATTACGGAGAACAGTGCAAGAACATTAGCCATTACTGATATCTACGGAATTGAAGAGGGGAAACCGGCAAACTTTATCGTGTTGGATGCAGACAACGAATACGAAGCCATCCGTAAACAGGCTTCCGTACTCTACTCTATACGGAATGGCCAAGTAATTGCCAAAACAAAGCCGAGTGAAACAACTGTGAATCTTGGAGAGTCAACAGAACGAGTCACATTTGATAAATAAGAAAAGAGATGGCATGAACTCGTTAATGGTTCATGCTTTTTTTATGGGTAAAAACCAGCGCTAGATTCACAGCAGCCGATTCCGCTAATTTATACCGGCAAGACATTTGAATTGTGGACAAAACCTTGTAGCTACAAATGAATGCTCTCCTGTCGTTATAAAGTCGTAACACAAATCCTTATCTGGGAATATTTTAAAAATGTAATGATTCAGAGGAGGTATTTTAATGCAACAAAATGTTGAACAGAACTTTGATTATCTTCAACGGGATGTACAGGATTTTCATAAAAAATGCAAAATACATTTATATCAAATGGTTCAGATTGAATTAAAAGATGGCTCTGTATATCAAGGCTTGCTTCACAGCTATGACAAGGACAAAATGTATCTGATCATGCCTAGTTCGAACCAGTCTAATGTGTCGATGCAGACTCATGATCAAAGCCGCCAATTTCCCTTCTTTGGACCATTCGGCTTATTCGGTTTTCCATTCGGTGGAATTTACAGATTTGGACCATTTTTTCCATTTTTTATATAACTACACTAAATAGGCTTGCAGTTTATCTTTCTCTGCAGGCCTTTTCAACGTCTTAACTGTTATTTGGTGCATGAATATATTCTGTAATCCAAAAATCCTTGATACATAGTCATAATATAGAAATGCTGTTGGAACACCGTGTAAAGCTCCGGGGCTATATTGTTGGAGTACACAAATTCAGGAACTTCATTATTTTGGTGCATGGCTTGGGCTGGGCTGCGCGTTTTTATGTTCGTAAAGCCGGTTTGTTCAAACAAAGATATCCAATCCTTTTCCATATGAAGAGAGTCAATTCCGTAAAAACGTTTTATTTCATCCTCGTTAGCTGGATTGAGCCGATAATTTATAGTAAGTTCATTTGCAATAAACCTTCCATTCCTCTTTAATAATCGAAATATCTCTTTAAGGGACTTAGGCTTGTTTATAAAAGAAAGAACTGATTCGGAAATAATGAAATCAAAGGTATTGCTCTTCATCGGAAATTCCTCTATTGACCCGTGAATAATTTGCACCGGTAATTGATATTTAGCCATTCTGTTTTTGGCTTTTGCTATCATTGTTGGATTGTTATCCAAGCCTATTACTTTTGCTCCGTATTGGGCAGCCAGATACGCTGCTGTTTGTCCAGTACCACATCCTACATCCAAAATGTAAGAAGTTTGATCGATGTTTTCAGTCTTGAAAATTTCTTTTGTTAGAGTAAGACCGCCAGGATGTGCACCACTAACGCCAAATTTAGACAATGCATCTAGATATATTGAAGCTCTGATAAGAACCACCTACTTCGTTCATGCTTTTGTATAATATGACCTTACTAACAGGATGGTTCCATTACAGTACTATGCCCTCAAGCTTAAGAGCGGACTTGAAGCGAACTCGTATTGTTGAGCTGCAGCGTTCGTCCTTATAACTTTCTACTATTAAACTATAGCGGGGACAAGATATACCTGACAAGATGCGTACAATGGATAGCGTAAACAAGTTACATGAAATGGGAAAAAGCTAATTCCAATACAATCAGCTAATCTCAACACGCTATAAAGTTATGAGACAGTGACAAGGCTTTTATTAGTTAAACAAGCCTTAACGGGAATCTTTCAGCAAGGTGAATTTTTGGTGCTTTTTTACGATTTGTGTGAATGCGGAATTTTTAAGCTAGCAGGATGTTTGTCCAATCTAGATATTAAAGATTTACATACAATTTACTACATGAGGAACAACATCCCATGAAAATATAAGGAGGCGTTTTATATGTTTTGGTGTGGCTGCGGACCCCGGTATACAGCACCTGTTGAAGAAGCTCCAGTAGCTCCTGCGACTGGATTCAGTTTTGCATTCATTCTTGTATTGTTTATCTTATTAGTAATCATTGGTTGTGTTTGCTATACTTTTTAGTTCGCTAAAAATCCAGGCTAATCCCAAGGAAATGTCCTGATGGCTTATCGGAAATCTATCGAAACGGATTTGCTTTAATTGTGGGATGTGTCGTTGGTTTTAGATGAAGGTCTAAGGAATTATTGATCATTCTTTGGAAGCTTACAATTTAAAAGAAAACAGGTGTATTATAAAATGTGTACTTTAGTTTTAAATGTAAACAATCTTGGCTAGGGATAAATATGTTATATAAATAAAAATAGGAGAGATGTTGGATGTTTCCGAGAAACAGAAATCCCATGGCCATATTTCCAACTGCACAAAGAAAAAGGCTGATGTTGTCTTCCGATAGAAAACCAACGCTATCGTTGTTTCCGGTCAGACGGCAACAACGTCCCAACCCAAAGCCAAGTAAATCTCCCGTACAGGGCATTCTTTCCAGATTTCATTCACCCGAGGGCACATGGGACTTTGGAAAAATGTTTAACACCGCTCAGAAGCTAAAGGGGTACTACGACCAGTTCAGTCCTATGCTTAGCATCTTCCTGAAAAGCAAAGGCGGAAGCGGCGGCTAGTTTTTTCCACAAAGAGAGTTCATGTTTTTTTTAGTAAGTTTAAGGAAATAAAACTATAAAAATAGATTAATGAATTTAGGTCCGTTGAGAAGTCCTGCTCGGTTTGAAAAGAACAAGGTACAGTGTTCATTTGTCATACCGTTTCTAGGAAAAATCCCAAAAGGAGCATTTGAAAATTTTTCAATATCTCCTATGTGTGCATTCGCATTCTTGGTAAATAAGTCACTAAACCGCCTAAGGCCCAACATTAAAGACTTCAGTTCTGTGGCGAAAACCTAAAAAACCGCCTGGTCATGCCAGGCGGTTCCTACACTTATACCCCTGCTTCAACCCTGCTTTTTTCGAGGGCCGCAGCAAAGTCTTTAATAATATCATCCGGATTTTCTAAGCCGGCAGACAGGCGTAGTAATCCGCCTGTAATGCCTCGCTTTTCCCTCTCTGCTTCTGGCATTGAGGCATGGGACATTTTAGCCGGGTAAGATAAAATGGATTCAACTGCTCCAAGGCTAACTGCAAAGACAGGCAACTGAACATTAGATACAAATGAATTTAGGACACTTTCGTTTTCAAGCTCAAAGGAAAGGACAGCTCCTGGCCCTTTTGCTTGATCATTCTGAAGGCTATATCCTGGATGGTCTGGAAGTCCTGGATAATACACTGCTTTCACAAGCGGGTGAGTTTTCAGGAATTCAGCGATCTTTTCGGCAGCTTTCATGGAATGTTCCATTCTAACGTGCAGGGTTTTCAGCCCACGCATTACCAGCCATGCATCTTGCACACCTAGCACGGCACCAAAGGAATTCTGCAAGAAGTAAAGCCGGTCGGCAAGCTCCGGATCTTTAACAACAGCAAGGCCGGCGACAACGTCACTATGCCCGGACAAGAATTTTGTCGCACTATGAAGGACAATATCGGCACCCAAATTTAACGGCTTTTGCAGGGCCGGAGTAAGGAAGGTATTGTCCACGTAGGTGATAGCTCCAATTTCTTTTGCAATCGCACAAACTGCCCTAATATCCGTGACCTTCAACAGCGGGTTGGAAGGAGTCTCCATGTAAATCGCTTTTGTATTAGGACGTACCGCTGCACGTACTCTGTCAAGATCTGTCATATCAACGAAGGTATGCTCGATTCCAAACCTGTTCAGGACACTTGTGACCATCCGGAAGGTTCCGCCGTACACATCCTCTGTTACGATAACATGGTCCCCGGAAGAGAGAAGCAGGAAAGCAGTAGAGATCGCTGCCATTCCGGAAGCGAAGGCAAAGCCCCTCGTACCTTCTTCCAACTCGGCGATGATGTCCTCGAGCGCTTCCCGGGTCGGGTTGGCGCTGCGGCTGTAATCATATTTGCCAAATTGTTCAGGATTGGCCTGATGGAACGTGGAAGCGTGTTGAATTGGTACACTTACAGCCCCTGTTTCCCTGTCGAATTTATGTCGGTTATGCAATAGACGCGTTTCAAATGAAAACTCTTTACTCTCACTCATACTCTGGCCTCCTTGTTAACGGCTGCAAATGCCTGTTCTAAATCCTTGATTAGATCCCTGCTGTCTTCAATGCCAACGGAGAAGCGTAAAAGGCGGTTGCAAACACCATTCGCTGTCCTGATTTCTTCAGGAATATCCATATGGGTCTGAGTTGCAGGATATGTGATAAAGCTTTCGGTCCCTCCGAGGCTTTCTGCAAAGGTAATCAATGACAGCTGCTGTAAAAACGGATTAACCCAGGCTTCCTCTTTTACCCGGAATGAAATCATACCGCCATGTCCAGGGTAAAGGACATCGGATACAGCTTCATGGTTCCCGAGGTATTCCACCAGCTGTTTGGCGTTTTTCTCATGCCTTTCCATACGAAGGGAAAGGGTCTTCATGCCTCTCATTAACAGCCATGAATCAAACGGGCTTAAAACGGCTCCTGCGCCATTGTGATATAAAAAGAGTGAGTCACATAATTCCTTCCCTTTTGCGACAATCAGCCCGGCAAGGACATCATTATGGCCACCCAAGTATTTTGTAGCGCTGTGGATTACGATATCCGCTCCAAGCTTTATAGGCTGTTGGAGAACCGGCGTGTAAAAGGTGTTATCTACAATCAAAAGCACGCCGTGTTGCTTTGCTATTTTTGCCACTGCAGCAATATCGGTCTGCTCCATAAGAGGATTTGTGGGGGTTTCGATGAAAATAGCTTTTGTTTTAGGGGTGATCGCACCTTCAATTTCTTCTAGATTGCTAGTGTTTACATAATGACAATCCAAGCCCCATTTCTTAAATCCCTGCTCCAATAAACGGTATGTACCTCCATATAAATCCTTGGAGATTACCCACTCATCGCCTGACTGAAATAAAGAAAGAACGGTAAAAATTGCCGCCATTCCAGAGCTGCACGCAAATCCGCGGTCACCGCCTTCAAGGTCGGCGATAGCCTGTTCAAGCAGCTCGCGTGTCGGATTGCCCGTCCGTACATAATCATACCCTGATGATTGTCCTATTCCTTCATGGCGATAGGCGGTAGAGAAGTAGACCGGTGGATTCACTGTTCCTGTTGCTGTTTCGCTCCGGTTTCCGATTTGTGCTAAGAATGTATCAATGTTGTACATGGCTCATTGCTCCTTTTAGATATGGTAAAAAATAAAAAAGCCTTCTTTAAGAAGAAGACTTTTGAAATTCGCTTACAGCAGTCGTTCTTCTTATCTTCCAAGTGCTTCAGACTTGAGGAATTAGCACCTTTCCAATGTGGCAAAAACATTGAAGGTTGCTGAGGCGTCGTCGGGCCATTCCCTCGACCTCTCTTGATAAGAAATCAATATTTCAGTTTCTTTTGAATTTACTATATAAAGTTATAAGTGTCAACACTATTGGGAAAAGAAAACCATTATTCAACAAATCCAGTGGGTAAATCTCGTCCTTAATAGGTGGCGGGGGCGGAGGTATCCTAATTTTCAAAGGCGAAGCTGTTTCAGTTCCAGTAAAGATATGAGCAGGTACAACAAGAAATACTAAATTCAATTAACTCTTACTTGAATCAAAACCTATCATCCAAATTGGCAAAGTCATTGGAATCGCATGGATGTGCTGTCTTTTTTCTAAATCAAAAAAGAGCTGCCTATACAGCTCTTCATATATTCTGTGTGATTATCCTTTTTTGAATAATAAAATGGTTTGGTCATCGAAGACCTGGCCTTCTTGCTTTTTTTGAATTTCCTCATACAGGGTATCGACAATTTTCTGGGCGGGCAGCTGTTTATCGGCAGACGCAAAGAATTGCTTCAGTTTATCATTGTTATCAATCTCATTGTTTTGGCGTTCCTCAGTAACTCCGTCCGTATAAAGCAAAACCATATCATTCGGCTTTAAATGTAATTCTTCCGTTTTATATACAGTATGTTTTGATAAGCCAAGTACAGCGCCTTTTGAATTAATATCAATCATTTTCTCTTTTTCTGCTTCATATAAAATACCCGGCTCATGGCCTGCGGATGCATACCGGAAAATACCGGTTTTTATATCGAATGAACCCATAAACATGGTTACAAACATGGACGGATCGAGATAGTTAGCGCAATATTGATTCAGCTCGTGCAAGATTTCATGCGGCAGCGATTGATCATCGATTTCATCCATCGCATACTTGATCATCGACATTAATATGGCTGCGGCCATTCCTTTTCCTGAGATATCCGCAATACCAAATCGGATTTGTTCGCGGTTCGTTACGACATTGTAGAAATCTCCGTTGAGCTTTCGGACAGGAACAGACACTACACCCAGATCGGTGTTCTCTGGCAGTGTAAGCTTTTGTACCTGGGTTAGCAACGTTTTTTGCACACGTGAAGCAAGGTTGAATTCCAGCTCAATTTGTGCATGCTCTTTTTTCATCTGTTCAAGCTTGAGCTTTTCTGTGATATCCGAAAAAGTTACAACGGTACCAGTAATGATTCCCTGGTCATATAAGGGGCTTACGGAATATTGAACGGGTATGGGAGTCCCATCGGCTTGATAAAAAGTATCCATTTCCACAAAGCGTGAAATCCCATCGCGTCCGGCTTGTACAATTTCGCATGCATCCGGATCAAACTCTTCCATTTCACCTTTACGATGTACCAGGAAATTAAGGTTTCCTTCTGAAAGCATCTCCGGCTGATAGCCCAAAATTTTCCCACCTGATTTGTTTATAAACAGGATTTTCCCCTCAAGGTTCAATCCTAATATCCCTTCCGCCGCAGAATCAAGAATCAGCCTGTTTTGGTTGCTTAATCTTTCAACCTGTGTCATATAGCGCTTACGGTCTGTGATATCAGTGCAAATTCCATAAACGCCTACGATATTATCATCAACAATAATGGGTATATTAACGACGTTAACCTCAATGGCTTCTCCGTTTTTCCGGATCAGGGTAACATCATAGTTCTGGGCTCTGCCTTGTTTGGCCTCGTTAAAGAACCACTGGGTATATTCAAGATCATCAGGATGCAGCAGTTCGGCATAGTTCATTTGCAGCAGTTCCTTCTGTGTATAGCCAGACATTGCTTCTAGCATTCTATTTACAGACTTATAGTTGCCATCCAAGTCAAAAGAGTAAACAGCGGAAGGGTTATATTCAAAAAGCGACCTATACCACTGCTCGCTTTCTTTTAGCTTCTCCTGTGCCCATACTCTATCAGAAATATCAAAGGCAATTCCGTACACGCCGACTATATCCCCTTCCACAATGATCGGGAGGTTTGATACCTGTACAGGGCGGTGTTCACCGCTTTTTTGCACTAATGTTGTCTCGTAATGCTGGGGGGTCCCTTTCTTTGCCAGCTCAAAATGTTTTGCTGTTTTTGCTAAATCCTTTGGTGCGACGAATGGCACAAAGGACATCGTCGGGATTTCTTCTGCAGAGTAGCCTGTCAGTTTAAGAAAATTTTCGTTATGGCTGATAAAGTCCCCGTCCATGTCAAAAGCAAAGACTGAAGCCGGGTTATAATCAAAAAGGGATTTATACCATTGTTCATTGATTTTATATTTTTCTTGTATTTTTTTGCGTTCCGTGATATCACGTGACACGGAAATTAGCTCGGTGTTTTTACTGGTGGTTTCATTCTGTAAGAAACGTCCAGTTGTTTCCATCCAGATATATTCGCCATCTTTCCGCCTTATCCGATAAGTTAACTTGAATTTTTCCCTGAATTTCAAAGCCTTATTATACTGTTCATAAATAAAGGCGATGTCCTCTGGATGGAAGTATTCGTATGGGGAATGGCCTATCAGTTCTTCAGGTTCGAAACCCAATAGGCTTTTGGATGCGGGCGACACATACACATATTTTCCATCCGCGTGCGCGTGCAGGGCAATCATGTCCAATGAGTTTTCAGAGAGAAGCCTAAATCGTTTTTCGCTATCCAATATTTTTTTTATGTTTTCTTTTTTTTCAGTTATGTTTTTGGCAATTCCATAAAAACCGATTATTTCGTTTCCTTCGATGATCGGGATATAGATTACGGAGGCGGTTAGTATATTTCCGTTTTTATGTTTGAAAGTAACTTCATACTGTTCTTTGGATGTATGGTTAATATTTTCTAATATGGCAGCCCTGCTTTTAAACGAACTTTCATCCATGATGTCAGCAGGATTTAAATGAACGAATTCTTCTTTGTTATATCCTGTTAAACTCATTATTGCCGAATTGGCATCTAAATAGTTACCATCCAGGTCCATTACATAGATCGCATCTGGATGGTTTTTGAATAAAGAGAGGTGCGGTCCGTTCCCTAGCAATTCTGCAAGGTACTTTCTGTTATCGTTCATGGTTAACCCTCAATTCCTTCTGAATTCTCCACATTATAAAGTATAACATGCTGTGGTTAATTACTACTGTTTATAACAGCCTTTTGGTAAACGTGTGGAATTGGTTTTTTTAAAATATTATGTTACGTTACATTAATTTCTTGGCCTTTTAAATAATAGAAAGGGTAATGTATTGATAAACAGTATGCTTTTATTATAATATAATGTAATATTTTAATTTTTAATTTTTTTACAATAACATTTGGGAATAAAAGGTTATTGAATACAGGGGGTGTAAAAATGGAGTATGGTTTACATCCATTAGGCGATCATGCAGTCATAATTGAATTGGGGAAAGACATTAACGAAGAAACGCAGAAAAACGTACAAGTAGTTACTGCCTTTCTCGATGAGCATCCACCAAAATGGATGGTGGAGTACATACCAGCTTTTACGACAGTCACAGTTTTTTATGATCCGGTCTATTTCTTTCGTGAAAATTTGGACAGTCTCCCGTATAACCAGGCTTGCCAGCAGCTTTCTGAATTACTGCAAGGTGTAAAGCCGGGCGATACAAAGGAGCAGAGAGTGGTTGAAATACCAGTATGCTACGGGGGGGAATTTGGACCGGATCTTGATCATGTCGCAACAATTAATGGGCTGACGGCGGAGGAAGTGATTGACATCCATTCATCGGGTGACTATTTGGTTTATATGATTGGTTTTGCCCCAGGATTTCCTTATGTGGGGGGCATGCCGGAAAAAATCGCTGCGCCAAGAAGGGAATCCCCGCGTTTAAAAATTCCTGCCGGATCAGTCGGCATCGCCGGCAAACAAACAGGAGTCTATCCTATCGAAACGCCTGGAGGCTGGCAATTGATTGGCAGAACGCCGCTCGACCTATTCCAGCCAGAGGTAGAACCACCGAGTCTTCTTAGGGCAGGAGATAAAATTAAGTTCAAGCCCATCAGCCATAAGGAATACATAGAATGGGAGAAGAAGGGATGATTACGATTATAAAGCCCGGCCTTCTAACCAGTGTTCAGGATTTAGGAAGGTACGGTTTTCAAAAATATGGAGTTATTGCAAGCGGTGTAATGGACCAGCTTGCCTATCGAATTTCCAACTTATTGGTAGGTAATGACGAAAATGCAGCAACCTTGGAGGCCACGTTACTCGGACCTACAATCAAATTTCATAATGATGCCCTTATCTCGATTTGTGGCGGTGATCTTTCGCCTTCCATAGATGGACAGGCTGTGAGCAATTGGAGGCCGGTTTTTGTAAGAGGAGGGAGCACGCTGAAGTTTGGTCCAGGAAAGTCCGGATGCCGGGCTTATCTTGCTGTTGCGGGAGGTTTTTCTGTTCCCAGTGTTATGAACAGCAAATCCACCTATTTAAGGGCGGAAATAGGCGGATTTTTCGGACGTGCCCTAAAAGAGGGGGACCAACTGACGTGGGGTTCCCCTGGAAAACTATCTAGCAGTATCAATGACCGGTTAAGAAAAAATGTAAGTGAAAATTCGTTCGTGGAGTCTGATTGGTTGGCATCACGGGATTTAATCCCTGACTATGCAAACAGGCCCTCCATTCGAGTCATGGAGGGACGCGAATTTGATTTATTCACAAAAGAAAGCCAGGAAATTTTTTTTAACGAGCCATTTGAAGTTACTTCGCAATCAGACCGGATGGGATACCGGTTAAAAGGTCCGATATTAACCATGGAAAAGGCAGAAGAAATGATTTCTGAAGCGGTGGGATTCGGGACAATACAAGTACCGTCTGAGGGGAATCCCATCGTATTGCTGGCGGATCGGCAAACGACTGGTGGATATCCGAAAATTGGGCAAATAGCTTTTGTTGATTTAACATATCTTGCTCAAGCTAAACCCGGTGACAGGCTTCGTTTTTCAAAAGTGTCCCTCGAGGAAGCCCAATCATTGCATTTAGAACAAGAAAGAAGAATAAAGGAATTGAGAATTGGGATTTCTTTAAAATACAGATAGGAGGGAATACACGTGCATAAAGTTGATATCAATTGCGATATGGGAGAGGGATTCGGGGCCTACACGTTGGGCAAGGACGAAGAAATTCTTGACTTTATCACCTCTGCTAATATTGCTTGCGGGTTTCATGCTGGTGATCCGGCAACCATGCGGAAAACCGTCAACCTGGCCCTTGAAAAGAAGGTAGGGATCGGTGCCCATCCCGGCCTTCAAGATTTACTCGGCTTTGGAAGAAGAGACATGAAAATTTCGCCTCAAGAAGCTTTCGATCTCACCGTATATCAAATTGGTGCATTGCATGGCTTTGTAAGGGCTGAGGGAGGGCGGATGCAGCATGTGAAGCCGCATGGCGCTCTTTATAATATGGCTGCCAAAAGCTCGGCATTAGCAGAAGCAATAGCGGAAGCTGTGTACAAAGTAGATCCTGAATTAGTTCTCTACGGATTAGCTGGAAGCGAGCTTGTAATAGCAGGAAAGAAAATCGGGCTTCGTACAGCCAATGAAGTGTTTTCTGACCGCACTTACCAGGCAGATGGGACACTAACCCCTAGAAGTGATGCAAATGCTCTAATACATAACCGTGAAGCTGCTATCAGCCAGGTGATTAGGATGGTAAAAGAATGTAATGTGATTGCTGTGCAGGGAGTTGATATCTCGATAGACGCAGATACAATTTGTATCCATGGGGATGGAGAGCATGCATTGGATTTTGCGAAGTATATAAACAAAGCATTAACTGATGCAGGTATAACCATTACTAAAATTGGTGACTTTTTAGAGTAAAGGCTCACAGAATATTGGAGGAAAAATGGAAAAGAAGAATTCAAGATTAAGCATCTTGCTCGGGGCTGCATTCCTGATGGCGACTTCTGCTATTGGTCCGGGCTTTTTGACACAAACAACTGTTTTTACGCAATCTTTAGTAGCTAGTTTTGGTTTTGTAATTTTAATCTCAATCATTATCGATATTGGTGCCCAAATGAATATTTGGCGTATCATTGCGGTATCTGAAAAGCGTGCGCAGGACATCGCTAATTCAATGCTGCCTGGTTTAGGTACTTTCTTAGCAATTTTAATTGTAATCGGCGGGCTCGCTTTTAACATTGGAAATATTGGTGGAGCAGGTTTGGGAACAAATGTGTTATTCGGGGTTTCCCCAGAGATGGGGGCGTTATTTAGCGGAATTATTGCCATTGCAATATTCCTGGTAAAAGAAGCAGGAAAGGCAATGGATCGATTTGCCCAGCTCATGGGCTTTGTCATGATTGCCTTAACTATCTACGTAATGTTTCAGGCCCAGCCTCCTTATGGTGAAGCGGCTGTAAGAACGTTTGTACCAGAAAAAATAGATCTGCTTGCAATCATAACACTTGTCGGAGGAACGGTTGGCGGCTATATTACTTTTGCCGGTGGACACCGCTTGCTGGATGCAGGAATTAAAGGGAAGGATGCAATCCCCGAGGTTACGAGAAGTGCGGTTAGTGCAATCGGGATTGCATCAATTATGCGTATCTTCCTCTTTTTAGCTGCACTAGGGATTATTGTCCAAGGGTTTGCAATTGACCCAGGAAATCCTCCGGCATCGGTCTTCAAGCATGCTGCTGGTAACTTTGGTTATAAGATATTTGGCATCGTAATGTGGGCTGCGGCGGTAACATCAGTTGTCGGTGCCGCATATACATCTGTTTCATTTATTACAACATTAAGCAAAACCGTCCAAAAATATGAAAAATGGTTTATTGTTGGATTTATAACCATATCAACATTGGTATTTGTATTGATTGGCCGCCCGGTAAAAATACTAGTGCTCGTCGGTGCCTTAAACGGACTGATCCTGCCTATTGCGTTAGGAGTTATGCTAGTTGCTGCCTATAAAACCAAAATAGTTGGTGATTATAAGCATCCATTATGGATGACGTTGTTCGGCATCGTCATAGTTATTGCGATGAGCTACATGAGTATATACACAATCATGACTGGGATACCTACATTGTTCAAATAAGCAAAAATAAAATCTATACAATGAGTGGCATTAAGCAGTCATACCAAAAGGCGTCCTAAAATCTAGGACGCCTTCTTTATATTTGCCTATTATGGTCAAATGGTCAATAATTCGTAGACTCGGTTAAGCTGCATGGAACGTTCGTCATCCCGTTCCTGGTTGGAATAGTCAATCGCTTCGGCCAACACATTGTTCAGGTAATACATTTCATCACCGGTTAAACTTCTTACAAAGTCCTCTGTATCATGACTGAAATTCGTAAGCTTATCATAAATTGATTTGCCAAATTTACTTTCAGTATGACCGGCCATTATTTCCCTTACAAATAACAAAGATTGATTCACGTTTTCATCCCTTTCGAAAAGAACCTTCATTTTTTTTATTTTACCCTGAAAAACATGTTAAAACCGTTCAAAGGAAAAATAACGGGCGCTGTTCAAATTCGCGCATAACTCATCAAAGATAAAACATAATAAGTGCGAAAGCACATAAATTGGAGGGATTTTTCTATATGGTATACCAACACGGACATATGCATGAAAATATGCATACAGGTACAGTGCCTCAGCATTTTAATCACGGCGGCCATGAGGTATTGGATGTAAGGGAAACACTTATGGGGTCTATAGCGACCATGAACCAATACTCGGTATTACGCCAATATGTCCAGGATCCGGAATTGATTGATATCATGGATCGTCAATTTGCTTTTATGCAGGACGAATACAATATAACCGTGGATTGTTTTCAAACAGGCCGGGATCCATACAAGCGGACAGAAAGGTATGAAATGAACCAGGATAATGATTTCATTTATGGTTTAGAGGCATCCCAGCCGGTGCAGCCAATTCAATCGGCAGCAGGAATGAATGATCAAGCTGTGGCTGACTGCCTGCGAACATTACAGAAATCCGGTGCAATCATGAAAACAATGGCGGCATTGGAATCGACAAACCCGGTCGTACGTCGGGTGCTCGCTGATTCATTGCCAAACTGTGTAGAAATGGTGTACGAACTATCAATTTACCAGAATAAACACCACTATTACCACGTGCCTCAATTTACCGAACAGGATATGAGCCAAATCGTGAATTCCTTTGCACCATCTGTTGGGTCAACTTTTAATCCAATAGGTCATTAAGAGCAAGTTTAATTTAATAAAAGAGGTGCATAATGGTAAACATGGATTTTGATAAATTCAACCGCATCCAAAAAAGCCATAAATCCCGCTATATCGGTGGTGTCGAATCCGAAGAGCAGGGTGTCAACGACCATAGGTATAACACTAATGAAAATACGGACAAGAAACCTGGGGCAACAGGCCGGGATATTCCGTCCGGTAAAGAGTATTAAAAGAAATGGGTAAGAATTATAGTCAACATTTGTTGGCTATTTTTTTGTGGTCATGCCTGTGGAAGACCGCTTGTAGGCGCTTGATGGGAATCAGTTTCTTTGCAAGTTAAAATAATTTGCCAAAAAATTTGAAAGCCTTAATTGATAAAAACCAAAAGGCCTCGACTATGTATAGCAACCACCACAATTTCCCTTTCACTTTTAAAATTCTCTTTTTAGACCTAGCTTGTACGGTCTGTTAAACTAGTCTTACAAAAAAGACGGAGGAAAAAGTATGGGAAACGAAAATGAACGCAGCTATACGATAAGTAAGACAAAGAGAAACATAGCCATCACGCTTGTCGTTTTGTCCACCATATTCTATGTGCTTATATTGGTTGTCCCGTTTTTTCCGTTTGATGTAAAGACAAAGGTTATTATATCTTCCGTCTTTGCTGTCATTGGGGAGATTACTTTTTGGATCGGCGGAATCATTCTTGGAAAAGCAATGCTTAGGAAATATCGAAAGAAATTAAATCCGGCTAATTGGTTTAGAAAATAAGGGGATTTTATTCGGTAGATGAATCGTGAAATATGTATTAATTACGCCCGCTCAAAGATTGATATTTTTAATATACGTTTCCAGCTAGTAATATGACGTTCCTTGCACAAAAACAGGACAGGTATTTATGAGGGTACATACAGTTTTCTAGATTCGGTTGGAAGGAAAAATGTAAAATTTAATTCTGCATAATGTTAATAATACATTCAAAAGGGAAAAAGTGTAAGTGAATAAAGGAGGGGGAGTCGCAGGTGAAATACAGGATTGAACGGGATACGATGGGAGAAGTCCAGGTTCCTTATGATAAATATTGGGGAGCGCAGACGGAACGAAGCCGGCAAAATTTTAAAATCGGTAATGAAAAAATGCCAATCGAGCTGATCCGGGCATTTGCGCATGTGAAACAGGCTGCGGCAAAGGTTAATAGTGAATTGGGCAGCCTGCCGGAGATGAAACGGGAGGCGATTGAAAAGGTATGCGGTGAAATCCTTGAAGGTACACTTGATGAACATTTTCCGCTTGTAGTCTGGCAGACAGGCAGCGGGACCCAAACTAATATGAATGTAAATGAAGTGATTGCTAATAAGGGGAATGAATGGTTGAGGGAGCAAGGAAGCGAGGAGAAGCTCCATCCTAATGACGATGTCAATAAAGCGCAGAGCTCCAATGATTCGTTCCCGACTGCCATGCATATAGCTGCCTATACCGGTGTAATGGAGTCTTTGCTTCCAGAAGTGAAAGCGCTTCGTAATACATTTGCGGATAAGGAAAACCAGTTTGCCGATATGGTAAAGATAGGCCGTACTCATCTTCAGGATGCCACTCCGCTTACGCTAGGCCAAGAAATCAGCGGCTGGAAGGCCATGCTGGATAAAGACTTAAAAATGATTGAAGAAAGCAGTAAGTATTTGTTGGATCTTGCTATTGGCGGTACAGCAGTAGGAACAGGGATAAACGCCCACAAGGAATTTGGCGAAAGGGCGGCAAAAGAAATAGGGAACACGACAGGTTATGCCTTTAGGGTGTCTGAGAACAACTTCCATGCGCTCACTAGTCACGATGAAATTGTACATGTCCATGGTGCTTTAAAGGCACTTGCCGCGGATTTAATGAAAATTGCCAATGATATTAGATGGCTCGCGAGCGGTCCGCGAAGCGGAATCGGCGAAATTTCGATTCCCGCTAATGAACCGGGATCAAGCATTATGCCTGGCAAGGTAAATCCAACCCAAAGCGAAGCATTGACAATGATAGCGGCCCAAATCTTTGGAAATGATACCACCATTTGTTTTGCTGCAAGCCAGGGCAACTTCGAACTGAATGTTTTTAAGCCTGTGATTATTTACAATTTCATCCAATCTGTCAAACTTCTGACTGACGGAATCCATTCTTTCAATGAAAATTGTGCCAAGGGAATTCAGGCTAATGAGGAGAAAATTAAGGAAAATGTCCAGCGTTCCTTAATGCTGGTAACGGCTCTGAACCCGCACATCGGCTATGAGAAGGCAGCCGAAATCGCAAAGCTTGCATTCAAGGACAACAGTACCCTAAAGGAAGCAGCCTTAAAATTAGGTTATGTCAGTGAAGAACAATTCGATAAATGGGTAAATCCGCAGAATATGGTGAATAGGAAATAAAAAACATAATGAGATCAATGTACGTGTATAAAAAGTTATTATCTTAAAAAGGAGTATGGCTCGTTTTTAAAGTACGGACTCTAATTGTTTTTTTACACTGGATTTTGTTGATGAATTGATATTTGCAACGATGATTAATTGAGCAATCCGGTTGGGTTGCTTTTTTTACTTTGGCAAGATGAAGTGTGTTAAATGATAAGGGCATTGATTTGTGTTTTTACTAATATTATAAACGGTATTTTTGTATGAAAGATTGTTGGATCTCTTTATTGAAGGGGTGAGACAGTGTTATGGGTTTGCAATACACTCTGCCTTTATTGCTGCCATGAGTAGGGAGATCCATGGAAAATAGAAGCTTTTTAGAAATATTGGATGAAGAGACTTGAAGGAATTCTTTACACTCTCGGTTTGAAATTCAGGATTTAATCAGGAAAAAATAATCAGCAAACTCCAAGAGGAGGAATACTGGATATCTCAGCTGAATTGCAGATACATTTGCGAAATTTCTAAGATAGATGTACCTGCCCCAAATTAAAAAGCAACAGTCTGTGACTATTGCCTTTCATTATTTTCCACTATTATTAACGAATCCGAACCTCTGTGTCTTTGTCAAAGAAATGCGCTTTGCTCATATCAAGGGCGAGTTGGATCGTTTCGCCAGGGTTTACTGTGTTACGGGAATCAACACGTGCGATGAATTCCTGTCCGCCGATACAAGAATATAGCATGATTTCCGCGCCCATCAATTCAGCTACTTCGATAGGGGCATCAATTTTTGTATTCTGGGAAGTTTCAAGGAAAACCGGTTCATCGTGGAAATCCTCCGGACGAATGCCAAGGATAACTTCTTTGCCTTCATAACCCTGGCTGCGCAGGACCTTCATTTTTCCTTCTGGAACAGCTATGGACTGGTTTCCGATTTTCACTGTGCCATCCTGGACCGTCCCAGTAAGGAAATTCATTGCAGGTGAACCGATAAAACCGCCGACGAAGACATTTTCAGGCTTTTCATAAACTTCTTTTGGCGCGCCTACCTGCTGGATGATGCCGTCTTTCATTACAACAAGGCGTGTCGCCATTGTCATCGCTTCTGTTTGGTCGTGTGTTACATAAATGGTGGTAGTATTCAAACGTTTATGGAGCTTGGCAATTTCCGCACGCATTTGCACACGAAGTTTCGCATCAAGGTTTGATAACGGTTCGTCCATCAGGAAAACCTTTGCATCACGGACAATCGCACGGCCCAAAGCAACACGCTGGCGCTGACCGCCGGAAAGTGCCTTTGGCTTCCGGTCGAGATACGCTTCAAGTCCGAGGATCTTCGCCGCTTCTTCAACACGACGCTTAATTTCATCTTTAGGCAATTTCCTGAGCTTTAAGCCGAACGCCATGTTGTCATAAACTGTCATATGGGGATAAAGGGCATAATTTTGGAAAACCATGGCGATGTCGCGATCCTTAGGGGGCACATCATTTACACGCTTGCCATCGATGTAAAAATCCCCCTTGGAAATTTCCTCAAGCCCGGCTACCATCCGCAAAGTAGTTGATTTACCACAGCCGGAAGGCCCAACAAAGACGATGAATTCTTTATCCTCAATTTTTAAGTTAAAATCTTCTACAGCCGTTACTTTGTTATCGTAAATTTTATAAATATGATCTAATACCAATTCTGCCATTTTAAATGCCTCCTAGGTATATCATCAATTCTTATGAAATCATTGTATTAAATAAGCCTAAGGAAACATATGTACACGGTGCACAAAAAAATAAACGTTTTACTGTGCACATTGCAAAATGGCTATTTGCGCAAAAGAATGATCAGATAAGTGGTTAGGGCATGCCGGAATGAACGGATATCCAGCCCTGTTTTTTCAATGAATTTATCGATCCTGTACTGCAGGCTGTTGCGGTGAATATAAAGTGCTTTGGAAGCAGAGCTTGCATTCGAATTGTGTTCTATATAAAGTTTTACGGTTTGAATCAATTCCTGATCCTCCATCGTTTCTCCTAGCAGTTGTTCTTTATACCATTCTTTATAGTCTAGAGAAATGCCTTTCATGAAAAGGAATGGAAATACTTCCGGTAAAGAACTTGCTTTCGCATCAGGAAGGTGCAGCCTGGAATGAGTAAAGCAATTTCTCTCCATTGTGAAATGGGAGCGAAGCCGGATATCGACCGGGTGGAATTCCCCTGCAAAAATTTTTATTTTAACATAAAAATCGCTTTCCAGGGTGCTTATAGCGGGGATCCATTCATCCAACCCGGGATTGTCATGAGAGAGCCCTTCTATTAAAGTTCCGTTCAAATCATTGTCCCATACCATGAGGGAATCTTCGGGTACGAAAGATAAAAAGGCTTCTTCGAACTCTTTATAAGGAAAGTCCTCCCCTGATATCGTAAACTGGGTAAACCTGACTTGTTCCCAGCTGGTTATGGGAAGCTGTATGTTATCCTCGTATAGGTAATCGCTCCATTGTTTATTTGAGAAAGATATATTTCGTTCATTTATAGATTCACCTGGATACAGTACTTTCAGCAGTTGGATTTCTTCTTGGCTTATGTCTCTTTTTGGAATCCCAAGGATCGTTTCAGTATGATCCTTGAACCAAATATACAGTCCAGGATTGCTGCAATCGCCCTTGTGCAAGACTGCGTTAGGAAATTTATTTAATAGATTTTTTAGCATAATTGGCCCTTCTGAATGTAAAATTGATTTACTTCTATTATAACGAAGTATAGCGTACGGAGAAATATAAGGGGCAATTATAACAAGGAGGCATGGTTGATCTGGCAAAGAGTTAACCATCTATGCAATACTGATCCAATCACATTAGAACTTCGAGCTGTGTGGCGAATGACTGGAGCCATTAAGGTAGACTATAAAAGTTTCTAAAGATTCTTGGTAATAATAGTACTGCACCCTATGTTTTAATTCATGTTAACAATAAGGGTGCAGTTTTTCAGATTCTTGTTGTCCTGTTATTTAAACGCAGTAAGCGGCACATCCAGAAGTGGGTACTTCTCCCAATCGGTATCTTCGTAATGCCACCATTCATTGGTTATTGTCCTGAAACCATTTTTTTTCATAATGGATGTAAGGTAATCCATATTCTTTTCTGCCGTTTTATTCATGCTGGGGTTATTTCTATGAGCTCTTTTAGTGAAGTCATCAAACGCAGATGGCATAAGGAGTTCTTTACCTTTTTGGTCAACCAAGGTGAGGTCGACGGCTGCACCCCGGTTATGCCTTGAGCCTTTAGAAGGATGGGCGACATAGCTTTTATTAGAGGCAGCAATATAGAGAGTCCTCTGGGCGGAAAATGGCCGGTAAGCATCCCATACTTTTACCCGATACCCTTTTTTTGCTGCCTCCTTATTGACTTTTACCAGTTTTGCCGCGGTTTCCTGCCTTAATAGTGGAATGGCGGCGGGATATATTTGTTTTTTCGTAAAATTATTTTTGGTTGCGTAACGAAGGTCAATGACAATTGTTTTATCAAACTTCCGGATATCTACCAGTTTGCTTTTTTCCTTGCTTTTGGTATAATTGGCTGCTGAAATTTGTTCATAAGGGAGAAGGCATAGCAGGAAGGTAAGCAGTATAAGTGAATTTGATCTTTGTTTTAGCATGATAGCCTCCCCAGGGGAAATGCTTTTATTATCTTTGATATAAGCAAGAATCTTCGGTTATTTTACAACTAACATAAGTTTTGCCGAAAGTTGGCACGTTCACAACAATAAATATTTGCAGTAAAGATGGACGGTTTCCAACAAATGTTGAGGTTGGTGCAACAAAGGTGGCCGGTTTCCAACAAATGTTGAGATTTGCGCGACAAAGTTGGCAGGTTCAAAATAAAAGCTGGGATTTTGCACCAGCCGCGGCTGGCGGCAATAATTGCTGATGAGGAACAAATTATAATACTGTTGAAGAAAAATAGTTTTCCTCGATTATTGGACGGTTTTTATACAAATATGATATCGGTTTTTGTTCTTGATATAAAGTATTTTATAACAAAATGTACCAAGTTCATAAAGTTGTAGGATGCTTTAAGCAATTTTCAAGGAGGAGATGTAGTGGAAAAGTTTTTGAGGTTCTGTCTTGAATTAATCGGGCTGGTTGTCCTGGGTGTGATCGTACTAACCGGTTTAGCGGTAGTTGAACAATATGTTTATCGATTGCTGGGAGTCCGGAATGTTTCTTGGAGTTTCGCCCAGGTTGCAAACCTGCTTCTGTTCTATGTGATTTACCGGAGTAAATGGCAGTTTCCAGGTTGGTTCAAGAGCGAAAAAAACACCAATCCATTGTCGAAAGGATTGGTGAGCTGGCTTATAGGCATATCAATTTTATTCCTCATTGTAGAGGCAGTATAAGTCCAAAAAGTATGTAAGGGATTAGTAGATGCTTCATTCATAAACATGGAACAGCATCAGTTCATGGATCATGCTTTTCAGGCTTGATTCGTCCTCTGCACTAGGTTTTGTCCCATTCCATTCAATTTCTCCGCTTTTATGGTAGATAGCTTGAAAAGCTTGCTTTTTAGAATAGAAAGAAATCCTCCAGCCGGGAAGATTTTTGTCTTCGAATAATGGCTTCCATTGAAAGTGTGTGATCAAAGCTAAAACCCCCTTTTTCCTGTACTCTTTAGTATAAAGGAAAAGGGGGATTTGTTGTACATGAAAAATTCTGATAGCAATGGAGGGAAGGGTTAATTTTCACTTACAGCCTCGCCCGAGCTTTGTAAGGATTGCTCTGCTAGGAAAACTGCATATTCTAGGCAAAGCTGCCGAGTCAGCACTTCAAACTCCCTTAGCTTCGGATGGGAGAAGATGGACCTGCCGGGTTTTGAGTTCGCTTCGAACATCCATACGCGTCCTTGTTTATCGATTCCAAGGTCAAAACCAATTTCTGCGATAACGCCATCTATATGCCGATCGATGCTTTTGCTTAACGTAATGGCTGCATTTGAAAGCTTCTCCTTAACAGTGATGGCCCTGGCGTGTTCAGGGAATAATTCTTCTATTGTCTTGACTTGGCCTCCGCTGTTTATATGAGTAGTTACGCTTCCTGCACCAGCAACCTTTGCTGCAATAGCGGTTACCTGCCAGTCACCATTTTGATTTTTATTTGTATGAACTCTGAAGTCAATTGGCCTCCTGTTTGCCGTAATAAGGGCAATCCCTTGCTGGATGATTAAATTGTGAAGTCGTTTACGCTTGAAAACGTGGTTAAAAAGATGCTCAAGGGACTGGAATTTGGTTAATTTATTTATTTTTTGATCGTCTTTGTATCGGCAATAATAAATATTTTCATTTTTATCATATAGAATCTGGTGGATGCCCAGGCCAAGACTGCCGTGTATTGGTTTGATATAAACCTGACGGAATTTAGAAAGCAGCGTTTCAATTGCCGACAACGAACGAAATGGATAAGTTTCGGGAAGATAAGGGATGGCATCCTCATCATCTGCCAGACGTTCATGTATGTCCCACTTATTAAAGAAACCAGGATTATACCACGGAATGGAATATTCCTCCTGAAATCTACGTTTTACTTCCTTTGGCCCCGTACGGCTTTCGGTTTTCCGGTTCGGAAGCCTGTCATAGACTACATTTGGAAATGGAAACTCCCTGACATCCCACTGGTGATTACGAAAAATATAACCTTTTATCGTTTCTGAAGCCCAATCAATTTGGTGTTCGCCAAATACGAAGGGAATACATCCGGTCATTTTATTAAGCGATAATAATTTCGCAAAAAAGTGAGAGCGTTCACCGACAGGTTTTTGCAAATTGGGGATAATTCCTGATGTGAATATTCCCACGATCGGCCCGATATGAATGCTGTCCTGATAAGTAAATAGATGCAGGGGGATATTCCTTTCATTGAATTTAATCGTTTCCGCCAAAATTTGTGACATGATTGCTTTATCTTCATCATGCGGATTCTCTTCTACAATCGCGTTGCATGAGTGCTGGCCATACCAGATATGGTCAATGTTTTCCATTCCACTTAATCCCTTAGGGTAAAAGAAAACATTTTCTTGTAAATTCGAAATTTCGACTGGGTAGGTTTTTTTCATTTACTCACCAGCTTTCAATAGTTCTGCATTCAGGAAAGTGCAATATAAAGAAGGTGCTTTATAAAGTTTATGCATGTTATCTGGATCAAGCAGCTCCATTATCTTTCTGCCTGGCTTTGAATTTATATCGAGAATCCAAACATCGCCTTTTTTATCGACTCCTAAATCGAGCCCGAGCTCAAAAAGCCTGGCTATCCTCGTTTCCAATTCATGGGGGAGATGCTGGATGATATGGTCGATGCTCTCCTGGATTTTTCCCTGAAGCTTTAAGGGGAATCCCTTTAACATAATGTCAAATGGGATGACTTGTGCTCCGGCGGCCAAGTTAGCGGTAATGCAGTGCGCGCGCCCGAGCCTGGCACCCCGCACCCGCTCCGTCCACATACCCGAGCTGTCTTTTTGAATAAGAATACGCAGGTCCCATGGCTTACCTTGTGCGTTTGATAGTTCTAGGTAGGGCTGTGTCAAATACGGGCATTGTTCAATCAGGTAGCGGAACCATTTGTGAAGTGCTGCTTTCTTATCGAACAATCGTTCAAAGCCACCTTCCTTTTTAGTCATTCGGACCAGTGATCCGTTTTCTTTATTTTCTATAAGGTAAATCCCTGTACCTTTTGATCCGAATTCAGGCTTCAACATAACCCGAGAGTGTATGGACAAATCCAACCAAATATCTTCCGGGATTCTCACTTTATTTGTGGGCGGAAGAAACCGGCTCAGGGAATCAATCTTTGAAAGGGATTGAAAAACTTTATATTTTCCGGGAAGCCCATGGCCCAGGAAAACCGCATTTTTTTTAAGCCATTTTATGTTATGGGAGATCTCATCGGAGTTCCGGATAAGACCTCGGAAATGACGGTCATAAATGAAATCCGGAATCGTAAAGTCCTTTGGGATCCATTGCCTTAATTGTTGATCGAATACATCTCCGTAAACCGTCTTTTCGTGGATTTTAATTTGATCGGGACAAAACCTGAAGACTTGAACTCCAGCTTCTTCGGACATTTGTGCAATTTTTGTGAAGTATGGTTCCTCCGCGTGTTTTCGTGTTGCCATAACACCCATGGAGAGCAATTTAGTCTCCTTTCCGGCCGATGTCGCTAAGGCCTTGTTGTATTTTATTTTGATAAAGAGCATGCATGTACTCAACGATTGCTCTAACGGAAGGGCGAAACTTTTCATAGCTTCCCTGATAAGCTTTAGACGGTTTGGAATTGATCTCAATCAGCCAAGGCTGCTTCTCTATATCGAGTGCCACGTCAATGCCGAGCTCTGCAAAATTTCCACTTTGGTTTTCAGATAAACTACTTGCTGTTTTCAGGGCGAGCAGGCAAATTTGCTCAAATAGTCTTTTAGCCTCGGGGTCATCAAAAGTTGAATTCAGCAATTCAAGACCATTTTTCATTTCTGCTCCCCTTGATAGATTGGACACAATATGCCCTGCATCGCTGACCCTCGCAACAACTGATGTAATTTTCCAGGCCTGGTTTCGGTTTTTATTCAACAGAATCCTAAAGTCAACTCTCTTGTGATCAATTTGAAGCAAATCAATCCCTTGCTGGACAATGAACGATTGTTTTTTGATTTTCCTTTTCAGGGTAGTAAACAAATCTTCTGCCTTGGAAAATAAAACATTATCCTTATTAACGGTTGATTGTTCTAATACCCAGCCTTCTCCCGTATTTGTAAGCTTACATATATTTCTCCCCTGGCTGCCGTTAGAAGGTTTCACATACACATTTTGATGACGTTCCAGAAAGTCGGCAAAATCCTTGTCTTCCTGAAAAGGGATAGTTTCCGGCAAATACGGCAGGAGCTGTTCATTTTTAATCAGGGCTTCATGTACGTCAAGCTTAGAAAGGAAACCGAGATTAAACATGGGTATATCCATTCTATCTAAACGGTTCTGATACTCCTGGAAGAGCATTGTTTTTTCCTTTGCTCGGGAATGGATCCTGTTGTAGACAACATCCGGGACAGGAAGTACCGTTTGTTCCCATTTTCCCGCTTTGAGAAGGTAGCCTTTCACCGCTGTTGATTCTTGCTCTGGCTCGAGCAGATGTACATAAAAGGGAAATCCTTTTTCTTCACAAAAAGATTGTATTTCCTGAAAGAAAGGCTCCATTGATCCAAATGTTCCTTCTCTTTTCCCAATAGGGTAATCACTTAAAATTGATAAGAATGGACCGATCGCAATCTCTTTGGTTTGCTTGCAAAAGGTTACTTGAACTGGAAAGGATAATGCCGGCAATGACAAGCTCTGTCCGGTATTACGTGAAATGATAATAAGCGGCTGCTCGGCGGAAAACGGGCGCACTAGCAGTGGAATCCGTTTCGCACCTGCTTTCAATACTATCTCTTCACCGCCATTTAATTTCCATTTAGAAAGCATTGATAGTTCTATTTGTATAATAGGTGTATGGTCCTCAATTAAGGATTCCTCGAATATGATCAGGACCTTGGCATTACTAATGTTCATAGGTTTCCCCGTCCTGCGCTATGGTTTTATTTTTAATAGAGTGAGTTGGGCAAAAGCGGATATTTCATCTTATGTAAAGCAGGTTTAAAAAGTGACATAATGAATCACGCCGATAAAGGGCCTGGAACTTTCTGTTTTTCCATGGCATATGGTGGGATAAAAGGGTATTATGTTTGCTAACAATAACAAGCATCCGTTGGTATGTGCATAAAGGTGTATTTCGGTATATGTTTTGGTATAGTTTAATGGATCATCGCAAATGAATGAGGAGGAAATATAATGAGTTCAAATTTATATGATGTAGCGTATAACATGGAAAGGGCGGTAAGAGGAAGCAAGGAATATGCAGAGTTAAAGAGCCTGTATGATCATGTAAATGCTGATCCTTCCGCAAGAGGGATGTTTGAAAATTTCCGCCAAATTCAGATGAGGCTCCAACAAAAACAAATGATGGGGCAGGAAATCATGCCTGAGGAAGTTGAACAGGCACAAAAAACGGTGGCCCTTGTCCAACAGCATCCGATCATCTCAAAATTGATGCAAGCGGAACAAAGAATGAGCATGGTTATCGCTGAACTAAACACAATCATTATGAAGCCCCTTGAAGAACTTTATGGCGCGCCGGAACAACAATAAGGAATAATGGAACACTGCCTGCAGAATGGCAGTGTTTTTTTATGGATGCTTCAAACAGCAAATAAATAAAAATCTCATGAAAATGTTCATCGTTGGATTTTCCATTAATATGCGGGTGCTTCCGTTATACATCGGGGCTGAACCAGATTATTCTCCGTTTTAGCTGTTCTATCAATTAAAAATGACTCATAAAGATGGAATAGGATACTACAGATGGGAGAGATCAGCATGGTCTACCGTATGCTAGCGGTCAATATAGATGGAACTCTGCTTCAATCAAATGGCCGAATGAATAAATTGACAAAAGATGCGATTGAATATGTCCACCGAAAGGATGTTCAGGTCGCACTCGTAACTTCCAGGAACTTTTATTCTGCAAAAAAAGTAGCGAAAGCATTAAAAATAAACCCCACTCTTGTAGCCCATCAAGGTGCTTTTGTAGGAACGAACATCCAAAAACCACTTTATGTGTCAAGAATGCCGGAGAAGTTGACTTTGGAGATTGTCCAGCTGCTTGAAAAGGTGGAGTGCCAAATTCAGGTTTCCCATGAAAAGTTTATCCTGGGCAATAGGGTCAACCTGCCGGAAAACTTGCTTGGAAGAGCGGTTATGTTTATGAATGAGCAAAATATCTTTTCACAGCATTATGTCGATTCGGTTAGTGAAGAGCTTGCCAAAAAGCCGGTTGCGCCACCGAAAATCGACGTTTTGTTCAATAGTGATAGAGACAAAGAAGATTTATTCAGCCTAATTGCTGATATGTTTCCGGAAGTTCACCCCATCAGCCGTATGGGAATGAGTCTAAGCATTGTACCAAAAGGTGTGTCTAAGTGGACTGGTTTATTGCATCTAGCCAACCAGTTAAAAATTAAGCCTTCACAAATCGTTACAATCGGCGATAGCTTGGATGATATGGAAATGATTACAGAATCGGGTCTTGGAGTTGCGATGGGCAATGCACCCTTTGAACTCAAAAAAGCGGCAAAGTGGGTGACCCGCTCGAATGATGAAAATGGGGTAGCCTATATGCTAAAGGAATTTTTCCGAAAACAGCATCCAATAGCATTTTTGGAAAAAATGAATATTTTAAAATGATTACAAACGCCCAACGGTCCTAAGGTTCCGTAGGGCGTTTTTTTGTAGTCTTAAACATAGATTTACACTCATTTCCATAAACTATGACCATTCTAACCGAAAGGAATGGAAATGATGGATACGATTGATCCAAAGAATGCTAAGACAGGCGATGAGGTATATGTCATTTATAACAATCCTCATACACCGACCGTCTCGAATGTCCGCGCTGCGGAAATTGTTCCGCACCCGAAGGACCCGAATGCGTTAGCGTTGTTTCTTAATGACACCTTCCATGTAATAGAGGATGATGATGCTTTGTTCACATCGGAAGCAGCGGCAGAAAGGGCATTCCAGGAATTATATGAGGAGGATAAGCTTTAAATCTGCACAAAAAACAGGCCCTGAAAGGGCCTGTTTTTTTAACACTTATTTTTTAAGAAAACGTGCCATCGCATGAATTTGGCCTAGATGGTTGGCTTCATGATAGACAGCCATGCTGGCAAGTTCACCGAAAGTTGTTAGTCCCATAAAAGGCTGTTTTAATGGTTGTTGAAGACTTTCAGCAGGGATTTCTTTTAGTCGGCCTGCCTGCTCCTTAAGCTGTTCTGTAAGCAGCTCGACCGTAGGGGCATCAACCTGCCAGTCAGCAGGCTTGGTTCCATTTCCGAATAAACCCAGGTAATTTTCAGGAAGGTGGCTTGATTTTTTCGGATAGCCAAACATGAACTGCTCTGTCGTAGTGAGCACATGGCCAATATGCCAGTGAATTGTATTATTGAACCCTTGTGGCTGGATATCCATAATTTCAGTGTTGATACTTCCTAGCTCCTTTATGAAATTATTTCTTGTTAATTGATATTGCTTGAATAAAAGCTCACTCATTCTTAAAACATCCCCTCTTATTAAATAAAGTACCTTTATCTATTTCTAGCTGATCATAAAAAAACCTGCCACCAGTTTCCAAGTTTTAAAACTGTTTTAACAGAAGCCGAAGCACTTTGGGTTTCGCTAGTTAGTTATAACAATTCGTAGTATAATACCGGAAGCTACATTAAAAATCTCAAGCAGATAGGTGATGTTCTTGCGTATTGAAATACAAGGGCTGGAAGATGAGCGTTTTCACCGGCCGCTTCAAAATATAGCCAACCTGTTTTTCGAAGAAACCGAAATCCTTCTTTCAAACGGAGAGGACGCCGATTTACAGGTTGAATTTAAATGGGAAGCTTCCGATTCAATTTTTGCACGGGCTTTACTTTTAGTTAAAGATCCCGCTGAACAGTATGAATCTAACCATAGAATAGATATTTCACCTGACTTAACGGATAAAGAATTATTTCAACACGTGAAACGGGCCGTGTCCTATGTTTTTGTCAATGTACTGCAGGATATGACTGGCATAAATCAGAAATGGGGGATTTTAACAGGGGTCCGTCCGACCAAGCTTCTTCACCGGAAAGTGCAGCAAGGTATACCTGCTCCAGTAGCCCATAAACAATTAGCGGAAGATTATATGATTTCCCAGGAAAAAGTTGAGTTGATGCAGAAAATCGTCGACCGCCAATTAGCTGTTGTCCCTGACTTGTATTCCTTAAATAGTGAGGTTAGCATTTATATCGGGATTCCGTTTTGCCCGACAAAATGCGCTTACTGTACATTTCCAGCTTATGCGATAAATGGCCGGCAAGGTTCTGTGAATTCCTTCCTTGGAGGCCTTCATTACGAGATGAGGGAAGTCGGCAAGTGGTTAAAAGAAAATGATATAAATATAACAACGATCTACTATGGCGGCGGTACACCCACAAGCATTACGGCTGAAGAAATGGATATGCTTTATGAAGAAATGTATGCTTCCTTCCCGGATGTAGAGAACGTAAGGGAAATAACGGTAGAAGCCGGCAGGCCGGACACAATTACCCCTGAGAAACTGGAGGTACTGAAAAAGTGGAATATTGACCGGATTAGCGTCAACCCGCAGTCATACATCCAGGAAACATTGAAGGCAATAGGCCGCCACCATACGGTTCAAGAAACTATAGATAAATTCCACCTTTCACGCAGTATGGGGATGAACAATATTAATATGGATTTGATTATCGGCCTCCCAGGGGAGGAACTGCCGGAATTCAGGACTACCCTGGAAGAAACAGAGAAGTTGATGCCGGAATCACTGACAGTCCACACTCTTTCTTTTAAACGCGCTTCGGAAATGACGCGGAACAAACAAAAGTATAAAGTGGCTTCAAGGGAAGAAGTGGAGAAAATGATGGATGCCGCCGAAGGGTGGACCGCCGCACATGGCTACACTCCCTATTATTTGTACCGTCAAAAGAATATCCTGGGGAACCTGGAGAACGTCGGCTACTCAATCGCGGGCCAGGAAAGCATATATAACATCATGATCATGGAAGAGCAGCAAACCATTATCGGCTTGGGATGCGGGGCCTCAAGCAAGTTTGTGCACCCAGTAACAGGGAAGATCATGCAATTTGCAAACCCAAAGGATCCAAAATCATACAATGATAATTTTAAGCATTACACCCATAAGAAAATAGAAATACTTGATGAATTGTTTAAAAAAGAAAACTTCCAGGCTTAGTTCTGGAAGTTTTCTTGTTGCTGCCATTTCCTGGACTTTATATATTAATTAGAACGCTCCCGCAAAATTGGCATCGTACAGCAACGGAAAGAGCCACCAGATTTAATGATCTCAGTAATGTCTACTTCAATCACATCATACCCCCGCTCTCTTAGCTGTTTATTCACGTTTTTATTTACCGGAAGGCTTAACACCTTTTTATTGCCAATGGAAAGTACGTTAGTTCCAAGCGTGAATTGCTCCTCATCCGTTACTTCTATCAAGTTGTAACGTGTGGCGAGGAATTCTCGTTCCTCCTTGCTGATAACGTCAGGGAAAATAAGAGCATCTTCAGGGGATAAAACGTTAAACACACAGTCTAAATGTAGATATTTAGCTTCAAATGGTACCGCTACTACCTCGAACTCAGGAAGCAATGAGTCTAGATGCTTGATCGCATCAATATGAGTGCGGTTGCTGATGCCGACAAATACCGTATCCCTATCTATAATGACATCACCACCCTCAATTCGGTCTTTAAGGAGATCCTTGTGTGGAATTTGTTTTTCTTCGAGCCACTTCTTCAGTAATCCCTCTTCTCCCTGCCGGACCGGGCTGGCCATTTCTGCCACAAAGACTGTATTTCCAAGCGTAAAGCCAATATCACGGGTAAAAACCTGTTCCGGGTATTTACTTTGGGGAGGAAGGAGGATTACGTCTACTCTGTGTTCCTTTAGAACGCTTACAAAATTTTCATGCTGCTTCATTGCTGTTTCAATATGGATGCCTTCATCTTTAAAATGCTCTTGGGTTTCGTTTATTACTTCTCGGATCGTCATGTATTGGGGCTGGCATAGAACCACCCGTTTCAATTGATCATATTCGCTGTAGCAGTAGGCCATGGTTTGTTTATCTTGATATGTGGTCATAGTGCCCTCCTGAATGCTTAATTCACCTATACTATTTCCTTAATTACAGGGGAAAAAACCTTTTTCATCCGGGTTTCGTTTTAACTTCCAACTCAGATTTTTTTAAAAATTCTCAAATAGTAAAAAGGAATTACGAAGAATGAATCGAATTTATTAAAGGAAGTGCAATACAATCACATGAAAGCGTTTACGAATAGGGGGAAGATGAACATGATGAACACTCCATTGATTATGACGCAAATGATTGAACGGGCAGAAAAGTATTATCCAAAAAAATATGTTGTTTCGCGTACAGATGGTGGAATCAACAAATTTACATACCGGCAAATTGCGGAACGTACCAGAAGGCTGGCTAGCTCGCTCGAAAAGCTGGGAATGGAAAGAGGCGACCGCATTGGCACGCTTGCATGGAACCATCACCGCCACCTGGAGGCCTATTTTGCAATTCCGTGTTCCGGAGCTGTTTTGCATACTATTAATTTTAGACTTTCTCCGCAGCATGTTTCTTATATTATAAATCATGCCGAAGATAAGATACTTTTGCTTGATGCTGACGTAATCCCCCTAATTGAAGGAATTCAAGATTCACTTCAAAATGTGAAGGGCTATATCATCATGACGGATTCGAAAGAATTGCCTGAAACAAAGTTATCACCTGTATATCACTATGAACAGCTGATTTCTGATGGAGACCCAACTCATCAGTTTGTACAGGATCTTGATGAAAATTCACCTGCTGGAATGTGCTATACATCTGCGACGACCGGAAACCCAAAGGGTGTGGTATATTCACATAGGGGAACGGTTCTGCACAGCTTGGGTCTTGGATTAGTTGATAATTTTGGAATATGTGAAAGGGATACTGCCATGCCGGTAGTCCCGATGTTTCACGTCAATGCCTGGGGCTTGCCATTTGCAGGAGTTTGGTTCGGAAGCAACCTGGTAATGCCAGGTCCATACTTTACACCTAAAATCCTAGCAGAACTCATTGAATCTGAGAGGGTTACGCTAACGGCCGGTGTACCGACTGTTTGGTTGGGGCTATTGAAAGAACTTGCGGAAAAAGAATATGATACAAGCAGCCTAAGAGCAGTGATTTGTGGTGGGTCGGCAGCTCCAAAAAGCATGATTAAGACGTTCGAACAGAAATATAATATTCCATTTATACATGCTTATGGCATGACAGAAACAAGTCCTATGGTGTTTACTTCCCAGTTGAAAAGCTATCATGATGAATTAGAAGAAGATGAAAAGTATGAATTAAAGGCAAAACAAGGCTTGACGGTTGCCTGTATTGATATAAAGGTGCTTGGCCAAAATGGGGAAGTAAAAAATGATGGAAAAGAAATGGGTGAATTGCTCATTCGAGGACCATGGATTGCCAGTGAATATTACCAGGATGAAAGAACAGAAGGTGCGTTTAGAGATGGCTGGCTATATACCGGAGACGTTGTAACCGTTGATGAAGACGGGTTTGTAAAGATCGTTGACAGAACAAAGGATTTAATTAAGAGCGGAGGCGAATGGATTTCTTCCGTTGATTTAGAAAATGCGTTAATGGCCCATGAAGCTGTGTTTGAGGCAGCAGTTATCGCTGTCCCACATGACAAATGGCAGGAACGTCCCGTTGCTTGTGTAGTGCTGCACGAGCCATATAAAGGAAAGGTTTCAAAAGAGGAAATCATTGAATTCCTAACGCCTCAATTTGCAAAGTGGTGGCTTCCGGATGATGTTCTTTTCCTTGAGGAAATTCCAAAAACCGGTGTAGGAAAGTTCTTGAAAATGGCGCTGCGTGAACAAATTCAAGGAAAATATGCAAAGCAATAAAATGGACTCCGCGAAAGGAGATGGATCATCATCTCCTTTTTCGTGCTAATAATCGCTGAAATTTTCACTAAAAATTCTATTTTTTCTTTTTATTCTAATAAAAGAAACGTTATAATTAGAGAGAATCAATGTTAGAGGAGGAACGATCATTGGGAATTGAATCTGCTTCCGCGCAGGAGACCGTTGTGGTCACATATTCGGGAAGGACAGCTACAGTGGAGATGAACCGTCCTGAATCGATGAATGCTATGAATGAAGGGATGCTCCGGGAACTCGTGAGTGCCCTGAAGGAAATCACCCTCAATGATGATGTGGATATTGTTGTTATAAAGGGTAAAGGGAAAGCGTTTTCTTCTGGCGGTGATATCAAAATGATGCTTTCATCTACAGGTGAAGAAGGTGAAGCCAGCTTCAATTCTTTGATGGATTGCATTACAGAATTGGTGACAACGCTTTATTTTATGCCAAAACTCACGATTTGCGGCATCCATGGAGCAGCCGCAGGACTTGGCTTAAGCATCGCCTTGGCAACAGATTATATCATTGCGGAGCCTGAAAGCAAAATTGCTATGAATTTTATCGGCATCGGGCTGATTCCTGACGGTGGCGGACATTTCTTCCTTGAAAGAAGGCTAGGCGAAGTCCAGGCAAAGGAATTGATTTGGGAAGGAAAAGTTATGAGGGCACCGGAAGCACTTGAAAAGGGTTTAATTCATGAGGTAGCTTCCGAAACATTGGATAAGTCCATTCAAACGAAGCTGGAAAAGTGGCTGTCAAGCCCAATCCAAGCTATGATCAAGACAAAGAAGATACTTGGGGAAAAGAATCGTCCGCTTTTATTGAAAATGCTCGAGCTTGAGAAAAATGCACAAATGAAAATGCGAAAGACAAACGACCACCAAGAAGGAATCCGTGCGTTTGTTGAAAAGAGAAAACCGAACTTTACGGGAAGATAATAAGGCGGCCGGCACAGGTAGTGCCGGCTTTTTTGGCTGCGCTTACATTATTTCCGAATCCTTAAGACTTAGCGGTGGAAAAGGACCAGCTTACCTGCAGGTGATGTACAGCGATGCGTTTTTTCATATAAATCCTTTTCCTTAAGAAGATTTTCCCCTAATGCTTTCGCTTGGTCATCATTCTCAGCCTGGAAGGATTCGTCCAAAAGTTTTTCCCCGGATTGATCAAAAGCAGTCAGTTTATATACTCGGCTCATGTTCCTTACCCCTTTTTTGAAATGTACCGTACTTCCTACTATTTTTGCACAATATTCATTATGTTGTAAAGATTTTATATTCTTTGTTAAAAACTATAAAACACTTGAGTTACTGGTATTATTTTACTATCATTAAATGAAGCCATTTAATTCCGATTATTCTTCAGGTCGCACTGGGTCAAAGAGAATCCATTGCCGTTTTTGGCGATGACTATCCTACTGAGGATGGGACATGCATTCGTGATTATATTCATGTCATGGACCTTGCGAACGCCCACTGGCTTGCTCTTCAACATTTACGGCAAAGCAAGTCCAGTGATGTTTTCAACCTAGGGAATGGAACCGGGTTCACCGTGAAAGAAGTGATTGAAACAGCCCGGGAGGTTACCGGACATCGAATCCCTGCAACAATAAGTCCAAGAAGGCCAGGAGACCCAGCTGTATTGATCGCTTCGTCCGGAAAGGCACAAACAGTATTAGGCTGGAAGCCAAAATTCAACAATTTGAAAACGATTATTGAAACAGCATGGAAATGGCATAAGGAGAATCCAGCAGGATATAGGGAAAATGAGTAAGAGGCCTAAGGAGAATACATACAAAACAGCTGCCGGTTCATGTCTGGCAGCTGTTTTACATTCCTTCACGGTAACCAAACTATTTTTAATTTCCTTCTCTCGCTCCCACACATACGTTCGGATTATGGTAAAATAAAAACACTCATGGCTAGTAGAAGGGGGAAATAACTGTTGGGTGAAATTGTCTTTATACATGCCGCAGATTTGCATTTGGACAGCCCTATTGCAGGACTTAAAAATATACCTGCTTTTATTACAGACCGGCTCAGGGAAAGTTCCTTTCATGCGCTTCGAAAACTCGTTGATATGGCAATCATGCGCCAGGTAGATTTTTTGCTGCTGGCCGGTGATATTTACGACAGTGAAAATCGCAGCCTGCGCACACAGGTACGCTTTCGAAAAGAGATGGAGCGTTTAGGTGAGAAAGGGATACAGGTGTATATGATTCACGGAAACCATGACCATTTGGACGGATCTTGGGTTACAGTGAACTTACCTAAAAACATGCACGTTTTCCAGGCGCACCCGGAAGTGAAACGATATCAGAAGGAGAACGGGGCCGCTGTTAATATTTATGGGTACAGTTATCCGAGAAGACATGTTGCCGAACGAATTGTCTCACAATATAAAAAGCGGACTGATGCTGAATATCATATCGGGCTATTGCACGGAAACCTTGAAGGGCGTACAGAACATAGCCCTTATGCTCCATTTTCCATAAGTGAACTGGCCGAAAAGGACTTTGACTACTGGGCACTGGGCCATATACATAAAAGACAGGTAATTTCCGAGCAGCCTGTTGCGCTTTATCCTGGCAACATCCAGGGCAGGAACACTAAGGAAACAGGAGATAAAGGCTGTTATCTGGTTACGCTGGAAAAGGGAGGGGGAAGCTATGAATTTATTGAAACAAGCACAATAGTATGGGATTCTATTTCGATTAAGCCACAGGACGACTGCCAATTTGATGAGGTTCTGAATGATTGCCGCCGCGTTTTAAAAGAAATGCAGGAGCAAAAAAAGTCCTTTTTGCTGGAGATAATCTTTGACCTCGACAATCATTCACTCCCTACTATATTTACTGAAGAGTTCACAGAGGCTGTCCTGGACAACCTGCAGGAAGAGGCGGAATTAGGTGACAGCTTTGTATGGCCTTACCGGATTAAAGTGGTAAATGGCTGGAATAGCGATATGGAAGCCATAATGGAAAACTCCTTTTTAAATGAATTACTTACCCTTGAATTAGATTCAGAGGGTATCGATACGGCCTTGGAACCATTGTATAAACATCGGGAAGCGCGCAAGTTTCTTGATCCGCTAAATGACGAGGAAAACAGAGAGCTTGTAAGTGAATCACAAAGGCTGATTCTTCAAATTTTTAAATAAACTTAGGATGGGAAAGGAGGGATAGCAATGATCATCAAAGAACTTCATATCTATGGGTATGGCAAATTTGAAAATAAAAAATTCACAGATCTTGGGCAGCTCCAAATATTTTTCGGAGAAAACGAATCAGGCAAGAGTACAGTCATGTCCTTTATTCATAGTATATTGTTCGGCTTCCCGACAAAAGTACAAAATGAGAAACGATATGAACCAAAGCTGAATGCCAAGTATGGCGGTAAAATTATCATAGTTTCGGATCGATACGGAAAAGTCAGTATTGAACGGGTAAAAGGAAAAGCCGCAGGTGATGTGACAATTGTCTTTGAAAACGGGTCAATTGGCGATGAAGGAGATTTGCGGGATTTGCTGCAGGGCATAGATAAGCAATATTTCCAATCTGTATTTTCTTTCGATTTGCAGGGGCTTTATGGGGTCCAGAACATAAATGAAGCCACGCTGGCTAAATATCTATTATCAGCAGGTATGGTCGGCAGTGACATGCTTGTGGAAGCAGAATCCAAGCTTCAAAAGGAGTTGGATGCCAGATTTAAGCCATCAGGGCAAAAGCCTGAATTAAATATAAGGATAAAGCAGTTGAAGGAGCTGCAAGCAAGGCTGAAAAAATCTGAGCAAGATGAACGTGAATATAACGAGCTGCAAACGAATCGAACGAAAACGGAAGAAGAGCTTTCCGGATTACAAGCTTCCATCTCAGCCAATGAAGAAAAACTATTTAAATATCAGGAATTTTTAAGAATTCGGCCGATTATGGAGCAAAAACAAATTCTCCAAGAACGGCTTGAAGAAATAGGCAGCATATCCTTCCCAGCCGAGGGTATCAAACGACTTGAACAGCTGGCTGCGATGAAGATCCCGAATCATGCACAGCTTTCAGCTACCCGTAAGAAAAAACAAAAAATTGATGAAAAAATCGGGGAACTACATATCTCACCATACATTAAGGCCAACAAAGAAAGAATAAACTCCTTGCTTGACCGTGCGCCTTTTCTAGAACAGTTGGAATCTGAAAGAAGCAGGCTTGGGCAATCATACCAGACAAAAGTGAAAGAAAAAAATAAGTATAAATCCGATTTATTCCTTGATTTGCCTGAGGAAGAAATACTAGGTTTGGATACGAGCGTTTTCATGGCAGAAAAAATTAAGCAGCTCGAGCAGGAAAAGCATCGGTTAAAAAGCGAGCGCATTCGGCTTGATGAAAAATATAAACACGAAAAAAGCAACCTTGAGGTTGTAGAGGCGAAGATCGCGGAACTAAAAGAAAAACAGCTGCCGCATGAGGAACGGAAACGGCTTGAAGAGGCTTACCATTCAAACAGCAATGAAGGCATTGCCAGGGTTAAGGCAGAATTATTGGAAGATCATATTCGAGAACTGAAACAAGGATATTCCAGGCTTTCCGCAAAAGTGCAGCAGAATAAAAAGAGAAATGGAATCCTGGCATTCATTCTTACAGTGATTTGCATAGTCGTTTCAGTATACGCATGGACGAAAGGACAATCCTTTATATCGGTGGCAACTTTGTTGTTTGCGGGAGCAGTATGGCTTTTACAGTTCTTTTTTAAAGGAAATGAAATGGTTGAAGACCTAAAGAAACAAGTGGCTGAAGCCGAAAATAAAAAGAAAGAGCTGAAAAGGCAAGCAGATCCCGGACAGGAAACGAAAGCAGCCTCGATTCGAAAACTCCTGCAAAAAGAGGAAGACATCCAGCGGCAGATTATGGCTGAAGAAGTAAAGCGAATAGAGAGATCCCATGCTTTTGAAATAGTAATCGAGGAGTCGGAGAAGTGGGAGACAAGCTGGAATCATATCATAGAAGAAATCAAGTCGGTCCAACAAAAGTGGGGCATTTCGGTTGCGTGGGCGGAATACAGCTCTGAAGTTATCCTGGATCAGTTGGTTCTTTTAAAACAAGCCATTCAGGAATCTGATGAAACAAAAAGAGAAATAGATAAACTCGAAAAAGAGATATCAAATCAAAAACAAGAGCTGCTTTCGATTTGTAAAGAAATGGGTGCAACTGCAACGACCTGGCATGAAGCCTTGGCTGCAGTCAAACAAGCCCTAGCATTGGACTCGAGGCATCGGTTGCATCTTGCTCAATTTCATGAAGAGAAAAAGCAAATTGAGGATGATATCGAGCGGCTTCAGGTTGTGCTAGCAAGCTTGGATGCAGAAGTCGAGCAGCTTTTTGAAGATGCCTGTGTTGAAGATGAAGAGGAATTCAGAAGGAAGGCACTGCTTTTCGAGGAACAGGAGAAGCTGAAGGACAACCATCGTATGATTTCGTTGCAACTTTCCAATTCTTCCTCTCACCAGAAAGAGCTTGCCACCCTAATCGATGCAAATATAAGTAAATACAGCATTGAAGCCCTGGAAACGGAAAGAAGGGAGCTGCTGAGAAGCCAGTCGGAATGTGCGGAGAGATTATTAGATTTGAAGCACAAAATAAACCGCCTGGAAGAAGGGGGAACATACATCAGCATTCTTCATCAATTTCATGAAGCTAGAGCCGCTTTTAATGAGGAAGCAAAAGAGTGGGGCAAGTATTCCTTGGCAAAAAGATTGCTTAGAGAAACCATTGCAGCTTTTAAACGTGAACGGCTTCCTAAAGTGGTTGCGAAAGCGCAGAGTTATTTATCATTGTTAACGGATGGGGAATATAACCGAATCATAGTTGGTGAAGAAGTCGACGGGCTTTATTTGGAAAGAAGGGACGGACTACGGTTTGACACAGGGGAGGTCAGCCGCGGCACCGCAGAGCAGGTATATGTATCACTGCGATTGGCCCTTGCAGGAAGCATTCTGGACGAGGACGATTTTCCCCTTATCATTGATGACTCCTTCGTAAACTTTGACCAAAATCGGGCAGTGAACATGATTCGGTTACTGAACAACATGTCAAAGGACAGGCAGATTATCTTTTTTACCTGCCATGAGCATTTGCTTCGCTTTTTTGCAGATTCATCAATAACGGCTTTAGAAAAGCAAAAAATCCAGGGCTAAACGAAAAGCTCTGGGTTTTCCTTTACATATATAGGTCTTTTAGGTTATATACATCCTATTATTTTACTAATATAATGTCCTTTCGTGCATGTAAAAGGTTAAAAGAACATATAGTAAAAGTAAATTCTAAAAAAAGAGAGTGTTTCTCATGGATTTATATTCTTTTCTTTCCCAATTTGATCCCTCTTTAAACCTTGTTATTGAAAAAGAATTTCCTGGTACAAGATGTGTTGGCGGAAAGTATTCGGCTGATAAACATCTCATTACCTTATATACAAAAGACATAGAAATACAGTGCGAAAGAATGCTAGGGTCACTGGAGCACCTTGATGAGTATACCTGGATCGTCCTCGCCCATGAAGCTGGCCACGCACTTGATCTTGAGCTTCCATTGTTAAGCGGGGAATGGTCGATCACAAGTGATATGGATACATTATATAAAATTGAAGTGAATGCCTGGGATATTGCTGAAAGGCTAATTCCTTTCATCGACCGGGGGCTCTTTGAGAAGGTTCGGACAGAATCCCTTGCCCATTGTGTGAACAGGCCGCTCGTGAGTTGATATTTTTTAAAACAGGAACAGTCCGATAGCGGGCTGTTTTTTTAGGTGGTAACCAAAGTGACTTGGCAGCGTTTATATGATTTTAATTTAGTAAATAGCAGCTTTATTGTTAATATCGCATATGGGTTTGGATATGTGGAGTGTACAAACCTAAGTATGGTTCTTCTTACAGTAAAAAAACGCCATTCTGAGAATGACGTTCCAAGCTATGGCCTGACTATTTTTTTATCAACCATTTCAAAAAAGGATGCCTTTTCTTATCGGTTATTTTTATCTCATTCATAATGATTTTATCTTCATGTTCTGCTATCCATTTTTTTAATGCGTTTTTATCTTCACAATGGGTTAGGTAGATTTGTCCACTTTTGCCAACAGCATTAATTACATATCTACAAGAGGAATTCCCCATAATTGTCCACCTTTACAAAAAAGTTCGTTTTAAAATGGATCATATGCTGACCTATTAAAATATAATATATGAAAAAAATATATATTCCTATCTTTTCTTTTCTACATGAAATGACAAAGTCAGACAAACCCTGAATAATGTTATTCCAGTCTGTTCTACCTGATATAGTTTCTTGGAATTTCATAACATGATTTATTTAATAGTTTCTAAGCTTTTCTCTAAATCTTTATCAACAATGAAGACCTCGATTCTTTCACCAGTTTTCGTGCTAATATCACTGTGGGATGAAAGGACTTTACAGCCAGTATATTGTTCCACAATGTCTTCATATTGTTTGCTGTACATTTCGCGAAGTACTTCACGCATTTGTTTGACAAGCTGTCTCCCGGTTTCACAATTAGCAAGATGCTTTTCTTCTACAGTGAGGACTCCCTTGAAGCGCGTGATAAGCATGTCACTAATAATATAAGTTTTTGCCTCCTGTGGTCCCCGGCCTATCAGTTCGCGCTGGAGCTTAATAAAAGCTGCACTAATTTCAGCCTCAAGTTTCTTTTTTGAATTTAACATATTGCCTCCACCCGCGTTACTGTGATTTATCGAACTTATCATAATTCCGGATTTAATACTTGTCAACGATAAAATGAACTCAATAAAAAATGAGAAGGATCATGCAATATTGAGCATTTGTATAAAAATATGGCTGGAATGAGCGATTATGAATGATTTTAGGTAAAAAACAAGGATTTTTACTGTTTTACAATAATTGAAAGAGAGGCGTAAAATATCTTCATAAAATCAATTTGATATCGGCCAAATCTCAGGGAACTGAGAACGGAGGACCCATTCTATTGGGGTTAATTCTGTATTTTGCAGAAGGGATGAGAACTCTTTCGCCATCCTACCCGCCAGCTAACTTCGTCGGCTAAAGCGAAGGAGGTCATAAGACCGCCTTAATCAGGGGGTTTTTTTGTTGCTTTTTGCAGCAAGATAACAACCTGTGCCATATGTAGGTCTTTTTATTATGCCTACAAATGAAAAGGTTTCTTGGGAGACAGAAAGCAAAGCGAGCTTTATATCTTGCTGGGCGTTAAGTAGACCAATGAGTACTTTTTCTCCATTCTATGTTTCATGCAGACTTTTAAAGTTCTATCGTTTGATATCCATAGATATCTGCGAACTTTAATAAGTACTGTATTGCTGCATGCCGGGGAAAAGTAAGCATTGGTCTTTTTGGTGTCCAAATCTGCTTTTCTCCCGAATTTATTTTGGACTTTTGACTCTTTTAAGATTTAGTGGGGGAATGGAATAAACGCAGGGGTCGGAATCCTAATTGAAGTTATTTATGTGTCAGGGAGGCTAGTCATGTCGGAGGCTTTAATTGCTCTTAGTATTTTTATCGTTGTATATGCAATAATCATTTCAGAAAAAATACATCGAACGATCATAGCATTGGTCGGCGGAGTACTACTAATTGGTTTTGGAGTACTAAATCAAGAAGAGGCCCTTCGTTTTATTGATTTCAATACGTTGGGTTTACTAATCGGAATGATGATCATTGTAAATATTACCTCGCTAACAGGCGTATTCGGGTACATCGCCATTTGGTCTGTAAAAAAAGTAAAAGGATACCCCATCCGGATTCTGGTCGTTTTGAGTTTGGTGACCGCACTCGCATCCGCACTTTTAGATAATGTTACTACCGTTTTATTAGTTGTTCCAGTAACTCTTAGCATCACTGCACAATTGAAGGTTGACCCAATTCCCTTTTTAATTTCTGAGATATTTGCAGCTAACATTGGCGGAACAGCTACGATGATTGGAGATCCACCGAATATCATGATCGGCAGCGCCGTAGAGGAATTAACATTTCTTTCTTTTATTGATAATCTGGCCTTTGTCTCTTTCATTATTTTATTCGTTACTGTGTTCCTGTTTGTGGTGCTCTACCGTAAAAGGCTGACAACCACACAAGAGTTGAGGGAACGCTTACTAAAGAAAGATGAAAAAGCAGAAATAAAAGATAGAAAATTGTTAATTAAATGCTTGTTGGTTATAGCTTTAACGATTAGTGGATTTTTCGTCCACCAGTTCATTGATATCGAAACGGCCACTATTTCTTTAGCTGGGGCGTTTCTATTGCTGTTAATCACGGGGGACAAATATTTAGAACGAGCATTGGAAAAAGTAGAATGGACGACCATATTCTTCTTTATCGGATTATTTGTCATAGTCGGAGGATTGGTTGAAACCGGTCTTATTAAGGCTTTAGCAGAGAAAGCATTATCTCTGACTGGAGGAGAATTAAAGCCCACTACATTTCTCATCTTATGGATGAGTGCTTTACTTTCGGCTTTTGTGGATAATATCCCTTTTGTGGCCACTATGATTCCCATGATTAAAGAGATGGGCAGAATGGGCATTACAGATTTGCAGCCATTGTGGTGGAGCCTTTCCTTAGGGGCGTGTTTAGGGGGGAACGGGACACTTATAGGAGCCAGTGCCAATTTGGTAGTAGCGGGATTGGCTTCAAAAGAAGACCACCCTATTTCCTTTATGAAATATTTAAAAATTGGTTTTCCTTTAATGCTTGTTTCTGTAGTGATATCTACGGTTTATGTTTACATAAGATACCTTTGGTGAGCGTAACAATATACTTTGTCAGTTAGGAGAAAACTATGAAGAAAATAACTGAGCATCTCGACCCTCCTAAAATTCTTGTGTTGGGCTTTGCGGCACTGATCCTTATTGGAGCCTTTTTGCTGACCCTTCCCATTGCAACTCATGATGGAAAAGGGCTTTCTTTTTTAAATGCATTATTTACCGCTACATCGGCAACATGTGTGACCGGTCTGGTTGTCGTGGATACTGCGGATACATTTACGACATTTGGTGAATTGGTTATCCTGGCACTCATTCAAATCGGCGGACTGGGATTTATGACCTTTGCCACGTTTTTCTTTTTCCTCCTAGGTAAGCGGATTTCTTTACGGGAAAGATTAATATTACAGGAAGCTATGAATAACGTTTCGTTTGCCGGTATTGTCAAATTAGTCAAAAGAGTTTTGGTATTTACAGCCATAATAGAGTTGGCGGGTGCTGCTATTCTGGCCATCAGATTCTCTTTTGACATGCCGATAGGAAAAGCTATCTATTGGGGCATATTCCACGCGATATCAAATTTCAATAACGCCGGCTTTGATTTAAACGGGGAGTTTCGAAGCCTCACTCCGTTTGTAGATGACCCAACGGTTGTTCTTACCGTCTGCGCGCTTATAACGTTAGGCGGAATCGGCTTCATTGTCCTGAATGAACTGTATGAATATCATGATACTCGCCGCCTTTCCATTCATACCAAAGTAGTTTTGGCAACCACGCTGATCCTCACACTAGGTGCCACCATCCTGATTTTTGGTTTTGAATATGGAAATCACAAAACGCTCGAACCTTTATCATTTACCGGAAAGGTATTGGGTTCGCTGTTCCAGGCCGTCACACCTAGGACTGCTGGTGCTAACACATTGCCCATCGGGGATTTAACACAATCTACTTTGTTCCTGATTATTTTTCTAATGTATGTTGGTGCCGGGCCGGGTTCCACTGCTGGAGGAATTAAAATAACAACTTTAGCTGTGCTTTCAGCTACAGTATGGTCCCAAATCAGGGGGAGAGAAGATGTCGTCATGTTTCGACGCCGGATTGTGATTGAAACTATTTTAAAGGCACTTACTGTAGCGACCATAGGAATGTTTGTTGTTATGGCGGTTACTATGCTCCTTACTATTATAGAAGATGAACGGCATCCTTTCATGATGTACCTGTTTGAAGCTACCTCTGCGTTTGGTACGGTAGGGCTTTCGATGGGACTGACCCCTGAATTGTCGCCAATCGGCCGGTTAATCATTATTTTTACAATGTTTGCAGGGCGGTTAGGACCGCTTACTCTTGCGTTTGCTGTATCTGTGAGAAGAAAACCTAATGCTGTTCGTCAACCAAAAGGAAAGATCATGATTGGTTAAGTTGTAATCTTCAGGAGGATGCTAATCTATGGGCATACGTCAATATGCTGTTATTGGTTTAGGAAGGTTTGGAATAAGCGTGGCACAGCGGTTACACGAGGCTGGACAAGAGGTTTTGGGCATTGATATTAATGAGGTGCGGGTGGAAGAGGCTGAATTATCCGTTACCCATGCGGTTGTTGCCGATACTACCGAGGAGGAGGCGCTTAAATCAGTTGGCATCCTTAATTTTGATTGTGTAATTGTGGCGATTGGAAATGATATGCAATCAAGCATTTTAACCACTATGCTTCTAAAGGAACTGGGAGTCAAAAAAGTAATTGCCAAAGCTCTCGGTAAACATCACGGCAAGGTTTTAGAAAAAATAGGAGCTGACTTGATCATTTATCCAGAAAGGGATATGGGTGAACGTGTTGCTAATCAGCTTTTATCACCCAATATGTTAAATTATATAGAATTATCACATGAGTATAACATAGAGGAAATTTTAATCCCTCGGAGTATGGCGGAAAAAAGTCTTCGAGAACTCGATATTCGCGCAAAATATAATGTGAGTGCCATTGCCGTCGTTCGAGATGGAAATGTCGTGATCTCTCCTTCCCCTGATGAAGTTATACATAAAGGAGATATGTTGGTGCTAATTGGAAGTAGAGATGATCTATCGGATTTTTCTAATTTAGAATAGCAATCGGTTCTAGAGCTTTAATTAAACGAAACTGATATTTTCAAAAGCGATACTGTAGAGTAAAAATTACTTCGGGGAATGATCTTTTTATGAATGAAAAATTGAGATTGAGTGTGGTGATAAGGACTAAATACTGAACATTTGACAAATTTGGTCAGGTTGTATACAATAAAATTAACTTAATACTAAGTTCCCTAAAGGGGAGTAGCTTTCACAGCAAAGTCGTCATTACAGAGTTTAACTCTCGGCTTTGTTGGCAACTAAAGTTGTTAGCAAGACCTTTATCATTGTTGGTAAAGGTCTTTATTTGTGGCTTTTTACCAATTGGTGAAGGCCACTTTTTTATTTTTATAGCTTAAATAATAAGGGGTGATAACGGATGAAGAGAATGAGATTTTCTTTAGACGATTTAATACGGAGCAATAAAGAAGAAATTTTGAAGGATAGGCAGGAAATAGAGAAAATTGACCGTAGGGTTGATGAGAAACTAGTCAAAAAAGTAAGAGAGCATAATACAACCGTACCTGCGAAATAGGGTTAATCTAAACTACCGTAATATTGTTCTTTTAAATAGATAGAAAATATGAATGTATAATAATAGGAGGCTGCCCTTATATCTCTTTTAGAGTTAATTAAATATGTTATGATTTTTTTTCAGGGCCAACAAGAGGACGAATAATTTTAACCACCGTACCCATACAAAGTCACAGGAGGATTTAAATGAAAGTATATTTTAAATTAACTTTCCTGCTTGCCATAGTAGGGATTATTTCGTTCGGATTAATAGCTTGTAGTCCAGGCAATAACTATAGTCAACAATCAAACGGACCAAGCAGCAAACAAGAAGAAACCAATCCGGATGGTGTGAAACTGCTTTCTGCTACCGTCACTAATGTAGTAGATGGTGACACCATTGATGTAAAGATCAATAATAAAGAAGAGAGAGTTCGTTTATTACTAATAGATACACCAGAAACAAAGCATCCTTCCAAACCTATACAGCCGTACGGACCTGAAGCATTTGATCATACAAAACATGAGTTATTAGGGAAGCAAGTGGGGTTGGAAAAAGATGTATCTGAACGTGACCGTTATGGAAGAATGTTGGCTTACATTTGGGTAGACGGAGAGTTATATAACGAAACACTAATCAAAAAGGGATTAGCACGTGTTGCTACCTTCCCGCCTGATGTAAAGTATGTCAATCGTTTTATCGAAAAGCAAAAGGAAGCCCAGAAAAAAGGTGTAGGCATTTGGAGCATAGAGAACTATGTGCAGGAAAAAAGATATAATTCTGATATCCAGCAGAAGCGAACTAGCATCACGAATAACGAACAAAACCAAGACGTAATACAGAATGAAGAATGCGATGGAAAGATTAAAGGAAATAAAAACTCAAGGATTTATCATCTACCAAGCGGTGCGCATTACGATGAAGTCGCAGCAGATAACGTTGTGTGGTTCTGTACAGAAGATGAGGCGAAAGCCGAGGGCTACCGGAAATCAAAAAACTAACATCATGTATAAATAAAGATACATCGAACAATAGCGGGAAAGGGTAACAGCACTCTATCCCGCTATATTCGTTTGTTGTTTCGATACAGATACAAAATTAGAAATTCTAAACTAAAAATAATAGTCCTATGAATCAATCCAAATGAAGCTACAACTCTTTTTTACTTCCTCCAAAGCTGTTGTGTGATATGGTATAATATCTATACAAAATAACGGAGGTAGCCGTATGCAAAAAGGGATTATACACTATGGCATTGGTGATTCAATAGATACATATATGTATATAAAAAGCAGTACAAAAGCAGTTGCAAGTAATGGAAAACCTTTTTTGACCCTGATTCTTTCTGATAAGACCGGGGAAATTGAGGCTAAGCTTTGGGATGTCTCCGAAGATGACGTGAGAAGCTTTTCTTCTGAAAACGCCGTTAAAATTATGGGTGAAATTCAGAATTACCGCGGCAGAAGCCAGTTGAAGATTAGAAATATCCGATTGACAACGGACCTGGATGCTATTAATATATCAGATTTGATTCAGACAGCACCCATTGGACAGGAAGAAATGATGGAGAAAATTACGCAGTATATCTTTGAAATGAGGAATCCGAATATACAGCGTATTACACGCCATCTTCTTAAAAAATACCAATCTGAATTTATTACATTTCCTGCAGCCACTAAGAACCACCATGAGTTCATGTCAGGGCTTGCCTATCATGTAGTTTCTATGCTGGACTTGGCTAAGGCCATTGCTGGTTTATACCCGAAGCTAAATAAAGATTTACTATATGCGGGGGTAATCCTTCATGACCTTGGAAAGGTAATGGAATTGTCGGGACCTGTTTCGACTGCATATACAGTTGAAGGCAACTTGCTTGGCCATATCACGATTATGGTAAGTGAAATAAGTAAAGCTGCCGATGAGCTCGGTCTAGATGGGGAAGAAATTATGATACTAAAGCATCTGGTTCTATCCCATCATGGCAAGGCAGAATGGGGCAGCCCAAAGCCACCGCTTGTCATGGAGGCAGAAGTCCTTCATTATATTGATAATATTGATGCCAAGATCAATATGATGGACCGGGCTCTAGAGAGAGTAAAACCAGGCGAATTCACGGAAAGAGTCTTTGCCCTTGAAAACCGTTCATTTTATAAACCTCAAATTTAATGAAATATGCTTCTTCTCAAAGTTTGAGAGGAAGCATATTTTTTTATGCAAAAGCATATTTTCTACTAAGGAGAAGGGACCAGCTCCCTTGAAAGGAGAAAAACATAATGCCGATTTGGGTTTGGCTTGTATTGGCGGGTATTCTTGTAAGTGCGGTGATGACAGTAAGGACAGCGAAACAGGAACGGAAAGAGGACGACCTATACATTGAACAAGAAGGACAAAAGTATATCGACAGGATGAATGAAGAAATAGAAAGGAAGAAAAGCGACGTGCAACATGGGGCATAAACGAAAAAGAAAGCAGCTGGACTGTACGGACACCAGAAAAGCCGAATAATCGCAAGAGAGATTTTTTAGAGCCGAATGCAGTGTGCATTCGGCTCTAGGCGTTAGAGCAGTTTCCTGCAAGCTCATAAAAAAGGACTGTCCAATTGAAACTTTACCTCAACTGTAAAAGTCGGAGGGGAAGTTTTTTGGACAGTCCTTTGATGTTATTCGGTTTGCGACTGTTGTGGCTTTAAGGCATTTTCTAAGTCTTTATCCTTAATATCAACATCAGCGTTTTTCAGTTCCTTATCCATTGCTTTTTGAACAGTTGCTTCATCAAGCTTGGAAGTTTTTAAATCTTTTTCAATTTGGCTCTTCATTTCAGCATACGATTTTTTTTCTTTCTTATCCAAGAGCTGAATGATATGGTAGCCATGCTCTGATTTTACAGGGGCGCTGATCTCGTTTTTCTTTAATGCATACGTTGCGTTTTCAAATTCAGGTACCATTTGTCCAGCCCCGAACCAGCCTAGGTCTCCGCCTTTTTCAGCAGATCCTGGATCCTGCGAGTACTTTTTGGCCAGATCTTCGAATTTTTCACCCTTGTCCAGCTTTTGCTTTACTTCTTTAGCTGTTTTTTCATCATTAACTAGGATATGTCTGGCTTTTACTTCAGGCTTCAGTGAGTCATAATGCTCTTTCATTTCCTTTTCAGTTACCTTGACATCTTTTATTGCTGCCTTTTCTTGCATCATGCTCACTTTCATGGAGCGTTTTAATGCATTTTCATCTTTATAGCCGGCTTGTGCTAGTGCCATTTCAAAATTAGCGCCCATCTGTTCTTTAAGCTCGTCCACTTTTTTGTCTACTTCTTTATCAGAGACTTTATAATTCTCAGAAAGGACTTGTTCATACACCAGCTCCTGGACAACCTGGTTGCCATATCTGTCTTTCATTGCGTTATAAAGTTCTTCTTTTGAAATATCACCGGATTTCGTTTTCACAACAGCTTCTGAATCTCCGCCGTTGTTACAAGCAGTAAGGCCAATCAAGCCAGCAGCAACCGCAATTGATAATGCCCATTTCCTCATTAAGAAACAACTCCTGTATATATATTCGTGTTCGTTTACTAAATCCACAAATCTTACTATAACATAAAATGGGACTTTTACAAAAAATAATATCGAATATTTTCTTTTACTTAAATTATAAAAAACTGGGTTAATGACCTATCCAGATATAGTCCATAGCACATATGATGTATCGAAAATAACACAGGAGGAGAGAGGATATGGCAGACGGTGCTGTTGGTTATGGCAGCGGATTTGCATTGTTAGTTGTACTGTTTGTTTTATTAATTATTGTGGGATGTGCTTGCTGGGGGTAATGCGAATCATGCCATGCAAGAAAGAAGCCTAAACCTTTTAAGGCTATAAGAATAAGATGAGACAGCTGCATAATTTAGCAGCTGATTGATCCAAAGGAAAGGAGGAAAATCAATGTCTGGAGGATATGCTGGTGGCTTCGGCGGAGGTTTTGCTTTATTGGTTGTTCTTTTCATCCTTTTGGTAATAATCGGATGCTCCTGTTGGTTCTAATCTCCCCAAAAAAGAGAAGCGCATTGGGGCGCTTCTCTTTACTGTTGTTCCTATGTATACAGTATTTCGATATAAGAAGATAAAAGCAGGATCGTAATTAATATGTTGATTGTTCGAAACACCTTAGGCTGACGGTCTTCAGGAATTTCTTTTTGGAGACATAAAGCATTTGTCATGCTGTTCACGTTGTATAAGATTACGATCGAGAAGAGAATAAAAAATAACGAAATCACTTCCTGAATCCCTCCTTCATGCATTCATGTATATCTACGATACCAAAAATTATCCAAAAAAGATAGACTAAAAGTTTGGGATTGTATTGGCAAGAAGCTTTGCTCAAGCCGGGACAGGAGAGAAATTTCCAGGCATTCAAACATTTTTGTGAAGAAGTGAGCAAATAGGCCGAAATAAGAAGCGGAGGTTTTCTAACCATAGTCCGCTTAAATGGAGATTGGCAGTTTCCGAGAGAGCTAGCAGGTTTAATCGATTGCCCAAAATTGGAAAATAATCATGCTGTTCAGACAGGCTCAGCTTCTTTTTGTATCTTTTTTTTTGTGATTTTTCCGTCTTCGACTACAAATTGCTTATCGATATTGGCAAATGACCGTTCAAATATTTCCATGAAGTCTTCCCCATAAATGTTTCTGATTACCGCCATCATTTCAATCATCTCAGGGAACTTGCCATACAGATCACGCAGAGGAAGAGCGCCAGAGAATACAGCATTGTTATCCGGATTATAAGTTTCCATCAGGCTTAGTAAGATGTTTTCACCTTTGTCTGTGATCTGGATATAGGTGTTTCTTTTGTCATTTTCTTTTTTCGAAAACTGTAGAAGACCCCGTTCCTCAAGCTTTTTTGAAAAGTTGAAGGCGGTTGACACGTGCATTACACCGAATTTGGCAACATCTGATATGGATGCCCCATTTAAATGATAGGCAATCCATAGTATGTGATGCTCATTAATGTTGAGGTCAAACGGCTTGATCCATTGCTGCCAATCTTTTTCAATCGATTTCCATAGTGCCTTGCTCAGTTGGGCAACCCGCTGGCTGAAAAGCAAAGCTTCTTTCATAGAATAATTTTTATCCTGCATGTACTGGCTCACCTACTTTTATAATTCTCTATATTTATTATGACAATAAAATAAAAATTAATAAAGATAAAAATTAACAAAATTTTTAGAAACTTTTAGAACCACCAAAACCCGTTGCCTATTGTTTTTAGCATTTGAACATAGCTACATAATAAATATAGAGAAGATTGAAGTTAATGTGAGGGATTTTCCTCCTTATATTTTAAGTCGGCTGCATGGGTAAGCAGTGTGGCCATTATCGGAAAGCGCAGGTAAATCCGGGCACTGGGGGCCGTACTGACTTCCGAATGCGCCGGATTTTTTCTTAGTTAGCCTGTTTGTTTAAGATTGGTGAAGCCGCTGCCGTATTCTCCAATTCACTGATGGAAGACTCTAGTTCCTGGATATGGCTTGTCAGCTCTTGCTTGTTAGGCTCAATGTCCTGCTTCCAGTTTTCAATCAATACTTTAACATCTCCAATAAATGTGTTTATTGATTCTTTGCTGACCTTCGAGGCGTTTGCTGTTTCCTCTTTTATATCGATCAGCCGCTCCTTCACTTCCGTAAGCGTTGCCAAAATTTCATCCTTATTGTCCTTTATTTTCGTCCTTAATTGCTTGCCAGAGGATGGGGCTGTAAGCATAGTTGCAGCTCCAGCAATGACGGTCCCTGTCAGGAAACCGATAAAAAATGTTTTTCCATTCACAGCGATCACCTCTTTTTAAAATATTTTTTAATAAGTTAATTCAGGAAGCAGCAGATTAGTAAAATTGCCTAGCATGAGTATAGGCAGAGGTTGTCCTTTTTTCTTAAAGTACCATAATCTTCATATTTTTAAAAGCGGAACATTCTTTATATCTTTATATCACAAAAACTTTTATTTAAACGTAAATACGAAAATATTTAGTATTTAAAAATAGTGTGATTTCGGATGGTTCAATAAGCCAAGTCGGAGTGTTAGGGAATAATCCGTAGACAAGCGACATATAGATGTAAGTAGGAGCCATTGTTTTTGGGGAGGAGGGGACCATTCTTGGAGAAAGTGATATATGTAATTTTTACGTTAGGCACCCTTTGCCTTGCGGGAATGCTGTTCTTTCTCGGCCAATCCAGGCAGCCAGGGGTTTATCCTCCTAAACAGCAATTGAAAAAGCGTGGAATCATGCTTGGAGCCACAGGGGCAGTCTTATTCTTTGTTGGTTTTGTTATTCGATCCTTTATATAAGGGGCATAGAATATAGAAAAAACACCGGAAAGGATTCCGGTGTTTTTCGCATTTAAATCTGTGCAGTAATATTTGACTTCTTTAGGATCCCGCTGATAATTGGGTAAAGGATTGCCACTGCAATAGTGTTTAAGGCAGTTGCCGGCAAAACGGCAGCCGTGAACATGCCTACGAACGCCCCAGGCAGACCAACAATAAAGTAAGCCGATGTCAAAAAGACAATTCCGGATATCAATGTACCAATCGCGGTCAAGACAGCGACAGTAACGGTTGAGCCAGCATACTTTTTCAGTACTGTCAGCATGAAATAAAAAACAAAAGAAGTGATGAATTTATCTATAATATTTGGGATGAATCCGCCGGGAAATGAAGAAGTAAGGCCGGATATAATCCCACTCGCAATTGCTACGAGGAATACACTTTTTTTATCTGGAAAAAGGACAATGGCCAAAAATGTCATGATCAGCATCATGTCCGGTTTCATTCCAAGGACAAAGCCAGGGATTAATATGTGCAGTGCTGCTCCAATCCCCACCATAAGGGATAAAGCCGCTAACATTTTCGTATTCATTTCTCATCTCTCCTATTCTCTTCTCATCTGATTTTTGGGCTTCCCCAGCAGTGCACTTATTGCCTGATGCGGGAAGTTTCCATCAGTCAGTATACCATGCATACTCTATTTTTTGAAGGGTTTTTTTCTTAAATCCAATTTTTACTCTTTAACAGCTGTGGCAGAATAAGATTCTTTGAACTTTTTCATGAATCCAGCCAGTTCCTCACAGTGAGATAAAGGTACAGCATTGTAGATGGAAGCACGGCATCCGCCTACGGAACGATGGCCGTTTAAGCCGACAAAACCGGCTTGCTTTGCCTCTTCCAGAAATTGTTTTGTCGAAGCTTCATCAGGAAGAGTGAATGTCACATTCATATGGGAGCGGCTCGCAGGCTCCGCATGTCCCTTGTAAAAACCTTCACTGTTATCTATTGCATCGTAAATGACCTTCGCCTTGGCGCTATTGATTTCCTGAAGAGCCTCTACGCCTCCCTGTTCTTTTACCCATTCTAAAACAAGGGAGAGCAAATAAATAGCCAAGGTTGGCGGTGTATTATAAAGCGAATTGTTTTTCACATGTGTTTCATAGTTCAGCATCGTTGGCAGGTTTGTAAGCGAGCTGTTAACTAGATCTTTACGGATTATGACCAACGTTACCCCAGATGGGCCGAGGTTTTTTTGGGCGCCTGCATAAATCAGTCCAAATTTGCTGACATCAATTTTCTTGCTCAAAATATCGCTCGACATATCAGCAACAAGAGGTACATCTTTTAATTCTGGATAACTGCTCCACTGCGTGCCGAAAATTGTATTGTTTGTCGTAATATGGACATAGGAGGCATCCTCCTCAAAAGCAATTTCTTCTGCAGAAGGAATGTAAGTATAATTAGAGTCCTTTGCAGAAGCGGACACTACAGTATCACCCAGTTTTTCAGCTTCCTTCAATGCTTTCTCAGACCAAGATCCTGTTAGCACATAATATGCCTTTTTGCCTTGCTTGAGCAAATTCATCGGTACCATGGAAAATTGGAGGCTGGCACCGCCCTGTAAAAACAGGATTTCATAATTATCCGGAATTTCCATTACTTCCTTCAGCAAGGAAATCGCCTTGTTATGGATGTTCTCAAACGTTTGGCTTCTGTGGCTTAATTCCATAACCGACATGCCTGTATCCTCAATGTTTAACCATTCTTTCTGGGCCTTTTCTAAAACAGCTGCTGGTAATGCGGCAGGTCCAGCGTTAAAGTTTAGTGCACGTTTCAATGGACTTCCTCCTCACAGTGATGCGCTAAAGTAAAAAATTTATTTCTATCGTACCAGAAATGTTCGACAAAATGGAACATAATTTTGAATTTTCTCTTAAAGGATGACTCATTTCTCTGCTTGTACAGAGAATAAAAAACCAGGGAATAATTGTCCCTGGCTCTAATGGTAAATCTGTTCTTATTTAATGTGCTTAGATATCGAACCGGCGATATTTTGGAGATCTTCGGAAGAATATTCACTGGTATGCGTCTTCCAAACGGCACCGAATCCATCATCCTCGCCGTGGCGCGGGATCAGGTGCATATGGTAATGAAAAACGGATTGTCCAGCTGCTTCCCCATTGTTGTTAAGAATGTTCAAGCCGATTGGATTAAACTCGGCTTTGATGGCTTTAGCTATTTCCGGAACCGCTTCAAATAAATTTTTCGCGATTTCAGGTGTCAATTCATAGATGTTTTCTTTATGTACTTTTGGGATGACCAAAGTATGCCCTTTTGTTACCTGGCTGATATCAAGAAAGGCAAGGACATGTTCATTTTCAAATACTTTAGCACCGGGGATGTCCCCGTTTATGATGCTACAGAATATGCAATCACTCATGAAAAACCATCCTTTACATTTGAAATTTTCGATTAACCTGGATGTGTTTTCTATCGTATCATAGCTTGCTCGAAAAGGGGAAACAGAAACAAGTATTTTTAGCCCAAAATAAAACAGGATGCAACCGTAAGTTGCACCCTGCCTAGAAAAAGGGGTTCAGCTTCTTATTGTACGTTCATTACTGTAGAATTCTCTTTGATCAACACCTCATTTACAAATTGTAATTGGGTTATGATTTTAGAGGTTTATCATTCATTCGAACCATCTCCTATATCTTCAAAGTTTCATCAACTTGAAAAGCATATTCGACAGATTCTGAATGATTGTTCTTCCAGTACGTGCAAAGTGATCATCCCCTTGCAATGAAACGTGTTCTGAAGCCTTATTGGTTCTCAGCTAATATGTCTTTAACTGACACCCCATTTACAGTATGATGTTATTTCAATCATTTGTAAGGAAGAACCCCTTCTTCTCTAATTATCATCTCTATAACGGATGTAATTTATTAATGGTTAATAATGGAATTCATGAATGCCTTTTAATGCATCGATCCTTAGTTATTTGATAAAATGAAAAGGTAATGACATAGATATAGAAGGGATTGTTAACATGTCCTTATTAGAAATAAATCAACTTGTCGGGGGATATACCAAGACACCCGTATTAAAAGGGATAAGTTTTTCGGTTAACTCGAAAGAACTTGTTGGCCTCATCGGTTTAAATGGTGCCGGGAAAAGCACTACGATTAAACATATTATCGGACTGATGGAACCCAAAACCGGTAATATCTCAATTAACGGAAAGTCGTTTCAAGAGGCTCCGGAAGAATATCGAAAACAGTTTACTTTTGTACCGGAAACACCAATTCTTTATGACGAATTGACGCTGGAAGAGCATCTGCGGTTAACTGCCATGGCATACGGACTGGATGAACAAACCTATAAGGACAGAAAGGATGTTCTTCTTAAAGAATTCCGGATGGAAAAAAGGCTGTCCTGGTTTCCAGCCCATTTTTCCAAGGGAATGAAACAAAAGGTCATGATCATGTGCGCTTTTTTGGTACAGCCTTCCCTTTATATTGTAGATGAGCCTTTCGTGGGCCTGGATCCACTCGGCATCCAATCACTGCTGGATCTCATGAAGAAAATGAAAGAAGATGGTGCCGGCATCCTGATGTCCACCCATATTCTTGCTACGGCGGAAAGGTATTGCGATTCTTTCATTATTTTACATAACGGAGAAATTAAGGCTAAAGGAAATCTGAAAGAGCTGCAAGAGCAGTTCTCAATGCCTGGCGCTACCCTTGATGACTTATATATACAATTGACAAAGGAAGATCTCCATGAATAGTGAAGGGCTATGGGGGACGCGATTTAGAAGCTTTAGCAAGGAAATTCAAAAGTATTTAAAATACATTTTCAACGGACACCTTTTGTTTGTTCTTATTTTTGCGGCCGGTGGGCTTTCGTTTTATTACAGTGAATGGGTAAAAACCTTGGACAGTGATTTCCCTGCCGAAATCATCATGGCTTTAGTACTCGGGATGGTGGTAGCAAAAAGTCCAATCTATACATTTTTAAAGGACGCGGATATTGTTTTTTTCCTTCCGATGGAAACGAGACTTGGCAGCTATTTTTCTAAGTCCATTTTGTTAACGCTAGTGATCCAGGGTTACATACTATTAATGGTCTTTGCTGCTTTTATGCCAATGTACGCTAAAGTTACAGGGGCAGCCCTAGCGGAATTTGCTTGGATGTTTGCCGTCATGCTGGCTCTTAAATATATCAACCTACAGGTCCATTGGTACGCATTAAAATTCCAGGAAAATTCAGCCCACGTCATAGATGGAGTTGTTCGTCTCGTTATAGATATTCTTTTCTTGTATTTTCTTTTTTCTAGTTCTAATCCTGCGTTTCCGATTATAACAGGGCTATTGTTACTACTGCTGTGGATGTATTACCGAAAAATAGCTAGGACAAAGGGGGTAAAATGGGAGAGGTTAATTGAACTTGAGGGGAAGCGGTTAATGTCCTTTTACCGGATTGCTAACCTTTTCACCGATGTTCCAAAATTAAGGGACAAAGTATCAAGAAGGAAATGGCTCGATCCGTTGCTTCATTTCATACCATACAGCCAAAACTCCTCATACCAATTTTTATATGCCCGTACGATGCTTAGGTCTAATGATTATGTTGGCCTGTTATTTCGATTGAGTGTGATTGGATCCTTTGTGCTCGCTGCATTGCCGGGGCTATGGGCGAAGCTGCTTGTCGTCCTGCTTTTCCTGTACATCACGGGCTTACAGCTACTGCCTGCATGGAAACACCATGAGCTAAAGATTTGGGTGTCGCTTTACCCAATTAAACAGGATTTGCGCAAAAAGGCAGTAATCCAAATCATCACAATCTTTTTGATGATCGAAAATATTATATTTTTTACAGCAGCACTTTTTAGCGGGGGGCTGTTCACAGGTGTACTTGCGTTTGCTGCAGGATTGCTTTTCATTTTGCTATTCCACGCCTATGCTAAAAACAAAATAGAAAAATTTTAGGGAATCCCTGTTTGGCTACAGGGATTTTTTATATAAACCGGTGAACATAAGATGAACGAATGTAAGAATCGCCCATAAAATAAACAAAGGGTAGGGGGGATAGAATGGAAATCTATGAAAAGGCTGCGTTGGCTGAATTAGAGGCGTGGAAAAAGAAGCTTTTAAAAAGGCCTGGACGCTTTAACAGGTTGTCAAGAAAAGCCCAACAAAAAATGAGTGAAGTTATTCCTGAAAAAGCCCATGAACTCATAACAGAAAGCATGAAAGGCCTTGTAAAAGGTGTTCTGGCAGGTTCTGAATATTTAACAAAAGAAAAGGATGTTTCTTTGCTCACGCTTGAACAGAAAGAAAGATGGGTCAGGGACAAAATTGAGACTTATAAAAAGACAGCGACCATAGAAGGAGCAGGAACCGGTGCGGCAGGTATTTTCCTTAGCTTGGCGGATTTCCCTCTTTTACTCACCATCAAGATGAAATTCCTGTTTGAAGCAGTAAGTCTTTATGGTTTTGACGTGAACGATTATACAGAACGGCTTTTTATTTTGCATGTATTCCAGCTTGCTTTTTCAAGTGAGGCAAAAAGGTTGGAAACACTGAACATCCTCGAAAATTGGGATGAGCGGAAAGGTACGATCTCTGAATTGAATTGGAAGACCTTCCAGCAGGAGTATAGGGATTATATTGATATCATGAAAATGTGTCAGTTCATACCGGGGATTGGTGCAGTTGTTGGTGCCTATGCCAATTACCATCTATTACAGCATCTCGGTGAAACGGTGATGAATTGCTGCAGGATACGCCTCTTGACTGAAAAAGTTGTGAAGGAATAGCTTATATTGCTATTCCCTCTATGTTTTTATTTATTTACTGGGACCTTGGAATCGGTCTGTTTCGTTTGATACGTAATAGCTGCTGTTCCTAGTGTTTTGGCTGCAATTAACATGGCTTTTTCATCAAAGTCAAACTTTGGATGATGGTGGGGGTATATCACTTCGACACCTTGCGCTTTTGCACCGGTAAAAAAGAAAGTGCCCTTGACATTTTGAAGATAATAAGCAAAATCCTCGCCCCCCATATCAGGGTCCATTTCTTCAATGGACGTAACCTCAGATACGGTGCTGGCACACTCTATAACATGCTTCGTTTCTTCATCATGGGGGACTACCGCAGGATAACCCCTGGTGTACGTATATTCATAGGAACAATCAGAGGATAGGCAGATTCCCTTTATGACTTTTTCAATTTCTGATTCAATGAAATCGCGAACGTCCTCTTTGAATGTCCGGACGGTTCCAATGAGTTTGGCTTTATCAGCAATGATGTTAAATGCGTTTTCAGCAACAAATGAGGCAACTGTCACAACTGCTGGGTCAACGGGGCTTACCCTTCTTGAGACGACTTGCTGAAGCTCGAGGACCAGCTGGGAAGCTGCTACAATCGCGTCTTTCGTTTTATGGGGCTGTGCTCCATGGCCGCCGCGTCCCTGGATTAGTATTTGAAACCGGTCAGCAGCAGCCATAATTGGGCCAAAGCGGTACATAATTTGACCGGTCGGCACCGTAGCCCATAAATGAGTGCCAAAAATGGCATCGACACCATCCAGACAACCATCCTCAATCATGGGTTTTGCTCCGCCGGGGGCATATTCCTCAGCATGCTGGTGAATGAACACATAATCCCCTTCCAATTCCTCTCTTAAACCATGCATGGTCTTTGCCAGTATCAGAAGGGCAGAGGTGTGGCCGTCATGTCCGCAGGCGTGCATAACACCAGGTACCGTCGATTTATACGGAACGTCCTTTTCGTCCTGGATTGGCAATGCGTCAAAATCAGCCCGAAGCGCGACCGTAAGGCCGGGCTTTGCTCCCGAAATTCGCGCGACTACCCCATTGCCGCCAACACCAGTTCGCACTTCAATTCCTAGCTGTCGATAGAATTCAGCGATGTAAGCGGCTGTTTTTGTTTCTTTAAATGATACCTCCGGATGCATGTGAAGGTATCTTCGAATTGCAACCATCTCCTGAAAAGACTCTTCCAACAGTGAATGTAATTTTTGAATCAAGACCGTCCCCCCCAACCTAGAATTGTAAAAATATTAATTTAATTATAACACAATGGGGAGAGGCGGACCTGAGGTATCCATTTTGCTTTTCTGTAAAGAAAGCAGTCGTAAGCGAAAACGCGCAAAAAGCTTACCCAGTACTTTGACAGAAGTAAGCTTTTCAAACCTTTAATCGTTCTTTGAAGATAAGGTATATTGGGTCACATAAGAAGAACCGGAGAAGATTTTTTTGGTTGTGTCCACCTTTTCATTTCCCTTTTGACTGTGCGCCTGTTGAAATGATTGAGAGGCCTGCCAATTTTTGAAGGCTGCCTGGTTTTCCCATTGTGTGAAAATGACATAAGTATCTGAATTCAATGGGCGCAGTACCCGTATAGCAATGAATCCAGGCTCTTTTTCTATAAGTCCTGCCCTGTTCTTGAAGCGGTACTCAAAAATAGGGCGCCCTTCCTCAGTTACGGGAATGTTGTTCATGACAACGAATCCATCCTCCTGTATTTCCCCTATCGAATCGATTATTTCAAATTTACGAGGAGAATGAAAGACCGTTTTTCCGTTCGTCTCGTGTAATAAAAGGGCGTTGTCGGCATTTTGCATCAAAAACATTTTTTCTTCCTGAAGTTCCTCTTTTCTGGATTGTAAAAATTCATATGTTCCTGTTGTCATATAAATATTCATGGCTATCTCCTCCCGATTGAAATCTATAACAATATATTACCCTAAATTACCTTCGGTTTTCCCATTCTTGCCTCCATATTTTCTGAAAATAGTGAGATTACAAAGAAAAGAGGCGATTTTTTGACAAATGAAATGGTTACCTATACATACATAGTAGAAAAGGCTATAGTGAGAACAGATTACGTTTGAAAAAAATTAACCTCATGCTATGCTATGTAAGGATATAATAATAACTTTGATTGCAGACCCTGTGAATAAAAGCGTCAACGAGGGTCAGGCCCCCGGCACGGTGAAGCGTTAAACAACAAGGGGGTCAGCTGTGAAAGGTGGATATGGATGACCAGGGAATTCAATGATACATTTTTGAAGGCTGCGAGAGGGGAACGGACAGACTATGTGCCGGTTTGGTATATGCGGCAGGCGGGTAGGTCCCAGCCGGAATACCGGGAGTTAAAAGAAAAATATTCATTATTCGAAATCACGCACCAGCCAGAGCTTTGCGCTTACGTAACCCGTTTGCCGGTTGAACAGTATGATGTGGATGCGGCTATCTTGTATAAAGACATTATGACACCGCTTCCGGCAATTGGCGTGGATGTAGAAATAAAAACAGGGATCGGCCCTGTCATTTCCAATCCCATCCGTTCAATAAACGATGTGGAAAAATTGGGCGAATTGTGTCCGGAAGATGATATTCCATATGTGCTTGAGACAATTAAATTGTTAACAACGGAACAATTATCGGTTCCATTAATCGGTTTTTCGGGCGCCCCATTTACCATTGCATCTTACATGATTGAGGGCGGTCCATCCAAAAACTATAATAAAACAAAGGCATTTATGTATACAGAACCTACAGCTTGGTTTGCGTTAATGGACAAGCTTGCTGATATGATTATTGTTTATGTAAAATCGCAGATCAAAGCAGGTGCAAAAGCGATTCAAATTTTTGATTCCTGGGTGGGCGCATTGAATGTGGAAGACTATCGATTATTCATTAAGCCGGTCATGTCGCGGATTTTTTCCTCATTAAAAGAGGAAAATGTGCCGTTGATTATGTTTGGAGTAGGGGCAAGCCATCTCGTGCTCGAATGGAATGACCTTCCGCTCGATGTTGTAGGCCTGGATTGGAGACTGCCAATTTCGGAGGCACGTACAATGGGAATTAATAAAACAGTCCAAGGTAACCTGGATCCTGCTATCCTTCTGTCTTCTTGGGATGTGATTCAAGAACGTGCGGCAAAGATTATTGATATGGGAATGGAACAACCGGGGTATATCTTTAACCTCGGACATGGGGTTTTCCCGCAGGTTAATCCAGAAACATTGAAGCGGCTGACAGCGTTTATACATGAATATTCTGCCAGCAAACGCTAAGACATCGGGCAATTTAGCCCCGAGCGAACTGTTTGCAAAAATACTTCCTTTTTAGGCAAAATATAAGGATATTCTATAAATGAGGTGCAGATTTAATGTCGAGAAAGAAAATGGGCCTACTGGTAATGGCTTACGGTACACCATACAAAGAAGAAGATATTGAACGGTATTATACACATATCCGCCATGGAAGAAGGCCGACTGATGAACAGCTTCTTGATCTGAAAAATAGATATGAGGCCATCGGCGGCATTTCCCCACTGGCGAAAATTACGCAGGCTCAGGCAGATAAGCTGGAAGAACACCTAAATAAAATCCAGGATGAGATCGAATTCAAGGCATACTTAGGATTAAAGCATATTGAGCCATTCGTGGAAGATGCTGTGAAGCGAATGCATGAAGATGGCATAACCGAAGCGGTAAGTATTGTGCTGGCCCCCCATTTTTCCACATTCAGCGTAAAGTCATACAATGGACGTGCCAAGGAAGAAGCTGAAAAGCTTGGCGGACTCACCATCACAGCTGTTGAGAGCTGGTATCAAGAACCTAAATTCATCCAATATTGGGCAGACCAATTAGAAAAAACCTATGAAACAATGACGAAAGAAGAAAAAGATAACTCTGTCTTAATCGTTTCCGCCCATAGCCTGCCAGAAAAGATCCTGCAAATGGGAGACCCTTACCCGAACCAGCTTAAAGAAACAGCTGAACTCATTGCACAAGCAGCAGGGGTAATAAATTACGAGATTGGCTGGCAAAGTGCGGGACAAACGCCTGAGCCATGGCTCGGTCCGGATGTCCAGGATTTAACCAGGGATTTATTTAATGAAAAAGGATACAAAGCATTTATTTATATTCCGGCAGGCTTTGTTGCGGAGCATTTAGAGGTGCTTTACGACAACGATTATGAATGCAAGGTCGTTACAGATGAGATTGGCGCTTCCTATTACCGTCCGGAAATGCCGAATGACCATCCGGCTTTTATTGATGCACTAGCTACAATTGTATTAAAAAAATTAAATCAATAATTAGAACTATTTTATAAGGGTCCCTAAGTAGGACCATTCTTTAAATTCAGCAAATAAAAAAGAAGGCGATATACCGTGAGTCAGTCAAAAAGAAAAGTAGCCGTTATCGGAGGAGGCATCACCGGATTAGCTGCTGCTTTTTACCTTCAAAAAAAAGCAAAGGAAGAAAATCTCCCTTATCAAGTAGTGTTAATCGAAGCTTCCCCACGCTTGGGAGGGAAAGTGCAGACAGCTGTCCGTGACGGCTTTGTGATTGAAAAGGGCCCTGATTCTTTTGTTGCACGTAAATTAAGTGCATCGAGACTGGCACGGGAAGTTGGCATGGAAGACAAACTAATTTACAATTCGGCAGGGAAATCGTATGTCCTTGTTAAAGACCGCCTTCACCCTATGCCAGGCGGGTCAATTATGGGCATTCCGACTGAAATTGGGCCATTTATCAAGACAGGCCTTTTCAGTCCGTTCGGAAAATTGCGGGCTGCCGCCGATTTTGTCCTGCCCCGATCCGGGAAAAAGGGAGATCAATCTCTTGGTGAGTTCTTCCGCCGCCGTCTTGGAGATGAAGTGCTCGAGAATTTAATTGAACCTTTATTATCCGGAATCTATGCAGGGGATATTGATAAATTAAGTCTCATGGCCACATTCCCGCAGTTTTATGAGGTGGAAGTGCAACACCGAAGCCTGATTCTCGGAATGAAAAAATCGACACCTGCCTCTCCGTCAAAGCCTGCAAAAAGCGGCCCAAAAAAAGGCGGATTCCTGACCTTTACTACCGGTCTGCAATCTTTTATTGATGCTATCGAAGCCCATCTTGAAAGCGGGTCAGTGCTAAAAGGCGTCCGGGTGGAGGAAATTGCGAAAGAAAACAATAACACGTATCGCCTTCGCTTAAATAATCAGGAAGTGATGTACGCGGATGCGGTAATTGTGTCTACGCCCCATCACGCTATTCCTGGTATGTTTCCGATGCAACCATTTTTTCAACCGCTTAAGGAAATGCAAGCGACCAGTGTAGCAACTGTCGCCATGGCCTTTGATAAATCAGCTATCACCCAGGATATCGACGGGACTGGTTTTGTTGTATCACGGAACAGTGATTATACGATTACTGCCTGTACCTGGACGCATAAAAAATGGCCTCACTCTACACCTGAGGGTAAGGTGTTGATCCGTTGTTATGTCGGCAGGGCCGGTGATGAAGCGGTTGTGAATTTATCCGACGAGGACATTACCAAGATTGTTCTGGAAGATCTGAATAAGACAATGTCCATTACAGAGAAGCCTGATTTTTCGATCATCACACGCTGGAAGGATTCAATGCCACAGTATACCGTTGGCCATAAGCAGCGAATCGAGGGTGTCAAAAATAGTGTAAAAAAAGAATTGCCCGGTGTATTTCTTGCTGGAAGTTCTTTTGAAGGACTCGGCCTACCTGATTGTATCGACCAGGGGGAACGAGCTGTTGAGGACGTGGTGAAATTCCTGAAGGAAAAGGAAGAATCCATCCAAGAAAACACTTAGCGTTTAGGCTGTTTTTAGCTGCAAGTTTCAAATTTTATACTTGGCCAGAAAAAACTTTACTTTCTCTTCGTTCTTTTTAGAATTTCATATGGTCGGGTGTATCATATTTTTGAAGGTATTCCTGTTGTAGAGGACGGCGTTTAGACACATTATGTGGTTAACGCCGTCCTTCTTTTTACCCAGAGTGCTTTGTGCTTGTGTTTTTCCCTTCATTGTTCTCGGGAAGAAGGAATAATACGTTCCCATGGAGAATGTAAAATGATCCACATCAAAGCGCCATCAATTTAGTATGGGGAGGGACCCGCATGTTTATTACGAAGATTCAGCCGCGCGTTTCGGAAACGGACGGGGCCGGTCATATCAATAATACGACCGTGCCCATTTGGTTTGAGGCTGGCCGTGAAGAAATTTTTAAAATGTTTACCCCAAGCGGGAGCTTCAAGGATTGGAAGCTCGTTTTGGTGAATATGAACGTTGATTTTACACACGAAATTTTCTACGGCAGGGAGGCTGTGGTTAAGACATGGATTGACCGCCTTGGTAATTCCAGCTTCACGATCAAAGAGGAAATTTACCAGGAGGATGTTTTGTGTGCGAAGGGATCATCGGCATATGTAAATTACAATTTTGACAAGAAGCAGCCGGAGAGGATTCCAGATGACCTGCGTGAACAGTTAATAAAGCATATGGCTGAATAATTCCAAGTGTAGCAGGGGAGGTAGACATAAACGTCTACACCCCGTGCACGATTTTCAAAAAGTGGAATGAAGATTTTTTAAACTATGGTCTTTCGCAACAAAACCGCCAAGTATCGCAACTAAGTCCTGTTGCCAAATTAAATTTGAAATGGTGAACTAACATCATAACTTTTTTAAGTAATATCCGATTCGTAAAAACTATTTTAAAAACAAAAAAAGAACCAGTCGCAATATGTGCGGCTGGTTTTTGCATACAGCAAACAAATAGGGAAATGCGCCTGTGAGATAAGTGACGCATGTTATGGAAGCAATCTGCTTTGGTGAGAAGCAGATGGTGAAACACAGATTAACTTAAAGATACATTAATGCAATGGTTACATGTGCTGCCGTAGCATTCGTGCTGCTCTTCGATTTTCTCGCCACATTTTGCACATTGCTTGGCTGGTAGGTTTCTAAAAAATTCAACGCTGCTCTGAATCATCGTTTTCAACCTCCAATGTTATATTGTTTTCTGAATATTTTTAACTTATCTTGATTGTATTATAACAGTTATGTTCTGTCAACTATGTTTTATAACAAAATTCAAAAAGATGAAAAAAAGGGTAGAATGAATTATAGTATGGAAAGAAAACTAAAGGGAAACGGACAAGGAGAGTGGATGCCATATGAAGATCACTGTAATAGGTTGCTGGGGAGGTTATCCCGCAAAAAATGAGGCCAGCTCCGGGTATTTGCTTGAATATGAGGATTACCGAATCCTGCTTGATTGTGGAAGCGGAGTGCTTTCACAGCTCCAAAATCATATGAAACCTGAAGATTTAGACGCAGTTGTCCTCACACACTACCATCCAGACCATGTGGCAGATATCGGTGTGCTCCAGCATGCTGTTTTAATACAGCAGATGCTCGGTGGAGAAAAGAAAACATTGCCCATTTACGGTCATAACCTTGATGAAGCAGAATTTAATAAGCTAACATACAAGGATATTACGAAAGGCATTGCTTATTCAGATAAAGAGCCGCTACAGATTGGGCCGCTTACCTTTACGTTTTTAAGAACAAAACACCCTGTCCCTTGTTTTGCAATGCGAATTGAAGCTGAAGGGCAAACGCTCGTGTATACGGGTGATAGCGCCTATATGGATCAACTCGCCGAATTTGCACGGGATGCGAATGTTCTACTTTGTGAAAGTAATTTTTATGGAGATATGGATGGCTCGGGTGCAGGCCATATGACGGGCAGGGAAGCGGGTAGATTAGCAGATAAAGCAAATATACAGCTGTTGCTCTTAACCCATCTTCCGCATTTTGGCGACCATTCACAATTAAAAAAGGAAGCAGGAGAAACCTTTACACGTGGGATTGCCGTTGCTAGAAGCTCAATGGAATTCCAGCTATAGAAGTGTGCTAGTACTAGTGGTTGAGAACTGTGCGAGAATTTAGGAGGACTCTAGCAAGATGTTGTTCATAGATAATAAAGGAATTACCGATCCGGCTATTAATTTGGCAATAGAGGAGTATGCCTTAAAGAACCTGGATATCAATGAAACCTACTTGTTGTTTTATATAAACAGACCATCAATCATTATCGGGAAGAACCAGAATACCATAGAAGAAATCAACACAGAATATGTTGAAAACAATGGCATTAAGGTGGTTCGTCGGTTGTCAGGGGGCGGGGCGGTTTACCATGACCTGGGTAACTTGAATTTCAGCTTTATAACCAAGGACGACGGAGAGAGCTTCCACAATTTTCGGAAGTTTACCGAACCCGTCATAGAGGCTCTCCAAAAGCTGGGGGTAAATGCGGAATTAAGCGGCCGTAACGATATTGTAGTCGATGGACGGAAAATATCCGGCAATGCGCAATTTTCGACAAGAGGCCGAATGTTTAGCCATGGCACGCTAATGTTACATTCAGAAATAGAGAATGTTGTTTCTGCTTTAAGGGTTAAGAAGGACAAAATCGAATCAAAAGGAATTAAATCAATCCGAAGCCGGGTAGCAAATATTTCTGAATTCCTTAAAGAACCTTTGACAATCGAGCAATTTCGAACCTTGTTGCTGCAGCATATTTTTGAAGGTAATAAAAAAATTCCAGAATATGTGCTTACTGAACCGGATTGGGGAAACATTCATAAGCTTTCGAAAGAGAGATACCAAAATTGGGATTGGAACTATGGAAAATCGCCGAAGTTTAATCTTAAGCATTCCCATAGATTCCCTGTAGGATCCGTTGACATCCGCCTGGAAGTGAACAAGGGAGTTATCGAGAATTGTAAAATTTACGGTGACTTTTTCGGTGTTGGGGATGTGAGTGAGATAGAGGAGAGGCTAAAGGGCCTGCGTTATGAAAAGGAAGCGATTGAAGCAGCTTTAGCGGATGTGAATGTAGGCCACTACTTTGGCGATGTAACAAAAGAAGAAATAATAGGGTTGATTTACTAATGGAATAATACCTCCTGTGCCTCGCCAGGAGGTATTTTTTCGCCGAAATATGAGTTTTTTTTACATAATCTGCATAAACAGTTGCTAGTCCTATTTTCATTTAATATAATATATTTTGAATATTGTAACACATAAAAATGAATGACTACTCATTCATTGACGACAAGGGGGAGGTAGAATTTTATGAATTTAACTCAACAGCTTCATGAAACAGCCGCCAAGCTGGCTGGCAAACCTGCTTATTACTTCATGGATCAGGAAACGACTTACGGAGAATTGGACGGAGCAGTTACAAAGTTCGCGGATGGGTTACATAAGCTAGGCATTTCAAAAGGGGACCATGTGGCCCTGCTATTGGGAAATTCACCGCACTTTATCATTGGAATGTATGGTGCTTTAAGGGCGGGTGCAACAGTAATACCGGTTAACCCTATATATACTCCTGATGAAATTGGTTTTATTTTGAACAATGGGGACGTAAAAGCAGTCATCGCACTAGACTTGTTGGTTCCATTATTGGAAAAAATGAATCCAGTTTTAACAAGTGTAGAGAATTTCATCATTTGTCAAACACAGCAGGATGATAGTGAAATGGATATCAGCAAGCTCTCTATCTTTCCAAAAATGAAATCGTTTACAGATGTAGTGGCTACTGGCGACCTATCTTTTACAGGTCCCATTGTGGACGATGATGATACGGCATTAATTCTATATACATCCGGTACGACCGGGAAACCAAAGGGTGCAATGCTGACCCATAAAAATCTGTACTCCAACGCCAAAGATGTAAGCGATTACCTTAGAATCACAGGTGATGACCGTGTGATCACAGCCCTTCCTATGTTCCATGTGTTCTGTCTAACCGTTGCATTAAATGCACCGCTCATCAATGGAGGAACCCTTCTCATTGTGCCGAAGTTCAGCCCAGCAGAAGTGTTCCGACTTGCAAAGAAATATGAAGCGACCGTATTTGCAGGCGTTCCGACCATGTATAATTTCCTCTATCAATATCCGGAAGGAAACCCTGAGGATCTTAAATCCCTGCGGTTAAGTATTTCAGGAGGGGCGGCTTTGCCTGTTGCGTTATTAAACGATTTTGAGAAGAAATTCAATGTACGAGTATCAGAGGGGTACGGTTTATCCGAAGCCTCCCCTGTAACCTGCTTTAACCCTCTTGATCGTCTTCGCAAACCGGGATCAATTGGGACAAGCATCCAGAATGTCGAAAATAAAGTCGTTAATGAATTAGGCGAGGAGGCCCCTGTTGGCCAGGTAGGCGAATTGATTGTCCGCGGCCCCAATGTTATGAAGGGCTACTACAAGCTTCCAGAGGAAACCGCGGCTGTACTAAAGGATGGCTGGCTTTATACCGGGGATTTAGCGAGAGTGGATGATGAAGGCTATTTTTACATTGTAGACCGCAAAAAGGAAATGATCATTGTAGGCGGTTACAATGTATATCCGCGTGAAGTGGAAGAAGTTTTATTTGCCCATCCGGATATAGTAGAAGCCGCTGTTATTGGGGTTCCTGATCCAAACCAGGGAGAAGTGGTACAATGCTTTGTCGTGAAGAAGAACGAGTCCCTTACAGAAGAAGAGCTGATTGCTTATTGTGCTGAGCATCTCGCGAAGTATAAAGTTCCTAAATCTGTTGAATTTTTGGAAGAACTGCCAAAGAATACAACAGGTAAAATCTTAAGGCGTTCATTGAAGGCCCAGGTATTGCAAAAGTAAAAAAAAGAAAGGCGGGAATATCATTCTCTCGCCTTTCCTTCTCTTACTATATCAATATCTTTATGGCTGCTCCAGGTCTTTACCCCGTCATCCTCATCAAATTCAATGGTTACTTCGGTAACGCCTCTCTCATCCCTTATCCTCTTTTCGAGCCTGTCTTTTATATCATCCGCTTGTGCCACCGTAATGCGAGGGTCAATTTCAACCTCGAGTTCAACATGAAGGTCTTCCCCTTCTTTAATCACTGTGACCTCCTGTATATCTTTCACCCCGGGGTCTGCCATAGCAATGTCCCCGATTTTCTGTTCCATGTACTCATCCGCTTCCCCTAATACACCGGCTGCGTTATCAAGAAATACTTTACCTACTACGAAAAACATCATGATCCCGATGAGAATGGACGCAATTCCTTCTGCTTCGTGAAAAGAAGTATATCTGGATATGATTACAGCTACTAAAGCTAAAAGCCCGCCTAATGTGGCTACTGAATCCTCCAAGAATACAAGTCTTGTAGCAGGTTTCCCCTTTTTGAAATTGGCAAGGCTTTTAGGGATGACAGCGAATCCTTTCGCCTCTAGATCTGCCTCATGAACGATTTCCTTCATCGCTTTATATAAGACAAACGCTTCCAGGATAACAGCTGCCAATAAAACAAGAACGACAAGAAGAAAACCTTCTGATTTTGCTGGATCAACAATATGATGATAGCCTTCAATGATTGTTTCATACGACATGATACCGACAATCAGCACGGCACCAAGAAGAACTAAGTGTACCAACCGTCCAAATCCTGCGGGAAACCGATCAGTTGGCGATTTTTTGCTTAAAGCCGAGCCAAGGAACACGAAGAACTGGTTGGCGGCATCACCCAGGCTATGCATGGTCTCTGCAAACATGGCTACATTTCCTGTAAATAAATATGCTGCACCCTTTATAATGGCAATCACCGTGTTTACGATTGCGGCCAAAAGTGCAGACTTATTTCCTTTTTTTAATAAGACTAATGTTTGGCTCAAGTAGCATCCCTCGCTTATCCTTTGGATTTTGCTGTATTATTCCCTGGAATCAGCGAAAGGAAACCCTTGTCCATGTGGAATGTTTTCATGTCTACATACGGTTAGTAGCGTTTTCTGAGAAACAAAAATAGCGAAGCTAAAAGTTTTTTTAGTAATCCACTAGTGTGGATGTGCAAGGTAGGCAGAGGAAATAATGAGTGAAAAGTAACAACGTCAGAGGGAAATTTACTTTGAACTAAGTCGGAAAAATTTCTATGGCAACTATAATTCCTTGTTATATGATACGAAAAATTTTGGGATAGCTTCTCCTCTCTTGGCTAGGAACAATATTTAATTTTTTGCTTACTTTTTACTGAAACTGGGAAAAGGAACAAATAAATAGACAACATGAAAAACGGAAGGAAGTGTTAACAATGCCCTCGGTCCTGTATGAAGTATGCAGGGAAATTGCGCACGTCACTCTCAATCGCGAGGAGGCGCTAAACTTACTGAATACGACCGTCATTCAAAGGCTGCATAATGTTGTAAAAGATATTTCCGATAATCCTCAGGTTCGTGTGGTCATCTTAAGCGGGGCGGGGAATAAGGCGTTCTGTCCAGGAGCAGATGTAAAGGACACGGTTTATCAATCACCGGAAGAAATTTTACGGTTTAAAAATCAGCTTGGAGACCTATGTAATGCCATTGAAGCACTCCCGCAGCCAACCATAGCTGCAATTAATGGTTTTGCTTTTGGCGCCGGGCTTGAATTGGCATTGGCATGTGACATTCGGATCGCTGTAGACCAGACGCTGCTAGGCCTTCCTGAAACAAAGCTGGGATTGATCCCGGGCGCTGGAGGCACACAAAGGCTGCCCCGCTTGATCGGAGAATCGAGGGCCTTAGAGTTGATTCTGACAGCAAAAAGAATCACCTCATTAGAGGCCTACCAATACGGCCTCGTTACGAAGGTTGTATCACATAATAAGTTGGAGGATGAAGCAGTTCATATAGCAGAAGAGATACTCGGAAATGGCCCCACGGCGGTCCGCTTAGCAAAGTTTGCAGTGAAGCAAGGTCTAAAAACGGATATGGAGTCAGCGCTGAAGCTTGAAAAAACAGCACTTTTGAAGGCCTTAAATACCGAGGACCGGGACATCGGCATAAAGGCATTTCTTGAAAAAAGGCGGCCCGGTTTTACAGGTAAATAAGCCGCTGTTGTCCAGGATACAAAGTGTATATATATGAATATATTTATTAAAAAGACTCCCATAACGGAGTCTTTTTGTTGATTTGTAGATACAGAAAAGTTATTATAGTTTTTAAAAAATTTTTTCGCTAGAAAGGAGAAATATTATGAGGGACGTTAGCCTTTTGGATATTTTCAATCATCACATCGCTCAGAAATATTTAAACCGTTCAGGTATGGCCCACGCTATGGCAGTTTCGTATCATGCTTTCAACCTTGCAAAGGAGAGGGGAGAGAATGTTGACGTGGCTGCGAAAGCCGGCCTGCTTCATGATATGGGCCATTTCACCTGGTACCGGAACGGCAAATGGGATTACGATCTCTATAAACAGAATGATATTCATGCAATCAAAGGTGCCGAGAGGGCCCATAAGCTATTGATCCGCCTTGGTGAAAATCCAATCAAGGCAAAAACCATCGCCCTAGCAATTTTATTCCACACTGATTCTTTCCTTCCTACGAATGATATTGTCCGTACTCCGCTTCAGGAAATTGTTAAACTTGCCGATGAAAAGGACGAGGAAGCAGGCGGGATGCACCACTACCGAAAAATCGATGTTGAGAGGGCGAGGGACAGCATCATCCGCCTTGACAAGTTGATTGATGAATTTTATGAAAATAAACTGGCAAAATAGGCAGGGTTACTATAGTTAAAATCTTTCGGAACCCGAAGAAAGAGCTTGAAAAAGTGTCATTATTTTAAGAAAATATAAGGTGTGATCTTTGGAGTAAAGGGGGAAAAGCTGTGGCGGTTACAGCAGTTGAAGGGGAGGCACCCCATTTTAAACAGGGGCTTCAGGCTGGGGTTAGCATTGCCATAGGATATGCGCCTATCGCTTTGACTTATGGGCTCCTGGCAAAAACCACAGGCCTGACAATGGCAGAAACCGTGATGATGAGCCTTGTGGTTTTTGCTGGAGCGTCCCAGTACATAGCTTTAAATTTATTGGCTCTTGGAACAAGCGCATTTGAAATCATTCTTACAACATTCATCGTGAATATCCGTCATTTTCTAATGTCCACCGCATTGAATGAAAAGAGCGATGAGGCTGACGGCCTTCTAAAAAAGTCGGCCTACGCATTTGGGCTAACAGATGAGACGTTTTCTGTAGCTGCAACAAAGCCAGGGAGTGTGGCTGCCGGCTATATGATGGGCCTAAATTTGATGGCCTACTCAAGCTGGGTGGTCTGTTCCGGCCTTGGGCACATGTTTGGGGCAAGCTTGCCTGAGACCTTGCAGGAAAGCATGTCTGTGGCCCTGTACGCCATGTTTATCGGACTTCTAGTTCCTTCCATGAAGGGAGCAAAAAAAGTGATCTACCTTGCGGTGGTCGCTGCAAGCTTTAATAGTGTTTTTACTGTGACGGACGCACTGAGCAGCGGCTGGTCAATCGTATTATCTACTTTGATTTCATCATTTTTAATCGAAATTATCGAATATACTAGGCTAGGAAAAGGAAGGCGGCAGGAGTGATGAATAGTGAAATATTCTGGATGATTATCGGAATGGGGATCGCAACCTATATTCCACGGCTCCTGCCGTTTGTTTTGTTTAAAGGAAAGGAAATGCCTCCTTTTCTTCAAGGGGTTTTAAAGAACATCCCATTTGCGACTTTGGGTGCTTTGATCTTCCCGGGAATATTGTTTATTCAGGATGATCTATCTTTTGGGTTGTTGGGAGCGGCCGCTGCTTTCCTGATAGCCTACCTCGGGGCGAATGTCATCGTGGTTGTTCTTGGAGCAATCGCTGTGTTAAGCGTTTATTCCGTTTTTGTTTAGTTTCTAAAGGAAAAAAAGCGTCGATGATTATCATGGGCGCTTCTTCCATTGTTATATCTTAATCTACTTCACTCATAATCTTATTATATATTTTATCCTGGTCAAAGTTTTCCTTACCCATTCCCATCACTTCAATCACCCGATTCTCCGCATCCACGAGGTAGGTAGCATTTGTATGGACGAATTGTCCGGTCCCAGGGTCTCGGTACTGGAAATTAAATTGGTCGGCAAGCTTTTTTGTATCTTCATTGCTACCGCGAAGTAAATGCCATCCGTCCGTTTTGTCCATTTCAAAAGTCTTTGCGTAATGGTCGAGCACTTTTTCCGTATCATTTTCCGGGTCGAACGTCACTGTCAAAAACTCGACTTTACTGCCAAATACATTTTCCTTCTCCAGTTGATCACGCAGTTTTTGCAGTTTAAACGTTGTGCTCGGGCAAACATCGGGACATTTGGTATACATAAACTCCAGTAACCTGATTTTTGGCTCCATATTGTTAAAGCTATAGGTTTCACCACTTTGGTTTACCATCGATACATCCTTTGGGAAATTCATTTTTGATTCCCGGTATTCTGTAAAATACCAAATGCCCGTACTGATGCCCGCGACCAGCAGAAGAGAAAAAATAACATAGATTTTTTTCATGGAGAATGCCACCTCGAGATTGTATTAAGAAGCAAAGCCTATGTATTGATATGATAAAGGGACTTAATTCGTTACATAGATGTGTAGTTAATTTATTTTAACTATACTGTATGCATCGGAATGAAAGTAAAGTTAAATAGGAACAATCGTTGAAAATTATATGAACATTTTTTTACAATTGCCAAAATTGTTTTTCCTAGGCATTTCTGTTCTAACTTGTCTTATTTTTACTACAATAATAAGGGAAGGTTTGTCAAAGGGGGGTAGCAATGGCAAGAAAATGGGCAAGTACTGCGATTCTTTTGTATTTATTGCTCGTGGTTTTCATGTATTTGTATATATTCAGCGTGAACGATCCCGCGGTTCCCGCTGCGTTAAAGGGGACAGCCGCTGATCCGGCCACTTTTTTAAACGCTAAGGAATTGTTGTTAAGCGAGAAATACTCAAGTATAAGAAATTTCCTATTTTTTGTTTCCACTCCTTATGAATGGCTGTTTTATTTTTTGATTTTACTATTCGGCTTATCGAGAATGTTTGAAAAATGGGCGGTTTCGGTGTCAAAGTGGAGAGTCCTTCAAGCCGCCATTTATCTGTTTTGGTTGTCCGTGCTTTCCTATATTGTTGTCTTTCCGTTCAATTATTTCAGTTACACCCTTGGAAAAAAATATAATATCAACACGCAGGATTTTGCTTCATGGATGAAAGATGAAATCATCGATTTTTGGGTCAGTTTTGGGACAATGGTGATTATTGTTTCCGTGTTATACTGGCTTATCAGGAAAAGTGCAAAAAGATGGTGGCTATATGCCTGGCTCCTGTCTGTACCGTTTTCACTATTCATGATGTTCGTTCAACCTGTATTGATTGATCCGCTATACAATGATTTTTATCCGCTTAAAAACAAGGAGCTTGAGCATAAAATACTTGAACTTGCCTCAAAGGCAGATATACCTGCGGACCATGTATATGAGGTGAACATGGCGGAAAAGACGAATTCATTAAATGCATATGTTACCGGGATTGGTTCCAATTCCCGGATTGTGCTTTGGGATACTACTCTCAACAAACTGAAAGATAATGAAATCCTGTTCATCATGGCCCATGAAATGGCTCATTATGTGGAGAAGCATATTTATATAGGAATCGCCATCTACTTGTTGCTATCGCTTGTCGGTTTGCGGATTACAGCATGGATGATGGGCTATATCATACAACGATGGGGAAAAGTCCTAAAAATTCCTTCCGTGGAGAGCATCAGCTCGCTTCCGCTTTTCCTGCTCATAACTGCAGTGCTGCTTTTTGCATCTGAGCCGCTGTCGAACTATGTTTCACGCTATCAGGAAACACGCGCCGACCGTTACGCCATAGAGATGACAAAAGACAGTGAGGCCGCTGTAAGTACCTTCCAGGAATTGACGCGGGCTGGCTTGAGCGAAGTCAATCCCCCTGCATTAGTCAAATGGTTCCGATACTCGCATCCAACTATGCTAGAGCGGATCTCAAGGCTTGAGAACTATAAACAAGAATCAGGAACTGATTAACTTCGGAGATCTAATTATATGATAAAATGTCAACGCTTGGAGGTGAAGTCATCCAAGCGTTTTTGCCATTTTAACGAGTTATTATCTGAATAAACTTTTAAATTTTCTGTTCCTTGATTCTTTACTATAATAAATTCAACCTAGTTAGTTCCGGCAAGGAGTTGGACAAATGAACAGACTGATAACGATCATCATCGGTTCCGTCATCGTGGGTGCGGCATACAATTTATTTTTGATTCCACATCAGATCTTAAGCAGTGGTCTCAGCGGGATCGCTATCATGCTGGGGCTCGTCACACCGTTCAACACGGGCTTGTTGAATTTTTTGTTGAATCTCCCACTTTTGATCCTTGGAGTATACAAGCTGGGGAAAAGGTTCATCAGCTACACGATTTTGTCTGTGCTAGTACTATCGGCCAGTTTATATATAATACCAGTACATGCTATTAGTTCTGAGCCCATATTGTCTTCCTTATTCGGCGGCGTCATCACAGGCATCGGAATTGGCTTCATTTTCCGGGCATCAGGCTCATCAGGCGGGTTTGATATCATTGCCATGCTGCTGACGAAGAAAAAAGACTTTCCTTTAGGTGCCCTTATTTCGGCGATGAATGCGATCGTCGTAGTATTATCAGGCTTTGTGTTTAATTGGGATGCGGCATTAAATACGCTTGTAGCGATCTATGCAACCGGAAAAGTAATAGATACCATCCATACGAACCATATTAAGCTAACTCTGATGATTGTGACGAAAAATGGGGACGAAATGAAGGCGAAGCTGCTTGCTAATCTGTACAGAGGGATAACGATCATGGATGGAGAAGGAGCGTTTTCAGGTGAGGGTCGTAAGATACTAATGACGGTAATCACCCGTTACCAGCTTACCGATGTCAAAACGGTAATCAATGAAGTCGACCCGAATGCATTTGTGAACATTACGGAAACAACTGAAGTGATGGGATCATTTCATAGGTCATAACAAGTTTTGGTTGGTCTTAACATATTATTGAAGAAAAACCCTCCTAACGATAGATTAGGAGGGTTTTTTACGAACTAATGGAAAGCGATTTTCTTTATTTTTGTTTAGAAAATTCAGGGACACAAAGTGAAAAAACCTGAAGGGGATTACGTGCCGAACATTTTGGTGATTTCGTTCCATTCAGTGGATAAAAGGGTGAAAAGCTTTCTGTCTTTTGTGTCTAATGCCTCGTTGATCTGTTCTGCAAGCTTCATTTTTTTGTAAGTTAGAATAGATTCATGGATGATCATATCAATCATTAGTTCCTTCATGTGGGCATCTTTCTTTTTCTTATTCATCGCGTAAGACTTGGCCATCTCCGAATACGATTTTCCATTGTTCACGAAGAACCACCCCTGACACCTTTTTAATATTATATGGAATTTATCTCAATAAAATCAACAGAAAATTTAAAATATTCTTTTTTTTATTTTCGACTACAATTTATTACAAAATGAATCAAAAAAGACAATAAATAATTTTAAATTTTTAATATTCTGTGAATTTTATATATACTTATAAAAAAATATGATACCATGATGAAGAAATTTCTCGCATGTAAATTTGGATATTGGAGAGGAGCCCTGCTTATGAAGGATGTGAAACCAGGATTAATAGAAGAATATGAGATTACCCCTTATACAATAATGGTCAAGCCCATTACGTATGGCAGCAAGATCTATTCGCATATTATCGAACTTGATGATGAATTTATTTCCCCCTTCAGGCCAATCGACATAATCAAAAAGAGCTGCCACTACTTTGGAACAAGTTACGAAGGCAGGAAAGAAGGAACGAGGCAGCTTATCGGAATTACACATAAAGCGCCGATAGCCATCAACCCAACAAGCTCCATGTTTTTCTTTCCAACTACTTCTCCTTTGCGCCCTCAATGCATATGGGTGTCACTTGAGCACATTGAATCTTTTAAACGAATAGACCTATCCCATACTTTTGTCACTTTCAAAAATAACCAACAAGCAGAATTGCCTATCTCAACAAGCTCATTTGAAAACCAATATATGAGAACGGTTTTCCTCAAAGATAAGCTCATCCAAAGAATTGAAGAAACAGACCGCAAGTACGTCTATCTCCATTCCGGTCCACATCAGCTGAAAGCGTCCGAGATGGGGGCGAAGTATTCAAAATATAAAAAAATCCATTGGGAGGAGCATTGATTCTTCCTCAGGTAAACTAGCAAGAAACTAGGTAACGCCCCGCCCAGAAGGAGTGTGGGCTTATTTCTGTTCAAACCCGGGTTTCATCCGCAATGAACCGTTTAAATAAAAAATAGGCCAACAGCTCCTCCACCTTGTTCCTTAGCCTGGGATTGAAATAATTGTGATGCTCTTCATACCCCCTGTAAATGAAGCTGTACATAGTGAATGCTTCATCGCGCTGCAATTCACTCACTTTAATATTTTCCTTCCTGAGATATCTTCTCACAGCAGCCAGTTCGATTTGGACTGCCTTAAGGGCCTCTTCGACCAAGTCGAGATAAGGCTTGGGCAATTTGAAAGGACTGGCCTCAATAATCATCCTGTCCCGGTTTAATACAGTAATGACCATAGGGAGATAAATGGATTGTTCGATCATGTTTCGGTCATGCTCGGGAATGCGGGTCATGCTTACTTGCTCCCTTCAAAAATTCAGGCGGAGGTACAGCTATGGCCTGAAACTGATTTTCCTTACACAGGCAACGCCCTCATTTGGTTTTGTTCTATATATTATGTATGTTTGGGGAGTAAAAATAAGAACATTTGTTCCGTTTTATATCGTAATCAAAAAAAAATCTTAATGCAAGCCTGAATTCCTTAAAAAAGAGTTTTTACACAAAATAGGTTATGAATCCATTTATCAGGGAAAGTTTTTACTATAATTCTTTTTTCTAAAAGAATAATACTTGCAATTTCAAGATAACGTGTTATATCTAAATTAGTAGTTCAGCTAGGACTGGAACATTTAAAGCCGTCATTGAGTAAGGCGGTGCGCCCAAGGAGATTTAATATGGATTTTGATGTTTTGCGAGAATGGTTCACACTTGAGAAAATATTAGACGTTATCCAGCAATATCGCTCTCTTGGACCAATACCCGGGATTTTGCTGCCCTTACTAGAAGCGTTTTTGCCTTTTTTGCCGCTCGTCGTCTTTGTATTAGCGAATGCCAGCGCGTTCGGTCTCTGGCTGGGATTTTTATTTTCCTGGGTAGGTTCGGTTACTGGCGCAATGCTCGTATTCTTTATATTCCGCAAGTATGGGCAAAAACGGATGCTCAGATTTTTACAAAAGCATAAACAGGTGCAAAGATTAATGGACTGGGTTGACCACCATGGTTTTGGCCCATTGTTTTTATTGCTTTGCTTTCCGTTCACCCCATCAGCACTCGTCAATGTTGTGGCCGGCCTTTCAAAAATAAGCCCGTTCCAGTATGCCTTAGCAGTTTTGGCAGGAAAAATGGTAATGATCTTCACAATAAGCTTTGTAGGCTACGATATTGTTTCGCTTATACATAAGCCAGCGAGGACGATTATCGTCCTTCTAATTATCGTGATTCTGTGGTATGCGGGTAAACAAATTGAGATAAGATTAAATAAGGGCATCAAGAGTGAGAATGGAGGTTAAATTCCAAACATCAGGCTTTTACTACTGGGGGCCATAGATATGTCAACAAAGAGCAAACCGTATTTTCGCGACTGGATTACAGCCGGTATCATTGCTTTTGTCATATTCATTTTGATCAGGACCTTTCTCTTTGCCAGCTATGAAGTGGAAGGGGAATCAATGCAGCCCACCTTGCAGGATGGAAATAGACTCGTCGTAAGCAAGATTGTTTATCAAATCGAGGACATCCATCGCTTTGATGTTATTGTTTTTCATGCCACTGATAAAGAAGACTATGTGAAAAGAGTCATCGGTCTTCCTGGAGACGCAATAGCATATAAGGATGACAGCTTATATGTGAACGGAATTAAATATAGCGAACCTTATCTTAAGCACTTCTCCCCGCCGCTCCCCGGCCGGAATCTTACTGGTGATTTTACCCTGGGAGAATTGACAGGTTTCCGGAAGGTTCCGAGCGGAAAGCTGTTCGTCCTGGGGGATAACCGGCTCGGCAGCATGGACAGCAGGCATTTTGGCTATGTGTCCATAGACCAAGTGGTCGGAAAGGTCGATGTGCGGTATTGGCCTTTAGACAAATTCAATGTGGAATTTTAAGGGGCTAAAATTCAAGGTTTGACCGTTAGGAAGCTGACTTTGCTGCAAAGGGGTCAGCTTTATTTGTTTTTATATAAAAGGGAACATATGATTGTACTTTTTGTCCAAGAATCGGTAAAATGGAGAAAGAAGGTAACTGATAAAAATTAGCTAAAGTAGAGACAAGTTTTCCAGAAGGCATTGGTGAATTCCGATGTCTTTTGCCGTATTGTCGGCTATCGTTCTTACTACTGTTGTGGTGCCATTAATTTACACAAACCTGAACGGAAAATTGACAGGTATTTTTGATATGATTGTACTAAAGAGATTGGTCCGCTGATCTGGTCAAATCGCTTTCGTTGCTCGATGGCGGTTTTGGGCGGTGAAAAGGGGATAGAGGAGGAAATAGGATGTCTCTCCGTTTTTTGCTTGGAAGAACCGGGACTGGGAAAACAACGAAAATTCTTGATGAAATCCGTGGGAAAATGCATAGTAATCCGTCAGGAAGTCCGATTATTTATCTTGTTCCAGATCAAATGACGTTTTTATCAGAATATAAATTAATAACCACCCCGGGCCTTTCGGGGATGATACGTACCCAGGTGTATAGTTTTTCCCGCCTTGCCTGGCGCGTTCTCCAGGAAACCGGCGGAATGACAAGGCTCCACTTGGACAGTGTTGGAGCCAATATGCTTATCCGCAAGATTATTGAAGATAAGAAAGATGATTTAAAAATGTTTCGCCGCTCTGCAGACAAACAGGGATTTATTGCCCAGATTGAAGAAATGCTTACAGAATTTAAGCAATACTGCATCAACCCTGAGGACATTAAGGAATTTGTAGAGCAAAAGGAAAAAGGCGGGGGGCTGGATGCGAAGCTTCATGACCTTGAAATGATATACCGCGCATTTGAGGACGAACTGGTTGGCAAGTATTTGGCTTCGGAGGATTATTTTACATTGCTGGTAGAAAAGGTGGCAATGTCGTCATATATCTCATCAGCCGAGATTTATATTGATGGTTTTTATAGCATGACACCACAGGAACTTCTAATAGTAAAGGAACTTATGAGACTAAGCAAAGGTGTCACCGTAGCCCTCACACTGGACCGGCCGTACAAGCAAACCCCACCGGAAAACCTGGAATTATTCAGGCAGACAGGATCGCTTTACCATAGCATTTATAACGAGGCTCTAAACCTCGGGATGATGCCGGAATCGGATATTGTTTTGTCACGGGCTGAACGGTTTAGTTCAAGTCCAGCTCTTGCTCATCTCGAAGCAAATTTTAATGTCCGCCCAGCCCGAATTTTTCCGGACGGTACAGATATTGCTTTGGTACCTTCGGTTAACCGGCGAGCAGAGGTGGAGGGAGCTGCGCGTACAATCTTAAAGCTTGTCCGTGAAGAAAATTACCGTTGGAGAGATATTGCGATTTTAGTGCGTAATGGAGATTCCTATCATGACTTGATCCAAACGGTTTTCCGGGATTATCAAATTCCGGTTTTCGTTGATTCGAAACGCTCCATGCTAAACCATCCTATGATCGAACTAATTCGGTCCACCCTTGAAATCCTGCTTTCAAATTGGAGATACGAACCGGTTTTCCGCTCCATTAAAACAGAACTGCTGTACCCGCTTGCCGGGAATCACGATCGCATCAGGGAACGGGTGGACAGGCTTGAAAATTTTGTTCTTTCCCGTGGAATCAAGGGAGAAAAATGGACGTCGAAGGAACGTTGGAAATACGTGCGGTTCCGTGGACTTGAACTAGAAGAGCGCACTCAGACAGAAAGTGAAAAGCGGATAGAGGATGATTTCAATGAGCTGAAACAAATGTTTACTGAACCGATCCTTCGTTTGTCCCGCCGCTTAAAACGCGCAAAAAATGGACGCGAATTTTGTGAAGCCCTTTATTTGTATCTTGAGGAATTGCATGTCCCTGAAAAACTGGATAAATGGAAATTTGAAGCGGAAGATGAAGGGGATTTGCTTGCTGCGCGGGAGCATGAACAAGTGTGGGACGCTGTAATGGATTTATTGGACCAATTTGTAGAAATGCTCGGAAATGAAATGAGTAGCTTGAAACAGTTTTCTGCCGTTATCGAGACGGGTTTAGAAACATTGAAGTTCTCCCTTGTTCCCCCCGCCATTGATCAGATCCTTATTGCTAATTTAGATTTATCACGTTTAGATGATGTTAAGGCCGCATTTGTCATTGGTCTTACAGAAGGTGTGCTGCCGGCAAAAGCGGGTGAAGAAGGGATATTTTCCGACGGTGACCGGGACGCTTTATCCACTGAAGGGCTCCCAATTGCCCCAAGCTCAAAAATTCGGCTGATGGATGAGGAATTTACCGCCTATAAAGCGTTCATGACGCCTTCACAGAAGCTTTATCTCTCCTATCCTTTAGCTGATGAAGAAGGAAAAACACTATTACCGTCTTCCTATATTAAGAGAGTAAGAGATGTGCTTCCTAACCTCGCGGAATCGTTTTATATGAATGATCCGTCAGACCTTCCTGCATCTCGGCAAGTGGAATATGCAGCGAATTTTGATGTGGCTTTATCATACTTAACTGCACAGCTGCAGCTGAAAAAAAGAAATTATCCAATCGATCCGCTCTGGTGGGATGTTTATAACGCCTATATTGATAACAAAGTCATGAAACAGGAAGCGGTACGCGTCCTTTCCAGCCTTTTTTATGAGAACAAGGCAAAGCAATTATCAGCTTCTACGAGCAAAAAATTATATGGAGATACAATTACGGCGAGTGTATCACGGATGGAAATGTTCAACAGCTGTCCGTTTTCCCATTATGCAGCTCACGGATTGAAACTAAATGAACGTAAGATTTACCGGCTTGATGCCCCGGATATAGGAGAGATGTTCCATGGTGCACTCAAGCTGATTTCGGATTATTTGCGTGACCACCATATTTCCTGGGCATCCCTTACAAAGGAACAATGTCTAAGGCTGGCAAAAGAAGCAGTGGACCGGCTGGCTCCAAGGCTTCAAAATGAAATACTGCTTAGCACAAACCGCCATCATTATTTAAAGAAGAAGCTAGAAAATGTCATTGGCCGTGCCTCGATGATTTTAAGCGAGCATGCAAAGGTCAGCGGCTTTGCGCCGATCGGACTTGAACTTGGATTCGGAAAGAACGGAGAACTGCCACCCCTTTCCTTTACCTTGAAGGATGGAACAAAAATGGAGCTCGTTGGTAGAATAGACCGGGTGGATAAAGCGGTAGAAAACGAGGGCGTTTATTTACGGGTAATGGATTATAAGTCTAGCGAAAAGGATGTCAATATCAGTGAGGTCTACTATGGGCTTGCTTTACAAATGCTTACTTACCTGGATGTAGTCATTACCCACTCCGTGCCTCTGATCGGGACAGATGCTTTTCCAGCTGGTGTACTTTACTTTCATGTCCATAATCCGGTGGTAAACACAAGCGGCATGGTTGGAATGGATGAAATAGAGAAGGGGATTTATAAGAGCTTCAAAATGAAGGGCCTTCTGCTTGGGGAACATAGTATTCTCCAATTGATGGACCGCTCGCTTGAACAAGAGGGATCACAGTCTTCAGATGTGATTCCTGCTGGTTTTAATAAAGATGGCTCTATTAAATCACACTCCAAAATTGCAAGCCGCGAAGAATTCTCGCTGTTGAAAAGACACGTACGGGAAGTGTATCAGGATGCAGGCGATTCTATCGTTGAGGGAAAGGTTGATATTACTCCATACAAACTGAAAGACCGGACTCCGTGTACGTTTTGTTCATTTAAGTCAGTTTGCCAATTCGATCAGTCGCTGGCGGAAAACGAATTTAGAATTTTAACACCAAGAAAGCAGTCCGATATCTTGGAAATGCTGAGGAAGGAGACACAGGATAATGGGTAAAAAGCAGATTCCGGTTAAGCCGGCTGACGTTACCTGGACAGACGACCAGTGGAAAGCGATCTGGGCAAAGGGGCAGGATATCCTTGTAGCGGCAGCCGCCGGATCAGGGAAAACAGCCGTTTTGGTAAATCGTATTATCCAAAAAATTCTCTCAGATGAGAATCCGATAGATGTGGATGAACTGCTTGTTGTGACCTTTACCAATGCATCAGCGGCAGAAATGCGACATCGGATTGGAGAAGCGCTTGAGAAGGCGATTGATGAAAACCCCGATTCACAGCATTTGCGAAAGCAGTTGGGCCTGATCAATCGGGCTTCGATTTCTACTCTCCATTCCTTTTGCCTGGAAGTAATAAGGAAGTATTATTACTTGACTGAAATTGATCCAGGCTTCCGGATTGCAGATTCCACCGAATCTGAACTGCTCCGGGATGAAGTGATGGAAGACATGTTCGAGGAACAGTACGGCCAAAGCGATAATGAGCGCTTTTTTAACCTGGTTGATGCATTTACGAGCGACCGAAATGACTCAGGCTTGCAAAACATGGTCCGCTCCTTGCATGATTTTTCAAGGTCACATCCAGAGCCGGACCTTTGGCTGGATAATCTGGTCAAAATGTATGAAGTCGATGAAAATAGCTTGATCGACGACCTCTCGTTTATTGATGCCTTAAAATTTGATATTGATATACAGCTCCAAACAGCGCACGATCTTCTAAATCAAGCAATGGACCTGGCAAATCTTCCGGGGGGGCCAGCCCCACGTATTGAAAATTTCGTTGATGATCTTAGGATTGTCGAGCAATTATCCAATGCCCGTGAGCAGTCGTGGAACCATCTTTACGAGTCGATGCAGACCTGGAAATTTTCGACGGCTAAGCGTTGTACCGGTGACCAATATATTAAAGAACTGGTTGATTTAGCTACAAGTCACCGCAACAAAGCGAAAAAAATACTAGAGAAGTTGAAAAGTGAATTATTCTCCCGAAAGCCGGGCAGCTATATTCGTGATATTCGTGAACTAAAAGGATATGCAGAAACACTTGTCATGCTGGTCAAAGAGTTTGATTCGCGATTTTTTGCAGCAAAGGCGGAAAAGAATCTGGTGGATTTTGCAGACCTGGAGCATTATTGCCTGGAGATCCTTACAGAATCGAATGATGATTCGATGAGGTTGCCTTCACAAGCAGCGCTGGAATACCGAAGCAGATTCAAAGAGGTACTGGTTGACGAGTATCAGGATACGAATCTTGTTCAGGAGTCGATTATAAAGCTTGTGACCGCTGATGGAGAGGAAAATGGAAATCTATTTATGGTTGGTGACGTAAAGCAAAGCATTTACCGTTTCCGGCTTGCGGAGCCGAACCTATTTCTAGGGAAATACACACGCTTTACACATGAAGGCACCGATACGGGCTTGCGGATTGACTTAAACCAAAACTTCCGCAGCCGAAGGGAAGTGCTGGATGGTACAAACTATTTGTTTAAGCAGCTAATGGGCATTGCAGTAGGAGAGATCGAGTACGATCAGGACGCCGAGCTAAAAAAAGGGGCTGCTTATCCGGAAGACAAATATCCGATTGAATTGTACTTAATTGATGGGACAAACACTGAGGGAGAGGTTAGTTTGTCTCAGCACGAACCGGAGACCGATTCACCGGAAGCGGCTTTCGATACGGAGGAATTAGAAAACGCCCAGCTGGAAGCAAGGATGATGGCGAAGCTGATTCGAAAAGCGATTGCGGAAAAACAGCAAATTTTTGATGCCAAAACACAGAACTACCGTTCTATTACCTATCGGGACATTGTCATCCTCTTGCGATCCATGCCATGGGCTCCGCAAATTATGGAGGAATTTAAGAATCAAGGGATACCGGTGTATGCGAATTTGTCGACCGGCTATTTTGAGGCTACTGAAGTGGCAATTATGATTTCCTTGTTGAAGGTGATCGATAATCCTCAGCAGGATATCCCGTTAGTTTCTGTACTCCGTTCGCCGATTGTCGGCATGGATGAAGAAGAATTGGCTCAGATCCGACTATTTCATTCGGGAACCTATTATGAGGCCATGTCCGATTTTTTTAGGAAAGCTGATGCTGAAGAATATGGCTCTCTTTATGAAAGGGCGGCCTGGTTTATTGGAAAACTTGTGAAGTGGAGAAGGTTAGCGGCCAAGGAGCCCCTTTCCGATTTGATTTGGCTATTGTACCGCGAGACGAGGTTTTATGATTTTGCCGGCGGAATGCCAGGTGGAAAACAACGGCAGGCCAACCTCCGAGCGTTATATGACCGTGCACGGCAGTATGAGTCCAGCTCCTTTCGCGGGTTATTCCGTTTTTTGCGCTTCATCGAAAGAATGCAGCAACGTGGGGATGATTTGGGTGCTGCAAGGGCTTTGGGGGAACAGGAGGATGTTGTCCGGCTGATGACCATCCATTCCTCTAAAGGGTTAGAGTTTCCCGTTGTGTTCATTGCGGGGCTTTCCAAGCAATTCAACATGATGGATATCCGGAAGTCTTATTTACTTGATAAAGATTACGGTTTTGCTTCAAAATATGTAAATCCGGAGCTGCGTATAACATATCCATCCCTGCCGCAAATCGCATTCAAAAAGAAAAAACAGCTAGAAATGATTGCAGAGGAAATGCGTGTTCTCTATGTTGCTTTAACAAGGGCTAAGGAAAAGCTCTACCTGATCGGCACTGTTAAGGATGCGGAAAAAAAGTTACAGGAATGGGCAACCGCCCGCACAAATAACGATTGGCTGCTAAAGGATTATGTCAGGGCAGGCGCTAAAAGCTATATGGATTGGATTGGTCCTGCGATTGTGCGACACAACCACAGCGATCTCTTATTTGGAACGGAATACGGTGAAGCCGCCAATGAAGACGTCTACCGCCATCCATCAAGTTGGCAAATTGAAATCGTACCAGGCGGGGACTTGCAACTGGCGGATGATGAGGAAGCGATGGAGCAGGAAAAACTTCTGGACGCTGTGAAAAATTTCGAGAAAGCTAATGCACAGTCAGAATATAAGGATAAAATTGTTCACCAATTGAATTGGGAATATCCTTATGCTGATGCAGCTGTTCATCGTTCTAAACAATCGGTGTCAGAGTTAAAGAGGCAGGCTGAGGTTCGTGATGACCAAAGTTCTACGGAATTGCTGCGGAAGTTTAAGCGCCCCATTTTAACCCGCCCGGTCTTTATGCAGGAAAAATCGCTGACCCCCGCTGAAAAAGGGACGGTTATGCATTTGATTATGCAGCATATTGATATGGCCCTTCCAGTTACAGAACAAACTATAAATCAGTTGGCTGAGGATTTAATCAAGCGCGAGCTTATGACAGAAGAGCAAAAAGCGGCAATAGATCCTGCCGTTATAGTAGGTTTCTTTGAAAGTGAGATCGGTGAGCGTTTAAAACGAGCTGACGCGATTCGTCGTGAAGTGCCGTTTACCATGGCAGTGCCTGCGCATGAGGCCTATAATGACTGGGAAAACGGCGATGAACATATTCTTATCCAGGGGGTCATCGATTGTATTTTCGAGGATGAGCAAGGAACGGTTCTCCTCGATTATAAAACGGACACGATTACTGGGCGGTTTGCCAGTGGATTTGAGGGGGCCAGGGAAATCTTGGCTGACAGGTACCGCGTCCAGTTGAAATTATATACCCGGGCAATTGAAACCATACTAAAGAAGTCGGTAACTGAGAGCTACCTGTTCTTCTTTGATGGCGCACATTTATTGAACATGAATAACAGCTGAAACGAAATGATTAGTTTATACCATAAAGAAACGGCAGCGTTGCGCAAGCCGTTTCTTTTTTTACTAAAAATTGCCTGTAACAGGCTGGTCAACACCATTTGCGTTTATGACATTGGTCCCGCTTATTCCGCTTCCTGATAATACAAATGCCCCAAGGTTGTACCCTCCGCTGCCCAGGTATGTTTTTGAGGAACTTTTTGGAGAAGTAGACAGGGTGTCCCCGAATTGAAGTGCTCCCCCGCTTATATTAATTACTTGGACCGGTCCAATAATAGCTGGCATTTTTCTTCCCCTCCTTTGCTAAACTAGTATTGGTGTTTATTCATTTAATCGAAAGGTTGGCTCCCAGTTGTTTGAATGCTTGTTGAAGGAGTTTCATAAGGTATTGGGCGGCTGCCATTTAAAAGCTGGCGGATATGCTTAATCCTGGCATGCATGAGAGTATCACCCGTATTCCCTAACATAACGACTGAAGAGGCAGCTATACCCTTAATATCTATCTCCCCGACATTAATAAATGGCTGTTTGTTTACATAGGTAGTTGTGACTTGTTCTGTTATTGGCAAAAAAAAGTCGGGATAAGAATAAATTTCATAAGGAAGGACATCTGCTTCGTTTCCCAAATAAGTTGGTATTTGTCTTTGAACGGCAAATACATTTGCAATGCTATGAATGTATGAGCAGTCGCCGATTTGAATAGTAGAACTCAAATCTAAGGACTTGATTGATACACTGTCTACTTTTGAAATTCTTGAAAACATTTTTATCTCTGTACAAAAGGCGTCAAAGGACCAATAATCAAGGATTCCGGAGGAGTATCAAAGGCTGATGAAAGCTGGATGGTATGTGCATCCCCGATTAGGAACAAGGAAGCACTGGATATACCAATCATATTGATAGAGCCTACATGCAGACCGCAATTTGTCACATTATACTGCATTGTCATTATAACCTCCCGTTTGTTTATGCGAAAAAGTGAGAAAATTACCAATCGCACTCAAGATGTCGTTCTTTATTTGTTCGGTTACCTTATCCCTGACTTGATCAACCTGGCTGTTAACTCGCTCAGTGGGCGCTGTTCTATCTAGATATAGCTCGATTCTTTGTTGAAGCTGCCTGGCTACGTCGCTCTTAATGAATTCCCTGTATGAAGAGTCGATGGGACGTCCAGCCCTGCGTTCAGATTCGGTAATGATGTCATCCATCTGTCCCTGAATGGATTGTGTAATTTGCCCAATAACGGCTTCCCGCTCCGGAAATAAGTAAGGTACCTGTGGAGAAGTTCCATTTATGGAGAATTCATCTATCTGGTTAAGATCATTTGGATTTAATCCGATATTTAATGTGCCTTCCAAAGTTTCAACCTTCAACTGATCAAATTTATATTCGATTCTTCCAACATGCACTGGCGGTTTATTCCTTAGTTCCGTAAGCTCCTCTCTTAATAACTGTAATGACTTTTCCAATTGGGCAATGCGGTTTTCCTGGGTCGCTAAATATCGTTGCATCTGAAGCGTGTAGGAATGAAATTCATTTTGCACAGGTCCAATCACCTCAACTCCTGCGCTATCTCAGTTCTTGCCATATTATATGCAAAAATCTTGCTTAGGTGAGTGCCTAAGCAAATAGTTTAGTTCCCGGAAGAATCCCGGAATTGCACAAAGCTGGCAGTTTCGGGAGCTAATTCGGGTGCAGGGCCTATAAATCCTCCAGTATTAGCAAGGCTGGAAAAGGGCTTGATCACTCCAGCGCTTCCAATTTGAAAAACAGATGAGTTTGAGATGCTATTGATCTTTATCATGTTTATATGAATCGACTGTTGAATATGGAAAATCATCGCGCCAACCTCCTTATTTCCAAAAATGTTACAGAGTGAGTCCGATGGGCTGGTCAACTAAATTGGCGTCATAAGTACTAGTTGTACTTTGGTTATTATATAGTGATAGGTTTTCTCCAGTATTAAAGGAACCAGCACCGGCAAAGGTTTTTGTATTCGAACGTGGGGAAATCTTAAATACATCGCCAATATGGAAGACACCGCCGCTCCCTATGTTTATTACTTGCACTGCTCCAACAATAGCCGGCATAATATCCCTCCATTTTTATGGATTGAATTCATATATCCTATGTCACGATTCCGCTAATGTGATATCGGCAGTTACGTGCTATTGGCAGCACGTACACAATCAACGAGAGAAAGAAAGTCATACAAAGCCTTACACAACAAAGAAACACAGATCATTAAACAATTATTTTAAGAATAGAAGAAAAAATGTTATATAACAGAAATAAAAGTTACTGGTTTATTTGCAATGGGGTGTGTTAGTATGAAGATGATTTAGAAAATTCAAACTTTTAGAGGTGTTGGAGATGAATGTACCTTTAGTTTTGCCGCAATTTTTGGACCGCGCCGTTTCCTTATACGGAGAAAAAGCGGCGGTTTATTGTGATGAAAGAGTTTTTACATACAAAGAATTAAATGCAAGGGTTAATCAGCTTTCTCATGGATTAAGAGATCTAGGAATAGCTAAAGGGGACCGTGTTGCTTATTTGGCGCCCAATACCCTTGAAATGCTAGAAGGGTTCTACGGTGTTTTCCAGCTTGGTGCCATTATGGTGCCGCTTAACATAAGGCTGACTCCAGCGGATTATGTGTTTATTCTAAACCACAGTGAATCTAGGGTTCTTTTTGTGGACCAGGACTTATATCACCTCATACAGCCTGTTAAGACGCAGCTGGAAACGGTTGAGCATATCATCGTCCACTATAAGGATCAGGAAACAAATGAAACCGATTACAATAGATGGGTAGACAGTTATACCCCTGAACGTTTTGAGCGTGCTGATCTCCATGAAGATGATGTTTGCAGCCTGCTTTATACAAGTGGGACAACGGGAAATCCCAAAGGAGTTATGCTGACTCACCGCAACAATTATCTTCATGCCTTAAGTTCTATGCATCATTTACGGGTGAGCGACCGTGATGTTTACCTCCATGTCCTGCCGATGTTCCATGTGAATGGATGGGGCTCCCCTTTTTATTATACCGCAAACGGTGCGACCCATATTTGCTTGAAGAAAGCTACTCCTGAGGCAATTTTTCAAGCAATGAAGGACCATAAAGTGTCTATCCTTCATATGGCGCCTACGGTTTTGAATTCGCTTCTGCAGTATAATGAAGAAAATGCACCAGCATTAGAGCAAGAGGTTCGTGTGGTAATCGCAGGTTCGGCACCACCGCCGGCTTTCGTGAGAAGAGTGGAAGAAGAGCTTGGCTGGGAATTCATCCAGGTCTACGGAATGACTGAGTCTACACCGCTAAGCTTAGTTTCCACCATTAGGCCACATATCTCCCATCTTCCTCAAAATGAACAGTACAGAATCAAGGCCAAAGCAGGCTATCCAATGATTGGCTGCGATGTCCGGGTAGTCAAAGAGAATGGGAAAGAAGTGGCACATGACGGGAAAGAAATTGGAGAAGTGGTGACAAGAAGCCATGGAGTCATGAAGGGCTATTGGAAAAATGAACAAGCAACGATGGAAACAATCCGGAATGGCTGGCTGCATACCGGTGATATGGGGACGGTCGATGAATATGGGCATATCGATATTGTAGACCGCAAGAAGGATATCATTATCAGCGGCGGAGAGAATATTTCTTCCATTGAAGTTGAAGGGGTATTATATGAACACCCAAGCATCCGTGAGGCCGCGGTCATTGCCGTGCCCCATGAAAAGTGGGGAGAGACCCCGCATGCCTATGTAGTTTTAAGAGAAAACCAGAATGTAAGTGAACAAGATATCATCAACTTTTCCAGGGAAAAACTTGCCCATTTTAAAGCTGTTACAGGGGTGACATTTGTACAGGAGCTTCCGAAAACTGCATCAGGGAAGATCCAAAAAGTCCATCTCCGCAATGAATATTGGAGTTCGCATGGGAAAACGGGACGCTTTGTAAACTAATCCGTATGAACAAAACCGCCCTTTTACATAGGGCGGTCTTTTAAACTACAATAATGAATGAAGATACGAGGGGGCCTAGCCATCATTTTGTAGGTATTTATAATCCTTTGAAGAGCTTCATAACTCAGGCATATTATTTGTGTTTTATTCTGTTTTCTTTATAATCGACCAAGTAATAATTAGATCACAGCTAGACAATAATAATCCTTGAAAAGTTAGTGTGGAGAGGGTTGCAAAGAATATGCCTCTTAATAAGCCAAGACGCATTTAAGTGTTATCGTAAGCTATGAAACCGGTTCACATCCTTTCATCTTAGAATCGAAATTTAGACAAAAAGGAGCAATACAATGATGGACAGCCGTGAAGAAAAAAAGCAGGAAATACTTGAAGCCTTTCAATTTAGGCATGCAACAAAAGAATTTGACCCAAATAAAAAAATCTCTGAAGATGACTTTACCTTTATTTTGGAAGCAGCAAGATTATCGCCTAGCTCAGTCGGTTATGAACCATGGAAATTTCTAATTGTTCAAAACAAAGAATTGCGGGAAAAGCTGCGGGAAGTTTCTTGGGGAGCACGTGGGCAGCTACCGACTGCAAGCCACTTCGTCGTTATTCTTGCAAGAACGATTAAAGACACCAAATATGATAGCGAATATGTAAAAAACCAAATGCTAAACGTAAAACAGATTCCTGAAGACGTTTTTGCTCAGATGAAAATCAGATACAAGGAGTTTCAGGAAGATGATTTGAATATTCTTGAAAATGAACGAACAGCATTCGACTGGGCCAGTAAACAGACGTATCTTGCCTTAGCTAATATGATGACGGCTGCTGCTCAAATTGGAATAGACTCTTGTCCAATTGAAGGATTTAATTTTGACAAGGTGCAAAAGGTTTTAGCAGAGGAAGGTTTGCTTGAAGATGGCCATTTAGCTGTCTCCGTAATGGCGGCATTCGGTTACAGAAGTAATGAGCCCCGTCCCAAAACTAGAAAGAACATGAATGATATTGTTCAATGGATTAAATAGGAACCAGAGGTGAGGATTTCAATTCTCGCCTTTTTTTGTTCATAAAAGCCCTTCGGCAGTACTTACCCAAAATATCTTATTCAGATTTTTGATGACATTCTGTATGTTTTGCTTGATATTTGCTACATAAAATCTTTCATTCATTTCACTAAAGAAATGATAAAAGCTGACCAGCATTCTGCGTCAGCTTTCTTCTTGATTATTTGTTTTTGCTTGTTCGAATAGATTGGATATGTAACCCTTTAGCTCAAATCCTTCTTCATCTATAAATTCGATAATCTGTTTCATTTATTTTTTCCTCCTTTGTTGTTATTAGTATATGTATTCCCGCTCTATCAATCTTTTAATCAACCAATTTATTAAAAAAAACTATTTCGTGGCGAAAATAGAAATTGGCAGAAGATGTTAATGCGAAAATAAGAAAATTTTTAACAAATTTGTAGTAAGAATTAAAATGTGATAAAGATAATGATATACCTAGCCTGGATTTCGATTAGAATGGATGTGATCCTTCAGATGCAACAGCCTAATAGAATGATAAGTATAGATATCCTGAGGGGATTCTCAATCCTTGGTATCCTCCTGGTAAACATGCCATCGTTTCATTCGCCGGTGCTCTATATGAATCCGCTGGCCTGGTGGGAGGATAATCCCGACCACTTTTTGTATATCATCACTGATATTTTCGCCCAGGCAAGCTTCTACCCTTTGTTTGCATTTTTGTTTGGGTTTGGCGCCATTTTATTTGCACGAAAGACCAACCGTAATGGAGAATCGTTTGCAAACTTATTTTCAAGAAGGTTATTGGCATTGCTTTTATTTGGCTGCCTGCATGCGTTCTTCATCTGGCATGGAGATATATTAATCAATTATGCCTTGTTCGGTTTCGCTTTTCTCTTATTTTATAAAATGAGCGGGAAATCATTGTTGATCATAGGCTCATCTATTTATTTGGTTCCTTTTCTATTCGTTGCGGTTCTTATGTGGAAAGCCGGATTGTCGGAAATGAGTGTTCCTTCTCACCAGGAAGGAATTCGGCAATCTCTGGAAGCTTATGCAACTGGTTCATTTAAGGAAATTATGCAGCAGAGGTTCCAAGACTGGTATTTGGTGAATAACGCGGCTTCATCCATTTACTTATTTTTGTCCATTTTTCCATTGTTTTTGATTGGTGCAGGCTTTGCGAAAACGGACCTTCTTCAAAGGCCGATCCATTATAAAAAAACATGGGCCATCCTACTTGTTGTAAGTTTTATTGTAGGGTTTTCAATAAAGTTGTTCCCTTACTACAGTTTTGCAAGCCCTCTGGCTTTATTTATTCAGGACCAGTTTGGGGGACCCATTCTGTCGTTTTTTTATGTATCATCCATCACTCTGTTGGTAGAGAAGAGCTTTTTTTATAATCTTTTAAAGCCATTTTCCTATGTAGGAAAGCTTTCGATGAGCAATTATCTTTTCCAATCTATCGTCGGAACTTCCCTATTTTACTCGTATGGTTTGGGCTATTACGGAAATATCTCCTTTACTGCAGGCATGCTGCTCGCAGTTGGTATTTTTATCATTCAAATGGCAGCGAGCAGAGTTTGGCTCCAGTACTTCAGCAACGGGCCTGTCGAGCATATGTGGAGGCGTTTCATATATTGGGAAAAGCCTGGTTCAAGGAGAAATCAGAGTAAGAGGGGGCATTCGTGAAAGAGCTTTTCATTTTAGAATGATAGGACAAGCAGGCTTTCTAGGGTAGCTACAATGTTCCTATCTGGATTTCCTAAAGTGTCTGCCTTTATACGATTATAAAAAAGGAGAGTATAGTACCAAGACTGCGGTTAAACGGAAAGGTAGATTGAGAGTTTGTTAAGTTTAGCAAAGTAACCATACCTACATAAAAGTTTCCTTGAAGCACTTTCAATCTAGAAACAAGTTTTTTATACTGAGAAATAATCGTGGTATAGTAAAATTTGTGAAAGCAATTGGGATGAGAAGGAGCGAAATATTTAATGAGATTCTCAACAGCCAAAATCAAAGGGGAAAGCAAAATCCTGATGTCTAAAGAAAACGACAAGAAGTATTTAATGCTCAGGGAGGCTGCCGTAAAAATGAATGACAGCTCTGTTGCTCTTCCGGCTACACTGCTAGAATGCATTCAGGAAGTGGCCGATTTTGCGGAAAAGGCAGAAAGGATATATCTATGGAGCGTTAGCACGGACGATGACTCTCTTTTTGTAGCCCATGAAGAGTTGGAATGGGAGGCACCAATACCGCGACCGGCCAAAAATATTTTCTGTGTAGGAAAAAATTATGCTGAGCATGCAATCGAACTTGGCAGTGAAGCAGATATTCCTGAGCATATCATGCTTTTTTCGAAAACTCCTACCACAGTAGTCGGGCAAAATTCAGTTGTTCCTAGTCATAGTGACGTTACACAGCAATTGGATTATGAAGGAGAGCTTGCGATTATCATAGGAAAAAAAGGGCGCACGATCATGCGTGAAGAAGCTTTGGATTATGTGTTTGGATATACCGTTATCAACGATATCACAGCCCGGGACCTGCAGGCTAGGCACAAACAATTCCTGCTTGGAAAAAGTCTTGACGGTACATGCCCAATGGGCCCTTATATCGTTCATAAATCAATGGTCCCTAACCCTAATAAGCTTCGCATCCAAACGAAAGTGAATGGGGAAATACGCCAGGATGCTAATACGGAACAGTTCATTTTTCCCACAGAGGAAATCATTTCGGTAATTTCGAGAGGAATGACCCTGGAGCCTGGCGACATCATCGCTACCGGCACACCAGCAGGAGTAGGGAAAGGCTTTAAGCCGCCAAAATTCCTTAAATCTGGAGATACAGTGGAAATCACTGTCGAAAAAATTGGAACTCTCGTAAATAAAATCCAATAGTATTATGCAAAATTTTGTGATAACGCGTTTGTCTATGATATGATTGATGTGATTATTTCTGAGGAGGATTTTTTTAGATGACGCACATGCATATTACAACCTGGGTAGTCGCTCTCATACTCTTTTTTGTAGCAGTGTCTATGAATAAGGGTGACAACGCGAAAGGCTTTAAAATTGTACATATGATCCTGCGCCTTTTTTACGTGCTAATTATCCTTACCGGATTTGGCTTGATAGGCAGTGCTTTTGACGTTTACGCGCTCAAGGCTATCCTCGGCATTATTGTCATTGGTATGATGGAAATGATTCTTGTCAGAGCTAAAAAAGGGAAAAGCACTGGACCGCTTTGGGCCGTATTTATCGTTGCCTTTCTGGCAGTGGTTTATATGGGATTGGCCTTACCACAGGGCTTCCAGCCATTTGCTTAAATCCTGAACACCGCCGTTTACTTTTGGCGGTGTTTTTAATTTGTATTTGTATCAGGCCAAAAGTAAGTAAATCAATTGTAAGTTAAAAGCCTGGCGGGTTTCCTTAACCAGGCTAATTTAGTATATGAAAGCTGAAACTTTCTTGCACTCATAAAAACATAACACAGACTAAGTACGCCATTTCCTTTGCTACCTGTGTAACCATCTATCGTTATGGGCCTATTTTTGCTTCTGTCTTCACCTTTACAAAGTTATCCGTCGTTGAGCTTTATAACTTGACGATGGGAAGCTGAAAGGGATGCTGGCAATAATTTGCTGCTCACCGTTGGTCGGAATTGATTTTTTCTATAATAATCCGCTTTCCTGTATTGAGGGTAAATTCAAATCGATCATGTTCCTTTGCAGAGTAAAAAAAATGATGCTGGACAGAGCAAATCAGAGTACCATTATCAAAAATGAAAAAATTGACTCCGGACTGTGTTGCTGCCGTCCTAAGGAAGGTGAGCTGGTTATAGCCGTATATGCAATCATATATAGAAAAATCAAGTGAATTTAAGGTGGTAACAAACTGAAAGAAGGAATCATCATTCAATTCATCCAGCAGCCTTTCAAATGAGTAGATAAGCTGCTTTCGGATTCGGATTGGTTCATCATGCCCTAAATCAAATACTTGGCCTTTATGTGTAACAGTACCATTTTCCCCAATGCTCCCTTTGCACCAGCGGCCGTTGCGGAAAATCTCAATATCATGGTGCAAGTACTCATCGAGCGAAGAGGCCTCATCCGTTTCTCCATCAAAGAATATCCATTGATGATTGATGTATTCAACCGTACCTTCAGTAAATGCGCGAGATTGGCGGTTGAAAAGCTTAGATCTCTGCTGTTGGCTCATACAATACCCCTCCAAAAAATGGAACCTCACCTACTTTTTTGACAAATTCCACAAAAAATATAACTTCTTTTTTTACTACCGGGACAAATAACCATCCCAAATAAGTTTGCATAGTGTATTTAAAACAAAATGACGCCGGTCTTGCTCAACTTTTCATTTGGGGGTTACCCCATTGCTCAACAACGTACCGCACTAGGGTCAGACCCATCGTTTTAACGCGGCACTGATTGGGGCGGCAAACCTCCATCGTATTAACGCGGCACTGCACTGGGGGTCAGACCCCGGTTAATTGCTTTAGCGCAATGCCGCAAAGAGGGTTAGACCTATGATAAGAGGAAGGGTGAAAATACATGTGTGGGATTACTGGATGGATTGATTACCGGAAAAATGTTGGGAATGAGACTGATATTGTGGGCAAAATGACTGAAACGCTGTCTAAACGCGGCCCTGACCAAACAAATGTATGGACGGATACACATGCAGCGTTTGGCCATAAGCGCCTCACCGTTGTAGATCCGGAAGGCGGTTGCCAGCCAATGCTAAAAGAGCATCGGGAAAGAACATATATACTGTGCTACAATGGCGAGCTGTACAACACGGATGATATTCGAAAACAATTGTTATTAAAAGGATATTCCTTTAAAGGTCATAGTGATACAGAAGTTTTACTAACTTCTTATATTGAATGGAAAGAAAATTGCATGGATTTGTTTAATGGGATTTTCGCCTTTGCGATCTGGGATATGGAGGAGCAAAAATTGTTTATGGCCAGAGACCGGTTGGGCGTTAAACCTCTGTTTTATGCAGAGAAAGGCGGAGGATTCCTGTTTGGTTCGGAGATAAAGGCAATCTTGGCCCATCCAGACATGTCGGCCCAAATTGACAGAGAAGGGCTTGCGGAGGTTTTTGGTCTTGGTCCGTCACGCACACCAGGGTCAGGGGTGTTCCGCGGCATTAAGGAATTGCGCCCGGGACACGCATTAACATTATCGGCAGGAAAGGGATTAAGAGTCTGGCGCTACTGGAATGTGAAAAGTGAAGAGCACACCGATTCGTTGCAGGAAACCACGGAAAAAGTACGCTTCCTAGTGAATGATGCGGTTACAAGGCAGCTTGTCTCGGATGTCCCACTTTGTACATTTTTATCCGGAGGGGTCGATTCAAGCGCCATTACGGCTATAGCAGCGAGAGCGTACGAGCAAGAAGGCAAAGGCAGGCTTCATACTTATTCCATCGATTACCAAGATAATGACTTGTTCTTTAAAGAGAATGCATTCCAGCCGAATTCGGATGGACCGTGGATTAAATTAATGTCCGAGGCATTTAATACAGTGCATCATAGCTCCGTGATTTCACAGGAATCCCTTGCTGATTACTTAACAGAGGCTGTCCATGTAAGGGATTTGCCGGGAATGGCGGATATTGATTCATCACTTCTTTGGTTTTGCAAGGAAATTAAAAACAATTTTACTGTCGGGCTTTCTGGGGAATGTGCGGATGAAATTTTTGGCGGCTATCCATGGTTCCACAGGGAAGATGATTTAAGCCGCACTGGTTTTCCATGGATGCGTTCAACCAGTGCAAGGGTGTCATTATTAACAGAAAACTGGCAGACGAAATTAAAGCTTAAAGAATATGTACAGGAAAAGTACTTACAAACGGTTGCAGAAGTCCCGCGACTGGATGGAGAAACAGGGGAAGCTGCCAAAAGGAGAGAATTATTTTATTTAAATATCCTATGGTTCATGGCGACGCTGCTAGACCGAAAAGACAGGATGAGCATGGGTGCAAGCCTTGAGGTCAGGGTTCCATTTGCAGACCATCGCCTCGTTGAATATGTTTGGAACATCCCATGGGAAATGAAGATGACCGGAAATAGGGAAAAAGGCATTCTTCGGAAAGCATTGGAAGGGCTATTACCGGAAGAAGTGCTGTACCGAAAGAAAAGTCCATACCCGAAAACGCATAACCCTGCCTACACAAATAGAATCCAATCGTGGTTGAAAGAAATTTTGGCTGACCGGAATTCGAGTCTGCATGAGTTCTTTGATAGAGGAAAATTAAATGAAATTGTGGAGTCAAAAGGTGCGTCCTTCGAGATTCCATGGTTCGGGCAGCTTATGACTGGGCCGCAGCTTTTAGCGCATCTTGCCCAAATACATGTCTGGTTTAAGGACTATGATATTAAACTGATTGAATCATAAGGTTCTCCCGGGCAAAAATCAGTACTTCACAGGTACTAGTACGAGCGAACAACTGCATTCGGAAACAAGCCGTAAAGGAAATAATAGATAGGAAAAGGCGCAACAATTCACTTAATGAACGGTTGCGCCTTTTCCTTTATTTATGCTTGTTTGGCTGTAATGAAATTATAGGTTTGCATTATTATTATCATAACCTTTAATTTTAATAAATCTACGAAAACAGCAGGTGGCAACTGAACGAAAATTTGGTTTACCAGTCGTTCCGCCCTCTCCGTTCAGATTCATGTTTGACGGTTGAGTGACAAAAAGCTAATCTTATAGTCGTAGAGAAGTATAGTAGGGGGAGCGGATATGGTAAATAGAGTGCTGGCACTCGTTTTGATTCCGTTTCTTCTTTTTAACGGCCTTAAAGTAAGCGCTGTCGAAAAAGAAGAGCGATCTTGGCAAGACGAAGTGATTTATTCCTTGATGGTTGACCGATTTAACGATGGTAATACAAAGAACGCAAACGATGTGAACGTCACTGACCCCACCGCCTACAATGGCGGGGATTTTAAAGGGATTGAAGAACAGCTTGATTACATAAAAGACATGGGTTTTACAGCAATTTCACTGACGCCTGTATTTGACAATGAAGACCGGGGCTACCATGGTTATTGGATTCGGGATTTTTATAAGACAGAAGAACATTTCGGCACAATAGAAGGCTTTAAAAAGCTTGTAAAGGAAGCTCATAAACGGGATATGAAAATAATAGTAGAATTTCCAGTGAACCATGTCGGACCAAACCATCCCTGGCTTAATGATCCAGATAAAAAGGATTGGTTCCTGGAAAAAAGCGCAAGTGAAGGCAGAAATGCTCAAGGCGGAGAGCACGCTGTGTGGGCAGAGGATTTGCCTGAATTGAACCTAGATAATCAGGAGACAAGGACCTATTTTCTTGATGCAGCCAAATGGTGGGTACATGAGACTGACATTGACGGCTACAGCCTTGGAAGACTTGAGCATGCACCGAAGGATTTTTGGACCGATTTTTCAAAGGCTGTTAAGGTGGAGAAACAAGATTTCTTTTTGGCGGGACAGATAACAGAAGATGAACCCCAGACAATTGAACAGCTTAAAAAAATTGGTATAGATGGAATCATGGACATGACAAAAGCCGAACAATTACGGGAAGCTTTCAGCAGGACGGATCGGCCCCTGAGCGAAGTTGTTACTGGGTTTGGTGGTGGGGAATCCTCCAGGAACATGATGAGCTTTATCGATAATTATGAAATGTCCCGTTTTACCAATGAAGCTATGGCGAAGAAACAACATCCTGGAACGCGGTGGAAAATGGCGTTATCCTATCTATACACCGTCCCAGGAATGCCGGCTGTATATTATGGTACTGAAATTGCCATGAATGGGGGCAAAGTGCCTGACAATCATCAGATAATGGCATTTAAAGCGGAACAGGAGCTAATTGTTTATATCACTAAGCTTGCCGAACTGCGAAAACAGCTGCCTTCGCTGACGAAAGGCGATGTCCGGCTTCTTTATGAAAAGGATGGAATGTTGATATTTAAGCGGACATACAGAGATGAAACGGCAATCATTGCGATCAACAACACATCAAAGTCCCAAACAGTCACGTTGGATAAGGATATAATAGAAGAAGACAAAGAGCTAAGGGGATTGCTTGCAGGAGACTTAGTACGGAGCAAGGGTGAAAAATATACAATCGTTCTTGACCGTGAAGTTGCCGAAGTATATGTGCTCACTGATAAATCTGGTTTAAATGTCCCGTATTTGGCCATTATGGGTGCGGTCTACGCCGCGTTTGCGGTTTTCATTATCGTAATATGGAAAAGGGCACGTCGGGATAGGGGATAAAATCGTGATCGCCCGGCTTAGGCAATAAAAAACAGATGAAGCAGGGGATATGCTTCATCTATTTTTTTCATGATTATCAAAATATCTATCCATTAACGACCTTGCCGCCATTTACATGAATCATTTGGCCACTGATATAGGATGAATCATCACTAGCCAAGAAGACATAAGCAGGTGCGAGCTCTTCAGGCTGACCTGCCCGGCCCATTGGCGTGTCACTTCCGAACTTGGCTACCTGGTCTTCGGTAAAAGTGGAAGGAATAAGTGGAGTCCAAATTGGCCCGGGCGCTACACCATTGACCCTTATTCCGTCCTTGGAAACAGAATTGGACAGCGCTCTTGTGAATGAGACAATGGCTCCCTTCGTGGAAGAGTAATCAATAAGCTCGGGATGACCCTGGTAGGCTGTTATAGAAGCCGTATTGATTATGCTGCTGCCCTTTTTCAAATGTGGGAGAACCGCTTTTGTAAGATGGAACATTGCAAAGATATTCGTTTTAAAGGTTTTTTCAAGCTGTTCTGTCGAAATATCAAGCAGGCTCTTTTGTGGATGCTGTTCACCGGCATTATTAACCAGGATATCAACGGAACCAAATTCACCCAGCGTTTTCTGAACAACCTCTTTGCAAAACGCCTCATCACCGATATCTCCAGAGAGAAGCAGGCATCTTTGCCCAGTTTGTTCGACCAGTTCCTTAGTGGCGCTCGCATCTTCATGCTCCTCCAAGTACACAATCGCAACATTAGCCCCTTCCTTTGCATAATAGATGGCAACGGATTTCCCGATTCCACTGTCGCCTCCAGTTATGATGGCCGTTTTTCCCTTTAATTTACCGCTTCCTTTATATTCAGATTTGACTGACTCCGGATTAGGAGTCATTTCGGTCTCGACTCCGGGCTGTTGTTCCTGGTGCTGCGGCGGAAATGTTTGTTTACTTTTCTCTTGACTGCCCAATATATATCCCTCCAGTGTTTATTCTCCTTTTACTTATTCCATTGATATGGAGGGGGAAAACATGGAAAAAAATAACAAACTGGATAGTTGGCCCGTTAATCTTAATACATAGTAAGGAATAAAAAAAAGCTGCATATACTTCTGCAGCTTTTTTAAAACGATAACATATCAATGTACCACGACATATATTCACTAACGATGCCATTCGAGGTGGCCTTCCCAATACGAAGGCTTCAATGATAAAAGATATTTCTTCTGTTAGTATAGACGTTTTCCTGACTGGGTGGTTCTTAAATTCTCATTATCTGTAGTTAATAAACTGAACATCGATGGATAAGTCAGCACCACGAATCGCGGCAATGATGCCTTGCAATTCATCGCGGCTTTTGCCTGTGACCCTGATTTGGTCATCCTGGACCTGGCTTTTTACCTTCAAGCCAGAATTCTTAATAATCGTGTTGATTTTCTTTGCCTGCTCTTTATCGATGCCCTGAATTAGCTTGGCGCGCTGGCGGACTGTCCCGCCTGAAGCCCCTTCAATTTTCCCATAGTCAAGGTTTTTGATGGGAACACTGCGTTTTACAAGCTTACTAAGGAGCACATCTTTTAACTGGTCCAGCTTAAATTCATCATCGGACACCAAAACTAGCTCCTCTTTATCCAGGGTGATGTCACTTTTGCTGCCCTTAAAATCGTAACGGGTTTTAATCTCTTTAAGTGCCATCGTCACGGCATTCGTGACCTCCGAAAAATCAACCTTTGAGACGATATCGAATGAACTTTCCTTTGCCATACCCTACCTCCAAGTACGCTTTTTTCCTTTCTTTATTATAGATAAACAACACGGGAATGACAACAGAAGTACGGCCGCCCGTTGCACATGAAAATAGCAGGGGAGATCCCCCTGCTATTTGTGGTCGGTTTTTTTTGAATAAGAAAATTTACCTGCCTGCCTGTTTTTCTCATGCAGAATGTTTTTTTGTTCATTCAGCGCCTGATTATCCTTAGGCAATTTATCGTCATCTTTTGTATGTGGCATAATGCGTGCCTCCTTCATATAAAATGCCTTTATATTGTTCGTTTTAAGGAAGGGGAGTATGTATGTTATTTGCGTGGCGGAAGCTCGTTTAAGAAATATACGGCCATGGTTCCCGGGCCAACGTGTGCACCAATGGCAGAGCCGATTGTGTTGATCACAAAGTTTGATGTGCCAAACTCCTCCTGGATCGCTTTCTTCCACTCATTCGCTGTCTCCTCGTCATCACCATGGCTGATACCCACGGTCTGTGTTTTTATATCAACACCGCGTTCATGCATGAGTTCAAGTACCCGTTTCAATAGCTTTTTCTTGCCCCGTATTTTTTCCAGTGGGATCAATTTCCCTTCTTCAACATGCAGCAGAGGCTTTATGTTAAGCAGCCCTCCAAAAAAGGCTGCTGCTTTTGATACCCGGCCGCCCCTTGCAAGATATTCAAGGTTATCCACCGTGAAAAGGTGTTCCATATGCTTGGCTCGAAACGTAACATTCTCAATAATTGATTCCTTTGAAGATCCGGCATGTGCCATTTTGGCTGCTTTATATACTAAAAGGCCATAACCCACTGACGCGCATTTGGAGTCAATTACTTCAATGTCGGCATGAGGGTAATCTTCCTTTACCTGGTTGAGCACCATGACCGCTGTTTGGTATGTGCCCGACAGCTCGGAAGAAAATGCGATATACACTGCCTGTTTCTTTTCCTTGGCGAGACCGGTGAATAACGTCAAGAATCTTTCCGGTGAAACCTGAGAAGTTGTCGGGGTTTTCCCTTCCCTCATCGCGTCATACACTTCCTTTGGCGCGATTGTTTCCAAATCTTCATAAGTGTTCCCATCTAAAAGCACCTGCAAAGGGGCCAGGGTAACATTATTCTCTTTATAAAATGACAACGGCAGGTCGCATGCACTATCAGCAATGATCTGTACAGTCATTCATTCACCAGCTTTCTTCGGCAAAATTATTCTTGGGTTAGTATATAAACAGTGTAGCATTTCATTGGAAAAATACAATCTATACAGTTGAAGAAACAGGATATAGATTGTGTGAATAGAATAACAAAGCGAGGGTAATAGGATACTATACATATGTGTTTTTTTAGGAGGGACAGCGATGTATATGGCAGAGGCGAAAAAAATTATCGCGGTTATCATTGGAGCATTTTTAAATGGCATTGCGATGAATTTATTTTTAATTCCAGCAGGAGTTTATGCAAGCGGGTTCACGGGAGCAGCGCAATTACTTTCACGAATGATAAGCACTTATACTCCAATAAATATATCAACAGGGATTTTACTATTTTTATTAAATGTGCCAGTGACTATTCTTGCCTGGAAAAAAGTAGGAAAAGCTTTTACTTTTTATAGTTTTTTAAGTGTGGTGCTTATGTCGCTTTTCCTTGAGATCATCCCAATCATTCACGTTTCACCAGATATTCTTTTGAATGCCGTCTTTGGTGGAGTAATCGCGGCTATAGGTGTCGGGATAACGCTTAAATATGGGGCATCTACGGGTGGGATGGATATTATCGCCATGCTGCTCTCCAGGATGAAGGACAGACCGGTCGGTACATATTTTTTTATATTAAATGCTATTATCATCGTAACAGCAGGGAGCTTATATGGGTGGGAGAAAGCATTATATACTCTTGTAACACTATATGCGTCAACACGAGTAATAGATGCCATTCATACCCGCCATGAAAAATTGACAGCCATGATTGTTACCAAGAAAAGCAAGGAATTGAAGGAAGCAATTCATGGCAAACTGGTCCGCGGAATCACTATGTTTCCAGCAAAAGGTGCGTTTACGAACGAGGATAAAGATATATTGATGATTGTTATTACAAGATATGAACTTTATGATTTGGAGCGCACAATCCGCGAGGTGGATCCTAAGGCTTTTACGAACATCATTGAAACATCGGCAATTTTTGGCTTTTTCCGGAAAGAATAATATTAGCATTTGTTAATTACAGAATTGTTACAATTTTATGAAATGTATAAATAACTGTTTAACCACTCCCTAAAACGGCTATTTCTCTACTGTACAAGCTAATACTAAAATCTTTAGAGGAGTGATTGATAGTGGCTAGAAATAACGACGACAATAAAATGAGCAGAGAAGAAGCAGGACGTATGGGCGGCGAGGCGACTTCAAGAAATCACGATAAAGATTTTTACCAGGAAATTGGCCGAAAAGGCGGCGAAGCTACCGCTGAGAACCATGATAAGGAATTCTATCAGGAGATTGGGCGAAAAGGCGGCGAGACAACCGCTGAAAACCATGATAAGGAATTCTATCAGGAAATCGGCCGAAAAGGCGGCGAAGCTACTTCAGAAAACCATGACCGGGAATTCTACGAAGAGATCGGTGAAAAGGGCGGTAAGTCTCGTTCTAATAACAACAATGACTGATACCATAGGAAAAGCCTCCATCTCGAAAACAGAGATCGGAGGCCTTTCTTTTAACGCGATTGATCAGCTTCTAACTGCTGCTGGAATTCATGGAGCTGTTCTTGCTCAGCAGGAGTGGAATTTGCATAGGCTGAGGAAAGAGCGTTTTTCGCTATTTCCAGTTTATCCTGCTTTTCGCTCTTTTCAGTAGCATGTAAAACATTGTTCACTGCTGTCCTTGCTTGTTGAAAGAGTTGATTACCCATTAGAATCCACCATAGCTTTGTTCTGACATGGTTTGAAGCCGCTTGGCTTCCGCTTCAGCGTACGTGGTACGATATGGGATACGTTCGGAATGCCTTGATACAGAATCTCTTCCGTGTTGTACAAACCGTCGCGATTTACTGTTTTTACCCATGGTTATCCCCTCCGCTTAGAAGCTTTTGACACAAGATATTGCGTCATTATTATCATGCCTCTTGCGAACGGGATTTAAAATGCCAATTCGAAGGAACTGGCATCCAGCCGTTAAGCTGTCTTGATATTGAACTTTTCTTCAAGGAATACAGCAATTCCATCTTCCTGGTTAGTTAATGTAATAGCATTTGCTACATTTTTCAGCTGCGCGATTGCATTCCCCATTGCTACTCCGGTTCCGGCGTAATCAAGCATCTCTAAATCGTTATCCTCATCGCCGAACGCGATAATACGCTCTCTTGGAATCCCGAGTGTTGCAGCAACCTTCTGGATACCAACCGCTTTGTTTAATCCAGATTTCACAATTTCTATAACATGGAATGGATCTGCCCAGCGGCGATGGTCGATAACCTCAGCATGCACATCTGAAAGATGCTGGCGGATTTGCGTTACATATTGTTCATCTGTATGGATAAGCATACTAGTAGGAGAATCCTCAAGGAAATTCCGCAAATCACCAGTTGTTACCCTAGGGTTACCCATTTTAAAGATATCAATCAGTTTTTCATCGTGGTAGTGGAAGTAAATATCATCCCGTACCTCTGCAATAATATTGTGATAACGGAAATGATCGCAGGCCTCGACAATTTCTTTTGCTACTGAGATATCCATTGGTGTGTGGAATACTCCCCAGCTAGTATTACGAGGGTGATGTACGAATGCACCATTAAAGTTTACGATGGGTGTCCTTAAATCCAGTTCTCTATAATACAATTCACTGGAACGGTAAGGCCTGCCGGTGGCGATCATGACTTCATGGCCTTCGTTTTTCAACCGTGACAAAATGGCCTTTGAACGAGGGGAGATTTGTTTTTCGTCTGTTAGCAATGTACCATCCAGGTCAAGACAGATTAAATGCTTTTCTCTCATATAGTCACCTTCATTTAGTTATTTAAATCATTATGCCCTATTTTCAGAATTCGCTCTTCTATTATTATATTCCTTTCATGTTACCCTGTTTTTAAGGGAAAGTTAAATCTTTTTCATTTATTCCCTTACATTGTATAGTAAAACTATGAGAATTTTTAAAACAAACCAATCAGGAGGCAGGGCTTTGGTAATCATAGAAAACGAGCGTATAGAAGAGATACCCGTGCTTCATTTGGTGAAACGGGAATTATGGGAGGAAAAACTTCCCCTGATTATATTCATTCACGGTTTCACGAGCGCAAAGGAGCATAATTTACATTATGCCTATCTAATGGCAGAAAAGGGCTTTCGGGTAGTTCTTCCTGATGCGCCATACCATGGTGAAAGGGCAAAAGGCGATAACGAACAAAAATTAATGGGGGAATTCTGGGAAATTGTAATCAGGAGCATCACTGAAATCGATGTAATCAGAAAGAATCTTATAGATCGTAATATAATTATTCCGGAGAAGATTGGTTTGGCAGGTACTTCGATGGGCGGGATTGTAACACTTGGTGCGCTCGCATCCTATGAATGGATCCATACCGGGGTTAGTTTAATGGGAAATCCTGCTTATGTCTCATACGCAAAATTACAAATCGAAACGCTAAAAAAACAAGATGTAAGCCTCAATCTCTCAGACCAAGAAATTGATCAAACGCTGAGCCGGCTTGCCGAATACGATTTAAGCCTTCAACAGGAGAAATTGGCGGGACGTCCACTGATGTTCTGGCACGGAGCTAAAGACAGGGTTGTCCCTTACCGGAATGCCTGGGAGCTGTATCAAGCGTTACTGCCCGGGTATCAATTTGAAAATGATAGGCTATCCTTCATTTTGGATGAAACAGCTGAGCATAAGGTGAGCAGGGAAGGCGTTTTAAAAACAGTGGAATGGTTTGAAACACATATGAGTCCGGCTGGGCAAAATGTTTAATGGGAATTTTCCTTTCTGTTATGATGTAAGAAATAGTTGAACACTACACCGCTGAGAATTTGAAGTGGTAGTTAGGCTACGAGGAATATAGAAAACACAGGCGTTGCCTCAGCCATAGCGTAAGTAGTCTGTGTTTTTTAGCAGATAAGAAAGTTTTATTCATTATCTTATACCAATTAAAAGGAGTGTTAAGGATGGACCAGGATTTAAAGGATAATATTATGGGGGCTCTTGAACAGGTAATTGACCCGGAGCTCGGTATCGATATCGTTAATCTCGGCCTTGTATATGATGTGGACATGAATGAGGAGGGCCTTACAACTGTAACAATGACTTTGACAGCAATGGGCTGCCCGTTGGCAGGAACGATTGTTGACCAGGTGAAAACTGCACTTGAGGATATCCCTGAAGTAAAGGAGACGGAGGTAAATATCGTCTGGAATCCGCCGTGGTCGAAGGATCGTATGTCCCGATACGCAAAAATTGCTCTTGGAATCAAATAATCGGCAAAAAAGAAAGCTCGCCAAGTGGCGAGTTTTCTATTTAATCATGGAGATATACGGTTAGGCAATTCTCGAAGCCAAATTTGGTAAAACTCAACAAGTTGCGCGATCTTGTCCTTAACGAACAAGGAGCCACATTATTCTATACTGATTAAATCATCAATAGCTGGACTGGCGCAAAAAGGGACGGGCTTTTGATAAGGCAAATTGATCGCTCATCCAGTCATAAATTGAAAAGCCAACGCCGGATCTTCAAACAGCTTTTTTGCGAATTATTTTTAACAGAACGGCAATTTCACCTGTTTCCATAACTTGCGCCATTTCTAAATCGGTAAGTATCGTTAGTTACCACATATGTCATTTTCCCCACAGATACGAAGCCTTATCTACTAATTTGAACTCTTCCGGCTTCTATTCCTTTCGCTATCCCATGAAGGACATGTTACTTATCTGATTTCGTAATTTTCTCCTTCATGTTAATCATTTTTTAACAAAATGAGTTGGTTTGACTAGAACGACTCCATGTCATTGGTAAAAAAAACTTGCCTGTTAAAGTAATTTACATTTTCACTGTCTTTTTAGGAAAAGAAACCAAAGTATTGGATATTTCAAATTATATAGAATAACCTGTTAAGGACTGATGTTTTATAAAACGAAATTGAAGGATTATTTCACATTTAATGAATAATTATGAATTGCACTGATTTTAAAGCGATTGTCTCAAGGGAGACAAAGTTTTAACACCGCTAAAAAGGTAAATAGTAAAATGTAGAACAAATACTTATCCAAAAGCTATTACAGTATTAAAACTATATAAATCATGTTAAAATCACTTATTGTGATTAGTTTTCGTCAATCAACTTTAGTACCGAATCCTAAGGGAGTGAACAATATGAGCATTAACAAAGTGAAAGACACTTTGGACAGACCCTTAAGAGACTTACGGATATCTGTTATAGATCGCTGCAATTTTAGATGCCAGTATTGCATGCCTGCCGAGATTTTCAATGAGAGCTTTAAATTTCTGCCCAAAAATGAACTTTTATCCTACGAGGAAATTGAAAGGGTCTCGAGAATTTTTGCGAGCCTAGGGGTGGAAAAGCTGAGGATCACCGGTGGAGAACCGCTGCTAAGAAAGAACCTGCCACATCTGATTCGAAATCTTTCCCAGATAGAGGGCATCCATGACATCGGTTTGACAACGAATGGAGTTTTTTTGAAGCGATATGCCTCTGAATTAAAAGAGGCCGGACTACACAGGGTAAACGTTAGTCTCGACAGTATGAACGATGACCTCTTTAAAGAAATCAATGGTAGGAATGTCGGTACAGCCCCGGTCATCGAAGGAATATTGGCGGCAAGGGATGCGGGTCTTGGAGTCAAAGTGAATATGGTTGTGAAAAAAGGACTGAATGAGTCAGAGATTTTGCCGATGGCCCGATTCTGTAAGGAGGAAGGACTACAGCTTCGATATATTGAGTTCATGGATGTCGGTCATACGAATGGCTGGCAGATGGATAATGTCGTCACCAAAAAAGAAATCCTGGAGATGCTTTCTACTGAATTTGACCTTGAACCTGTCGATCCTGATTATTATGGAGAAGTGGCCAAAAGGTATCGTTATAAAGGAACCGATACTCAGGTCGGTTTTATCACTTCAGTGTCGGAATCCTTCTGTGGCAGCTGCACACGTGCTCGTATTTCTGCCAAGGGGGAAATTTATACTTGTTTATTCAACGGCAACGGCCATGATATTAAGAGCTTGCTTCGTTCCAATATGAACGACGGTGACCTCACCAAACATATCGCTTCCCTTTGGAACCATCGCCGCGACCGCTATTCGGATGAAAGGGCGGAAGGAAAAAATAATGGACAGGAAAAAATAGAAATGTCTTATATCGGTGGGTAACCTCTGCATTTTGCGGAGGTTTTTTATTTTGGATACTGCCTTCCTTTCATTACCTGTCTACCTGCTGGGATCTGGTTTCATACTCTAAGAATAGGACTTAGAAAAAGGTTATTTTCGTTAATGTTAGGACTGGTAGCATAGCCTAAAACAAAGTGCTGAAAATATAAAGCAGTCTGCCTTTGGAAAAGGCAGACCTTTCAAGGGAGAAAACAACATGTCACTCGAATTATAGTATCTGAAACGAAACCATTTTATTCAGGTCGTAGTGAAAAATTTATCAAGATAAAAAAGCCATTCCTTTTCCCTCAAATTGATGCACTGCACAACATCTTTTAAAAAATTTAAACGAGTTAAACTGATTTCTGTAAATTGATGTTAGGTTTATTTTTTTCTGCGAACTCTTTATTGATGAAACGGTGCAGAAAGAAATTAAAAAGAAGAAGTAAACAGGAGTTTTTTTAAAAATTTATAGAAATATAAATAGTTCTGCATGTTTTCGGACATTCTAAAATTGTTTCATTAACAATAAAGGAGGAATCCAAATGAATCAACCATTGAACCAAGGTCAATTTGGCATGCAGGCTATGCAGACTCCAACAAGCGGAATGATGGCTGGCGGCATGCAAGACGGATCTCAAATGAGACGCGGCATGATGGGCACTCCACAGCAGGCCCAGAATATTCAATCAGTTTTTCAACCGAATTTTGGAACAAATCCACAGCAGGTAAGACAGGATATCGCTCGTGACTTAGCTTATGGGCGCCAGCAACAACAGCAAGGCGGATTCACTCAACAAGCTGGTGGCATGCAAAGTGGAATGATGTCAGGCGGTATGCAAGGCGGAATGATGTCAGCTGGAATGCAAGATGGGTCTCAGATGAGACGCGGCATGATGGGAACACCTCAACAAGCACAAAATATTCAATCCGTTCTTCAGCCGAATTTCGGAACAAATCCACAGCAGGTAAGGCAGGATATCGCCCGAGACTTAGCCTACGGACGCCAGCAACAACAGCAAGGTGGCTTCACGCAACAAGCTGGTGGAATGCAAGGTGGAATGATGTCAGGCGGTATGCAAGGCGGAATGACATCAGGTGGAATGCAGGGCGGCATGATGTCAAGTGGCATGATGGGTGATGGTAGTTCTATGATGTCAGCTGGAATGCAAGATGGCTCTCAGATGAGACGCGGCATGATGGGAACACCTCAACAAGCACAAAATATTCAATCCGTTCTTCAGCCGAATTTTGGAACAAATCCACAGCAGGTAAGACAGGATATCGCCCGAGACTTAGCCTACGGACGCCAGCAACAACAGCAAGGTGGCTTCACCCAACAAGCTGGTGGTATGCAAGGTGGAATGATGTCAGGCGGTATGCAAGGTGGAATGATGTCAAGTGGTATGCAAGGCGGGATGATGTCAGGTGGCATGATGGGTGATGGTAGTTCTATGATGTCAACTGGCATGCAAGATGGATCTCAGCTTAGACGTGGCATGATGGGGACTGCAATGCAAGCCCAAAATGCTCAAGCGGCTCTTCAGCCAAATTTCGGAACAAATCCACAGCAAGTGAGACAGGATATCGCCCGAGATTTAGCTTACGGAAGCCAGCAGCAAGGTGCCGGTGGGCAAATGAGCAGCTTTCAGGCTGGCATGATGGCTAATCAAGGTGGATTATCATAATTTAGAATTCCCAGGCCGTTTGACGGTTGGTTAAGCTTGTAGACGGATTGGCATATCAAGCCACGTCTACAAGCTTTTTATTAATGTCTTAAAAGTGTACTCATCCCCTGTATAATCCACTTGAAACAAGTCCTCGTGAAAAAGTTAGCTGTATACCTCAGCCAGTAAGTCCACAAGATTTATTATTACAAATCCGTAAAACGATTTCTTAGTTTAGCTAATAATGTACGAGACCAGCCAGCATTCGTAAAAAAACCACAATTATTTTAATAAATCGACATATTTGTAACTTTAGTCACTGTGTCTTCCGACCTGCTATGTTATGTTTATATCATAAATGGTGGTGAAAACAATGGATGTGCACAGGATCATATTGTTGGTTTATCCGTATATTGCTATAGCAGCCGTGGGGATGGGGCTAATTTGGCATTATGACGAGGGGAAAACTGATCAAATTGACAGTAGAGGAAAAAAGGAAAAAACGATTGAAAAGGTAGTCGTCAAGGTCCTGCTATTTTTATGCATGGCTACTGGGCTTTTGATTATCGTGGATTACGACTTGGTCTACCAACCCAAACAGCTCTTTTTATGGGTTACCAGCTTAATCAAGCTTCAGCCGGATATGGATATAGTTCAGCACCTCTCCATTCTTTCACGCGTCCATCTGATTTTGCTTTTTACATTTTTGTTGGCGCTTTCATTCACGAGATATTTAATCTACATAGCAAGGCCCTATAAATTTTTTAAGGAAGGTATTTCTAGGATTAGAAAAAACATACATAATAGATAACTGGGCATACGCTTTTTGCCTTACGCATGCTGACATTATTAGTAATGACTAAACTCTGTGATTCTGACCTTCATTAAAGTTTTGAAAATGACTTTAACTAAAAAAAGCAATCTTGAATATACGAAATCTAATTCTTCATTTTACAAGTACCTATAAAAGGGTCAGTCCCCGCTGCATTAGAGTGAAAGCAGTACGGGCTGGCCCTTTTTAATCGTTTATTCTATATTGCAAATTTCTGCAGGACAGTTTTCACAGTCGATTTCGATTTTTAAATATTGGATCTCATGAATAGTAATGGTACCTTTTTTGATTGATATGATTCCTTTTTTTCGCAAGTCGCTTAACAATCGGTTGACAACCTCCCTGGAAGTTCCGCAAAAGTTGGCCAATTCCTGGTTTGTTAATGGCAGATTGATGACAATTCCGTTTTGCGTCTGAATGCCGAAGCTGTTTGAAAGTCGTAAAAGGGTTGAGTAGAGAGCACCCTTTTTGCCGTGAAGAATAAGGTCGCGGAATTTGGTTTGTGTTTTTCGATGTTGAACCGAAAGCCATCTCATTAAATCAACTGCAAGGCCACCATCAAGAGCGATCTTCTCCTCAAGTTCATTCTTCTGGATTACTATAACCTCGCCTTCCTGGATCATTTTTGCATTCATAAAGTATTTGGAAGAGGAAGAAAAAAGGATTGTTTCCCCGACAATCTCATCCCTTGAACTAACCCGAAGCGTCAATTCACGTCCGTCGGGTACAAGCTTACTAATCTGCACGGTCCCGCTTAAAATCAAAAATAGCTCTTGGGCATTTGTATCTTCCTGAAAAAGAAATTCTCCTTTTTTCATTTTTCTTGCATGCTGGTTACTCTCCAGGATTTCTTTTAAGCGCAAGGGGACTGAAGTTTGCATATATCTAACCACCTTTAACAGGTACGTACCATTATGTTGAACTGAAGAATTCAGTTAGGAATAACCATTAGCTTTCGGTTCGTTTAGCTAAACTGTCATGTAAGAACTTTGGTTTGAGGTCAATCCAATTGGGTAAATTGGTTATTAGCTTGAAAATTCATAAAATACATACATAATAACTACTTTGATTTAAGTAGAAAAAAATGAAGAAGTCAATATGTATAAAACTTTTTACTATTTTCATAGTACGAATGTATTGCTCCTTGTCATAGTGCTTTTTAAATTGTATAATCATTTTATAAAAATACATTTGATTTTATTTTTATTCAGTCATATAATAAGAGAAATTAAGAATGTCAGTGTACTTTTGAACAGGAGATGATTACGTGAAAGCTTCTATTGTGGGTGCGACCGGTTATGGAGGATTGGAGCTGATTAGGCTTTTGCGCCACCACCCCCATTTGGAAATTGCATCGCTCCATACGTCATCAAGATTTGGGCGGAAAATCCATGAAGAAAGCCCACACTTACTTCATATGGAATATACATTGGAAGAAATCGTCCCTGAAGAAATCGCTAAGAAGGCTGATATAGTTTTCCTCGCTACGCCTTCTGGAGTTTCGGCGCAGCTTGCCCCAGATTTTTATAAACTGGGCGTAAAAGTAATTGACCTTTCAGGTGATTTGAGGCTAAAGAATCCAGGGGACTATGAAAAATGGTATAAGCATTCCCCAGCTCCTTCAGAAATCCTGGAAGAAGCAGAATACGGGCTCTCAGAATGGAATGCCCATAATATAAAAAGCGCGAAAATTGTGGCAAATCCAGGGTGCTATCCAACTGCAACGCTGCTTGGGCTGGCACCTTTGTATACGGAAAAATGGGCCACAGGCCAGGATGTTATAGTTGACGCGAAGTCAGGCTTGTCCGGAGCGGGAAAATCGCCTTCAGCAGCCACGCACTATAGTGAGATCAATGAAAATTTTAAGATTTATAAAGTCCACGCACATCAGCATGTTCCGGAAATTGAACAGCAGCTTGGGCTATGGAATGTAGATTCACAACCCATTTCCTTCAGTACCCATTTGGTACCGATGACCAGGGGAATTATGGCCACGATGTATGTGAAGTTGCGTAGGCACACATCCACACAGGAATTAATAGATTTATATAAAACTGTATACGAAAATAACCCATTTGTCCGGGTACAGCCGATGAATTCTTTTCCTTGTACAAAGCAGGTTTATGGATCTAATTTTTGCGATATAGGCATCGCTTTCGATGAGAGGACAAATAAAGCGACCATCGTATCCGTTATTGATAATTTAATGAAAGGTGCTGCTGGGCAAGCGGTCCAGAATGCGAACATTATAATGGGTGCAGACGAAACGGCAGGCCTTTTGAACATACCGTTGTATCCTTAATTACTTGGAGGTTTTTCATGAAAACAATACATCCTGTTGAAGAAATTCAACAAGTTACCCAGGGAAATATATTAACGCCGAAAGGATTTAAAGCAGCAGGAGTTCATGCAGGATTGCGCTACTCAAAAAAAGATATCGGCATGATCCTATCTGATAATCCAGCATCTTGTGCTGCTGTATACACTCAGAGCGTTGTCCAGGCGGCTCCGCTTGATGTGACAAGGGAAAGTATTGCGTCCGGGCAGAAGCTGCAAGGGATTGTCGTAAATAGTGCATGTGCTAATGCATGTACTGGAGAACAGGGATTAAAGGATGCCTTTGAGATGAGGAACTATGCAGCTAACCAATTCGGCTTGCAGGACCATTTAGTAGCTGTAGCCTCTACAGGCGTTATTGGTGAATTTATGCAAATGGATAAGGTGAAAAAAGGGATCGCCATGCTTGAGCCAAAGGAATCGAATGAAGCAGCGGAAGCTTTTGAAACAGCAATCTTAACTACTGATACAGTAACTAAAAACTGCTGCTACCAAGCGGTTATAGGCGGGCAGCTAATTACAATGGGCGGTGCAGCGAAGGGATCTGGAATGATCCATCCAAACATGGCAACGATGCTAGGGTTCATCACTACTGACGCTGCCATAGAATCGTCGGACCTCCAGCTCGCACTTTCCTCGGTGACGGATCTCACATTCAACCAGATTACAGTAGATGGAGATACTTCAACTAATGATATGGTCATTGTCCTTGCGAATGGGCAGGCAGGAAATGAAAAGGTATCACCTTCTCATCCCGATTGGAAAATCTTTGTGGAATTATTAAAGAAAACTTCGGAAGATCTAGCGAAGCAGATTGCCAAAGATGGGGAAGGCGCAACAAAGCTTGTGGAAGTGAATGTCCATGGCATGAAAACCAAGGCGGACGCTCAGGCAATGGCTAAAACAATCATGGGCTCAAACCTGGTCAAAACTGCGGTTTATGGCTCCGATGCCAACTGGGGCCGTGTCATTGCAGCAATGGGACGGAGCGGACTCACGTTTAATCCAGATAAAGTAAGTATTTCATTCGGCCCCATCAATGTATTAAACGGTGGTGTTCCTGTAGCTTTCTCCGAAGAAGAAGCTAAAGCCTATCTGGAACAGAAAAATATTGTTATCCATGTGGAGTTGCAGGAGGGAGACGAAAAGGGAACTGCCTGGGGCTGCGATTTAACATATGACTATGTGAAAATAAATGCGAGTTACCGGTCGTAAGGAGGTTCCCTGATGAAAGTTTTGGTCATAAAATGCGGCGGAAGCATTATAGATGAATTGTCGCCTTTATTTTTTGAAAGTTTGAAACAGTTAAAGCGAAGCGGCTGCCAGCTAGTATTTGTGCATGGCGGGGGACCCGATATTAATACAATGCTTGCAAAATATGAAATTGAACCTGTGTTTGAGAAAGGTCTCCGAAAGACAACGGATGACGTACTGAATATTGTTGAGCTAATGCTTGCAGGGAAATCAAATCGAAGCATTGTCCACAAGCTGACTCTTAATGGAATTAATGCAATCGGATTGAATGGCTCGGACGGAAAGCTGCTCGCAGGGGATTTTATTAATGAAGCTTCCCTTGGTGCGGTAGGAGAAATAAATAGTGTCAATACTGAATTGCTTTATATGTTGTTAGATAAAGGGCTCTCACCTGTTCTGACCCCAATAGCCATTACAGAAGACGGCAGAAAGCTGAATGTTAACGCTGATATGGCAGCCGGTGCGGTAGCCAAGGCGCTTGATGCCTACAGTTGCCTGTTTGTCACTGACGTTAAGGGTGTCATGAAGGATGGCAGTATCATAGAAGAGCTTACTGAAAGGCAAACGCAAGACCTAATAAGTGAAGGTTCAATATACGGTGGCATGATCCCAAAAGTAGAAACAGCCTTATCTGTGTTAAAAAAAGGTATCAATGAAGTCATGATCGTGAGCGGCAAGGAATCCTTTTACAACAATGGACAATTTATTGGAACTAAATTTGTAAGCGAACAGGAGGTAATGAATTGAGCGCATTGTTCCCCACATACCAAAAATGGAGCATTGAACCAGCCAGTGCAAGCGGTTCTTGGTTGACAGACCAGAATGGAAAGACGTACCTAGACTTTACGTCAGGAATTGGAGTTTTAAATCTTGGTCATTGCCACCCGTACGTTAAGAAAGCAGTACAGGACCAGCTGGAAAAGTTCTGGCATACCTCAAATTTGTTCGAAAGCAAGGGACAAGAAGAAGCAGCCGGGCTATTAGCTCAGGCAACAGGTTTGGACCGGGTCTTCTTTTGCAATAGCGGAGCCGAAGCGAATGAAGCGGCGATCAAGCTTGCAAGAAAGGCTACAGGAAAAAGTAAGATTGTGACCTTTCATCAATCCTTTCATGGCAGGACATTTGCCACAATGGCTGCAACCGGCCAAGAGAAGGTAAGAATGGGATACGGCCGGATGCTTGAGGAATTTGAGTATTGCACATATAACGATAGTGAACAACTGTCAAAGGCAGTTGATGAAAATACCGCAGCGGTCATGCTGGAGGTAGTGCAGGGTGAGGGCGGGATCCATGTAGCAAACCAGGACTTCCTGAATACAATAAAGGAAGTTTGCTCTAAAAAAGGGACCCTAATCATCGTTGATGAAATCCAGACAGGGATTGGCAGAACAGGTACCCCATTTGCTTTCCAGCATTTTGAATTTGATCCGGATATCATAACCGTTGCAAAAGGGCTTGGAAACGGGCTGCCAATCGGAGCTGTAATAGGCAAAGAGGAACTAGCTGAACACTTTGGGCCTGGAAGCCACGGTTCGACGTTTGGCGGTAATCCTGTAAGTATTGCAAGCGCAAAGGCGGTTTTACAGAAAATTCTGGATAATGGATTTTCAGCGGAAGTCACCGAAAAGGGACAATATTTCCTTGAAAAGCTTAACGAAGATCTTCAAAATGAGCCTTCTGTAAAGGAAGTTCGTGGATTGGGATTAATGATAGGGATTGAGTTGAAGGAACCAGCCCAGGCGTTGCTAGAACCACTGCAGCAGGAAGGGTTGCTAACATTAACTGCAGGGCCTAACGTACTTCGCCTGCTTCCGCCTTTAACAGTTGAAAAAACTGAACTGGATATTGCCGCTGAAAAGATTGCAAATGCAATTAAAGCACTCCCAGTCGTACAAAGTTGACCCTTAACCTGCCACTAAAAGCATCTCACAGGCATGGTAAATCGGGGCTGTAGAAGAGGCGCAGCCTTTTGCTTACCTGCATTAGGAAGGATGGCTAACACTAGTTAACAATGCCTACACGTACTGCGCTTGCTTCCTCCGTTTAGACAGAAAAAGTGAACGTAGCCTTGGTGCCGAAAAGATTGCTAAAGCGATCAAAGCGACAGTCCTACAAGGTTGAATTTTTATGATATAACTTGTATAAAAATACTTTTATTTTATTAAATATTCGTCATCTACAGAGGTGGAATCATGAAAATCTATTTGCATTTATCAAATGGCAATTCCTTTGAAGGAAATATGATCACTAAACCGGTTAATACGGAAATCAAAGGAGAAGTCGTTTTCTACACAGGTATGACCGGTTATCAGGAGGTATTAACCGACCCTTCTTATAAAGACCAAATTATAGTGTTTACGTATCCGCTGGTTGGCAACTACGGAATCAATGAACATGACTTTGAAAGCAGACAACCGCATGTAGCGGGAGTGATTGTATATGAAGGGAACATGAACCACTCCCATTACCAGGCCAAATACTCTTTAAAGGACTATCTGGAAAAATGGGATATTCCGCTTATCGGCAACATTGACACGCGGGCTCTTGTCAAAAACATCCGGCAGGAAGGTTCCATGGAGGCCGCAATCACGACTGAAAGTACGTATGATACTTCAGCATTGATCGAAAAAGCAAAAAATGTCGTACAGGAAGTGTCCTCATACGAAATAAAAAGCTATGGCGAAGGTAAAACACATATCGTGTTGATGGATTTCGGATACAAAAAGTCTATCCTGGATTCCCTGCTCTTGCATGGCTGTAAGGTTACAGTGGTCCCATTTGACACAACTATGGAAAAAGTAAAATCATTGAATCCTGACGGTATTATGCTTTCAAACGGACCTGGGGACCCGAAACAATTACAGGGTTTATTGGGGAACATTAAAGATATTGTTTCTGGTTTCCCGACGATGGCGATTTGTCTGGGCCACCAGTTAACGGCTCTGGCTTTTGGGGGAAATACAAAAAAAATGTTGTTTGGCCATCGAGGGGCAAATCAGCCTGTCGTGGATATAGAGTCAAACCGAGTGTATATGAGTTCACAAAACCACAGCTATGAAGTTGACGAACCAAGCTTGGAACAGACTCCACTATGTGTCAGATTCCGCAATGTCAATGACGGGTCAGTGGAGGGCCTGAAGCATTCTACATTGCCAATTATCACTACACAATACCATCCGGAAGCAAATCCCGGCCCAGCTGAAAGCAGTACGCTTTTCCAGGAATTTTTGCAGATGGTAAATGAGAATAGCGGGAGAGTAAAAGCATATGCCTAAAGATACTAGCATCCAGACAATCCTGGTAATCGGGTCTGGACCGATTGTAATAGGCCAGGCAGCGGAATTTGATTACGCAGGGACCCAGGCTTGCCTCGCATTGAAAGAAGAAGGCTATAAAGTAATCCTGGTTAACAATAATCCGGCCACGATCATGACAGACGATATGAACGCAGATGTCGTTTATTTTGAACCGCTTACTGTCGACGTGGTGGAAAGAATTATCGAACATGAACGGCCTTGTGGCCTTCTTGCCACATTGGGCGGGCAGACCGGCCTAAATCTGGCCTTTCAATTGCACGAGCAAGGAATTTTAGAGAAATATGGTGTGAGGCTTCTAGGAACACCAATCGATTCTATTAAAAAAGGGGAGGACCGCGAGCTCTTCCGGGAGCTAATGTTCCAAATAAACGAACCTGTTCCTGAAAGCCAAATTGTCCATACTACGGATGAAGCCATTACGTTTGCTGAAAAAATTGGCTTCCCGATCATTGTCCGTCCTGCTTATACATTAGGTGGTACCGGCGGCGGGATTGCTGATCATATGGAACAGTTCAAGGAGCTAGTCCGGGGAGGGCTGCAGGAAAGCCCTATTACCCAATGCTTAATAGAAAAAAGCATTGCTGGATTTAAGGAAATTGAGTACGAAGTAATGAGGGACGGTAATAACACTTGCATTACAATATGTAATATGGAAAATATCGATCCCGTCGGAATCCATACGGGGGATTCCGTTGTTGTGGCACCTTCCCAGACACTTACGGATGATGAATACCAGATGCTCCGTTCAGCATCAATTAAAATCATTTCATCGCTGGGAATCATTGGCGGGTGCAATATCCAGTTCGCCCTGGATCCGCACAGTAAAAAATATTATTTGATTGAAGTCAATCCTCGGGTAAGCCGTTCATCTGCTCTGGCATCCAAAGCAACTGGCTATCCGATTGCACGGATTGCGGCCAAATTGGCGGTTGGCTACCACTTATCAGAATTGATTAATCCGGTAACCAAAAGCACATATGCAAGCTTCGAGCCGGCGCTTGATTATGTCGCGGTAAAATTCCCGCGCTGGCCTTTCGATAAATTCACAAGTGCCAACCGTAAGCTGGGTACGCAAATGAAAGCTACGGGAGAAGTTATGGCTCTTCACCGGAACCTTGAAGGAGCCGTGCAAAAAGCGGTAGACTCTTTGGAATTAAAAACCATGGGCTTTCAGCTTACCGCATTAAAAGAAAAATCAGTTGAGGAACTTTGGAAAGCACTCTTTGAATCTACCGACGAGCGAATATTTGTCGTTTTTGAATTGATTCGTAAGGGTGTATCTGTCGAACAGGTGCATGAGGCAACTTTGATGGATTATTTCTTCCTGCATTCCTTTGCTTCCATTATTGAAGCCGAAAAAGTGGCTGCCAACGCTAAGCCGCTTTCCCTATCAAAAGATGAGCTCCAATCGATGAAGGAAAAAGGGATGTCTGACCGTTATTTGGCAGCTGTTTGGAACCTGAAGGAAGCCGAAATAAGAAATTGGCGGAAACAGCTTGGAGTGGTTGCTGTTTATAAAACGGTTGATACATGTGCTGCCGAATTTGAATCTCACACCAACTATTATTACTCTACTTACTTTGGCGAGAATGAACAGAAAAAATCAGAAAAGCAGAAAGTGTTGACCATTGGCAGCGGACCGATACGGATTGGACAGGGAATTGAATTTGATTACTGTTCTGTCCATGGAGTTTATGCGCTGGAACAAGAAAACATAGAAACGATCATGATCAATAATAATCCGGAGACGGTGAGCACTGATTTTGCAACGGCGGACCGTTTATATTTTGAGCCATTGACGATGGAATATGTGCTAAATGTTATAGAAGCGGAAGGCGTTACAGATGTGATCGTGCAATTTGGAGGACAGACTGCTATAAACCTTGCTAAAGGATTAGAGGAATATGGGGTTAATCTTCTGGGTACCTCGTTTGACATTCTAGACCAATTGGAGGATAGGGACCGTTTTTATCAATTGCTTCAAAAGCTGGGAATTCCTCATGTTCCAGGTACGATGGCTAACAACGAAAAGGAGCTTGTCCGTAACTCAACCAATATAGGATTTCCTGTTTTAATAAGGCCATCCTACGTTATTGGCGGCCAGGGAATGGAAATTTTTATAGATAAGGAAAGCTTGCTAGAGCGTCTTGGAAATGGCAAGAGCCTTGCCTATCCTGTCTTAATTGATTCTTACATTCCTGGAAAGGAAGCAGAGATCGACTTGATTGCAGATGGGAAAGATGTTTTTATCCCTATCGTTGCTGAACATATTGAAAGAGCAGGTGTCCATTCCGGTGACAGTATGGCAATGCTTCCATCCCTGAATCTGACAGCAGCACAAAAGCAAAAAATGGCGGATTATGCCAAAGCAATTGTCGAAGAACTGGATTATAAAGGCTTAATGAATATTCAATTTGTCATTGAAGAAGATGAGATATACGTTTTAGAGGTAAATCCACGAGCCAGCCGGACGATCCCAATTATTAGTAAAGTAACAGGGGTTCCGATGGTGCAGGCTGCAACAAAAGTATTGCTTGGGAAATATTCACTGTCGGATTTATTCGAAAAAACAGGCCTTATGAAAGATATCAATTTCAGCGTAGTCAAGTATCCTGTGTTTTCGACATTTGCACTAAGTGGTCTGGATTCAAAAATTGGTCCGGAAATGAAATCTACAGGCGAAGGAATTGCCATTGGCGCAGATTTTCAGGAAGCATTAGCTAAGGTATTTCATTCCCGGTTAAAAACGAATGTAAACCAAATTTACAAGGCCGATTCAGTAGTTCTGGACGAAAGCACAGTATCAGAATTGGAACAATTAGGTTATAGTGTAGTCAATACAACATTTGATGAGTGGTTAAAATCTGGAAAAGGGGCTGCTGTTCTGGCTTATACCGCCAGTCCAGAAGATAAGCAAATAAGATTATTGGCAGCCAAGTACCGATTGCAGATTTTTACAGAGGAAGAAACCTTTAAAGCATATTTGAAGGGGCTTGCTTGCAAGGAGAAGGGAATTGCCTCACTGCAAGAGTGGCTGGCAAAACAATCAGAAGGAGTGACACAAGCATGAGGGCAACCGAATTAAAAATTCTCCAGCAAAAAGACTTTCTGGCACTCGCAGATCTTTCTGGCGATCAAATCCTACACTTGCTTGAGCTTGCGAAGGACATTAAAAATAAACTGTCAAAGGGCGAGGAATATCGCCCTTTGAATGGAAAAACGCTTGGAATGATTTTTGAAAAATCCTCTACACGTACTCGGGTTTCTTTTGAAGTAGGAATGCTCCAGTTAGGGGGACATGCACTGTTTCTAAGCAGCAATGACCTGCAAATTGGCAGAGGAGAAACTATTTCCGACACCGCAAAGGTGTTGTCACAGTATCTAGATGGAATCATGATCCGCACGTTTGAACATGAAAAAGTAAAAGAACTGGCAGCAAATGCCGATATTCCGGTGATTAACGGGCTTACAGACTCTGCTCATCCTTGCCAGGCTCTAGCTGATTTGCTAACAATCCAGGAGGTAAAAGGCAGCTTAAAGGGCTTTAAAATGGCCTATATTGGAGACGGAAATAATATGGCTCATTCATTAATGATCGCTTGTGCAAAAACGGGTATGGATTTTGCAATTGGGTGCCCTTCTAATTATATGCCTGATAATGAAATTGTAGAGCTTGCCCAGAAAGAAGCGGCAGCCAACAATTGTAAAATTGAAGTCCATACCTCAGCCGAGGCTGCGATAAAAGATGCAGACATAGTTTATTCCGATGTGTGGACATCTATGGGGCAAGAACAAGAAAATGAACTGCGTTTGAAAGAATTTAAGGATTATCAAATCAATGCGGAGTTAGTAAGCGGTGCAAAAACCGATTATATCTTCATGCATTGTCTGCCTGCCCACCGTGAGGAAGAAGTAACCGCAGAAATTATTGACGGTCCGCATTCTGTCATCTTCCATCAAGCAGGGAATCGACTTCATGCACAAAAGGCTATTCTTGTAGATCTGATGTCTTAAGAGCAAAAAACAGTCATGTTCGATAGACAATAGGAAACAATAATGTAGCAGCCATAGCAAAGGAGAGATGACGATGGGACAGAATCATCAATTCAGGCCAGGGCAACAAGCTCCCAATAACGGCGTTTATGTTGAAATTGGCGAGACGGGGAGCATGGTGGTAAATCCTCAAAGGATTAAACTGAAAACGGGAGACCGTTTCCCGGAAACATCAAATCACAACCGCCTATGGACATATAGGCGGAAACCTTGAATATGGCAGCCAAGTTGTCAGGCCTCTAAAGAGGCCTGGCTTTTTTGCTATTTGTTAATCTTTGCAGGTCGTCTTAAAAAGCTTCCCATTCGAGGGGATTCTGCCTTTACATATTGAATAGAAAACCTATAATGAAAAGTACAAGGTCAGGAAAGGTCAAATTCGCTTCTGTCTTTGCCGAATTTCCAGCATCAACATGTCAGAAAATCTGGATCAGGAGGAATCAGAAAATGGAAGGGCGTTACCAAGAAAGTTCGTATGAAGCATTAAAAAAATATGGTAGAGACCTTGTGGAGGAAGTGAAAGCAGGTAAGGTAGATCCTGTAATTGGGCGTGATACAGAGATTCGTAATGTAATCCGGATTCTTTCGAGGAAAACAAAGAACAATCCGGTCCTAATCGGTGAACCGGGGGTTGGGAAAACAGCGATTGTAGAAGGGTTGGCTCAACGGATCGTCAGGAAAGACGTACCGGAGGGATTAAAGGATAAGACTATTTTTACCCTTGATATGAGTGCGCTTGTTGCCGGTGCTAAATTTCGGGGGGAATTTGAAGAGCGGTTAAAAACCGTATTGAATGAGGTACAGAAAAGTAAAGGGCGGATCCTGCTGTTTATTGATGAGCTTCACACTATTGTCGGAGCTGGAAGGACTGAAGGCGCACTTGATGCCGGGAATATGCTAAAGCCGATGCTTGCTCGAGGTGAACTTCACTGCATAGGAGCCACAACGCTTAATGAATACCGTCAGTTTATCGAGAAGGATGCAGCACTGGAAAGAAGATTCCAGCAGGTAATGGTGCAGGAACCTGATGTGGAAGATACAATTTCCATTTTGCGTGGATTAAGGGAGCGCTTTGAGATCCACCATGGTGTGCGCATCCACGATCGTGCAATCGTTGCAGCGGCTGTCCTGTCAAATCGTTACATTACCGAGCGCTTTTTACCTGATAAAGCAATTGATTTGATCGATGAGGCCTGTGCAATGATCCGGACAGAAATCGATTCTATGCCGGCAGAGCTTGATGAAATCACAAGAAGGGTGATGCAGCTGGAAATTGAAGAGGCTGCCCTTTCAAAAGAAAATGATGATCAAAGCCGGTTGCGCCTGGATACGCTCATGAAAGAATTGACGGAACTGCGGGAACGGGCCGACAGCATGAAATCAAAATGGCAAAAAGAAAAATCGCTGCTCATACAGGTACAGGAAAAGAGGGAACAGCTTGAAAGCTACCGCAGGGCCCTTGAAAAAGCAGAGAATGAATACGATTTAAACCGTGCCGCAGAATTAAGGCACGGGAGGATTCCGGAAGTGGAGCGGCAGCTGCATGCCATGGAGGATGCATTTGAGCAAGGAAAGCAGGAATCCAGATTGCTGCGCCAAGAGGTAACGGAAGAAGAGATTTCAAATATCGTAGCGAGGTGGACTGGAATACCGGTCACTAAGCTTATCGAAAGTGAAAGGGAAAAGCTGCTTCGTTTACCAGAAATGCTCCGCAAACGCGTAATTGGCCAGAATGATGCCATTGGGCTAGTTTCTGATGCAGTATTGCGGGCAAGGGCGGGAATCAAGGATCCCAATAGGCCGATTGGTTCGTTCATTTTCCTTGGCCCGACTGGAGTAGGGAAAACGGAATTGGTAAAGGCTTTAGCAGACACGCTATTTGATAGTGAAGCCCACTTGATCCGGCTCGATATGTCTGAGTATATGGAGAAGCATTCAGTCGCAAGGCTAATCGGGGCACCACCCGGCTACGTCGGATATGAAGAAGGCGGCCAATTGACAGAAGCGGTACGCCGGCAACCATATTCGGTTATATTACTGGATGAAATCGAAAAAGCCCATCCGGAAGTTTTTAATATTTTGCTGCAAATACTAGATGATGGCCGGATCACAGACTCTCAGGGAAGAACGGTGAACTGTAAAAACACTGTTATCATTATGACATCCAATATCGGTTCACATATTTTACTGGAAACCAACAACCCGAATGGTTTAATCACGAATGAGGCGAGACAAAAGGTATTTGCAGAATTAAGGAGCCGATTCCGTCCGGAGTTTCTGAACCGCATTGATGATATAGTGCTGTTTAAGCCCCTCGCAAAACACGAAATCATTGGGATTGTAGAAAAAATCATTATGGATTTGCAGAGTCGCCTGAAAGAAAAGAATATCTCCCTTGCCATTACAGATTCAGCAAAAAGGTATATTGCCGACCAGGGGTATGATCCTGTCTATGGAGCCCGTCCCATGAGAAGATTTATTCAAAAACACGTTGAAACAAAGCTAGCGAGGGGATTGATTGCCGGCCGGATTGATGAAAACCAGAAGCTTACTATTGATTATAATGGCGAAGATTTGAAAATAATTCCAGTATGAGAACACTGTAATTTTTATTAGCTATTTGATTAATGGCTTTTTAAAAAGGGCATGCCAAATAGAAAAAGGGCACCAATTCGAGGTGCCCCTTTTTTTCAGATAAGAGAGTATAAAACATGCTTATCTGCTATATATGAACACAGACTAAGTGCGCTACGCGCCTCATGTCTTTGTCTGTGCGACCCACATCTGTGGGACTAATGGTGGGTATTTTCAACCGGTTCATCAGGAATGATGGCTGTTACAACGAAAATTAAGACCGCTACCGCCACACTCAGGGTATTGGCGGTATTCAAGTTATAGCTTGATCCGAGCATCGAAGAAACTACATATGTAAGCATATGAGTTAAAATGAAGCTCCAGATTACCGTCCACAAGTATCGCATTGATCATCACCTCGTTCCACTGCATTCCATTTAATAGTACCATAAGAAGCTTACTATAACATATATTTTTTGCTTAAATTGTTTTAAAAAAATCAATTGCGGTGAGCAATATTGTAAAATATATGAAAGAGATGGTTTCAAACTCCAACACGAGGAATTAGGCTGCATTGATAGGCAGATCAAACTATCGAAATTTGTCAGATTACATATAGTGATAAGGCAATATGCATGAAAAAGGAGAAAGTTCTGATGGAGCAGCGAACATTTCAAAGTGACGGCCAATGGAATATCGTCTATTATCCTCCTAAGCCAAGCGGTTTTGCTGTACTCCTCATTGGAGACAGGAATCATTTCGTTGAAGAGGGGAACAGCTATTGGCTGCAGCATCCGGGGAGATACCAAATATTAGAGCGTTTAAAACAATACGGATACCTAATTTTTTCGTCAAATTTTTATGATAGTGGGTGGGGAAGCCCGCTGGCTGTAGATCTGGCAAAAAAACTGTATTGGATGATGATGAAGAGCGAGATTTTAAACGATAAAATTCATATTTTGGCTGAGGGGGCAGGCGCCCTGACGGCGATCCAGCTGATGGCTGAAATGAAACAGCAAGTCAGGTCTGCGGTTTTCTTGAACCCCTGCCTATCCATTCAACAGCATATGCAAAAAGAAAAAGATAATAAATTCTTTTACAAAAGGCAGCTGAAGGAAATCGCCGCTGCATTTGGAGTTCAAGAAAAAGAATGCGAAGAGTTAATTTTTTCATCGGAATCACCCTTTCCAAATAAGGATATTCCTTTAAAGATTATCCATATTGTCGGTAGTATTGAAAAGGGACAAACCGATATTTATAAAAAACTGGAACAGCAATCAGACAGGGCGGAAATGAATATCACCTATTTGTTGCCTGAAAAAAGATATAAGATTCCTTTTCAGATGGCCCAGTTCTATAAAAAATATGAAACTTATTTATAAAAAGAAATAATCTCCGGTTTGGTGCATACGATACAGCAAGCATTCGGCATTTGCTTTACTCGTGATTCCAGGACAGGAGGGCTTGATGTGGAGTTATCCATCGTTATTGGAGCCTATCAATTTATCGGGTTTCACTTATGCAAATATTTGCTGGAACAGGGCCATGAAGTATTAGGGGCCGATTGGACAGATGATTCTCGTACAGATCATCCTATAGAGGAAAAACAGCTTGAAATTGGCCGTAATGCCAATTTTAATTTTACTTCATTACAAGAGTTGAAGAACGTAAACACACAGGGCAATGTAACGCTTTATATTTGTTTATATGACTATATTAAAAAGGGTACAGATAAAACCATTGAAATAAAGAAGGCATTGGACGCATTGATGCCTAAAATGCATCCTGCCCCCCGAATCATTGTACTTTATCCTCTTGGGTATACTGGCGATGAAAGAAAAATGTTTGAAACTCTGAATGGACAGGATAAGATTATCTATTTGCCGACCATTTATGGTCCCTGGCAGCCTGAAACCATGGTATTTGAACGGGGCATCCATTCAAATGGAGCGGCTTTGGCCACAGCAGAATGGAAGTCTGAATATATGCTTGATGCCATATATATAACGGATTTCCTGGACTATTTTGGTGACATCCTGGAGCATTCCGAGAACTCCATTATGGTAAAAAGCACAGATTTTGACCAATGGAAGCTTTGTGCAAGGGCAGTATTTAACCGAGACCCGGTTGATGAAAATTCGTCCGTGCATGAGAAAGATATTGCTACTGAATCGTTTGTTTATCAACTTAAAAATAAGGTAAAGCCGGAGTTAGGCATTCAACTTCAAAAAGCCCATCACAAACGTATAGAAACAATCCAAAAATGGAAGCTGCGCTAAAAGCTATTCAATTCTTTACGGGAAAGGTAGAATAAAAAAAAGCTTATTATCAGATAAAATACCTTCATACTAAAGGAGTGTTTTCCGATTTTTACTTGGTGACACTCTGAAAAAAACGCCAATACGGATATATCAGCAATTCGCTATGAATATCTCAAGCACAGATGTGGTGTATCCGGTTGGTGATGGGTATAATGTTCCTGTAAACGGCAGACTGTAAGAAAACGGGTCATCGGCTTTATTTTGCGATGAAACAGAACTTGGGGACTCCATCTGCTACCAAGCATCGTAAAGCATTTGCTGGCACGTTCAAAAGGAGAATATAGTCGGGGAAACTATCATTATTTTAACAACAAAGTAAACAGGAGTTAGTAAAGCCCATCATTTGAGAGGCGGGAGAAGCAGATCACCGTATATCGTGATACATCAAAAGCGGTAAACAGCTTAATAAAACCGAAGTTACATACAAAAAGAATTAAGCAAAAGGAGCAATCATCATATGCAAAATGAAAAAGCACTAGAGTTTATGGCAATCGCAATGAAATATTTTCCTGAAGCAAAAGCCAAGCTGGAGCAAGCGGGTATCCCATTATCGATGGAAATGGCCGAGCCTTTTATGGATTTATTCCAGAAGGTGATGTATGAAGCTTATGAGCTTGGTAAAAAGGACGCAGAAAGCAGTAATAATAGCTGATTTTATGAAAAAGGGGCGAATGTTAACTCGCCCTTTTTCGCTATCCTTTTTTGATCAGCTTTGAAACCAATGGATTGATCTTGGACAGGCCAGGTTTGATTTTACCGTAAGCGTCCATTAGCCGCCCCACATTATCCATTAGCTGTTCATAATTGATATTATTGGCGATGTTCTTCCAATCCGTTTTTTCTTTTTCCTTTTGGGGAGCAGCTTTTTTTCCGAACATCAATTGGTTAAAGCGATTGCTCTGTTGCTCCTGTTTTTTCGTTTTGAAAAGTCCCATAGTCGTCACCTCCTGCTATAAATGCCTCTTGTACAATATATGAACGACTTGCCTCCCTGAAAGGGCACTTGTCCCAGTCTTCTAAAAGAAAAACTTGTTTGTTGGGTGATAACTATTGCATCATCGCGCAAACATATAATAAAATTAGTACCAGGTAATAATATTTGATATTAAACATTGAAGATAAAAAAGGGGTTGTCAGTATGAATGCAGGCGTTTTAGGCATCGGCCGCTTTTTACCCGAAAAAGTTGTGACGAATGTTGATCTGGAAAAGATTGTAGATACTTCAGATGAGTGGATCCGAACAAGAACGGGAATTGAGGAGCGAAGAATAGCGGACGATGATTTTGACACATCTGATATGGCTTATGAAGCATCTCTTAAAGCAATCGAAGATTCAGGGATTGCGGCAGAAGATATCGATCTGATTTTAGTCGCTACAGTTACTCCTGACCAGCCATTCCCTTCTGTCTCTTGCATGCTCCAGGAAAAGCTGGGCGCTAAGAGGGCTGCTGCGATGGATATTAGTGCAGCTTGCGCTGGCTTCATGTATGCGATGGTTACCGCAGGCCAATTTATCCAGTCGGGCGTGTATAAACATGTACTCATTGTTGGGGTTGAAAAGCTTTCCAAAATCACGAATTGGGATGACCGCAATACAGCCGTTCTTTTTGGAGATGGAGCTGGTGCTGCGATCATAGGGCCGGTGAGTGAGGGAAGGGGGATCCTTTCTTTCGAACTAGGTGCCGACGGATCCGGTGCCAAGCATTTATACCAAGACGAACACATCATTATGAATGGCCGTGAAGTATTCAAGTTCGCAGTTCGCCAAATGGGGGAATCATGTGTAAATGTTCTCGAGAAAGCAGGCCTTGCTAAAGAAGATGTTGACCTGCTTATACCTCATCAGGCCAATATTCGCATTATGGAGGCCGCTAGAGAAAGGCTGAACCTGCCTGAAGAAAAGATGTCAAAAACCGTTCATAAATATGGGAACACATCTGCTTCTTCCATCCCGATTGCGATCGTGGAGGAATTGGAGGCAGGCAAGATAAAAGATGGAGACCTACTAGTCATGGTAGGCTTTGGTGGAGGACTAACGTGGGGAGCCATCGCCCTGCGCTGGGGAAAATAATTTAAACAGCAATAGAACAAGCTACGAATTTGAAGACAGAAACGTTAGGTTAGAAGATATATATATAAGTTAATTGTGTGAGAAAGGAGCACTGGTTGCTATGAATAAACGCCGTGTAGTTGTAACAGGAATTGGAGCTGTGAGCCCGGTTGGCAATGATGCCGAAACAGCTTGGACCAATATTCTTGCTGGTAAGTCTGGGGTCGGCCCATTGACGCGCCTGAATAAAGAAGAATATCCCGCAAAGGTTGCTGCAGAGATAAAGGATTTTAACATCGAAGAGTACGTGGAAAAGAAGGATGCCAGAAAAATGGACCGCTTTACACATTATGCAATTGCGGCTTCGATGATGGCTGTGAAGGATGCAAAACTTGAGATCACGGAAGAAAACGCCCCTCGGGTTGGCGTATGGATCGGTTCAGGGATTGGCGGAATGGAAACATTCGAAACCCAGTATGAAACATTCCTGAATAGAGGATATAAGAGGGTTAGCCCTTTCTTTGTTCCCATGATGATTCCGGATATGGCTGCCGGGCAGGTTTCCATTTTGCTCGGGGCAAGAGGAGTGAATTCCTGTACTGTTACTGCATGCGCAACAGGTACAAATTCTATTGGGGATGCCTTTAAAGTCATCCAGCGGGGCGATGCAGATGTGATGGTTACGGGTGGAGCTGAAGCACCAATCTCGAAAATGGCTGTTGCCGGGTTCTGTGCCAATACGGCTTTGTCAACAAACCCTGATCCAGAAACGGCAAGCCGGCCATTTGATATAAACAGGGATGGTTTTGTCATTGGAGAAGGCGCTGGTATCATTATTCTGGAAGACCTTGAGCATGCCATAAAACGCGGTGCCACTATCTATGCTGAAATAGTTGGGTACGGCTCTACCGGTGATGCCTATCATATTACAGCACCTGCACCAGGCGGGGAGGGTGGTGCCCGTGCCATGAAAATGGCAATCAACGATGCCGGCTTGGCGCCAGAAGATATTCAGTACATCAATGCCCATGGTACCAGCACGCCTTATAATGACAAGTATGAAACAATGGCGGTTAAAGAAGTATTTGGCGACCATGCATATAAACTGGCAATGAGTTCGACAAAATCGATGACAGGACATCTATTAGGGGCTGCCGGAGGGGTGGAAGCAATCTTTACGATTCAGGCAATTCGCGATGGGATCATGCCTCCAACAATTAACATAGAAACGCCTGACCCGGAATGCGATTTGGATTATGTCGCCAATGAGGCAAGGAAGGCTGAAATAAAAGCGGCGATGAGTAATTCGCTTGGATTTGGCGGACACAATGCGACGATCGTATTTAAGAAATATGAATAAGCAAGAATAACTCAAAAAGGGTGCACCTGTTGTATTGGTGCACCCTTTTGAACGTTTACTTTGATCTAATTATTTACGTTTCCTGCCAGTTCGTGATTTAAACTGATTCATCAATTTGTCCCTTGAATCCTTGTTTTTCAGCATATAAGCTGCACCTATTGCCAATCCGCCCATAAGTAGTTTTCTCATGATGGAACCAACCTCCTTTAATTAGCTTATAGGAAACCTTTCCCGTCCCGGAAAAAAATAAACGAAAAACGTTGTGGAATTGTTTACCAGTGTTATAGCTTGCGGCATACAATAACGTAATCCATAAGCATGGAGGTGGATGGCATTGGCAGTTATTGATACAAAGGAATGGCTAGAAAAAGACTTTAACAACCCGGTAAACATACTGGCCAAGTGCAGTGTATCTCTTTCAAAAGAAAGCAGTGACCAGTTTTATCACTATTTAAAAAAGCATGGGATGTATTCACCTTCTGCAAGGTCTAAAAAAGATTTTCAACAATTAATGGAGAGGGATGTATGGGGATTAACAGACCATTTTTTTACTAAATATAATGATATATGGGACGGCTTCGATATTCCAGTTTATATTTTCCCTTTAAGAAATCAGGGGTTGCTGGGAAGATCAAAGGAGACTAAATCCGGGCTTGCCTTCAAAGACAGGATGTTTCTGTTTATCAGTCCCGGGATCGGAGAGAAGGAGCTGGAAGCTGTATTTGTTCATGAATATCATCATGTCTGCCGCTTAAACCGTATCATTAAGCAGCCTTCAGAATATACGCTGCTCGATTCGATTATTATGGAAGGTCTTGCAGAGTATGCGGTATTAAAGCATGTAGGGAACGAGCAGGTTGCTCATTGGACCAGATTATACACAGAACAGGAGCTTGATGCATTTTTCAAGAAGTACTTAAAGGGACGGCTTGGGACCAGACGATCTGATGAGCTTCATGATGCGTTGCTGCTTGGGAAACGCCCATATCCCTCTATGCTTGGCTATTGTTCAGGGTATGATTTGGTAAATAAGCATGGTCTTATTCCCATAAAAAAATCGTTTACGATTCCTTCGCATGTTTTTGTAGAAGGAATGGAGGATCGGGAATGAGCCCTTATACACGGGAAAGCTTAGGCTTATTCCTGTTGATTTTTATGCCATTTCCAATCCAAAACAGGAATAATTTTTCTGCACTCTGCCTATAATGATGGACAAATAGATTCATGTAAGCGAGGGGTTAATCATGTTATATCTTCACGATGTATGGGTGAATTGGTTTGAAGGAGAGGAAAATGGCTACAATATATGCCATTTCCATGAATGGAGAAAAGATGACGGCATTGAACTTCTCGACCAAGTGCCGCTGCTCAAAATTTCTACCCCGTTGTTTAAGTACATAGAAAACGATTTAGCAGAACTTCCTAAAGCCTTACTTAATGACGTTTATCAAAAGGCGTACTCCAGGAAAAACCATGAAAGGGTGCAGATGGATTACTGCTTTGTGGTGACGGACGGATCCGGAATCCTGGCTGTAGACACCATTGGCTACCATATCCCAATCAGAAAAAGCAGGCTGATTCCCCGACAAGAACAAATCGTTTATGATATGGTGGAAAATCAAGAAGAGATGGATTTCACCTACAATGAAGCGGACGGAACCGGGAAAGAGCATCATATTTTATCCCCTTCTCCTGATTTCATGAAAGGTCTTACCAGGAGGGAGCGCCAGCTCAAGCAGCTTTTGTTCATGGCACTTGACCAGCTCTTCAATGCAAAAAACACGGCTGAGATCCGTTATTGGTATACCGAATGGGCTCCGGAAAAATATGAATATATCCAGTCGCTGAATTTCGAGGATGCCTGGCAGGAATTATACGAAGAAATACAAGAGGGATGGTCGGAAAAGCATTTGCACCTGTGTGAGAACCTAATCAAAGGGCAGCCGTTTTTTGAAAAGCTTTGGGAAATGGAAGTAGGGGACAGCCCGTCCATGCTATAATAGGCCGTGAAAATTGATATTCGTTTAAAAAGTATTACGTATAACGTGAATCTCGTTTTTTCGTGAAAATCGTGACAGGTTTGGCTTAATAATGAAAGCTTTCCGGTTTGTTATTGATTTAATCTCGATTATTCGTTGTCTTATGTATATATTCATAAAAAACGGGTTCCAGTCTGGAACCCGTTTTTGTATGGATTTTACCGCTTTCTGCCAAGGCCCATGCCATTATAAATTTTTCTAAGCATTCTATTTGCTTCAGCGTTTGCTTTTTCAGCCCCGCGGTCCAAGATGTCATCAAGTTCCTTTGATTCAAGGAGTTCACGGTATCTTTCCTGGATTGGCATGATTTCTTCCAGGATAACCTCTGCAAGGCCGGCCTTAAAGTCCCCATACCCTTTTCCTTCATACATAGCTTCAATTTCTTCCACACTCTTCTTGCTGAAAATGGAATAAATGGAGAGCAGATTGGAAACGCCTGCCTTATTTTCTTTATCAAATCTTACGATGCCTTCAGAATCGGTGACGGCACTTTTAATTTTCTTTTCAATCTGTTTTGGATCATCCAGAATGGATATGGTCGCTTTCTTGTTCGGGTCTGATTTACTCATCTTCTTCCCCGGCTCTTGAAGGGACATAATCCTGGCACCGACCTTTGGTACGCGGATATCAGGAATCGTGAAGATATCGCTGTATTTTTTGTTAAAACGTTCTGCTAGGTCTCTTGTTATTTCGAGATGCTGTTTTTGGTCCTCGCCGACAGGTACAAGGTCTGTATTGTAGAGTAAGATGTCAGCAGCCATTAATGGCGGATATGTAAGCAGCCCCGCAGATACTCCTTCTTTTCCCGCAGACTTATCCTTGAACTGGGTCATTCTTTCAAGCTCGCCAATATAGGAGATGCACTGCAGGATCCAGCCTGCCTGTGCATGTGCTGGGACTTCGGACTGTATGAAAATAGTATTCTTCTCTGGATCAAGGCCGATCGCCACATAAAGGGCTGCCAAACTCCTGATGTTCTTCCTCAGCTCGAGGCGGTCCTGGGGCACGGTAATCGCGTGCTGGTCGACGATGCAGAAAAAGCAATCATACTCATGCTGCAGGTCGATAAATTGCTTCATGGCCCCGATATAATTTCCCAGGGTAACGGAACCAGTAGGCTGAATGCCTGAAAAAATTCTTTTCACTTACTTGTCACTCCTCTAGTTATCATAAAATAAGACCTTCTTAATATTGTAAGGATAAATTCCCGGTTATTCCACTGTTTTAAATAATCTATATGCCTCTTTCCTAAGTTTAAACAAGTTCCTGGAATCTCATAAGTAATATAAAGATAATGCTGCCAGCATAATAACAAGAAGAGAAATTCCTACAGAAAACAAAGTACTGTAATCAAAGGAAATAAGCTTTGATAGTGGTTTTTTTTCTTCTTTATTATCTGTCCTGTCAAGGACTGTGCGGAAACTAAGGAAGATGGCGTCAAAGAAACCTTTCTGCGTCACCATGGCCAATAAAGATACACTTAACAGCCCGCCGGCAATATAAAAGGTGAGATTGATGAAATGGAGCAATGACAGCTCCCTGTATAGAAGCACTGAAAGCAATAAAACGAGAAAAATGGACGTGGCAGTCCAAAAAAAGGTTTTTTTCAATGAAATGACCTCGCTAGCTTCGTTATCTAGAGGTAGTATATCAAAAATACAGGTGGAAAATAAGTTTTAAAGCATTAATATTATATCAGAATAACATTTAACGAGTAATTTATAAGATGATAAAAAAACCTTATTACATTCAATAGATAGGCGCATTGTGTTTCTTCCTGCAAAAAAGCCGCTTATTTACTGGGTTTAAGTGTAAAATTGTGTAAAATTAACTAAATGATTTGTATTTCCATAGGAGGAATTGCTTAATTTCCATAAATTTATTATGACTTTGTAAACTTTTTTAAAAAACTTTATATACAAAATTCTAAAAACTTGTATAATAAACTTTGTAAGAATTTAATAAAAGGGGTGTCATATTTGAAGAAATCTAAATTTTCTTTGTTAATGATTCTTACACTTGTGTTTAGTTTAATCCTTGCTGCATGTAGCGGCGGTGGAGATAACCAGGCTTCGGGTGATAAGGATGGCAAAGCAAAAGGTGATGGCCAACTTGCGGCTACACAGGAATTAACTGCTTTTGATGCATCAGAAATCCCAACAATGGATACAGCACTTGCTGAAGGATCAACAAGTTTTGATTACATCAACAACGTTGGTGAAGGTCTATATCGTCTAGACCAGGAGAACAAGCCGGTGCCAGCTCTTTCTGATGGTGAGCCACAAGTTAGTGATGACAAAACTGTTATTACATTTAAAATAAGAAATGCAAAATGGTCTAATGGAGATCCAATTACTGCAAATGATTTCGTTTTTGCATGGAAAAAAGCAATCGATCCTAAGACTGCTTCCCCATACGGTCCATATATGATGGGCGGCAAGATTAAAGGCGCTCAAGCTATCACAGATGCCGCTGCAGCTAAAAAGCCTTATGATTTAAATACTTTAGGTGTTGTTGCGAAAGATGACAAAACGCTAGAAGTAACTTTAGAAAAGGCAATTCCATACTGGGAAGACCTTTTCGCATTCCCTACCTTCTATCCGCAACAAGAAAAGTTTGTTAAGGAAAAAGGAAAGAATTATGCAACAAGCAAAGACAACTTACTATACAACGGCCCATTCGTAATGACTGATTGGGATGGCCCTACTGACACAGAGTGGGTTCTTGAAAAGAACGATAACTACTGGGATAAAGACAGCGTGAAGTTAGAAAAGCTGACATTCAACGTAGTTAAAGACACTGCTGCACAAGCAAATGCTTTTGAAGCTGGTGAAGTGGACAGAACGTATAAGCTTTCATCTGATCTTGTACCAAATTATGAAGGTGACGAGCGTTTAGTTAATGATTTAGAAAAGGTGACTTTTTGGTTGAAAATGAACCAAAAGAATCCTGATTTACAAAACGAAAACATCCGTCGGGCAATTGCTCAAGGATTTAACAAACAAGATTTCACTGACAGCATCATGAACAATGGTTCTATTCCTGCCAATGGACAAATGCCAAAGGAATTTGTAACTGACCCAGCATCTGGTAAAGACTGGCGTGAAGTAAACGGAGATCTTCTTGAATACAACAAGAAAGAAGCTCAGGCTGCATGGAAAAAAGGTTTAGAAGAACTTGGAAAGAAAGAAATCACTCTTCGTTATCTTGGCGATGATACAGAAAGTGCCAAGAAAATCTCTGAGTATATGAAGAATCAATTGGAAACAAACCTTGAAGGTTTAACAGTTAAAGTAGAAAGTGTTCCATTTACTGTTCGTTTAGAACGTGACAACTCTATGAACTACGATCTTCAAATGGCTGGATGGGGACCAGACTACCGCGATCCTATGTCTTTCTCTGACCTGTTCGTTACTAACGGCGGAAGTAACAGAATGGCATACTCAAACCCTGAATATGATAAGTTAATCAAACAGGCTAGCGAACAAGGTGCAAACCCTGAAGAGTATTATAAGACACTACTGAAGGCTGAGAAAATCCTTCTTGAGGAAGACGCTGCAATTGCGCCGGTTTACCAGCGTAACAGTGCAATCCTTCAGGCAACAAAAGTTAAAGATATCGCTGCCTACGACTACGGTCCTGATTACTGCTACAAGTGGGCGTATATCGCTGAAGAATAAGATCAATATGATTTTCTTTTTCTAGATCGTTAATAATTTAGAAGTTGAAAAGAGAGTATATTTTTAGAATATACTCTCTTTTTCCCTGTGCGAGAATTGTCGAATTTAAGGGAAAATTAAATTTTTTTATGGAGGTGCGAGAGGATGGCCAAATATTTGGCAAAAAGGGTGTTCTATATGTTAATTACATTGTTTGTCATTGCTTCTGCTACTTTTTTTCTAATGAAGCTTATTCCGGGAACGCCTTTTGCAAGTGCCGCTAAGTTGCCCCCTGCGCAGTTAGAAATAATGAAAGCTAAATACGGCCTGGATCAGCCAGTACCGGTTCAGTATTTCAAATACCTTGGCAGTTTGATACAAGGAGATCTCGGTATCGCGTTCCAGTTCGGAAACACACCGGTAAATGATCTATTGATGAGAAGAATAGGCCCATCTGCCCAACTTGGGCTGCAGGCCATGATCTTTGGATCTATTGTAGGAATAATCCTTGGAGTTGTGGCAGCTGTCAGACAGAATACATGGATTGATTATGGTTCAACTTTCCTTGCAGTTATCGGAAAGGCAATTCCTAATTTTGTTTTCGCAGGGTTGCTGCAATATTTTCTCGCTTTGAAGCTAGGATGGTTTCCGGTCCTTTTCTGGAAAGGTCCTGAATACACCGTCCTGCCCACAATTGCGCTAGCCATGTTTCCCGTTGCAATAGCTGCCCGTTTTATGAGGACGGAAATGATTGAGGTGTTAAGCTCGGACTACATCACACTCGCAAAGGCGAAGGGTGCCAGCTTCTTTGAAATTGCCTTTAAACATGCATTGCGGAATGCTTTAATCCCGGTTATAACGGTTCTTGGCCCGTTAACCGCCTCTCTAATGACAGGTTCCCTTGTAGTAGAAAAGATTTTTGCGATACCGGGTATTGGTGAGCAATTTGTAAAGTCGATTGTCGTGAACGATTATAATGTAATCATGGGTACTGCCCTTCTATTTGCGGCACTTTTCGTAGTAATTATCTTGATTGTGGATATCCTTTATGGAGTCATTGATCCACGTATCAGGCTAGCGGGAGGGAAAAAATAATGGCAACAAAGCATGAAAAGATTGCTGCTGAACGATTTGCCCCAGCCGTTATTGATTCCTCAAAGAGTGAGGAAATCAACAAGCCAAGCCTGAACTTCTGGCAAGATGCCTGGATGCGTGTGCGAAAAAATAAAGCCGCGTTAATAAGCCTTGTCTTAATGGTGGTAATGATTATTATGGCATTTGTTGGCCCGGCGATCAGCGGCAAGGAGTTCGATACACAAAACGTAAGACATCAGAACCTTCCTCCTAAGATACAAGGCTTGGAGAATATCAGCTGGCTTCCATTCGATGGTGTGAAAACATTGCCGAGCGGAAAAGAAGTGGATATGTATGAACAGAAAAATGTAAAAGAATATTACTGGTTTGGTACGGATCCTCTGGGACGCGATTTATTTACGCGTGTTTGGAAGGGGACGCAAGTTTCACTATATATTGCGTTTTTAGCGGCTTTAATTGATATGGTAGTCGGTGTTGCTTATGGAGCGGTTTCCGGTTACTTCGGCGGAAGGCTGGACAATATCATGCAGCGTATCGCCGAAGTTTTGATGGGTATCCCTCAATTGGTAATTGTTATTCTTATGATCCTTGTTCTTGAACCAGGGATTATATCTATTACAATCGCGATGAGCATAACCGGTTGGGTAGGGATGTCCCGGGTGGTCCGCGCGCAGGTTATGAAGCTAAAGGAACAGGAATTCATTCTGGCTTCCAAAACACTAGGGAATACCCATGCAAAAATCATCTCAAAGCATTTATTGCCAAACCTCGCAGGTGTCATTATCATCAATACGATGTTTACCATTCCAAACGCAATCTTTTTTGAAGCATTTTTAAGCTTTATCGGATTGGGACTTCAGCCGCCTGATGCGTCACTTGGTACGTTGATTGATGAAGGCTTCAAAGTATTGCGCCTGCATCCGCACGAAATGATCATTCCGGCTGTCATAATCAGTATTATCATGGTAGCGTTCAATATGCTTGCAGATGGATTAAGGGATGCCCTAGATCCTAAAATGCGAGATTAAGAAGGTAGGTGAAGGTATGGAAAATATATTAGAAGTTAAGGATTTAAATATTTCCTTCCACACTTTTGCGGGGGAAGTAAAAGCAATCCGCGGCGTCGATTTCGAATTAAAAAAAGGAGAAACACTTGCGATTGTGGGTGAATCAGGTTCAGGCAAGTCTGTAACAACCAAGTCTATTATGAGGTTATTGCCTCCTTCGAATTCTGAAATTAAGAACGGTCAAATTCTATTTGAAGGCAAGGATCTGGCGAAACTATCAGATAGGGAAATGCAAAAAATCCGCGGAAAAGATATTTCTATGATTTTTCAGGATCCAATGACCTCTTTAAACCCTACGATTAAAATAGGGAAGCAGATCATGGAGCCAATTATCAAGCACCAAAATGTCAGCAAGGCAGCAGCAAAAGAACGTGCTTTGGAGCTGCTTCATCTGGTAAGAATCCCACAGGCGGAGAAACGGTTTGACCAGTATCCTCACCAATTTTCAGGGGGAATGAGGCAGCGGGTTGTTATTGCCATTGCATTGGCCTGCAATCCTAAAATCCTGATTGCGGATGAGCCCACGACAGCACTAGATGTAACAATTCAAGCACAAATCCTGGAGTTAATGAAGGATTTGCAGAAAAAAATTGATACTTCTATCATTTTTATTACTCATGATCTTGGTGTCGTTGCCAACGTAGCCGATCGAGTTGCTGTGATGTACGGCGGAAAGATTGTCGAAATTGGTACAGTAGATGAAGTGTTTTACAATCCACAGCATCCTTATACGTGGGGTTTGATCAGTTCTATGCCAAGCCTGGACACAAAGGATGAAGAGCTGTACGCAATTCCGGGAACTCCTCCTAACTTGCTGAATCCGCCAAAAGGGGATGCATTTGCGCCCCGCAATGCTTATGCGATGCAGATTGATTTAGAAGAGCAGCCTCCAATGTTTAAGGTTTCGGATACACATTATGCAGCTACCTGGCTTCTGCACCCGGATGCTCCAAAGGTAGAGCCGCCTGAGGCAGTTAAAAGACGTATGAAAAAGTTCGTTGACAGGAAGGAGGGTAATTGATGGAACAGGATAAGTTACTGGAAATAAAGAATCTCAAACAATATTTTAATGTTGGCAGACCATCCATGGTAAAGGCAGTAGATGATGTTTCCTTTGATATATATAAAGGGGAAACCTTAGGCCTTGTCGGAGAATCTGGTTGTGGAAAGTCAACAACCGGACGTACAATCATTCGTCTTTATGATGCGACGGATGGTGAAGTAATTTTTAAAGGGGAAAATGTACATGGAAGGAAATCCAAGAAGGAACTAAAGAATTTCAATCGCAGCATGCAGATGATATTCCAGGACCCCTACGCTTCCCTGAATCCACGTATGAAGGTAGCGGATATTATTGCCGAAGGAATTGATATCCATGGGCTTGCAAAGACACAACAAGAACGCATGGATATGGTTTATAATCTTCTAGAAACAGTTGGCTTAAACCGTGAGCACGCTAATCGTTACCCGCATGAATTTTCAGGAGGGCAGCGCCAGCGTATCGGGATTGCCCGCGCACTTGCCGTCCAGCCTGAATTCATCATTGCCGATGAACCCATTTCAGCCTTGGATGTGTCTATTCAGGCGCAGGTCGTCAATTTATTGAAAAAGCTGCAAAAAGAAAAAGGGTTAACCTATTTATTTATTGCCCATGACCTTTCCATGGTGAAATATATCAGTGACCGTATCGGTGTAATGTATTTTGGAAAGCTTGTTGAACTTGCCACTAGTGACGAGCTGTATGAAAACCCGATCCACCCGTATACGCAATCTCTGTTATCCGCCATTCCTCTTCCAGATCCGGAGCTCGAAAGAACAAGAAAACGGAAGGTATATGATCCTAGCGTTCATAACTATGCAGAGGGTGAGGAAGTAAAGATGCGTGAGGTGGCTCCAGGGCATTTTGTTTTATGCTCAGAAGCGGAGTTAAAGCAATATCAAGCAAGCCGTGCTAAATAAAAAAAAACGACCTTCAAGGCGAAGGTCGTTTTTTTATGGAAAAGAAGAGTATATCTCCTTTATAGGTGGTAAAGGAAGTTGAGAATTTCTTTTTAAATAGAATCGTTCCAAAAGAGGATTCCACTTACTTACTGTTAGATTATAATAGGATTTGAGATTCCAGTCCGAGAGGAGCGGGGATATGAGACGATTAAAACGGCTGGCAATCACTGGGATGTTATGTCTTGGTTCAGCCACCACGCTTGGGGTTCCTGTGTTTGCAGAAGATGCACTTGATTCGTTAAGCCATCCAAAAAGTGAGGTAACGCTTTCCATCAAAAATATACCGGAGGCTGTTCCAAGGTTTATTTATGATTCAGGTCTGACATTTAAGTACCCGAATGCAGTCCGGGGAATTTATGTGACAGGGCATTCAGCTGGCGGAAGCAACTTTGGCCGGCTTGTGGATTTGGTTGACAAAACGGAATTAAATGCGATGGTTATTGATATCAAAGATGATCGGGGCAATGTTACCTATCGGCCTGAAGACCCGCAATCTCCCTATGCAGGAATTGGAAAAGATTACATAAAGAAACCTGCCGACATACTTAAACAGATGGAAAAGAAACAAATCTATCCGATTGCAAGGGTCGTTGTATTCAAAGATTCCATACTATCTCAACAAAGGCCGGAGTTGTCTTTTGTGGACGGGAAAGAAGTTTGGAAAAATGGAAGAGAAGAATCATTTGTTAATCCATTTATGAAGGAAGTATGGGATTATAATGTTGGCATCGCCATTGAAGCAGCCAAAATGGGGTTTCAGGAAATTCAATTTGATTATGTCCGATTTCCTGAAGGTTTTGAAAAAAGGGATAGTACACTGAAATACGGTTTGGGAGCATACAGGGATATTAAAATGGATAATATACAAAAACGGGTAAAAGCTGTAACGGATTTTGTCGCTTATGCCCGTGAAAAATTAAAGCCATACGGTGTAAAGGTTTCCGTTGACATTTTTGGCTATTCCGCGACATTGCCTGAGGCTCCTGGAATTGGCCAAAACTTCTCAAAAATCTCGGAAAACGTAGATGTTATTTCATCTATGATATATCCGAGCCATTGGACCTCGTATTTCGGGATCGTAAAGCCGGACCTTGAACCATACAAATTAGTGAATGAGTACGCGAAGCTTGAAAAGCAAAAGCTGGGGCAATTAAAGACACCTCCTGTTTCAAGGCCTTGGCTACAGGATTTTACCGCTTCATACCTTGGTGCGGGGAATTATAAGAAATATGGCAAAGTGGAAGTGGATGCCCAAATAAAGGCTCTAAAGGATAACGGAATAAACGAATTTCTGCTATGGAATGCGGCAAACCGCTATACCCCTAATGTGGAATATACCCCATAAATGGTTTTGGTACCTCAACTGATACCAAAAGTAAAAGGCGAATACGTATGGAGGAAATTTCAATAAAAGAAAAGGATGCCGACAGAGATACAGCTTGTGACCGCTAGACCTCTTTTTGGTATCCTTTTAAGCCGGCTATGGATTTTATTTGTTACTTTTTGTTTTGCCGCCTACGCTATTCCAGCCTGACTGAATTCTTTCAGACTGGTCTGAACTTGCTGAGTGGCGCTTCCCGCCAAATACTTTTTCGCCTATGCCATTAGTCAAAACACCATTGATTGCCGTTATCCCAATAATAAGTACCGCTACGATTGAAAAATCAAGGAAATAAGCAGCCATCTCAATCCTCCTGTCATAAGTGAAGCATTTGAACACACAGCCCTACATCTTCTATTTTATTTAATGAATGACCACTTTAAAAGCAAAAAAGAAATCATTCAGCACATTTCTAAAATAAATGAGCAAAAATCTGGCAATATCGGCTGTAATATGTTTGTGAAGTGCACCTCTGGGTATATGTAAAAGGTAGAAAATAATCTTATCCATTATCAGTAAAAACCTTTAAAGTCCTTTGTAATTGAGAATAAGAAATTACCATTCTTTAGCGATAATGATGGTTGAGTTGGCTGGAAGCTAATGTAAAATGCAGGAGATAGAAGCTTTAGACAAGATAGTTTTCACGTTTTCAACATTTTTCAAAAAGGGTATTCATTTTACTAGTTTTAGTGTATAATAATTAATAGAAATTACTTATTTAAAGTTATTTCAAATAAGGTGAATAAACCGCAATAAATAAAATGATTTCCCAGCATAGATCACCGATTCTATTTTCAGGGAGTGTGAGTGAATGATGGTTACTTTATATACATCACCAAGCTGTACATCATGTCGGAAAGCGAAGGCTTGGCTCGAAGAACATGAGATTCCATATTCAGAAAGAAATATTTTCTCCGAGAACCTATCTATTGAAGAAATTAAAGAAATTCTTCGCATGACTGAAGACGGTACAGATGAAATTATATCCACTAGATCTAAGACCTTTCAAAAGCTGAATGTAAATTTGGAGGCTTTGCCCCTCCAGGAATTATATAAATTGATTAAAGATAATCCTGGCATGCTAAGAAGACCGATTATCTTAGACGAAAAAAGGCTTCAGGTAGGATACAATGAAGACGAAATTCGCCGGTTCCTGCCGCGCAAGGTACGCACTTTCCAGCTGCGTGAAGCACAAAAAATGGTTAATTAAAAAGAAAAGCAAATGTTCCTGTAGATTTTATCTTGAAAGAACCCCTGCCATAATAATGGCAGGGCTCTTTCATTATATAGTATCCTTATCAATAAATGTTACTGAAACGTCTCGACCGTACTCAAACTTTGTCTGCCTTCAGCAAACTGCATGTTTGTGAGCTGATAAATAGACCTGTCAAACCGGTAAATTGGTTGAGACAGTGGGTAAACAATTGTTTTTCAATTTGGACAGGTTTTTTATTTCCCTTATTGATTATTTTGTCATAAAATAAAAGAAAAATAGAATATATTTTTTACCAATGAGGCAATGATTACAAAAGCAGCTTCATGGGTAATGATATTAGAAAGGGCTTTGGTGCCCGGGGGTAATTATCCCTTCAAAATGTGAACAGAAGGGAGAGGTATATCGTGGAAATTGAAAGGATCAATGAAGATACAGTAAAGTTTTACATCTCTTATATAGATATCGAAGAACGCGGCTTTGATCGGGAAGAAATCTGGTATAGCCGGGAACGGAGCGAAGAGCTTTTCTGGGAAATGATGGACGAAGTGCATCAGGAAGAGGAATTCATGATTGAAGGCCCGTTATGGATTCAGGTTCAGGCTCTTGAGAAAGGGTTAGAGGTTCTTGTTACCCGTGCACAGTTGACCAAAGATGGCCAAAGGCTGGAATTACCGATTTCTGAAGACAAGCTGAAGGATTTACCTGTTGACGAAAAGATTGAGTCTCTTCTTGACCATCATTTTCAGGGAAAACACCAGGTTGACAATGTTCTACAGTTTGAGGATGGCATATTAGAGTTCATCACGGAATTTGAGAACTTTGATGACTTAATAGCATTGAGTAACCGCCAGGGTTTAGATGGACTAGTTACAAAGCTGTTTGTATACCAAAATAAATATTACTTGTACATTGAGTTTTCTGAGGATGAGTCCGACGAAGATGAAATCGATAATATATTAAGCATTCTTCTTGAATACAGTGAGGAATCTCCAATTACCGTCCATATGCTTGAAGAATATGGGAAAGTTGTAATGGAAAACGATGTTTTCATAACAGTAAATAAATATTTTGCATAAAGCTAGGGCCGATTTCAACAAGGAATCGGCTTTTTTCTACTATGCTTGTTATAAATAGTACACTCTAAGAACCCGAACGATTGCATGAAATTGTTTTAGGGTATGTATGTTGTATAGGTGAACATGTTGGCAGGGGCGGTGTCTTTGTGAAAAAAACGATTGGACTTTCTTTTTTAATCGTCTTAATGGGTGGCTTATGGTTTTTTTTAAAAGATCATTTTAAGGGAGGTATCCTTGGTTATTTCAGTGTATTGCTGACGTTATCCGTAGTTGTTATCGGAATTATCATTTTCCTGGAGAACAGGCATCCGACACAGACGCTTACATGGTTGGTTGTCTTTGGAGCATTTCCATTAGTTGGTTTTATCTTCTATTTCTTGTTTGGCCGGAATTTCCGGAAAGAAAGAATGTTCAGGAAAAAATATTTTCTTGATAAAGAAGCTTTTTTAAGGGTAAATGGGGAGCCGGATATCAGCAATGAAAGAATTTTGGAGATGGGGGAGCATCAGCAAAAGCTGTTTAAGCTAGCCCAGCGTATTGGCAATAGCCCTATATCTTTTGGTACGGAAACAACAATTTTAACAAATGGTGAAGAGACTTTTTCACATATACTAGAGGAGCTTAAAAAGGCAAATCATCATATCCATATGGAATATTATATCGTTCGCCATGACAAGATTGGCATAGATATAAAGGATATATTAATCCAAAAAGCGAAGCAGGGCGTAAAAATAAGATTTTTATACGATGCAGTCGGATCCTGGCAGCTTTCAAGGGAGTATATACAGGATTTGAAGAACGCCGGTGTCGAAATGGTAGCGTTTGGACCAGTCCGCTTGCCGTTCTTGAATAATAAATTTAACTTTAGGAACCATCGGAAAATCATTGTCATAGATGGACAGACAGCTTTTATGGGTGGATTAAATATCGGGGATGAATACCTTGGGCGGAATGAACATTTCGGGTTTTGGAGGGATACACATCTAATGTTACGGGGTGAAGCGGTGCGTTCCTTGCAGCTGATCTTTTTACAGGATTGGTATTATAGTACGGATCACAGCTTTCTTACAGATGAATATCTGTCGCCCATGCCGATTGTCCATAAACATGGAGGTGTCCAAATGATTGCCGGCGGTCCTGATAATGAATGGACGGTTATCAAGAGCATTTTCTTTTCCATGATAACATCGGCAAAGGAATCTGTATGGATTGCATCCCCTTATTTCATTCCTGATGATGATATTTTCCAGGCTTTAAAAATAGCAGCTTTAAGCGGTCTGGATGTTAGGCTTCTTGTTCCTAAAAACCCCGATAAACGAATTGTTTTTCATGCATCCCGATCCTACTTTCCAGAATTGCTTGATGCCGGTGTCCGGATCTTCGAGTATAAGCATGGGTTCATGCATAGTAAAATAGTGATTGTTGACAATGAATTGGCTTCTATCGGTACTTCGAATATGGATATGAGAAGCTTTCATTTGAATTTTGAAGTAAACGCATTCCTATACAAAACAAGAAGCACTGAGAAGCTTGTTAACGATTATTTACACGACATCTTGGAGTCCCGGGAGATTCATATCGAGACCTTTTCAAAGCGGAACCTCGGCCTGAAAGTCATTGAATCCACGTGCAGACTGCTGTCACCGCTATTATAAGTAGGTTTTCTTCGTAATCTTTTGTCAGATAGGAATTCATGCTATTCCTATCTGTACAATTCCTAATGGAGCCCTATAATTTGGCCTATATATCTAGATAATTGGCTGATATATGCGGCAATTCGCTGATACGAAATTGCGGTATATTTGGCGATTGAGTATGTATTCCCTTCACCGGATATCACCTGTAAAATGTCTACTAACTAATTAAATATTTTTAGATAAGAAAAAGGAAATTAGGTGGTATTGATAGAATATTCAAAGAGAAAAGGAGGCCAGACATGTGCTGACAGCAAAAAACGAAAAGGGTTTATTCATAACGCTCTATAATATTGAAACGAAAGAAAAAGTTCTAAACATGAAAAAGCAAGGGAGATTTCATTGTCCATGCTGTAATAGCGAAGTAACCATTAAAGCTGGAAACGTGAAAATTCCCCATTTTGCCCACAAACGAAACTCCTCATGCAATGCTTCCTCCGAACCAGAATCTGAATATCATTTGTTAGGAAAAGCAAACCTTTACCAATGGATTTCCCGTCAGTACCACTCCATTCTCGAAGCATATATTCCCGAAATAAAACAAAGGGCAGACATTCTCTTTACAGTTGGTAACAAAAAGTATGCCATTGAATTCCAGTGCTCAAGCATACCTGAAGCTGTCTTTATCAATCGTACAAAAGCCTATCAAAGCGCAGGCATTTCTCCGTTATGGATCGTTAGTGAGAAGAACATTAACAAAATAAACCAAAACGAATTTTCCCTTCGTCATTTCGATTGGCTTTTTCTATCGGGCAGCCACGCGGCACCTGTGATTCTTGCTTATTGTCCCTTGAAGGATCGCCTTTCAATGCTTCAGCGAATCATTCCGTTTTCCCCACGAACTGCTTTTTCTCTTCAAACCCATTCTCCTCTATCCAACTTATCATTTGAAGAATTATTTGATGTGCAATCCTGTGTGCTCCCTTTTCTTTCCAGATGGAGGGAAAAGAGGATGGCCTGGTCGTTCCACAATCAAAAATCAGCCAATTGGAAAGACGTTTTTTATCGTAATCTGTATATGAATCAATTAACACCCAGTACACTCCCACCGGAGATAGGTTTTCCGGTCCAAGGCATGCATCTGGTCGAGACGGCGGCTGTGCGATGGCAATCTTACATTTTTACCGATGTACTGCATAGGAAGGAAGAAGGCCGGATTATTTTGATCAATGAATTTATCAGGGCTTTTAACAATAGGATAGAAAAAGGGCATATTCGGTTACGGAGGCTTCCCCTGATTACAGGTAAAGACCACTTATTCCCACTGTTTAACTATGTGTCATTCTTCCTGCAAACCGGGTATATAGAAGCGCAGAAAACCGGATACTTTAAAATAAAGAAGAAAATTGAGATACCAAGAACCGTTGAACAAATGGTTGAATTGGAGAAAAATTTTTATTATGTGCATCAAAAACTGCTTCAGATGGGTAAATGAAGTAAAATAAAAGGAAGTAGGAGCTAATTGGGTGGAAGAGGATATCATTCAAGCGGCGCGAAATAGTACTATAAATTTTTTTGGAATGGAGGAATCATCATGGCACAGGACACAGGTGTACAAAAACTGCCTGCAAGAGAAGATATAGAGGCTGAAGATACATGGAGGCTCGAAGACATTTTCGCAACGGAAGAGGAATGGGAAAAGGAATGGAAGGGGATAAAAGAGGATCTTGCAAAAGCGGATTCCTTCAGGGGCACCCTTGGGGAAAGTGCGGAAAAACTATTTGCTGCCCTTCAGTTTCAGGATGACGTTTTTGAAAGGCTAGGCAGGGTTTATACATATTCGCATATGCGTTATGACCAGGACACCACCAATTCTTTCTACCAAGGCATGGACGACCGTGCAAAAAACCTTTATTCTCAGGCAGCAAGCAGTTTTTCTTATGTTGTTCCCGAGCTGCTCGCCATTGAAGAAAGCAAGATACAACAATTTTTGCAGGAAAAAGAGGAGCTCAAGCTCTACGAACATTCACTAGAGGAAATCAACAAGCAGCGTCCCCATGTACTTTCTGCCGAACAAGAAGCATTGCTTGCTGAAGCATCGGAAGTGCTGGATGCCTCAAGCAATACATTTGGAATGTTAAACAATGCCGATCTGTCCTTTCCAACCATTAAGGACGAGGATGGCAATGAAGTGGAAATTACACATGGCCGCTATATTCGTTTTCTGGAAAGCGAAGAACGCCGGGTCCGCAAAGATGCCTTTCAAGGTGTATACGCGACTTACGGACAATTTAAGAACACCTTTTCTAGCACACTTTCCGGAATTGTAAAAAATCATAATTTTAATGCAAGGGTGCGCAACTATGAATCCGCACGCCATGCCGCGCTTAGCAACAATAATATCCCTGAAAGCGTGTATGATAATTTAATCAACACAGTGAATGAGCACCTTCATTTGCTTCATAGATATGTCGACCTGCGAAAGAAAGTGCTTGGCCTTGATGAACTTCATATGTACGATCTTTATACCCCATTGGTCAAAGAAGTAAAGATGGAAATTCCTTATGAAGAAGCGAAACAATTAATCCTGAATGGTCTTGCACCACTTGGCGAGGATTATTTGAATGTATTAAGAGAAGGCTTTGAAAACCGCTGGGTCGATGTTCATGAGAACAAAGGTAAACGCAGCGGTGCTTATTCATCCGGTGCATACGGTACAAATCCTTATATTTTAATGAACTGGCAGGATAACGTTAATAATTTGTTTACATTGGCCCATGAATTTGGACATTCTGTACACAGCTACTATACAAGGAAAACCCAGCCTTATCCTTATGGAAACTATTCCATTTTTGTGGCAGAAGTAGCTTCCACATGCAATGAGAATTTGCTAAACGATTATCTATTGAAAACAATCGATGATGAGAAAAAGCGCATTTACTTGTTGAACCACTATTTGGAAGGCTTCCGGGGAACCCTTTTCCGCCAGACCATGTTTGCAGAGTTCGAGCACCTAATTCATACAAAGGCACAAAACGGGGAAGCTTTAACGGCTGAAATGCTGACCAATGAATATTATGAGCTAAACAAAAAATACTTCGGCACAAATATTGTAATCGATGAAGAAATCGGACTGGAATGGTCACGCATTCCACATTTCTACTACAATTATTATGTATATCAATACGCGACAGGCATTTCCGCCGCTACAGCATTAAGCAAACAAATACTGGAAGAAGGCCAGCCTGCGGTTGACCGGTACATTGACTTCCTAAAATCAGGGAGCTCCGATTATCCGATCGAGGTACTAAAAAGAGCGGGCGTAGACATGACTGAAGCTGAGCCAATCAGAGCGGCTCTAAAGGTATTTGAAGAAAAACTATCTGAGTTGGAAGGGTTATTAGCCTAAAGATTTTCAATGAGTACACCACAAAGAATCAAGTGGTGTACTTTTTTATTTACACTGGGGAACGGAAAGTATCAAGCACGGTGCACAAATATATATGCAGTATCAAACAAGTAAACAGGTTGTTAATTTTCATTATCTTGGTATTAACGAGTTGGTTTAAAACTCAGTATTACTTAATTAGTGGTTTAGGAAAAACTATATTCCCATAAGTCATGGAAAACTAAGCATTTTGTTATTCCATGAATATGTGAATTATATAAAAACCGGCCCAAATCGGACGGTTTTTGTGCCTAAAAAACCGATCAAAACCCCTTAAAACGATTTCGTTCATTCAGTTTATACACGATAATAAATATAGTTAGAAACAACACTGGGGAACTAATATATAAAGGAATGATTCTCAACAACCCCATTAATTGTATAAAAAACACAATCATCAAAAATAACAGGACAATAACGAATCTGGCCACAATACAGCTTCCTCCCAGAGTCACAGATTCAAAGACGATGGCTTAATGAGTTAACGGATTGAGGGGCAGACCCCCAATGACATAATTATATTCAGCTGGACAATCATTATGCTGAGAATATGACAATATTGTGAAATAATGTACAATCAGTTGAAAAAAGCTGTGACTATTTGTTATATTACAATAGTGAAGTTGATCACAAGCAAACACATACCCCTTTTTGTTTGACCGTGAAAAATTTCTCCCATCCCCTTTGTTCGTATGAATAGAAAAGCCTTGCAAATAGTTGTTTGCAAGGCTTTTCACATTTAAAACCATAAAAAATAACCTCCCCACAGAGGGGAGTTATTCGCCGATATATTTCCAAAAGGTGCCATATTTAGCCGGAACCCTTTTGACAATTTGCTGTAATGCAAGCTTTTTCATTTCCCGTTCAACATCATATTTGTTCATATTATAAACCACTTCAATTTCCCTTGTGGCTACGAGCTTGAATGCTTTTATAAAGGATTCGAGAGGAGGAGGGCTTTTTGGTTCAGGAAGGCCTCTTAACATATCATCCAGTATGTGTACATAAACATCGTACGGATAAAAGCCAGTCACTTTTATGCCTTCTTCTTCGATATTTTGGTTAAAGAAGACAAGGGTAGGGATCTCGTGAACGTCCATCTCCGAAGTAATCTTCAAATCGCATTGAAAACCCTTGGCGGCACTTGCGGAAGAAATATCCTTAGTGAATTCCTCGACATCAATGCCAACCTCCCGAGCACATTCTGTAAGGACCTGTAAATCGGAAATATCGCGTTTGTCAAGAAACAATAATTCTTGCAGCTTTCTTAAAAAGAGGGTTGCCTGCTTCCGGCCTTGCAACTCAGCTGCTTTAATGGCAATGGAAGCACTGTAAGGGGAGGAGATGGGATTTTCAAACCATAGGGTGCCGTCGCAGGACATTCCCGAACGCCCGGCGGTCCGATCCCAAACCTGTGCCATACTTTCATAATTTTTTCTGTTCCCTCTATTAAGAGAAGCTAATTTACCGCTCAATACATGCCTTAAACTAAATAATTCACCATATTCGATTTGCAGTTTCTTTAAGATTGGTTCCAATGCCCAGCATTCTGGGCATAACGGGTCCACAAAAATATAGATTTCAATCGGCTTCTTGCCTGGACCGTACCAGCTTTGTGACCCAATCCAATCCGTTACATTGAAAACCGGTTTTTGAGAACTCAAATGTCTTCTCCCTTCCCGTCTTCTTCAGGCGTGTTGATCATATGCTGCGCTGTCAGATAAAGACGATGATAGAAAAATTCCCTAAATTCTCCTTCCAATCCAATTTCATCCATAGCTTCCCTCATACATGCAAGCCAGGCCTCGGCACGGCTGGGTGTTACTTTAAAAGGAATATGGCGCGCCCTAAGCATCGGGTGCCCGTGTTCATTCGTATATAGCGAAGGACCACCAAGATACTGTGTCATGAATTGCTTTTGTTTCCTGGCAGTCTCCGTTAAATCATCAGGAAAGATTGGTTTCAGTTCCGGGTGTTTACTTACTTTTGAGTAAAAGGAATCAATCAGCCTATGCAGCCGCCCTTCTCCAATTACTTCATATGGTGTAGGGTTACCTTCTGTCATCCTGATTACTCCTTTTAAAAATATAATGTATACTTATTTTATCAATCGCCATTTAATATCTCAAATTTTCCGCTTGTCAGCCTTCTAGCAAAAAGATTAGTAAGCTATTCCACAATCTTTGTAACCGCTTTCAATCGAAAGGGAAAAAACTGCCCTTTGGAAAATCAAATGAATACTCAAGTACCCGGTTCTTTAGTAAAAGCCTGATGATCTTCTTCCAGGACAAATATTATTTTACATTATGCAGAAAACGTGCCCATGATTTTTTTTACATAGTTCTGGGTTTCTCTAAACGGGGGAATACCTCCATGCTTATCCACATTACCTGGTCCTGCATTATATGCAGCGAGGGCAAGCTTTATATCGCCGTCATAACGGTCCAGCATTTGTCGTAGATATTTGCTGCCTCCCAAAACATTCTCAAACGGATCGAATATATTTTTTACGCCGAGTCCCCGAGCGGTTGATGGCATAAGCTGCATTAGACCAGTCGCACCGGCATGGCTCGTCGCATTCGGGTTAAAATTGGACTCATGCTTGATGACCGATTTTAACAGCTTTGCAGGCAAGTTATACAGGTTAGCGGCCTTTTCAATGATATCTTCTATGTCGGAAGGAACGTCATCTTTTGTTACCTGCAAGGATTCAGGGGGCAGAGCTTCTGGTATTTTAGTTGGCAGTGTAACTTCCTTCATGCTTTTCACCGGAATATGGTCCAGCATATTTTCAAGAGTGTTTTTGTTGGTTAGAATATCCACAAGGCCCCCAAGCTTCTGTGAAACAGAATTTTCCTTTCCCAGTCCAATCGCTGTTTCCAGCGCTTCCTGAAAAAGATTCCCGGATTCTTCTGTATCAGGGCTTTCTACACCTGAAAATCCTTGAAGGGCCTGAAGTTCCATTAGCATTCTGACATCCTGTATTTTCAACTTTGATTTCCACCTCTGGAACGTAAATTTTTGAAAAAGTGAGTATTTCTGAATTATGCTGCTAACAGCCGAATTTCGCGCGGTAGAAGCGTTTAATTTTATTTTCGGTTTGTCTTCTGGGTATTTGAAGGCTATCCAGTAAATTGATAAAAATTTCCTGGCCTTCATCTTTCTGTGTTACTTCATATTCTACCTCAAAATCCTCTTGGTTTAAATAAGAACTGTGGTCAAGCACGAGCAGACCGCCTTTATAGCTGAATTCTGCCCTGCTTGTTTTTAAAGATCCGAACAATATTAGCTGAAAAGGATCTATATTTATGGATGGAAGCAAATTTGTGATTTCATTGTCAGGCAATCTATTCCCGCTAAGTATGTCCTCAGCCAGGGATGGTTCCAAGGGTAGGTTGGTCTCAAGCAGACCATCATCTGCAGGCTGTTTTAGTGTAAGCTCGTATTTTCCGTTCTTTTGACGGATTCTAAGCGCGGCTTGCTGTTTTTTTAAATCAAAATCTGGGGTGTCAAAATAATGATTATCCTGGGTTGCGAAATCTGCTTCATTCAGTTTGAAATAATTCTTTAGTTGTTTAAATTCCTCATGTGTCAATAAATTTTTGAATTCAATCTCAATATGCTGTTCCATAATATCATCCCTTCATCAAGTCATACTATTGCCATTATTATCTCTGTAATATCGTAGGAGGGCAAACTTGAATTTTTTATGAATCGGTCTGCCAATGTGATAAAATATAACCGTAAAACTGGGAGGTTGAACTATGAGAAAGAAAATTTCAATGTTAAAAGCCGACATCATAAATCAAGAACTACTACTTACCCCGGAGAGTGATGCGGATTTGTCCGAGTTAACCCCTAAAGGGCAAATGCTGGTAGATTCGGATGGCGCCTCATTTATCTACATAATGGAAAATAAAGATGACTATACATATATTTCGTTGCCTGAGCCTATCTGGGCCAATATCAAAGCTGCCATGGCGGATAATATTCCTGCCGTTCTTGCCCAAGGAGATAAGAAGATTGAATTAGAGGGTTTATATGAAGAGCTTTCTTATTTAATAGAGAATATCAAGGGAAACAGCAATTATGGAGAGGATTTTGTTTCTAAAGTGGAGCAGGTATTCCTCTCATAGCCGGTAGAAGCGTTTTGGAATAGGGGTGGCGAACATGGAACATTGGGAAGATTTTTTAGCTCCGTATAAACAGGCTGTTGAAGAATTAAAGGTAAAGTTAAAGGGAATGAGGACACAATTTGAACGGGAACACATCCATTCCCCGATTGAGTTTGTTACAGGAAGGGTAAAGCCGATTGTCAGCATCCTCGACAAAGCGGCTGAGAAGAATATTCCGCTAGATAAATTGGAATCAGAAATGCAGGACATTGCGGGCCTCAGGATGATGTGCCAATTTGTCGATGATATAAAAGTAGTAGTCGAGCTGTTGCATAAGAGAAAAGACTTTGAAGTAATTGAAGAAAGAGACTATATTTCACAGAAAAAAGCAAGCGGTTACCGCTCCTACCATGTCGTGATCCGCTACCCGGTGCAGACAATCAACGGTGAAAAAAAGATTCTTGCAGAAATACAAATCCGGACTCTATCAATGAATTTCTGGGCAACGATTGAACACTCGCTAAACTATAAATATAAAGGCGATTTTCCGGAAGATATTCAGGTCCGGCTAAAGAGGGCAGCTGAAGCAGCGTTCTCGCTGGATGAAGAAATGTCAAAAATCCGGTTGGAAATTAAGGAGGCGCAGCGAATTTTTTCAAGAAAAAAAGAAACACGCTAAAAACGTGATGTGGTGTATGTGCTGACTTTGCCCCCCTTTCGTTACAAAAAATCTATTATATAGGATGGGACTTATGAAATTCGCTATTACCTCTAAAGGAGACGCTAAATCGAATACGCTTATGCACAAAATGCGCACATATCTTCAAGACTTCAATTTGGAATGTGACGAAGACCAGCCTGATATCGTAATTTCAGTAGGCGGGGACGGAACACTGCTTTATGCTTTCCATCGATATAAGAACCGCCTGGATAAGACTGCTTTTGTTGGTGTGCATACAGGCCACCTTGGATTTTATGCAGATTGGACCCCGGATGAAATGGAAAAGCTGGTGATTGCCCTTGCAAAAACGCCGTTCCAGGTGGTCGAATATCCCCTTTTAGAAGTGATTATCCGATACAGGCATGGTGGCAGGGAATCGCGATTTCTTGCGTTGAATGAATCCACAATAAAAAGCGTGGAGGGAACGCTTGTTATGGATGTTGAAATACGGGGACAGCATTTTGAAATCTTCCGAGGGGACGGGCTTTGTGTATCAACGCCATCAGGAAGTACGGCTTATAATAAAGCGCTGGGCGGAGCCATCGTTCATCCGGCTATTGATGCTATCCAGCTCGCTGAAATGGCTTCAATCAACAACCGGGTGTTCCGTACTGTTGGTTCACCTCTATTACTGCCAGCACACCATACCTGCATGCTGAAGCCAGTGAATAATGTAAATTTTCAAATTACAATCGACCATCTTTCCTTGGTACATGAAGATGTTAAGTCCGTGCAATTCAGGGTAGCTGACGAAAAAATCCGATTTGCCAGATTCAGGCCATTTCCCTTTTGGAAAAGGGTGCATGATTCATTTATTGCAAACTAGGGAGTTAACAAATATATATGCAAAATGAAACATTCGATAATAGATTCAAACTGCATTGGGTGGCATCTGAACGGGAAACGGGAATGTTATTAAGGGAATTTCTTCGGCAGCGCCAAATTTCTAGACGGGCATTAGCTGCTATAAAATTCGAGGGCGGTCTTATCCTGGTAAACGGCACGGAAGCAACTGTTCGTTATTCGTTAAAGGATGGCGATATCGTACAACTTATTTTTCCACTGGAAGAACCAAGTACAGGACTTATTGCCGAAATGATTCCTCTAACTATCAAATATGAAGATGATTTTATCCTTGTGGTGTCAAAGCCACCTTTTATGAATACAATCCCTTCGAGGGAGCATCCTGCGGGCAGCCTGGCCAATGCCCTGGCAGGTTATTACCGGGACAAGGGGCTTGCTTCCACCATTCATGTTGTAACAAGGCTGGACCGTGACACTTCAGGGCTAGTGTTGGTCGCGAAGCATAGCCATATTCACCATCTTTTAAGCGAACAGCAGAAGCAAGGGAAGGTAAAGCGTAGATACATAGCGGTTGCTGAAGGTTATATCAAAGAAGATTCAGGAAGAATTGAAGAACCGATCGGCCGAAAACCGACCAGCATTATCGAGCGCGAGGTAAGGGCTGATGGCCAGTATGCCTGTACACTTTTTGAAGTGGCGGGAAGAGCAAAAGGCTACAGCGTGGTCCGGCTGCAACTCTTAACCGGGAGGACCCATCAGATTCGCGTCCACTTATCGTATTTTGGTTTCCCTCTTGCCGGGGATGATTTATATGGGGGGTCAACAAAAGATATTTCCAGGCAGGCCCTGCATTGCAACAGTTTGAAATTCTGTCATCCTTTTTTAAATAAAGAGCTTGTATTTGAAGAACCGCTTCCGCTGGATATGCACCAGCTCCTGGAGTTGGGCAATAATCAGCGGTAGCTGTTATTTTGTTCCTAACATATAATATGTGGCGAGGCGAAGATTGGTTGCTAGGGTTGGTGGCACTAAATGTGTGTATACGAAACATGTTTATACGATGGGAAACGGATGATAAAACTTGCGGGCGAACGTTTGGTTGAAGAAAATGGGATATCCGGAAAATACGGGAGAAAAAGCCAGGAAGAGAGATGACAAGGTCTAAATCCTGGTGGCAAAACATTCGGGGACATGCAGGACAAAATCCGAGGATCAGGAAAGCAAAATGTCCTTCATCAGGGATAAGAAGGACAACATCCGAGGATCAGGAAAGCAAATTGTCCTTCATCGGGGATATGAAGGACAACATCCGGGGATCAGGAAAGAAAAATGTCCTTCATCGTGCATATAAAGGGAAAAAAATGCAAAGATCAGGCAATCTTCAAGCTGCCACAATTTTTTTAAATAAGTCTACAATTATTTATACAGGGGGTGTAAGTGCCACCTGTCATATGATCGATCATAGAAGCCGCAGGATCGGTCAGTCGAATACCGTCCTGAATTTTTCCGGGACATATGGAAGAGTGGAAGGGACATCGACCAGTTCCATCTCCGGATATCTTAGGGCGGTTAATTTTCCTCCAAAAACACAGCCGGTATCAATGTTGTAGGTGTGGTTAACTTTCCGCGCTTCCTTAACCGGCGTGTGCCCATAGATAATCCATGGATTACCTGTATAACGCGCAGCCCAATCAAGCCTCACCGGGGTACCATCTGGGTGCTTAGCTCCTGTAATATCACCATACAGTACGAATGTTTTCACCTTATTGTTATGTTTGCCGATGTAGTCCTCCCGAATCCCTGCATGGGCAATGATCAAATTCCCACTGTCGAGAACCTGGTAAAGAGGTGCTTTCTCATAAAGTTCAATGAATTGCTTTCTGGCTTTTTTTTCTTCACGTGCTGAGAGGCCTTCGAGTTCCGCTACTGTTGTTTCAAGCCCGTGAGTTACTTGTACCTTGTTGCCCTTCAAATACCGATATAACTTATTACAATGGTTTCCCGGTGAATACAGGCCAAGTTTTTGCTTTACGACAAGATCATACACCGTTTCAATTACTTTTACCGAAAACGGCCCCCGGTCTGTAAGATCACCGACGAAGCCTAGAATCCTACCTGAGGGATGTACAGGTATGCCGCTGTCCCACGAATACCCCAGTTTTTCCGAAAGCGCCATAAATTCTTCAAAGCATCCGTGAATGTCGCCAATGATATCGATCTCCATATTTCCCACCCTTTGGACTAATCTCTTGCTGGTTCTTTTGTCATCATCATAATTGGCTGTCAACGAGACGACTTTTCTTACATTGTAAGCTAATAGTATAATACCCTGGAGGGAAATTAAATAATATCAACCTGAAAATGTGGAAGAATCTGGAGAGGGATTCCTTTCTTGAGAATGATAAAAACAATGGGGGGAGGTGTCAAAGAATGACGGATTTTATCGAAAATGAAAAAAATCAGGTTAATGAAGATCTCCTGGCCCAGACGTTAGAGCGTGAGGATATCGATGCCTTTCGAAGCGAATTCATGGATCTTCACCCATACGATCAGGCTAAAGTTTATACTGGCCTAGATGCTGAAATTCGCTCCAGGGTTTATTTGTATCTTTCTCCGGAAGAGATGGCGAGCCTCTTTGAAAATATTGAAATTGATGAGGAAGAGTACCAGAACCTGCTAGCTGAAATGGATCCTGCTTATGTTGCAGAGATGCTTTCCCATATGTATGCTGACGATGCCGTAGACGTCCTAAGTGAATTGGATAAGAATCAGGCTGTAAGTTATTTGACCATCATGGATGATGAGGCAGCCAAGGACATAAAGGATCTTCTGAGGTATGAGGAATATACGGCAGGAAGTATCATGACCACGGAATTTATCGCGATTTCGGCCAATCAAACAGTCCGTTCAGCGATGCAAATCCTGAAAAATGAGGCACCCCAAGCTGAAACGATTTATTATATTTATGTAATTGATGACGGACGGAAACTCGTTGGAGTTATGTCATTGCGTGATTTAATAATCGCCGATGATGAGACGATGATATCAGAAGTGATGTTAGACAGGGTGGTTGCAGTATCGGTTTCAGAGGATCAGGAAGAAGTTGCGAGAAAAATGAAGGATTACAATTTTCTCGCGATGCCGGTCGTAGACTTTCAGGAGCGAATTATTGGAATCATTACCGTAGATGATATCATGGACGTTATGGATGAAGAAGCGTCTGACGATTACTCCAAGCTCGCCGGCGTCTCGGATTTGGACCGAGTCGATAAGAATCCTTTTGCTGCAGCAAGGAAAAGGCTGCCATGGCTTGTGATCCTGTTATTTTTAGGAATGATAACAGCGAGCTTGATCGGTAGATTTGAAGAAACGTTGAGCAAAAAAGCGATTCTAGCTGTATTTATTCCGTTAATTGCGGGTATGGCAGGAAATACGGGAACTCAGGCGCTTGCCGTTGCTGTACGCGGGATAGCAACAGGTGATCTGGAGGATGAAAATAAATGGAAGCTATTGCTAAGGGAAGCGGGCACCGGGCTCATTACCGGTGCAACCTGCGGGATATTAGTCACCTTTGTCGTGTACTTCTGGCAGCATGACGTTGTCCTCGGTTTTTTGGTAGGTGTCTCAATCTTCGCTACGCTCATTGTTGCCACTTTGGCAGGATCGCTTGTTCCGCTATTCATGCATAAAATGAAAATCGACCCTGCCGTTGCCTCGGGCCCTTTCATTACAACCATTAATGACCTTATTAGTATTTTAATTTATTTTGGAATGGCAACCTTGTTCATGAGTTATCTGTCATAAAGCAACCTTAATGTCATTCACAGGTAGGGAACGTTTTGACATTCATTTTGGACGGATAAAAGTGCATGATTCTAAGGATACACCAAAGTCAAAGATTTTTGGGAAGAACAGTTTCAGGAATAACCTACCTTTCACTATAGTAACGCCGGTGTACCAAAGTAAATGGCAACACCGGTTTTTCTATAAAAGGGCTTGATCCTTTAATGGATTTGGCTTTCAAACAGGGCATTACGTTGATTAAACCGTGCAATGATTTTTAACAAAAAGAGATTACAAACAAACAGCACGATTCCTATAAGGAACAAAATCACAGGGCTTAAAAAAAATAGTCCACTCGCCTGGCTGATAATAATCCCGACAATGGGCAAAATCATAATTCCCCCGAATTGCTGGGCTTCCTGGAAGGACTTTACTCTTGCCGATACAAGTATATTCAGAAGGATATTGAAGATAACAAGAGCGGGAATTACCCAAAACATAAAGAGCAGCCAAGCGGCATTCAAAAAGAGGATGCTATCAAGCGCCTTGAAAGAAATTATGTTTACAACAATCATGTTTATGATAAAGCAAGTATAGGTGATCAATAAAGTTGGAATAAGTGATGCCAACACTTTGCCTAAAAACAAGTCATAAACCGATATCGGAGCAAATAGCAGGGTTTCCAACGTTTTTCTTTCTTTTTCTCCCGCAAAGCTGTTGGATGCTGTAACCATGGAATGAATAATGGCTGGCATTAAGAAAAAAGGAATTAACATAAAATTCATGAAAAAATAAACAAACTTGAAACCCAAGGTTGGCAATTGTGAGAGGGTTGTACGTATCTCCATAACAGGGAAATGATCAATGACGGCAAGAATTGGCTTTTCAATGTCTTCGGCTGATTGGTTCAATAAATCCGTATGGATTCCCAGGTATGCCATCACTGCTGGAAAAGCAATACATAGGACAAACGACAAAATCACCATTGGAACCCATATCTTTTTTGAAGAAAAAATAGACTTTATATCTTTTATCGCAATGGCTTTTATTATTTGTCTATTCATCGCGCTCACCTATAATCTTGAAATATAGTGATTCAAGGCTTCTATTTGTAATTTTGCTTGAATGAATCCAGGTTTCCTTAAGGATTTCCCTTAACAAAGGGGTGATTTCATCCTTTGAAGAAAGTGCGAACTCTATTCCCTCCTTGCCTTTTTGCTCTATCGGATAACCCATATAAAAACTGTCCTTGACCTTTAATCCGGTTTCTACTAAAAAACGGATTTCTTTCAGGTACTTATCCTCCAGCTCATGCTTTGTCCCTTTTTCCATGATCCGCCCGTTTTTCAAAAATAAATAGGAATCACAAATATGCTTAAGCTGGTGCAGGACATGGGAACAAATTAAAATCGTGACGTTTTCTTCTTTGTTCACTCGATCCAAATAAAAAATTACAGAATTGATTCCGTCAGGATCTAGACCATTTGTAGGCTCATCCAAGAATAATAATTTTGGATGATGCAACAATGCCTTTGCGAGGGAAACTCGTTTTTTCATTCCGGTCGAGAAAGTCCCAACTGGTTTATCCTTAACTTCTAGCAAGTCAAACTGATCCAGCAAGTAGCTAAGCCTTCTTTCATCATTGACTCCGTAGATCTTAGCGAAGAACTTAAGGTTCTCCCAGGCGGTCATATCGTTGTAAAGAGAAGCGCTTTCGGTAACGATGCCTGAGTTTTTTCGGATTTCGTCCCCTTCTGTGATTGGATTCTTCCCCAACACAGAAATCGTGCCGCAAGTAGCATCAATTACCCCGTTCAACAAGCGGATGATAGTTGTTTTGCCTGCTCCGTTAGGTCCCAACAGACCGGTGATGCTTCCTTTTTCTATGGAAAATGAAACGTCTGTTAAAATGGACTGCCCATTAATTGTTTTCGCAACCTCTGTTACTTCGATTATACTGTTATTCAAGACGGAGCCCCCCCTTTTCAGTATATCAGAAAAAATGGAAAAAAGATGAAGGGGAAAGGTTAATTTAACGGGTTCAGTCCGAAACTATTCCTATATAGCTTATTCCGAACATGGAAAAAGGTTTGAATCCCTATTGATATTTGATATACTTTAAATTAGTACTAGGTACTATTAACTTGTATAAAAAGGAGGGCAAATGGTATGGCTTTATCTTTAGAGGGAAAAACATATGTGGTAATGGGTGTTGCAAACAAGCGAAGCATTGCCTGGGGAATTGCCCGATCCCTTCATGCAGCGGGCGCTAAATTAATTTTTACATATGCCGGTGAACGTCTTGAGAAAAGTGTGAGAGAGCTTGCTGAATCGTTAGGTGCTTCTTCACTTGTACTTCCTTGTGATGTCACAAGTGACGAGAGCATTGAAAGCTGCTTTGCTCAAATCAAAGAGGAAGCCGGAACAATTCAAGGAATCGCTCATTGCATCGCCTTTGCGAACAAGGAGGAGCTTGAGGGAGACTATATGAATACGACTCGTGATGGCTTTCTGTTGGCACATAACATAAGCTCTTACTCGTTGACCGCGGTTGCAAAGGCAGCAAAGGACCTAATGGCAGAGGGTGGCAGCATTGTTACATTAACTTACCTTGGGGGCGAACGGGTTCTTCCGAATTATAATGTAATGGGCGTTGCGAAAGCTTCACTTGATGCTAGCGTGCGCTATCTGGCAAATGATCTTGGGAAACACGGAATTCGAGTTAATTCCATCTCTGCCGGGCCGATCCGAACATTATCTGCCAAAGGAGTCAGTGACTTTAACTCTATCCTGAAAAAGATAGAAGAAGAAGCCCCGTTAAGACGAACCACTACACCTGAAGAGGTAGGAGATACAGCGGTATTCTTATTTAGCGACATGTCACGCGGTATTACCGGGGAAAACATTCATGTAGACTCTGGGTACCATATTAAAGGCTAAGACACAAAATATAATTCCAATCAATAAAGCGTTGATCGCAATGTACACAAAGCTTGTCCAAACTGGGCAGGCTTTTTTTGCAGGTGAGAAGCGAATAGTGGCGAAAACAGACTAAATTCCTTTGGGACCGCTTTTATGATCTATAGCTTTTCAACTATGCTCGCTTTACATTGGGGCAGATTTTTTATTCGTCTTGCTTTCAGGAGATTGTCTGTCCATGAAATCGATCCTTTATGAAACGGAAAAAGTGGAAAAATAGGGTGATTCATAATCCCGCTACAACGGCCATATACATATGAAAAAGGATTCTGCCTTTTTTGACTCATGCCGTTCATCGTTGAATTCACAGACGGGAGGGGAAAAATGGAAGGCAAAACAGATTCCTATTCACAAAATGCTTCCTTCGTAAAAAGTTTAGCGAAATGAATACAGAGGAAAGGATTTTACTATTAGGGAGGCTTCCTGTTCTTGCACCAAGACCTATTTGCGAGATTTTTATAAATGGGAGCCAGTGGATCGGCAAAGGATAGATCAATGGTTTATATCCAGACGTGTTTTACGAGAAAAACGCTTCAATTTTCTATTGATAAGATAGAATCAGTGGAAGTGATCAAATACCTGAGGTGAGAATGATATGAAAAACAATAGCGATAAAACCTCTACTCCCCTCTTATATATCGTCCAACCCAATCTGCCCCCACACCAAGATCCGCAGATGCAGCAGGTTTTTCGAACAAAGGGCAGCCAACAAAAGAGCGGGCAGGAAAGTGAATGGGAGGGTTCCGAGTTTTTCAAGATTGATCAACCACAAACAAAGGAGTCCGCTTTAAATCAGGAAGAGAAAGAGGATGAGCAAAAGAAAAAGGAAGAAGAGGAAAAACTGGAGAAAATCAAGCGCGAATATGGTGTTTATGATGCGCTGAAGGAAATATCGGATGAGATTGCATCGGTTCAAAAAATAAAAGCAGAACAGTTCCGTAACGAAACTCCAGTATCGCTAAAAATAGCCAATGAAAATGAAGAAGATTTAGTTGATAACCAGCCTCAATTTGAGGTAAGTACTATGCTTGAAAAACTGTCACGCTATCCTGCTAAAGCGAAGAAACCTACCTGTGAAGCTACTGTAAAAGGGAAACGGATCAGTTTTCGGGTCTTGAATAAACGAAAAGACGTGGTGATTGTCCAAGAAGGGGAACATATATATGACCTTCACGTCTCAGACATACAAGACCTGCGAGTATTGTAACTTCAAAGGAGCGTCAAGTTCGTGGAGGAGGATGGCAGGAAAATGGATGACAACATTAATTTCACGATACTAATACTCCTCGGCCTCGCCTCATTCAGGCTGACCAGGCTTATTGTATTTGATAAAATTACCGAATTCTTGAGAAGTCCTTTTTTTGATGAAATAGTGGAAAAAACAGAAGATGGATTCGATGAAGTTTTTCTAATTCCCAAAAAATCCGGAATAAAGGCGTGGATAGGAGATTTATTAAGCTGTTATTGGTGCACAGGTATTTGGGTCAGTTTAATTTTGGTGGCATTGCATCTATATGGTTCTACAGCAGGGGATTATGTTATTTTCGTGCTCGCTATTGCAGCTATCGGCTCTATAATTGAGACATTTGTCAGTAAATTTGTAGGCTCGTAATAGAAACAAATACAGGCTCGTTCTCATATTATAACACTATAATCTTCCAAAAAGGAGGGTGAAACCATGATTAGACAGGGTGCACAGTATCCAAGACCGCTTATTAAAGTGAGACCTACGAAGGTAAAAAAAAGCTGTGGCTGCAGCAAAGGGAAGTAAAAGCAAAAAAGCTGACTCGAGCCTATCCGAGTCAGCTTTTTTGCTTTCTATGACAGCTGTTTTTAAATGAACAGGGGAAAATATGTCATTCATAAAAAATAAGGATATACAAAAATTATATTCAGAACACAAATAGGATGTGAACCACATGCCAGAAAAACATAACAAACGATTTTACTTTCTTGTCATCCAGATGATGATCATTCTTTTAGCCGCTGGTTGCGGAAATGGAGAAGGAGCGAGAGAAGGCACGGCACTTATTCAACAGACAAATCCTCCTGCCGTGGATGTCCGCAGTACTACTTATCAAAAGGATGGTTTACCCGAAAAGGTAAAAAAAGAAGTAGCTGGGCTGGATGGTATTTATGATGTGGCGGTTGTGCAAAATGGAAAGAAAGTGCTTGTAGCCTATAAGGTCAACCATTTACGTCGCTTTCAGATGAAAAAGATTGAAAAGGATGTTAACAGTCACCTGAAAAAAAGGTTCAAGGACAATGAATTTATCGTTTCGAGTGATTATAAAATCTTTCTGGAAACGGTCAGGTTAAATGAGATGTTATTGAACAAGGATGTTCCAAAGCAAAAGGCAAAGAAAAAGTTCCAAGAAATTGAGTCACTGCAGAAGGAAATGACGTAAGAGGGGAAGGTCAAAAAAATGGCGAATCAAACGAATGCTAAAGCAGCCCAACAGTCTTACAAACAGCTTCAAGGAAAATATGAAACAAAACGACCGGTACTGCAAAATTGCATAAGAGCATTTCTAGTCGGAGGAGCTATTTGTGCCATTGGACAAGCCGTTACCTATTTTTATATTTATTTTTTTAATTTCACAGAACAAACAGCCAGCAATCCAACCGTGGCTACCATGGTTTTTTTCGCCTTCCTGTTAACCGGGTTTGGGGTATATGACCGTCTAGGCCAGTTTGGCGGAGCGGGCAGTGCTGTACCAGTAACGGGGTTTGGCAACTCAGTGATATCAGCCGCGATAGAACATCGTACGGAAGGATTGGTCCTAGGTGTCGGGGGTAATATCTTTAAACTTGCGGGAACCGTTATTGCATTAGGTGTATTTGCGGCCTTCGTTGTCGCTCTTATAAAAACAATCTTTACTCAGTTAGGGGGATGACCATGCTTACTGGAAAACAGTCATGGATTTTTGATAATAAACCGGTAATCCTCTCTACAGGCGTAACAGGCGGTCCTTTCGAAGCGAAAGGAAATCTGGCTGATGATTTCGATATTCTACATGAAGATTTATGGCTTGGAGAGGATAGCTACGAAAAAGCACACAAAATCCTCATAAAAGAGGCAGCTGAGAAAGCAATCGAAAAAGGAAACGTCCAAAAGGACGATATCCAATTCTTTATAGCAGGTGATTTAATCAATCAAATCACGCCGACCAGCTTTGCTGCCAGAGATATCGGCCTGCCATATTTCGGTCTTTTTGGAGCTTGCTCCACATCGATGGAGGGTTTGGCGTTATCCGCTTTCCTAGTTAACAACAAAGGGGCCAACTATATATTAACAGGTGCATCAAGTCATAATTCGGCCGTTGAAAAGCAATTTCGCTATCCAACAGAATACGGGGGCCAAAAGCCGCCCACAGCGCAATGGACGATTACGGGGGCCGGAATGGCGATTGTTACATCAGCGGAGAATGGAAATGATTCAAGTATTTCCATTACGTCCGCAACAATAGGGAAAGTGAAGGATGAGGGACTTAAAGACCCTTTTAATATGGGAGGGGCGATGGCACCGGCAGCAGCCGATACAATCCTTGCCCATTTCCAAGACCTTGAAATCAAGCCTGACCACTATGATTTAATTGTTACCGGGGATTTGGGGAAAATAGGACGCGCAACAACCCTCGAGCTTCTCTCGCAAAAAGGGCTATCCTTGCAGGAAGATAAATTCAGGGATTGTGGAATTATGATTTACAAGGACGACCAGCCTGTGCAATCAGGCGGAAGTGGCGCGGGCTGCTCGGCAACGGTTTTATACGGCCACTTGCTTAATGAAATGAGAAAAGGAACTTATAAAAGAATTTTAATGATTGCAACGGGGGCGCTTTTATCACCGTTATCATATCAGCAAAAAGAGACTATACCATGCATAGCGCATGCTGTAGCGCTAGAACTAGACAAGAAATAATCGAAAGGAGGAGCTTTCATGTTACCAATGTTTTTTTGGGCTTTTGTAGTTGGAGGGATCTTTTGTGTAATCGGGCAGCTACTGTTTGATGTAGCCAAGCTGACGCCTGGGCATACAATGAGTTTACTCGTTGTTGTTGGAGCTGTACTAGGCGGTCTTGGCCTTTATGAGCCGTTAATAGACTTTGCAGGAGCAGGAGCATCTGTCCCGATCACTTCGTTTGGAAGTTCCCTTGTAAATGGCGCAATGCAAGAAGCCGATAAACATGGGATTATAGGTGTTGTTACAGGAATGTTTGAAATAACGAGCGCGGGTATATCCGCTGCCATCATATTCGGGGTACTTGGTGCTCTGGTATTCAGGCCTAAAGGCTAAGAAGGGCAAATCCGGAATTCATTCAATGTACTGGCCTGAGTGAGACTTGTTTCCTTCCTTAATTCATTGCCATTATATTTTACAATGACACTGTATCCCGATGCGCTTGGTTTGCTTGTACCATAAACCGGTTCTAACAAGAATTTGGTACATGTATTAGGCATGCATCATATACAAATGTCCGCAGACCTACATATGTTAAAGTACCTTAAGCGAAAAGCGAGGTGAAATGATATGTTTGGATGTGGATGCTTCGGCGGATATGGCGGATATGGATATGCCGCTCCTGTAGCTGGGGTAGGATTTGGTGGTTACGGTTTTGCTTTTATTCTTGTATTGTTCATCTTATTAGTCATTGTTGGTGCTTCCTTCTGCTGCTAATACAAAATGGAATGGGTAAATCCATTCCATTTTTTACTTGCACAGGATGTCACCAAAAATCAAAGATTTTTTGGCTGCGAAGTCTTTGCTTTTCGAGGACGTGGCGGGTTTTGGTCGACGTTCTTTTAAAACAATTTCACCATTTAGCTCCTTTTACATAAGATACCAATACAGAGAAGGAGGGCTATGTGTGGATAATCAATTCTTTAAAAACATGGAAAGCAAAACCGGTGTTAACATGAAGGATATTTTTGAATTGGCGAACTCTCTTCAGGGGGCAAATTTTAAAGATGAAGCAACCGTCCGAAATGTGATCAAAAAAGTCTCACTACTGGCAAATAAACCTGTAAGCAAAGAAATGGAAGAGCAAATTGTCCAATCCATCATTAAAGATGGCAATCAAATCGACTTTAGTACCCTCTCAAAAATGCTCAGCAGTAAATAAAGGAGGGAAAAAAGAAACGGGGAGAACGATATACCCCGTTTCTTTCGCTTAAATCTTCAAAAAACGTGAAGGATAGGCTGTTCTTCCTCTTCTTGTCCGCGGGATGGAGAAATACAGCCCGTGGCTAGCTCGGGTAGCTGCCACATACACAAGCCTGCGCTCTTCTTCCAATGGCGCCTGGTCTCCATTTCTATAGGAATCCAGAGCAAAGTCATGCGGCAGGCTCCCTTCCACAGCGGCTAATACATACACATTTTTGTATTCCAGCCCTTTTGAACGGTGGATAGTGGTGAGATGAATGGCATCTGTATTATTCTTGGAAAATTCCTTCACTTCCTTGTTCATAGCAATCATATGGTCGACATGTTCAAGAAATTCGTTTACCGTTTGGAACCTTCTGGACGCCACTTTAAGGTCCCGGATATCATCAGAGCCCTTCTCGATATTTCCTTCATTTCCGCGCTTTTTAACAAAATCCTGGTACCCAAGGTCTTTTTCGATCCTTTCAAGAGCGGTAAGGGGAGTAACATTCTTTAATGCGCGAATTTTGTCTGGCAAAGCTTTAAGCTTTCTATCTTGGAAAGAATGCCCTGTCTTTATATGGGCAAAAGAATCGATAAAATCACAATCCTGCAAAATCGTCTGGGCTTTCATTTCCTGCAGGACCGTTTGCTTTAGGAACAATGATGCCAGTACCTCTGCAGCGGCTTTCGGATTTTCTGGATATATGCTTAAACGCAAGAAAGCAAGCATTCCTCTCACAATTCGGCGTTCATAGAAGGAATCAGCATCCCTTTCAATTACAAAAGGCAAGAAAGAGGAGGCTAACCGTTCAAAAATGGCGCGTGACATGGAATGGGTACGGTAAAGCACTGCGAAATCACCGGGACGCGCACCCTTGGCGATTTTTTCCTGTATGTCCGTAACAATCATCGTGGCTTCCAATTCTTCATCATAAGGATAAAATAAAACGGGCGGATCACTGAAATTGTGCTGGGCAGTCATTGCTTTATCCATTCGGTTTTTATTATAGCTTATGATCCGGTTCGCTGTTGCAACAATTTCATGGGCGGAACGGTAATTCTCCGTAAGCTTGACCACCCTTGTTTCAGGAAAATCTGTTTTAAAGTTTAAAATAAAAGCCGGATCGCTACCCCGAAATGAGTATATGGCTTGGTCATCATCACCGACCGCACACACATTTTTCGTTCCGGATGAAAGGAGTTTAATCAGTTCATATTGAACCTTATTAATATCCTGGAACTCGTCGACCAGAAAGTATTGAAATCTTTGCCTGTACTTTTCTAGGAGAGCCGGCTGTTCCATAAAAAGGGAATAACAGCCTACGAGCATATCATCAAAATCGTACATCATCGATTCGCGCTTATAATTCTCATATTTTTTGTACAAATAAGCACACGCAGATTCCCAATCATCCGCTGGATTAATATCGTCCGGAAACACAAGGGAATTTTTCCAAAGGCCGATCTGCTGCAGGGCATTGTCATACGCAAACTCTTTTTCATCCAGCCCGAATTCGTGTCCGGCAGCTTTCAAGATCTTTTCTTTTTCCCATTCCCATTTTATCAAGAGGTTCCGCTGCCATTTCTGTGGCTCATGGAAAATGAGGATTTTATAGAAAATGCTGTGGAATGTTCCACTTACCAACTGATTTACGTCAGACGACGTAATTTTTGGATAGGTAATCAGCCGGTCTTTCATTTCTTTTGCGGCCTTCGCTGTAAATGTAACCAGCATAATAGATTTTGGATCAATCTTTTCCTCAGTTAGCATGTAAGCGGTTCTTATGGTCAATACCCTTGTTTTGCCGCTGCCTGCACCTGACAGCACAAGAAGAGGGCCATGGATGGAGCCAGCCGCTTGGCTTTGTTGTTGATCTAGTGTTATGCCATAGTCGCGCAGCAACGAAAAGTATGTATCTTCTTTAATATTGGACACAGGGATTTTTTCAAAAAAGGGAGGATTTCCCTTGATCGGCCTGCTATTAGTAAAAGGTTCTGCTATCCCGGATGGCGAGGAGATGCTTCGTCGTACCGGAAGCCTGAAGCCTTCTTGGAGGTGATCTACTTCTTGGTCCTGTATTTCTGGTTCTTGCTTGACAACACCCTTGTCGAGGGACTGTTCACAAACATGAGATTGGGACGTATGGCTAAAATGGGGAGGTTCATGAATTCCAATATAAAGCTTCACAGGGTTTTTACAATATGGGCAGGATAGTTCCCCGCGCCTCCCTTTTTCATATAGAGCCTGCAGCTGATCCTCCGGCACAGATTCAAGGCTTATAATTCCGTTAGCTGTCTTTGCTGCATTCATGCATATTACCTCAATTCATTAACATGTTAAGAAAAAATAACATGGATACTTCTTTTTTAATTCTACTAAGTCTAAACCTTCAAGCGATTCACAATCTGCCAGTTAGCATAGGTAATCTTCATGATAACAGAACATATACTAAACAAAAAGAGGATAAATTTATGTTTACACAAGTAAACATGAGGGTATAAATACAAAAACTATAGACGTTGAAAAGAAAGAAGGGGGATTGTAATGGGATACATACTTCCAATCACTCAATTTGAGTATATTCAATATGCAAACCGCACGGTAAGCGCTGACAAGCTGCCGCAAAAAGTGGTAGAAGGGGTAAATCCCATTATGCCTATCACATTTATGGAGGAGCTTGATAGGCAAACATCTGCTTTAGAAAAAAATGAGCCCCTGCCAGCTAAACGGGAAACAAAATCTTTGCCGGCAGTATTTATGAATCACCCTATAAAAAACAGGATTCCTGAGCACCTGATTTCCAAAACCCAGTCCGAACTAACAGGAAAGGGCGCATATATTAATCAAACGATATAAGGATAAAACAAAAGGACACTTTCCGTGTCCTTTTGTTTTATTAAAGGATATCGACTTCTACAATTAGTGCTACTAATAGCTGGAACAAGGCTTGAATGCTTGCTGCGAATTGACCGTCAGTAGTTTGCACATCAACTTGTCGAGAATTTTCAATGATAGTCTTTTGTCTTGTGATTTGGGTAATTTTAGTAGATTGAAGTAATTCTTGAGTGATTCTTTCGGCGCGTTCACCATCCAGGATAGAAACGCTGATGACAATGGCGATGGCTGCCTGAAGAGCTGCCTGTAATGAAAGAGCTGCTTTGATGTCAACGGAGTTAACATTCACATCACAGGAATCCTTGATATAGATCAGTTCTTCTGAAAGCTGATATTCTGTGCTTCTTTGAACGGCTTCTTGTTCGATTTCAGTATCATCGCTGCAAAAATGGGACATTGGGTGTTTGCAATGCGGATCTAAAGCTGACCATCTTTTTTCATGGTGATCACAGTTGTGACCAAACTTGCTGCTGTAAACCTCTTGATTCATAATGATCCTCCTTTAAGTTTATTCCCTATTAAGCTATGCTGGTCAAGAAACTATGTTTGGACGAATATATTACTCCAAACGCCTATTTTTCCGTCTCTGGGCCAGCCTGTTTATACGGGGGGCTTTCGGTGGCGCTTCTTCTTGTTCAGGCTGGGTCTTGTCTTCTTCATACACATTAGTTTCCGGGTTTACATCATGTTCCGTTACGTTTGTTTTTCCGGTAAATGCATTGACTTGTTTTCGTAATAATTCGATTGTATTTCTTAGGTTTTCTTTTTCTGCTTCGGTAAGATTTGCTTTTCCTTTTTGTACTCCATGCTTTCGCAAAGTGCGGGAAACAAGCAGTTCCATCATCCGTTTCTGCGCTTCTTCCATTTCTGATCCTTTGTGGTCCATCATATCCCTCCTTCATTTTTCCTTACCTTAGACTATGTAAGGAAAAATAAATTGGCTTAGGGCTGTTGTGGAATTTTTCGAAAGGTATGGCGTGAAGATGCAAAAAAACCCAAATTCTGCGGAGTTGTCTACGCACTGAATTTGGGTTTTTTTATAAGGAAAACACTTAGATATTTTTAATCATGGTTTTGTGGGGAATGCCTGCATCAAGAAATTCATCGGAGATTGTCTGATAGCCTAATTTTTCATAAAAAGGAATGGCATGGACTTGGGCATTCAGCTTCAATTTTGTTATACCTTTAGATGCTGCAAATTTGTGAATGGCATTCATAATGGCAGCCCCCGCCCCTTGTTGCCGGGCTGAAGATAGCACACAAATTCGTTCAACCTTGCCAAAGTCGTCTAACACCCGAAAACGGCCGGCGCCAATCGCGAATTGGGAGTCATCATATAAGACAAAATGAGCGGACTCATCTTCAAAACGGTCAATTTCCTCTTTTACAGGTACATTTTGTTCATCGATGAATACCTTTGTCCGTACGGAAAAGGCATCCTCCCGTTCTTCCTTAGTGGCTGCGATTTTTACGTTCACTCTTTTTTTTCCTTTCCTAGTGTAAATGTGTCGTAAACAGTCCAGGAACCATTTTCCAACTGGTATAGTAAATGGATTCTTTCCACTTGCTCATCATGTGCTACATTTACCATAGTCAATTGCCCATATACATCGGAGTGTTCATCATTTGAAAGCTTTTGCCCAATTGTAATATGGGGAACAAAAGTGTATTCGGACTTTTCTTCAAAGAAATCTTGACTGTGCAAGGCACAGTGAAGCTTTTCAAGCTCTGGTGTCAGCTCAACCTTGAAGTAGATGGTATTATTAGCTGGCTTGAAGGAGCTAACTTTCAAGACCTTCAATGTGAAAGGCTTTGAATCCAAAACGATTTGTGCAAGTTTATCGGAAATTGTCTTAATTTCTGTATCACTGGCTTCGAATGGCCCCTTAAGTGTAAGATGTGGAGGAATCAGTGCATAATGCGGATCGTACCGTTTCCGGTAAGAATTCGCTTTATCTTGAAGCGTTTTCGATGGAAAAATTACCACACCATATTTCATCATCATACCTCCTATGTAAAAAAATTGTTTTCAATAAATATGAGCTAAGTAAATTATAGCAAAGTCTATGGAAAAACAAGTAATTTTGTGAAGCTTATATATAGCGCCATATAACCGTCAGTTTTTAAAAATATACTTTAACGCCCGTTTCAAATCAGGCTGCCAATATTTCCATGTATGGTTTCCTTCAAATTCATTATAAAAATAAGAAAATCCTTTTTCTTCGAATAATTTGCTTATCCTTCGGTTTGGTTCAATAAAATTCGCTTTTCCACCGTCAGTGGTAGGGACTTCTGTTTCCTGTTTGCCAACGACATGGTATATTTCAAGCAGCTGCGGGTGTTCAAAACCCTTTACCGCGTTCTCAACTGCCTCATTGACTAGTGGAGATTGCAAAATGCATTTTCCAAATGTATTTGGATATTTCAAAGCGGTTAGCAGTGATACCGTCGCCCCTAAGGAATCCCCAATTAAGACGCGGCCTAAACCCATATGATATGACGGAAATTCTTCATCTATGAATGGAACAAGCTCATGGGCAAGAAAGCGTATGTAAGCTGAATGCTTTTCACCCGCGGGATGATACTTGCTGCGGCGGTCGTGAACATCGTGATAGGGGATGCCCACGATAATTAAATTGTCGATGTCTCCGTCGTTTGCCAACCCATCAGCAACTCTTCCGATTCGGCCAAGCTGAAAATAATCCCGCCCATCCTGGGCAATTAAAACAGTATGCTTAGTCAAAGGCGAAAAATTTGCAGGAAGATAAACCAATAACTCCAATTCTTCCTCCAGTGCCTGGCTGTTAAACTTGTACTCCTTTATAGTGCCCTTAGGTATACTACTCATCGATCCACCCCAATTATCTATTATCGGTTTACCCGCTTATTCTAGCATACTAAGGGCTTATTTTCTTCGTTATGATTTTGAATTTTGAAAAAAGTGCAATCAAATCAGATGTATCTGACCACTACGGTATAGCAAGGCGCATATTAAAATCTCATATAGTTTGTTTATAATAGCTATTTTCTTAACGTGAAATAGCTGATTTTAATTGCTCAGGAGTAATAGAGTGACTTTTATAAAAATTCTTCGGATGTAATGTACATTTGAAAGTTACGTATTATCGGTTTAACAGTTACTCTAGATGGATAAAAATGATAATTTAAAATAGTATCTAAGGTAGGGGGGAATAATAAAAAGTTCATTAAGAGTTAGGATTAAATAATGTTTTAAGTTCAGTTAATTAGTTAAAAATACAATCATATCATTCTTTATGGTTTTGTATGCCGGGAGAGAGAAACAAATGCGAAAACAAACTCTTATATTTGATTTGGATGACACTCTGATTCATTGTAATAAATACTTTAGGGCTTCAATCAACTCTTTTGTAGACAAAATGCAAAATTGGTTTCCGTTGCTTACAAGCGAAGAGATTACTCAAAAGCAATTTGAAATTGATATAAAAAGTATTGCTGAATATGGATTAAACTCTTCACGGTTTCCTGAGTCACTTGTATCTACCTATACTTTTTTTAGTGAAAAACATCAACAAAAAATAGAAAAAGAAAAAATCGATACAGTTAGAAAAATTGGCCAACAAGTATTTGAAATAGAAGTGCAACCTTTTCCGTATATGTATGAGGTATTAAATGAGCTTAAAGAAGAGGGACATAATCTATATATGTATACGGGTGGAGATAAAGAAAACCAAACAAGAAAAATTGTTCAATTGGAGCTAGAAGCTTATTTTGGTAAAAAAGTGTTCATCTATGAACATAAAAATACTGAAGCACTAAAAGAAGTACTTCAAATTATTAATGCAGATCCTAAAACCACTTGGATGATTGGGAATTCTTTGAAGACAGATATAAAACCTGCCCTTGAGAATGGTATACACGCTATTCACATACCTTCAGAATTAGAATGGAGTTATAACAACATCAAAATAGATATAGAACCAAAGGGAGAATTGTTAACAGTAAATTCTTTAATACAACTTCCAGCGATTTTTCGAAAGTTTTAGCGCTAATTAATGCAACGTGGCCAAGGATTTACAACAATCGCTCTACTTATTCAGCTCTTATTGGTGAAGTCTACATAATGATTTTGTTTATATCCAACAGGCGTGTCATATATAATTTCGTCGCGACTATGATTGCAGCAAGGTTTGCCATCCACTTGAGGGATGAAGAAGATACGAACGAATATTAGAAGGACATTCGCCTAGAAGAAAAATATTAGGGTAACTTTCGTACGCCGGCTTGCTGAAATAATGATCAAATTTTTGGGAATTTTTTATTTTAGGGTTTATTCCATTGTACCAACGGAGGGGATCAAGCGGGCGGAAAGGATATTTGAAATCTTGAATGTGCGTTTCGTACGGCGAAGAAAGCAGAAAGCCCTAATATATTCATCTTTTATATCAATGATGGATATACGCCGCTGTGAAATGTTTTCTTTTTCAGAAAGGTAAATGATTTCCAACGGTGTACCTTCCTTTAAATTTTTAAGCAACATGGTTTTCATATGAATTACCTCCTTTGCTGTTAATTATATTATATGCAAACGTATGTTCTTTATGCAAGCGAAAAGGAAACAAATGTTCTTGTTTGGTATGAAGAAAAACGGTCCTACTAAAAGAACCGTTTTATTCAAAATAATTATGAAGGAGAATTTGATTCTTCTTCATCCAGTATTCTTTCTAATGCTTCCTTTGTATGCAAACCTTGAACACGGCGGTTGCCTATAAAAAACGTCGGTACTGCCGTTATTTGCGCATCGTAATATGCATGTTTCAGGGCCTGTTTGTGATGAGGTTCATATTTCCGTTCAGATAAAGTATCCTTAAAGCGCTCTTTGTCCAATCCAACCGAAGAAGCGATCTCAGCCAAAACGTCTATGCTGCCAATATCCTTGCTTTGTTCCCAAAATTCCTTTAGGACAGCCTCCACATATTCATTCCCTTTTCCATGTTCCTTGGCGAACCGGAAACCTTCATGGGCGAGGTGGGTATGCGGGGTTGGATCAACCTGCGGCATTACCATTTTTACGCCTAAGCGTTCTGCCAGTGGGGCAATTGATTGATTCCATCCTTGCTGGAACCGGGCGTCCTTTGGAGAAAGTGTTTCAGTTGGATAAGGCCGCAGCTCGAACGGCATCCATTCGACCTCAACATCCCTGCCTTTTATTGCTTCTTTAAGCGGAGCCTCCGCCAGATAGCAAAACGGTCAAACATAATCAGAATAAATGCGGATTTTTGTTGTCATAGTTATTCCTCCTTTTTCGCTATTAGTGTATCAATATGCTGAATGTAAATACGAACGAAATGCTTAAGAATCGTTTTTAACAATATAAAAATAATATTTTAAAATAAGTATTGACTTTTCATACAGAAAACATATAATTAATATTGTACTTAGCAAGCAAAATAAATAACACGATCTGTTAGCTCAGCTGGGAGAGCACCACCTTGACAGGGTGGGGGTCGGGGGTTCGAGCCCCTCACAGGTCACTAACCAAAGCCTCTAAAACGTTGAAATGGCAACGTTTTGGGGCTTTTTAATTTTTTTAAAGGGCACACTAATGGCACAAATCATGTATTTGGTGCCGCAGAGCTTTATTTTGTATTAGAGAGTAAAGCATCAATTTGATTAGCTGTGTCTTCTGCATGTTTGGAAGTATATATATCCAGAGTTGTTTTGATATTACTATGACCATGCAGCTCTTAGATAACTGTACTTTTACGATTGGATTGGTGGGAAGCAGTTCCATGTTCACAGCATGGTCAAGTTCACCTTTAACAATGTTCCTTTTTTGTTTTAAACCCCCGCTGCTTTTTCCGCTTTCTTTTACCAGTAAGCGGATCAAGGCCTAGTTCTTCCACAAAGTACCACATAGATATTTGCACTGTTATCTTTTGTAATTCAACTAGGAAGTGTCTCGGAAATATTTCGTTTTCTTCAAGAGCCAAGAGAAATGCCCGTTCCAATGTATTTCGCAATTCACGGATTTTCCCAGGCTAGCTATATGATTGGAGGGTTCTCAGGTCAGAATCATATAGAGTCAGAGGTCTTTTGCACATTGATTAAACTACTGTAAAAATTCGATGGACAATGATTCGATGTCCTCTAAGTCGGAGCGAAAGGAACCCTGATGTGCTATTTGTTCCATTATATTGCGATTGGTTGCCGCAAACACTCGTACGTTAATTGCACCTTCTATATAATCACCGATTCGCACAACTTTCTACTCTTCCAACACCCGAAGCAGACTAACATGTAGCTAGAAGATGCCACCAAGAATCGAGTAGTTTAAGAGTCAGACCAAAGCGATTGTTATTAAAATTTAAAAGTTTTAAAAATGCCATTCAATCTCTAGTATCTAAATGGTTTTTAATTTTAAAAACAAGATGACACACACCTATCGTTCCCATCATCATTGTCCCACAATTTGTTAACATTCAGCGTTAAAAGCTAATTATTGACTAATAGTGATAGATTTTGAAAATGGAAGTGTTTTTTTTGGAAAATGTTTGCTATATTAAAAATAGATAATTCGGACTTCTAACAATGTTTTTTATTTACAAAAAGTGAGGTGTTAACTTAATTTACTGTCTGGTAGAATCCGTTATCAGCGTTACCTCGCATCCATTAAATCGAGGCCATCACCTCAGAAACTCGCACATACGGTCGATTTATAGAATTCAACAGTGAATAATTGACGAAGGTGGGAAAGTTATGAGCAAATGGAAAGAGTGGTTTCAAGGTCCTCAAGATATCACCGAAGCTGAAGCCGTTGAAGACTATGCGGTCGGTCGTGTACCTTCCCGTTACCGCTGGCCTATACCGGCCATTATTCTTGTACTTCTAGGAAATTCCACAGCTATGTTTTTCTTCTCGTTCGGTGCAGAAATGAGTTATACCATAGGCTGGCCGACGATGTTGATCCCGCTTTTATATTTTTTTATCGGCTCCACGATCATCGGGGCATGCACCATGAAAATCGCCAGTAAGGAAGGGTTGTCCATGAGCCTTCTTACTCGTGGCCTTGGGTTTGGGTACATGGGTTCTGCGGTGACATCCCTGATCTATGCGGTGAACTATATCTTCTACTTTATTTTCGAAGGAACGATCGTGACCCATGCGATTGCTCATTATGCTGGAATTGAGATCAATTCAGTTGGTGGGATTGCGATCTTTGCAACACTCGGGGCGATCACGATCTGGTTTGTATGGAAAGGCATGTCTTCAATGCAATTCTTGCAGACATGGGGAGTCCCTATTTTCCTTATTTTGTTTATCATTGGACTTTATCAGTTAGGCACGAACTATGACATTGTAGGAACGGCTTCCTGGATGCCAAAGGATGACATCACGGCCACGACCATGTGGACCGCTTTGAACTTGGCAAACGGACAGCTGGTGTTTCAAGGGTTATTGGCGACCGATTACGGTCGTTTCGCAAAACCTACGATTACATATAAAGGGACGGCAACAATCATGATCGGTATGTTAATACCGATGTTTGTGGTCATTTTTTTGGGGGCCATGCTCGCCTACACTCTATTGCCAAACCTTCAGGAAAATGCATATGCATTGGCTGCGGATCCCGGATTCGTCTTCCCATTCGTAATGGGGATTCTGGGTGTTGTGTTCGCCATTATCACGCAAATTCGCATCAATGTGATGAATTTGTACTCTGGTTCTTTGGCACTCTCCAACACAATGGATAGCATGTTTAATTACCGTCCGGGCCGGCAGTGGTGGATGTTGGCCGTGTGGCTGTTTGGCGTCGTATTCTATGCGGTCAATGTGCTTCAATATATGGGTACTTTCCTCGCCATAACAGGTATCTTGACCAACACATGGGTATTTATCATTCTGACAGACTACTACATCTGCCGTAAGGTGCTAAAGCTCGCTCCGAATGATTTTGTGGAGTATCGCCAGGAATATCTGCATTCGTGGAATCCTGCGGGCATCATTTCGTTATCTGTCGCGGTTGTAATCGGGGCCCTAGGAGTTTTTAAAGTATATCCGATTTATTATGCTTCTTTCTTATCCATGTTGGCAGGGCCGGTGTTGCATGTCATTATATCTTCCATGACAAAGGGGAAATATTATTTCTCCAAATTCCCGGAGGATGTCGAGACAAGCTGGCCTCACGCAGGCAATCAGAAGAATGGGCAAAACAAAAGTGCCATTGAGCTAGGGATTTCAAAATCAAGGAGGATATAATGATGGAAAAAACAAAAGAATTCCAACAGATCAAGCAGCCGGGAACCCATAGTTATGTATTCAGTAAATACCTTGAGCCTATCGCATACGTAGAACCTGGAGAAACGGTGGAAATCTTCACGAAGGATGCTTTTGAAAATCGGATTACGAGCGAGCAGGACATACCATCGGAGATACTTGGGGATTATTTGAACCCACAAACTGGTCCAATTTTCATTAAAGGAGCGGAGCCAGGCGACACATTGGTTGCTGAAATCATTGATATCGAACCGACTCGCGATTGGGCAGTCAGTGTTTTGAAGGAAAACTTCGGAGGCCTTACAGCGACAGAACTGACCCGGACGTTGAATGAACCTCTTCCGGAGAAGGTATGGATCTATAAATTAGAAAATGGAATGCTACGGAACAATGACCGTTTGAACTTCCCTTGGCGTCCATTCCTCGGTACCATTGGAACGGCACCGGAAATTGAAGCCATCTCCGCATTGACACCATTTTCCCATGGAGGGAATATGGATGTGCCGGATACGAAACCGGGTAATAAAGTATATCTGCCCGTAAATACAGAAGGTGCCTATTTCTTTACAGGTGATGCCCATGCCGGTCAAGGGGACGGAGAATTATGTGGGGTCGCACTTGAAATAACTGCAAAGGTGACCATAAAATTCAACTTGATAAAAGGAAAAACCATTAAGTGGCCTAGGATTGAAAGCCCGACGGAATACATGGTGGTTGGAAGTGCCCGCCCGATGGAAGATGCAGCCCGTATTGCCTACGCGGAGCTCATAGACTGGATGGTTGAAATGGGATGGGAGAGGTTTGAAGCATACCAGGCTCTAACTCAAATCGGTAAGCTGCATGTAGGGAATATGGTAGATACCTATTATTCCCTTGTTGCAAAAATTGAAAAGAAATATGCTCAGCCAGAACTTAAATAGAAATTTTAGATACTTTGGGTTCGGAGCCAATACATGGACTATAGTTTTGGTAGACATGAAACCAATCACCGAAGCTTTGGGTCAATCCGATGGAAAAGAGATAGGAGGGAATCCCTTCCTATCTCTTCTTTGTAGAAAGGAAAATTTCTACCAAAATTTCTAAAATATAGCTTTGCTGATTTAACTTTTTAATTTATTATGCAATCAAATTTTAAGGAGGGACAAGTTTGATGCATGAGGAGATATGGAGTCAGTTTGTTTTTGAGGGTAGCGCTAATACAACCTGTGAAGAGAAATTATAGATTCGTGGAAAAGATGTAAACATCTGGGCATTTCTCATAAGAGGGAGATGGTTGTTTCATATTTCACAAGCCGACATTGATAGAAGACGAAAGCAAAATCAAGATCTCATTGATGCGGCGTTGCCAGTGATGAAAGATTTTTATGTGTGTTTAAAAGGGGAGGGATACCTTTTTTACTTGTGGATGCTGAAGGATACATAGTTGAGATGTTAACTGATCAACCATCTAATAAAGTAGCGAAACGTGGTGGAATAACAGTGCGTCTATTCCTCCAGAATCAAAAGCCTTTAACCATTCGCGCACCCTTGAGGGAGAAGGGATGTTGAAAATGGCAGCTGTTTCATTTATAGACGTCCCATTATCGTTCATATAGTTTAGTACGTCTAGTTTATATTGAACGGAATAGTTTGTATAGCGTTTTAGAAATGCTTCATTGCCATGAAGTTCGTATTGTTTAATCCAATTTAGAAATACAGATGAATGTACACCGATTCTCTCAGCAATGATTCTATGTCCTTCAACACCACTTAAATACTGTTTTACTCCGTTAATTTTTTGTTCTAGTGTAAATTTAACCAATAAAAAAGCACCTTCAATTATTAGACGTCAAGTGTCTAACAATTAGGGTGCAGTTCAACAAGATCCCGCTGCTTTTTGTGCTACAGGCAGTCGCATGGGACGTTGACAAAGTTCAACGTCCTTCACTTCTTTTTCAGGACAGAGACGACACTACGGTCTGTGCCAGGGTTGGTGGATTATAAAGGTGTACGATATGCACCCGTAGACATAATAGGTGGATTACTACAAAGTAAAGCCATTTATTACAAAGATAAAGATACCGTTTACTTTGGCAAAGGACCAAACGGAAGTTATCTATCTGATCTTATAAAGCCATACCTCAGTTTCCATCCTGTTACCACAAATGAATCTATGACATTAACTGGACAAAAATACAACAAAGGTTATGAAATGTATTTTGAAACAGGACTTCATTCAACTTGAATTTAAATGGTAAGTATTCACACTTAACACATATATTAATAGCAATTAATATTCCAGTTAACCAGAACCAATCTTGTTTTCTCCACTCCACTGTTCCCATCTCCTTTGCATAAATTATATGACAAAAGCACTTATACTCCAGCAAAAATTTGTATAAACAATACCTCCCCGATGAAAAGGTGTTCTGTTATGATGAAAAGGTTAAATTCAACATGAAGGTGATTGCATTGACTGAAGATAACAAAGAGTACAATGGATATGACACCACCATTGTTTATGATTACAAAGAGTATCCAGACATAAAGAGTGGACGATGTGACAATTGTGATTACTCACTATTTAAAAGCTCTGCGAAAGATAATAAATTCCTTAGAGAATGTAGAAACTGCGGAATGAAGAAGAGTATCTAACCCTATTTATTAGGGTTTTTTATTTGGAAAAGAAAAACGCCTACCTAATAGATAGACGGTTAAGATATATATTCAACAAAAGAAGGGATACGCAATAATCCGGCTTTTGTATAATTCCTGAATTTCACAAGACACTTAATTTTCGGTTCCACGAAAGTGTACTTATCATTTTCATCCACAATCAAATCATGGCTCTGGCTATAGGATAACTTCTTCGCTGCAGGTGTCATAAACTTTCGAGTTGGCACTTATAAGGAATGTTGGGTCTGCAATTATGGTGATGATGTAAATATTTTTTTTGATTGACTTAAAAATTCATCTAATTCAATCTTTGTAAACAAATGCAATATCTTCATGCGACATTGGCTATTCTTTGATGTAAGGCAGTTTTATGTGTCTAATAAAATATTGGTAGTCAAACAAAAAGATGGAGATGTACACCATAATCAAACAGTTCATCTCCGTCTTTTTAACAGGACTTTGGTCGAGTGTACGAAAAATTATGTTGTAAATTAAAAAAAAATTTTAGTTCATTTCAATTAGTTCACATAATACTCTAAAAATCGAAACAAATTTTAACAGTTATCACCATTTAAGGAGGAAAGTGAATGAAAAAGTGGCTATATTCTGTAGTAATGGCAGGGTTGATTGCTGTTTTATTAATCCCGTTAATGGGATTCAGTTCACATGAAAAAGACAAGCAAAACCCACATTACAAACCAGATGAAATTACGTTGGAAAGCGGCGGGTTAGGGGTTCCATATGGTGTTGACCCTACAATTTATCGAGAACCAAAGGATGGAATAATTTCAGGTGCCGCCGGCTGCGAGCCTGATCTTCATGAGTTTAACAAGAACACTCCAGGTCCAGGTGAACACATTGTCTTTCCAGCTGGCGTTAAAGCATTAACAACTCATGAGAAAGCAGCTCCATTGCTGGATAAGTTTATATATATGTTGAGATCACTAGTCGTGGTAAAAAAGTTGTAGAACTGCCTTTTCACTATCATGTTGATCATGCAACAGGTAAACCAGCAGTTGACCCGAATAAAGGCAAGCCGTTTCTGGGTAAGCGCTCTTTATTTTAAAGAAGTGTATCCCGGTGTACTTTAACAAAGCCAAAAAAATAAAAATGGGTTGGAATATACTTTAAGTAACGGGTGCGTAGCAAGATGGAACAGCGAAGAAGGACCAAGAAGGGTCCTTTTTCTCTTGGTCAAATTGCATCATAGGTATAGCTGCGTCATATGTTCCCAGAAAATTGAAAATGTTTATTTACACTACTATTCCCCTATTAGTAAATTGATAAAAACAGAGGCAAAAGGAGGTATTGCATTGAAGAAATGGATAGTTTATATTCCTGCATTTTTTATTTACTGCCGTCCTTGTGTTCATTTTTGAAACAGATGCTTCCGCGCATCCGGGCAGAACGGATTCCGGCGGTGGGCACACCTGCCGTACGAATTGTGAAAGTTGGGGATTTTCAATAGGAGAATACCACTCTCACGGCGGAACGAGCGAACCAAGCCCGAGCTTAAGCGAAAGTTCTCCTGCGGAATCTAGTTCTTCTGCAAACTCGAACGATACCTGGGATAAGGACTGTTCTGATTTCTCAAGTTATGAGGAAGTGGTGGAATATTGGAACAGCAAAGGATACAGCAGGACAAACGATCCCGAGAGATTGGATGGTGGGGGGAATGCTGTGGACGACGGGATCCCGTGTGAAGCTCCAAGTGATTACGATACGACAAAAATAAACAACAGCCCTGCTCAGCTTAAAGCGATAGCAGCGGTCCAGGATGAAGCAAAAGGGAAAAAGGCAGGATATGCAGCCGGATTAGCCGCTGGACAAAAGGGTTCTGAAAACAATTCATCCGTAAACGGATCTGATGCCTATCAAGATGGCTACCAAAATGCCTATGAGGAAGGCTACCAAAAAGGGTTGGACCAACTAGAAAAACAGAAAGTTGCGGCAAACAACGAGGGTTATGCGTTAGGGGAAAAACGAGACAATCTGTCCGTACCCCCAAAATATGCCTCGGTTGATGCGTTAGCATCTTCGTTTGAAGAAGGATTCAACCAGGCGATCGCTGAAAAGGATGAAGCAAAAAAGAAAGAATACAGCGCTTTAGGTTTGAAAGATGGGAAAGCGGATGTATTGAATGAACCAAAAAACGTGAAATCGATTTTTGTCAACGCATACAAACAAGGGTATGAACAGGGGCAAGAAGAGCTAAAACTGATGTACGTCCAACAGGGATACGATGCAGCCTTTACCATGGTGACGTACACAGCGACAAAATTAAAGCAGCAGAAGTACATTGACTGGTATAAAGAAGGATTTACATCGAACAAGAAGGTGGCGGCGATCGCTGAGGTTGCCTACCAGTCCGGATTGGATGGCGAACCGTATAAAGTTCCCACGGAATATGCCAAACAATTTATAAGCAACATTATGAATTAGGGAATCAGGAACGAAAAGAAAATAACGCAACTACATCAGGTGTCATTGCTGCAGGAGTTCTGGGTTGGTTAGACAGAAGGGTTTATGTAGCCAAGAAAATGCTGAAGTAAGGGGCGGAAACGATGGGGATTTATCAAAAGATCTGCTATTCGGTTGAGGACATATTCGTCAAGGTTCTTTCACGAAAACAGAATCCAAATGAAGTGAAGCATAAAGTCGCAACATATCGTACCTCTAAAGAAGAACTAAAGGTAAAGAAAAAGTACGAACAACATGAAAAAGTTAAGGAAAACCAACGAATAACAACAAAAAAGCAGGCACAGGAAAAACAAGAGGTATTGGAGATTCTCTCTCAGGTAGTGGATCTTGATAGCTTCAATTATTCCAGATACGAATTTAATGAAGTAAAACGAAATCAACAATATTTCAAATTGCTAAGCGAAACGATATTTGAATCGGGTGAGAAAGGGTTAACGTTTATCCGGTGTGAGTACGATAAAACCAAAAAGCAGGAACTAAAGGGGTATCTTATCGCAACCTCCAAGAGAGCGCTTTTCTTGGATTTAGGGTTAAGAAATCTCCAAAAGTTCCGCTATCAAACCATAAAGGATGTAACCTGGTTTCAAGATGGTACCTTCGAAAAAGGACTCTATATCCAATATGGTGGTCGGCAATTGGAATTCGATGAGATCTTTGACACAGAACAAATGAAAAGAATAGGCAATTTAATAAAGAAGAAAGCATGTGAAAGAAGCGCTTAAAGTTTACATAGATACCAGCATAAACGATGCTGGTTCTTTTAATTCATTAACGAAAACTTCGGTTCTACTCAATTCACACACCTGTTAAAAGTCGAATACCAGTGGGATTTGCATCGCGCTTAATCTTCTTGTACCAAGCAGGTACTCCTCCTGAAAGACTTTTCGAATTTATCCCTAACATATCTTGTTTTTCAGGATTTTTCTCTCGTAGCTTCTTTTGGGAATGGTAGTAGTGTGGAGAATGAAGAAACTGCCTCTCGCATTAACGACCATAAAAGTACCTGCCTACATACGTTTTCTTTCTTGTGAACCCCTTATCGGTCCTTTTAAACGCTCTCGATTTAAGGGGCATTCATTTGAGATAGTGGTGGTGTATCTGGCCCAGGATCGAGGCCTATGGCAAGTGAATGGATAAGAATAATTCGTGACCAGTGTAAGGAACAGAAAGTAGCTTTCTTTTTAAACAATGGGGTGGGGTACAAAAACACCGATTTGGAAGACAGTTGGATAATGAACTTACGATGAATATCCTGATCCGTCCCTTGTTGACTTATTATTCAAAGCTGTAAACTCACCAACATCGAGTATTTTGCCACATACACTCAACCCATGTGAAGGTCTGTGAGTTGATAACTTTGCGTGAAAGTATGAATCGTGACACCTATAAAAAAAGTGTGGGTTGAGCTGTGAGAATGAAATGAAGATTTTTTTGATGTTTGGATGAAACTGGTTCTTTCTTTTCTCTAGTAAACTATTTAACATATTCTGCAGTATCTTACACATTGAGGAGAGGCATCATGGAAGCAGAAAATCGTATTGCAATTTTATTGGGGTATATCGGCTGGACAGGGCATTGGATACGCTGCAGTTATTATGGTTTCTTGTGTGGTATCAGGAATAATGCTTGTAGGTTTGAGAGAGATAATAGTCATATTAGAAAAAATTAGTAAAAAATAAAGTCGCTTATTAGGCGGCTTTATTTTATGTACGCAACCTTTTCATTCTAGGGTCAGATACTCTTCTTCATTCCGCAGTTTCTACATTCTCTAAGGAACTTATTATCTTTCGCAGAGCTTTTGAACAGTGAATGATCGCAATTGTCACACCGTCCGCTCTTGATATCAGGATACTCTTTGTAATCATAAACAATGGTGGTCTCATAGCCATTGTATTCTTTAGTATCTTCAGTCAATGTAATCACTTTCAAATGAATTTAACTTATATATCATAACAAGGAGGCTGTCCAATGGATAGCTATTTTTTATTAGAGGGATTAGACAATGGCACGATTACCTGAAGGAAAGCAGAAGTTATCGGTTGGTTGTTACTACACAATGAATCCATCTAAGGGTTTAGCGTTTGATTTGCTAAGAAACTTTATTCAGGGAGTAAAGCCTGTTTATTGTACCGAAGGATTAATTTAGTAAAAGAAGAATCCGCGATAAAATAAAAAAAGGTGAACAGCTTTGTTCACCTTTTTTATATCAGTTGTATAGCAGCAATAAATTACAGTGAGCTACCACTAATTTATTTAAAGCATCATCATTGAAATCATTGTACAAATAGCTACAAAACTTTTCTATAAACTGTTGCTGATATTTCGTTAATCGATGATTTATCTTTTTTTACGTTTTGCGATTTTATAAATTCATAAATCGCTTTATTGGTATCTATGCTATTTTCTAAAATACACACATGTCCGCTCTTCTCGATTATCTGAAGATGAATACTAGTATCTTTGGTAGCAGCGTTTATTGCTTCTTTTACAAACATATGATCCTCTCCGCCAACAATGTATAACTTTGGAATTGAATTTTTATTATGTAGGTTTTTCATGTATACCTTCTCTGGAACAGTCACCATGTATGCCCATTTCATGTATTCCTCTCTTCCTAGTTTGGTAGCTTCTCTAACAAAGAAATACCTTGATTTTGCATGATTTTGATTAGGCATCATAAGGTAAGCGAATGTTTTATAGAAGGCCATATAAGGTGCGAAATGTCTTAACCTGTATGACCCTTTTACTAATAAATTTGACCACCAACTCCATTTTAAGACAGGCCCAGCGAGAGTTAAGGTAATGATTTTTTCTGTAGCTACATTCATAAGTGCATTCGCTATAATTGTTCCAAGTGAGAAAGCTATAAAATGTGCTTTGGGGATATTTAAAGCGTATAATAAATCCACTACTTCTTCAGCGACCTGCTCGGCTGAATAATGCTTTACATCTAATCCTTTAGACTTTCCGTGTCCCGGCAAATCAATTAATAACAAATTATAGTGTTTTGATAAATAATCCGTTTGTTTATAAAAAAGTGAACTGTTACCACCTAACCCATGTAAGAAAACTAACCACTCTGTACTTTCATTTAAAATCATTTTATTAAAAGTTAACATTTCCCACCTCTGGTTAATATGATTTTATTTGTAATTAATAAGTAATAGTTACATTATACCATATGGCTTATTTCCACTTGTTTCTAGTCTCCACGTAAGCTACCCCTCATTTTTCATCAATATTTTTACTTTTTAAATAAAAAAATGTATAAACAATGAGGAGTTTGGTATAACTTTGCTGATAGGATGGATTCACTAAGTTATTTAAGAAATAAATTAATTAAATTTAATATTTATCACCTGAGAATTATAGTCGCATAAAGTTGTCTCCCGTTTTCATTTCACTAGGATTTGTAATAACAAAAAAAAGACACATCGACTAACCTCCCAGCCCCCTCCCTTCATTGCATTCAAGAAGGAATCATAATATCTTAGGATTATGGAGATTATAAAAATTTTGATAGATTCTTATTCGATAAATTTTTGGTAAAATCTTCACAAGGAATAAATGTCGGATGTGTATATCTAATAATATTCGAAAGGAAGTAACCATTGAGAGATCCACGGAGAATACAAAGGATACTAACTCTACTTTAAAAGATATGGGAGCAGCAACCAGATGTCCGATTTAATCAACTTGTTTCGAACTTACAGAGCATGTTTTCGCAGCAAAGCAATAACTTCGGCAGAAGAGAAGTATTCAAAAAAGAATATATTGATTATGAAACGACCTCTTATTAATCTTTAGAATAGGCCCAACCAAGGACCGCCGCCCCCTTCGTTTTCGACGTGGAAAATTTTTATACATGAAGGGGGGATGAAGGGAAAGTCAGTTTTTATGTCGAATTATAAGAGGAAAGGAAATGCGCTACTGCGTTCGTAGGTGGAAGAATGGATAAAAAATTCGAGGGACTTATATATATCCTAATCATTTTGGGTTTGGCTACATTAATTGCTGATGTGGAAAAAGACAAAATAGAATCATATTTCAACTCCTTAGTTGGATTGATCAATTTAATCGTAATGGGATTGTTGGCTTTTTATACTTTTAATATAAATAAAAAGCAAATGGAAATAAGTAGATATACCTTAAACATGACTAGACGACAAATGATACGGCTTGAAATGAATGAAACAAATGCTCTATTAGGTAAGTTGGATGAATATATTAGAAGCAACGAAATAGTTCAGTATATGTGTATGCCTCATTTATCTTATGGAAAGAAAAAAACGCTTCTGATTACTAATCGCCCTGGATATTTTAAAGGTCATGAACTGAACGAGAAAATTGGTAGAGATAGGATAGATCATAAAATAAGGTATCGACAGGAGCTAACTGAAGATGAACAGGAATTGTTTAATGAAGTAACCATTGCACATTTCAATTCTCTCCCAAGTTCAGCTACAGCTTTTCACACTTTGAAAGATGCAAAAAATAATTTTAAGCATTTAAAGGAATTTAAAACAAATAACCAATTTTATAGATTCATGAGTAATTCACAGATGACAAAAGAATACCTTGATAAACTTGAATATTTTCTGGAAATTGTATTTAAACAAAATAAAGAAAATGATGATGTAATTTATCCGTCTTTAAAAATGAATTCCTATGATGCCGATTCAATATATTTCTTTAGTCAACAAACTCAAGATTTTTTGGTTAATTTAAAAACCTTAATAATCAGTGAACAGCAACAAATAATTGAAGGTTTGTAAAGCATCCGAATAAATCGGATGCTTTTTATTATGCCTATAGAGGTGATTGGGGTGAAGATTGTTATATAAAAAATTACAACGGAGGTAATATTTTCAAGAAAAGTATTGATGTTTAGGTACTATTGCTTATATAATTAGCTCCAGAGTCTTTGAAAAACATTTGAATAGTATTAAAAACGACAATGGCAAACCTGCTGAAAAGT
>NZ_PGUW01000008.1 GCF_002863565.1 Bacillus sp. V5-8f
TTTAAAGTGTTTGCTCACTATTAAAAAACGTTGGCGCTTTGTTTTGTTCAGTTTTCAAAGAGCAATACTCAATTAATGTAACACGAAATAATTCAGTTGTCAACTTCTGCGAAAAACGAAATTATTTAATATGTAAGTAAACGAACCGACTTATTAATCATAGTGCTTTATAAAGAAAAAGTCAACAGTTTTTTAAAACTTATTACGACTTGAATTCACTATGTTTTCACTTTTTCAAAGCGACTTAACTATATTAATCGCTTTGTTTTTTTATGTCAACACTTATTCGAATCATTTTTCCCCCTGGGGGGAAGTTAAGACAAAACAAAGATGGAGGTGATACTAAATGACTGTTCCTGAAATCAGGGATTTCATTATTGTTGAGGAAGAAAACGGCGAGGAAAAGCAGTATGCGGTCGATGCTTTATTCGATATAGAAGATAATTCTTATGCCTTATTAAGCTCTGGTGATGACCTTATATTAATGAGGGTTGAAGAAGAAGATGGAGAGCAGTATTTGGTAGGTTTAGACGATCCGGTTGAAAGGGAGAATATCTTAAATGCATATGAAGTGGCCGTTGAGTCGGCTCCTGCAGAATAAACAGCAGCATAGCGGAGGCATCTATGGGGTATAAATCCATTGAAAGCATCCACCCTGACAAGCAGAAAGAAATTGAAGAAGTGATCGATAGAATGACTTTTACCAAGAACTTTCGTTCAGCAACCGCCGAAGAATGGTATATATTTCTTCCCGGCTATAAAGATCCCAAATCAGGCGGAGCCGCAGGAAAAGCCATCATTCACTATAATCTGTATGGCAATAAAGAAGTCTTTATTAATACAACCATTATATTTGATGATCCAGACCTGTACAAAGATGAGGCATACCAATTGGTCTATGCAATAGCAGATGAACTAGTTAATCGCCTGGTAGGCTACGTTGATACATTGTTATCAGTGCATGCCGGCCAAAACTCTTATCAGGCAGAATATAAGTAATCATGAAAGGATGATTTTCATGCTTAAACAACTTGCTGAGAATGTACGGGAGCATGCTGTCCCCTTCAAGGATCCTCATGATTTGGATGCACTGGTTAAAAAGATCGGCGACTCGAGAATTGTCCTTTTAGGAGAAGCTTCTCATGGCACATCAGAATTTTACAAAGTCCGCGCCGAGATATCCAAAAAACTGATAAAGGAAAAAGGTTTCAATATTATTGCTGTCGAGGGAGATTGGCCGGCAAGCCAAAAACTGAATGGATATATAAAAGGTTATGATAAAAATAGTAAAACGGCGGAAGAAGTACTGCAGTCGTTCAACCGGTGGCCAACTTGGATGTGGGCTAACGAAGAAATCGCTGAATTCGCTGAATGGTTAAAAGAACATAACCGCTCAGAATCCGGCACGAAAAAGGTGGGATTTTACGGCATTGATGTGTACAGTTTGTGGGAATCCATGGAAGAAGTGGTACGCCATCTTGAAAGAAACAATTCCCCAGACCTCGCTTTGGCAAAAAAAGCTTTTTCTTGTTTTGAACCGTTTAACCGTAACCATGAAAAGTATGCCATTTCATCGGCTGTTTATTCAGAGGGCTGCGTCGAGGAAGTTACCAAGCTATTACACCGAATCAGTGAAAGCAGGCACCTATATCAATATGAAGAAGAAAGCAGCTTGGATATCAAAGTGAATGCTCTTGTTACAGCTAATGCTGAGCGATACTACAGCACGATGATTCTTAATGATGAAAAATCCTGGAATATACGGGATTTGCATATGGTTGAGGCATTGAATGAAGTGATGGATTTTTACGGCCCTGATGCGAAAGCCATTGTCTGGGAACACAATACACATGTAGGAGATGCTCGTGCTACCGATATGGCTGATAATGGACTGATTAATGTCGGACAGATTGTTCGGGAACAAAACCGCACCGAAGACGTATATGTTGTTGGATTTGGAACACATAGCGGAACTGTAATTGCCGCGGATGAATGGGGAGTGGAGCTTGAGGAAAAAACCGTTCCAAAAGCAAAACTGGGAAGCTGGGAAGATATCCTGAATCGAACAGGGGATTTCGACAAGATATTATTCTTTGAGGAAGGAAACCGCCATCTGTTTTCATCGAAAATTGGACATCGTGCTATCGGGGTTGTCTACAATCCAGAATATGAACACTTTGGCAATTATGTCCCTTCTGTCATTTCGGAGCGGTATGATGCTTTTGTCTTCATCAATAGAAGCCATGCCCTTAAGCCGCTCAATCTGTATGAGACAGTTTTATAGCTTCTTCTATCCGGATAACATGTACATTTATAATAAATGTGTCATACGGGGCCACCCCCTATGACACATTTTTTAATAGAACTTTCTGTCTATTTTTGATTGACTTTAGAACTTATACCATGCTAGCATTAAACCAAGTAAATTTATAGGATTAATTAAAATTAAAATGTGTAAGAATATAGGGAGAATAGCTTGCGGTCATTGCAGCGATTTCGATTGCTGGCGGCTCCTACAGCAACATGCTTTTTATTGAACTGATTTGTGGAAAGGAGAATGTTTACAATGAACAAATCAACTGTAATCCCCGGAGCTGAATCCTATTTTTTAAAAGGAAACTCCACGGGCATCTTAATCTGCCATGGGTTTAACGGCACTCCCCAAAGCATGGAATTTATCGGACAAAAGTTTGCAGAACATGGTTTTACTGTTTACTCCATAAGATTAAAAGGCCATGGAACTACTGTTGAAGAAATGGAATCAAGCAGATATCAGGATTGGATAAGAGATGTGGAAGATGGATATCATCTGTTAAAACAAACATGCAGCAAGGTCTTCGTGATTGGACAATCCATGGGCGGAGCTTTGGCATTGACCCTTGCCGGAAAAGTTGAGTGTGACGGAGTTTTGACGATAAATGCAGCGTTAAATGTGCCGGAGTATGAACAGTATAGGCATCGCACCACACCAAGATTCATTCCGGAAGGCAAACCTGATATCAAAGATCCGCAAGCTGTTGAAATTACTTACACACAGGTTCCGATACATGCCATTCATCAGCTGCTTTCATTGATGGATATCGCTAGGGATTCTTTGCAAAAAGTAAAATGTCCCATTTTACTTTTCCATTCCCCTGACGATCATGTTGTCCCGCACGAATGTTCGTTTGAGATTTACGATTCAGTCTCTTCAAAGGGAAAAAGCATGATGTCCCTCAACAACTCATACCACGTCGCATCACTGGATTATGACCGCGATGCTATTATTGAAGCAGCCATTGAGTTTATCAACGGCAGGAGCAAGGACATCCTCGCATCTTAGAAGAATTGTGTAATGCTAACCAATAGTGTTTATCCTTCACGATAACGGGTATATCTTATATATAAACACCCAGAAAGGAGGAAGCATTGATGGGCGATTTTTCTGATAAAGTAAAAAGTACGGTCAATAATATCAAAGGTGAAGTAAAAGACCAGGCCGGAAACGCAAAAGGCGACCCCGGGCTTCAAGCCGAGGGGAAAATGGATAAACTAAAAGGCCGCTTGCAGGACGGAATCAGCAGGTTAAAAGATTAATAACACACTATTTAAAGACTGCCCATTTATTAGGCAGTCTTTATTATTTTCTATAAAAAGCCGATGTCCTACTAGTATGGAACATCGGCTTTGTTTAGCACATTTATTGGTATACCTGATTCAGGTGCATTCACTTCTTTTCTTTTACAGCGTGGCGGTCCGTCAAGATTCTTGGCCCGCAATCACAAAGAATGGAATGCTTTAATTTCTTCATTGGCTTCCCGCATGCGTTACATACCTTTGTTTGCATCTTAATTTCCACCCCCGACGGCTTATCTTTTACATGATTATATATAAATGTTTTGTAGTTTTCTTTATAGGTATATTATACAACTTGTAAAATTATAATCAATATTTATTTATAATTATTATAAAAAAGAAGCCCTCATTGAGGAACTCCTTTTGTCTTCATTTCATTACTTTTTATCCAATATGTTGTTCCTAGTATGATCAATAACAAAATGATTTGCGGTACAATCGTTTCCCATGTAGGATACAGCCCAATCCACTCAATGAATGGGACGGAATGTAGAGTATGGGTGGCGATGACCTGTGAAACCTGAAGCGAGTGGATGCTGATTCCTAGTATTTTAAAGGATAAAGCATAAATCAGTATGGTTGCGATGAAAAAGAATAGCGAAATAGGAAGCCTCACGCTGTATTTGATAATCACATATCCTACGATCCCCAAAATAACAAAAGCGATCACCACGCCAATCAGAAGCTTACTCATGCTTATATACGGCGCCATTCCAGCATAAAATATGATTGTTTCGGCACCTTCCCTGAATATTGACAGAAAACTGATAAATGTAAACGAAGCTAAACCGCCCTTTGCCATCGCCTGCCCCAGTTGCCTATTAATGTATTTGTTCCAGTTTCCAATAGCGGATTTATTGTGAAGCCACGCTCCTACTGTAATCATCATAAGAACTGCGGCAATTCCGGTTACGCCTTCAATATATTCCCTGCTGGATGCGGCAGTGATAGTGGAAAATACAATATTAATCATTACTGCCAATACCGCACTTAATAAAAGACCTGTCCCAACTCCGAACCAAATCCACTTTTGCTTGTCTCCCTCATTAACCTTTTTGAGGAACGATAAAAGTGTCGCAACAATCAGCAATGCTTCTAATCCTTCACGCAACAAAATTAGGGCTGCATCCCAAATAGAGTAACTTGTTTTTTCTGTCAGAGGCAGAAGGCGGCTATTTAAATCTTTAACAATATTCGCGGTTTTTTCCGTATCCACCTTTTTTGATTCCAGCAGCGATATAGCAGCAGGAATTTTGGTCTCCACATCACTATACAGCTTGGGATCACGAGTCTGTACGTCACCTTCTACCATTGGCCAGAAATTTAAGATTTCATTCAAATTGCTTTTCGCATGATTTAAGTCGTGATTTTCAATCCCGTTAATACTTTCAGTCAACAGCCGTGTCACATCTGATAGTGAATAACTTGATTTTTCTCCTTTTTTCACATTGCCGTTTGCAAAGTCATTAATCGAATTCTTCAAGCTTGAAAGACTTGTTAGCGCTTTTTCCTTGTCGGCCGGTTCTTGCGTAATTGCAATGCGAATGAATGCCATGTGTTTTTCTATTTCCCCGTACGAAACAACACTTTCGTTGCGCACGATTTTTTCGACTCCCGTCCATGAGCTTAATAGATTGGAGTACTGGATCTTTGCTTTTGAAAGATTTTCATCTGAAATGGTAGCTGTCATCTCGTCGAGTAAAGGGATCAAGGCCTTCACACGTTCTTTTTCTTTTTCCGTGTCGGCCGGATTTAGTTGGTGATCATATTGGACAACGGAACTAGATAAAGCAGAAAGAAGCGTATTCACTTTGTCAGGTTCAGCATTGCTACCTTGTAATGCTTGCTTAACAGCCTTAAGGTTTTCGTCGACCACTGCTGCTTGTTTGCTGTCCAAGTTTCTTACTGAATTCCATTCCGTTTCAAACGATGCCATATTTTTCCGAACAGCTTCCATATCACCTTTTTTTGCTTTCATTAAGCTGTCACCGATATAAACCAATAGCTTGTCATGGTTTTCAGCCGCTTGACCCGCTGGAATATAAGAAAAAAACACCATTAAGAACACCAGTATCGATAGTTGAATTCCATTTCTAATTATCTTGCGCATATCATTGATCTCTCCCTATGAAAAAAAAGACACAATCATGAAAAAAGTGTCTCTCCGATATAACCGCCCTTTTTCGTTCCAGGCAGGCAGGCAAAAATGGCACTCCCTTTATGAACAGTGTATTCATTCAGTTTATCCATTTTAACTAAGCGTTGTTGCATGGGGATAAATTGCTTCTCCGGATTACGCTGAAAACAGATAAACAACAGCCCGGCATCAAAACTTCCTGTCTCAGGGTCCATCCCATCAGTATATGAATAGGCACGACGCAGGATTTGCTGTGACCCATCACCATGCGCAAGACGCATATGGGAATTAACCGGAATGGCAAGCTGGCCGTTAGTATCCTTCTTATTATATTCAGGCGTATCAAACTCATTTTTTTGCCCGATCGGCGCTCCGCTATCCCTGTGCCTTCCAAATGTATTTTCCTGTTCCTGCAATGCTGTACGGTCCCATACTTCGATAAACATTTGGATGCGCCTAACCACCATATAACTTCCTCCAGTAAGCCACCCTGGACCATCACCTGGCTGAACCCAAACGTGCTGGTCCATTTCTTTTCTATTATTTAGGTCTGGATTGACCGTGCCGTCTTTAAAACCGAATAAATTCCTTGGCGTTTCTTTCTTGGAGTCAGCCTGCTTTGTGCGCTGGAATCCAGACTGCACCCAATGGATTAATGCTTTCCCACGGGCAATTCTTACCAGGTTCCGGACTGCGTGAAAAGCCACTTGAAGATCATCCGCACATGCCTGTATGCAAATATCTCCTCCGGTCCATTTATCCTCCAATGAATCGAGCGGGAACTTTGGTAGGTCCTTCAATTCCTTAGGCTTTTTGTTACGTAAACCGAAACGGTCCTTTCCGTCTTTATCAAACAAGCCTGGCCCGACTCCAAATGTAATAGTCAAGTTAGATGGGGCAAGACCAACGGCTTCCCCCGTATCCTTTGGAGGCAGGAACAGGTTGCCATCGTGTTCACCGACTGGTTTCCCCTCTGTCATAGCAGCAGATGCCTCTGTCCAGTCTTTGAACATTTTAATAACCTCTTCGCGACTCCCCGCTGTTATATTAAGCGAGGCAAAATAAATATGATTTTGTGCTTCAGTGATGATTCCGGCTTGGTGCTGCCCGTAAAAAGGAATCTTATCCTGAAATGTTTCACCTTTTGTTACCTTTGTATTTGATAAAGACAGGAGGCCTCCGATGCCGGACGCTCCAATCAACATCCCGACACCACCAGCCCCGGCCGTTTTAAGCATATTTCTTCTTGAGACCTTTTTAGACAATAAAAAAGAATTTTCCGTACTTCTTTGAGATTCGTTTTCCAATTAAGATGCCCCCGTTACGATCCCTATTTGAGAAAGCGGTTCAGCTAAAGCATCAATAGATTGGCTTAACTGTTTTACTTCCGGCTTTGTTAACTCTGTATAAAGCTTGTAAGCTTCACCTTTTTTGTGTTGGTTCAAAAGATTGTAAACATCGTCGAAACGCTTTTGGATTTCCTCGCTAAGCGCTTTATCCTTTTCCGCTAGTGCCGGGTTTAATAGTTGATAAATTTTTTCAGCTCCCTGAACGTTAGCAGCGAAATCATATAAATCTGTATGAGAATACCGGTCTTCTTCCCCTGTTACCTTTGAGGTGGATACTTCATTTAACAGATCTACGGCACCTGTGATCAACAGCTCCGGCGTGACCTGTACCGTCTCCACCTTTGCACGCAAAAGATTCACATCGTTCATCAACTGCTCTGCATACTTTTCATAGCCTTTTGTCGTGTTTTCAGCCCAGAGACCTTTTTCGATACGGTGGTAGCCAGTCCATTCATTTTCTGGCACATCACCTTCACGAGCATCGATTTTGGGATCTAGGTCCCCGAATACCTCCGCAATTGGCTCTGCACGTTCGTAATGCATACGTGCAGGTGCATAAGCTGCTTTTGCTCTCTCAATATCACCTGATTTTACCGCGTTTGTGAATTCCTCTGTTGATGTTACAAACGATTCAATTTCTCCCAATGCATATGTGCGGTATTCTGTTGCTACATCATCCAATTTACTTGATTCGGACGCTGCAGCGGTGGGCTCTTTCTTTGATTCATTTTCAGCCGAAGCATTATCATTGGACTGAGCACAACCAAACAGTAGATTAGTGGACAATAAGATTGCTAAGGATGCTTTCCATTTACTCATTTTTAATGTTCTCCTCTTAATTCACATATTATATATATATTTTAACAGAGATTGAAATTCATTATCAATTAGTTTTATGAAAAATTTACTTTTCCAAATTTTTTAAGAGATCTTCTGAGAAAACCTTGTAACGGGGTATGGCGAAAATCAAAGCTCGTCCTACGTGCTTTCGGGATGACAACCTGCCGATGATGTAGCTCGAGTTTGATTAGTTTTCATCTTACTATAGAGGAGCATAGTATAACAGGTGCGCAACTTTAAAAGTCATTAAGAGCATAGTTAATTAAAAAAATGACAAGCACATGTGCTTTGCCATTTTATTAAATACTTTTTATGTCGACATTTTCAGGAAGCTTGAACGGATTCTCCTTATTTATCCGGTCATAGAACATGATACCGTTCAAATGGTCCATTTCGTGCTGGATGACGACTGCTGGAAACCCCTTAAAGCGTAAATGTATTTCACTTCCTTCCGTATCATAAGCCTTTAATTTTATCCTTTCATATCTGGGAACGAACCCGCTTATTTCGCGATCCACAGAAAGGCAGCCTTCACTTTGCGGGAGGTATACCATCGTTGCTGAAGTGCTGATAATTTTTGGATTAATCAATTCATATTCATGAAGCTTCCCTTTTTCATCTGTAAAATACACAGCAAACATTCGTTTATTGAGCCCAATTTGGTTCGCTGATAACCCTACGCCTGCCCTAAGGCCGTACTTTTGGGAAAGGTCCGGGTCCTGGCTGTTCTTTAAAAATTGCATCATGCAAGCAAGTTCTTCCCTATCTTCTTGGGAAGGAGGAAGGTTGACCTCATCAATAACCTGACGTAGAATCAGGTCCCCCTCTTTTACTATATCTTTCATTGTAATTACATAATCTCTTGTAAATTTACTCATAAGAAAACCACTCACTGCCTTTACACTATTCTTTTTGTAGAAAGGAGCCATATCCTATTTCGTTCGTTTACATTATAACCTTGAATGGGAATCGCATTCCATTTAAACAACAACATGATATTTGAACTATAACAATATAACAGTCTCTCTTTCAACGCTTCAAAACAGGGAATATGCCTGCTTACCACCTTGGTATTTACAGAAATTACTAGTTTAAATAGGATATTTGCCCTGTACAATACTAGTCAGAATTTTTTATACTATATCTATATTATTTAAGGAGATGAGTCATCTGAAATCTAACTCGACCCTTGTTTCAAAGTTTCTGCCGGTTATTCTGGCTTGTATTGTGGCCATTACAGGGATTACCTGGTATATATACGGGAATGCGAAAGAAACTGCGATTCCTTTTTCCTCCATTGAAAAAACAATCCAGGCTCAAGACGGAAAGCCTGTTACTTTAGAAGAAAAGCGCAACGGTGCCATTCATTTGACAACCGAAGACGGAAAATATGTTTCACATGTCCCTCCCAACAGCCAAATGATAGATAAGCTAATCGAGAAATATAATATCCAATACTCTTATTCACCGAACAGCAGGTACAGCCCTTGGATCATGGCTGGTTTAGTCGCGGTATCTGTCGCTGCAGGGATTTTCCTCCACAGGAAATCCAAAGGCGGCATCGGGGCAACAAAAATGAAGCACAGCATTTCTACTGCAAGACCCCTCCCTTCTATTACATTAAACGATGTGGGAGGCCTCCAGGAAGAAATGAAAGAAGAGATCTTTCAAACCCTTTCTATTTTAAAGGAACCTGAACGTTCAAACAAACTTGGGATCAAACCTCCAAAAGGGGTTTTATTATACGGACCTCCAGGAACAGGAAAAACCTTGCTTGCCCAGGCGATTACAAAAGAATTAAATGCAAACTTCTTCTCCACAAGCGGTTCTGCTTTTAACGAAATGTTCATCGGAGTCGGTGCCGCCCGGGTCCGCAGCCTCTTCCAGGCTGCCAGAAAACAGAAACCCGCTGTCATCTTTATCGACGAGGTTGATGCTCTTGCAGGCAAGCGAAAGCAGCACGGCGGAGAAGAAGGCGAGAAGACACTCACCGAATTGCTTGTTCAACTCGACGGTGGCCATGACAATGACGGAATTTTGTTCATTGCTGCTACTAATAGAAAAGATATGCTTGATGAAGCTTTCCTTCGTCCAGGCCGAATTGATTTTTCTTTCCAGGTCCCTCTACCAGATACAAAGGGCAGAAGGGAAATTATCTCCATCCACGCAAAAGGTAAACAGCTGGCTCCTGATGTGACTGCTTCATTGGATGACCTGGCGGAGAGCACCTCAGGTTTTTCCGGTGCCGAAATCAGCTCTCTATTTGAAACTGCGAGCAGGCGTGCACTACGGAACGGACAGGATACGATTCAGAAGGATGATATGGACTATGCCATTGACCGGACCATCCTCGGCACCACATCTCGCATGCTTAATGACCAGGAAACGAAACGACGCGTAGCGATTCACGAGAGCGGCCACGCCTTGGTCGCTAGTCTGACCAAGCCCGGTTCTGTCAGAAAAGCCACAATCATTCCACGTGGTCAAGCACTTGGCTATGTCGCCCCTATCCAGAAAGAGCTGCACCTTTCGACAACCAGCGAGCTGCTCGATCAGGTAAAAATGATTCTTGCCGGCGGAGTCGCAGAGCGCATGTACCTAGGGGAACACAGCGTTGGTGTCGGTGGCGATGTACAGCAGGCGAAGTATCTATTGGAACAGATGGTGGATACAGGCATGCTTCAGGACGGTTTCACCTTAAGTTTCAATAAAACTGATAAGGAATTAAGAATGCAGGCATTGTTCCAGGAGGCCATTGTGCAGACAGAGGAACTCATTTCAGGAAACCAAGAGCAATACGAGGCACTGGTGGAAGCTCTATTGAAGCAAGAAACTCTTGAAGGCTCTGAAGTTGAAGAGATTGTAAATAAGAAGTCCGCTCAAGAATTGGATAATCTTATTCTAGCTTAATAACACTATGAAAAGGCCCGAGAGAGTTCCCTCGGGCCTTTTTCATTATCTAACTGGCAATTAGAACCGTTCGAACGGCTCTATAAATTCAAAAAGCTAGGCTCTCCTTCCAATGAGGTCATAAAATCAATGGCATTTATGTAAAATAAAAACTGATGATACTTTGTTCAAAATTTAAATTTATTTAGCCAAAATCACTAGCTTGAACTTTGTAAAATTATTAATAAACTCTACTAAGACCATTTTCCGTTGTTGGTTCTTTTCATCTTTAAGTTTAAGCGGAGAAAAATCCGGGAAAAACACGGATAAGCCTATAAAACATATTTAAAAAGAGGAGGAATTTTTGATGGAAACCCAAACGATGGCAGATGGCCAGGTGATGACTGATACTTACACAATGGCTGATACTCAAAGCAACAGCAAATTGTTAAAGGGCATTATTCTGGGAGGAATTATCGGCGGGGCTATAACGCTTTTGGATTCTTCTACCCGTAGCAAAGTAAAAACCAAGGCAGTTGACCTGAAGGATACCTCCATGGACATGTTAACACAGGTAAAAGAAAATCCGACAGAAATGAAGGATCAAATGGTTCAAAGATTTAAAGATGCATCTGAAACCTTGAAAGAAGCAATTAATGAAGCTCAAAAAATTTATCAGACAGTGAATGAAGATGTCTTTGGAAAAGTAAACGAAGTAAAACAGTTATCATCTGATGCTATAAACATTGCGAAAGACGCAACAGGTGGCATTAAGGAAGTCGGGTCAAAGGTTGCTGAAGCAGGCACCCAGCTTAAGAATTCAACTTCTAGCACGACCCCAACATCCCAGAATACCGGTACCGAGTTATCAGCAGATGTCAAGTCTGTTAGCGTGAACACGTCCGGAAACCAAAATTCAACTTATTAATACAATCACACCCCTTAACACACCGTCCTCCATGTGAGCCGGTGTGTTTTGCTTAATTGTAGCTAAGCCCTTTGGCGGTTGTTTATTTTCTTGTGAAATGAGGTATTGTGAAAATTTCAGTTGCTAATTTTTCCTTATTGAAACTGCGTTAAGTAGCCATTCATACAGGTTAAGCTACACTCCCTCTTACGGTCCTTCTTGAAATTTTTCAAACTTGTCCTGTTTCCGGGAATTGCTGCATACAATGTGGTGAAGATGGTTGCAGGAGGTAATTATGTTTACAGTGATAGAAAAAGCAGTATTAATTATGGCTACGTTGCGTTTGCTTTCCGGTAGCATTGAAATCTTTGCCGGATTCCTGATGCTTAGGTTGAATGATATCGAAAAGGCTCTCATCGTCAACAGTTCACTAGCCCTAGTAGGGCCAATTATTCTTGTTACCACAACAACAGTTGGGCTTTTTGGAGTTTCTGAAAAACTGTCATTTTTCAAGATTGCCTGCATATTCTTAGGTGTCGCGCTCATCCTTATCGGAATTAAAAGCAAATGAGCAAGATTGGCAGGATGGTAAGGAGTCCACATAACAAAAAACGCCCAGAATCGATTCCGAAGCCGCCTGTCTAAACCATAACAAATATTTCATGTATTTATAAATCAAAAAACGTTCCTGATAATAGGCAAAGGTTTTTCCTACCAGATTATTCAGTAAACGTCAGAAATGTAACATCATTTTCATGGTGGGCAGTGTGAATGCTGCACTCTCTATGCAAATAAATATTTCTCTTTTTTCGTTGTTTTCGGCTTCCACGTTAGTCAAGCATGAATTGACGAATTAAAACACAGCTACATACTGACCCATTTTTGCCAATCACCTGTTTATCAAACCTCAAATTTAAGCCCTAATTAGGATAGCCCCAAATTGCTTATTTGAAATTATATTCCCCCCCTATGGCCATTAGCTATTTCAGACGAACGCCATTATTGAGAAGGATGCGACATCTTCCATCTAGAATGCTTCCCCGTTTCGAAAAATATCATCGAGTTGACTCGTTTGCCTGGGTAGATGACCTTTTTAGGCATCGTCTTATGTAGCAGAAAAAGATCCTAGCCAACGACCTCGGAGCAGTTCGCTAGGAATCTCGGCAGTCTGCAGCTCACTTTTTTCCATCCCATTCAGGTTCGAATCATAAATTAAAAATAGGATTTACATGCTTTAGATATAATAGCTTGGGAACTCCATTTACAGGATAGTTCTTATTTTATGGTATGTTTCAATACAACATTAAAAGGTAGAATTTGATCATAGCAAATCAGTCGACCGAAACCTGCTAGTGACTCCAGAATCATCCTATGAATAATTCATTAATGTTGAAAGCTGATGATAAGCCATGCTCAGTGCATCATGTATTAAAGTAATGGTAAAATAATTATGACTCTATAGCATGCTACTCGTTTTACTACGTCACACACCAGAATTAAAGGAGAGTTACTATAAGCATGGAAAACCATAGCGAAACTGTAAATAAAGAAAATATTACGATCGGCGGCCTAAATTTCTCATGGAATCTAGAAAAAGGCACGTTCCAATATGAAAATTCAGATGCAGTACTATTTTGGATAAGCAGTGCTATGAAGTCTTTTTTTGACACGATTGAAGAAATATCTGGAGAGAAAGCAGCGAACCTTGTTCTCGAAACAACTGGCTACCGGCAGGGTCTGGTTGTCGGAGAATACTTTAAAAATCTGAGTCTTCCCGTTGTAGATGCCCTATCTTTAATTCCTAATACATATGCCTCGGCTGGATGGGGGAAGTTCACCGTAACATCCCTGGACGCTGATGGCAAAACGGCCGCCATGCAAATCGAGGACAGCTGGGAATCCAAGATCAATAAGGCCCAAGGCAGAAAGCAGCACGGCAGGTTTATACCAGGCCATTTTGCTGGATTATTGTCCGGTTTATTCGATCAAAATATCTGGTATAAGGAAATTGAGGTCTCCTTCGAAAATAACAATACTGTGTTTAATTATGAATTTTTCCCTTCTGAAACGACGGTCCAACGCAATATTCATGAGCTTGCAAGAAGTGAAGAGGCAGAACAGATCCGCAAATTAGAACACATCGTGGAAGAGCGGACACGAGAATTAAACGACATGGTAAAAGAAATTTCTTCCCCAACAATTCCTGTCCTAGAGGGAATTGTTGTAGTTCCGCTTCTCGGTAAATATGATGAGATCCGCTCCGAACAGCTTATCGAAAAAACATTGAACAACCTCCCTGCCCATAAGGCTAAATATTTAGTCCTGGATTTGACAGGTCTTGATAAGCATATTAGCGAATATACTGTTTCTTTCATCAACAAGCTTGCTTCCGCAGCTTCCCTTATCGGTACGGAAACCATACTCGTTGGAATTTCTGCCGAATTGGCCATGATCATCGCACAAACGACCAATGATCTGACGAAATATAATTTCTTCAATACCCTTCAACACGGCATTTACTATGCTTTAGCACAAGAGGGAAGAAAAATTTTATAATATTTCAGCATAAAAAACACCTTTAGCCAACCCGGTTTCAGGGCTAAAGGTGTTTTTTAGATGGGTACTATACTGTAGTAGATTCTTCAATTTTTGAAAGTCTTTCCGCCACTTGCTCTTCTGTTAAACCATGCTCAACCACATATCGGTTTGAAGGGTGAACACGGCACTCATGTGAGCAGCTACGCATATACTTGTGCTCGTTTTCCTCAGAGCTTAGTATCTTTTTGTTACAGAATGGGTTTGCACAGTTAATATAGCGTTCGCAAGGCTCGCCAGTGAAATAATCACGTCCGACAATCACATGTTCTTTCTGGTTGATTGGAACGGCTATTCTTTCATCAAATACGTACATTTGTCCATCCCAAAGGGCCCCTTGTACTTCAGGGTCTTTCCCGTATGTGGCAATTCCACCGTGCAACTGGGATACATCTTCAAACCCTTCTCTGACGAGCCATCCGGAGAATTTTTCACAACGGATTCCGCCTGTACAATAGGTTAAGATCTTTTTCCCTTCCAGTTTTTCCTTATTATCACGGACCCATTGAGGAAGATCACGGAAGTTTTCTACATCCGGTCTAATCGCCCCTCTAAAGTGACCAAGATCATATTCATAGGTATTACGTGCATCAAGAACCACCGTATCCTCATCCTGCATTTGTTCGTAGAATTCTTTCGGGTTTAAATACTTACCAGTTAATTCGTGCGGGTTAATATCATCTTCAAGCCGAAGAGTAACAAGCTCTGGCCGAGCACGCACTTTCATTTTCCTGAATGCATGTTCCTCGGCTTCGTCTATTTTAAATACCATTTCTGAGAAACGAGGGTCTTCCTTCATTGCTTGCATATATTTATCAGTTTGCTCAATTGTTCCGGAAACTGTACCATTTATCCCTTCAGGTGCTATCAGGATGCGTCCCTTAAGCCCTAACTCATTACACAATTCGCGATGTTCATTTGCAAATTCTTCAGGATTATCAATAGTAACATAATGATAATAGAGCAATACTCTATACGGTTTATTTTCTGTCAACTTAATGACCACCTTTCGCTTTTTATATTTGCAAGATATAAAGGATTAGAAGATGGTTCTAGTATTCACTTTTCTCTTACGAACAAACATTATAACACATTTCCCGGGATAATGTGGCTAAAAATAAAGTAAAATAACTACCACACATTCCAGTAATCCAATATGCTGAAAAAAAAAGGCTGACTTCCCTATAACAGGAAAGCAGCTTTTTGGATTTCTAAGTTACTTTGGAACAAACACATTCAAATGCTGTTTTAATACTTGTGCCGTAAATGGCAGTGGCTCACCTTCATCCCCGTCGATATTGGCGACAAGGTTTTTGGAGGCTGAAACCTTTATTTTCGTTGATCGGATATATTCTACCTGGTCATGCTCCTTAAGTTCCCCTTTTAATAGCTTAGGAAGAATTGTCATTGCTTGTGTGAATGAAAAATCCTTGATGACAAATGTATGCATTTTTCCATCATCAACCCGGGCATCAGGAGCTAGTACTTCAAAACCCCCAACTGAATTGGTCAGTGCCGACACCACCAGGTAGGCTTCTCCGATCCACTTTCCTCCGTCGTGTTCAATAGTTAGTGTAAACGGTGCCTTATTGATGATTGTTTTAATCCCCTCGAAGAAATAAGCAAAAGAGCCCAGCCTTGTTTTCTGCTCAGGGGTTACCATATAAGCAGCTTCAGCTATTGCACCTGCTGCAAGTACATTCATAAAGTAACGACCATTGATTTTGCCAATATCAACCGGTCTGGTATAATCACTTGTTAATATTTCAGTGGCTTGTATGGGATCTAATGGGATGTTCAATGCCCTCGCAAAATCATTGATTGTTCCCATTGGAATGATTCCAAGATCAGGTCTGTGCCGTTGTCCAGACAAACCGTTTATGGTTTCACTGATCGTACCGTCCCCTCCTATTGATATGACAGCCTCATAGCCTTCATTGCAAGCCTCCTGAGCAAACTCTTCCGCATCCCCCACACTTACTGTTTTCCTTACTAAAACATCATCGTACAGATTACGCAAAACTTCCAGAAGCCGTGGAAGAATTTCCGTCGCCCTTTCCTTTCCCGATGATGGATTTATGATAATCATGCTCCTTGTCATGGCAATTTCCTCCGTAATAAATCGCAATAAGTTTTCTACAAGAAAATTACCCTGTTTGTGCTGGGTCTTAAACAAATGAATAAAGGAGAAAAAAGTCAGAAAAAAATTTTAATTTTTCTGATATTTATCTATACATTTTTAAATAACGGGTATATACTGTATTATAACAAGAGAACAAAAAATAAACTGTATTACAAAAAGGAGGATAAACCATGCAAATCACCAGCCCAGTAGAATTTTTTAGGAGCTTGCCACCAAAGCAATGCACGGAATGCGGGGACCATATCTTAGAACAGGCAGAGTCTTATTTAATGGAATGTGATCGCTGCTTATCCAAAAAAGATGAATAATTTTTAGGTACCAACTGTAATATAACATATGGAGATAAATGATTGTGTAATATAAAAGGAGGAAAATTACATGCAAATGATTAGTCCGGTTGAATTTTTTAGAAACATGCCACCTAAACAGTGTACAGAATGTGGAGATCACATCATGGAACAAGCGGAATCTTATTTAATGGAGTGCGACCGCTGCCTTTCAAAACGAAGTGAATAGTTTATTATGCCCCATCTGTATTATAACAAAATGTCTATTAACAAACTGTAATATAATTAGAGGAGGAAAATACTATGCAAATGATCAGTCCGGTTGAATTTTTTAGAAATTTACCACCTAAACAATGTACAGAGTGTGGAGACCACATCATGGAACAAGCGGAATCTTATTTAATGGAGTGCGACCGCTGCCTTTCAAAACGAGGTGAATAGCTTATTACGCCCCACCTGTATTATAACAAAATTTACATTAACAAACTGTAATATAATTAGAGGAGGAAAATACTATGCAAATGATGAGTCCGGTTGAATTTTTTAGAAAACTGCCGCCTAAACAATGCACAGAATGCGGGGATCACATCATGGAACAAGCGGAATCCTATTTAATGGAATGCGACCGCTGCCTCTCAAAAAAACATGAATAGTTCCAACTATTGGCCAGCCAGGAGCTGGCCCATTTTTTTGTGAGCTTTACATAAGATTGCTGCTTCCTACTGATACATGTTTTCCTTTCATTTATCCAAAACTAACAATAAGGAGGGAGTAAAATGGCAAGACGCAAAAATAGAATCCTTGTTCCGGAAGCACGAAATGCGCTTGATGATTTGAAAGCAAAAGTCGCTAATGTGCAGAACCCAGAAAACGCAAAATTTGAGGCTGCCGAAGAAACTGGAGTCCCTCTCAAAGAAGGGTATAACGGTCATCTCACACCCCGTCAGGCTGGAAAGGTAGGGGGCAGATTGGGTGGAAGCATGGTAAAGGAACTTATCAAAATGGCTGAAGAAAGCTTAAACAAAAAACAATAATCCACAACACCTCATGGATTGTACCTGTATGATCCAGGGGTGTTTTTATTTTTTGTCATGGTTTAATACCGAAGACCATGAATAGATTTTTTTGACTCTCGACTTTGATATAATTAAGATAATCATTATCAAAGAAACAATCGGAGGTTCACATGCAAAATTGGATTACAGATTTTATGGAACAGTTTGGATATTTAGGTATCTTCTTAATGATTGCGCTAGAGAATGTATTCCCTCCTATCCCATCTGAAGTAATTCTTCCATTCGGAGGATTTATGACAACATACTCGGGATTGACCATTCCGGGTGTGGTCGCTGCGGCAACAGCTGGATCTGTCGTTGGCGCTATTATTTTATATGGAATCGGTCTTCTCCTTGACGTAGAGAGACTAGAGAAAATTGTAGACCGCTGGGGTCATATCCTCCGGGTAAGCAAAAAGGACATCCATAAAGCGGATGCCTGGTTTGACAAGTATGGATACTGGACCGTCCTTTTTTGCCGTATGATCCCACTAATCAGAAGTCTTATATCGATTCCAGCAGGGATGTCAAATATGAAATTTGGACTGTTTGTTATTTTTACTACGATTGGGACACTTATATGGAATATCATCCTCGTAAGCGTTGGTGCTGCTTTGGGTGAGTCTTGGGAAGACATTACCTATTTCATGGGAATTTATTCAAACATTGCCTACGCCTTAATAGCCATTGGAATCATCGTATTTGTTGTATTGTTTATCCGCAAAAAGAAAAGGTCTTAACCAGCCGAACCTATTTAATCAATCGTTTGATTAATAAGTAGCATTTAATCAAACGATTGATTAAAAAATAGGTTCTTCTTTGTTTATTGGAAATATGAGCGTACTACATATTGTTAATCATAATCTTTTATGTCCGAATCAATTTGAGGACCATTTTTACCGCGCGGATCGGGTGTGCCATGGATTATGCGAGTGTTACGTGCGACACCCTTCCCCATGTGCTGAGACTCTTCATTTCCTTTAGTTGAATCTAAAAATTGCTTATCCTTTCCCATGATCAATTCACCTCCATTTCGTTAATATATGGAGGCAGTCCAAAATTATTCTGATCACACGAATCCCTCTGTATCTATTGGAAAAGCAGGATTCTATTCATATCATCTTTTATTAATTCATACACACTTTCGTTAATTAGATGTCTCTCCCCGAACTCTGTTGCTTTTACCTTCTTCTTATTGTGTCAAATCATTCAATTCATAAAATTCTGCGACTTTTAGAATGTTATATTTCTCATCTTTCAACTGCTTTAATATACCTTCAACTGGGATTTTCGCTTCTATGGATGTTTCGATGTATGCCGAAACAGGTGTTTTAGGCTAAAACGATAAATCACTATAACACAAACATTAAAATCCATTATTTACCAGGCGTATAGAAGTTTAATATTGTTACAGTTCGTTAAGGGATTTAGGTCTTCCGGCATGTATTTTTACAAAAAAAACATACTAAAAAAGGGTGGAATTCCTGTTCAATCTTGTTATAATGGATAAAGCTTTTGACGACATTATAAAAAGGTGGGTAATATGGGGAACTCTTCTTGTAGGTATGTTATTAACGCTGTTGGAAAAGGTGGAGAAACATACTATTCCCAATGCCAAGATAAAAAAGAGCTTAAGGAATGGATTGCTGACCATGAAGAACGAATTGTGATGAACGAGTTAAAGATTACTGACAAAAATAAGCATCCGTTGTTAAAGCTATTTTCATTCAAAAGATAAATGAATTTCACCCAAATGGGACGCCATTTTTTTCAGATGGCGTCCTTTTTCATTTTGGGCTCATTGATTTGTGGATTTCCATAACCTTCTCTTCAATCTCACCCCAAGATAGGGTCAAATGTGCAGGCATGGCCACAAACAAGGCAAAAAAGTCATGAAACCACTCTTTGTTTTGACTTCTCGTTGCGAGCACTTTATTTATTTGCTGGAACTGGCTGACCAGGCTGTCGGTGAGTTTCGGCCGTGCCGGTAAATAAAGCATCATAGGAGTGTAATCCAGCTTCACTCCGATTTTTAGTACAAGACTCAACGCATGACTGTATGTACCAACGGTTTTGTCTGTATACACGCCAGGAAGCCTTTGACGAAATTCCTTTATCAGTGTTTCGGCATCATGCAGCTTAGCGGTATCCAATGATTTTATCATTTTTTCATACATGGTCTTCCCCCCACCTATTAGTGAAGAAATATTACGAGTCCGTATAAATTTATCTTTTCCAATTCTTGTCCTGTTTTAATCAAGTTGTTTAAAAAAGAGACTGCCAATCCGGTCCTCGACCTCGTTAAATGGAACTTAAAATTTACTTGGCGGAGTTCCGCAATTGCTATTCTATCGATTAAATTCGCCGTATTTAGAAATTAAAAAAGGCAGCCTTCAGACGACCCCATTACCCAGCAAATTTACCTTTCTCAAACTGTTCGATCCGCTCACGAATAAAATCAGGCACAAGCTCAGAAGACTGAGTATGCGGATTGTAACTGACATATATAATCTCGGCCAAAAGCAAGGGGGCAGTCTCCCCTTCTCTTGTAATGATAAAATCCATCGTCATGCTTGTTTTTCCGATCTTGCCCATCCTGCACCAAATGGTTAACCATTCACCTAAACGAGCCGGACTTTTGTATTCCAAAGTGGTTTTGGCCAGAACAAAATCAAATTGTCCATTCTCAGCAAGCTCTGCAATATCCAACTGTAAGCCTTCCTGAAAATATTCCGAGACAGCAACATCTAAATACGTTAAATAATGCGCATTGAAAACAATTTTTTGCCCATCGATTTCCGAATAACGGACTTTAAGGCGATGGGAAAAACGATATCCTTCGACCATTTCACACACTCCTTCTCCCACTTTCCCTATACTTCCTAAGTGGTTTGATTAAGTTATTTTTGTTGAAACACCATATATACACCCAAGCCCAAGTAAACAAATCCCACGACCTTTCCCTGCCAGCGGGATAATGTCCGGTTTTTAGTCAACCACTCGCTCATAGAACCCGCTATAAAAGCAAGAATTGTAGTATAAAGTATGCTCAATCCAACAAATGTAAGCCCCAATACTAGTAGCTGCATCACGACCGAACCTTCTTCCGGTTGCACAAACTGGGGCAGGAAGGAAAGAAAGAACAATGCAGTTTTCGGGTTTAATACCTCCGTCACGACCGCCTGGCTAAAAGAACTCCCAGAATTTGCAGTGTTGACGGATGGCAAAGCGATGCCCTTTGATTTTTCTAAAAAGGCACGAATCCCAAGAAAAAAAAGATAGGCTGCCCCTAAATATTTTATGACTTCAAATGCAAGTGCCGACGTCATTAAAATAGCTGAAAGCCCCAATACTAGAGCTAGTGTATGAATCAAGTCACCAACCGCAATCCCGAGGCCTGTGAAAATCCCACTTTTTCTTCCTCCGCTTACACTTTGAGCCAATGTCAGCATTACAGCCGGACCTGGTATGAGGAATAGTGTCAAAACAACTAACACAAATGCAATCATATCCCGTCATTCCTTTATACTTAATTTTATTCTGTAAAAATTATATTTTACGAATATTTAAATATTTTACTTAATCATAGCATATCCCTTTGCATTTATGATTTAAAATATGGAAATTTTCACCACTCCATTGGCTTTACTTCTCTTAGATTTTACTTCCATATGGTTTAATATAAAAATAGCAAAGGCCCCAAATGCCTAAAAGCATTAGAGGCCTTGATTAAAATTAGACGACATTCGCTCATTTAAATACCTATTTTTAAAGATTTTTTGCATTAAATGTATCGCCGCCTTGTATACTCCCATTTTGGAATCCTTTGTAAAACCAGCTTTTCCTCTGCTCGGAAGTTCCGTGCGTAAAGCTATCAGGTACAACATATCCTTGGGACCTCTTTTGGATGGTGTCATCCCCAACAGCATGGGCCGCATTCATAGCTTCCTCTAGGTCTCCCTTTTCAAGCAAATCCATCCCTTGGGCATGATGAGCCCAAACCCCAGCCAAATAGTCAGCCTGTAATTCGAAACGAACCTGATACTTATTGTACTCTGTTTCATTTAATCTTTGGCGGAGGGAAGCTAACTTATCAGTGGTCCCTAAAAGGGTCTGCACATGGTGGCCTACCTCGTGAGCAACTACATACGCCATTGCAAAATCACCGGATGCCTGGAATTTGTCTTGAAGCTCCTGATAAAAGCTCAGGTCAATGTACAGCTTTTGGTCACCCGGACAATAAAACGGCCCAACGGCGGAGCTTGCTGCACCGCACGCAGACTGAACACTGCCAGAATATAAAACAAGAGTTGGTTCCTTGTATTCTCCTAAGCCTTCTTTTTGGAATTCCTCACTCCATACCTTCTCCGTATCCGCTAAAACGACAGAAACGAACTGTGCAAGCTCCTTCTCTTGCTCGGTTTCTACATAGGGAGCGGGGTCATTGGAGCCGGGATTTTGGATGTTTCCCAATAAATCTCCCGGATTTCCGCCAAGCAGAGTATAAATAAGAACGATCACCAATCCGAGCCCGCCTCCAATTCCTGCGATTCCTTTCCCCCCCATTCCTCTACGATCCTCGACATTTGAGCTTCCTTGCCTTCCTCTCCATTTCATCGTATTTCCTCCTCGGGCAGAAACATTATAGTGCTCAGTAAATAAATATTTACTATGTTATACCCAAAGTTGATAAAGTTAAGACAAGGCAAAATACGGTACTCGCCCACTAAATCGGTCCCGTTTTGGCTTATATGAAAGGATTGTTTTAATTTCACACCTCTGTTATAATTGTTTTTGTAACTTTATATAAATTACGCGGATGTGGCGGAATGGCAGACGCGCTAGATTCAGGTTCTAGTGGTAGTAATACCGTGGAGGTTCAAGTCCTCTCATCCGCATCTTACTACGAAAAAGAGATACAGGCAGGGGCTTGTATCTCTTTTTCATTTTTTTATAAAATCTTATTTTCCTTTGATGTTACTGATTATAAATCTGCTTTGTGGCAATGTTGGCATTTTGGATAGACTGTAGCTTAAGTCTTGTTTCGGAACTTCATATTCCAATTTGTTCACGAGAAAATCCAGACTCGCTTTCATCACTTCAATGGTAATACCCTCTCCAGGACAACGATGTCCCTTTTCCGGATCGCCACCGCCTTGTGGAATGAAATCAAATAAGCTTCCCTTCCAATCTTTAAATCTCTGCGGTAAGAACTCATTCGGCCTGTCCCACAGCCTCGAATCATGATTTGTACCATACATATCTAGCAGTACTAACATTCCTTCTTTGAATTCACAATTATTCCAGATAAAATCTTTCCGTACTCTTGCACCTAGGAACGGCCCAAATGGATAATATCGGCGAACTTCCTGTATGAACATTTCCAGATAATCACTGTCACCTACCTGCAGCTTTTCTTTATACTGTGGATGCTCATATAGTGCTAAAGCAGTAAAGGTTATGAAGGTGGCGATTGCAACAATCGGTCGTAAAACGTTAATAAGTTCCATCGAAGCCATTTGAGAATCCAGCTGTGAGCCATCAAGCTGTTTGTGAAAGGCCATTGCATGTAGTGCCGACCCTTCCGAAGCCATGAGTTTGCCAGCTCGGACATCTTCAATGACCTGTTGGATCCATTCTTCAGCTCTGGTTCTGGCTCTTCTTCCTTTCCAGTGACGAGGCCCCACCGCTCCAAAGGCATCTACCATGGCACTGAAATCATTTGCCCGATCTTTTAATTCAGATTCCTTTAGCGGAACTCCCGCCCAATCGCATGCTGCCCGACATAAAGCATCCTGTGCTTCATCAAATAGGATGATTTTATCTGCGTTCTCCCATTTGCTGATAGAAGCCTGCATCTTATTCATAAAAAGATGGGCGAGTCTCATCTGATGCGGTGGAGTCATTAACGACATAAAAAGAAGTTTCCGGTGTGTATGTGCTTCGCCATCCATTGTCTGGATTGCATTCTCTCCAAATAACGTTTTTTGCACCCTCTTTGGGGCAGCACCTGTACGCTGAAACCTTTCGGGGTCATAGAATACCTTTGCCGCTTCTTCCCCGCTCATACAAATCACCTTTTGCCCCAGTAACCGCGTTTCAAACAGATCAGACTGGTACTGATTAACCCTGTTCTTGATAAATAAATACCCCTCCTGCATTAATGCGAGGCTGTTATCCAGGCTTTTGTCCTCCGGGACTTGTTCGTTCATTGACATAAGCTATATTCTCCTTTTACTCATGACTAGACAGTGCTACTACATTAATACACAATTTTTATGTAAGAAAAACCGCTTGATTAAACTTATCGTGTAGAACTACTGAAATATACTACACACTTAAACTTTAAAACGTAAAATTATTTTTAATCCAAATAAATAAATAGGCACCAAAAAAGTGCAACCTGATCGGCTGCACTAAGATTGTTGCCTATTAAAATTTTTTTCCATTAGCTTCTTGCATGCTGAAATATCCTAAATTAATCGTCATGAGGAAATATCCCCCCATTATTCCAGCAGCAAACGCCTCCATAACCATTTGATGCTCAAGTTCATACAGGATAATTGCTCCTAAAAGAGCAGCGGCACAACGATTAACAAACCCTAACGACCGCATCCGTTTCCCTGCTGCAAGGCGCTCCTGAATTTCCTGAATGCGCCTGCCTAATACCCACATACAATATACACTTACAAGAACGCCAATGGTTGCTCCTAAAAAATGGGGGGAGAAAGGTGTAAATACCCAGCCTCCAGTTAACAGAGGAAATATATATAAAGATACTTGTTTAAGAAATAGTTTGAAAGCAAGATGGATCAATGATCTAACTCCTTATTAGTAGGTATGTTAGATATTATATTAAAATATTATTATTATTTTCAAGTGATAATTATTCAAATCGTGTTATTTTTATATAAGTACTAATATATATAGTAAACTACCAACTTAACCCAGTAAAAAATTGTTTATTATGGGTTTGAAAGGGATTTTTGAAATAATATATAACCATAATAAATAGTACGAATGAAACAAAAATTGGTTTCAATTTTTTTCGATTGGATAGTAAGATATCTGCTTCAAACTTTGATATAGCCGTACAATGGATAAACAACTTTTGTTACAAATCGTACATAACTTTAATCAAACGTTTGATTAAAAATACCAGAACTGAGATAGGGATCTTTGAACATTTTTGCGCCACTTTTTACAACGCAAAAAGCATCGGTCCAGTAACCGATGCTTTTGACAGTACCAACTCAGTTTCAAATTAATATTTTACTCCACAGTAACCGACTTAGCCAGGTTACGCGGTTTATCCACATCGCAGTCGCGGTGCAGGGCTGCATAGTAAGCAATTAATTGAAACGGTATTACAGAGACAAGAGGTGTTAATAGTTCATGCACTTCCGGAATGACAAAGCGGTCTTCTTCCGTTTCAAGACCTTTCATGGAAATAATGCATGGGAATGCTCCGCGAGCTGCAACCTCTTTCACGTTACCGCGGATGCTTAAGTTCACGGATTCCTGAGTAGCAAGTGCGAACACTGGTGTTCCCTCTTCAATAAGAGCGATCGTACCGTGTTTTAATTCGCCTCCTGCGAATCCTTCAGCTTGAATATAAGAGATTTCTTTCAGCTTCAACGCACCTTCAATGCCTACAAAGTAGTCCATTGCGCGGCCGATAAAGAAGGCATTTCGTGTCACTGACAAGTACTGTCGAGAAATCTCTTCCATTTGCTCTTTAGAGTCGACAAGAGCTTCCATGACTGTTGCTACAATTCCAAGCTCCTGAACAAGATCAAAGTCAATTTCCTGGTTGCGGTATTTAGCAGTTACGTTAGCTAAAATAGCCAGAACAGCAATTTGAGCTGTGTATGCCTTAGTTGAAGCAACGGCGATCTCCGGGCCTGCATGGAGCAGCAACGTGTAATCCGCTTCACGGGACAATGTGGAGCCTGCTACGTTTGTAATCGTCAAGGCTTTATAACCAAGCTCCTTGATTGCTACAAGAACCGCACGGCTATCCGCTGTTTCACCACTTTGTGAAATAAAAATGAACAGTGGGTTTTCAGAAAGCAATGGCATGTTGTAAACAAACTCAGAGGAAATGTGAACTTCCACTGGAATTTTTGCCATCTTTTCGATCAGCTGCTTTCCGACCAATCCAGCATGATAACTTGTTCCCGCAGCGATAATATAGATGCGGTCTGCCTGGTTCATGGCTTCTGTAATATTATAATCAATAGCCAGCTTACCTTGGTCATCCTGGTATGCCTGAATGATTTTGCGCATAACAGCCGGCTGTTCATCAATTTCTTTTAGCATGTAATGCGGATATGTTCCTTTTTCAATATCGCTTGCATCCAGCTCTGCTGTAAATGGGTCACGGTTTACTACTTCACCGTCCAGCTTTTGGATCGTTACATTTTCTTTTGTCACGATAACCATTTCTTTATCCATCAGCTCAAGGAATTGATCAGTTACCTGCAGCATAGCCATGGCGTCAGACGCAACTACGTTAAACCCATTTCCCACACCGACTAACAGCGGGCTTTTATTTTTCGCAACAAAGATTGTTTCATCGTTTTCGTTATCTAATAGTGCAAAGGCATATGAACCCTTTAAAAGAGTTAATGTTTTACGGAATGCTTCCTCAGCTTCCAATCCGTTGTTCACGAACTTTTCGATCAGCTGTACGACGACCTCAGTATCCGTATCACTTTGGAACGTCACATTCTGTAAATATTCACGCTTTAAAAGGTCATAGTTTTCGATTACTCCATTATGGACAAGAGTAAAACGGCCTGAAGTACTCTGATGCGGGTGGGCATTATGCCTGCTTGGAACTCCATGTGTTGCCCAGCGGGTATGCCCAATGCCTGTATGAGCCAAAACGTTTTCGTCCACAATAGCACGAAGGTCCGCAATACGCCCCTTCTCTTTAAAAATTTGGACTCCTTGATCGTTCTTTACTGCGATACCGGCAGAATCATATCCCCTGTACTCAAGCTTTTCTAATCCTCGCAATAGAATTTCCTTTGAATCACTATTTCCAATATAACCGACAATACCACACATAAATACTGTTCCTCCTACAATCGATCTGGGGAACAGGAATGCACGGGGGCACTCCTGCCCCCCTCGTCTCTGAGATTTTTATGTGTGCATTTTCCACCCTTTGTGCAACAGGTTACCCCGCTGTTTTAAGGTGAAAATTTCTGCGGCTGTGCACGTTCAGCCGGGAGGCATCCGCCGAAATCTCGATAAACCTCCTCCTCGTCAACTAAGCAATCTCTCCTTGCTTAGTTCAGGCGCTTTTTAAAAGTGCTACCTTTTTCTCCCTTCTTTAGAGTAAAAATAAATGTAGCCTTTACAACCAAAATTGCAAAAGCATGAGAATATAATATCTTATCTTTCTATACACGTCAATATAATATGACTTACCCATTTTTACCCCGAAGAAGATACCCTAAACAGCACTTTATATAAAAATATGCATAAGAGGGAAGGAAGTTCCTCTTATGCATATCCATTCTTACTCGTTTAATCCCATTTCTTCTTTTACAACCGCTACAATGCGATCTACATACTGGCGGCACTGCTCTGCCGTTGGAGCCTCCGCCATGACACGAACTAACGGCTCCGTCCCAGAAGGTCTTACTAAAATTCTTCCGTTTCCGTTCATTTCTGCTTCCACTTCTCTGATGACATGCTGTACTTTAGCATTTTCAGTAACGCCATGCTTATCAGTTACCCTAACGTTCACAAGAGTTTGAGGATATTTTTTCATCTCAGCAGCAAGCTCGGAAAGTGGTTTTTGGGTCGCTTTCATAATATTCACAAGCTGCAAGCCTGTTAATAATCCGTCTCCGGTCGTGTTGTAATCAAGGAAAATAATATGTCCAGATTGCTCACCACCAAGGTTGTATCCACCTTTTTTCATTTCTTCTACGACATAACGATCACCAACAGCCGTTTGTGCGCTTTCGATATTATGTTCTTCCAGGCCTTTATAGAAGCCCAGATTGCTCATAACTGTAGAAACAACAGTACTGTGTTTCAAACGGTTATGTTCCTTCATATATTTTGCACAAATATACATAATTTGGTCTCCGTCAACGATCTCTCCATTTTCATCAACAGCTATCAAACGGTCACCATCACCGTCAAAAGCCAAACCGACATCTGCTCCTTTTTCTTTTAAGAAGGCAGCTAGCGCTTCTGGATGGGTAGATCCAACCCCCTCGTTAATGTTCAAACCATTTGGTGAAGCGCCCATTGTAGATACATCAGCATCCAAATCCGCAAATAGATAAGTTGCCAATGAAGAAGTTGCACCATGTGCACAGTCAAGAGCCACGTGAATGCCGGTAAATTCTTCATCAACACTCTGTTTTAAATATTGAATGTATTTCTGTCCACCTTCAAAATAGTCGTTAACATGTCCCAGTTCACCACCTACCGGGCGTGGAAGTTCATCATTTTGCAAATCCATGAGCTGCTCAATTTCCGCTTCCTGCTCGTCGGATAGCTTAAAACCATCAGGACCAAAGAATTTTATTCCATTATCAGCAACCGGGTTATGGGAAGCAGAAATCATGACACCTGCTTCTGCACTCAAAGCTTTTGTCAAATAGGCTACTCCCGGAGTAGAGATTACACCTAAACGCATTACCTCCGCACCAATCGACAATAACCCCGCTACAAGTGCCCCTTCAAGCATATGACCTGAAATCCGTGTATCACGGCCTATTAATACTTTTGGACGATTCGTATCTTTCGTCAGTACATATCCGCCGAAACGGCCAAGTTTAAAAGCAAGTTCAGGTGTTAATTCACTGTTCGCTACGCCTCTGACTCCATCTGTACCAAAATATTTACCCATCAAAATCGCTCCTTCTTCATATGTTGTCTACCGATCCTCTATGTTCCAATGTTTTTTTCGTAATTGAAACCGTTGCATTAGCCGATGGCAGCTCCCATTTCACATTGCTTGGTGCTTTAACTTGTATCGCTGTATTTTGTTTTCCTTCTTCAAGTTCACTAACGTTTACGGAAAGGTTGATGTCCGACTCCGTTATTTTATTCAGGTTGTCTGGGTCCCCTGAAAGGGTAATACTTGTCCGCCCTGATGCGGGAGAAATAAATGTAAGGATCATTTCGTCGGTCAACCCGACAGTCTGTATTTTAATGTCATGGAATGTTTTTGTTTGAGCGACTACTTCCTCTTCTTGCTGTTCTTCCTGATTCTTCTGTGGTTCATCTTGAACCGCTTTTTCTGTGGATTCTTTTTCAGTCGTAATCTTAACAGTAGCTGTGTCCTTCGAGATTTTTTGAACATTATCAGGAAGTTCAATCGGCAAGTCAAGCTCTGTATCACCTTTTACATTGTCCAATGAAACTGGCAACCGTACTTGTTTTATTGCCGCGAGTACCGATTCACTGCCATATATAGTCACTTCTTTCGGTTCCACGCTAATATCTTTTATTTTTAATCCGTTAGCAAGGGTTCCTGTTTGGAATGCTACTATTGGCACCTTTTTTGATGGAATACTAACATGTATGGAAACATTTACCTCGCTCGGTTCAACTAAAACATGAAGCTTATTTAAATCCCGATCAAGGGCCTGGACTTTCGCTGTCTGATGTACAGTGTCCGTAATACCGCCATTTAACTCAACAATTGCTTTTACATATGCAATTCTTTCAATCAAATCTTTTGCGCCGGTTATTTTTACGGTCTCAGGATTAACGATCGGCTGTCCTGCCTCATACCCGTCCTTAAGTAAAGACCGGTTAAACTCGGGATCGACTGAAAACTGCTGCGTAACTCGTTCCTGTATCGTAACAGTAGCAACTTCTGGATTAATAGTAGCAGTTAATTTTTCATTCATATCCCGGACCTTCATACGCACGTTTTTCTTCCCGAGAGATATCTCCGGGTCTGATAAATCAATATATACTCTAAGGTCGCCACGGTTTTTCGCTGAAACCACCAAAGGCTTAGCCCCTTTTAATGTAACATCCACTGTACGGGGCGCTCCGGTTACCACTAGGTTTTCCTGATCATAATCTATCTCAACAGGTACATTTTCAATGGTTGCCGAATATGTCTGGCCCGGAGTGTTGAAGCCCATCTGCCCTTTGCTGGATTCAGGTTGCAGATTAATGGAAGTAAATAATAGAGCAGCCAAGGCAAGGGAAACAATCCGGATGAACCAGGTGCTATTCATTAATTTATCCATCTTTCCTCCCCCTCCAATTCCAGCGTACTGAAGAAGTTGATCGATTGTCGAGAACCAACGCGTTCAACAACAATTCCCTAAAGGTGTCCTGATCTAAATCCCGGTGCAGGTCTCCACTTTTAGTAAGGGAGATCGCTCCTGTTTCTTCTGATACCACAATGGTGATACAATCCGTCACTTCACTCACACCTAGTGCGGCACGGTGCCTTGTACCAAGCTCTTTTGAAATAAAAGGGCTCTCCGAAAGCGGCAAATAACAGGCAGCAGCGGCTACCTGCTTGTTCTGGATAATTACAGCCCCGTCATGGAGTGGAGTATTCGGAATAAAAATATTGATTAACAATTCACTGGAAATCTTCGAACCGAGTGGTATTCCAGTTTCAATATAATCATTTAATCCTGTTTCCCGTTCAATGGAAATCAGAGCCCCAATACGCCTTTTTGCCATATATGAAGCAGCTTTGATGACTTCCTCGACCAATCGGTCTTGTTCATCTTCTTCTTGTACAGCACTCCTTGTGAACAGTTTCCCTCTTCCTAGTTGTTCAAGGGCCCGCCGCAGTTCAGGCTGGAAAATAATAATGATTGCAAGGATACCCCAATTCATCGCTTGTTGCATTAACCAACCGATTGTATTCAATCCAATCAGCCGGCTAAGGCTATGTACAATGACAATCACAAAAATCCCTTTTAAGAGCTGAACAGCTTTTGTGCCCCGAATAACCATCAAGAGTTTATATATCACAAACCAGACAAGGAGAATATCGATGAAATTGACGATAAAATCCAGGAAAGTAAAATTGGATAACGACATATTACTTCCTCCAGTCGGCAATACTCTTTTATGAAATAAATTCAATTGTAACTTTACTATTATATCATAGTTTATCCCGCTACATCTTTAACATTATAGATTGAAACTGCAAAGTGTGTCTAAAAAATAGTTCTAAAAAAACGGATTTTCATTGGAAAAGTATAACGTTTTTTCCAACGGAAATCCGGTGATTTATTCAGGAACAAATCTTCATCCTGAGTTACTTGTTTTCATTGATTTCAAAAATGGCTTTTCCCGTATTTTTTATTTTAAACCAGAGCCATTCAAAGACCTGGTCAATCTCATTAATCTCTCCAGTTACGTTTCCCGCCGACGCCAGATATTGGTGCCCATGGATCACTGTAACATTACCATTTACCGTGCCTTCGATCCGTATATCCCCATTTTGCACTACAACATCTCCATTTACAGTTTCACCTTTCGGAACCACCACCATCTCATTTTCAACCATCAGGTTTGGCTGCCTAGAAACGGAAAATTGTTCGTCCTGCGTATACGTTCCGAATAAAGTACCTGCCATCAATAAGAGAAATACCGATGCAGCAATCAAAAACGGATGGTTTTTCATCCAGCGTTCCGCACCTACTTTTTTCCTTTCTTTCGGGAGTGAAGACATTACCTTTTTTGTAAAATCAGCAGGAGCAGAAAGTCCGGAGGTGCTTTGGATGAGGATAACCGTCTTTTCTAATTCATGCAAATGCGTCCGGCAAGCTTCACAACTACGTAAATGCCCGCGCAAAACCGCTTCGCTTTCCTTCGTTATATCTTCATCTAAATACTCATGCATCAAGCTGATGATTTCATCAGGGCATTTCATCATTCTCACCTTCTTCTCTATAAATGGCGCAGCTGGTTTCTTAATGCTTCTCGGCCACGGTGTATCCTGGTTTTCACTGTTCCAACAGGCAATTCCAGTATTTCACTGATTTCCTTTAGCGATAATTCCTCAATATACTTGAGTACAATCGGGGCTCTGTACTTATCCGGCAACTTTTTGATTGCTGCCTGTATGGTTTCCTGAATTTCCATGGACTCTACTTCATCTTCCGGCAAAACAGTTTCAGCGGCAATTTGGGAATACATATCAAGACCATCTGTACCAGCTACTTCTGCATCAAGATAAAAATCAGGCTTTTTCTTTCTGATCCGGTCGATGCATAAATTGGTCGCAATCCTGTAAAGCCAGGTCGAGAATTTCATGTTGATATTAAAACTATGAATGTTAACAAATGCTCTCAAAAACGCTTCCTGTGCTAAATCCTCTGCTTCATGTTTGTTGCCGAGCATCCTGTAACAAATTTGGAAAACTTTATCCTTATACAGCTCGACAATTTCAGCAAAGGAGTTTTGATCTCCCTTTAAAACCTGTTTTATCCTTTGTTTTACGATAGCTTCCATTCTTTCTGTTTACCTCCGCTCAAGCGGCTATACGACATTTACGGTTCGCACGCAAAAAGGTTTCAAAAACCTCATTATAATATTAACAAAGATGCCGATCTTATGTTTATAAAATGAATAATTAGGGTAAGAAAGAAAAAAAGGTGGGAAAGAGAGGAATTTTCAGATGACCGCGGAACAGCTTTTACGAAACATTGAAGAGTGTAGAGAAAGAATGATTGATTTAGCTTCATATTCTTCGATGGTCGACCATCAGGTGGTAGAAGCCAGCACTGAATTGGACAAACTAATAAATCAATATATTTACTTAACGAAGAAACAGTAACCCCGAGGTTACTGTTTTATTTTCAAAGCAATTTTTCTCCCAAGAGGGAACCCATTAGCGCAACTGCCACTTTTGCGGTCTTGTTTCGTTCATCCAATATTGGATTTACCTCCACAAACTCTGCAGATGTGACTATTGAAGCCTCTGCAAGCATTTCCATAGCCAAATGGCTTTCGCGATAACTTATCCCGCCAATTACCGGTGTTCCTACACCTGGGGCATCCTGAGGATCAATCCCATCTAGATCCAGTGATAAATGTACCCCGTCTGTCTTACCCTTTAAGTAGCTTATGGTTTCTTCCATTACTTTTGCCATGCCAAGCCGGTCTATTTCATGCATTGTAAAAACCTTAATTCCTTTAGCCCGGATTAACTCTTTTTCTCCATGATCAAGAGAACGTGCTCCAATTATGACGATATTATCTGGCTTAATCTTAGGGGCATAGCCATACATATTCACCAAATCCGGATGGCCAATTCCTAGACTTATCGCCAAAGGCATTCCATGGATATTTCCAGAGGGTGAGGTTTCCTCGGTATTTAAATCACCATGAGCATCATACCAGATCACACCCAGCTTATCATAATGTTTCGCAACTCCCGCAAGCGTGCCAATTGCGATGCTGTGATCCCCACCTAAAACAAGAGGAAAGGAACCGTTCTCAATAATTTCATCCACCTTTTCTGCAAGTAAAGCATTTCCTTTCCCCACTAGTTCCAAATTTTTTAAATTGGACTTGAGGTTTTCTTCTAAGCGAGGCCTTCCAACAACAATGTCGCCTAAATCATCAACTTCTATTTCAAGTGCTTCTAATCTCTCAACCACTCCGGCATACCGTATTGCGCTTGGTCCCATATCTACTCCGCGCCTAGTTTGTCCAAGGTCCATCGGTAACCCAATAATAGATATTTTACTCACCGTCATTGTTAGCATCCCCCTTTACTATTTCTATAATATAACTGAAAATTCAAATGGTTCAACCTAACAATTTTATGCATAAGTATGCGCATCCAAAATCTATGAAATAAAAAAAGCCTTAAACCAGTCAGGTTTAAGACGAAAATTTGGTGTTATGTAGTTAGATGGTGGAGCCTAGCGGGATCGAACCGCTGACCTCCTGCGTGCAAGGCAGGCGCTCTCCCAGCTGAGCTAAGGCCCCACGTGTATTAAAAATATTCCTTGGAGCGGAAGACGGGATTCGAACCCGCGACCCCAACCTTGGCAAGGTTGTATTCTACCACTGAACTACTTCCGCAGGAAGTAAATGAGCCATGAAGGACTCGAACCTTCGACCCTCTGATTAAAAGTCAGATGCTCTACCGACTGAGCTAATGGCTCGAATGGCTGGGCTAGCAGGATTCGAACCTACGAATGACGGAGTCAAAGTCCGTTGCCTTACCGCTTGGCTATAGCCCAATAGAACAAATCTATGATATAAAATAGGTGATAATTGTATAATTCCCTTAAGACTAGAATATATAACTGATGCACAAAATATTTTTCAAATGGTGGAGGGGGACGGATTCGAACCGCCGAACCCGGAGGGAGCGGATTTACAGTCCGCCGCGTTTAGCCACTTCGCTACCCCTCCACGAATAAAAAATCTAAATGGTGCCGGCAAGAGGACTTGAACCCCCAACCTACTGATTACAAGTCAGTTGCTCTACCAATTGAGCTACACCGGCATTTACATGGTGGAGGATGACGGGATCGAACCGCCGACCCCCTGCTTGTAAGGCAGGTGCTCTCCCAGCTGAGCTAATCCTCCGTAAAATAATGGTGACCCCTACGGGATTCGAACCCGTGTTACCGCCGTGAAAGGGCGGTGTCTTAACCGCTTGACCAAGGGGCCAGTAGAATTACAAAAAATCAGAAAGCTCCCAAGCGGGCTCGAACCGCTGACCTCTTCCTTACCATGGAAGTGCTCTACCTGCTGAGCTATGGAAGCATGGCTCCGCAGGTAGGACTCGAACCTACGACCGTTCGGTTAACAGCCGAATGCTCTACCACTGAGCTACTGCGGAATAGTTAAAATGAAAAACTGAAACAGATATTATCTCAATAAATGTATATATCATTATTTAACAGAATACAGCCTGGCAACTTCCTACTCTCACAGGGGGAGATCCCCCAACTACCATCGGCGCTGAAGAGCTTAACTTCCGTGTTCGGAATGGGAACGGGTGTGGCCTCTTCGCCATCGCCACCAGACATTATTCTATTTTATAAGACATTAACTATTATAATATCTTATGATAAAGTTTATCAAGAAGAAATTCTTGTTATTCCTTCAAAACTGGATA
>NZ_PGUW01000009.1 GCF_002863565.1 Bacillus sp. V5-8f
ATAAAATAGTGACCCCTACGGGATTCGAACCCGTGTTACCGCCGTGAAAGGGCGGTGTCTTAACCGCTTGACCAAGGGGCCATATAAAATTAAAGAAGAAAACATATGGCGGAGAAGGAGGGATTTGAACCCTCGCGCCGCTTACGCGACCTACACCCTTAGCAGGGGCGCCTCTTCAGCCTCTTGAGTACTTCCCCAAAAGATGGCTCCGCAGGTAGGATTCGAACCTACGACCGTTCGGTTAACAGCCGAATGCTCTACCACTGAGCTACTGCGGAATAATTAGAAATTATTATCCTAAAGCCAAGTTCGATTCCACCGAGTTACAGCGAAAATAAACTGATTTGGTTTATAGTTGACTCTGGCTAAATATATAACATCTACAAAACCACTTCACATTAAAAAAGTTTCAATGCTTTGTTGTTGTTTTGTCGACTCTTATGATTATACTGAGGAGTGAAATGGAAGTCAAGGCACATTTTTATTTTTTATTCAAAGAATTCAACTCTGAGTCCCCCTGGCTGAATAGTAAAGAGCTTATTTCAACATCAGTTCCTCGACCAGGATTAACTTCCCATTACATTTGCCGCAAACATACCTGTCTGTATTGATCCTTCTTTTCCTGGCATACATCTGACTACATTTTTTGCATTGATAACGGCATAGCTTCTTGCTTTTACCCTTTGTTGACTCTTGGAGTGGCGTACAGAATCTCGGTCCTCCAACTAGCTTCAATAACTGCCGAAAGTCGGCATCCCTATGCTGGTAACCCCGCTTCTCTAAATGGAGATGATAATGGCAAAGCTCATGTTTAATAATGCCAATCATTTCTTCTATTCCACGTTCATCAAAATATTTTTTATTGATTTCGATATTATGGCTACGAAGCAAGTACCTACCTCCTGTTGTTCGAAGGCGGGGATTAAAGGTGGCGGTATGGTTAAATTTTTTCTGAAAATATTTCAAGGATATTTCTTCAACTAATAACTGAAGTTCTGAATTATTCATGCCATCGTCTCCTTTTTATGCACGGGACAATCCATTATAACATAAAAATAAGATAAACTTAGGGAATCACGGGAGGTAAACATGCCTAAATGGTTTCAGAATCAAATGATGAGGGCCTTTTTGGAGAAAGACCGCTATCAGGTTAAAATGTTGAACCAATGCTGGTTTTTTTATGTGAGGAAAGAGCGCTTAAATTTATAGACTATGTACCACAAAAAAAACACCCTAAAGACACAGCGGGCGCCGAAGGGTGTTTTTCTAGATTAGATTTGTTTTTGCGGAGGCAGCATGGTTAACGAGAGCCTTTGTTTTGGTATGTCTATTTGTTCGACCCAAACGGTTACAACATCGCCAACCGATACCACATCAAGCGGATGTTTTATAAACCGGTTGCTAAGCTTTGAGATATGTACGAGCCCGTCTTGTTTAACACCTACATCGACGAAAACTCCAAAATCTACGACATTCCGTACGGTTCCCTGGAGCTCCATACCCGCCTTTAGGTCTTCCATTTTTAAGGCATCCTGCTTTAGTATTGGCTTTGGAAGCTCATCACGTAAGTCCCTTCCAGGCTTCATTAACGCTTCTATGATATCCTTAAGAGTAATGCCCCCAATTCCGAGCTCCTCAGAAGTATCTCCTATATTTATGTTCTGCAGCTCCTTATTCAGTGAGTCAGTACCAAGATCATTAGTCGTATGGCCAACCTTTTTTAACAGCTTGTGCACTGCCGGGTAATTTTCGGGATGTATCGACGTTTGATCTAATGGTTCCTCTCCATCCAGGATACGCAGGAATCCAATACATTGTTCATATGTCTTCGCACCAAGCCTTGGAATACCTTTTAACTGTTTACGGCTATTAAATTTGCCGTCTTCCTCACGCTTTTTAATGATATTCTGCGCAACTGATTTAGTTAAACCGGATACATACTGAAGCAAGGATACTGATGCAGTGTTCACATTAACCCCAACTTGGTTAACTGCTGTTTCTACAACAAAAGTAAGGGATTCTGATAATTTCTTCTGTGAGACATCATGCTGGTACTGGCCGACACCAACAGATTTCGGGTCAATTTTGACAAGCTCGGCCAGCGGGTCCTGAAGCCGCCTTCCAATGGAAACCGCACTTCTTTCCTCCACTTGCAAACCCGGGAACTCTTCACGGGCGATATCAGAGGCGGAGTATACACTCGCACCAGCCTCATTTACGATGATATAAAAAATGGATGCATCTAAACTCTTTAGTACCTCGGCTATAAATTGCTCTGTTTCACGGGATGCTGTACCGTTTCCGATCGCGACAACTTCAACGTTAAATTCTCGCAGCAATGAGATTACTTTTTCACGGGCCGCATCTTTTTTAGAAACTGGAGGATGCGGATAAATCACACTAATATTCAGCACCTTGCCGGTTTCATCAACTACAGCGAGCTTACAACCTGTGCGATAAGCCGGATCAACCGCCAGTACAATCTTGCCCTTTAAAGGTGGCTGGAGCAATAAATTCCTTAGATTCTCTGAAAATATATGAATAGCCCGATCTTCAGCTTTTTCGGTCAGTTCCTTTCGGATTTCCCTTTCAATTGAAGGCATGATCAACCGTTTAAAGCTATCTTCAATCGCTTCTTTTACAGTTCCTGCTGTAATGGACGCCGATTTTTTAACGAGGTTTTTCTCTAGGTGAATTATAATCCTTTCCGTGTTTGGCACAATGGAGACCTTTAATACATCTTCCTTTTCCCCACGATTTAAGGCCAAAATGCGGTGAGGTACAATCTTCCGGATCGGTTCCTCATACTCATAATACATTTCAAATATCTTTTTTTCGTCTTTTTCCTGATTTTTTACGTGGCTTGCGATTTGTCCTGTTTTTGAGATTTCAGCCCTGATCCACTTTCTTAGTTCCGCTTCATCAGAAACTTGTTCGGCAATAATGTCCTTTGCGCCGGAAATAGCATCATCAACAGAAGATACACCTTTCTCTTCCAATATGAAACCCTCTGCTTTTTCATCCAGGCTCCCTTCCATTGGCAAACTCAAGATCCATTCAGCTAATGGTTCGAGACCTTTTTCCTTGGCAACAGTGGCCTTTGTTCTTCTTTTTTGTTTATAAGGACGGTATAAGTCTTCTAATTCCTGCAGTTTTTTTGCTTTTTCTATGTTGAATCTTAGCTCCGCGGTAAGCTTTCCTTGCTCGTCGATTAGCCGGATAATTTCTTCTTTCCTGCTGCCGAGATTCTCAAGATAGTTCCATCTTTCCATGATAGACCTAATTTGCACCTCGTCCAGGGACCCGGTCAGCTCTTTACGGTAACGTGCAATAAAAGGAACCGTGCTCCCGTCCTGAAGCAAATTTATTACATTTTGAACCTGGCTTCTCTTAAACGATAGTTCTCCCGCTACTACATTTATAAGTGATTGAATCTTATCTTCTACCGCTGACAATGTACTTCCTCCAAGCAAAATTTTATTATGTATCTAGTCTACCAAAAACCGATACCTGGAAGCCATTCCTTCTAACCATATCTACCCAAAACAAAAAGCTTACTTTCACTGATTATGAAAGTAAGCTTCCTAAGATTAATGTTGTATCGTCAGAATGAATAGGATTGTTTTGTAAAATCAACCTCGAGTTATGTTCGAGGGACGTATACGTTTTTAAGATGGATTTCGCCCCTTGAAGCTGCAAACCATCTGAATGAAGGATAAATTTAGCGTGTGGCTCATATTTATAACGTTGTGTATGGTATTTTTGTGCCCTTCCGGACAAATAACCAGTTACTGGTAAAGGGTAAACCAACTTGTCTGAACTCGGATTATACAAGAAGAACCGTATGTTGCCCACCGAACTGTATACAAATTCCTGTGTATCATAATAAATTTTCAGGATGGAAACAGCCGCCCCCCGCTTATTTACCAGAGCCTCATTGCCGAGGGACATCAAGGTTTGCACACCATTTTCATGATGTTTTTTTACAGTTTCAGTAACCGCTGAAGAGGATTCATAAGCAAATTTGCCACTGCCCAGACCATCAGCCAGTACACAAAGAAAGTAGTCTTTTGTATTCAAAATGAAATAATCATCGCCACAATACGGCATTTCATTTTTTGAAGACTGGGAAGCGATGACCTCAAGTTTCTCATCTCTTAAAATTTGGTCGTTCATTGAACAAACTCCGAGCTATTTTCAGCGTTGATCGCTTCCTGAAGTTTTTTAATTGCTCTTCTCTGTAAGCGTGATACATGCATTTGGGATATCCCCAATCGTTCGCCGGCTTCTTTTTGGCTTAAGTTCTCAAGGTACGTATAATGGATAATTTTTTTCTCCCGATCACTTAACACATGCAACACTTTTTCCAATACAAGCCGTTGGTTCACTTTTTCAAACCCTTCGTCTACGTTTCCGAATATATCGAGCAGAGTTACGGTGCCACCGTCTGAATCGGCTTCAATGGAATGATCGACAGATAGCGCCTGATAACTTTTACCCATTTCCATCGCCTCTAAAACTTCCTCTTCCGCTACCTCTAAGTGACGCGCGATTTCCTCAATTTTCGGAGAACGGTGAAGGGTTGTCGTCAATTCTTCAACTGTCGCTTTAATTTTGGGGCCAAGTTCCTTTATTCTTCTCGGGACATGAACACTCCATGTCTTATCTCTTAAAAACCTTTTGATTTCACCAATGATCGTAGGGACTGCAAACGCCTCAAAGCTCTTGCCAAACGATTCATCATACCTGCGGATCGCACCCAGAAGGCCAATCATTCCTACCTGAACAATATCCTCTTGGTACGACTTGCCCTTCGAGTATTTTCTTGAAATGGTTTCAACTAAGCTTTGATAGTGCAGGACTAGTTGGTTTTGGGCTTCCTCATCTTGATGGAGCTGATATGCTTTGATCCACTCGTTTACTTGTTCTTTCGCTACTTGGTTAGGTTGAGAGTGTTTTTGCATCCATCTCCACCTGCTCTCCCTCTAAAAACTTAGTCATGAACACGGTAACCCCTTCATGTTGGTGAATTTTCACTTCGTCCATTAGGGTTTCGATGAGGTAAAGGCCCAAGCCTCCTTCTCTTAGAAATTCGACATTTTGTCCATTTTCGTATGGCCCTAGTCCCTGGCGCACTTGATCAAAATCACAGCTTTTACCGTTATCGGATACCATTACCTCCAAACGGTCGTTATACAATCCAAAGCTTATTTTTACTTCGCCTGTTTCATTTTCCTTATAGGCATGCTGCACAGCATTTGTGCAGGCTTCACTTGTGGCAATTTTCAAATCTTCTATCTCATCATATGAAAAGCCCATGCGGCTTGCGATACCGGAAAGTGTTAAACGAATGACCCCGATAAAATCAGGCTTTGCAGGTATCTTCATTTCGATGTAATCATATGGTTGATTCATTCTATCCCACCCTCTGTATCACTTTTTATCTCAATAATATCCGCAAGGCCAGTTATGTCGAATAAGCGGCGTAGGCGTTCCGATAAACCTTCGAGCCTGAATTCCCCATTGTGGGCACGCACACTTTTGAATAAGCCGACAAACACCCCGAGGCCTGTACTGTCCATATAGGAGACGTCAGAAAGATTAACTACCATGGAGACGTTCTCCTGTTCTGATAGAGGAAACAATGTTTCACGCAGCTTTGGTGCCGTATAAGCATCGATTTCCCCTTTAACTTGAACATCGACTTTTAATTCTGTATCTTGTACATCTATAGTAATATTCATCTTGACCCACCCTTTTTAAACTCAATTCCAATACTATATACCCGATAATTTATTCATCAAACACTTCTTTTTAAAATGATTAATGTAAAATCGTCCCTCAATTGGAAATGTTGGAGTTTTTCAAGTTGCTTATAAATATTATTCACAATTTCCTGTGCACCTAAGTGGATATTTTTTTCGATGTATTCGACCAATGTTTCCCGTTCTATGAATCCTTCACTTGTGCGGCATTCAGTAACGCCATCTGACAGAAGGATAATCATATCTCCTGTTCGCACCTGTCTCTCATATTGCGTGTATTTTGTTTTCTTGTCGACACCAAGCAGGAGACCTCTAGCATCGAGATCCTTGAATTCACCAGTTGCTGCTTCGTAATAAAAGCCCGGTTCGTGGCCCGCTGATGCATAAGTGAAAATATGGTTATACGGATTATATAGTCCGTAAAACATTGTAATAAACATACTTGGATCTACATTGTGCTCCACAACCCTGTTCAAGCTTTCAAGAACAAGACTGGGGGCATGCCGGTGTTCAGGTAGGCTGTCCATTGCATATTTGATCATGGACATACACAGGGCGGCCGGGATGCCTTTGCCAATAACATCCGCAATACCAACCCCTATTGATTTATTTTCATCCTGCACGAAGTGGTAATAATCCCCATTCATTTGTCTGGCAGGTACGCTAATAACACCAATCTCCACCCCTTCAACATCCGGAATGTCCGTTTCCAGCAGTGTATGCTGGACATTGGCAGCGATTTCTATTTCAGATTTTAACTCTTGCTGCTGATGCCTCAAACTCTGATGTTCCCGATAAGCTATCCCATAACCCATCATTACTTCGAGCAAAAAATCGAGTGAATGCAGAACCTTTACTGGCGTATCAGGGCATATTTCCAATAAGATGCTTTTATGAAGGCTAATGATTTCTTCTGGCGATACTTTATATTCAATCGTTTTCCGGCTCAGTTTTTGTCCTTGATATAACGCTTGCTCCGTCTGGTCTTTCAAATACGTTGAGAGAGCTTCACGGTACTTTTTTTCCATGTTCTCTCTTATATCCATTTTTTCTCCCCCTAACGGAGCCATTTCGTGGCGGATATCTTAGTACCTTTGCCTGGTACAGAATCTATTTCGAACTCATCCGTCAACCTTTTCACCCCGGGAAGGCCGGCCCCTAATCCTCCGGAAGTTGTGTATCCGTCCTCCATGACTTTTCTTATGTCCTGAATTCCTGGCCCTTCATCGACGGCGATGATTTTCAATCCTGACTTTCCCTCGTCAAAAACTTTATCTATACATACAGTGCCCTGTCCGGCATATAAATATATGTTTCTCGCGAGTTCACTGATAGCTGTTGTGATCCTTGCCTGGTCAACGGTACCAAATCCCAGCTCTTTCGCAACATTTCTACCAAGCTGGCGGGCAGCTACGATGTCCCATTCATTAATAATTTTAACGCAGGATTGGAACTCCATATACTACTCCCCCAATTCCTGTTGTAATTTCTCCAGGCCTTTCTCAAGGTCTAATGCTGTCATGACATCGTCAAGGCTTATACCCAGTTCGATTAATGTTATCGCAACAGCTGGCTGGATTCCGGTAATTACAACTTTCGCCCCCATAAGTTTGGACATGCTGAAAACATCTCCTAAAACTTTGGCAATAAAGGAATCAATAAAATCAATGGAGGTAATGTCAATTACTACCCCGTTGGCGCTGGTTTCATGAATTTTATGCAATAAGTCTTCTTGGAACTGAAGGGCAGTCGCATCGTCCAGCTCCCATTGTATCGATACTAAAAGACAATCATACAGCTTTAATATTGGGATTCGCATGTTCATTCTTCCACCTCAATAATTTTGCGGCTCGTAAGCTCTAATGCAGCTTCCACGCCTTTTTTTAGTGAATTTTTTGTGATAATTTCATTCAAGTTAATTCCTAAATTTACGATAGTCTGTGCGATTTCTGGACGGATGCCGCAAAGCATGCACTTTGCCCCAACCAGACGCACAGCTTCCGCTGCTTGAATAATATGATGTGCCACCATTGTGTCCACCACTGGTACACCGGTAATGTCGATCAAAACAACTTCGGAACGGTGTTTGACAACGCCATTAAGTAGATTCTCCATAATCTGCTTTGCTCGTTCCGTGTCAATGGTGCCGACCAGCGGCATCACCGTAATGCCTTCAAGTACAGGAATCAGCGGTGCCGACAACTCCTGAAGCGCAATTTTTTGCAACGATACCGTCTTTTCCCATGTTTGGGAATACACATGAATAATTTCGTTATTCATCGGGGTTAACCATTTTTCAATATCATACACAATTTCCATTTGGTTCTCTGGAGTCACGATACCACTCTCTTGCATGCCTTCGATAGCTATGAAGTTAAATTCTCGTAGTCCCTCATTTACAAATGTAAGCGGCCAGCCTAGCCGGACCACCTTCTCTGCAAATTCGGAAAGCTTGTACTTAAATTCATCGTTATTGTTCTGGACGTTGGTAATAACCATATCGATAAACTCGCGGCTTGTCCGTGTAAACATTTGGTCGGATACAACTTTAATAAGCCGTTCGTCGGCTTTTTCTTTCATTCTCTTCATCCATTCATCTAGGATATAATCCTGATTTTGGATAATATAACTATAAACCAATTGATTCATAAGTTCCTCCCATTCCGGCACATTGGCATCCCATCTATTTAAATTATAGAATTCACCTGTTTAATTGCCATCATTCCATGTGCTTAGTAAATCGATTACCGTCCAAATTCAGCTCACATTGGATTCTTTTAATCAATCCCTTTTTTATGCATATATAACAGAACCCCCACGGCTACAAAAATCCATCTGAGCCAGAACTAACCTTAATTCACTTAGTGGTTTATACCATGTATAAAAAAAGAATTGAAAAAGCTTATCAATTTGTCAGCTTCCCTATATTTTCACTATAATGTTTTCAAGTTTTATTCGTCAAATGAAATAGTTTTACCTGTAAAAACAACCCCCTTTTTATGGAAAACATGGGTATAAGATTTTGCGGCCCAACATCACAAAGATCATTAGAAATAAAAAATGGTTCCGATTTAGTTTCGGAACCATTTTATAAGAAAATTAATATAGTGTTGATAAGGACAATAGCACGGTTTAAAAAAGTTGCTTCGTACTGAATCATAATTCATCTTTAAAATTCTATCAGCCCCAAGCTGATTTGCAATGCTTCATGGACTTTTTGCATCATTGTCTCGTCAAGATGAGTAATTTTATCGGTTAAACGCTGCTTGTCAATCGTCCGAATTTGTTCCAAAAGGATGACTGAATCACGTTCAAATCCATACTTTTTAGCATTGATTTCGACATGCGTAGGCAGTTTGGCTTTCTGAATTTGCGCTGTAATGGCTGCCACGATCACAGTTGGACTAAAACGGTTCCCGATATCATTTTGAATAATCAACACCGGACGGGTTCCACCTTGTTCCGAGCCCACGACCGGGGACAGGTCTGCGAAGTAGACGTCACCACGCTTAACGACAATCAACGGTTCAACCCCCGCTAACTAATCGTTCAACGCAATGTTCAGCCTCATATTCTGCCAAAAAAGCTTCTGACGCAATTGTTAAATTAATGGCTGCCATTTCGATATAACCACGTTTCATCGATTCGCGAAATTCTCTTTTTTTACGTTCACGAAGATATAGTTTAGTGGCACGGTAAATGAACTCGCTCCGATTTACATTTTCTTCTCTGACATACCCATCTAATTCGGATAAAAAATTTTGAGGTAATCGAATTAATATTTCTCTTGTTGCGCTGGATTCAGACACAAACATACACCTCCACCATCACTACACACCTAAATATATATCCTTTTTCATATTACCATTAAAATGTCTGTCTGCAAAGAGTATATTCCAAACTCTATATTATTATCAGCAAAAAAGTATTTTTCTTATTCACTTTTTAGACTGATTGTCCATTTATTTACTGCAGAAGGGAGTTTACCACTTTAACCACACGTCCATTCCGCACGTATACCCGTGGTACCCGGGAAGCGATTAGGCATGGCACTTCATAATTAATCGTTCCAAGCTTTTCAGCAATTTCATCTATTGAAATAAAAGCCCCTCTGTTTTCTCCGATTAGAGTGACCTCCGTTCCGACAGCCAATGATTCTTTGAGTTTAACCATGCATTGATCCATGCAAATCCTTCCGACAATTGGCACTCTTTCTCCTTTTACCAGTACTTCCTGCCCCTGCAGCCTACGGATCCATCCGTCAGCATAGCCAATTGGGAGAGTGGCAATCCATTCGTCTTGTTCAGCTGTATATGTCGCACCGTAGCTTACACTTTGTCCCTTTTCGATTCGTTTCATATGCACAATTTTTGTTTTAAGAGACATGGCTTGCTTCAACGGAAAAGGCAGGCTGCCCTTCATAGCTGGCGAAGGAATTAAACCGTACATCGTTATCCCCATTCTTATGGCGTTACATTCGTCTTGTTCAAAGCGGAGGGATGCAGCGCTATTTGAAGCATGGATAAGCGACGGTTTTTTCTGCAGCCAGGAAAGCATATTCTTAAAAGCCGCACGCTGTGTTAAATAGTAGCTTGTATCTGTTTCATCTGCGGTCGCATAGTGTGTGTAGATTCCTTCAAAAACAAACTTATCATTTTCGAGCAGTAAAGCCTCGAGGGTGGACAACTCTTCTCTCGTACGGATTCCCAACCGTCCCATCCCGGTGTCACACTTCACATGCACCTTCAGCCGGGAGTCAGTTGAAAGTGTTTGGGCTGCCTTTTGTATCCATTCTTTTTGGAACACGGTCAAAGCGATATCATGCTTGGCGGCTATCTCTGCAGCTTCCGGATTAGAGGCCCCAAGGACGAGGATTGGCACTTCTATCCCCTTTTTCCTTAACGACAATGCTTCATCAAGGAAAGCTACTGCCAAAAAATCAGCACCTGCACGCAGAGCTGTATTGGCCGTTTCGAAATCACCATGGCCATATCCATTCGCTTTTACAACCGCAAACATTTTCATTGCGGAAGGAAGATGTTTTCTCATATTGGCTACATTAGCGTAAATATGATCTAAGTCGATTTCTGCCCACGTATCCCTATAGTGTTGTTCATCATCCATCCTATTACCCTATCCTCTCTTTTATCATATATACTTCTTTCCATATTGCCAGATGCAAAAAGTTTCACTTAATTATAGTCAATTCTTTTGCTAATGAAAAGGAACGTTTCCACCTGCGTTACCCTGGGTCCTTTTTTAAATAAAAATGAAAAACGGTCCCTAACCCTGCATGTATGACTAGGATGAAACCACGTCATATGTACAGAATAGGGACTCAAACTATTTTATTAGGTTGTGGCTATTATTCTTTCACCGCTGTCCCTTGCACGGATCTGGCAATCATCGCCATCTCACTAGGTGTCAAGTCCTTGGATGCAAGCATGTAGTCTACTCCATCATAAGTCCAGGTAACAGAATTCCCTGTTATTGCTCCTACCGTAAAGCCTAGATCGACCGGTTCTCCGTTAATCATCTTCGATACTAGAGAAGTTTGTACAACTTCAGCTTTTTCCTGAAGTAACGTAAAGTTCTTTTTCCCTTCATATGTCAATACAACCCGTTTGCCATCTTCTATCTTTACTTCTTTCTCTTCCGTTAAACTCACACCATCCAATTGAACGGTTGGATATTTAACAGCGAAGCTTCCATCCCTTTCTTGCGCCATTACTGGCACTTCCAGCTGGGCCCCTGTCATATTTTTCTGCATATCGAATGCATCTTTATCAAATGTTGTATTAAATTTCACCGATGAGAACTCCACCGTAACCAGTGCATTGCGATCAGGATCCATCACTTTGACGCTGACTGGGGAGAGGTCCTTTTTGTTTAGTGTTATCTCTTGAACGGGAAGCATTTTATGATTTTGATAGCGAGTTTTTGTTTCAAACATGTAATGCTTTTCTGTCTCCTTGAAGGTTGCACTTTTATCTTCCATAATGTCTTGCACCAGCGATTCATATAAGTAAGCCTGGCTGCTGTTTTGAGGCCATTCACTTTGGAATTTAAAGCTTTTGTTTAACGCAGGAGTAAGAACATAAACTCCTTCGTTATTGCGAAGGATCATTTGACTTTGATCCTTTTGAGAATTCCTAAGGTTCACCCTGTAAAAAGAAGGGTTCTTGTGCCAAATTTCAACATCATAGCTTTGCGGTTCGGTTCCCATCTTTAACGTCATTTTGGCATTTGCTTTGTAGCCTTGCATTTCCTCAAGCTTCTCATCCAGGTCACTCACTACATCCTCCTGCGTTTTTTGGCCGCATGCGGATAGGGCGAGCAAAAACAAGATCCCTGCAAAAAGCACCAGCAACTTCTTCATTTTTTCAACCCCTTTTGTTTTTAAACGTAAAAGGGAGAGGAAAAGTAGGTTCAAGACATATAAGGCTCCGTAGAAATAACCGAATTATTTATATGACCGGCTTATCTAGCAAACCCGCGTAAAGAGAAAAAGTTTTTCCGCACGGGCCTTTGCAGATTTCATTTCGGAGAGCCTTTTCTCGCGCAGGCGTGTCTCTACCGGACCTTGTCTCCCTATAGCAATAAGAGTATATGAGACAACCTGTTGCAATATGTCAAAAAGGGATGTAGCCAAAATAGGTTCCAGCCACAAAGAAAAAGAGGGATCTACATAAAAAAACAGGTGGCCTTTAGCCACCTGTATATTCGTCCCTAAACATCCTCGATAACGACCTGTGCTGCCGCAAACTCCCTGCTATGTGTAATCGAAAGATGCACGCCTTCAGAAAATGGCTCCTGGATAAACGGTCTCCCGTGTAGGTCTGTTGCAATTGTGATATCCAAAAAAGACAAGTTTTTTCCAATACCTGTTCCCATTGCTTTTGCGAATGCTTCTTTTGCTGCAAAGCGCCCTGCAAAAAATTCCGTTTTCCTTGATCCTGACAAACCTGAAAATACCTTCCTTTCAGGCATAGTTAAAATTCTTTCTGCAAACCTCGGCTGCCGTTCAAGAATAGCTCCTATACGGGAAATCTCTACAATATCCATTCCGATTCCTTTTATCATGGCTTCCCTCCTTCTATCCACCTGGCCCTTTGCATATAAATCTTGTACCAGCTGTATAAGGTTAAAATTTATAATATTGCTACCTACAAAAAAGGATGATGACCATTGTTTATGAGAACGGAAACCCTTTCACAATTCATCAAGCTCTATCCGGCTGTTTCCATTGTACTTTTGCTTAATTTTCTTATGTTCTTACTCACTTCGCTACCAATTTTTCCACAATACACTATTCTTAAGTGGCTGTCAGGCTTCAATCATTTCATTGCCGTCGGGGAATGGTGGAGGCTTCTGACCCCGATATTCCTTCACGCTTCCTTCACCCATTTGTTGTTCAACTGCTTTTCTATCGTGATCCTTGCCCCTTATTTAGAAAGGATGCTTGGACATTTTAGATTCTTCCTTTTCTTCCTGGCCGCAGGGTCCACCGCAAATGTTGCAACCTTTGTTTTAAACCCACTGTCCTATGTACATGTAGGTTCAAGCAGTTCGATTTTTGGTGTATTAGGGTTTTATATATGGCTGGCATTCGTGGTTAAAGACGGTGCGGTAAGACAACATGCGAAAACGATCTACGGCCTGACAGCTCTTTCTGTTATCACAACCTTTATCCAGCCTGATGTTAATGTAATCGGTCATCTGGGAGGTCTTGCTGCCGGCATTGCATTAGCCCCTCTTTTTAAAGTAGCTACATAAAATTGCCAGTGTTGAAAAAGCGAGGACAATTTATTCACAAACTTCGCATACGTAAGATTATCTGCGATATATTTTCTTAAAATACAAAACGACGTAACTAGCCTCATAGTTGTGGAATCGTCCTAAATCATGAATAAAAGTGAAATTTCTTTTATACTTGACCCTGGATAAGAAGGACCTTTGGTATAAGAGCGGAGACTTCAGACCTAGGCAAACCATTCCCTAATCTTCTCTGAATCTGATTCTTCCAGATCAATCACCTTACCTGATCTGGGTCCTGCCCCTGATGCCACAACGGCTGAGATAGATCCCAGCTTTATTCTCTTTTGAAATTGGCTTACATCACTATACAGCGCTTGAATCCTTTTCTTTTGAAAAATCATCGTTTGTTTGGAAAAGTACCTTGACCTGAGCTGTAGCTGATTGCCCGTGATATTCCAGCCTGCTGCCCTATAGCATAAATAAGCCCATATAGCGCCAACAGGTAAAAGCAGCAGCGAGAGCGAACCCATTGGTCTGAAGAAAAAAGATAATACTGCGGCGATTGGTACCACGATCATCAATACCCTGTATAAGTATCTTCTGAATGCACGCTGTGGAATGGGGTTGATTTTTACATCTATTTGGTATTCGGGTATAAATTGTTCGGTCAGAACCTGGATTCTTTCCTTTTTGATCAACGGAAAGAGCATAATTTGTGAGCTTTCCTTATCGAGGATAGATCCTCCGGCATACTCCACATACACACTTGCGTACCCAAGTGGCTGCCTAATTATATTTTCTGTAATCCTGAGAGCTTGGATTTTTTCAAGAGGAATCGTCAATTGCCTTTTTTCAAACAGGCCCCTGGAAATAATAATTTTCTCCTCGCTTTTCTTGACCATAAAGTACGCATATTTAAAGAGGATTCCGGCTGTCGCTACCATATAAGCAAATAACAACACGAACAAAACGATGATGAAAATAAACACAACACTGCCATTAATAAACTGTTCTACGCCTTTAAAAAGCCGGTTGTACGGAATTAGCTCTTCAAATTGGCCGAAGAGTGCCAGCGCCCCTGAAAACACTACTCCCACACCACCAGATGTCAGCGCCATAATGAACAGTTCTTTAAAGGACTGCTGAAATACCCTCTTATCCTCCTGCTCTTGTCTTCCATTAGGGGCTTCAGCGCTTTCCGTTTCCAAATCAACGGTTGAATGAACCTTGCCGCTTCTTTTCACATCGTTGAATATCGTCGTTATACGATCTGCTTCATTTTTTGTGATGGCAGTTAAAGTTGCCTCCGCCTGTTCTCCACTTGATCCGGCAGTCTCTATCTTAAGCTTAACAAGGCCAAACAAACGCTGAAGAATCCCTTCTGAGGTATCCAGGCTATGTATTCTTTCAAACCGGATATAACGTTTCTTTCTGACAAAAACGCCGGACTCAATCCGCAATTCTCCCCCCTCAATCCAGTATGTGAAACGAAGCCAATCAAGGATACCATACCCAATCAAAAGGACGATGATTACAGGCACTGCGATTAATTCAAACACGGCCCACGGACCAGACTCACCACCTCCGAAAATAAGAAGTATGATTAAAGGGAAAAAAGCTTCCCTTAACATTCTTATTCCACTTGAAACTGCTGCTACGGGATGGACTCGCTTCGGATTAGACATCATCTTCCACCACACTTGCCATAGCTGAAATATAATGGCGCAGTTCATCTGCCTCGGATAAATCGAGGGCAGGGATCTCGTGAATCGTCGCTGCCGTTGAAATTTGTACAGACGCCAGTCCATATTTTCTTAAAAGGGGCCCTTGTCTTGTATCCACATGTTGGACACGTACCATTGGAACCAAGGTTCTTCGTATGATAAAAAGTCCACTCTGAATTTCAATCTCGGTTTCCTGGACGTCATACCTCCATCTTTTCCACCTTATAATCGGAATAAGATAAATATCCATATAAGTGAAAACCAAAGCCAATAAAATAATTCCCGCGATGATCCAGCGTGGCCAATCAAAAAATGAAACGAGAAAAATCAATCCCGCAGAAATCACCCAGCTTAAAAGGGAAACAAACAAACCTGTTAAGCGCCAGACCTTTAACGCTTTTTCCGAAATAAACTTTTGAGGTGCCAAACAAACGGTCTCCTCTCTACTTGCTATATTTTAATAATCCGTAAAAAGTATACTATATTTGCGTTTACCCATGCACTCACTTCTTATGTTAGGTCAGTCCCCCACTGCTTTTCAGCGTTAATCAAATTGGTATCTGCACCCGGAAAAAAAAGGCATAAAAAGAGAGCTCCATTGCTGAAGCCCTCTTGAGGAAGTTACTTATTCAGTGTTTCTCTTCTTTGGTTTGAACCGCGGTTTCCGCCGAATTTACGGTTATTATTGCTGCGCTTATTTCCGTAATCCTTGCGTCCGGCTACCGGTCCACGCCCATTGCGTGATCTGTTGCCTGAACCGGATCTGTTACGATCGCGTCTCATTGATAAAGGTGCTTCTTCCGTCAACTTTACAGGAGTGGTATCAGGTTCCTTGGTCAATTGTTTTAGAGCCGCCGCTACTAAATCAGTAGCACTGTGTTTTTGCAAAAGTTCTTCGGCTTGGGAGATATAAATAGAAAGGTCTTCATTCTCCACAGCGCCCAGGATTTTTTCTGTCACCGCTTTTTGCTGGCCTTCTAATGCTTCAGTTAAGGTCGGTGGCGTCATACGCTCCATGCGTTTTTTGGTAGTACGCTCAACTACCTGAAGTTGCCCTTTTTCCCTTGGGTTTACAAAAGTAATTGCAACACCATGCTTTCCGGCTCTTCCGGTACGACCGATCCGGTGGACGTAGCTCTCTGGATCCTGGGGAATATCAAAGTTATAAACATGAGTTACTCCAGAAATATCAAGTCCACGTGCAGCAACATCCGTCGCAACGAGTACATCGATGCTGCCATCCTTGAATTTCTTCAACACAGACAGACGTTTTGCTTGGCTTAAGTCCCCGTGAATCCCTTCAGCCATATACCCGCGTACATTCAATGCGCTAGAAAGCTCATCTACTCGGCGCTTTGTACGACCGAAAACGATCGCCAATTCAGGTGTTTGGATATCTAGAAGACGTGCCAGTGCTTCAAACTTTTCGCCTTCTTTTAATTCAATATAGTATTGATCAATGTTAGATACGGTCATTTCCTTTGCTTTCACACGGACAATCGTTGGATCTTTCATGAAGCGTTCTGCAATTTTCCGGATAGGGTCCGGCATTGTGGCAGAGAAAAGCAAAGTTTGCCTTTCTTCAGGAACTTCAGAAAGGATCGATTCGATATCCTCGATGAAGCCCATATTCAGCATTTCATCCGCTTCATCAAGAATCACTGTATTTACGCCATTTAGCCGCAGTGTCTTACGTTTAATGTGATCTAATAATCGTCCCGGTGTACCGACAATAATATGCGGTTTCTTCTTTAATGCCCGGATTTGGCGATCGATATCCTGTCCGCCGTAGACAGCTAGGACACGTGCACGCTTCCCATATCCAAGCTTGAATAACTCTTCCGAAACCTGGATTGCAAGTTCACGAGTTGGAGCAATAATGATTCCCTGGACGTTATCGTTTTTCAGATCTATTTTTTCCATCAACGGGATACCAAATGCAACTGTCTTCCCGGTACCTGTCTGGGCCTGGCCGATAAGGTCCTTTCCCTCTAGACCGAGAGGAATGGTCTGTGCCTGAATAGGAGTTGCTTCTTCAAATCCCATTCTCTCAATTGATTTCATCGTCGTACTGTCTAAACCTAATTCGCTAAACAATGTCAATGTTTTCGTGCTCCTTTATTATCAATAAATTGTATCTCTTATGAAAAAGTTTTCTCAATATCACCTAAAAGCATGACTACATTTTTGATATAGAATAAACAAAGGTTTATGTATAATCCAAAGAACACAAAAAACCAAACCACTTTAGGCGGAAAGACCATCATGATTCATTAACAAATAGCTCTTTGGCCATACATATAGTTGGATATCAAATTCAAAAATACGGAAATAATAATAAATAGTATACGCGGCAAACGCCGGTCAATTCAGGTGAGGGCTGCTGCACCATATTTCCCTATGCAGACGGAGTGTAAACCCCTTATGCATAATATAAACTTGACAAAGCAAGCTTTCGTACACAAAACAGGCCCATGGCGTGAGGAAGTAAAAGGTGGAAAAGATCACAAAACCGCTTTTACATGTGCAGAAAATTTGTGAAATGAAATCATTGTGAGTTCCGGGAATATGGTTCTCAATGATTCGAACTTTCCTTTAGCAATAAGAGCTGCCAGGTGAACAGCCTTCTAATTATATTCAAGACGCTTGGCCTATTTTATTGTAAAATGTACACTATCCTGTCAATTGAAGGATTGAGACGGGAATCTCTTTCAAAAGAGAGAAAGCTTGCGCGGTCCTTAAGGAAACGCAGAACAATTCACTGCGTAGAGTACAGTCGCAATCTCTTAGTGTATGTTACCATTTTAAAAACTCTATTGCAATAAAGGAAGTTTTTTCTGACCTTATCAAGCCTCTAAAAAAACCAGAAATAATAAAAAAACCCGTTCTTCCATATATGTTATCAGTCGGGCCGCGCTATTTTCATGAAATTCAATATCTAATTTGCCCTGAAGATACCAAACGCGAAGGACTATACTCTAAATTTATTTGTAAGTTCCTTATTTAAACTGCTTAGCTGTTCTGCCATAGAAGCAACTTGAAAAGAGGCTTCTGTGACTTCCTGAAAGGTCCTTTGAAAATCTTCAACCGCCTTGCCGAAGCTTTTAATTTTTGCATCGCTTTCCTTGATTCCTCCAACCGATCCTTCCAGAATATCGATCACATCCCTGTTCACATCCCTGAAAACACTTGTCTCCGCCACGATGGATTGGAAGCTTCGCTCGACTTTATCGATGGTCTCCTGGACAGATGATATTTGGCTTTGGATATGGTCGAGTGAAGATTCTGTTTGATGTGCCAGCTTCCTGACCTCCTGGGCGACGATGGAGAATCCCTTTCCATGCTCCCCAGCTCTGGCTGCTTCGATGGCGGCATTCAAAGAAAGGATATTAATCTGAGTCGATATTCCCCTGATCGACTTTACTACCTGGTTGATCCGGAGTGAACTTTCACTCAGATCCCTTGTCAGGCTTTTCGTTGTGTCTATCATTTCTACAACATGGTCTACTTTTTCGAGAGCAGTTGCCACATTTTCTTTCCCCGCTTCCACATGACGGATCATTTCCACAGAGGATTCTTTGATGTGTGCTATTTCCTTCAACATATCGTGTAACTGGTTTTCTTTTTCCGCAATGTTGGAGGTTGTCTGTTTTGCGCTTGCGGCTAGTGTTGAAGAAGAATCACTCAAATGGTATTGCAATTCTTCAATTTCATTAAGCTTCATCATGGAGGAAGTATAGGATTGTATATAAGCCTCTACTGCAAGTTGCATATCAAATGAGCAAAGCTTTTGAAACGATACAAACGCTTCCCTAACTTCCTCCCAATTTTTCAATTCTCGTGTAAGCACTTCAAGTATTTCATTTTGAATCAATGTAAATGCCGACAAATACCATTGTGGAAATAACCCAATCCGATTATGTACACTGCCGATCACTTTTCTTCGTGTTACATAATCTTCACCGATTTCCCCTGATACCATATCCATCAAATAGCCAGTCAATGTTTCTTTCAGCCTATTCAATGTTGAGTGGTCATTGATTATCTTTACAAGCTGGGGAATTTCCTGAAGCTTTACATAAAAGGAATCTACAATTGTTCTCGCGTTCCTTTCCATTACCGGCTTCATTTTAGACAGATTCTGAATATCCTTTTTATCCAGCCCTAAAAATTGCAGCTTCCGGGTATAACTTCCATTTTGAAGTTCCACGGATACAGGTTTAGCTTCGTTGCTTGAAATAGAGGCGGCAATCACCTCTTTCTCCCTGACATCGTTTGGCTTTCGGAATAACCCGAATGCTCCTTTTTGATTTCTTAGTAATGATTGAAATGGACACCCGCTCATAATTCATCCCCTCTCAAAAAATGAGGCTTACTACCCATTTTTCTGTATCCAGTATAGTATGAAAAAGAAGGGGATATTTTGGACCATTTTTACAAAATAATGAATTTATGAAAGCTTTGAAGCATTTTCTCCAGCTTACCTGGTAAACCATTCGGTTTTATGCGTCAATTGGATCCTTCTGTTGCTGCAACGCATGTACCACTTCTTCCAGCTTCATCCCCCTGGATGCTTTAACCAGGATTAAATCGTTGGAAGATGTGTGCATCTTAAGTTGTTCAATTAATTCACCTTTATCCATAAAGTCCAACACATGGCCGGACGGAAATTTTTTTGCTGCACCCTTAGCAATCGCCTTTCCTAATTCTCCGAATGTGAAAACCTTCGTAATATGGGCAGGGTTGATCAACTCACCGATTTTCTCATGGAAATCCCATTCTTGAGGCCCCAATTCAAGCATATCGCCAAGAACAAGGTATTTATGACGGAATCCTGTCATTCCTTCCATCAGTTCAATGGCTGCTTTCATGGAAGTTGGGCTTGCATTATAAGCATCGTTGATGATTTTTTCCCCTCGTGATCCTTCCACAAGTTCCATTCTCATGTTTGTAAGTTGAAAACTGCCGAGGCCATTTCGTATTGATGCGTGATCCACCTTAAGCTCTGTTGCAGCAAGCATAGCTGCCAGCGCGTTTAACACATTATGATTTCCCAGTACCGGGATTGTGTATTCTTCCTTATCGCCATTTAACGTAAATGATGTACTGTTTTGACCCTGTCGGATAGACAACGGATATAAATCATTTTTGTTACTTCGGCCGAAAGAAAGCACACGCCATAAAGACTTGCCATTATTTATCTTGTTTTGTAGCAATGGTTCATCCCCATGATAGATCAGGGTTCCGTTTTTCCTTAATCCAGACACAATCTCTAGTTTGGCATTTGCAATTTCCTCACGGGATCCAAGGTCTAATAGATGGGATTCCCCGATATTGGTGATGATTGCTACATCGGGACGAGCTAGATTTGAAAGAAACTCTATTTCCCCACGGCTGCTCATTCCCATTTCAAGAACAGCCGCCTCCGTATCTTCTCCCATGGATAGAATGGTCAAAGGCAAGCCAATATGATTATTGTAATTGCCGCTTGTTTTATGAACTTTATAAGTAGTGGCAAGCAGCGACGCAACCATGTCTTTTGTGGTCGTTTTCCCATTACTTCCTGTGATCCCGACAACCTTAAGTGTCAGCTGATTCCGGTATTCCCGCGCCAGTTGCTGTAGAGCCTCCAACGTATCCTTTACAATAATTAAAGGAACATCCACTGGCGGATTTGGTACATCTTCCTGCCAAAGAGAAGCCGCAGCCCCCTCCTTCAATGCCATCTCAACGTATTTATGTCCATCTACATGCTCACCATTTAACGGTACGAATAGATTGCCGCTGCTGATTCTTCTGGAATCTATTGAAACGCCCTGAATTTCTATTTTTCCATGTCCCGAAATGTCGTTTAACCCGCCGGCCATTTCATGTATTTGCTTCAGGCTTCTTATTATCATCTTCATCCTCCTAGCTTCAAAAAAAGAAATGAAGCAGGAGCCTTCAGGTTCCCGCTTCTGCTTATCCTTCTATGGTTGAGTAAAATCGATTCCTTTAAAAGGTATGCTTGATTTTTTGTTTTTCCTGATGCCGTTCAATTGCCAGGTTTACCAAATTCTCAATGAGTTGCGCATATTCAATGCCAGTATGCTTCCATAACAGCGGGAACATACTGAATGGAGTAAAGCCAGGCATCGTATTGACCTCATTAATATAAGCTTTTCCTTCCCTGGTAAGGAAAAAATCAGCGCGCACAAGGCCGGAACAATCTAATGCCTTAAACGCAGCAACAGACATTTCCCTAAGCATCTGGGATTCTTCTTCTGTGATTTCTGCCGGAATGACAAGAGCAGTATTTCCATCCTCATATTTCGCTTTATAATCGTAAAAATCCTTCTTTGGAATGATTTCACCTGCTACGGAGCACTCTGGATTATCATTTCCAAGTACACCGATTTCTACCTCTCGGGCAACAATTCCCTCTTCAACGATTACTTTGCGGTCGTATTGGAAAGCTTCTTCAAAAGCTCTCTCTAATTCTTCCCTTGAGGTACATTTACTGATACCCACACTGGAACCAAGATTGGCTGGTTTTACAAAGCAAGGGTAGCCAAGGTCCTTTTCCACTTTGCTGTATGCTGCCCCGCGATCCTTCTCCCAATCCGAACGAATGAACCATGTATATTTGACTTGGGAAAGACCCGCCTGAGCAAAAATATTTTTCATGATTACTTTATCCATCCCGGCGCTTGACGCAAGAACACCATTCCCAACGTAAGGAAGGTTTAAAAGCTCAAGCATTCCCTGGACAGTCCCATCTTCCCCGTTAGGGCCATGAAGCAGCGGGAATATCACGTCAAATCCTTTGCCGTTTTCTCCAGCTCCCGAAGCCAAAGCAATCGGCGCCATGGATGTTTCCCCTGAAAAGGCTAGCTCTTTGACACTCGATACCGGTGCAGTTAGCTGTGAGCCTTTTACCCAATCTCCTTCTTCTGTTATGTATATGGGATGTATGTCAAATTTATTTAAATCCAGTGCTTTGATAACTGCCATCGCGGTTTGCATGGAAACATGATGTTCCGCAGATTTTCCGCCATACAGTAAGCCGAGTTTCATTTTCATGTTTTTACCCTCCAATGCTTCTATACCCGGATTCTATTGTAACATTTTACAGGCTAAACGAAAAAAATTTCTTTCTTTTGGTTTTTTTTTCTAAACGATCTGCCCAAAAATCCTGAATCATACTTTTTAGTATATGAGTTTAAATGACGGGACTAACCACTGCGGACGAGATAATGCACAAAAAAAGCTGACTCTTTTTTCTAGAGCCAGCCTGACCATTCTTGAAAGGTTAATTACTTAACGTAAGGGACCATTCCTTTGCTTTTCGGTTAAGTACGATTAGTGCATTTGGCTTTTCACGTTTCATTTGAGTGTAGCCTTCTGCCATGTCATCCATATTAAGATAATCGCCAACTACCCAAACCGGGATTTCCAGACGGTTTCTTGATTGCTGAACTTCATGAAAGGAAAATACGATACCCTCACCCATCAACCGGCTAAGCCGTTGGAAAACTTCAGCAGGAACAGGAGGATACTCACTCCTCTTCCTAATACCTAGCCAGGTTCTCTCGGCTCGAAGCGTCCCTATTTTAAGAGGTACTAATTGTCCCATCATTTTAAAATAGGTGCCTAGGGAGCGATAGTAGATTTTGTTGAACCAGCCGTCATCCTGTGCGAGGTATACAAATTCGTTATTTAATTTGCGGTAAAAAGGGGGCCGCAGATGATTTTTACAATGGCCTATATATAAGAGCTCGGCCAATTCAGGACCATCCAATTCATCCAGACCACTCTCTTCCTCAAAATCGATCCAGCAAAAATCCCCATAGCCTTGGACATTATCCTTCAAAAGCCTCACAATGTTTTCCTCATTCACATATTCAAGCAAAGTATTCATATGGAATTCGGCATCTTCAAATTTATGCTTTAACAACAACAGGTTGGATAGTGGGTGCGGAAGCGCGTAGGCAAATTCGCGGAAGTTCATACCGGACGAAATGACAAATCGTTCGGAGTCTTGTAAATGTATATACAAAATATTTTTTGGATCGTTTTTCATTATGTTTATTACCCCTCCGAACACCTGTTGTAGTTTTCTTTCTTACATAACATACCCATTTTCTATTGATTATTTTACCAAAAAAACAACGAAGGATGTATTACTTTCAAATTACGTTTTAAAAATTCAGTATATTTTACACAAAAATCTATATAAACTATGTCCATCTATATATTTTTTCTAATCTCATATAACATATAACGCCCGTTCAGTATTTCTGAAACGCAGCTGCAATTACGTAGCCGAATGAGAAAGCCGTTGGATTTAAGTAGTCAAAATTTTATATTAGTTTGTATGAATTTCGTTAAACTTTTAAGAACCTTATTCCGGAATCTCTACTGAAAAGAAGTGTAGTATAATTATACCCACCATTTTACGAAGGAGATAGTCTATGCTTACGATTTATTTAGCAAGGCACGGTCAGACAGAATGGAACGTGGAAGGACTCATGCAGGGATGGGGCAATCGGGAACTTTCATACATAAAGAACTTACCAGTGGAGAAATTATTCAGCCAAAATGCGTCTGGCAATACAAGTTTAACTAATGTCGTTATAAAAGAAGGCCGCCCTGAGATCTTTATGAAGGGTTTATGTCACACAAACAAGGTGACTTATAATTACCCGAGCCAAGCCAACTTATACGTATTAAATTTAATTTCAGCTTTTAGAGGGTCTTTTCATTTGTGAGCGATAGGTGCTTTTTGATAACGTACACTGTCCACAAAAAAAACTGCACCCCAATTGTTGCTTTTCGTAACAATTGAGGTGCAGTTTCGATTATTCTAATTTTAAAAGCTTTAGTTCAAGTTTTCCGCAGGAGCTTGTGCTGCTTTTTCTGTCTGGAATTTACCTTCCCATTTAGCGATTACAATCGCAGCCAACGAGTTTCCAATAACATTCACGGCCGTGCGGGCCATATCGAGAATACGGTCGATACCTGCGATGAATGCCAAGCCTTCTACCGGGATTCCCACTGTACCAAGTGTCGCTAGAAGGACAACAAAGGATACACCCGGAACTCCGGCGATTCCTTTAGAAGTGACCATCAACACAAGCATCAAAGATATCTGATCCGCAATACTCATATCAATTCCATACATCTGGGCGATAAAGACAGCGGCCAAAGCCTGATAAAGAGTCGATCCGTCAAGGTTAAAGGAGTAACCGGTCGGGATAACGAAAGAAGCGATATGCTTTGGAACGCCAAGCTTCTCCACCTTCTGCATGATTTTGGGAAGTACTGTTTCGGAACTTGCAGTCGAATAAGCCAGAATTAGCTCTTCCTTTAACGTTTTAATCAATGTAAACAGGTTGAAACCGATGATTTTTGCAACTAACCCCAAAACAACGACAATAAAGAATATCATTGTTCCGTAAACGGATAATACAAGCTTGCCAAGCGGGATCAGTGATTCAATTCCAAATTTAGAAACCGTTACTCCAATTAACGCGAATACACCAAATGGAGCAAATTTCATAATTTGGTTTGTCACATAAAACATGGCATCCGCTATACCCTGGAAGAAAGCAAGAACCGGTTTTCCCTTTTCACCGATCGCTGATATTCCCAATCCTAAAACCAATGAAAAGAAGATGATTGCAAGCATATTTCCATCTGCCATAGCGGTAATTGGATTCGTCGGAACAATATTTACGAACGTTTCTACCATGGAATGGCTTTCCTGCTGTTCTGCTGTATCTACGTAGCTATTAATATCTGTTTTATTCAGCTTGTCCATATCGACGCCGGCACCCGGCTGAATTACGTTAGCTGCTACTAACCCGACAATAATCGCAATTGTTGTGATAATTTCAAAATATAATAATGTCTTTCCGCCTACTTTTCCTAACTGCTTGATGTCACCCGTACCGGCAACCGCAATAACAATCGTGGAAATGACGATCGGCACCACAATCATTTTAATTAAGCGCAGGAAAATATCTCCGATCGGCTGTAAGTAAGTGGCAACCTGCGGGTTTCCAAAAAAGATTGCACCTACAATGATACCCAGCACAAGACCGATAAAAATCTGCCAGGCTAATCCTATTTTCTTCATCTAACATCCTCACCTTCTGTAATATTCTATGCTGCAAAAGCATTTGTCTCGGCAAGGGAAACAAGATAGCTGTTTTTTGCGCAAAAAACAGACACAAGAATGTCTTTTTGTGTGCGAATATATCACATACTGTTCCCTCAAAGACGCTGACGAGGTTAGCTGTCGGGTTAGGACTAGGAAACACTTGCCCTTTCAAATTGAATTCACCCCTAGTGGAATGGTATTCCACAAAAATGGTTCCCCCGTTCTTTTGTTAAGATTAAGCGACAAAACTTGTACATGTAAAATTGTATATCAAAATAATAAATCTGTAAATGACTTTGGTACTATAAATATTTTTGGAGACTTATATAAAATTATGCCAATAAACTATTAAAAAAGACTCCCCATTTCCTAAAGGGAGCCATTCATATTTAGTATCCAGGGAACCAACAACAAGCATTTATTGTTCCAGCAGGCCAATTAATACATAGTACACTTTTCTATTATTTGGCATTCTTTTAAACACAGTTTTGTTGGCTTGCTCTGTATTCAGTGGAGTGATAAACAGAGAAGGATTAAATTCTTCATAATCGGGCGACCGGACAATGACCTCTCCGGCCTTTACACCTTTTTCGACCTCACGCTTTCCTGCAAAACCAAGTCCTTTATCGATGGATTTCATTTCTAGATAGCCTTTTGAGGTTAATTGATAGACAAATGGCTTGTCCTTTTTTTCCCGTATCGCAGTTTCCGGGATTACTGGCACTTCTTCAACTTCTTTTGTGATAACAGTAATACTTACCTTGGAGCCTTTTACCAGTTTGGGTGATTCCTTTGCCATGGCAGCCCTGTATTCATATGTACTATTCTTTTTAATCGAAGGTTCTCCTTTTGGAGTTGGATGAATCTGATCAATAGTACCGTTTAAAGGTTTCTTCAAGTCAGGTGAGGTGATTTTTATTTTCATCCCCGGCTTTACTTGCTTCAGTTGTTTTTCATTAAAGGAACCTTGGATAGCCGATTCATTGGAAGCGATTGTAGCAATAGGAGCGCCGAGTTTGTAATCCAAATCTTTGACGAATCCTTCTGAATCACTGGTAACAGTAATCGTGCCCCCCGCTTCCATATTGCTTAACTGTGTATCCATCCTCTTGATTTCTTCTACCAATTTATCCTTCTCTAGTTCCTGCTTATAAATTTCCTGTTCAATTGTACTTCTGATTACATTGGAGGTGGCATCATGAAGGTCAAGCTGTTCCAGCTCTATATCCTCAGAAGCTGAAGATGAAGCTTCCGGTACCGACTGTTGATAGCTTTCCAGCTTCCCTATATACTCATCAATTCTGGCAATTTCCCCTTCCGTCTGTGTTTTTTCAGCCCCCGTTGCAGCCTTCAGTTCGTCTACCTCTGGCGTTGTATATTCAAATAATGGAGTGCCTGCTGAAACTTCATCCCCTTCCCGGACAAGAAACTTTTGGAACTCTTTATTTTCCTTATTGTAATAAATAGGGTACTCTTCTTTGGGAACAACAACCCCTTCTGCTGGAAAGGATTGAGCAATGCCCCCCCTTTTTACTTCCGTCCACTCGTTTACATAAGCCGTCCTTCTCACCTTGCTGTCATCTTTAATAATTAAATAAATGTTAACAGCGACAAAAACCATAGCCATGATAATCAAAGCGTACAGCTTCCTTCTTCTCATGTCTGCACCCCCCTAGAAAAACACACTGACTTGTATGTAGGATAAGAAAGCTTGTACGAGCCATGAAATCAAATAAAGCAAAATAATGGCTGATAAAACCAAGTATTTATTTGCTGCAGAGAAATCTTTCAAATAATAAAATTGCAGATAGATGGCAGCCATTTGAAAAATGGTGATCTCTCTAAAGAAATGAACCAAAAATTCATTCGAGAAAACATGCTGGCTCAGGACACCGAGAGAGAAAGGATTTGAATCCTGATTGATATCCATAAAAATAAAAAATGGAATCGATACTGCCTTTTCAAACAATACTACTGCCAAGGCAAACATTTGGACAATCACGATTTTCATATATTCGTAATCTATAAAGGTCCAAAAAAATAAAGAGGCCAGAAATAAAAACAATGAAGGAAATAAAATGCCTGCTGCCAATTCCCCAGCAAATACTAATAGTTTTTTCGTTTCAAACGCTTCAATGTTTAAGTCTGCTACTTCCTTTGAAACGGACTCGGAGCCTATGCCAAAATAAGCGCCAATCCCAAAAATAAGAATACTAAACACATATAGTACGAGCAGTTTCGACCCAAAACATACCACTTCTTCTGCCTGATTGAGCCGATATTTGCTTGCCCCCGGAAGGAATACACCGTTTAGCAATTGAACTCGATAAGTCATGTTTTCTCCCCCGTGAAAAAGAAAATGATGGTTTTTACTATTGTATCGTAATTTGGTTTCATGTGAATAATGAACGACAAATCTTTACAGATAAAAAAATACAGCCTCCTGATTTTACCAAGCGCCGAGATTCAATATAGAAAATACTATTTTGCATTATAAGATGCCGCAGGGGCCCTTCTAATAAAAACCCATGAAACCATAAACAGAAGCAATGCCAATCCACAAAACAACAGTTGAATAAAAAGTCAAAAGGGACAGCAACTTTAAACTGCAGTCCCTTTCTGTAGATTTATTCACGTGAAAAAATGCTCTTAGATCCGTTCCGCCCACTAATCGGAACACATCTAGTATCGACATCCGGCTTAAAAAAGTATGCCGCACCCGGACTAATCTTTTCATGTCATTAGGCTTTTCCAATTTTTAAATGGATTTACTGGAAATATAGAGGATTTCACCGGCTTTATCTACTACGTTCACAAACATGGCTGTGGAATGATCAATGGTCCCAGCCCTCTATCGATCCCTGACTGATATTTTTCCCATAAAAAATTTCATCCATTTCCACTGTCAATCTTTCAGTTATTGCCTCCGCTTCATCTGGATGGAGTTTCTCTTTTGTATAGCCAAATAAATAGTTGTTTAAATCAAATTCCTTTAGCTTGCATTTTGTATGAAAAATATTTTCCTGGTACACATTGACATCAATCATGTCATAAGATTCCTTCACATTATCCGGAATGTAATTTTGGATGGAATTGATGTCATGGTCAATAAATAACTTTTGGCCCCTAATATTCCTTGTAAAACCGCGTACTCGGTAATCCATTGTCATGATATCTGTATCAAATGAATGAATTAGATAGTTCAATGCTTTAAGCGGAGAAATTTCCCCACAAGTTGACACATCAATATCTGCCCGAAACGTGCTGATTCCCTCATCAGGATGGTACTCTGGATAAGTATGGACCGTAATATGGCTTTTATCCAGCTGCATAACCACAGAGTCTGGCAATGGCCCGGGAGATTCGTCATATGTTTCTTCCGGCACTTCCACGACTGGCCCCTCTGAAACCAAAACTGTTACACTCGCTCCCTGAGGCACATAGTCCTGTTTGGCGATATTTAGGACATGAGCCCCAATTATGTCAGCCACACTTTTTAAAATCGTGGTCAACCTTTCAGCGTTGTATTGTTCATCAATATATTCCAGATAAGCTTCACGTTCTTCCTTTGTTTTTGTATAACAAATATCATACATATTAAAGCTTAATGATTTTGTCAGATTATTGAATCCATGTAATTCAATGCGCTGCTCAGGTGTCAATTTCATGGTTCATTTCCCCTTGTGATTTTCTTAAATATTTTTATCATACCCATTCTTGTCAATAAAAAACTGCTACACTTGATTGCAAGAATGATTTTACTTTATGTAAAAAGGACAGCAGCGCGGTCAAAATTGTCCCTTACCAAGTTTAGACTCTGTGACGAGCATGCAAATATAGACTCAAAAATTATTATTGGTAATATCCTGCCTTCTTTCATTACCCATACAACACTGTCATTCCTACTATTTTTGATAATGTACTAGCAGTGTCTTCGGTCGAGAATAAATAAAAAGACCAGCCTGCACGGCTGGTCTTCTGTGTTGCTTGGCAACGTCCTACTCTCGCAGGGGGAGAGCCCCCAACTACCATCGGCGCTGAAGAGCTTAACTTCCGTGTTCGGAATGGGAACGGGTGTGGCCTCTTCGCCATCATTGCCAGACATATGAAAGGAACGTTGTTCCTTCAAAACTGGATAACAGATAAGCAATCA